>CAVWLY010000028.1:0-255150 GCA_963755865.1 uncultured Acidobacteriaceae bacterium | reverse complement strand
GCGCAGTTCCAGACATTCTCACCGTTCTCGCTGGAGGGCGGTCACCGGCGCCTCGCTTAATTCCATCATCAGTTGCAGCAGGTCGCGTGCCACCTGATGGGTATTGTGGCGGGCGACCAATCCCTCGCGCGCATTCATTTCTTCCAGCAGATACTCGCCCAGGATCGGTTTCACGCCGAGCGCCTCAATAGCATCCACGTCGGTCTCGATCTGCGACTGCTGCTGTTCCGCGTATTTCATGGCGAGCGCCGGCGATGCAGGAGTTCGGTTGACCATGGCGTAATCGAAGAACTGATGACGCGCATGTTTGTAGAGCGCGCGAATGTGGTCTGACGCTGTCAGACCGAGGCTCTCATTAGCCTGGGTCATCAGGTTGCACACAAAGATCTTCACGGCGCGGCTGTTGGCTATTGCCTTCGATACGTCCCGCACCAGCAAGTTCGGTACCAGGCTGGTGAACAGTGAACCCGGGCCGATGGTGATTAGGTCTGCGTTCTCAATTGCCTCCAGCGCCATGGGTAAAGGTCGGGCATTCGCGGGCGCCATGCGTAACTCGACAATCCGTCGCTGGCTTGCCGTTATGTTCGTTTCCCCGCGGACCACCGAGCCGTCGTCCATGATGGCGTAGAGTTGTGCATTGCTGGTGGTTGCGGGATAGATATGCCCTCGGGTCGCCAGAATCTCCGACGAGTGCTTCACTGCCTGGCTGAAATCTCCGGCGATCGCCGTCATTGCCGACAGAAAAAGATTGCCGAAGTTGTGTCCGCCCAGGCCCTCGCCGGCAGGGAAGCGGTATTGAAAGAGCCGCGAGAGCAGCGCCTCGTCTTCCGAGAGAGCCACAATGCAGTTGCGCACGTCGCCCGGAGCCGGAAGGTTTAACTCTTTGCGCAGACGGCCGCTGGAACCGCCATCGTCGCTCACCGTGACCACGGCCGACAGATCATGGATGCGTGGCAGGATGCCTGGAGGTGAAGCGTCTCCCGTCGCGGCGACATATTCTTTCAGGCCGTGCAGGAGCGTGGACAGTCCGGTGCCGCCGCCCATGGCGACAACTCGTAGGGCCCGCGACACGGGGGAATTGGATTGGTTCTGCATGGTTATCGGCCAGACCCTATGCGGTCAGTAATTCCATTGGTCTGGGGCAGACGGAGTGCCGGCACTGGTATCAGGATAAAGCAGTTCGGTGAACCGGGGATCGTCGGCCAGGTTCTTGAAGTCGCCATCGTTGCGGGCCTGATACCGATTGGCCGGGTTCAGCCGAATCGCCTGATGCAAGCTGGAGATGGCTTCAGGGAAGTGGCCGGTCAAGCAGTTCAGCGTAGCCAGCCCATACCACACGAAGTCCAGCTTCGGCGCATTCTTGGTGAGAGCTTCAAAATGCTCGCGCGCGCCCATGTAGTCGCCCATGTTCATCAGCGACACGGCATAATCATATTGCTCTTCCGGCGTCTTGAAGTTGGTGACCGCCTGGGTCAGTTGCTGGTTGCAACTATTCAGATGGACCGAAGCGCGATCGGCGAGTTCGGGACTCGGACCACCCACTACTTTCTCGAAGCAGGCCTTGGCGCGATCGTACTTGTGCGCTTGCAGCGCCTTCAGTCCAGCTTCATAGTTTTGTACCGCTTGGGCAAAACGAGGATCGTCGGTCAACTTCATCGGTTTACTTCCCCGGGATCGTATCTCTGAGGCTGCCGCGGATGACCGTAAGTCATTATTGCCCTTGGGCTTAGCGGTCGTTTGCTTGCCTTTTACCGCGGTCTTTTTCTTCATCCTTTGGCTTCCTTGGGCTGATCGCGATGGGGATTTGCTCAGGGCTGCGCAAAACCCAATCACAACATGGGTTGGTTGTGCTGAGTTATACCCGCAAGTTGTGATGTCGTCAACTCAGGAAAGTCGGGCGTGCAACGATGGCAAAATCAGTCGTTCTTGGCCGCTGACTCGAGATCGACAGACTTCCAGTCGCCCTTGATAATACCGGCCCGAATTTCGGCTGGCGTCTTCTTCAGCTTCGTCTGCTCGTACGCATAGAACATTTCCTTCATGCAAATTCCGCAGTGCGCTCCATGGGTGGTCTCGAAGCAGCTGTGCAGGCTTCCGTGTCCGATGCGCTCGCAATAGCAGTAACACGGCATCTGGTACAACACGCTGGGGATTTTGGCAGCCAGCTGATAACTCTTCACCTGGTACGGATACTGGAAGGACTCTCCCCAAAGCTCGTCCTTAGGCAGGATGGGCATGGCGTCTCCCGCCTGCAATGCGTGGTCATGATAAGCGGGCACGTGGTCGCCCTGCGCAAAGCAAACAACGGTCAACGCGGCAGTCAGCACAAGCAGCGCAATTTTTTTCATGGAACAGCCCTCACCAGGAATTCTGATTCATTCTAGTGGAGCAATACGATTTTGCCCAAATCGCCGGCCGTGGAACGCCTGCCTGGTGTTGGTGCAGTTTGAATAGGGATGCGTGCCTTTCGCGCGCCGGCGCGAATCAGCACGCCCAGATCCCTCGCTTCGCAAAAAAAGCTCGCTCGGGATGACAAAAGAACAAACTGCACCATCGCCGGACGCCCGTTCCGCTTGACCCTTACCTGCGACCAGCGCATAATTACGCCGCTCCCGTGCAAGCGAACCTTGCATGCGGTGTCCCCCAACGTAGCTACTCCGTCCCAGCCCGATTGCAAATCCATATGCAATCCTGAATTTTGAGGGCTGCTCTCTTCGGAGCTTGAGGTTTACTATGACCGACCCCGTACGCAAACAGATCGGCGACTACGAAATCATCCGCGAACTTGGCCACGGAGGCATGGGCCAGGTCTTCCTGGTGCGCAACCTCATTTCCGATCGCATTGAAGCGATGAAGGTGCTGCTCCCCGACCTGGCCAATCAGGGCGACCTCGCCGCCCGTTTCTCGCGCGAGATCAAACTGCTGGCCAGCCTCGATCATCCGAATATCGCGGCGCTTCGGACCGCTTTCTCTGCCGACAACCAGTTCATCATGGTCATGGAGTACGTCGAGGGCGATACCCTGGCCCATCGCCTGGAGCGCGGGCCGTTTCCGCCGGCCGAGGCATTGAACTACATCGATCAGGTGCTGGCTGCGTTGAGCTACGCCCACGCTAAGGGCGTCATTCATCGCGACATCAAGCCTGCCAACATGATGCTGACACCGCGCGGCGTTCTGAAGCTGATGGACTTCGGTATTGCGCGCTCGGGCAACGATCTCGGGCTCACTGTGACGGGCACAACGCTGGGGTCGCTGGACTACATGTCGCCCGAGCAGGTGCAGTCGCAACCGACCGATGCGCGCTCGGATTTGTACTCGGTCGGCGTTTCGCTGTACGAAATGGTGACCGGCAAGCGGATGTTCAGCGCCACCAGCAGCTACTCCATCATGGAGGCGCACATCAAAGAGACTCCACGGCCGCCCATTGAAGTGCAGTCCTCGTTGCCGAAGCCGCTGAGCGACCTGATCATGATGGCGGTTGCTAAGAATCCGGCAGAGCGTTTTCAGACAGCCGACGCCTTCCGCAACGCGCTGTCGCAGATCAGGGAATCGTGTGCGTCAGTTGGTTCGGAGAAAAGCGCACCGTTAGGAGCAACCACGATCACCGGTGCTCAAGTTGCGCCTGCGATCAGGCAGACGCCGGTCAGCCAGGCTGCGCCGGTCAGCCAATCCGCAGTGAGTGCCAACGCGACTCCTGTAAGTGCTGCCATGCAGACGGATACTGGTTTCAAACGCGATGTCGGATCGCGTCATCCATTCTTGATCCTGGCCATCGCCATCGTGCTGTTAGTGGCTACCTTGGCCGGAGCCCGCGCTTATCGCATCCACAAACAGAATGAAGCCGCTGCAGCCGCAATGGTGGCGATGAATGAAGGCAATGTTCCGCCAACAACGCCAAAACCCGTGCCGGCCGCCCCCTCACCAACGCCGCCGCAGGCGACTCCAGCTGCCAGCCAGCCCACCGCCGAGGCTGTGGCGCCGCAACCTCCCGCCGCCGACACCAAGGCAAATCATGCCAGGATGAACGCTATGGCAGCGCCATCGGCGGCGGCGAACGCAAATGCGGATGCGGACGCGCAGCAGCAACAAGCCGCCTTGGAACAACAGAAGAAGCTCCTCGACGCGATGGAGATTGAGGACGATCACCTGGAGAGCCGGGCAGCGGCGGTCGAAAGCAGCCTCGAGGCGTTGGAGGCGCAGATGCACCAAAGCGGCCTGGGCTTGCGTGGAGACATGGTCTCTGCACGCGCCAGCATGCGCACCGACATGGCCAAAGCGAAGCAGGCGCTGGATAACTCTGATACGGAGCGGGCCCGCCGCTACCTCGATCAAGCCAACGCCGAGGTCAGCAAGCTGGAAGGGTTTCTGGGACGACGGTAAGTGGCAGCTCAAAGCACTTGTTGGGAACAAGCTTGATATTTGCCAGTGAAATTTTGCTGTCTAAAAATCGAGCCCGCAGGGCGAAAGAGTCTAGCCCAGCATGGAGCCGCAGGCGGAATGCTGGGTGGCTAAGAAAAAATATACGAGTCCCGTAGGGGCGGCAGGTGTTCTTATTCAGCCCGAAGCAATTTGTGTTCGCGCTTTCACTGCGCAGTAGTAGACGTCGATGGCCCTGGCCTATCCTCGCGTCACCGAAACCATACTGACGGCCAGCCGTCTAAACCAGTAAGATGAAGTCTGTGCCCGACGAAGACAATTCCACGGTCTTACCACCACCTGGTCCTCCCTCTGCCGCGCCGAAAAAGCTGAAGCCGGTGATCTCAGGCTGGCTGCGTGACATGGTGATCTCGCTGGCGGTATCGGCGTTCTTCATCATCTTCCTGTACCAGCCGGTCAAAGTGGAGGGCACCAGCATGATGCCCACGCTCCAAGATCAGGAACGCGTCTTCATCAACAAGTTTGTTTACAAGCTGGAGCCCATCGAACGCGGCGATGTCGTCGTCTTTCGTTATCCTCGCGACACCGCCAAGAGCTATATCAAGCGTGTGGTGGCCGTTGCCGGAGACCGCGTGAAGATCGAAGATGGCGTGGTGTTCGTCAACGGGCATCGCCTGCCTGAGCCCTACGTCCCCGACGTCTACGAAGACGTTCGCTCCTATCCTGAAACCGTCGTGCCCCCGCACTGTTATTTTGTGCTGGGCGATCATCGCAATCTTTCCAATGACAGCCGCGACTTCGGCCCGGTGGATGAAGACTTTATCTACGGCAAAGCTGTGTTTGGATATTGGCCGGTCGCCAAGTTGGGCAAGCTGCGGTAGTGATTATCCACCGGTAGATTGCGCTTACCGTCAGCATACTGATGCTGAGAGCGGGCTCATGCAGTTTGTCATCGGCTCTGATACTGAGCTGATTGGTTTAACGTTTGTCATCCCGGGCGCAGGCGGCACTTAGCCGCCGCAGTCGAAGGACCCCTATCAGCGCTAAACACTCTCTCGTAACTATGCCTCACGCGCGGTGCAGAACAATTTTCGCGGCTCGCCTCTTATGCTCCCGCGCATTCCCTGATAAAATCAATAAAATCCAAACCCCGGAGATGCAATGCAGGCAATCCTTGCGTTGGAAGATGGACGGATCTTCCACGGCAAAGGCTACGGCGCAAAAGGCGAATGTTACGGGGAAGTTGTTTTTAATACCTCCATCACCGGCTACCAGGAAATTTTCACCGACCCCTCCTACGCCGGGCAGATTGTAGTTCTCACCAACCCCGAGATCGGCAATTACGGCACCAACTCCGACGATGCCGAAGCCACGCGTCCGTACATCGAAGGACTTATCGTGCGCGAGTTTTCGCGCGTCAGTTCCAACTGGCGTTCCCAGGAAGTCGCGGAAGGCTACCTCGAACGCTACAAAATTCCCGTGCTCGGCGACATCGATACCCGCGCCCTGGTGCGCCACCTGCGCAACAACGGTGTCATGCGCGGCGTTATCTCCACGCTGGAGACCGACACCGACAAGCTCGTCGCCAAGGCGCGCTCAATTCCGAAGATGGATGGCACCGACCTGGCGAAAGAAGTCACCACTCGCCACGTATACCAATGGGATGAAGGTGTGCGTTCGCACGAGCCGACGGAAGTTGTCGGTGTGAAGAACGGGCCGCCCAAGCATCACGTCGTTGCTTACGACTATGGGATCAAACACAACATCATGCGCCGACTGGTTGGCGAATGCTGCAGCGTGACCGTGGTCCCCGCCACCACTAGCGCCGAGGACGTGCTGGCGCTGAAACCTGACGGCGTTTTCCTGTCGAACGGCCCCGGCGATCCCGAACCGGTGACATATGCCCAGGAGAGCATTCGCAACTTGATGGGACGCGTGCCCATCTTCGGCATCTGCCTCGGCCATCAGTTGATCGGCATCGCGCTGGGCGGAAAGACCTACAAGCTACGCTTCGGCCATCACGGCGGCAACCATCCGGTGAAGCAGATGAAGACGGGCAAGATCGAGATTACCGCGCACAATCATAACTTCGCCGTCGATCCTGATTCGCTAAGGCAAAGCGAAGTGGACCTCACGCATATCGACCTGAACGACAACACGCTGGAAGGATTACGGCACCGCTCGCTCCCGTTGTTCAGCGTGCAGTACCACCCCGAGGCCGCGCCCGGGCCGCACGACTCGCACTACCTGTTCAAGGATTTTGTGAAGATGATGGAGGAGTGGAAGGGCTAATGCCACGCCGCAACGACATCGCGAAAGTACTCATCATCGGCTCGGGGCCCATTGTCATCGGCCAGTCGGCCGAGTTCGACTACTCGGGCGCGCAGGCCTGCAAGGCGCTCAAGTCCGAGGGCTACGAAGTCGTGCTCGCCAACTCCAATCCGGCCACCATCATGACCGACCCAGAGATGGCCGACCGCACTTACATCGAGCCGCTCACTCGGACCTATCTGGAAGAGATCATCCGAATTGAAACCGAGATGCTGTCTGCTGACGGCAAGCCCGGTATCTTCGCCCTGTTGCCGACAGTCGGCGGCCAGACCGCTCTCAACCTGGCGGTCGAACTAGCCGACGGCGGCGTGCTGGAAAAGTACGGCGTGCAGCTCATCGGCGCGCAACTTGGCGCCATCAAGAAAGCCGAAGACCGCCTGCTGTTCAAAGATGCAATGACTGCCATCGGCCTCGACGTGCCGAAGTCATCGCTGGTCAACAATTTGAAAGACGGCATCGACTTCAGCGGCAAGATCGGTTTCCCGGTCATCCTTCGCCCGTCGTTCACGCTGGGCGGCACCGGCGGCGGCATCGCCTACAACCGCGAAGAGCTGCTGGAACTGCTCGCGCGCGGACTTGATCTGTCGCCTGTCCACGAAGTGCTGCTGGAAGAGTCGGTGCTCGGCTGGAAGGAATACGAGCTGGAGTTGATGCGCGATCTCGCCGACAACGTCATCGTGATCTGCTCCATCGAAAATTTCGATCCCATGGGCACGCACACCGGCGACTCCATCACTGTGGCTCCAGCGCAGACGCTCACCGACCGCGAGTACCAGCGCATGCGTGACGCGGCTATCGCCGTCATTCGCGAGATTGGCGTCGAGACCGGCGGCTCGAACATCCAGTTTGCCGTCGATCCGCATAACGGGCGCATGGTGGTCATCGAGATGAACCCGCGCGTCTCGCGCTCCTCAGCGCTGGCTTCGAAGGCCACCGGATTTCCTATCGCTAAGATTGCCGCCAAGCTTGCTGTTGGTTACACGCTCGACGAGATCACCAACGACATCACGCGCAAGACGCCGGCGTGCTTCGAGCCAACGCTCGACTACGTAGTGGTCAAAATCCCCAAGTGGCAGTTCGAAAAGTTTCCTGGTGCCGACGAGTCGCTCGGTCCGCAGATGAAGTCAGTGGGCGAGGTCATGGCCATCGGCCGCACGTTCAAGCAAGCGCTGCTGAAGGCGGTTCGCTCGCTCGAAACCGGGCGCCGAGCCACGGCTGACGACATCGAGCCACGCATCTTGACCAAGCGTTTAGTCACGCCGCATCCCGAACGGCTGGCTTACATTCGCTACGGATTTTCGAAGGGAATGTCGGTGCGCGAGATCGCGCAAATGACCAACATCGATCCCTGGTTCCTGCACCAGCTCAAGGAAATCTCTGACGAGCAGGCGAAGCTGGGCTCGGGCGACATCGATGCCGAACGCTTGCGCGACATCAAGCGCATGGGATTCTCTGATGCGCGCATCGCCGACAGCCGGAAGATGAAGGAAGGCCGGGCTGCGGGCGAGACGATTCATCAGTTGCGTAAGCAGCACAATGTTCAGCCGGTGTACAAGCGCGTGGATACCTGCGCTGCCGAGTTCGAAAGCTATACGCCCTATCTCTACTCGACCTACGAAGACGAGGACGAGGCGACTCCCACCGAGCGCAAGAAAGTCATCATCCTGGGCAGCGGGCCAAATCGCATCGGGCAGGGAATCGAATTCGATTATTGCTGCTGCCACGCCGCGTTCGCGCTGCGCGACGACGGTTTCGAGACCATCATGATCAACTGCAATCCCGAGACCGTCTCCACCGACTACGACACCAGCGACCGCCTCTACTTCGAGCCGCTGACCTTCGAAGACGTGATGGCGGTGTACGAACACGAAGCCGCCGGAGGCGCGCCGATTGGCCTCATCGTCCAGTTCGGCGGACAGACTCCGCTCAACCTTGCGCTGCCGTTGAAGGCGGCAGGTGTGCCCATCATCGGCACCTCGCCCGAGAGCATCGATCTCGCCGAAGACCGCAAGCGCTTTGGAAAGTTGCTCGAGGAGTTGGACATTCCCCAACCTCCCGGGGCGACCGCCGCCAGCGTCGAGGAAGCACTCGCCAACGCCAATCGTGTGGGCTATCCCGTGCTGGTAAGGCCCTCGTACGTGCTTGGCGGACGCGCCATGGTCATCGCCTACGACGACGAGTCGGTCATCCACTACATGAAGGAGGCGGTCGAATATTCGCAGGAGCGGCCGGTGCTCATCGATCACTTCCTCGAGTCGGCTACCGAGATCGACGTGGATGCGCTCTCCGATGGCGAGGACGTCGTCATCGGCGGCATCATGCAGCACATCGAAGAGGCCGGCATTCACTCTGGCGACTCATCGTGCGTGCTGCCCTCCGTCGATATTCCCGCGCAGCAATTGGCGACGATCCGCGATTACACATTTCGGCTGGCGCGAGCGCTGAAAGTCGTTGGCCTGATGAACGTGCAGTATGCCATTCAGCGCGACAAGGTCTTCGTGATCGAAGTAAACCCGCGCGCCTCGCGCACGGTGCCTTACGTGTCGAAGGCGACGGGCATTCCGCTCGCCAAGATTGCCGCGCGCCTTATGACTGGCCGCAAGCTGCGTGAATTCTTGCCGGAGAACATTGAGCGCGTCAGCGATCTGGATACGGGCAACTTCTACTTTGTGAAGTCGCCTGTGTTTCCGTGGGGAAAATTTCCCGGTGTCGATACCGTCCTCGGTCCGGAGATGAAATCCACCGGCGAAGTGATGGGCGTGGCCGATAACTTCGGCGAGGCCTTTGCCAAAGCCCAAACCGCTGCCGGACAAATGCTGCCGACGACGGGCACGGTATTCATCAGCGCCAACGATCGCGACAAGCCCTTCATGGCCGACCTGGGAAAGCGCTTCGTCGAACTGGGTTTCAGTCTGGTCGCCACTCACGGGACGGCGCGCATATTCGAAGATGCCGGCCTGCGTGTCGAGCGTGTGTACAAGGTGAAGGAAGGCCGGCCCAACGTGGTTGACCTAATCAAGGGCGAGCGCATTCAGTTGATTATCAACACGCCGCACGGCGTGGAGCCGTGGTTCGACGAGAAAGCCATTCGCCGCGCCGCTGTGACCGCCCGCATTCCCACCATCACGACGCTCTCAGCCGCGCGCGCCGCCTGCGAAGGAATCGCCGCCCTGCAACGTGGCGAGGCCAAGGTATACGCGTTGCAACAATTGCATGCGGAGCGGGTGGGGGCAGCAAAGTAAGAAAGAGATCGGGTAGAGAGGCACTTCAGCGCCGCGTTCACGACGACTTTCAAATCAGAGCCGGGCTTCAGCCCGGTGGCACCGCCGCACCACCCGTTCAATTATTGTCACTCTATTGCGGGCTCCTGGCTTCGAATCGGCAGAGCAGAAACCCTATTGACCATTATTATGACTATAGTTAAAATAGTAATCCGAGAGGGGATCTCGTGCAGGAAATCGCTATTTCCGAATTCAAGGCCAAGTGCCTTTCGCTGTTGCAGCAGGTGTCCAAGACAAGGCAGCCGATTCGTGTAACCCGCTTCGGAAAGCCGGTTGCCGACGTTGTTCCGCCGGGGCAGGTCGAGGTGGATCGCAACGCCTGGATTGGCTCCGGGAAGGGCACAGCGAAGATTGTGGGAGATATCATTTCTCCGGCTAGCGACCCGGATGACTGGGAGGCGTTACGCAGTTGAACATATTGCTGGATACCCACATTTGGCTGTGGGCATATCTTGAACCGCGGCGTCTGGGACCACGTTTGCTGCGCGAGTTCCGCAATCACGCAAACCAACTCTGGTTGTCCCCGATCAGTACGTGGGAAGCTCTGACCCTGCACAACAACGGCCGAATCCAGCTTCCGGTGGATGTAGATCAATGGTTGCGGAACGCGACTCTGGTGACCCGCGAAGCGCCTCTGACGCACGAGATAGCATTGGCGGCCAGCCGCCTCCCCTTGCATCAGGACCCCGCCGATCGGCTGTTGGCAGCGACCGCTCAAGTCCTTGACTTGGTATTGGCGACTGCCGATCAGCGGCTGCTGGGGTTAGCAGAAATCCGAACGCTCGGGAACCGCTGATTCGCGAGCGTTGCGACAAGCAAGCAGTTTACAAACAGGAAGTAGCTACCGGCCAAAAGCAGTCTATATGAAACGGAAAACACGCATCGTGCTCTATTCGGTTGGCGGACTGGCGTTTGTTGCTGTGGCCATAGGTGCAGCAATGATGGCGATGCTCGCCAAGGGCCTGAGCGGATCTTGGCCGTGGGAGCTACGAACGCCGATCGAGTACCGAATTCCTGATGGCTATCAGGGATGGGTGCGCATGCGGTGGGCAGATGCAGGCGCCTCACCATTACGAAAATCGGGACGTTATCTCGTCGTTGCAGTCGATTCGAGGGGGCAGGCAGTCACATCGTCGCGCGTCCAAGACGGATGGGCAACTGATAGGTATCTCTATATTTCTGGCAGTCAGGAACGACAACTGCGAGATACAGGGTGGTGCAAAGGCGGAATGATCTGGGGAAGGCAGTTCAAGTACGGCATGAATGCTGTGACGCAGGACGGAAAAGAGGTATATAGGCCCAGTTCAACCAACGCAGAAGAAGAATTCTTTGTCGGATCGGAAGAGCTTTATCGGAAGGCGACTGACCCGCAGGGCAAGATTTATAAGCCCTGTCAGTGATCACAGCGTCGCTGGCGCTCGCGGCCTATAATTTCACCATGCTCTTACACGGAATCTTTCCTCCCATTACCACTCCGTTTTATCCCGACGGCAAAATTTACTTCCGCAAGCTCGAACAAAATGTCGAGCACTATTCGCGTACGCCGGTGGTTGGCATTGTCGTGCTTGGCTCGACTGGCGAAGCCATCCTGCTCAGCGATGAAGAGCGCCGCGAGGTATTGAAGTGTGCCCGCGAATCGGCTGCGAACGAAAAAGTGCTGATCGCTGGCACCGGGATCGAGTCGGCCATCGAAACCCTGCGGTTGACCGAGTACGCCGCCGAGCTGGGCTACGACATTGCGATGGTGCGCACGCCGCATTACTACAAAGGCCAGATGGCGAATCCAGCAAACATGCTGGCGTTTTATCGCTTTGTGTGCGACCGCTCGCCGCTGCCGGTGATCATCTACAACTTTCCTCAGGCAACGGGATACGACATCCCGGCTGAACTTGTGATCGAACTCGCCGAACATCCCAATCTCATCGGCATCAAGGAGTCGTCGGGCTCAATCGAAAAGGTGCAGAAGATGGTTGAGGGCACCCGCCACATCAAGCGCAGCGCCACCGTGACCGAGACCTTTGCCGCGGTCACCGGTCGAATGGTGAACGCAGCGAACGCTGCGTCGGCCTCCGCCGATGGAGGCGCACTCGTCAGCGTGGGCGCTCTCGCAGGAACAGCCGCGCCGAAACCGTCATCCGCAGCCGTCACGGTTGTCAGCGGCCTGAAGACTCGGCAGAAGGAAGTCGGCTTCCAGGTATTGGTTGGTGCGGCGCAGAAGTTGCATCCGTCGCTCGATGCGCGGCGCCGTCGGCGCGATTCTCGCCTTTGCCGACTGCGCTCCGACGGCCTGCTACGAGATTTACGCCGCATGGAAAGAGGGCGACGCGGCTCTCGCTCGCGAGAAGCAGGAGCGCATCGCCAAAGCCGCCGAGCGTATCGTGGGCGGCCTGAGCATTCCCGGCGTGAAGTACGCGATGGATTTCAACGGTTGCTTCGGCGGCGTGCCGCGTCTGCCGTTGCTGCCGCTCACAGCCGAGAAGAAGGCCGAAGTGGAGCAGTTGCTGGAGAACATCAGGAACTAGGCTGGAACTACGTTTCGAAGACAGTTTGGAGCGGCAATAGGGGTCCTTCGACTCGTCCGCGCAAGGGCAGCGCGGACTTGCTCAGGATGACGAGTATGAAACCAGCAAGCGCTGCCGACCTTCACCTCAACTTCTGATTGTGTCATCCTGAGCGCAGCGAAGGACCCTATACCTGGCGAATCCTCCGTGGCCTGTGTCGGTGCTTCCGCCAGCCGACACAACCACGCACAGTTCCATTTCGGGACCGTATTGCAAAATATCTCTCGAAAGTGTTACTCACTCCCGCCCCAATGTGCTAGCTTGAAACTGGCACCGAAACAAGGTAGACGTACCTTTTTTCGGTGCCTTTTGTTTTGCCGCTGAGAAACTCATAGCGTGCACCGGCGGCAATAACAAAACAGGCTGGCCCAGTGCCCGCGCCTGACGCACGATATTTGAAAACTGAAATAAATAGGCAATGGCGCAGCCGCGTCCCGTCTGCGCAGAGCCGGTCGCTGCGCGGCGGGGATAGCAAGGTCCTGTTCCGTATTGGGGGTGCGGACGAGGTCACCAGGGCCTTGCGTATTTCGAATGACGTCAGACCGATGCTTATGCCGAAACTTTACGCTGCCGGCTTCTTCCTGTTCTTGTTGGCCGGCTTCACCGTGCGTCTGCTGCCCCGGCTTGATGCCGCCGTGCGTTCCGGGCTTTCCATCAGCGTCTTGTCGCCGCTGATCAGATTGCCCACTCCTTCGCGATTCCGTCCGCCGCTCAGGTTGGGCTGCTGCGGCTGTTTTTCGCCGCCGTCCGCGCGTGGCGTCGCCGGGACATCAAGCTCGCGGTGATGCGAACTCTTCATCCGCTTTCCGCTGTCGCCATTGCCGCTTCGTTCGCGCGCTTTCGACTGCTGTGCTGCCGCGCTGCTGCCGCGACTGCTCGTCGTGATGCATGTCGAGTGGATGCGTGCCCGGGTCTTCGCCTTCGGTATCGCCGCTGCGGGGATCGGTGATGAAGAGCAGGTCCGACAGATCGCTGGCGTGTTCCTCTTCGTCACTGAGGATCTCTTCGATCATGACGCGCGTGGTGGGATCGTGGTCGGCGAAGTGGCGAATCATCTGCTGGTAAACCTCGATCACGATGCGCTCGGCGATCAGGTCTTCCTTGATCATGTCGGACAGCGACTTGCCTTCGGCGTACTGCGAGGCCGAACGTTGCACCAGCGAGGCGGGATTGAAATCCGGCTTGCCGCCGAGTTGCTGGATGCGCTCGGCAATCTTGTCGGCATGTTCGCGTTCAGCGTCGGCGTGCTCCTTGAACTCGTCGCGCACGGCCATGGCATGAACGCCGGTGGCCATGAAGTAGTGATGCATATAGCGCAGCACGCAGACAATCTCCGTGGCCAGCGCTTCGTTCAGAATGGAGATGGTCTGCTCGACATCACCTTCATAGGTGTCCGTCACCGCGCCGTCTTCAATTTTTTGCGCGGCACGCTTGCGTATCTCTTCCACATCAGTCACAAAACTTGGCATTAGGGCTTACCTCGCAGGGAACTCCCGCCGGAATGGCGGTGCAGGTTGTTGGATTCCCGTGGTCGCAGGGCAGATGTCTAATTAGGCAATTTTGTTTTGAATACCTTGAGAGGTATGGATTTACAAGCCTAAGGTGATCGCGTGCGGATACAGACGTTTCTCAATTTTACAGACCTGCCAGCATCACCCTTTAGGAATTGTCATCACGAGCGAGTTTTAGCTCGCGAGGGATCTGCTGTTTGCGTAAGGTGAAGGGAAGCAGATGCCTCGCTGCGTTCGTCATGACAATTATTAACGGAGATCGGAATCGCTTGCGCGGGAGCGACGCCTTGAGTCGTTCAAGGGTCCCGCACTGTTTGTGGCGCGCGCTCTGCTATCCCAGCGAAACCTCGAGCTCCCCTGACGGCGCGACCGCAACTCGCACTACCTCCAGCGAGGAAATGATGACGTCCGCCTCCGACAGCTCTTTTGCTCGATATGTTGTCGTCACCCCGATCGCCATCATGCCGCCGGATTTGGCCGAGCGAACCCCCGAAGGAGCGTCTTCGAAAACGATGCACCTCTTCGGCTCGAATCCCAGCGCAGCCGCGCCGGCAAGGTAAGGCTCGGGATCAGGCTTTCCGCGGGTAACGTCGTCGGCGGTGATCATTTTCGCCGGCACCGGCAGGCCCGCCACCTGCAGCCGTTTCGTCGCCAGTCGCCGCGTGCCCGAGGTCACGATGGTGTAGCGCTCCGGCGGAAGCGCCTCCAGCAGCTCCCTCGCTCCCGGCAGAACGCGGAGTCCATCGGTATCGTTCAGCTCCCGCTGCTCCATCAGATCAGTTTCCCGCTGCGCGTCCAGCTGTGGCGCGACCTTGCGGACGGTCTCAATGGTGCGCTGGCCATGGGCCACGTGGACGACGTATTCGGCATCGAGTCCGTGCTCCCGCGCCCACGCTCTCCAAACGCGCGTGACGCACGGCGTGGAGTCAACCAGTACTCCGTCCAGGTCGAACAAGATCGCTTGGCAGGCGAATGAGGGCATGATTCAGTTTCGCAGACGACATCCCGGCAGGCAAAACGCGGCGTCTCCAGAACGGACCGAGAGCTCGAGCCCATGATCGACGGCGAGTGCGAATTCGCTGAACATTTCCGAATGCATCGAATATATTGACAGCGATGCCTTCCCTCGCACTTTCCGATCTGATTGGCGCGCCGGTCATCGACAACACCGGGGCGCAGCGCCGGCAAAGTGCGCGAAGTCACGCTGGTGCCGCAGGAGAATTCCAGCCGAATCGCGGGCTTCGTGGTGAAAACCCGCCACGGCGACCGTCTGCTGCCCACCAACTCGCTCAGCTTGATCAACGGCGGCCTGCGGATTGCTACCCCCGCCTCGGAGTGGAGCCCGTACGGCGGCGGCGAAGGCATGCTGCTGCTGGAGCGCGACCTGCTCGACCAGCAGATCATCGACGTCCACGGGCGCAAGGTCGTGCGGGTCAATGACATCGACATCCACGAGGAGCTCGGCCACGACCACGTCGTGCTCAAGCTGGGCGCGGTGGATGTGGGCGCGCGGGGAGCGATCCGTCGCCTGCTGAAGGGCGTGGTTCCGGCCGCGGCGCTGCACTTGCTGCTCGCTAAGATTCCGCCGCGAATGATTCCGTGGGAATTTGTCGACCTCATCGAGATTGATCCCGCGCGCCGCGTCAAGCTGAAGATTTCTCTCGATCGCCTGGCCAAGCTGCATCCCGCCGACATCGCCGACATCGTCGAAGACCTTGCTCCCGCCGAGCGCGAAGCCATCTTCGAGACGCTGGACGAAGAGGTCGCCGCCGAAACCCTGGAAGAGATCGATCCCAAGATGCAGGTTTCGATTCTCAGCTCGCTCGATTCCGACCGCGCCGCCGACATCGTGGAGGAGATGGATCCCGATGCCGCCGCCGACCTGCTGGGCGACATGCATCCCGATGCCTCGCAGGAAATCCTCACCGAGATGGAGCCCGAGGAGCGCGCCGAAGTCGCCGAGCTGATGAACTTCGAGGAAGACACGGCGGCCGGCCGCATGACCACCGACTACATGGCGCTCGGACCGAACGCCAAGGTGGAAGACGCGATCGAGATGTTGCGTAACTTTGAGGGTGGCGTGGAGAGCGTCAGCACCATCTACATCGTCGGCGACAAAGACAAGCTGCTGGGCGCGGTTCCGCTGGCCAAGATCGTGCTGGCGCCTCCGGGCACGCCGCTGATGATGCTGAGCACCGGACACCTCACCACGGTCCATCCCGGCGCCGACGAGAAGACAGTCGCCGAACTCTTCGACAAGTACAACCTGCTCACCCTGCCGGTTCTCGATGAAGACGGTAAGCTGACCGGCGTCATCACCGCTGACGACGTGATCAACATGCTGCGGGCCAAGCTGTAATGCAGTAGCCAGTAGTCAGTGGTCAGTAGCCAGAAAGAGCGTGTCGAGGTGAACAAATCGTATCGAGATCTCATTGCCTGGCAGAAGGCTATGGATCTAGTGACCGCGGTATATCAAGCGAGTGCTTCCTTTCCAAAAGATGAGATGTACGGGCTTACTTCGCAACTAAGAAGAGCAGCCGTATCGGTGCCAAGTAACATTGCGGAAGGGCAAGGACGTCACGGCGCAGCCGAGTTTAGGCATTTCCTACGTCAGGCCAGCGGCTCGTTGATGGAATTAGAAACCCAGATCATGATTGCCGAACGGTTGCGCTATCTCAATTCAGAAACGCCAAGTCACCTACTGTGCTAAGCTCCGCTGAACTAGGTAGAGTCCTAAACGGCCTGATAAATTCGCTGAGGTGAGATTACTGCCGGTCAGCTGCTGACTACTGACTACTGGCTACTGGCTACTGATTGCATTTATTCTGGGTGGTCTTCACCGTCTCACCGTAAGCCCTTGACTTCATGCCCGACACCCGGCGGCTTAGAGTCTGGAGAATCCGCCTGCTGATGTTCCTGGCCGTCATCGGTCCCGGGTTCATCACTGCGAACGTGGACAACGACGCCGGCGGAATCTACACCTACTCCGCCGCCGGAGCGCAGTTCGGATACCTCTTGCTCTGGGTCATGATTCCCATGACCGTCGCGCTGGTCGTGGTGCAGGAGATGTCGGCGCGCATGGGCGCGGCCACCGGCAAAGGGCTCAGCGATCTCATCCGCGAAGAATACGGCCTGCGGATCACGTTTTTCATGATGCTGGGGCTGGTCATCACCAACTTCGGCAACGTCGTCGCGGAGTTTGCCGGCGTCGCCAGCAGCCTGGAGCTGTTTCACATCTCGCGCTATGTCAGTGTGCCCGTCGCCGCGTGTGGTGGTGTGGCTGCTGGTGGTCAAAGGCACCTACAAGAGCGTGGAGAAGGTTTTCCTGGCGGCGTCGTTCTTCTACTTCGCCTACATCATTGCCGGGGTGCTGGCCGGGCCGAGTTGGAAGGAAGCCTTCGTCGCCACCTTCAAACCGCCGCACAGCGGGGCCTTCCACCAGTCGGCATACATTTACATGGTCATCGCCGTGGTGGGAACCACGATCGCTCCGTGGATGCAGTTCTACCTGCAGTCGTCGATCGTGGAGAAGGGAATCACTCCGCGCGAGTACCGCGCCTCGCGCTGGGACGTGATCCTGGGATGCCTCTTCACCGATCTGGTCGCCTGGTTCATCGTGGTGGCGTGTGCCGCGACGCTCTATGCGCATGGCGTGCGGCAGATCCGCGATGGCGCCGACGCCGCCCAGGCGCTGCGCCCGCTGGCGGGCGAGTACGCCTACATTCTCTTTGCCGCGGGCTGTTCAACGCTTCGCTCTTCGCCGCCTCCATCCTGCCCATCTCGACCGCCTACACGGTGTGCGAAGGACTGGGCTTCGAGTCGGGCGTGGGACACAAATTCAGCGAAGCCAAAGTTTTCTACTGGCTGTACACGCTGCTGCTCATCGCCGGTGGCGGAGTGATCCTGCTGCCCAACATTCCGCTGGTGAAGATCAGCATTTTGTCGCAGGTGGTGAATGGCGTCGTGCTGCCGTTCGTGCTGATCTTCATGCTGCTGCTGGTGAACAAGAGCGAGCTGATGGGCAAGCACGTCAATGGCACGTGGTTCAACCTGATCGCGTGGGCCACCACGATCATCATGATCGGGCTGACGATTGCCTGGTTTGTCACCGGCCAAGGCGGAAGCTAGAGTAGCCCGCCCTGGGCGATTTGCTGCACCAGGGTTCGGTCGGCGTCGAGGAAGTCCAGCGCCGGCAGGTCACGCCGATGCACCCATCGAATCTCGCGGAAGATGCGGTTCTGCAGCTCGCCTTCGTAGTGTTCGACCTTGAAAAAGTGCAGCTCCACGGCATTGCCGTTCAGGTAAGTGTGCTGCAGTTGCGCAACTTTGCTACCGATCTGCGCGTGGATGCCCAACTCTTCCTCGAGCTCGCGTTGCAAGGCTGCCGGCTGGCTCCTCGCCGGCCTCGATCTTTCCGCCGGGAAATTCCCATTTGAGCGGCAGCGCTTGATATTCGGTCCGCTGGCAGCATAGGATTTCTTCGCCGCGCACGAGCAACGCGGCAACCACTTGCTTGATCAAGGCGTCGGCCTCGCTTCGCACGCGCACTTGCGCGGCGCTCACGAAATCTTCTCCAGATAGCGCCGACCAGCTCGGCGCAGTGCTCGACCAACTTGCGGTCCTCTTCGCCGAAAGCCGCCGGGGTATGGCTATCAATATCGAGCTCGCCCACGACTTTGCCCTTCACGATCACGGGCACGACAATCTCCGAGCGAGTTTCGATGGAGCACGCCAGGTAACGCGGATCGGCCTTTACGTCGTCCACCACCAAGGTTTGTCCCGACGAAGCCGCCGCTCCGCAGATGCCCTGATTGAGCGGAATGCGCTTGTGTGGCGTCTCTGCCCCAACGTAAGGGCCCAGCACCAAAACCGGCTCTTCACCCGGCAGGCCTTTCTCGATCATGTAGAAGCCGACCCAATCGAAGTGGCGCAGCCGTTCCTGCAGCCGCCCCACCATGACGCTCATTAAGTCCTCAACGCTGCCGGCAGCGTTGGCCAACGTTGTCAGTTCCTCGCCGAGTTGCTGATAGTTCGTCTCCATCGTCCTCCATTCATATCACAGGCGGTGAAGCTGCCGAATCCCTGCTGGCTGCGGAAACAACTCCGGATGCAACGCCCATGCCAGAGCGCGCAAGTCCGCCGAGCAGGCTGGTCGCCGGCGTGTTCAGTAGTTCATCGTTGATGCAGAACACCCGCCCTTGGCGCACCGCGGGCAATTCCGTCCAGCCGCGCTGCTCCACGATCTTCTCCAGTGGGACGCGATCCCCGGCTCCGCACCAGGCCGCCACAATCGCGTCGGGTTGCGCCGCTGCGACTTCTTCCGCCGTGGTCGTCTTGCCGGGCTCGCCGACGAACTCGCCTCCCGCGGCCTCCACCAGTTCGGCGACCCACGGCTGCGACGCGATGATCGGCTTGCCCCACTCTTCGCAGAAGACCTTAGGCTTGGATGCAGCGGCGGTTCGCGTTCGCGAACCGCCTCGATCTCATGTTGCATGGCTGGCGATCACGCTCTGCCCTTGTCCCATGCGCCCATTACTCCTGCGATCGCAGCTATGTCGGTGTAGATGTCGGCGAGCTTTCGCGGAGCCAGCCCGAGAAATCGCACGCCAGCTTTCAGGATCGCGGCCACCGCCTCCATTGATAGGGAACCGACGCCAGCACCAGGTCGGGACGCGCGGCGAGAATCTGTTCCGGTCTGCGCGGTCCACGAATCGGAGACGATCAGGCGCGAGCCGTCGGCAACCTCGGGGCAAACGTCGACGCAATATTTTGTGCAAGCCACCAGCCGGTCGAGCAAGCCCAGATCGCGCAGCGTGACCGTTGCGCTGGGCTGAAGAGAGACCACCCGCTGCGGAGTGTAATTGGCGTTCAAGGCTGTTCGATTATACGGAGGGCCGAGCGTCAAGGGGTCGTGCGAGTCGCACGCAGTCTGGCGAATCGGATTTGCATAGTGGCGAGTACAGAGACTGAGGCACGGGCCGTTGATCGCAACTTTGAGGAAATACCGCAGCGGCGAGAACCAACTCGCGAGAAGACGCTGTCAGAGCGAGTTGTACCCAAGAATGAAACTCTACATTTGTAGCGGACAGGATGGGCGAAATCAAGCGCCATCGGCGCGATTGAGTCTAGCCCAGCACGCAGCCGAAGGCGGAGTGCTGGGTTAAGTGCGGAATAGATCCGAGTCCCTTCAGGGACGGCACCGGCCTCGCTAACCCTCTTTGGCAAATGACCGGTAGCGCCAACCGCGATAAGCTGTGAATGCTTGGTTCTTTTGGCCATGTATTCTCCCCAGCTTCTCGACCACTTCGAGCGACCTCGCAATTCCGGAGAACTTCCCGAGGCCGACGCACAAGTACGCGTCGAAAATCCGGCTTGTGGCGACATTCTGGAGCTTGCACTCAAGATGGACGCGGGACGAATCGGCTGAGATTCGCTTTCGCGCCAAAGGCTGCGTGCCCGCGATGGCCTGCGCATCCGCCATGACAGAGTTGGCAAAAGGGAAGTCGCGGCAAGAGGCGAGTGCGATCAGCAAAGCCGAAGTCTTGGATGCGGTCGGAGGAGTGCCGCCGGCATCGGGACACGCCGCGCAGTTGGCCGATCGACGCTCTGCGAGCCGCACTGAAGAAGCTAGAGTGATTCTTCGTCTGTCATCCTGAGCGAGCGTAGCGAGTCGAAGGACCCCTTTAATGCCAACTTACTCTCGCCTGGCGTGATTTTCGACGGAGCCCAAGGCGAACTGCGCCTATCGCACATAAATTCCTCCAAAATATCTCCCCTACACCGCTTCCGTCTCCAGCTCTTCTTCCAGCAACTGCTTGTTGTACAGCTCGGTGTAGTAGCCGTTGCGCTCAATCAGCTCTTCGTGGGTGCCGTATTCAACAATCTGGCCATCATGCAGCACCGCGATGTGATCGGCGTTGCGCACTGTGGAAACTCGATGCGAGATGAAGATTGTCGTGCGCCCCTGCATGATCTCGCGCAGATGATTCAGGATGCGATCTTCCGTCTGGGTATCCACGCTGGCAAGCGCGTCATCCAGTACGAGGATGCGTGGGCTGCGGATCAAGGCTCGCGCAATCGCCGTACGTTGTTTTTGTCCGCCGGAAAGCGTTAGGCCACGTTCGCCGACCAGGGTGTCGTAGCCATGCGGAAAGCTTTCGATCTCCTCGGCGATGTTGGCGGCCTCCGCAGCACGGCGAATATCGGCATCGGTTGCGTGCTCGGCTCCGAAGGCGATGTTCTCTCGAATGGTGTCGCTGAACAGGAATGTCTCCTGCGGGACGAATCCGATATGTCGGCGCAGGACCTCCAGAGGAATCTCGCGAATCGATCGCCCATCGATCAGCACCGAACCTTCCGCCGCGTCATAGATGCGTGGAATCAGCGACACTAACGTGGACTTGCCTGACCCCGTCGGACCTACTATCGCCAGGCTGGTGCCTTCGGGCACACGCAAGTTGATATTTTTCAGTACTGCTTCATCGCCATGAACATTTCCCATGCCCCGCTCGGATGCGATCAACGTATGGCCATAGTGGAAACTGAGATTGCGAAACTCAATCTCACCGCGAATGTCGTTCGGAGCGCCACTTGAGGGAACCGCGGCATCGGTGACCTCGGGCTGCTCGGCCAACATGTTTTGAATGCGCCCCATGGACGCAGTACCGCGCTGGAACAGATTAATGACCCATCCCAATGAAATGATCGGCCAGGTGAGTTGCACCATATAGGTATTGAAAGCGACAAAGCTGCCGACCGAGATACGATGCAACAAAACTTCGCGGCCACCGACCCACAGCACGATCACAATGGCGACGCCCAGCAACGTTTCCAGCGTTGGCCACAGCATGCCCATCAGCCGAACCAGCTTGAGGCTACGGGCGATGTATTCGGAATTCTCGCTTTCGAAGCTCTTGATCTCCGCTTGCTCCTGAACGTAAGCCCGAATCAGTCGCGCTCCGGAAAAGTTCTCCTGCGCCTTGGCTGATATGTCGGAGAACATGGCTTGGATACGTTCGAAACGTTCGTGAATCTTGCGCCCGAAGTACTGCACTACGATGCTGACCACGGGCAACGGTAAAAAGGCGAACAGGGTGAGCCGGGGGCTAATGCTGAGCATGAATACCAGTGCACCCGCCGTGAATACCATGGTGTTAGCGGTGTACATGATGCCGGGGCCAGCCAGCATGCGTACGGCGTTGAGGTCGTTCGTTGCGCGGGCCATGATGTCCCCGGTGCGAGTGCGTTGATAGAAGCTGTAAGACAGTCGCTCCAGATGTGTGAACAGATCGTTGCGCAGATCGAACTCAATCTCGCGCGAAACGCCAATGAGTATCCAGCGGGTAAGAAACTGAAAAATCGCCTTGGTACCGGCCACAGCCAACAGTAGAGCCGAATAGGTGAAAAGTTTGTGGCCGGTCACTCCGATATTGAGATCGTCGATGGCGCGGCGAATGACCAGCGGGAAGAGAATCCAGACTCCGTTATTGCACAGAACGCAAAGAGCGCCGATCCAAAAAGTTACCCGGTACTTGCGCAGGTAGGGAAACAGCGGCCTTAGGTTCTTGAACATGGTTAGTTTTCGGCTGTCAGCCATCAGCTGTCAGCAGAGTTACTGTCAGCGTCGTCAGCCGCCTTCGGCTGCTTCTGTTGGGCACATGGCTTCAAGGCGTTAGATGCGCACTCCCGAATCCGGATTCGGTGAGCTTGAGCTGATAGCTGACGGCTGAAAGCTGACAACTGCTTTACGTCGGCACCCTCAACAGAAAATAGCCTCCAGCCAAGGCGAAGATAAAGTCCGGCGCCCACGCCGCCAGCATGGCCGGCAGTTGATTTGCGTTGCCCATGGCCTCGAACAATCCTGCGGTCACCCAATAGACCACGGCGATGGCGATCGCAATCACCACTCCGCCCAGCGCTCCGCCTTTACGGCCGGAAGCTGCGAAAGGAACTGCCAGTACCGCCATGACCAGCGTGATCAAGGGGAAGGCGAGTTTCTTCTCCAACTGCACTTTCAGGCGTACGGTGTCAAATCCACTCTGCTCCAGGTCGCGTATGTAGCGCTGCAGCTCCTCGTAATTCATCTCCGATGACTGCTTGACTTCTTTCTTGAAGTAGCCAGGATCCTCGTGCAGTTCATTGAAGGTCGCCACATCGAAGGTACGATAATCCTGAGATAGAAGTGCCGGACAGACTTCGCACCCAGCCCTGCTCGAAGACCCACTTGTTGAGACTTGGCTTCCCAATGCGCATGGGCGGCATAGATGCGGCGAGTGAGCTGGAAGGTATTCGGGTCAAACTCGAAGATGGAGACACCCTCCGAGCTGGTTGGTATCGGGATCGAAGAGCTGGTAGTAGTAGATGTTGTTGTTCAGTCCGAAAATCCACTTGCGATCAGCCTGCAGGTAGGTCTGCGGCGGCTTACCTTTGATCTGGTTGCGCAGAATTTCCTGCTCCTTATTGGTATGCGGGATGTAAAGCTGATCGAAGACGAACATCGCCGCGGCGAAGATACCGCATAGGACTATGACCGGAAGCGCCGCCCGATAAATGCTGATGCCGGTGGCCTTCATCGCCGTCAGCTCGCTCGATTTCTCCAGCAGCCCGAAGGTGATGAGGACGGCCAGCAGCACCGCGACCGGCGCCATCAGGTAAAGCAGGGATGGGCTGAGGTTCAGCAGATACTCCGCCAGCATGATCACTGGAACTTTGTTGCGGACGATGTCGGTCAACAGCTCGAAGAAGGTGAAGACCAGCGCCAGAATCAGGAATGTTGCCAGGACCATCACCAGATACAAGGCGAAGTCGCGCAGGATCATGTCATCGAGGATGAGCGGGAACCTTGCGCTGAAGCGTTTCCGGTGAGGCACCGAATCCTGCAAAGCCGCGCGCCGGCGCGAGCATAACGCCGGCGCATGGCAAATTCCTGGACCTTATCGCGTATTGCTTTCCAGCCCGCGCTCACGCTGCCCAGCTCAATCGGCATCCGATCAACCCGCCACAGCAAAACCAGTCCACATAGGAAAAAGAAGGCGTTCGCCATCCAAACGCCTTCCCATGGAGGCATCTTCCCTTGACGCGCCAAAGACACGCCGGTCAGCGAGAAGAAGTAATACACGAACACCAGCAGAATGGTGAGCACGAAGCCTGTGCTCTTGCCGCCTTTTCGGGCCGAGAGTCCCAGCGGGATGCCGACCATCGCCAGCACCAGGCAAGCGGCCGGAAGCGCGAATCTGCGCTGGAATTCGATCTCGTAGTAGCGCGCCTTGCTCAGGTCGTAGTTCCAGGTTCCCGGATCGATGTTTTTCAGTGGCATGGCGGCACGGCGTTCGCGTGCGGCATTGCGCAGCAATTGGTGCAGTCCCAACTCAGGGACCGGCAGCAGATCGTGCATTTTCTCCGCGTTGCTGGGCAGTTGGATCGGGATCTCGGTGCTGTCGAATGTCGTGATCGAATACTGGTCTTTGGCCTTTGGGACGATCTCCTGCTGAGTGCCGTCCTCCAGATGCAAGCGCACCTCGTCGAGCGAGTCGCTCAACAAAGCGCCGCGCTTTGCCAGAGTCACCTTGGGAGAGGACTGGATCGCTGACATCAGCCAGAAAAATACCGCGCCATAACGAGCGTCCGCCGGACAGGAACCGCGTCCTGCACATAAAGAACAATGTTCTTGAAGTCTTCGTAGAAAACGTGGGGCTGAATTTCAAACGATGCCTGCGACGATTTCAGCTTTTCCTGCAGGTGATCCAGCGCCGCCGCGGACTTGGGCGCCACGTAGATGGTGTTGAACATGCCCAGCATCCAGGCGCCAATGGCAAAAATTGAAATTACGCGGACGAACATGCCCACGCCCATGCCACTGGCGCGAATGGCAGTGACTTCGCTGTCGGCAGCCAGCCGGCTGAGTCCAACGAGAATGCCCACCAGTACTCCCATGGGCAATGTCAGGGTGAATGTGGTCGGCAGAGTGAAGAGAAAAATCTCCGCAACACTGGGCAAGGGAGCGCTGTTGCGAACGATCAGTTCCAGCAGCCGTCCCAAGTCCCGCATGAAGATAATGAAGGTGAACAACGCGACGCCCAGTAAGGCGTGGGAGATTACCTCCTTCAAAATGTAGCGGGTCAGTATACGCACAAAGCTCTAGTTTAGCGGAATTGCAACCTCGGCGAATAGTTGTACCGTGGTTCGGCAGTCGAGCAGCTTGAAATCAGGCGCGTCGGAGGATTCAGGGTTGGTGAGCTTGCTTTCCCGCTTTGTCTTCGCCTTCGCATATCGACAGGCCAAATTCACAGGGATTCAAACCTGCCGCGATTAAGGTCTCAGCGATTGCCCTCAGTTGTGCTTTGTAACGTTCGCTCGGAACGAACTGTTCCGAAATGAAGTCGCTCTCTGCTCCCATACCTCGGCGGTCGGGATAACCTCTCTGTTGAGTCATACCGCGCCCCCGTCTTCAAATTATACTGCGGGCAATCTGGCAGGGATTCTGGTTAGATCAGTTCCAAGACAGTCACCGCCCTGATACACTTGTTCGGCTAAACCTCCCCAATGAGTCCCAACAGTTCCCCGAAGATTCGGTTGGTGCTTCTCTGGCACATGCACCAGCCTTTTTACAAAGATATGGTCACCGGCGAGTATCGCCTTCCCTGGGTGCGCCTCCACGCGCTAAAAGACTACTACGGCATGGTGAAGTTGCTGGACGAATTTCCGCAGGTCCATCAGAACTTCAACCTCGTCCCGTCGTTGGTGGCCCAAATTCAGGATTACGTCTCCGGACAGGCGCACGATCCATTTCTCGATCTGGTGTCCAAGCCTCCTGCGGACTTAAGTCCAGCCGACCGGCACTTCGCCTTGCGCTATCTTTTCCAGGCGAACCCGGTGAACATGATCGGACGTTACCCACGCTATCGCGAGTTGTGGGAGCGCTATCGCGCGACCTGCGACCGTCCGGAAGGGGCAGAGACCTACTTCGTCACCCGCGACTACGCAGATCTGCAAGTCCTGTCGCAGCTTGCCTGGTTCGATGAGTACTTCCTGGACGAGCCGGACGTCGCCGCCCTGGTCCAAAAAGGTGAAGACTTCAGCCGCGACGACCAGCAGTTAGTGATGGCGAAGCAGCGGGAAGTTCTTGCCAAGGTGCTGCCCGCGTACGCCGACGCAGCCCAGCGCGGATCAATTGAGCTTTCCGCCACTCCGTACTATCATCCGATTCTTCCGTTGCTATGCGACACCAATGTCGGCGCCCAGTCTAGTCCTGGTCTAAGCCTCCCCACCCGGCGCTTCCGTCGTCCTGAAGACGCCAGTCTCCAGATTCAGCGGGCTCTGCAGTCTCACGAGTCGTTGTTCGGAGTCCGTCCCCAGGGACTTTGGCCTTCGGAGGGAAGTGTCTCCGAAGAGGCCGTCATGCTCGCGGCCCGGGAGGGAATTGAATGGATGGCGACCGATGAAGGCGTGCTGGGACGATCGCTTGACTTTAACTTCTCGCGAGACGGCGGCAACTACCTTTCCGCTGACGGCGCCGGGCGCTTGTACACCATCTACCGCTACGAGAAGGGCGACACGCGGATGCATATGCTGTTTCGCGACCATCGCCTGTCTGATCTGATCGGGTTTGTGTACTCGGGAATGCCCGCTCCCGAAGCTGCCAATCACCTGCTCGAGAACATCAGGAATTCCGCGCGGCCGGTCTTGGAACAGGGAAAAGACGCCGTGGTTTCAATCATTCTCGACGGAGAAAACGCGTGGGAGTACTACCCGGGATCGGGCCGCGAATTCCTGCGCCGCTTCTACGACGCTGTGCAGAGCGACCCGCAGATCGAAGCGGTGACCATCGCCGAGGCCATCGCCCGGCATAAGCCCGACAATTTTGGATCGCTGCAGCGGTTGGTTCCAGGTTCGTGGATCAATGCCAACTTCAATGTCTGGATTGGCGCCCCCGAAGACAACCGGGCATGGGATTTGCTTTCAGAAGCGCGCGACTATTACGAGCGCCATGCGCAAAAAGTCACCCAGGCGCAACGTAACCTGGCGTGGGAGGAGCTACTCATCGCCGAAGGCAGTGACTGGAACTGGTGGTACGGTCCCGAACATCACTCGGCCAACGATCAGGACTTCGACGAACTTTATCGTAAGCATCTTTCCAACGTGTATCACGCTCTCGAAGGTGTTCCGCCGGAAGAGCTGAACACGCCGATCATCAGTGGGGTAGTGCGCTCCAGCTATACTCCGCAGACGGCTTATGTACGTGCCCAGGTCGATGGCTTAGTCAGCGGATACTTCGAGTGGATGGGCGCTGCCAGCTATACCTCAGATCAGCGCACCAGCGCCATGCACGGCAGGCAGTTTCTGCTCGACGCCGTTTTCGCCGGACTCGACGGCGATTCGGTCTCGGGACGACTGGACTTCCAACACGGTGTACCCGAAGGGGCCTACCGCCTGGTGGTGAACTTCGAAGTTCGCCGTGATGAGCATGACCGCAAGTCGGCGGCGGAATCCTATCGGCTGGCAGTGGACGCGCAGGGATCAACTTTGCAAAAGTGGCTGTTGACTAATGGGGAAGAACGCCGCAGGCTTGCGAGTTTCTCCTATGACGACGGCAATTCCAACGCCAACGACGTTGAGGTGGCGCTCGCAGAGATTTTTGAATTCCGCATTCCGTTTGCCCTGCTGAATGCTCAGTTGGAAAGCCGCATTCGTTTGCGATTCTCCATCTGGCGCGATCGCTTGCCGGTGGACTCTCTGCCATTGGAAGGCTGGATTGATCTTTTTGCCGTGCCTCAGGAAGAACTGGAGACCAACCTCTACAGCTTTTCGCCGCACGAATAACTCATGGAAGCTCTGATTACCCTTAGACTTTCCTACACCCTGAATTGGAAGCTTTGCCAGACTGAAGAAGAAACCGTTAAGCGCTATCGCGCCTTGTTCACGGACGCCTGAGGAACCTCAAGTAGAAACCTGCGAACACCAAGACAATGCCAATATTCACGATCAGCCGTTCCCAGAATCGGTTTCTGAAGAAGACGAAATCTACAACGACTATGATGGCTGCCATCGCCACCACGTAAAGCACGACAGCTACCTGTCTGCGCATTTCAGCGGGAATCGCCATTTTGAGTTCTCCATCACGTGATCTGCCATCCCAGTCGATTCCACCGGGACCGATTCCTGTCCGGAACTTCCCGCACGGGCTCCCGATGGCCCGTCCTAGATCTCGACCTCGGCCTGATGCTTGGTTCCTGCGGGCCAATAAACCTTCCATTCACGCTCTTGTGCAACCTGCTCCAGACCGGGACTTGGATTGACACAGATCGGGTGCTTCGCCATTTCCAGCATGGCCTGATCGTGTATCGAATTGCCCAGCGCCACATCTACCGGTTTGCCGATGTGATCGCGGATCGCCGCTGCCTTCAATTCGTCGGTCGGAACCCGGAGCAGGCGATCGCTTGCGAATCCCTGCTTCACTTCGACACATGCCGCCAGCACGTGCTGGCGTGGGATGTCGAATTGCCGTGCGCCATACTCCACCAGCCAGCTATTGGTTGAAGAAACCGCCCACAGATCGCAGTCCTGCGCGGCAAGGCGTCGCGTCAGCTCCTGCATCTCCGGAAAGACTCGCCGGCTAATGACCTCTGAGAAAAACTCTCTCACCGCGCGCCGCAACAGTTTGCAAGAGACGCCGTGGTTCATGGTGACCATTTCGCCGCACATGCGTTCTTCGCTGACTTTGCCGGCTTTGTACTGCTTGTAGCGGGCCCGCGCCCACTCCGCAACCTCGCGGCTAACGATGCCACGCTCAATCTCCCAATAGAAGAAGTCGGCGCCAGCGTCACCGCTCCACAGCGTGCCGTCACAATCGAACACCGCGACGGTCGGTCTCAGCGCCAGCACCCATTCAATGAACTGCAGTGCCGCGCTGGGGGAGTCGGTTTCGCTCAAAACTGTTTCTCCGAAGAGATCATGTCGAGTCGGGACAGGCGCTCGTAATCTTCAGGCGTATCAATGTTGGCTATGGCTCGCGGATCAGCTACCGGCAGGTAGAGGATGTGCTGTTGCTGCCGGTGTTCCAAATCGCGCGCGGTCGCGTCCAGCGGAGCCCGCAGGAAGGCCTCAATCATTTCGCGGCCGACTAAGATGGGATGTCCGTGCACCAGCTCCTGACCCCTTTGGACTTCCGGTATGACGGCCCAAATGTCTGGAGCGGCGTCCAGAAAAGCGTCGTGAAGTTTTTGCAACGTGATGGGCAGTACCGGCGGGCGGTCCGTCAGGGCAAGGAAAGCGGCATCGCGTCCGTGATTCAAGACCTCCCGCACGCCCAATCGTAAAGAGCTGAACTGCCCCAGTTCGGGGCTAGGATTCACCACCAGAAATGCCCCATGCGCGTAGGTAACCGGACCAATCGTAGCCGCGTTCTTCCCGGCAACCACAATTACCAGATCGGTCATCGGCTGCAGCAGATCAATGGTGGCTCCGAGAAAGGTGTTGGCAACCGGCGTTCCCTCGGCCACGGGCGGCCATGGCAGAAGCGCTTTGTCGCGGCCCATGCGGGTGGAAAAACCGGCCGCCAGGACCACTCCGCAGATACTGGGGGACATCGCCATGCCACGAAGATATCAAAGCGCAGTGGTGGAAACCAGCTAATACCGGGCGATGCCGTTATACTTCTGCAACGAGGCGATGGCTTTCGCATCGAACTTGCATGGCGACACGGACACAGTCTCTGACCGAAAAGGATCTTAGCGACCTCGGTTTTGGCTCCGTAGTTTCGCGGGAGAGCCATCAGCGCCTGCTGAATCGTGATGGCAGCTTTAATGTAGAGCGGCGTGGCCTGCACTTCTGGTCGTCCTTCAGCCTCTATCACGCGTTGCTAACCATGCCCTGGTGGCAGTTTTCACTGCTGGTCGTGAGCTGGTATGTGCTGGCCAATACCGTGTTCGCGCTGGCTTATGTCGCTTGCGGTCCTGCTGCCCTGGCGAGTACTACACCAGGTATCGAGCAGAATGCGTTTTTGCGCGCATTCTTCTTTAGCGTGGAAACCATCTCCACCATTGGCTACGGAAATGTTGTGCCCACAGGCGTGGCGGTCAATGTGGTGGTTACCCTGGAGGCGTTGACTGGATTAGCCGGCTTCGCGATTGTGACCGGACTCTTGTTTGCCCGCCTTTCCCGGCCTACGGCAAAGGTGTTGTTCAGCAGTCATGCCGTCATCGCCCCCTACCGCGACATCACAGCGTTCGAGTTTCGCGTGGCCAATGCCCGTTCCAACGAGTTGATCCAGGTTTCGGCCATCGTGCTGCTCAGCCGCTTTGAGGAAGTTGACGGCGTTCGTACCCGCCAATACTATCCACTGCCGTTGGAGCGAGAGAAGGTTGTATTTCTCCCGCTTACCTGGACAGTCGTGCATCCGATCGACGACGCCAGCCCCCTGCATGGGGAGAACAAGGAGTCGATGCGCGGCTCGCAGACCGAATTTCTGGTGCTGCTCAGTGCTTTCGACGAGATATTTTCAACCATCGTCCAGACGCGCACCTCCTACACGCCCGACGAGCTCATCTGTGGCGCGCGCTTCGCCAATGCCTTCATGCTGGATGCCGCCCAGAAGTTTGCCGACGGCGCGGGTAAACGCAAGAAGGTCGCGGTGGACATGCGCCTCTTCGACAAAGTGGAAACGCTCGACAGAGTGGAGAATGTCGACCGTGCATTAAATCGTTGATTATTTCTCCTCGGCGCGGGCACAATGGTGCGGTCTAAAGTTCAGTTTCGAGTTTCGAGTTTCAAATTCAAACGCTCTCTAAGTTGTCATCACGAGCGGAGCGAGGGATCTGCTTTTGGGTAGTTCAGGAAAACGAGTCCCTTGGTGCGCAAAACCGGTTGCTCGTGAGAACAATTCGAGCGAATTCACTTCGTTTCTGATGACGATTCACCAAAATCGCTGAGACTCGAAACTTGAAACTGGAAACTCGAAACTGCATCCCCTGGAGGAATCATGACTGAAGCAATTGTGGGCGCCGTCAAACGGGCTTCTGGCTGGTCCATCGCGCTGGGTGTGCTGATGATCATTCTGGGTATCATCGCGATCCTGGCTCCTTGGGAATTTGGCCTCCTGATAGTTTTGGTGGTGGGTTGGGCGGCTATCTTCAACGGGGTCGCGCAACTCATCTTTGCTTTCCGTGCGCACAGCGGCGGCCGCGCAATTCTGGAAGCCATTCTCGGTTTGATCTACATCGTGGCTGGCATTTACCTGCTGATGCATCCCGCCGGAGGCTTGCTGGCTCTCACCTTGCTGCTCGCTTGTTTCCTGCTGGTGTATGGCATCGTGGCGCTGGTCCTCGCATTTCACATGCGTCCGCTGCGAGGATGGGGCTGGATTCTGGTGGATGCCATCGTGACTATTCTTTTGGGAATATTGATCTGGGCCCACTGGCCGCTCAATACCGAGTGGGTCGTGGGAACGTTGTTCGGTATCAGCATCATCATGTCGGGCGTAACTCGGCTGATGATCGCCATGGCCTTCCGCCGACTGGCGACTAGTGCCGCCTAGGTTGTCACCCGGCGAAGCTGCCAGAGATATTTTCACGGGGCGCGCTATTCGGGTTGCGCCCCTTTCCGCACGAAGCCTGGTACTTGTCCCCCAAAGAGGAACCTGGCGGTGTCCCTCGTCCCGTCCCGAAGTGCGAGCACTTCATTTCATACGAGTGGCGTACGATGAATCTCTCGGCTCAGTTAGAATCTAAGATCGACAAGCCGTAATTCCATTTAAATGTCAGGATTGTTCATTTGAAGTGGACCGGGATATCTATGATCTGTTGTTGCGGAAGTGAACGGGCGAAAGTCGGCCTTAAATTGGGGTTGAGCATCTCTGTGGTTTGCGTGGTGGCGGGGATCCTGTTACTTGGGGGCTGCGACCGCAGTAAGGCGGAGGCGCCGCAGGGCCCTCCTGTTATGCCTGTCAAAGTGCAGACTTTACAATCGCACGAAGTCGGTGACACTTCGGAATACGTTGCCACCATCAAGTCGCGGCATTCTGCCACGGTGATGTCTGACGTTGAAGGCTGGATCTTTGACATCCGCGTGCATTCCGGCCAGTTCGTGAAGAAGGGTGATACGTTGATGGAGATCGATCCGCGGCGTCAGCGGGCGACGGTGTCCAATTTCGATTCGCAACGCGCCTCCAAGCAAGCCGCCCTCCAGTGGGCGAAACTGCAATTGGATCGGGCTGTAGCCCTATCCAAGTCCGGTGTCGTCAGCCAACAAGACATGCAGCAGGCGCAGGCGACCTATGATTCTGCGCTGGCTGACGTAAAGTCCCTGGATGCGCAGATTAGGCAACAGAAGGTCCAACTGAGGTACTACAGCGTGTTTGCGGTTACTGACGGGCAAGTTGGCGACATCCCGGTGCACGTCGGCGACCGCGTGACCAACACCACGGTACTGACTACGATTGACGAACGCAGCGGTTTGGAGGTGTATCTCAGCGTGCCCTCCGAGCGCGCCCACGAAGTGAAGATGGGCGCTCCGGTGGAAATTCTGGACAACGCCGGCAACGTTTTGCTGCGCACCAAGATCGACTTTATCTCGCCGCAGATCGATCCCAGTGTTCAGGCACTGCTGGTCAAGGCTCCGGCTGACCAGGCCGCAGACGTACTTCGTTCCATGCAACTCGTTCGCGCCCGAATAGCCTGGAGTACGCATCCCGGCCTCACCATTCCAGTAGTCGCGGTGTCACGCGTCAGCGGGCAATTCTTCGCCTTCCTGGCGGAGCAGCAGGATGGAAAAACTGTCGCTCGCCAGAAGCCGCTGGAGTTGGGCCCGATTTCCGGTAACGATTACACCGTGCTGAGTGGATTGAAGGCGGGGGACCAGGTGATTACTTCCGGCGGACAGAACCTCGCCGATGGCACTCCGATCAGAATCGAACAATAGCTCGCCAGCCTAACTAAAAGGAGTGTAGTGGTGCAGTTTGTTCTTTGTCATCCCGAGCGAGCTTCTTTTGCGAAGCGAGGGATCCGGGCGTGCCGATTCGCGCCGGTGCGCGAAAGGCACGCATCCCTATCCAAACTGCACCACTACTTAAACGAGGGTTTGCTTGTTTGCTGACTTCTTCATCAAACGTCCGGTATTTTCGACTGTAACGTCACTGTTCATCGTCATCGCAGGGGCGGTGTGCATCCCATTTCTTCCGATCGCGCAATTTCCCGAGTTGGCGCCGCCGCAGATCTCAGTGAGTTCGTTTTACACTGGCGCCAACGCGCAGGCCGTAGAGTCTTCTGTCACGATCTTGCTGGAACAGGCCATCAATGGCGTAGAGGGCATGCGCTACATGACTTCCACCAGCGGAAACGACGGCAGCAGCTCGATCAACATCGTCTTCGAGTTGACCCGGCCGCTGGACATTGCCGCAGTGGACGTGCAGAACCGGGTTTCCGGCGTCCTCGGGCGTCTGCCTAACGAAGTCAAGACCACTGGGGTCACCGTGAACAAGGTTTCGACCTCGTTCATCATGGCCGCGGGTTTCTACAGCCTCGGCAATCGTTATAACAATGAGTTCGTCAGCAACTACATCGACATCTACGTGAAGGACGCCATAAAACGCGTCCACGGGGTTGCCGATGTACAGATTTTTGGCGAACGCAAGTACGCGATGCGATTGTGGCTCGACCCCGCACGGCTCGCGGCCCGGGGGCTTACCGCTTCGGATGTGGTCTCGTCATTGTCGCAACAAAACGTAGAGATCGCCTCGGGTCAGGTGGGAGCTGAACCCTCATCGCCGAACCAGATGTTTCAGATCAGTGTACGCACGCTGGGACGTCTCACCGATCCTCAGCAGTTCGACAACATCATCCTCAAGCCGGGCAGCAACGGTTCGCTGGTTCGGGTGATGGACGTAGGGCGTGCCGAACTGGGCGCGGAGGATTACAGCGCTAAACTACGCTTCAACGGCTACGACGGGGTGGGTATTGGCATCACTCAGCTCCCCACCGCCAACGCTCTCGATGTCGACAAGGCTTGCCGCGCTGAATTGGACAGGCTGTCGAAGCGCTTTCCGCCCGGGCTGCAGTACCAGATTGCATTCGATACCACGACCTTTGTCGGCGACTCCATACGCGAAGTGCTGAAGACCCTGCTGGAAGCAATTTTCTTCGTCATGTTGGTGATGTTGATCTTCCTGCAGGAGTGGCGCAGCACGTTGATTCCAGCGGTAGCGATCCCGGTATCGCTCGTGGGAGCGTTTGCCTTCATCAAACTCGCCGGGTTCTCCATCAACACCCTGACGCTATTTGGAATCGTATTGGCGACCGGCCTGGTGGTGGACGATGCGATCGTCGTAATCGAGAACATCCAGCGCCATATGAGCGATGAGCACACCGACTCGCACGTCGCCGCTTCCGTAGCCATGAGTGAAGTGACCGGCGCAGTGGTTGCCACCTCGCTGGTGCTGGTCTCGGTGTTTGTTCCGGTGGCATTTTTCCCCGGCACAACGGGATTGCTATACAAGCAGTTTGCGCTGACCATCGCTTTCGCCATCGCGATCTCGGCCTTCAACTCCTTGACCTTCACCCCCTCGCTCTCCGCCTTGCTACTCCGGGGCGAGAGTGGGAAGCGCAAGAATGTGTTCTTCCGCGGAGTGGAACACCTCATTCATCGCACCACGGCTTATTATGTCGTGTCGGCCAAGAAAGCCCTGCGCCTGCGTTACCTGATCCTTGTCATATTCTTCGCCGGACTGGCGGCGACTTATGTCGTGTACAAAACCGTTCCTACCGGTTTCGTGCCCGACGAGGACCAAGGATGGTTCATGATTACGGTGCAGGCGCCGCAGGGCGCCTCTGTGGAGTACACCGCTAATGCGATGCGCGAGGTCGAGGCCCTCACCAGCCGCGACAAGGACATCGTCGGCGCATTTACCGTGGTGGGATTCAGCTTCACCGGCAATGGTCCCAACAAGGCGATGGTGTTTCTCAACCTTGCGTCTATAAACCAACGAAAAGGGGAACAGCACTCGGCTGCAGCCATTGTGAATCGGCTACGCGGTCCCCTTTCGCAACTTACCGACGTACAGGCTTTTCCCTTCCTCCCACCGGCCATTTCCGGCGTCAGCAGCCTTGGGGGCTTCACCTTTGAGGTCCAGGACGAAGGCGGCAACACCGTCCAGCAGTTGTACACCGTGGCCCAGAAGCTTGTTCAGGAGGGAAATTCGAGGAGAGACTTAAGCGGCCTGTTCAGCCCCTTCACTGCCAATGACCCGCAGTTCGTGGTCAAGATTGACCGGGAGAAGGCGCGCAGTTTGCAGATCCCAATTCAGCAAATCAGCGACGCGCTGCAGGTGTACATGGGATCGGCCTACGTAAACGATTTCGATTTCAACGATCGCACCTATCGCGTGTACGTGCAGGCCGACCAGCCATTCCGGCGCCAGCCGCGCGATATTCGCAACTTGTACGTACGCGCCGATGATGGAGCCATGATCCCGCTCGACAATGTGGTGAGTATCACCGAGGGTACTGCCCCGCAAGTGATTACGCACTACAACCTTTTCCGCTCGGCAGAGATCGACGGCGCCGCCGCTCCCGGCTATAGCTCAGGCCAGGCCATCGCAGCCATGGACGCGGTGGCCAAGAAAAATTTGCCCCTTGGATTCAACTATTCATGGTCAGGTCTCTCGCTGGAAGAGATTAAGTCCGGCGGGCAATCGGCGATGTTGTTCGGGTTAGGCTTGCTCTTGGTTTATCTCACTCTGTCGGCGCAATACGAAAGCTTTATATTGCCGTTCATCATTCTGCTCAGCGTGCCCATGGCCATGCTGGGAGCGCTGATTGCGCAGTCGCTGCGCGGGCAATTGAACGATGTGTACTGCCAGATCGGGCTGGTGATGTTGATAGGTCTCTCCAGCAAAAATGCCATTCTTATTGTTGAATTTGCCGAACAGTTGCGCGACAAGGGACTCTCCATTCACGAGGCAGCCGTGGAGGCCGCGCGCATCCGTTTACGGCCGATTCTGATGACGTCGTTCGCCTTCATTCTGGGCGTGCTGCCGCTGGTCTTTGCAAGCGGTGCGGGTGCACAAAGCCGTCACTCGGTAGGTACCACGGTCTTTGGCGGCATGATCGTATCCACCGTGCTGAACCTCTTCTTCATTCCAGTGCTGTACGTGATTGTGAAGTCGCTGACGGTTCGGGAGAAGGCGCCAGTAACGAACCCGTAATCCGAATCCGTTAGTCTTGACAGAGGAGATTGCAGCCTTGCCCTCGATTGAATCTGGCAGCAACAATTCGTACGACTTGATCGTAATCGGCAGCGGTCCTGCCGGACAGAAGGCTGCGATCTGTGCCGCCAAGCTGCGCAAGCGGGTCGCCGTCGTCGAGCGTAAGCGCACGATCGGCGGCGTCTGCGTGCACACCGGGACCATCCCCAGCAAAACCTTTCGCGAAGCCATCCTATATCTCAGTGGTCTTCGGCAGCGCACGTTCTATGGGCGTGGCTACGCGTTGAAAGAGAACATCTGCATGCAGGACCTCATCTTCCGTGCCGACGCCGTCATGGCGCGCGAGATTGAGGTCATTAAATCGCAACTGCGCCGGAACCGCGTCACCGTTTTCGAGGGCAACGCGCGTTTCGTCGATGCGCACACCATGGAGGTCGCCAGCGACGACGGCTTTACCATGTTGCGCGGAGATAATTTCGTGATTGCCTGCGGCACCCGGCCGGCGCATGACGCGGACATTCCGATCGATGGCAAACGCATCTTCGATTCCGACCAGGTGCATGAGTTGCAAGAGTTGCCGCGCGAGTTGATCGTGGTCGGCGCGGGAATCATTGGATTGGAATACGCCTCCATGTTCGCCGCGTTGGGCGTCAAGGTGACACTGCTCGATCAGCGGCCCAGCATTCTCGATTTTGCCGATCGGGAAATTGTTGAGAGCCTGTGCTTCCAGTTGCGCCAGTTGGGCACCGTATTTCGTCTGGGCGAAAAAGTTGTTGCGGTTGGCTTTAACCCGGAGCGTGATCGCGTCTTTGCCAAACTGGAGAGCGGCAAGACCATCCACGGGGCGGCTCTCCTATATTCCGTTGGCCGGAAGGGGAACAGCGACCAGTTGAATCTCGAATCCATCGGTCTGACCCCGGGCGATCGCGGCAAGCTGACGGTGGATGACAACTTTCGTACTGCGATTCCGCACATTTACGCGGCCGGCGATGTCATTGGCTTTCCCGCGTTGGCTAGCACCTCGATGGAGCAGGGCAGGCTTGCCAGTTGCCACATCTTTGGTATCTCCGGCACGGTCGCGCCCAACCTGATTCCGTATGGGGTCTATACCATTCCAGAAATCTCCATGGTCGGGGCCACGGAGCAGGAACTGACACGCGATCGCGTGCCTTACGAAACTGGCATCGCCCGTTATGCGGAACTCGCTAAGGGGCAAATGCTAGGGGACGATCAGGGGTTTCTAAAACTAATCTTCGATCCTGCTACCCTGAAGCTGCTTGGCGTTCATATCATCGGCGATCGTGCCACAGAGATCGTTCACATCGGACAGGCGGTCCTCTCACTGGGAGGAACCATCGAGTATTTCCGCGATACGGTCTTCAACTATCCAACCTTGGCGGAAGCCTTCAAAGTTGCTGCCCTGGACGGATTGAACAAGCTGTAAATTCCACTTGTATCGGCGCCGCGAAGGTAAGCCGCTTTGCGCCGTTGGGAGCCCGTGATTTGCTCTGATTCCGAACCGATTTAGAGGCCGGCGAGAATGTCAGAGGGCAACCCCTCGGTGGGCGCCCCGCATTTATGCGGGGGAAAAACTTCGGCCTCGATCATGCGCTTTAGCGCCGGGGATCGAAAAAACCCCAGCTAAACAGTGGCCCTTATTTCTTGGCACTAGGAGCTGACACGAGAGGCTGCGGAAAAACCCAACTGTGCTCGCTCTTGAAGGGGCGCACCTTCAGTTGCGCCGTTGTAGACCCTTATTGTTGTCATTCCGAGGGCTTCAGAGTCTGAGTGAGAACTCGCCTTGAGTTGGCACGGTGGAACGGTTCGCGCAAAAACGAGCCCCGCAGGGGCGAAAAAGTCTAGCCCAGCACGGAGCCGCAGGCGGAGTGCTGGGTAACGTGGAAAATAGATCTGAGTCCCTTTAGGGACGGCACGGTGTTTCTTTTCATTGCGGTGACTTTTTAGTGTAGTCGGCTCGGAATCTCCGTTTTCAGCAAACGGTTCAGCCGCCGAGGGAATAGCACTCCTTCCCTCAGCGGCTAAACTTCGCTGTTCTGCTTACGCTGCTTTGCGCTCCTGACGCATGGCATGAAGACGCTCGAGCGTTGCGCCAATTGTCTGCGCCTGTATCCGTATGGTCTCCAGAATATCGTCAGGAAGCTTGTTGTCGTTGATGTACTTTTGGTAATGGTCTTGGGCGTACTTGTCGCCGGTCTCCATCGACGACAGGATGGAATCGTCCCCGCCGCCGAGGTTAGCCTTCAGGTCGGTCCAACCACGATGGATGGCGCCCTTCGCGCTGCCGGAGCGGTCAACGTCTGGTTTGCCCAGCCGAACTGCGTAGCTCTCCAAATCTCCCGCGAACTTGGCGCGCGCCAGACTCACCGAATCCAGGAATTTCTTTAGATGTGGGTCCTTCGTATGTTCGGCACCGTCGCGGTAACCGTTCTGTCCATCGCGGGCAACTTCAATCAAATCTTCCAGTGCGTCGACAACGTATTTTTGATCTGCCATACTTCCATCTCCTGTGATCTCTTACTTTTCATTGGATGGCAAAGAAGCGTAAGGGTTTGTACCAAGCTGCCATTGGCAATTCACAGGATGTCGTGAAAGCAAACTTTCCTATGGCGATCTGCGATACCCTAATGCTGTGGATATGAATTTCGACGACTTCCGCGAGTCTTTATTGCGTGATGGTCCGCCACGAGCGCTGGACCATGCTCTGACGGCGTTGTGGTGGGACGCGAAGGGCGACTGGACGACGGCCCACGAATCGGCGCAGCAAGATGAAAGTCCGCGCGCCGCCTGGGTCCACGCCTATCTCCATCGCAAAGAAGGCGACACCTCAAATGCCGGCTACTGGTATCACCGCGCCGGCAAGGACCCTTCGCAAAGCTCGCTGGAACATGAGTGGCGCGAAATCACCAAGGCGCTGCTGGCAGAGTAGCAGTCACGGTTGTACCTGTAGCGGCGCCAGTTGCTTGATCGCGAATTCCTGCCAGCGTTGCACCAGAGAGGTCGTTGACCCGTTCAACTGCGCTACGGCTTGCGTGGCCTGCGTCGTCGGCGCCGCATCCGCGTCCTGCAGCGTGGACAACATTTCCATCAGCGATCCGCGTACACCCGAAAGCGTGTCGGTTTGTGCGCCGCGTCGGCGACGTCGTCCACCCGTTCCCTCCAGCGACTGCAATTCCTGAATGGCAGTGTCAATCTTGGCGGCCTCGGCTCCGCTCGACTTTTCGCGCAAGGACTTCAGCTTGGTCAATGCAGCGCCAGCCTTGTCCACCGCCGGCTGCAACGCCAACAAGTCGTTGTAGATCTGTTTCGACAGCTCAGACTGTTTCCCCAAATCCGCAATCGGGGTTTTAACGCGAGGATCCATTTCGATGGTCAGAGGCTGCGTGTATCGCTGTCCGTTCACCGTGAGAACCACGCTGTATTTGCCCGGCATGACCCACGGAGAAGTCGGCGCTGGGGCCGTATTCTCCGGCACGGCTGCAATGGGATATTCGGGCTTTATGCCAGGCACCGGCGCATAGTGCATATCCCAGACAAAGCGATGAAGTCCGGCGGCACTCGATAGGATTTGCGGAGGACGCAGCCAATACGCCGGAATGGGCAGCTCGGGGTCGGGTGCTGGAACAGGATCAGCGCTCGAGTACCGCCGCACCAGCGCGCCCGAACTATCGAGAATTTCAAGCGTGACCGGACCAGCCACCGCTGACTTCAAGTAATAGTTGAAGATCGCCCCATCTGGCGGATTCTGGCCCGTAGGCTCGTCGGGCGGCAGAGGCGTGTCGGAATTGGTGTCCCAACGAACGCGATAGGCGAGCTCGGGAGCGAAAAGGAAGGCGTTGCCGGCGACAACATGGTCGTCCAACTGACGCAGCGGCGTGATGTCGTCCAGAATCCAGAAGCCGCGGCCATGCGTCCCTACCGCGAGATCGTCGTCCTTGAGGGTCAGGTCGCGCACCGACGTCGCCGGCATGTTCAGGCGCAATGATTGCCAGTGATCGCCATCGTCGAATGAGACGTACACGGCATGCTCCGTGCCAGCAAACAGCAGGCCTTTGCGTTTGGGATCTTCACGCACGGAATTCACATTTTCGTTCTCCGGAATGCCGTTGGTAATCTCCGTCCATGTCGTGCCGCTATCGCGAGTGCGATAAATGTGCGGCCGCAGGTCGTCAAGCCGCAGAGTGTTGATGGCTGCGTATGCGGTCTGCGGATCGAAATGGCTGGCTTCGAGGACGGAAACTTTCTGCCATGCCAACAACTGCGGCGGTGTGACATTGTTCCAGCGGGCTCCGGCATCGGTGGTCAGCCAGATTAAGCCATCATCCGTGCCCGCCCAGATGCGATTGATGTCGAGCGGCGAGGGCGCAACCGCGTATATTACACCGCGCTGCTTCGGTTGGGCTGAAGGGTCCTTGCTGAAGATGCCGACAGTGGCCGGAATTTCCCAGGTCTTACGTGTGAGGTCGGGACTGACCTGCTTCCAATTCTGTCCGCCGTCGCGCGTGGCCCACAATGTATTGGAGGCGAAGTACAGGAGGTGCGGATCGATCGGTGAGAATACAATTGGCTCGGTCCTGATCACGCGGAAGTCCGGCCCAGGTATCGCGACCGGCATCACGTTCTGGCCCTGGGTAGTGCGCCGGTCATAGCGCGTCAGCTTTCCTCCGAAAACGATGTCAGGATCCAGCGGATCGGGCACAACATAGCCGTATTCTTCCGCCGCTACCGGATGCCAATCGCGAAACGTTATCTCACCATCGTTGCCGCGGCTGGAAATGCACACCGAACCGCTCTCCTGTTGTCCGCTGCATAGCCGATAGGGAAACGCATTGTCGGCGTTCACGTGATACATCTGTGCCGTCGGCTGGTTGTACCACGAGCTCCAGCTCGTCCCGCCATTCACGGTCACGATGGCGCCTTGATCGCTCGTCAAAATGATCGTGTTGGAGTCGTTGGGATTGATCCAGATGTTTTGATAGTCATCCCCGCCCGGGGCGCCACGGAAACCAGTCCAGGTTTTGCCCCCGTCGGTGGATTTCCAGGTCACTGTACTCGTCACATAAACCACATCCGGGTTCTTCGGGTCGATCGTCGGCACTGGCAAGTCGCCACCGCCGATGCGACCCTTAGGACGCGAGTCGGTCGTAGCGATTGTCCAAGTGTCGCCGCCGTCGGCGGAACGGTAGAGATCAACCTTGTCCTTGGTCGCAACGGAGGCGAACAGGCGTTTGGGATCGCTGCGCGCAATGGCAACGTAGGCCTGCACAATACCGTCCGGCAAACCTCCGGCAAGTGAATGCCACGTTTGTCCGCCGTCGGTTGACCTGAAGACACCTCCGTTCGTGCCGCTAAATTCCCCATTCTCCCACGGCCCTTCCCGGGCCTCCCACAGTGTGGCATAAACGATATTCGGATCTGATGGATCGATCTTTGCGTCGCCGGCACCGACGTTTTCGTCCTTGTAGAGAACCTTTTCGAAGGTCTGGCCACCATCGGTCGACCGATAAATTCCACGCTCCGGATTAGGACCATATGGGTGGCCCGCAACAGCTACGAAGAGCCGGTTGGGATCATGGGGATCGATCGCCATCTGCGAAATCTGTTGCCCATCACGCAATCCAAGGTGGGTCCAGGTGACGCCGCCATCGGTGGATTTATACATTCCGTCACCAACCGAGAGATCAGGGCGATGCAGCCCCTCACCGCTGGCGACATAGACGATGTTGGGATTAGAAGGCGCCACCTCAATGGCCCCGATCGAGCCAGTGGGTTCGTGATCGAAGATCGGTGTCCATGTCCGGCCAAAGTCGGTGGTCTTCCACACCCCGCCATTCACTGCGCCAATGTAGAAGACATTCGGTTGGCTCGGCACGCCTGAGACCGCCCGCGTCCGGCCTCCGCGAAAAGGCCCGATATTTCGCCAGCGCATCTCGCCGAGCAGCCTGGTATCGATTTGTTGAGTCCGCGCTAAGGGGACAGCGAAGAGGGTTGAAACCAAAAGGAAGAAAGAAATTGCCGGCGAATTTCGCGTCATCAATGAGTCACCATGTCTGTTGACGTCGACTGGTTGGCTTTCCAGTCTGCGCTCCGTTCTCCTCATGCACCGCGAAAGTGTAATCTATTCGCACACATCTTTGCAGGGGTAGAGGACATACCGCTTGAAACATCGCGTAAGACCCATTTGTCAGATTCTGCTTTTTCTTCTGATCATTTGTTGCTTCGACCTTTTCTCCACTGCACAATCTGTCTCCCCCGATCTTTTCGGCGGCTTGCAATGGCGAATGATTGGTCCTTTTCGCGGCGGCCGTGTAGTTGCCGTTACCGGCGTACCGGGGGATGGTGCTACGTTTTATTTTGGCTCCGTCGATGGCGGCGTCTGGAAGACAACCGACGCGGGCGTGACCTGGATGCCGCTCTTCGATGGTCAGCCGATCGCCTCAATTGGCGCGCTGGCGGTGGCTTCCTCAAATCCTAATGTCATCTACGCGGGCACCGGCGAATCAGACATTCGCGCCGATCTCTCGTCGGGTGATGGAGTCTACAAATCGCTGGACGGCGGCGCGACCTGGAAAAACGTCGGTCTGCGCGACTCCCGTCAGATCAGTCGCATCGTGGTCGATCCTCACAACGCAGATATTGTTTACGTCGGAGTGCTAGGCCACGCCTATGGCCCCAACGACGAGCGCGGGGTTTACAAGTCAATCGACGGGGGCAACACCTGGACTCACGTGCTCGATAAAGGGCCAAACATCGGCGTCTCCGATTTGGCTTTGGCGACGGCCTCTCCGGATATCTTGTTTGCTGGCACATGGAATGCGCATCGTCCGCCGTGGAGCACCTATGCGCCGTTGCAAGGGCCGGGAGGCGGTCTGTACAGATCGATGGACAGCGGAGCGACCTGGACACAGCTGACCGGTCATGGATTGCCAGATGGAGATTGGGGTCGCGTCGGCGTGGCCGTCTCTCCCGACGGCAAGCGCGTGTATGCGTCGCTGGATGCAGGGAAGAAATCCGGGCTCTATCGTTCCGACGACAGCGGCGACACCTGGATTCTTGCCAACAGCGATCCGCGCCTCACCAGCCGTGCCTGGTACTTCAGCGATATAACGGTTGATCCCAACAATCCGGACGTCATCTACATTCCAAACGTCGCGCTCTATCGCTCCGAAGACGGCGGCAAGACCATCTCTATCGTGCGCGGCGCGCCCGGCGGCGATGATTATCATCAACTCTGGATCGATCCCAGGAATTCTGCGCGAATGGTTCTCGGCGTTGACCAGGGAACAACCATCAGCCTCAATGGCGGCCAGACATGGTCATCCTGGTTCAATCAGCCGATCGGGCAGTTCTACCACGTGATCACCGACAACGAATTTCCCTATCACGTTTACGGTGCGCAGCAGGACAGTGGGAGCGCCGCCGTCTTGAGCCGAACCGATCACGGGCAGATTACGGCCCGCGACTGGTACATGGTCGGCGGGGGTGAAAGTGGATGGCTCGCGCCAGATCCCACCGATCCCAACATCCTCTACGCCACCGGAGTGTATGGCAGCGTGGTCCGTTGGGACCGTCGTACGTCGTTGAGTCAGGACATAACTCCATGGCCGGCTCAAAACTTCGGCAGCGAAATCAACGAACGCAAGTATCGCGACCCATGGACCCCAATGCTCGTCTTCTCTGCAGCCGAGAAGAACGCGCTGTATCTGGGAACTCAGTATGTCATGAAGACGACCGATGGCGGCCTGCACTGGGAGCAGATCAGTCCTGATCTCACGGGTACTGCCGCGAACCTCGCGACCGAAAAGCCCGTGGGACCTACAACAGTGCAGAACGCGAAGGAGCGTGGTTTTGGCGTGGTGTTCAGCATCGCGCCTTCACCGCTGAAAGCGGATGAGGTCTGGGCCGGCAGCGACACCGGGCTGCTCCATCTCACGGTCGATGGCGGCAAGATGTGGCAAGATATTACGCCCAACGGCGTTGGCGACTGGAGCAAGATCGCCATGATCGAGGCGTCGCACTTCGATCCCGCCGTGGCCTACGTTGCGGTGGATCGGCATCGACTGAACGACCGCACTCCGCACATCTATCGCACTCGCGATTACGGCAAAACCTGGCAGCCGATTGTGGCCGGCATTGGCGAGCAAGCCTTCGTCAACGCCATTCGGGAGGACGCAAAACAGAAAGGGCTGCTTTTCGCCGGGACGGAGTTGGGCATCTATGTTTCCTTCGACGATGGCGATCACTGGCAGCCGTTGCAACTGAATCTGCCGGTTACTTCCGTCCGCGACATCGCCGTTCATGGTGATGACTTGCTCGTTGCTACACACGGTCGAGCTTTCTGGATTCTCGACAACATCACGCCGTTGCGGCAGATCGACAGCCAGCCCCAAGGCGCAAACGTAAGGCTGTATCAGCCGGCCACGGCTGTTCGCATTGACAACGATGTTTTTCTCGGTTCGCCTCTTCCTCCGGAAGAGCCTGCCGCGAAGAACCCGCCTGATGGGGCGGTGGTCGATTACTACCTGAAGGCACCCGCGAAAGACTTGACGCTCGAAATTTACGATCCCAGGGGAAAATTGGTAAGGCGCTACGCGAGTGGCGCGAAGGCGCCAGCCTTTCCTCCTCTGCCCATTGCCCCGCGCTGGCTGCCTAAGCCTGCGGTGCTGGAAAGCACAGCTGGCATGCACCGTTTTGTTTGGGACCTCAGGTGGAGTAATTCTGGAAGCCCTGAAGAAATCGAGGAGGAAGAAGGTTACGGAGCTCCTCGCGGCCCGCGTGTCACGCCCGGTATCTATCAACTTAAACTTACAGTTGACGGTGATAGCTTCACGCAAAACTTAAAGGTAAAAATGGATCCCCGTTCCTCTGCTACTTCGGCCCAGTTAGACGAACAGCTTCGTCTCGGACTGGAAATTTTTGGCGAAGTGCGTCGCAGCCGGAGGGCCGTGGCTGAAATCAGCGCGGTGAAAAAACATCTCGCCGAAGTACCGCAGACGCTTGCCGGCCGCCATCCAGAACTGCTCAAACAGGTGACAGAGTTGCAGACGGCGATCGCGAAAATTGAGAAGGGAAGTACGCCGCCAACGCCGGGGACAATGGGACTCGAAGCTGCCAATAGTGGCTTGGCGTCGGCGCTTCGCGTCGTCGAAGGTGGCGACCGGACTACGCCATCACAAGCAATTGAGCTGTTTCGGCAGTCTGATGAGGCAGCCAAAGCGCGCATTGCGGAGTGGGCGAAGCTGAAAAGCGGCGAGCTACCTCGACTCAATAACGCGCTGCAAAAGGCTGGCGCGCAGTCAATCCAGATCTCCGAAATCGAGCGCGAGGCTGAGAACCTGATGTCGCAGTAACCGCTGGATGAGGCGACATCTGCTGCGGACGGACGCTAGAATCAGATGGGAGGGGATTTGATATGATTCGTCTCCGCCTCACGCTCTTGTTTCTGACGCTGGCTGTTACAGGAGGGTTAGCGCAAAGCAACCAGTCTGCGGACGGACAGAGCAGCTCGCGTCCTCGCCCGGATGCGCCAGCATCGCCGGCTGACGCCCCTATCCCCGATCAAGGAACCCAGACAACAGCTCCAGCCAAGTCTGGAGCTAAGCGCACCCTCAACAAGCTCGATCCTCACTGCATTGACGCCATCTTCCATACCTGCTGGTCTTCACCTGCAGCCAGTCCTCAGAAGCCAATGTCCGATGATGAACAACAGGCAGCAAAGGACATCGAAGTAGGCTATTACTACTTACGCGACAAGAACTACCTGGCCGCCGAGTCGCGCTTAAAAGAAGCGGTAGAGATCAAGCCCAACTCTCCGGAGGCGCTAATCGGGCTGGCGCAAGCGCAGCAGAAACTCGGCAAGCGCAACGACGCCCGGCAAAACTACGAAACTTATCTGAAGCTGAATCCCAATGGTCCCGAGGCTGAAAAGGTGAAGAACGCACTGGCCCAGCTCAAGTGACAGCGTTGTGCGTTAATACCCGTCACTCGCGGCTGTGATCGATCTCGCAGCGTTTACCGTACAATTGGGCGACCCTTAAGCGTGAATAGGAGCGTGTAATGCGAGGCGACGATAAAGTTATCGAGCAGTTGAATGCGGCGCTCAGCGCAGAGTTGACAGCGATCGCGCAGTACATGGTGCAGGCAGAAATGTGTGGGAGCTGGGGCTATCACCGGCTGGCAGGCATCACCAAGACGCGGGCGATCAAGGAAATGCACCATGCCGAAGGCCTGATCGAGCGCATCATTTTCCTCGACGGAACCCCGGCGATCAATGTCCCCTTAACGCCCAAGGTTGGCGCCACCGTCGAGCAGCAACTGGAATTCGATTACGCCGACGAATCCGACGCCGTGCGTCAGTACAATGCGGCAGCGAAGATTTGCCGCGAGGCCGGCGACGCCGGAACCAAAGATCTGTTCGAGCGCATGATCCAGGATGAAGAAGGCCACGCCGATTTCCTGGAAGCCCAACTACATTCCATCAAGGAGATGGGGATCGGCGCATATCTGTCGCAGCAGCTTGTCGACGCGAAATAACCGCGCCACGCCGCGGACGCTATTCTCAAAAGGATCGCATCGGGTCAGGTTATGTCTGCGGTGCCAAGGCGGCACATTTTCCTTAGTTTGCCGACTCCAGATTCAACTCGCCTGCTCTATCAATCGCATTTGTAAAGAGTTAACAAAACTTATGTTTTCTTAACAACGCGGCTATCACGGGTGTGTTTAGGTTGTTATTGACTCCAGATGCCAACTCTAATTCCAACGCATAGACCCATTGCGATCCTGAAGGTGTTCGCATTCGTACTGTCTGTTGCTCTCTTCGTCGCCGCGCAAAAAGAGGGAACCCAACAGACACCCGCGCCGAAATCAAGGGTTAGGGCAGTGGGGACCATCAAGTTGATCAGTGGCGATGCCATTACGATCACAAGCGACACGGGAGCAGAGGTCAACGTCATTATCCAGCCGTCCACGCGCTTAGTACGCAGCGTTCCCGGTCAAACCGACCTGAAGAGTGCGTCTCCAATCCAACTGCAGGATTTGCAAATGGGTGACCGTCTCTTGGTCGGTGGAACCACTTCAGAGGATGGCAAGTCTGTTCTGGCCACAACGGCGATCGTTATGAAGAAGACCGACATCGCCGAGAAACACCAACAAGACCGCGAGGAGTGGCAGAAACATGGTGTTGGAGGCGTAGTAAAAACAGTAGACGCGGGGACGGAAACCATCAAGATTTCGACCGGCATGTTAGCCGCAAACAGCCTCACCATTCACCTCTCGAAGAGTACTATCATCCGCCGCTATGCGCCGGATTCGGTGAAGTTTGATGACGCCAAGCCCGGCACGCTTGACCAAATCAAGCCCGGCGACCAACTTCGCGCGCGCGGCACACGTAGCGCCGACGGCAGCGAACTAACGGCCGACGAAATTGTCTCCGGCACCTTTCGCAATATTGCGGGCACCGTTGTAGCAACGGATCAGGGAAACAGTTCCGTCACGGTGATGGACCTGCTGAGCCGACGGCCGGTGACTCTGAAAATAACTGCCGATTCGCAACTGCATAGTCTGCCGCCGATGGTCGCGCAACGCATTGCCATGCGATTGAAGGGCGTCGCTCCTGGCGGCCCTGGCGGTGGCGCAACTGCTGCGGGGCCGCCGCAGGGGGCTAGTGCCGCGACGCCACCGAACGGAAACGGCCCGGGGCAACGCGCCGGCGGCCCCCCTGACTTTCAGCAGATGCTGAATCGCATGCCTGCAGTTACGCTCGCCGACTTACACAAAGGCGATGCCCTGATGATCGTAGCCACCGAGGGCAGCGCCGATTCTCCCTCGACAGCAATCATCTTGTTGAGTGGTGTCGAGCCGATTCTTACCGCTGCGCCTAGCCAGGCGGGAACGATTCTTTCGCCATGGAATCTCTCGGCGGGCGGCGCGGCAGGCGCTATGGGAGACACACCTTAGGCCGTTTTCGCGAAAACACAAACATTTTTTATGCGCAATTGTGCCATCTTCGTTCTTTTGTTTGCGGCTCTCACACCCGCTGCGCTGGCCCAGGCCACGTCAGGCGCGCTCCGTGGCCGGATTACGGATCCATCCGGAGCAGTCATTCCTCAGGCGACAATCGCGGCCACCTCTGCTGATGGAAAAACGGCAACGACAACCAGCAACGCTCAAGGAGCTTACGAATTCAAGGGCCTTGTTCCGGGAGACTACACCGTTACCGTCACTGCAAAGGGCTTCGCGGTTGATCAGGAAGAGGCGGTGAAGGTTACAGCGGGGCAGGTCGAGCAGTTTGATATCGCGCTCTCCATCGCAGTAGAAAAAGAAAATGTGGAGGTTCAGGAAGAATCTCCCACGGTTGATGTCAGCCCCGAAAGCAGCGCGGGCACGCTGATATTAAAGGGCAAAGACCTCGACGCTCTCTCGGATGACCCTGACGAGTTGTCGTCAGAGCTGCAGGCGCTCGCCGGTCCGTCGGCTGGTCCAAACGGTGGACAGATTTATGTCGATGGATTTGCCGCTGGCCAGTTGCCGCCGAAATCCGCGATCCGCGAAATTCGCATCAATCAGAATCCCTTCTCCGCAGAGTATGACAAGCTTGGTTACGGTCGCATCGAAATCTTCACTAAGCCGGGTACCGACAAATACCACGGCCAGTTTATGTTGAATGGAAATTCGTCGGCCTTCAATGCGCTCAATCCGTTCGTCACTGAAACACCGGGGTACTACTCTGAAATCTTCAACGGAAATATTAGTGGACCGTTGGGCAAGAATGCGTCCTTTTTCCTCACAGTCCAACAACGCGACATCGACAATGTGAGCGTTATCGTGGCGCAGGTGCTGGGACCGGGTAATACCATCGTTCCTTTCAACGGCACTGTGCCGAGTCCGGCGAGACGGCTGAACATCAGCCCGCGTCTAGATTTCCAGCTCTCGCAGAAGAACACACTGACGGTCCGGTACCAGTACGTGCGGAATATTCAGGACAATGAAGGTATTGGCGAGTTCTCGCTGCCTTCGGTTGGGTACAACTCCCATAGCACCGAGCAGACGGTGCAGATCAGCGACACCCAGGTGATCAGTCCGACCATGGTGAACGAGACGCGCTTCCAATACATCCGCGATAGCGATGATCAAGTTCCGCTGAGCACCGAGCCTGAACTTATCGTACAAGGAGCGTTCACCGGTGGCGGAAGCTCACAAGGTACGGTCGTCAGCAATCAGGACCACTACGAGCTGCAAAACTATACGTCGATCGCGCATGGCAAACACTTCATCAAGTTTGGCGGAAGGCTGCGGGGAACGCTGTTCTCCAGCACACAGGACTCAGGCTTCAACGGCTCCTATAACTTTTCGTCGCTGACGGCATACCAGATCACCGAGATTGGATTGCAGGAAGGCTTGTCGGGCGAGGCGATTCGCATGATGGGCGGCGGGGCCAGCCAGTTTTCCCTGGTCGCTGGCCAGCCGCTTTCCGATGTTTCTATGATCGACGTCGGTCTGTACGCGGAGGACGAATGGAGGATTCGCCCAAACATCTCGCTGAGTTACGGCCTCCGCTACGAAACCCAGACAGGCATTCCGTATGAAGGCGATTGGGCGCCGCGCGTTAGCCTTGCCTGGGGTCTCGGACATAGCAAGGCGCAGCCGAAGACCGTCCTGCGCGGAGGCTATGGAATCTTTTATGATCGCTTCTCGTACGATTACTTGCTCCAAGCTGAGCGCTACAACGGCGTCACCCAGCAGCAGTACATCGTTCCTAATCCTAATTTTTATCCACAAATCCCCACGCCAAGCCAGCTTTCCGCGCTTTGCCAGCCTCCCAATCCTTGTCAGCTCTCGCCGACGGTCTATCAGGTGCAATCGAACCTGCATGTTCCCTACACGATGGAGGCAGCCTTCAGCGTAGAGCGCCAGGTCACGAAGAATGCAACGCTTTCGGTCACTTATCTTAACTCCCGCGGACAGCATCAGCTCTTTCTGCGCAATGCCAACGCGCCCCTGCCGGGCACCTATCCTCCCGACAATCCGATCATCCGGCCGTTGGGCGGCAATACCAACATTTACCAGTACAACTCCGGGGGTGTGTTCGAGCAGAACCAGTTGATCGTGAACGGAAGGGTTAGCGTAGGGAAGAAGCTATCGTTGTTTGGCTTTTACTCTCTGGGATATGCCAATAGTGACCTCGGCTCCGGCGGTCCCATCTCGATCGCCGGAGGCGGCGGAGGTTTTGGTGGCTTCTTTGGAGGAGGCGGAGGCGGTTCGCCTCAATTTGTAATGAACTCGTACGATCCCATGCAGGATTACGGTCGCGCGGCATTCGACGTCCGCAATCGGATGTTTGTCGGCGGCACGATCTCGCTGCCGTACGCCCTGCGTCTGAGTCCGTTTATCCTGGCTGACTCCGGCTCGCCCTTCAACATCATCGTGGGGCAAGACCTTAATGGAGACTCCATCTTTAACGACCGACCGGCGCTTGCCAGCACCGCCGGGCCAGGTGGCGTAGTCAAAGTCACTCCGTACGGCACTTTCAACACCGCGCCAATTCCTGGACAGACCATAACTCCCATAAACTACGGGTCCTCGCAGAGCCTGTTCACTTTGAATCTTCGCCTCAGCAAGACCTTTGGCCTGGGGCCCAAGGTCGAGAGCCGTGCTGCTTCCGGCGGGATGCATGGCGGACCGGGGGGTGGTGGCCACGGAGGCGGTGGGCTTGGGGGCCGCGGACTCGCTGGCCCGGGCGGCGGACCGTTTATCTTCAGCGGTGAAACCAGCCGCAAGTACAACTTGACGTTTAGCGTCAGCGCACGCAACCTGCTGAACAATGTGAACTACGCGCCACCGATCGGCAATCTGGACTCGCCGTTGTTTGGAACCTCGAACGCCCTGGCGGGTGCACCCTTCTCCTCAGGATCGGCCAATCGTCGAATTGATCTGCAGATGTTGTTCTCGTTCTAAAGGCAGGGACTATAAGTGTAAGAGCAGCAATTAGCAACTAGCAATTAGCCTCAGCTCTTAGCTCGCAGCATACGCCCAACATGTTGTCATCCTGAGCGGAGGCGCGCCTCTTTGCGTGCCGCAGTCGAAGGACCCCTATGCTCACAAAAGACCTTCGTTTGCCTCCTGCAATCACCCGTGCGTGGCAACCTGGTGCGCCGAAGCTTCGGACGGCTCCTTCTTCCATACTTGTTCATAACCGATCGCGGCACAGTAAAGAGCTCGGTCGAAGAACTGCCCCAGTGAGCGAACCAGTTCCATTTCGCCGATGAGATCTTCCGGTTCGAGCAGTCCTTCCAGCAGTAGATAATCCCAAAGAACGTGCTTAGTCATCTGCACGGCAAACATCACCTGACTGAATGGAACTCCCTGGCGGGCTCGTCTCGCCCCGAGGCCGATGTACCGCTCTTCAATCTCCGATGGCGTCTTCGAGAGGAGCCAGTCGCCGAGATGGCAATAGATTTCGTAGCTTCGGTGCTTGAGTTCGTGAGCCGGGACTTCGCTCAGAAGTTCCTTGCACTCAGCCGTCTCCTGTAGTCTGTGGATCAAGACCTCAGAAAGCTTGTCGGCATGTGTTTCGATAAGCTGCACCAGCCTGATGGCGAACATAAGCTGCCTCCTGACCTGCAAATGGAACGGTAAGCAGTTTCAGATCCTGCCGCTGACGTCAGTTTGAACTCAATCGGGCAATTTAGCAGTGACCGATGCTACAAGGTGCCGTGACAACGGCGGGACTCATACCGTCGTTGTGACTGCGTGATGCTCCAATTCGTGCGCCACCGCTATGGATAAACGGCGAATGCCCTCACGGATCTGTTCCGGCTGAGCGTTCGAGAAATTCAGACGCATATGCGAGCCGCTATCGCCTGACGGATAGAACGGATCGCCCGGCACGAAGGCTACGTCCTGGCGCAATGCCGTGTCGAGCAGCTTCATGCTATCGATACCAGCAGGCATTGTGACCCAGAGAAATAACCCGCCATGCGGATGCGTCCACGAGACTTCCGACGGGAAGTAATCGTGCAAGGCCTCGAGCATGGTATCGCGACGTTCTTTATATACCTTGCGAATTAGTTTCACGTGTTCTTCCATGAAGCCATCACGCGCGGCTTCGTAGGCTACCATTTGCGTGAAGCTGCTGGTGTGCAGATCAGTGCTCTGTTTCAACTGCACCAGCCGCGTAATTACGTCTGGCGGTGCGACGATCCAGCCCAGTCGCAACCCCGGCGCCAACACCTTGGAAAACGTGCTCAGGTAGATGACATTTCCCAGCAGATATCCGTTGTCGCGCAGCAGGTTGGTGCGATCCAGCACGACGAGTGGCGAAATGTGCTCGCCCTCGTAACGAAGCTGCCCATAGGGGTCGTCTTCAATAATTGGAATGCCGTACTTATCGGAGAGCAACACCAGTTCATCACGCCGTTCGCTCGAAAGCGTAGTCCCGCCGGGATTCTGAAAGTTCGGCAGAATATACATGAACTTCGGACCGGAGCGGAGCGCGCGTTCCATCTCGCTGGTCTGCAATCCGTCGTCGTCGATGGGCACGGTTACGTACTCAGCGCCCATCAGATCGAAGGCCTGCAACGCGCCCAAATATGTCGGCGATTCAACCAGGATGCGATCGCCACGATTGATAAGCAGTTTGGCGATCAAGTCCAGCGCCTGCTGCGAGCCCGAGGTTATAAGGATGTTATCGACGGTAGCAAGAATGCCGTACCGCGCCATGTGAGCAACGATCAATTCGCGCAGAGGACGATAGCCTTCGGTTGGTCCGTATTGCAGCGCGATAGAGGAATTCGTCGAGAGAACTTTTTCGCAGGCCTCACGGAAACGTTCCACCGGAAAAATCTCCGGCGCAGGCAGGCCACCCGCGAAACGAAATGACTTCTGGACGCTGCGTCAGCTTCAGCAGTTCGCGGATGATAGAGCTTTTGGCTGTCTTTGTGCGTTGTGCGTATCGATGTGCCCAAGGCGCTGCCATACACACCTCCCCATTACAGACCAAATTAGCGCAGGTTTCATCCCTCTGTCTGTGACGTCGGACACCAGTAGCGGGTAACCTCGACCGGGCTCCGCGAGGGTCATTAGAAGAGGCTCATCTGCTCTGCTTCGTGCTGCTCCGGATGTGTCCTTTGGCTACGCGAGCTGAACTCCGTCCCGATTCCATGTTTCTTACGCAGGCTCGCCATTAGCTCCGAAATGCGCCTGCTGTAGGCTTTGCTCACGAAGGCGCGGTCGGCGAAGCGCTGGCGGTAGTCCTCAACCAATTTCGGGAATTCCTTCTCCAGAAACGGCAGAAAGACGCTGGCCGAGCATGGCTTCAGGAACAATGGGTTGGCGTAAATGTATTTTCCGCCGGCTTCCTTGGTCGCACGCGTGAGGGCATCCAGCGCCGAAGGCGAATCGGTGATGCCGGGCAGCACGGGCGCACAGATGACGCCGGTGTTGACTCCCGCGGTATTCAGATCGCGTACCGCTTTCATGCGCAAGTCCGGGCGCGGCGCGCGTGGCTCAAGAATGCGTGCCAGTTGCACGCTCATCGTTGTGATCGTGATATTGATGAACAGAGCGTTATGCTCCGCGACCTGCCGCAGCACGTCGATATCGCGCACGACGAGGTCCGACTTGGTGACGATACCGATTTCGAGCCCATGGTGTAGGGCCAGCTCTTCGAGAATCCCTAGAGTGACTTGGAACCGCTTTTCCGCTGGCTGGTAGGGATCAGTTGCCGTGCCGATCGCGATTTGTTCTCCGCGCTTTACCTTTTTCAGCTCTTGCCGCAGCAGCCACGCCGCCTGCTGCTTGACGTAGATCTTCCGTTCGAAGTCCACTCCGTCCCGCATCTCCATAAACTCGTGGGTATAGCGCGCATAGCAATACTTGCAGGCGAACTCGCACCCGCGATAGGGATTGATGGTCCAGTTGAACGGTACCCGTTGCGAGGTGCAGCGGTTCAGCAGCGCCCGAGAGGGAAGCGTGAAGTACTCCACCAGGTGACCTTGACGGATGGATTCGCCCTGTGCCGCGAGCTTAGCAATGCCGACTAGGGGCGCAGGTTCGGTATCCTCGGTCTGGAGTAGCGATGGATCCATGGAAAGCACTTAGATTCGCCTTTTGTTCGCTTAACAAGAGAGTAAGCCTGGCGGGGAGTTATAGTCAATAGCAACGGTAAAGTAGCCGAAAGCCGGTTACGGGCTCTGGCCGGAGGCAGCAGCTGCTCATCGCCGAATTGGGGGTTGAGCGAAAAAAATCAGGCACGAGATCGGTTAATCCCGTGCCTAGAGGGTTCTATGCTCCCTGCCAAGAGAGAACGTTAATCGTTAGCTGAGACGTTGCCGCCGCGAACATGCTCGTGTTCGTGCTCGCACGTCAGCGGACATTCGCCCAGGATCGGACGGCAGGACGGATCCTGGCCCACCTCGATCATCTGCGACGGCACTTTGACCTCGGCGAACTGTTCCTCTTCGGTCGAGTGTTTCAGCGCTGACAAGGATGACTTGCCACTCGCGATTACCTGCGTGACCTCGTCGAAGTAGCCAGTGCCGACGAAGCGCTGGTGCTTCACCGCCGAGTAACCGTGACTATACTCGCGGGCGAATTCCTTCTCTTGGACGCGCGAATAGGCGGTCATGCCGGTGTCTTTGTAGGCGCGCGCCAACTCGAACATCGCAAGGTTCAGCACATGGAAGCCCGCCAACGTAATGAACTGGAACTTGTAGCCCATCTCGGCCAGCGCAGGCTGGAAGCGCGCGATAGTAGCGTCATCCAGCTTCTTCTTCCAGTTGAACGAAGGCGAGCAGTTGTAGGCCAGCAACTTGCCCGGATACTTGGCATGGATAGAGTCAGCGAAAAACTCGGCTTCCTTTAAATTCGGCTCCGAAGTCTCGCACCAGATCAAGTCTGAGTACGGCGCATAGGCCAGACCACGCGCGATGGCCGAATCGATACCGCCGTGAATGCCGTAGAACCCTTCCGAGGTGCGTTCGCCGTTCAAGAAGATGCGATCGTAGGGGTCAATGTCGCTGGTCAACAGATGTGCGCTGTTGGCATCGGTGCGAGCCAGGACGAGTGTCGGTACGCCCAGCACGTCGGCTGCGAGACGGGCTGCGACAAGCTTCTGTACAGCCTCGCTCGTCGGGACCAGCACTTTGCCGCCGAGATGTCCGCACTTCTTAGCGGACGACAGTTGATCTTCGAAGTGCACGCAGGCTGCACCGGCTTCGATCATCGACTTCATCAGTTCGAATGCGTTTAGCGTTCCGCCGAAACCTGCTTCAGCGTCGGCGATGAGCGGCGCAAACCAATTGATGCCATTCTTGCCCTCGGAATGATGGATCTGATCGGCACGGGTGAGAGCATTGTTGAGGCGGCGGCAAAGGTTGGGTACCGAGTCCGCCGGATATAGACTCTGGTCGGGATACATCTGGCCGGCATTGTTGGCGTCGGCGGCGACCTGCCAGCCGCTCACGTAGATGGCCTTTAGCCCCGCCGCCACCATCTGTACTGCCTGGTTGCCACTCATGGCGCCGAGGGCATTGACGTACTTCTCACTGTTCAGCATCTCCCACAGGCGTTCGGCACCCACTCGGGCAAGCGTGTATTCGATGGGAAGCGTGCCGCGCAAGCGCACCACATCTTCCGCGGAATAGGGCCGGGTTACCCCCTTCCAGCGTGGGTCGGTCTTCCAGAATTTTTCTAGTTGAGCAGCAGTTTGATGCGCCATATTCGTGATCTCCTCTCCGGTTCGGACAATGAGTAAGGTCTAACGACCACAGTTAAGTGCAGACTACGGGTCTCTGGGTTATGCTGTTCAGCATTCCGAACACACATTCCACAGGATGTACAGACTAGCCGCCGTCCAAAGTCTAGGCAATAACGTTGTTCAGAATACTGAACACAAATTCGTTATTTGGCACCCTGACATTGGACTTCCCATATCGGAACGCGGGTTGCCCGCCTCTTAGCTCTATCTTGGCGGCCCACCTCTTAAAGCTAAGCTCGCGGTCGGGCTTTGTCTGTGACGTAAAGCTCACTTTCAGGTTTTGACGACCCTCCCGGTTTTGCACCGCGGTGGCCGGGATTGTGAACGCAAATTCATTATGTCGAACATCGCTCGCGCTGTTAGACTGGGGTCATGGCGCGTCAAATGGATAATCCCTCGACTGCGGTGGAGCGTACGCTGCTGATCCTGGAAGCAGCCGGGCAGCGCGAAAGTGGTCTGTCGAACGCCGATTTCAGCCGTAAGCTTAAAATTCCCAAGAGTTCAGCCAGCTACATTTTGCGGACCTTGGAGCAGCACGGCTACCTGCGCCGTGATCATGACGATGGAAAGTATCGGCTTGGTATGAAGGTGCTGAGCCTGTCGCGCGCCGCCCTGAGCGGGGTGGATGTCCGTGAAGTAGCGCTGCCGATCATGAAGCACCTCGTCGATCAGATCCACATCACCACGCACCTCGCCATCCTTGACCATGGGGAAGCGGTATACGTGGAGAAGGTCGAGGCCCCCAGCTTCATCAAGATGGACACTTGGATCGGCCGGCGCATGGAGGTACATTCCACGGCTGTGGGCAAGGCGCTTCTTGCCTACCTTGATTCCGAGCAAAGGGAGGCCATCATCCGCCAACGCGGACTGAAGAAACTGACACCCCACACCATCACCAGCGTTGCCAAGCTGATGAAGGAATTCGACCGTGTTCGCCAGTTGGGGTACGCAGTGGACGACGAGGAGAATAGTCTGGGTGCCCGCTGTGTGGGAGCCCCCATCTTTAACAGCCAGGGGTTGGTAGAAGCCAGCGTCGCTTCCACTGGAACCATCAATGCCGTGCCCCGTGACGCTGTGCCCCGGCTGGCGGAGACGGTGAAGGACGCCGCCCGACGCATCTCGCACCAGATTGGCTATCGTGGGCCGTATCCGCCGACCGCAGCGTAAGTATGGCTTTCCTTGGTGTCATTCCGAGCTGAGCGAGTTCGCGAAGCGATCGAGCACAGTCGAAGAACCCTCATCCTGGTAAGACTTGGATTGAAGTCTGAAGTATTGCTAACTGCCAAATGCTAATTGCTAATTGCTAGTTCCTTTGGCACCGTCGCCGATGCGAAGGCCAGCGGTTTCTCATCCATGCGGAGGAACCAGCGCTCCATAACAATGTTGCGGCAAAAAGAGCGGTTCCTTAGCAGAGCGCGACCGCAAATTTCGCGTAAGGGTTGGGGAATGAAGCGCGCCAGCGACTCGAAGGCGTTCGGCTTTGGACGAAGCCGGGCATATAACAGGTCACAATAAAGTTGTAATTGCGCGCCGCTGTAATCGCCCTGCGCCGACAGGATGGTGTGGGCTGCAATCAATCCCGACTCAATCGCCGGACGTATGCCTTCACCGCTCTCCGGGTATGCCAGGCCGGCGGCGTCGCCAACCAGCAAAATAGAGTCATCGACGATAGTCCGTTCAGAATGCCCGAAAAGCCAGTAAGCATGCCCCAGGATACCTTTGCCTGGCACCTCGATATTCCTGCTCCGCTTGAGAAAGCCTAGGAACTCGCTGCAATGCTGGGAGAGGCCGCGATTATCCACGCGGCCGATTCCGACCGTCAGGACATTCTGCTTGCGAAAGACCCATCCGTAGCCGCGCATGTCGCGACAAAAATAAAGCTCAGGTAGTTCGCCTGCGACGCTGCACGTGGCCGCTTGGGATGGCGGCATCTCGAACTCAATCTCACGCGCGACAACCGATGGAGCCGAAGCTTTATTGCCCAGAAAGCGGGAGACCGGACAAAAGTGTCCGCCGGCGCCGACCACAAGCCTTGCCTTGATGCTGCCATTGACGAGCCAGCCATTCTCGGTGCGCTCGATGGAGTCGAACGGGACACCCTCGCAGACGCGCGCCCCGCAACGGCGCAGGAGATATTCGTCAAACTCGCTGCGCAAGATGCCGTAGCTGATAGTTCGTCCGTAGGAGACATCAACTTGCGGCTCTGCAATGGCGCTCATGCGAAAGCCACTGATGGCTTGCAGAACTCGATCCTGCGCATACGCTTCAGGATCGATTTCCAGCGACTGGAGCACCAGTGGAGTGATCCATCCTCCGCAAAGTTTGTTGCGCGGAAAAGTACTGCGGTCGATTACCAAAACGTCGAGTGCCGATTGCCGAAGCCCCCAGGCACACGAGGAACCCGCTGGGCCGCCGCCGACAATCAAGACATCGCAGGAGTCCATAATTCGTCGTCTGCCTTATCTTGGTCCGGGCTGATGCTGCTGTACAGGCGGCTGCGCGTCTCTGGAATCGACTGACACTGTGCTCCAGTGAACACTACCTGGAACAACTGCAGGGTACCCACCCGAAAGGCCGCGATAGATCCGGCAAGATAAAGTCTCCACATTCGTGCAAAGGTTTTTCCTTGCATCTGCACGACACGGTCGTAAGCCTCCTCAAACCGGCTTAGCCAGTGTTCGATAGTTCTGGCATAGTGAGGGCGCAGGTCCTCGACATCGAGCACATAGAAGCGCTGCGGTTCCAAAACCTCCATCGACTCCCGAAGACTGGGTGCATAGGCGCCGGGGAATATGCGCTTTCGGATCCAGACACTAAACGGCAGACTGCGGCAGCGGCCAATGAAGTGCAACAAGCCCACGGCCCCGATCACCGATCGTACGGTGGATTATCCGGCCTAACTCGGGATAATGCTCCCGTCCCACGTGTTCCAACATGCCCACAGAAACGAATGCGTCATAGCGGCCAGTGATGTTGCGATAATCGTCCTCGACGAACTCGACCATGGAGGAGAGACCTTTCTCCTTGGCCATCTCGCGGGCCACTCGAATCTGCTCATGCGAAATATTGAAGGCCTTTACCTTCACGCCGTAGTGCTCGGCCATGTACATGGCGAGTGAACCCCAACCGCAGCCGGCTTCGACTACCGTCTCCCCTGGCTTGAGCCATAACTTCCGGCAGATCAAATCGAACTTGGCTTGCTGAGCCTCTTCCAAGGAAGCGTCTTCGTTTGGAAAGTAAGCGCAGGTGTATACCATCAGCTCGTCTAACCATAGCTTGTAAAACTCAGTGGGAAGATCGTAGTGGTGATGGATGTTTCGCGTGGAACCATAGCGGGTATTGGCTTGAACCCAGGCCAACCACTTCGACATCAGCCGCCAGCGCAGGTTCCGCACTACGCGCGATGACGGGTAAATGGACTCCAGTACGCGAACCAGGTCACCGTCGACTTCAATTCGCCCGTCGGAATAGGCATCCCCAAAGACGACTTCAGGATTCATCACCAGGCCGGCCAGGGTAGCTCGATCGGCAATCCGGATAGTACCGATAGATGACGAAGTTGTGCCGGGCCGGTCTTCGAGGTGCGGAAGAGCCAGCGATATGGGAGCCGCACCCACAGCCCTACGCACCGCCTTCAGCAGGGAGCGATCGATCCAGGAGGCTTTTTTCAGGGTCACAGTATCCTCCATTCATACCGTAACAACCCGAGGGATCAAGACGTAGCCGTTTACTTAGATGAGCGAAGTCGTGGCGAGGACAACGAGCCGTTCCGGCGTAGATCAGTTTGCTAACAGGAATTACGAAGCGTTCGCCGAGCGACGGGGTTACTGTTGAGACTTCTGCCTCGAGCAACAAAACTCATCGCAGTGAACTGACGTGAGTCCAATATTAACACCGGTGCCGCAGGTGGCGGCAGGGAAAAGTCGTGCGCTTAGCAAACAGCATTAAGCATGGTTTTCGGACAGGCAACAGCTATGTTTTCGGGAAGAGTCCAGGCGGAGATTCTAGGCTTTCGACCGTTCAAGGTTTCACTGAGGAACGTATACCAGCCGTCTGCTGGTAGTGCTAAATGTGTTTGCGGGCCCTTTTCACCAAGCCCTCGCGCTCCAACGAATCCTGGATGTTATTCCACACCTGCGGGCTCGGATCCTCCATTGGAACCAGTAGCTTTGCCGCCTCCGCGATGTATCGCAGGTCGGCCACGAGGTCGGAACAGACGTGACAGGTCGCAAGATGCTGCTGCTCCTCGGCGCTTCCGCCTCCGTCAATGATATATGGCAGTACCTTTTGAAACTCTACGCACGTCATTAGTTTTCTCCCCTTGGGGAATCCCGAGGGGATGTACTCCCTTTCCACCGTCGCCTTTCCGGGAGGGCTGCCAACACTTCCCTGAGAACTTACGGTTAGGATTCCTCGTTCTCGCCCTTGCGATCCGGCTTCGCTGGCCGGCCGTCTATCGCCTTGCTTTTCTCTCAGCCTGGCTCAACTTCAGAAGGTCACGGAGCTTCATCCGTGCCTTGTGAAGCTGCGATTTGCTATTCCCGATGGAGCAACCCATCATCTCGGCAATTTCATTGTGTTCGTAACCCTCCACATCATGCAACACAAAGATGATGCGGTATCCAGGTGGCAAACTTTCGATCGAGCGTTCCAGATTAACGCGGTCAATCGAACCTGCCAGTACATTGTCCCGGGCGCCGATGTCTCTCCTGGGACCATCTTCCTGCTGCGGCTCCAACGTTTCGTCGAGCGAAACTTCAGGAAGCCCTTTCTTGCGCAAATGCATAAGCACCACATTCACCGCCAAACGATGCAGCCAGGTAGAGAAGGCTGACTCGCCACGGAACGTTGCGATCTTGCGGTAGAGCTGAAGAAAAGCTTCTTGCGTCAGATCTTCCGCTTCCGCCGTATTGCCTACCATCCGCAAGCAAAGCGAATACACGCGTCGCTTGTGCAGACCATATAAAGCCTCGAAGCATTCGGCATCGCCCTGTTTGGCGCGGTCAATGGCTTCGTGCTCAGAGATGCCATTAGCTAGGATTTTCTTGGCAGTCGTCAAATTGGTGTACTCAAGCTACTGGCACCTTCGATGCAAGAACCGCGGCATTTCGTTGCCTCGACATCAACGGTGACAAGTATTAGAGCACTGTCGAGAGTTGACGGCAAGGAACCCCACCAGGGTATCCTCAAGCACCTCGGCAAAAGCGGCCGCCGGGCTCGCACTTTCCTTCCACCGTGATACTTATGCTTGCGAGTGCGTGGTAATACTCTCCAGTCCGTGAGCGTTTGCGCCGGTCTCGCGCCGGCGTAGCAAGAGCGAGAACAGCAACGCCAGGAAGCCAAGAATCGAGAAGATCCACATCCCCAGCGCGTAGCCGTGGAAATTGGTGGGGCCGGCGTGGCTTATGTCGTTAGCCGTGCCAATAGCCAGGTTGAAGATAAAGAAGCCGATTTGCTGCAACAGGCTCATCAGCGCGTATGCGGTACCCAGTCGCCTCTCATCCACAATGTAGGCGACGGAAGGCCACATCACCGCGGGAATCAGCGAGAAGGCAATTCCCATCAGCGACACCGGTACCAACAGGGAGATGCTGCTGTAGGCGATCATCAGGTACACCGGCATCATGAGGAATGAGCCCACGACCATGAGGGTGGCGCGCTTGCCGATGCGATCGGCCAGCAGTCCAAAGAGAGGTGTGGCGATCATGGCGGAAAAGGGAAGCAGACTATTCAGCCAGCCAGCTTGTTGTTGGGCCGAAGCGAAGGCAGCGGTCGACGTCGCGGCCGCACCCATCTGGGAGAGGAATTTGCTGGTGAACAAGTCAATGGCAAACGTACGGAAGGGAAAGATTCCTGAGTAGAAGGTAAAACAGAGTGCGACCACGTACCAGTACGAAGGATTGAATTTCAGTCCTTCGCGGAAGCTCAACTTGTCAGGCTCGCCGGACTTTCCGAGGTGGTAGCGCGTCTCGGCGTAGGTCTCGAGGGCCCAGTAAATCAAGGCCCCAATCACGGCCGTTGATCCGACTACGACTGCCAGCACTAGCGGACGATGCCAGCTGGGCTGGGCATTGACTCCATTGGGGAAGAACGCGAACTTGGCCCAGGTTGGCGAGTTATCCGCTGCGATCGATGCGATTCGGGCGATTGTAAGGTTAATACCGAAAGCGAAGCTCAATTCCTTGCCCTTGAACCAGCGAGCCAGGGCTGTCGTCACTGCTACGATCTGCGATTCCGCGCCGAGCCCAACCACGGCGCGGCCCGCGACCATGAGATAGAAGTTGCCCTTCAGCGACGTCAACAGAGCGCCCAACAAAATCAGACCCGAGAAGAACAACAGAGATTTCTTAATCCCCAGGCGATCAACCAGAATTCCGCCGATCAGCAGCGTCGCTACCGCCGTCACGCTGTAGCTGGCATTCAGCCACCCGAACATGGAAGCGGAGAAATTCAACTGCTGGAGAAAGATTCGTTCCAGCGGATTGATGCTGTCATAAATGTAGTAATTGCCGAACATGGCCAGGCTGACAAAAATCAGCACTAGCCAGCGATACGACTTGCTCGGCTGCGGGCGGGTATCGACTAGCGTTTGAGATACAGACATCCAGGCGGCCTCGGGTGATGTGAAGGGAAAAGATAACAGAAGAAGCAATTAATTGTTCCTACTTCACTGCTATATTCACCAGCCTGCCTTTCACCACCAGTACCTTGACGACCTCTTTGTCTGCGATAGCGGCTTTGACTTTCGCGTCGGCGAGAGCGAGCTCGCGCACCTGTGCCTCGTCGGCATCGGCGGGAACAACGATGCGGCTGCGAATCTTCCCATTCACCTGGATCGCGATCTCCACTTCCTCTTCCTTCGCGAGCGCGGCATCGTATTGTGGCCACGGCGCGCGCAATAGATTGGAAGTTTCGCCCAGCATCTCCCACAACTCGTGCGCGAGATAGGGTGCGAACGGCGCCAGCATCAGCACCAGATTGCGCTGCGCGTCGGCGACCAACGCTGGTGGGGCCTCGGGCTCGCCGCGTTGGACGCTGTCTTCATACGAGTGCATCTCGTTCAGCAATTCCATGATGGCTGCGATCGAGGTGTTGAAGTGCCAGCGTCCGCCAAAGTCTTCGGCTACCCGTCGGATCGTCTGATGCAACTTGCGCTGCATCTGGCGCGCAGCCGGTGACAACGGTTCACCATCGCGACTGGCCGACGTCGTCCCGTTTGGCTTCGCATTGCGCGCCACGAAACGGTACACCCGCGACAGAAATCGGCTGATGCCTTCCACTCCTGCATCCTGCCAATCGAGATCTCGATCGGGCGGCGAGGCGAACAGCGTGTACATGCGTGTCGAGTCCGCGCCGTAACGCGCGACCATGTCGTCGGGCGACACCACGTTGCCTAGGCTCTTTGACATCTTGGCGCCACCCTTGATCACCATGCCCTGGGTGAACAGGCGCTCCGCCGGCTCGGAATTTTTCACCAGTCCCATGTCGCGCATCACCTTAGTCCAGAAGCGCGAGTAGATGAGATGCAGGATGGCGTGCTCGACTCCGCCAATATATTGGTTGATGGGAAACCAGTACGCGACCGTGCCGGTATCGAGCGGCTTGGTGTCGAGATCGGGATTGGTGTAGCGATAAAAGTACCAGGACGAATCGACGAACGTGTCCATGGTATCGGTCTCGCGTCTCCCCGGAGAGCCGCACTTGGGACAGTTCACATTAACGAACTCTGGCACCTTGCCCAGGGGCGATCCGCCAGCCAAGGTGATGTCCACGTTGTCTGGTAACAACACCGGCAAGTCCTTCTCAGGCACTGGCACGATGCCGCACGCCTCACAGTAGATTATCGGTATTGGGGTGCCCCAATAGCGTTGCCGGCTGACTCCCCAATCCTTCAAGCGATAGGTTACTGTTGCTTTGCCAAAGCCATGATCTTCCGCAAACTTAGACATCTTGACAATGGCTTCTTGGCAGGGCATTCCCGTGTACTCGCCGGAGTTGATTACCAAGCTGTTCATCTCGGTGAACGGCAAGACTGGCTCGTTGGGCTCGCCATCGGGCGCATCTCCCTCACGGCGTGGCAAGATCACGACGCGGATGTCGAGGTCATACTTCTTGGCGAACTCGTAGTCGCGCTCGTCGTGCGCCGGAACCGACATGATGGCGCCGGTGCCGTAGTCGAGCAAAACGTAGTTCGCCACCCAGATCGGCACTTGCTCGCCGTTGAACGGATTTAGCGCATAGCGCTCGGTGAATACGCCGTGCTTTTCGATGGCGCCAATGTCGCCAACTTCCTTTGCCTTACGCTGCTCGGTCATCAGATCTTCTACCTTGGCGAGCAGATGGGGATCGTTGACGATCAGGTCCGTGACCACGGGATGCTCAGGCGCCAACTGCAACGAGGTTGCGCCGTAAATCGTATCCACGCGCGTGGTGAAGACCGAAATCTTGTCGCCCGCCGGTCCGGCGATGCCGTCGAGTTTGAAGTCGATCAGCGTTCCTTCGCTGCGGCCGATCCAGTTGCGCTGCATGGTGCGGACCTTCTCCGGCCAGCCTTGCAGAGTATCCAAACCCTGCAACAGTTCGTCGGCGTACTTGGTGGTGCGCAGGAACCACTGCTCCAACTCGCGCTGCTCGACTAGCGTGTCTTCATGCCGCCAGCAGCAGCCATTGGGCAGCACCTGTTCATTGGCCAGCACGGTGGCGCACTTCGGACACCAGTTGACTTTGCTCTTCTTGCGATACGCCAGCCCTTGCTCAAAAAACTTGAGGAAGAACCACTGGTTCCAGCGGTAGTACTCCGGCAGGCAAGTGGTGATTTCCTTCGACCAGTCGTAGGCAAAGCCTAGGCGCTTCATCTGCACCTTCATGCTGGCGATGTTGTGAAGTGTCCATTCGCGTGGCGGAGTCTGGTTCTGGATGGCCGCGTTCTCGGCGGGCAGGCCGAACGCATCCCAGCCCATGGGATGAAGCACGTTGTAGCCCTGCATCCACATGTAACGCGCCAGCGCGTCGCCGATGGCGTAGTTACGCACGTGTCCCATGTGCAGCTTGCCCGAGGGATAAGGCAACATCTCCAGTACGTAATACTTCTTCCGTGTACTGGTTGAGGGCTCGGCGCGATAGAGATCAGGATTCTGCGCCCAGCGATCGGCCCATTTCTGCTCGATCGCCTGCGGTTCGTAGCGCTCGGCGCGCGCAGCGGCCTGGGTTTGTGGTTCCGTGTTCGGCTCTTGAGTTTTGGAGTCGGCCATAAGGGTTCTTTAGATGCGATTGGGATAAACCCTGATTTTACAATGAGGGGGGCGTGGTTTCTGTTTGCGTCTTGGCAATGACTTCGCCTTGCCAACCAGCGCCTTCAACGCATTCACATTCATCAGGTCGTCGAGCGGCTCGTCAATTGGGGTCTCGGCGATGAAGGCAGCGTGGGCCAGACGTGGATCATTCAACAGCCGCCGAAACGGCTCCAGACCAATCGATTCCCTTGCCGATGTGCTGATGGCGGTCGAGCTTCGATCCGCGCGCGGCCTTGGCATCGTTGCAATGCCAGACGTACACGTTCTTCAGTCCGATCGTTCGCTCCAGTTGATCGAGCGTCTCCGCAAAGCCATCCTCGCTCACGATGTCATAGCCTGCCACATGCGTGTGGCAAGTATCGATGCACGCGCCCGAGGGTACGACCTTACCTAACAGGTACAGCAGCTCTGCAACTTGCTCGAAGTTGCCGCCCAGCGAGAACTCCGAGCCTGCCGTGTTCTCGATGAGGATGCGCAAATTTCCCGCCGCCAAGTCCAGCCCGTCCACCGCCTGCTCGATGGCCAGCGCGACTCGCTGCAATCCTTCTTCGCGGCTGCTTCCGCGGAACGAGCCGGGATGCAACACCAGGAATTCGGCGCATAGGGCCAGCGCCCGCTCCACCTCGCCGCGAAAGGCAACGATAGACTTGGCGTGAAACTCAGGATTGCCGCCTGCCAGATTCACCAGGTAGTTGGCATGGATGACCAGCGGCTTCAGTCCGTACTGCTCGCGCAAGCGCGTCATCTCGCTCGCACTGCGGTCGTGCCAGGTCGTATGGCTTCCATTGCCGCGGGCTGGAAGAGAAAATCTGGAAGGCATTGCAGCCCAGCCGGTAAGCGCGCTCCGCAGCATTTTCCACTCCGCCTGCCGTTGAAGTATGAATGCCGATCCTCCTCGCAGTCAGCTTGGGCGGCTGCTTCGGCGGAGGCAACAGCTTCAGGATGTCTTTTTCTTTCTTCTCCGGATCGTGTGCCATGAACGTTTCGATTCTAAATCCGGATGCCGGGCGAATGTCTGCCCGCCCGGTTCATTCCCAGCGGCGCAACATCCGCGATACACTATGGAGCACGAATCAAGGGGTCCCCCGATGCTTATCGTCATGAAGGCGCACGCCTCCGAAGAGCAAGTGGAGCGCGTATGCGAAAAGATTGAGTCGCTGGGCTTTCGCGCCCATGCCATGCCCGGAGCCTCGCGCACCGCCATCGGCGTCACCGGCAACCAGACGGAGGTTGAGACCGGCACCTTCGACGAGATGGAAGGCGTGCAGGAGGTCATCCGCGTCACCAAGCCATACAAGCTTGTCAGCCGTGACTTGAAGGAAGAAGACACCCTAGTGCGCTTTCCCAACTCGGACGCAACCTTTGGCGGTGACGAGGTCGCAGTCATCGCCGGCCCGTGCGCCATCGAATCCCGCGAGCAGGCGTTCGCCACTGCGGAATGCGTGGCCCGCGCCGGGGCCCGTTTCTTCCGTGGGGGCGCCTACAAGCCACGCACCTCTCCCTACACCTTTCAAGGCTTGGCGGAGGAGGGCCTGAAGATCCTCGCGGAAATCCGCGATCGCTTCGGCCTGCTGATCGTCACTGAGGCCATCGATAATGAATCGCTCGAACTGGTGGAGAAGTACGCCGACGTCATCCAGATTGGCGCGCGCAACATGCAGAATTATTCGCTCCTGAAGCGTGCGGGCCGGGCGCATAAACCGGTGCTGCTGAAGCGGGGCATGGCAGCCACTCTGGAAGAATTGCTAATGGCTGCCGAATACATTATGAGCGAGGGCAATTACAACGTGATTCTCTGTGAGCGCGGGGTGCGGACCTTCGCCGACCACACCCGCAACACCCTCGACCTCAGCATCGTGCCGGCGGTGCAGCGGCTGAGCCATTTGCCGATCATTGTCGATCCGAGTCACGGTACCGGCAAGCGCAACAAGGTGACGCCGCTGTCGCGCGCCGCGGTTGCGGTCGGCGCGGATGGTCTCATCATTGAAGTTCATCCTGATCCTGATCGTGCCCTGAGCGATGGCAATCAGTCGCTGTTTCCGCAGCAATTTGACGATCTCATGGTTGAGGTTCGTCAAATCGCGAATGTGCTCGGTCGCTTTGTCGCCGAGCCTGCTGCCAATTCGGTACGCCGCGCCAAATCAACCACTGGATCGGCCACCATTCGCTAATGCACATCGCTTCGTTATGGCTGCGGCAAGGTTCGGCGCGGCAATGGCAGGCTGCTCTATACCTAACCATCGTGGTCCTCGGCTCTACCGCCTGCCATCAGCGCCAAACCGTCGAGCCTGGCTACCACGAATATGCTTACGTCACCAACGGCCAGAGCAACTCCGTAAGCGTTCTTGATCTGCTGCAGCTCCGCAACGTCAAGACGATCCCTGTGGGCGCCAGCCCGACGGGCATCGCCGCCAGCCCTACTCGCAATGAGATATACATTGCCAACGCCGAGTCCAACAACATCAGCATCATTGACGCGGAGCGCAATGTAGTCGCGGCGACGATCGGCGTTCATCGCGCGCCTTACTTCGTTTCCGTTTCGTCCGACGGCAAGCGCGCTTACGTGGCCAACTCCGGCTCGGCGAACATTTCGGTCATCGATCTTGCCAAGCGGGCGGTGATCGCGACCATACGGGTCGGTGGCGGGCCGGGCTTGGCGAAAGTCTCGCCTGACGGGAAGCTGGCGGTGGCTAGCAATCGCGCTGACAACACGGTTTCCATCATCGATACACAGAAGCTCACAGTGCGCAGCACCGTGCCGGTCTGCCGGCAGCCGCAAGATCTGGTCATCCTGCCCGACTCGAGCAAGGCATTCGTGGCTTGCCCCGGGTCAAACCAGGTCGCCGCGGTCGATCTCACATCGGACCGCTTGCTGACTCTGCTGGACGTCGGCAAGACGCCCGTGCAGCTTGCATTGAAGCCCGATGGTGGTGAGCTGTTCGTAAGCAACTTCGGCGGCAATAATTTTTCCATTGTCGAGACCGGAAACAATGAGGTGGGCGGTAGCTACCTGATCGGGGACAAACCCGTCCGGGGAATCGTCACCTCTGACAACAGCCTGCTCTATGTCAGCGATTTTGGCGCCGACACGGTCAGCGTCTATGCGATTGACGAAGGCCGCGTAATCGGCACGGTCCAGGTGGGTAGCCATCCCGATGGTCTGGCGCTAAGCCCGGATGAAGAGCACTTGCTGGTAGTGAATTCGCGCTCGGGAGATGTTGCGGTCGTGCGCACGGTCAAGACCCGAGACAATTCCAAAATCAGCGCTGACCGTGCGCTGGTCACGCTTATTCCAGTCGGCAACCAGCCCAACGACATCGTGATTAAGGCGTTCCAGGTCCCAAAGTGAAGGCAAGTTTCGAGACCGATTCGGTTTTTGTTGGCGAGCTTTGAAGGAGCACGGCCTCACGACTTCCCTAAAGGCGCTGTCATCCTCCATGCTGATTCGCGAACACGTTGCTCTGGCCCCGTTCACCACGCTCGGCGTCGGTGGGCCGGCCCGCTATTTCGCCGCGGCTAGGAGCGAAGCCGAAGTGATCGAAGCGGTCGAGTTCGCCCGCTCGCAACGGTTGCCACTGTTTGCTTTGGGTGGCGGCAGCAACGTGGTTGTCGCCGATTCAGGCTTCGCTGGGTTGGTGCTCAAAGTCGACATCACGGATTGGTCGAGGATCAGTACGTCGGAGGGCGAGACCCTTTTCGCCGTCGGTGCAGGCGTGGAATGGGACGCTCTGGTGACACACACCGTGGAGGCAAATTGGGCCGGTCTAGAGTGTCTCAGCGGAATCCCCGGTACAGTTGGTGGCACGCCAGTGCAGAACGTCGGGGCGTATGGACAGGAGGTTTCCGACACGATTCGTGAGGTGCAGGCTCTCGACCGAAAATCTCTTCAACTGCGGACCTTCTCCAACTCGGAGTGCGAGTTCACCTACCGCTCCAGCATCTTCAATACCACTGAGCGTGACCGGTACATCATCCTGCGGGTATCTTTCGGGTTGCGTCAGAGTGGCAGGCCGAGCGTTCGATACGCTGATCTACAGAAGTTCTTTGCTCAGCCTTCAGGCGAGCCGACTCTCGCAGAAGTGAGAGCGGCTGTGCGCGAAATTCGTCACCGCAAGGCCATGCTCATCGTTCCCGGGGACGAGGATGCGCGCAGCGCTGGTTCGTTCTTCAAGAATCCCATCGTGCCGGAGAGTTTCTTCGAAGAGCTATCGGCGCAGACGCAATCGCGCGGGCTGCAAGTGCCCAGCTATCCCGCTACTGATGGTTTTCGCAAGCTCTCCGCCGCATGGCTGGTTGAGCAAGCCGGATTCGCCAAGGGTTACAGTAATGGCGCGGCTGGTATTTCGCGAAAGCACGCGCTGGCGATCGTCAATCTCGGCGGTGCAAGTGCCGCCGAAATCATCGCGCTAAAAGACGAAATCCAGGCACGCGTGCTAAATGAGTTTGGAATTGAGCTGCAACCTGAGCCGGTGTTTGTGGGGTTTTGACCGGGGCGGCCTGCCTACAGTAATAAAAGAGTCACCAGAGAGGCATGGAGTTCTTTCGATCATCTGTTCTCAGTGCTCTCTGTGTCCTCGGTGGTGAATACGTTCCGACGGATCGCTATTTTCAAATCCCTGGCACGCGTTTGTGCCAGTCCGTCGTCTGCTCGTACGCGTGAGCGAGTCGTAGCACCGTCGCATCAGCTCCAGGCTTACCAGAAATCTGCAATCCCGCCGGCAGTCCTTCGCTCGTGAATCCGCATGGAACCGATATGCTGGGCCAAAAGAGCACGCTGAAGGGCGACGTGTTCCGCAGCAAGTACTTCGTTTCGAATGGTCGCAGATCATTAATTCCCAGCGCTTGAAGGTCCGAAATTAACGGCGCTACCACCGGCACGGTTGGCGTGATGACGACGTCCACACGGTGGAACAATTCTTCGGCCTTATTGCGCTCTCCCGCTGCAGGCTGCGCCAGTCGCGGATGTAATCGGTGGCGCTGATGCCGGCACACTTCAGAATTCGAGGCAGAGTCTGGGGCTGGTAAAGCTCCGGATGCTTCGTCACCATCGCTTCGTGATACTCGTAGATCTCAGCGTTGAAGATGGTGCGATGCGCACCCGCTTCCAGATCAACATCCGCAACCTGCGCGACCAAAGTCTTGATGACGGCGAGCGCATTTTCCACGCAGACGGCCACCTCGGGCTGGAGGTCATCGAAGAAACCCTTGCGAGGAACTCCGACCTTGAGTCCGGCCACGCTGCTCGTCGAGAGCGGCCCAATCGTTGGGACTGGCAGAGCCCATGTCCGCCACCACCGCCCCGAGCAGAAGCGCTGCATCTCGAACCGTACGCGTCATCGGTCCAACGGTGTCGAACGAGGTGGAGAGTGGAACAACCCCCTTGCAGCTCAGCAAACCCGCGCTTGGACGATGTCCGACAATCCCGCACAGCGCTGACGGACACCGAATCGAGCCTGCCGTATCAGTTCCAATCGCCGCAATGCAAAGCCCTGCGGCAACCGCTGCTGCTGAACCCGACGAAGACCCTCCCGTAATGCGCTCTTGGTCCCAAGGGTTTTTTACTGGACCAAAGGCACTCACGATCCCGCTGACCCCAAACGCGAACTCGTGCAGGTTCAGCTTGCCGACGATCACCGCGCCTGCCTGCTTCAACTGACGGACCAATCCAGCATCTTCTGCCGGGACCCGATCGCGGTACTGATTGCTGGCAGCCGTGGTGCGAACGCCTGCCGTATCGAGGAGATCTTTCAGCCCGATGGGAATGCCGTGCAGCGGCCCTCGCCAACGGCCAGCCATGATTTCCGCTTCAGCCTGACGCGCCTGCTCCAGCGCAGTCTCCGCCGTAACGGTTATGAAAGCATTCAGAGTCGGATTCAGTTGCTCGATGCGCGCGAGACATGCGCGTGTGAGCTCCAAGGGAGAAAGTTCGCGGTTGCGAATCTGCTGTGCGGCTTCGGTGAGGGTGAGCATGGGATTCGTCTACCTGAATTCGTCTAACTCTCGCGGATTCCGCTTTAGCTGCCAGCGCCAGAAGAAATAGAATGGCGCGCCGAGGAAAACGATAGCAATGCCGATCAGCGTTTCTTTGGGGCGTGTGACCACGGAGTTCAGCGCCCAGGCTCCCGCCACCAGCACGTAGAGCGCTGGCAAATACGGATAGCCCGTACAGCGATACGGACGTGGCAGATCGGGACGGGTCCGCCGCAGCACGAACAATCCTGCCACCGCCGCCGCGTACGACAGCACCATCATGAACATCACGTAAGTGTAGAGCTGGTCGAAGGTGCCGCTGAGGGCCAGCACCGCCGCCCACGCGCTCAACGAGATCAGGCTGAACGCCGGCGTGCGATACCGCGAGTGAACGCGTCCCATGGCATGAAAGAAGACGCCATCGCGGGCCATGGCAAACGAAACCCGCGCGCTGCTAAGGATGGCGCACGACATCGCCCCGAAGCACGAGAGTGCGATCACCGCGCTCAGCCACCGCGCGGCGGTGCCTCCGAACAGCGTGGTCGCGGCGGCGTGGGCGATGGTCTCTTCCTTCGCCACGGTTGTGATCGGCAGCGCGTAAAGATAAACCGCGTTCACTGCCAGATAGATGACGCCGACCAGCAGCACGCCCATCACCATGGCGCGCGGCAGCACGCGTTGCGGATTCTTGATTTCGCCCGCGACCCACGTGACGTAGACCCAGCCATCGAATGCCCAGAAGACGCCGATCAGCGCGACGCCAAATGCCGAGATCATGGCCCCCAGCGACAGCGGGTGGTCAGCCGGGATGCTGACCGCGTAGTTCGACCAATGACCGCGGCCGATCGCGAGGCCGAGCACGATGAAGAGCCCGATGGCCGCGAACTTCGCCCAGGTCGCAACGTTGATCAGCGCAGAGCCGCGTTTCAGTCCGAGTACGTTGATCGTAGTCAGCAGAATGATCGAACAGATGGAAACCAGGTGCCCGCGCGTAAGTGTCCATCCGAAGATTGTCGTAACTGGCAAGATGGGCTCCTGCAAAAGGCAGCACCGCGCCGAAGTACTCGGCGAATCCGACGGCGAGCGCGGCAATGGTGCCACTCTGGCCGACGGTGAAGATCATCCATCCATAGAGGAACGCAGGGAATTCGCCATAGGCTTCACGCAGATAAACGTACTGCCCGCCCGCCTCGGGGAACATCGCTCCCATCTCGGCAAAGGCGAAGCACGCCAGCAGTGAGATAAGTCCGCCTGCGAGCCATACTCCAAGGAAGAAAAGCGGCGTGCGCACAGCGGAGGCAATCGGCCCAGCGGTAAGAAAGATGCCGGAGCCGATGATGCCCCCAGCCAGCAGCATCACGGAATCCGTGAGCGAGAGGCCGCGCACCAGGGAAGGTTCGTGATGGGCCGCGACGGGGGGCTGCGCTGTGGTGGGCTGCGCCATGGATCAGCCGATTCCGAGGTCCTCGGGCATTTCGAGCGGAGTACCGCAGATCCGGCAGATTACGGCCGAGCAGTCGCCGCAGGTGAGCGGATCGTCCACCTCGCGTGCGCAGTTGGGACAATACAATTCCGGCGAATGCGCCGAGCCGTTGGTTGGTTGTTCGGGAGTTTGAGCCATCTGTTCCGGAGACTGTAGCATAGATGGGTTGGCGGAAAAATAACTTAGGTGGATACGAAATTCCTGAGGACCTCATGATCGATAAGAAAACCATTGCCGCGGACGAGCGTTTGCGCCAGGAGTTCAACCAGTGGGCCGAGCAGGGCCGTGGCGAGGAGATGGAGAGCCACCACATCAGCATCACCCAGCAAACGCTGGCGCTGATGGAACTGAAGCCGGGTGACCGGGTGCTGGACCTGGGCTGCGGCGCGGGATGGGCCAGCCGCCTGATGGCCGATGCGGTCGCGAACGGCGACAAGCCGGGACAGGTGATCGGGCTCGACGTGTCGGACGAAATGATTCGGCGTGCGCGTGCCGCCTCGACGACGTATGACAACCTGATGTTCGTGGTCGGGTCGGCACAGCAGATTCCGTGGGAGGAAAACTTCTTCGACAAGGTACTGTCGGTGGAAAGTTTTTATTACTACGCGGACCAGGAGCCGCGCGCTCGCCGAACTCTTCCGCGTGCTGGCGCCACATGGCGAGCTGTTTATCCTGATCAACCTTTATAAGGACAACCATTACTCGCTGCGCTGGGTGGATGAGTTGAAGGTGCCAGTGCAGGCGCGCTCGGAGCAGGAGTACATCCAATTGCTGAAGGCGCACACGTTCGAAGATGTGCGAGCCGTGCGCGTGCCCGATTTAACGCCGACGCCGGAGGAGTACAGCGGAAAGTGGTTCAGGAACGCTGAGGAGTTGCGCGAGTTCAAGCGCATTGGTGCGTTGCTGTTGATGGCGCGCAAACCGGCATTCCACTCGCCTCCGCCGGCGTACGAGGTGTATTGAGAATTCAAAATCCGAATTGCCGCACTCTAACCCGCGGGTGTTGCGCCTTGAAGGGGCACGGCTTCAGCCGCGCCGTTGCATGCGAGTGCGAAGTCGGCTTCAGCCCTGAGGGAAGTCACCCTTTGCTTCAAAGACCGAAATCGCCAAGCGGCTAAAGCGACTTGTTCGAGACCTGGTTACTGCATGGCCGAAGCCATGCCCTTTCAAATCGTTAGTCGAGGGTCGGATCCAGTGCATTCAATGCCGTCCCGAACGTTATCTGTTGAGCTACCGAGACTCTGAACCTACTTCCGTCCTTACTTACACGCCCCCACGCCATTCTCGATCGCCGTGCCTTCCTCGTAATCGTTCCAGGTCTCAATCATCAGGAAGGGAAGTGGCCGCTGCTCGTCGTAATATCGGCGAAACATACGCAGGGTATCGTCGAAGGTCTTGCCGCAGCGATAGCTCATCTTGCGATTCTGACTCCAGCTGGCTTTGGAGTCGTTGAAGCCGGGCCATGCCGCTCCCACCGCAATTTTATTGGGATAGCTGGCGATCATAGTGTGGTAGAAGTTGTCGAGATATTGCTGGCCCCAATTGCTGCCGTCGGACTTCCATCCTTCAGCGCCCGGTGAAACCCACGCATAGAAGCCATCAAAGGCGTTCGCGTACTGCGGGTGAATATCTTTCATGATCAGCAGTGGCGGCTCTTCCCAGGAGTTGACGGCCTGGCGTACCCGATTCCAATCGGTATGTCCGCCCTTGGGAAAGATAAAAATCATGGGGCGATCATCGTAGCGCAGGTATGAATCGCGCGGAACCACGGCCTGCGGACCCAGATAGCGGTCGTGGGCATATTGCAGGTCAGCGAGGACGGCGTCGGTGGCGCCTGCGGGATCGCTGTCGTCCTCGTCATACATCAGAGCAACCTTGAAGCCCTTCTCGGCGGCAACTTCTTGCATCAGCGAGTAGGCCCTGTCTTCAAAGTCATGATGCGCGCCGTACCAGTTCACCACGAAGCCCGTGATGCCCAACTGTTTGGCCTGGTCGATCTGCTTCTCGATCTCCACCCGATCCTGCGAGGAGTAGCCGGGGTTGATGTGTCCAGGGCGGCCAAACCAAGGCTGGTAGGCAGCCAGCATGATGGGATTGCTTGAGCCGCCGACAAAATGGTTAGCTGCCAGGCTTGAACGTACAGCGGCATGCTGGCAGCCCATGGCCGTCAGCATGCCGACTATAAGCGCCAGCATTAATGGCCAGCGCAGATTCATTTTTCCATCGAACATGATTGCGACGCTATGTGGAATTAGCTGGGTCCGAGTCAAGGAGGTTAGATGATAAATCGCACGGCAACGTTGGACGATGCCAAAACCCGCTCCAGAATTGATTGGCGACCGCTTGCCAAAACTCATTGTCATTCTCTTATAAAGGTGACGGCGGTTTCATGGGGGCGAAAGCAGCTGGTCGTCAAAGGCTGCTATCGGGCCTTTTGCCGTATGCTCCTCAGTACCTCCACCGCATTGTGCGGGCTGCGCGGATCTTCCTCGTGCTTGAAGAATGCATAAGTCTCCAAGCCATCGGCGACGCAACGTCCCACGCGATCGATGAGCTTCTTCAGCTCCTCAGCCGAATAGCTGGGCTGACGAAAGCGAAAATAAATGTAGCTTGCGGTGCGGACCTCGGGCGTGTTGAGTTTCTCCGTCTCGGCAACGCATAACGTCGCATTGCGGTCATGCAGGGCCTGATAAATGTCATCGCTGAACCACGACTGATGGCGGAACTCGAATGCAGCCTTGAAATTGGTGGGCAGCAGCGCGAGGAAATCGCGCAGCACGGCGACGTCCGCCTTGACGGTGGGCGGCAACTGGAACAGCACCGGCCCCAGTTGCGTGGCCAGCGGTTGCAGCGTGGGCAGGAATCGCTGTATAGCTTCTTCGACATTTTGCAGCCGGCGAATGTGCGTGATGTATTGGTTGGCTTTCAGGGCGAAGCGGAAATTCGGGCCGACATCCGCCATCCATGAGGCGGCGGCCTTCTCCGTCAAATGGCGGCGGAAGGTGTAGTTCACTTCGACGGCTGTGAGCTGCGTCGCATAATACTTCAAGAAGTTTTTAGACGAAACTTCCTTGGGGTAAAAGTCGGGCTTCCAGACTGTGTACGCCCAGCCCGAGGTGCCTACAAAGAGCGGGATCTCCCCCGATTCATACCCAGTTCGTTCGCGGATCACAGGCCAAGCCTTTCCATGTTTGGCAAAGTTGCAGCCGCCCGCCAAAATCAAGGCAGTGGCCCCATTTGCATTTTATTCCCAGATCCTGCAAACGAGTAAAAGCGCGCAAAGGTTCCGCCTACGGTTGTTCCAGCGGAATTGAGTGGCCGAGCAACACCTCAGAAGTCGGGCCAAAACTTACTTCAGCTTGAAATTCCAGCAGCGCGAGGCGATGTCGGTTATCTCCTTCTCCTGAAATGCGTTGCCCGAATTCGGCTTGCCCGTCAAGTCAACCTCGTGACCCACATCATCCCCGAGCTCACGATTATCGCCGACTACCTTGTGACTCTTTCCCTGGTGATCCAGAAGTGTGTAATTGCCTTTGCTGCCACTGAGACATCCTCGGAGGTCAGATGACTGGCTGGTCGGCGCCACCGCTTGGCTTCCGGGGGTTAGGGCATAGTTCGAATGAGTCGTTGTTTGCGCCACTGCTATGGTCGCCGCGAACGTCAGCATCGACAGCAACAAAATGGCCGTCTTCATTTTCTTAACTCCTGCGGAGCTGTTGCGACTCCTGCTGAATTGCAAGGCCGTCGCCAGCTCCACTGGTTTTTAGAACTCCTAGGGGAACGCCGCGGTTGTCTACGGTCGTGACATCGTGAAAGAAGTGAGACTAAGGGCTGAATTCACTTACTTGACCGATACTTGTGCGACTTGGAAGTCGACTTTCCGCGCGTAGTAGTTTTCCTGCTTCCTGCCCTCTTCTTCGAGTTACTGGTCGCGACTACGCGCTTCGTCGGCGGGGTTGACTTTGCGCTAGCGGCGGCCTTGACCTGCTGTAAAGCCTCCAATGGAGGCATCTTCTGCTTCAACTTCAAAACTGGCTCGAACAGGTCCCCAAACTTCTTCGCGCGCTCCAGTACCTGGTCCGAGGTGAACGCCAAGAAGTTTTCGTCCTCTTTCTTGAGGCAGCTCTCGACCTCCTTCCAATCTACCGGGGTGGACGCGGTTGGCCGTTCTTTGGCGCGTAGCGAGTACACACAAACCGTCGTCTTGTGGTCGTCGTTCTGGCTCCAGTCCACCAGAACCTTGCCGGTGCGCAGCGCTTTCTTCATATCGGAGACGACCAGCTCCGGATGCTGCCGCTCCAACAGTCGTGCCAACTCATGAGCAAACGTCTTGGTCTGGTCGTAGGTAACGGCGGTATTCAGCGGAACGTAAATCTGCAGACCCTTCGATCCGGAAGTCTTCGCGAAACTCTGCAGCTCAAGGTCTGCGAAAATGTTGCGTACCCTTAGTCCTACCTGGCAACACTGCACGATGTTGGCGGGCGGACCGGGGTCGAGGTCGAAGACCAGGAACGTGGGTCGCAGAATGTCTTTGCCGTGCGACAGGCTGGTGTGGAGCTCCAGGTCGGCGAGATTCGCCGCCCAGACCAATGTCGGAAGGTCCTCAGCCAGGCAGTAGTTCATCCATCGGTTATTGCCCTCGCTCCAAACTCGCGCCGTTTGTACCCACTCGGGACGATGCTCGGGACAGTTCTTTTCGTAGAAAAATGGGCCACTCACGCCGTTGGGATAGCGCTTCATGGTTAATGGCCGTCCGCGCAAATGCGGCAGCAGCACCGGCGCGATGCGCACGTAATAGTCGATCACCTGCCCCTTCGTGAATCCTGATGCCGGATACAGAACCTTGTCGAGGTTCGAAAGTTTCAGGTGCCTTCCCTCGATATCAACCACGGTCTCTTTGCCCATCGTCTCCTCGCTGCTGCACAGAAATGATGCAAGTTGAGCGTTGAAGTATGCAACTTGGTTGCCGAATGTTGCTTGCCACGCCGGCGGTTGCTTTCCTCGGTTTGACTTGCGCGTCCTTATCTGTAACTTTTTAACCTATGCATGATCAGGTCCTGCCCTCTGGAGGCACGATGAAGCGCTGGTTTGCCAAATTCACTTGTCTGCTCCTGCTAATGGCTGCTTTGCCGATGGCCGCGCAGGACCTGGCATCGTACGAGAAACGCGTCTCGGTGAAGACCCTGCCTAACGGCTTAACGGTCGTGCTTTGGCGTCGTCCCGAAGCGCCGGTGTTTTCGTTCTTCACTCTGGTTGACGCCGGCTCGGCGCAAGACCCACGCAACGAAACTGGCCTGGCGCACATGATGGAGCACATGGCCTTCAAGGGCACGCCCGACATCGGCACCACCGACTATGCCGCCGAGAAGCCGGCGCTGGAAAAAGTCGAGCAGACGTACGCAGCCTATGAAGCCGAGCGCATCAAGCGTGTAGGCCAGGATCCGCAGAAGCTGGCGCAACTGAAAAGTGCCTGGGAGCAAGCGATCAAAGACGCCGACAAGTACGTCGTGCAGAACCAATTTGGCGAGATCGTGGAAAGCCATGGCGGCGTGGGCGTCAACGCCTTCACCAACTACGACGAAACCGGCTACATGTATTCCATGCCGTCGAACATGATCGAGCTATGGGCGGCACTGGAGTCGGACCGGTTGGCGCATCCGGTGATGCGCGAGTTCTACAAGGAGCGCAATGTGGTGATGGAAGAGCGCCGCATGCGTACCGACAGCCGGCCCACCGGACGATTGGTCGAGCAGTTCCTGGGCACGGCGTTTATGGCCAATCCCTACCATCGGCCCACCATCGGTTACGCCTCCGACCTGCAAAGTTTTTCCGCCACCGATGCGGCCGAGTTCTTCAAGCGACACTACGTGCCCAGCAATATGGTGATCGGTCTGGTCGGCGACCTCGATCCGGCACAGGTCTTCCCGATTGTGGAGAAATACTTCGGCCAGCTTCCCACCACGCCCAAGCCGGAAGAGCCGTTCACCGACGAACCCGCCCAGAATTCGGTGCGCGAGGTCACGCTGCACGATCCGTCGCAGCCGTTCTATCTTGAGGGCTACCACCGGCCGAGTTATCTCGCGCCGGATGACGCGGTGTACGACGCGATCAGCGATATTCTGTCGAACGGACGCACCTCACGGTTGTACCGGTCGCTGGTGCGCGACAAGAAAATTGCCGCCTTTGCCGCCGGCTTTACCGGCTTCCCGGGAATAAAGTACGGCCACCTGTTTGCGTTCTATGGTGTTCCGTTGCCCGGTCATACCAACGAAGAGTTGCAAAAAGCGGTGCATGAGGAGATCGACAAGCTGAAGACGCAAGACGTCACCGACGAAGAGTTGCAGATGTTCAAGACGCGTACCAAGGCTGACCTGATTCGCGGGCTCGCCAGCAACGAGGGTCTGGCGCAACAGCTTGCGACCTACCAAACCCGCTATGGCGATTGGCGCGAGCTGTTCCGCTATCTCGACCGGGTGGACAAAGTCACAAAGGCTGACATCCGGCGCGTGTCGAACCAGGTCTTTACTGACAGCAACCGCACGGTCGGGGTCATCCTGACGCAGACGGCAAGTAATCAGCCCCGTCGGCAAGCAAAGGAGCGGAACAGCAATGAGCGTATTCAAGAACCCCGTTCTCTGTTGTCATCCTGAGCGGAGCCAGCGCGGCGCCGCCGGAGTCGAAGGATCCGCTGGTCTAGCCCTGTGTCAGTTCTCGATTGCCCTGTTCTGCTTCCTGCTGCTCTTTACGACCCTTAGTGCCGCCCAGATCACGCCTTGGAACAAGATCCAGCCTCCGCCCCTGCCTGCGTTTAAGCCTCAAGAGCCAGTTCGGATTCAATTAGCAAACGGCATGGTGATCTTTCTGCAGGAAGATCACGAACTGCCTCTGATCGACGCGACAGCGCGCATTCGTGGGGGGTCTATCTCGGAGACTCCGACTAAAACCGGACTCACCGATCTCTACGGTGAGGTCTGGCGCACCGGTGGAACCAAGACTAAGACTGGCGACGAGATGGACGATTTCCTGGAAGCGCGCGCGGCCAAGATTGAAACCGACAACCAGTCAGACTCGACAACCATTTCACTGAATTGTCTCAAGGGCGACTTTGATGCCGTGTTCGAGATGTTTCTCGACCTGCTCCACAATCCCGAGTTCCGCCCCGACAAGCTGGAGCTGGCGAAGGAGCAGATGTACACGGAGATCTCGCGGCGCAACGACAACGTCGATTCCATTGTGCATCGCGAGAGCCGCATCATCGCCTATGGCAAAGACAACCCTTATGCGCGCGTTCCCGAGTACGCGACGGTTGCTGCCGTGACTCGTGAGGACCTGCTGAACTGGCACCAGCAGTATGTTTATCCCAACAACATCATCTTCGGCATCACCGGCGACTTCGATGCGAAGGCGATGGAAGCTAAGCTGCGGCAGGCGTTCGATTCGTGGCCGAAGGGACCGGAGGCCAAGCAGCCCGACATCAAGTTCACCGAGCCGAAGCCAGGTCTGTACTTCATACGCAAGACCGATGTGAACCAGAGCAGCATCGACATGCTCGACCTTGGTATCGAGCGCAGTAATCCCGACTATTTCGCCGTCACGGTAATGAACGAAATGTTTGGAGGCAGCTTCTCCTCACGGCTGTTCAACCATCTGCGGTCGGGAAAAGGCCTGGCGTACGCAGTGGGCGGGGGTGTCGGCTATAGCTGGGACCATCCAGGTGTGACTAATATCGACATGCAAACCAAGAGTGCCAGTACGGTGGAAGGCATCGAGGGCCTTAATGGTGAGATTGATGACCTGCATAAGAATGCGGCAACCCCGGAGGAACTAAAGCGGGCCAAAGATGACATCCTAAACTCGTTCATTTTCCAGTTCGACACGCCGGAAAAGGTGTTGCGCGAGAGGATGGCCTACGAGTTCTACCATTATCCGCCCGATTTTCTGGAGCGCTACCGCAATGAGGTTGAAAAGGTAACTGCGGATGACGTTTCCCGGGTTGCACGCAAGTATGTTCACAAAGACCGCATGGCCGTGTTGGTCGTGGGCAATGACGCGGAATTCGGCAAAGGGCTCAGCACACTTGGCCCGGTGCAGGACGTAGATATTACGATCCCTCCGCCGCCGGCGAGCTTGATGCAGCAGGGACCGGGCGCCGCGCAATAAAGCCTGCGCATTGCAAAGTAGCGGGGCTGACTGGCTACGGAAATGGGTTCCCTTAAGGTCCAGGCCAGACAAAATATGGCTGGCATAAGGGTTCGTCTAGGGTCGATTTTGCATATCACTTCAGGCTACAGCTGTTGTATCTTTGAGCGCGAGGACCCTCATGATTCGCCTGATCCGCGAACTGATCCGGCCCTATCGCGGCACTCTGCTAATCATCCTGCTCGCGATGATGGTCGAAACCGCCATGAGCCTGGCTGCGCCGTGGCCGCTTAAAGTCATTATCGACAACGTGGTCGGTACCCACAAGCTACCTCATTGGCTCGATCAGATGGTCCGGCCCATGCTCGAGGGTGGCGGCAAACTACAGGTTGCCGGTCTAGCAGCGCTGGCGGTGGTTATTATCGCCCTGCTAGGCGCGCTCGCCTCTTATATCGACAACTACTACACTGAGAGCGTCGGGCAGTGGGTGGCGAACGACCTTCGCCTGCGCACGTACCATCACCTGCAGCGCCTCTCGCTGGGCTACTACGACACCCATCAGACCGGCACTCTTCTCAGCACCATTACCACCGACATCCAAACGATCCAAGGTTTTGCCTCATCGTCCACCCTCAACATCTTCGTCGATCTGCTGACCATCGTCAGCATGCTCGGCCTCATGTTCTGGCTCAACTGGGATTTCACCATGATCGCCGTAGGTGTGACGCCGTTTCTGCTGTTCTTCGTATCGCGTTTCAAGAAGGCGGTGAAGAAGGCGACACACCAGGTCCGGAACGAGCAAAGCCAGATCGTTGCCGTGGTGCAGCAAGGTCTGGAGTCGATGCAGGTGGTCAAGGCCTTCGGGCGTCAGGATCTGGAGGAACAGAATCTCGCTGAGGTGAGTCACGCGACCGTGAACGCCGCTTTGGCCGCGCGGCGGGTGAAGTCGATGCTCTCGCCCATCGTGGCGGTTACTGTGGCCCTCTGTACTGGGGTGGTGTTGTGGCGCGGCGCGCACCTCATTCTCATCAGCGCCATGACGGTCGGTGCGCTCACCGTTTACCTGTCGTACCTCACCAAGTTCTTCAAGCCGGTGAAAGATCTGGCCACCACCACCAATGCAATTGCCCAGGCCGCGGTTGGAGTCGATCGCATCCGCGCCATTCTCGATACCGACGACATTATTCCCGAACGCTCTGACGCGATCGAACCAGCAACTATTAAGGGTGAGATCACCTTCGAGCATGTTGCCTTTGCTTATGCCGCCGACGCTCCGGTGCTCAAGGATGTCAGCTTTACCATTAAGCCGGGACAGATGGTCGGCGTCGTAGGACCGACTGGGAGCGGAAAATCCACGGTAGTAAGTCTGATTCCGCGCTTCTACGACCCCACTGCGGGTACGGTGAAGATCGACGGCCAGGATGTTCGTAGCTACAAGGTTCAGCCGTTACGAGATCAGATGGGCTACGTCTTACAGGACACAGTGTTATTTCGTGGGACCATCCGCGACAATATCGCTTTCGGTAGTCCCAAAGCAACCAAAGAGGAAATTGAACAGGCAGCGAAGTTGGCCAACGCCGATGAGTTCATTTCGCGTATGCCAAAAGGCTATGACACGATGGTCGGTGACCGCGGCCTGACTCTCTCAGGAGGTCAGCGCCAGCGCATCGGGATTGCCCGGGTGATGGTGCGCAACAGCCCAATCCTTTTGCTTGATGAGCCGACCGCCGCGCTCGATAGCGAGTCGGAGCGCAGCGTGATTGAGGCACTCGAAAGGTTGATGAAAGGCCGTACCGTGGTGACCATCGCGCACCGCCTCAGCACGATTCGCGATGCCGACCTGATCATTGTGGTGAGTGGGGGAGTGGTAGCCGAATCAGGCAACCACGACGAACTGATGGCACGCGACGGAATCTACGCAGACCTTCATCGTACGCAGTTTGAAGATACAACCTCGGCGAAGGCCGGGGTGTAAGCGGTGCTGTAGGATGGCAGCACAAATGATGTTCCGTGTAAGCTGTCGGATTTCACCGTTCATCGTTGGGATTTGTCATTACGAGCGAAGCGAGGGATCCACTTTGTGTGCACTTGGAGTCATGCCTGGAGAAACGGCAGATCCCTCACGACCTGAAGGCCGTTCGTGATGACAACTCAGGGTGTAGAAACCAAAACTCTGTGTCCTCGGTGTCTCGGTGGTGAAACGATTTTTGTGGTGAAATGCTTTTTGCGGATCGGCGTAAACGGTCCGCCGGCCATGATGAAAGGTAACCCATAATGTCCCGGTCCCTGATCGTATTACCTGACGATACTGCCAAGCCAATTCTGGATGCGATCAACAACGCGTCGAAATCGCTGTGCATCAAGATGTTCGTCTTCTCCGACCCTGGCCTTCTGCAGGCCGTTATCGCGGCCCATCAGCGCGGAGTGAAGGTGCGCATCATGCTCAACCCCGCTCGCCGCAGCGGAGAGGCTGAGAACGAGGACTCCAGGAAACAACTCACTGCTGCCGGAGTCGAGGTCATCAATAGCAATCCTGCCTTCGACCTCACGCACGAAAAGTCGATGATTGTGGACGACGACATGGCGTTTGTGAAGTCGCTGAACTGGCAGACCAAGAACCTGACCGAGACTCGCGACTATGCGGTGGTCACAGCGCACGGCCATGAGGTTAAAGAGATCAGCGACTGCTTTGAAGCGGATTGGAGCCGCCAGTCGTTCGAGCCCGGAGAACATTCCCATCTGATCTGGTGCGTTGGTAATGGCCGGCAACGAATCGGCCAGTTCATCGACGAGGCCAAGCATTCACTATGGTTGCAGAACGAACGCTATCAGGACCCGGTCATTATCGAGCGTCTCGTCCGGGCCAACCACCGCGGCGTAAAAGTTCATCTGATGGCACGGCCGCCGCATAAATTGAAGAAAGAGAAGTTGATCGAAGGCGTTGGCGGCCTGCGCATCCTTGATGATGTAGGCGTCAAGGTACACAAGCTGAAAGGGCTGAAACTTCACGCCAAGCTGCTTTTTGCCGACGGGGTGCGGGCGATTATCGGTTCTATTAACATTGCCCCGGGTAGCTTTGACAGCCGGCGCGAGCTAGCCATCGAGGTGCGGGACGAAGACATCGTTAGCCGCCTCCACGAGGTTGTGCGCCAAGACTGGGCAAATTCACACCCGCTCGACCTTACCGACGAGGGTCTGATGGCCGAGCTCGAACAGCACGATGACAATCTTGTCGAAGACCTGGCGCTCAACGGGAAAAAAGCGAAAGAGGCAAAAGGAAAGGGCTGAGGACCTGATTCTGCTCGGCAGAGGCGGTCTTGCCGCGTCTAATTTGAAGTTTAACATCAACGCAAGAAAGGAAAATCTAGATGGCTGACGACAAGAAGTGCGCCCATACGATGTGCCAATGCGTGGTTGCACAAAACGAAAAGTATTGCAGCGAATATTGCCACGACGCCCACACCGAAAAGGAAACCGAGATCCAGTGCGACTGTAAGCACCCCGCCTGCGCGCTTGATTGATCTGCCGGATCAATCGCTCTGATATCCGCGGACGCCCATCCTTTCGCTGCTTTTGCGAAGGGATGGGAGTTGTTACACGTCTCGGCTCACTTCGCTCGCTCCTCGCCACGCGTCCTCCTGCCCTGTACCATGTCATTGCACGCAACTGATACGGAGGATGCCATGGTACCTGCACTTGCAGAGTTGGAACCCAAGCCGGTTTGGAAGCATTTCGACGCGCTGGCCGCGATCCCGCGCGCCTCGACCAAAGAAGCTGCCGCGCGTGAATACGTGCTGGCGCAAGCGTCTCGTCTCGGGCTCGAGGTGGTTCAAGACAAAGCCGGCAACATTGTCGTCCGCAAGCCTGCGCACAAGGGCCGCGAGGGCGCGACCATGGCGTTGTTGCAGGGTCACCTCGACATGGTGTGCGAAAAGAACGAAGGCACGGCCCACAACTTCGATACCGATCCCATCAAAGTTGTGCGCGATGGCGACTGGCTGAAGGCCGACGGAACGACTCTCGGCTCCGACAACGGCGTAGGTGTGGCGGCGGCGCTGGCGGTGATGGAGAGCACCGACATTGCGCATGGTCCGCTGGAGTTTGTTTTCACCATCGATGAAGAGACGGGTCTCACGGGGGCAGCCGAATTTCAGGGCGGCGTTCTCAAGTCGCAGTACTTTCTGAACCTCGACAACGAAGAGAAGGGAACGCTCTGCATTGGCTGCTCGGGTGGCATGACCACCACGGCCCGCCGCAAGGTCACGCTTCGCCCGGCAGGTGCTGGTGCAGGTTGGCGTATCAAAGTGTCAGGCCTCAAGGGCGGACACTCTGGTGTTGATATCCATCAAGGCCGTGGCAATGCTTTGCGAATTCTAGGTGGCGTGCTCCAGAAGGCGCTCGAGAATCTGCCGGTGGAAGTTGCCGATATCAAAGGTGGAAGCGCACAAAACGCAATACCGCGCGAGGCGTCTGCAATCGTGGTGCTGGATTCTTCAAAAGAAAAAGAACTGAAGTCTTTGATTGCGACCGCGGAGGCCGAATACAAAGCCGACCTAGGCAGCTTCGATCCCGATTTGCAGATCACGGTCGAGAAAGCCGACTGTCCGGAAAAAGTCATCGACGCTGCTGATGCCAAGGCTGCGGTCGCTCTACTCGTCAGTATGCCGCACGGCGTTATGGCGATGAGTCCCGACGTTCCCGGGTTGGTGCAGAACTCAACGAATCTGGCGATCATCGCCACGAAGGGCGACACGATCGAAATCGTCACCAGCCAGCGCAGTGCGATCGAGAGTAGCAAGCAGGCGGCCGCGCGCATGGTGGCCACCGCGTGCCGGCTGGCAGGTTTCGAGGTAGAGCATCGCGGCAGCTATCCCGGATGGAAGCCGGAGCCTACCAGCGGAATCGTGCGCAAACTTCAAGTAGTACATGAAGAACTGTTTGGTGAGCCTGCGAAGCTGATTGCCATGCACGCCGGCCTGGAGTGCGGCGTGATCGGCGAGAAATATCCTGGCATGCAGATGGTGTCGTTCGGGCCGACCATCGTCGATCCGCACAGCCCCAACGAGCGCGTCCAGATCTCTTCCGTCGAAAGCTTCTGGAGATACCTAAAGGCGGTGCTGGAACGGATTTGAGCCGTGGCAACGCGGAGGATTTCCTGTGGCTACACCCCGAGGGCGGCGCGGATTTCCTTAACAATCTGCGCCACCGGCGGGCCAACGTCGATGGTCACCGTATCTTTTGGCTCTTCGAGGGTTTCAAACTGGCTGCGTTGCAGGTGAGGATTCATGTAGTGTCCATGGCGCGAAGCCAGTCGCTGGGCAATCAACTCGTAGCTGCCACGCAGGTACACAAACTTGACCTCTGGGCCTACCCGCAAAGTCTCGCGGTACGAAGCCTTCAGAGCCGAGCACGCCAGCACGACATTCTCTCCAGCCGCCAGCCACCCGGTGATGGCGCTGCGCAGAGATTGAAGCCAAGGGGCACGGTCTTCGTCGGTTAGAGGAATACCAGCGTGCATCTTCGCGATGTTGGCGGCAGAGTGAAAGTCGTCACCCTCGGCGAAGCGCCAGTCAAGTTCGTGGGCGAGCACTTTCCCGATAGTGGTCTTGCCTGCGCCGCTGACGCCCATGAGAATAATAATCATTAGAACTCGTGCTAGGACAATTCTAGAATCCTATCCGATGTCGGGTTTGAGCACCTTGACGGGCGGCTGAAAAACCCTCTAAGAGCAGATCCCTCGCGGTCTGAAGGCTGCCCGTGATGACAATAATAAAGGTCGTCCAACGGCGCAGCTAAAGCCGTGCCCCTTCGAAGCAGGGCGAAATCGCCTTTTTCTCCGCGGGCTGTGAAAGCGGTGGTCCGCCACCCCGACAATCGAACTTGGAAGTGTCCTATTCGGCAGCCCGCTTCTGCTCGCCACCTAGGATAGAGTGTTCGATTGCGTATGCGAAACCATCCTCAGTATTATCCTTCGTAACTAGGTAGTCCGGGCCTTGACGTCGTTCGTCGCATTGCCCATAGCTATGCTTACGCCGCTGTTGTGAAACATCAGCACATCGGTTGGCATATCGCCGATGGTGGCAATGTGTTCCCGGGGGATGTTCAACATCTTCGACAAGGCGCTGATGACCATGCCTTTGTTAGCATCGGCATGCGTGACATCGAGATAGTATTCGGAGGAGCGGGTCGCCGAAATCGCTGAGCAACGCAAACGGTCAAGTTCGGATTGCGTGTGCCTCACGGCATCGTAATCATCGCTGACGCGGATGCCATGCCACACAGCGAAATGACCTCCGGCCGCATGGAAGCGTTCAGCGACGGTGTGATCGCGGTTATCGTCACCATCATGGTGCTGGAGATGCATGCGCCCGCGCAGCCCACGCTCGCCGCGCTGCGGAAGGTTGCACCCGTTTTTATCAGCTACGGACTCAGCTTCCTGATCATTGCCATCATGTGGGTCAATCATCACCATATGATCCACGTCGTGCATAAAGTAACGGACCGCCTTCTGTGGTCGAACCTCAATCTGCTGTTCTGGATGTCGCTGGTCCCGTTCGTGACAGACCTTGTCGGCAAGAACTACCGTGAACCCATGGCGGTTGCGCTATACGGCCTGGATCTCGCTTTGTGCTCCGCCGCTTTCTACCTGTTGCGCACGAGTTGGGTGCGGCAGGCAGCGGACAACCCGGAAATGGTGGAAGACCACCGCCGGGTGCAGCGCGAGGTTCTGCTCCGACGGCTTGTGGAGAAGCCGGAACAGCAAGTCCCTCAGCTCCGGTCCGGCGACAAGCTGTAGAAGCTGCCAACTGCCAACTGCCAACTGCCAACTGCGAACTGCCAACTGCGAACTGCCAACTGCGAACTGCCAACTGCCTACTTCTTCTTTGGCTTCATCATTTCCCATGCCGCATCCGGCATCCTGCGGCCAATCAGGCTGAATGTGCTCGCTCCCGCCAGCATCTCGCCGCCGTCCATGTAAACCATCTCGCCGTTGATGTATCCCGCTTGATCACTGATCAGAAACGCTCCCAGGTTGGCAATCTCCTCTAGCGTTCCGAAGCGATGCAGAGGGTTATGTTCCAGCAAGATTCTTCTCCATCTCCGGCGTTGGTAAGCAGGCGCGAGAACGCGCCTTCGGTGCGAATCGCGCCTGGAGCAATGGCCACGAATCGAATTCCACGGCCACCCCACTCCACCGCCAGGCTGCGCATCAGCGCGACAACGCCGGCTTTTGCGACCGCGCTCGGCACCACATAAGCCGACCCGGTATCCGCATACGTGGTTGCGATGTCCAGAACGACGCCTTTGTGCTTGGATGCCAGCCAGCGCCGCCCGCAAGCCATCGTCATGTTGATGGTGCCCTTGAGCACAATGCCGATGACAGCTTCGAACGCGTGTGCCGATAACTCCTCGGTGCGAGCCAGAAAATTGCCGGCGGCGTTGTTCACCAGCACGTCAAGTGGGCCCTTCGCCCATATTTGCTCGATAAGCGACTCGACATCCTCGGGATAGCGCACATCACAGGAGAAGCCCTCGATGACCCCGCCGGTCGAAGCAGACAGCTCCGCAGCAGTCTTCTGCACGACCTCAGCGCGCCGTCCGCAGATGAAAACCGATGCTCCCAGCTGCAGAAAGCGCTCGGCCATGGCCCGGCCAATTCCCGTGCCACCGCCAGTGATGAGAATGCGTTTGTCCTTCAGAAGATCGTTAGTGAACATGGCGCTCCTCGGAAAGGTACAAACCTATCACTGGAAGGGGGGAATTGTCTGTGCGGTCGGCTGTGCTGGCCGGTGTTGCCGAGCCTACGCTGTCGTGGTGGTATGAGTCAGGCGGTGTACGCCGGAGCCGCGGGCCGGCTGTGACGTCGAAAGGATCGGCAGACGCAATTCAACTTCTAGGCCGTGAGGCACAACGTTTTTCGCGGAGACGGTGCCGCCGTGTGCGATGGCGGCATTGCGCACAATCGCAAGCCCCAGTCCCATTCCGCCCGTGGTGGTCCCCCGCGAATCATCCACCCGGTAGAAGGCCTTGAACAACAGGGGCAAAGCATTTTCGGGAACTCCTGGCCCATTGTCACGAACGGATACCAGCCCCATGCTGCTGTCTTTGTCGAGCCGAACCTCAATTTTTCCGCCTTGGCCGGAGTAAAAGATCGCGTTACGCACGATGTTTTCAATGGCGCTACGTAACATTCCCGCGTCGCCGTTAATCCGGATATCACCATTGCCCTGGAAAGCTATAGTCGCCCCCGTTGCGGCGGCTTCGAAGTTGGCATCATGCAATACGTCGTCAACGATTTCGTTCAGAGACAGCGGTTCGAATCGGGGCTTGTGCTGTCCACTTTCCAGCCGGGCAACCGTGAGAATTTGTTCCAACATGGAATCCAGTTGGATTGTGTCCTGCTCAATACGATCCAGCATCTCTGTCCGTTCAGTGTCATCGGCATGGCGCGCCAGCGTCAAGGCAAGCCGAATGCGCGCAATCGGAGAGCGCAGTTCGTGCGATACGCCGCTCAGCAGGTTGCGTTCGCTCTGAATCAGGTTCCGCAGCTCTCCTGCCATCGAGTCGAAATCACGCACCAAGTCAGCAATTTCGTCGCGGCGATTGCCCAGATTCTCTCCCAGCTCGAATGTCGAGGTTTCCGCGCGCGAGTTCATGGGTCGCATCGCGCAGGCGCTCGATGGGCTTGCTCAAGTAATGCGCGATCAAGAAACAAATGATTGCCGACAAAATAGTGCCGTACTTCAACGTCCACAGGATGTCGCCAGGAACGCGCTCTGACAATTTGGGCGGTACCAGCTCGGCAATCAGGACGTAATGACCTTTGGTCGTGGCTATCGAGGCCGCTAAAACGTTCGCTTCAAAGGAATGATGGAGACCTTCCGACTTTTCGGCAGCCGCGGCATCGCGCAGAATGCGATCGGGAATTGGCCGTCCCGAAAGCTCTTGACGGTCGGCACCGACCAACCAGAACTTCGACCGGTTCGGCAGCGATAAGCTTTCCAGTAGCTGTGCCAGACCGGGCTGACCCTGTCTTTCGTACACTTTCGCCGCATAGTCGGCGAGCACTGGCATTTCGCGGCGCTCCGGCTGTATCCACCATGGATGTTCCGAAGAAATGCGATAGTGAATGCGGAGATACAGCGCGCCCAGCAGGACCGCTTGCGCCAGCCAGAAGGGAAGGAAGATTTTCCAGAACAGGCGCCGATTCATATCCTGCTCTTCTCCGGCGTTCTGGCTGCCAGAAAGTAACCGGTACCGCGAATGGGCCGGATCAATTCATCGGTTCCAGGACAAGCACCTAACTTCTTCCGCAACCGGCTGACGTGCACGTCGACGCTGCGGTCGAATATGTTCAGAGGCCGGCCTAATGCAACTTCGGCAATTTGCTCTCGGGTGACAACGTTGCCGGCGTTTCGTAGCAGCAATTCGAGAACATTGAACTCCACCGAGGTAAGTTCGACGGGCGTATCGGAGCATGTGACCGTACGAGTTCCAAGCGACATGCTGATGTCGCCGACCCTGAGAACCTCTTCATGATCGGGCCGAGCGGTCGCCGCCGCTGGGGTTTCGCGTGTGCGGCGAAATATGGCGCGTATTCTGGCCACCAGTTCGCGAGGATCGAACGGCTTCGCCAGGTAATCATCGGCGCCGATTTCAAGGCCGAGGATGCGATCCACGGCCTCTCCCCGGGCCGTCAGTAAAAGCACAGGAACTGAAGATTCGACCCGCAATGCCTTCAGCAACTCAAATCCCGTTCCGCCGGGAAGCATCACGTCGAGGATGATCAACTCGTGCTCATTGGAGCGTGCGGCGCTCAATCCCGATGCCTGATCATAGGCGGCATCCACGTGAAAGCCTTCGCCTTCCAGAAAGCGCTTCAGCAGATTTACCAGGCCGTGGTCATCATCGATGATGAGCAGACGATTCACGGGATTCATTCTGCCCTTTCCCGCGCGCGCCTGCGGTGAAGAATTGTTTCGCGATGTATTTGTATCCTTCACAAATCTTAACTTTCCTTCACCCTCTCTTAACGGCTCCTGCTACCCCCGTCCGGTCTAATAGTATGAGTTAATAGTACTGCAACTTAAAAGCAGGGTTGCGTTGCTGCGCCAAGGAGCACGGTGGCACTTCTGTAGGGATGGCGTTACTTAGGAGGAGTTAGTGAAGACAGGGGCATTCTGGGGGCTGGGACTGACGCTGGCGATTTGCGCAGTGCTCGCCGGTTGCAGTTCACAACAGGCGAAGAGCGCCAAAGCGAGCGGTCCGCCGCCGGCAGTTCCGGTTGGGGTTGCTACCGTCAAGCAGGGCGATTTCAATGTCTATCTCATTGGGTTGGGTTCGGTGGATGCCTTCTACACGGTTTCGCTGAAGACCCGCATTGACGGGCAGATCATGCAGGTGAATTTTCGGGAAGGCCAGGACGTAAAGAAGGGAGAACTGCTGATCGTAATTGACCCGCGTCCCTATGAGGTGGCGTTGGCGCAAGCCAAGGCCAACTTGCAGAAGGATGAAGCCCAGTTGACGAACGCCAAGGCGCAATACGAGCGCAACAAAGTTCTCTACGAAGCAAGGTGTGATTGCAAAGCAAGATCTGGATACCCTGCAGGCCTCGTTTGGTACCTACGAAGGCACCATCGCTTCCGACAATGCCGCCATTAAGAATGCCGAGCTTAACCTGACCTACTGCTACATCAAGTCTCCGATTGATGGCCGTGTGGGACTGCGCCAGGTCGATCCGGGGAATTACGTTACCGCGGCCGGCGGTACCGCGATGCTGGTTATTACCCAGCTTCATCCTATCGCGGTAATATTCACCCTTCCTGAAGACCAGTTGCAGCAAGTCCGCGAGCACATGCGCCAGGGCGCTTTAGAGGTCGATGCCTACAGCCGCGATGATCAAACCAAGCTGTCCACCGGTAAACTGCTGACGATCGACAACCAGATCGACCCAACCACAGGCACGGTCAAGTTGAAGGCAGTCTTCGACAATCCGGACAACAATCTTTGGCCCAACCAGTTCGTTAACGTTCACCTCTTACTAGAGACTCGCAAGAATGCCATAACGGCGCCGGCCAGCGCCATGCAACGCGGTCCCGATGGCACGTTCGCCTACGTGGTGGATGCCAAGAACACTGTGCAAATGAAGCCGGTGCAGATCGCTCTTACTCAGGGCAGTACGGTGGTGGTTACTTCGGGTCTGCAAGCCGGCGAGAGAGTCGTAACCGACGGTCAGGAGAAGTTGCAGGCGGGAAGCCGCGTGGCCCCGCAAGCTCCCGCCCGTCAAAATCAGCAGAACAGCGGCAACATCGGATCGCAGACATGAGTATTTCGCGGCCATTTATTCTTCGGCCCATCGCCACCTCGCTGTTGATGACGGGGTTATTGCTAGTAGGCATCGTCGCCTATCGCCAGCTACCGATCTCCGCCCTGCCGCAGGTGGACTATCCGACCATCCAGGTAGTGACGTTTTATCCCGGCGCCAGTCCTGACGTGACCGCGTCTTCGATCACCGCGCCTCTGGAGCGTCAGTTCGGTGAGCTTCCCGGCCTTAGCCAGATGACGTCCAGCAGTTCCTTCGGGGCGTCGGTCATTACGTTGCAATTCACCCTGGAAGAAAACATTGATGTCGCCGAGCAGGAGGTGCAGGCGGCGATCAATTCCGCGCAGACCTACCTGCCCGCCGACCTGCCCACCCCGCCGATTTACAGCAAAGTGAATCCGGCCGACGCACCCATCCTGACGCTGGCGATGACGTCGGACAGCATGCCGCTTCCCCAGGTGGAAGATCTGGCCGACACGACCTTCGCGCAAAAGATTTCGCAGTTGCCTGGCGTTGGGCTGGTAAGTATCAGCGGAGGACAAAAGCCGGCGGTTCGCATCATGGCCAATCCCGTGGCGCTGGCTTCCTACGGCATGAGCCTGGAGCAACTGCGTACCGTGATCGCCCAGGTGAATGTCGATCAGGCGAAGGGCCAATTACAGGACAACCGCCAGGCTTTCACGATTGGCGCGAACGATCAGTTGCTCAGCCCGCAGGGCTACGCCGACACCATCGTTGCCTACAAGAACGGCAATCCGGTGCGCTTGTCGGATGTCGCGACGGTGATCACCGGACCGGAAAACGTGAACCAGGCGGCGTGGATGAACAACACGCCGGCCGTCATTCTGAATATTCAGCGGCAGCCGGGCGCCAACATCATCAAGGTAGTTGACAGCATCAAGTTGAGGCTGAAACAGCTGCAATCGAACCTGCCTGCCTCGGTGAAGGTCACTATTCTGACCGACCGGACCAATACCATCCGTGCCAGCGTCAAGGATGTGCAATATGAATTGATGCTGACCATCGTGCTCGTAGTATTGGTCATTTTCGTTTTTCTACGTACGTTGGCGGCGACGGTCATCCCCAGTATTGCCGTGCCGCTTTCCCTGGTTGGCACCTTTGGTGTGATGTACCTGCTGGGCTATTCGCTCGATAACTTATCGCTGATGGCGCTCACCATCTCAACTGGCTTCGTGGTGGATGACGCCATCGTGATGATCGAAAACATCGAACGCTACATCGAGGAAGGGCACTCCCCGCTGGAAGCAGCGCTGCAAGGCGCGGGGCAGATCGGCTTTACCATCGTGTCGTTAACCGTTTCGCTGATCGCCGTGCTTATTCCGCTGCTCTTTATGGGCGATATCGTGGGCCGGCTTTTCCGCGAGTTCGCGGTCACTCTGAGTGTCACCATTCTCTTCTCGGCAATCATTTCGCTGACCCTGACGCCGATGATGTGCTCGCTGCTGCTGCGCCAGCGGGACCAGGCGAAGCACGGGCGCTTGTACGAATGGTCGGAGCGCGCCTTCGCCAACACCATCGCGTTTTATGGCCGCACCGTGAAGTTTGTCCTGAAGCACCAGACCGTAACCCTGCTGATTACCATCGGAACCTTGGTCGCCACGATTTGGATGTACATCGTCGGTGCCCAAGGGCTTCTTTCCGGTGCAGGACACCGGCGTGATCATGGGCATTACCGACGCTCCGGAAAGTATTTCCTTTGCTGCCATGTCGCAGCGGCAACGCGAATTGGCGGCGGCGATCCTGAAGGACAAGGACGTGGAGAGTCTTTCATCGTTTATTGGAGTCGATGGCACCAATACGACGCCGAACAGTGGACGCATGCAGATCAACCTTAAATCGCGCGACGAACGCGATGATGACGTGACTACCGTCATGAAGCGGTTGCAGCAGGAAGTGGCTGGCGTCGCAGGCATCACGCTTTACATGCAACCGGTGCAGGACCTGACAGTGGAAGACCGCGTCAGCCGTACGCAATATCAGTTCAGTTTGGAGGATGCTGATCCTAAGGAGCTTGCACCTGGACAGCCAAGATGGTTGCCAAGCTGAAAACTCTGCCGGAGCTGCGCGATGTCGCTACCGACCAGCAGAACCAGGCAGCGCAGGCTAATCTGGTGATCGATCGCGATACGGCTTCGCGATTAGGCGTAACCGCCAGCGCAATCGACAACACTTTGTATGACGCTTTCGGCCAGCGCCTGGTGTCGATCATGTTCACGCAGTTGAACCAGTACCACGTCGTGCTGGAAGTCGATCCCAGCTTCCGTGCCGATCCCGATTCGCTGAAGAATATCTATGTGCCCGCCGGCGGCGGACAGAGTCCCGCGACCCAGGCTGGAAACGCGCCCGTTGCGAACACTCCGACTACCGTGGGTGTTCTGGGCACCACCGCGCAGCAAGTGCCGCTCAGCGCCATCGCACACTTCGAAACCACCACCGGGCCGCTGACCATCAATCACCAGGGACAATTTCCGGCAGTCACCATTTCTTTCAACCTTGGCAATGGCGCATCGCTGGGCGAGGCCGTGAAGGCGATTGAGCAGGCGGCCTCTGAGATAGGATTACCGCCGAGTATTCAGGTGGCGTTCCAGGGCACGGCACGCGCCTTTCAGGCTTCCCTGGCCAATGAAGGCTGGCTGATTCTGGCGGCCATCGTAACCGTGTACATCGTGCTGGGAGTTCTGTACGAAAGCTACATTCATCCCATCACGATTCTTTCCACTCTGCCATCGGCGGGCGTAGGCGCCATTCTCGCGCTGATGCTGTTCCATATGGACCTTGGGGTGATGGCCTTGATCGGCATCATCCTGTTGATCGGTATCGTAAAAAAGAACGCCATCATGATGATCGACTTCGCTTTGGAAGCCGAGCGTAAAGAAGGCAAGAAGCCGATGGACGCTATTTACGAAGCGTGCCTGTTGCGCTTCCGCCCCATCATGATGACGACTTTTGCCGCCTTGTTTGGCGCAGTGCCGCTGGCGCTCGGTTCAGGAACGGGTTCGGAACTCCGCCGTCCGTTAGGCATCACGATTATTGGCGGCCTCATCTTCAGTCAGATGCTTACCCTGTACACGACCCCGGTTGTGTATCTATGGTTCGACCGGCTGGGCGAGGCCTTGCGCCACCTACGCGCGCACAAGCCCGCGGAGGCCCTCGGAGATTAAGCAATGAACATCTCCGCCCCAGCTATCGAGCGGCCCGTCGCCACTACTCTGCTGACCGCGGCCCTGCTTCTGGCGGGCATCCTGGCGTACACGCAGCTTCCGGTTGCGCCATTGCCACAAATCGACTTCCCGGTAATTTCCGTCGGTGCGGCGCTGCCTGGGGCCAGTCCAGAGACCATGGCTTCCTCGGTGGCAACTCCGCTGGAGCGGCAGTTTGGCCGAATCGCCGGCATTAACCAGATGACCTCGTCGAGCCAACTCGGCTCTACTGGCGTCACCATGCAGTTCGACCTGGACCGCAACATTGATGCCGCGGCGCGCGATGTGCAAGCTGCCATTAATGCGGCGCGCGGATACCTGCCAGCCGACCTGCCCAGCAACCCAACCTATCGCAAAATCAATCCCGCGGACGCGCCCGTCATGATTCTGATAATGACGTCCGACGCCATGACGCAGGACCAGATGTACGACGCGGCCGATTCGATCATGGGTCAGAAGCTGGCCCAGGTTGAGGGAGTCGGCCAGGTGTTTGTGTGGGGATCGTCGCAGCCCGCAGTTCGCATCGAAGCGAATCCTAATCTGCTGAACAAGCTCAATATCGGCCTTGAAGCGGTGCGCTCGGCGGTGGCGTCTCAGAACGCCAATATTGCCAAGGGCTCGCTGGACGACGGAAACAAGACCTGGATGGTCAGGGCCAACGATCAGCTTAAGAAGGCAGCGGATTACAGGCCCATCATCGTGGCTTATCGAAACGGCGCTCCGGTGAGGTTGAGCGATGTAGCCGACGTTCAGGATTCCTACTCCAATATCAACAATGCGGGCAGCTTCAACGGCAAGCCCAGCGTACTGGTGGTCATCTTCCGGCAGCCGGGCTCCAACATGATCGCCCTCGCCGACCGCATTGAGGCGGCTTTGCCCTTTCTCAGAGCATCGCTGCCAGCCAGCATCAACCTGGTGGTTGGACTTGACCGCACGACTACCGTTCGCGCCTCGGTGTCCGACGTTCAGCGCACGCTCATCATCTCCGTCATTCTGGTGACCCTGGTGGTGTTCATCTTTCTGCGTGAGGTGCGCGCCACCATGATTCCCAGCGTGGCCGTGCCGCTGGCCATTGTGGGCACGTTCGGGGTCATGTATCTGTGCGGCTTCTCGCTGAACAATCTCTCGCTGATGGCGCTGACCATCTCCACTGGCTTCGTGGTGGACGACGCCATCGTGGTGCTGGAAAACGTGATGCGCCACGTTGAGAGCGGGATGAAGCCCTACCAGGCTGCTCTGCTGGGCGCGCGCGAAATTGGTTTCACCGTGGTCTCGATGAGTACGTCGCTGATCGCTGTATTTATTCCCATTCTCCTCATGGGCGGCATAGTCGGACGGCTCTTCCGCGAATTCGCCGTGACCCTGAGCGCCGCCATCGCGGTTTCGTTAGTGGTCTCTCTTACTACTACGCCGATGCTCTGTGCCCGCTTCCTGAAGGCGCACGACCCAGGCAGTCATGGTGCCCTGTACCAAATGAGCGAGCGCGGATGGCTGTGGATGAATCGCACCTACAAGGTAACTGTGGGCTGGGTGCTGCGCCACAAGCGGTTTATTTTCGCCGTGGCCATCATCATGGTTGTAGTTAATGTATGGCTTTATATAATCGTCCCGAAAGGATTCTTTCCGCAGCAGGATACCGGACGCATGGTTGGCGTCATCATGGGCGACCAGGATGTCTCGTTCCAAGACATGAACGCCAAAACCAACGAGTTCATCCGCATCGTGAAGCAGGATCCGGCCGTGCAGAACGTTCTCGCTTTTGTCGGCGGCAATGCCGCCCAGAACCAAGGACGCATGTTCGTCACACTCAAACCCGCTAGCCGAACGCAAGATCAGCGTGGACCAGATCATCGCGCGCCTTCGTCCCAAGTTGGCGCATATTCCCGGCGCAACGCTGTACTTCCAGGGAGTGCAGGACTTGCAGATCGGGGGTCGCCAGTCCAACGCCCAATTCCAGTACACGCTATCGGGCGAAAACCTGGATGAGCTGTATGAGTGGGCGCCCAAGCTTTTGCAACGGCTTCGCAAAATTCCGCAGCTCAAAGACGTGAACAGCGATCAACAGGTCAGCGGCCTGGAGGAAACCGTCATCATCGATCGCGATACCGCCTCACGATCTGGGGATCACGCCATCGCAGATTGACAACATTCTCTATGACGCGTTCGGCCAGCGGCAGATCTCGACCATCTACCGGACCTTGAACCAGTACCACGTGGTTCTGGAAGTCGATCCTCGCTACCAGCTCACTCCCGACGCGTTGAACAGCGTGTATGTCATCACCAGCCAGGGCGCACAAGTGCCGCTGTCAGCCTTTGCTCACTTTGGCCGAGCGGCCACTTCACTCACCGTCAATCACCAGGGACAATTTCCCGCGGTGACCATCTCCTTCAACCTGGCGCCTGGAGGAGATTTGGGAACCGCCACCAAGGCCATCTCCGACGCAGAATTGCAGATGCGCATTCCGGCGACCATTCACGGCAGTTTCCAGGGAACGGCTGCCGCATTCCAGGATTCGCTGTCGTCGGAGCCCATCCTGATTCTTGCAGCGTTGGTCGCTGTTTACATTGTGCTTGGGATGCTCTATGAGAGTTACATTCATCCCATCACGATTCTTTCCACGCTGCCTTCGGCAGGCACGGGCGCATTGCTGGCGCTGTTGCTCTTCCACTTGCAACTCGACGTGATTGGGCTGATCGGCATCATCCTGCTGATTGGTATCGTGAAGAAGAACGCCATCATCATGATCGATTTCGCCTTGGAGGTGGAGCGCACCGGCAAGACCGCGGAGGAAGCCATTCACGAAGCAGCATTGATCCGCTTCCGTCCGATCATGATGACGACGGCCGCAGCTATGCTGGGCGCATTGCCGCTGGCGTTGGGCACGGGGGTTGGTTCTGAGATCCGGCGCCCGCTCGGCATCGCTATCGTGGGCGGACTTATCGTGAGCCAGGCGCTGACCCTGTACACGACCCCCGTGGTCTATCTGTATATGGACCACTTCAAGGATTGGGTGGTGCGGCATCTTCCCGGAGGACGCAGAAAAGCCGTTGCCAAGGAAGAAGTCCCGGTCTTTGCCGACTAGTGGCTGAGCCAGTTTCAGAGTTGGTGTAGACCGGGTAGAGCCGGCCTTCAGGCTGGCGTTCCAGCCACTCCACGTTCTGAGGCTTGGGCCGTTGCCGTCATTAAGAATCACCGCAACGGCCCAAGCGATCCGTTCATCCGCAGCGGACGCGGCGCTGAAGCGCCCCTCTACCCGTACTTGCCCGACTACAGCAACTCTGAAACTGCTCTAACCGGCACGGCGCATTTCCAGCCTGAGTACCGCATAAAACTACACGTCAGTTTTGCGCATCTATCTTGAGGCAGGCCTTGGCTTAGGAAGCACCCCTCTATCCAGAACACGAAAAAAGGCAGCCGGCAGATCCAGATAGCGCGTGGACCAATGACTCAAGAGCACAAAAACTTCGGGAAGGCATGGCGGGAGCGCATGTCTGCTTTGCGCAATCTGCCACCTGTGCTCGCGATTGTTTGGCGATCCGGCCCGCTGGTGGTGACGCTAGGACTGGTCTTCCGGCTGCTTGCTTCGTTACAACCCATCGCTCTGCTCTATGTCAGCAAGCTGATCATCGATTCGATCGTTACCATTCTCACTCATCACCAGCCCATTCCGACCCGCCTCTGGTGGCTGGTGGCGGCCGAGTTCGTCGTCGCTGTTCTGGGCAGCATGCTCGCACGCATTATTGACTACCTCGACTCGCTGCTCGCCGACAAGTACATGCGTCACGTGAGCATCCAGGTGATGAAGCACGCGGCGGAGCTCGATGTGATCGCCTACGAAGACCCTGTCTTCTATGACCGTCTGGAGCGCGCCCGGGTGCAAGCCACCGACCGGCTGGCCATGATCCAGATGCTAGGCCGCCTGGTGCAGCAAGTGATCACCACGGTCACACTTTCGGTTTCGATCATTTACTTCTCGCCGTGGCTGCTGCTGCTGCTTGATTGCCGGCGTTCTTCCCGCCTTCCTCGGCGAGAGCCACTTCGCTTTTCTCGGATATGCCAAGAATTTCCGGCAGACACCGGTGCGGCGGCAACTCGATTACCTGCGCGTACTGGGCGGCAGCAAAGAAGCAGCCAAGGAGTTGAAGCTTTTCGGCCTGAGCAAATTCCTCACCGAGCGCTTTACCCGGCTTTCCGACCAGGTCTATGAAGAGAACGTCGCACTATCGCGGCGCAAGCTGATTGCCGGCGGATTTCTTTCGATTATTGGATCGCTCGGCTACTACTCGGCCTATGTTTACGTAATTTGGCGGACGGTAACCGGAGCGCTCACGATTGGTTCGTTGTATTTTTTGGCGGGCGCGATCCTACAGGCCAGCACGAATATCCAGCAGATCTTCTCGACTCTTTCGGGAGTGGCCGACCAGGCCTTGTTCCTTACCGACCTGCTGGCATTTTTCGAGATGCAACCAACCATTCGGTCTAAACCGAATGCACTACCTGCGCCGCGGCCCATCATGCGCGGGTTCGAGTTCCGCAATGTGTCGTTCGCCTATCCCGGCAGCTCCAGGCTGATCTTGAAGAACCTGAATTTCACTTTGCATCCCGGTGAGCGAGTGGCGCTGATTGGCGAGAACGGACAGGGCAAGACGACCATCGTGAAGCTGATTACCCGCCTCTACGACCCCACTGAGGGGCAGGTTTTGCTGGACGGCATCGATCTGCGCGAATACGACCTGGAAGATCTTTACCGCGAAATTGGCGTCATTTTCCAGGATTTTATGCGTTATGAGATGACCGCGCACGAGAATGTGGCCGTGGGACGCATCGAAGAAATAGGAGGACATCGACGCAATCGAGACGGCAGCCCATAAGAGCCTTGCCGACGAAGTGGTTGCCAAGTTGCCGGGGAAGTATGAGCAGATGCTGGGACGGCGCTTCGAGAACGGCGTCGATCTGTCGGGCGGCGAGTGGCAAAAGCTGGCACTTGCCCGGGCCTATTTGCGCGATGCCCAGTTGCTCGTTCTGGACGAGCCGACCGCCGCTCTCGATGCCCGGAGCGAATATGAAGTGTTCGAGCGTTTTGCAGAACTGACGGAAGGCAAGATGGCGCTATTCATTTCGCACCGGTTTTCAACAGTGCGCATGGCCGACCGAATCGTGGTCTTGGCCGATGGGCAGATCGCCGAAGATGGTAGTCACGAACAACTGATGGCGCTGGGCGGCTCGTATGCAGCAATGTTTGAAATGCAGGCCGCGAGCTATCGCTAGAGAATTGTTTGGAATTTCATGATGGCCACTAACAATTATCGGGGTATGTTGACTGAAATAACCGAGCGCGCGCGTGCAACGGTGGGTCGAAGCGCCTTCGCACGACAACGGAACTGGCGAAGCACGCCCAGGATTTGGCGCACAGGCTGGTTTGGCTGCCCGCAGTCGACGAATCCCTGCACCTCCAGGAGCGCGTCAAGGTCCTCAATCGCAGGCTAGACGCCGTTCTGGCGGCGGCCGAGGCTCGAAGCGACTCCGAGCCTAGCCTTCCGAATGACTTGCAGTGGCTAAGCGACAATTTGCGACTTGTGCGCGCCGTGCAAAACGAGTTACAGGAGGCAGCCAATTCTTTGCGGCGAGTTCCTCATGTTCGAACTCCCGATCAAACCGTTATGCCGCGGGTGGTTGCAACTGCCGAGGGCTTACTCGAGTCGATCAAGTACCGGCATTCCGACCACTCCTTTTCCACCTACATGGAAGCGTTCCAGACGGTGGCGCCCCTTAACATGCGCGAACTTTCCCTTGTGGTGCCAGCTCTAAAGTTGGTATTGCTGGAAGAACTCGCGGCGCGTGGCGAGAAAGCGCTGGACGACTCGAATTCGCCGCAGCAGATTAGCGAGTTGATCTCCAGTCTGCGCGATGTAACCGAAGCGCCTTGGAAAGAATTGCTGGAGCCGTTGGTCGTCTTCGAGCGAATACTTGCCGCCGACCCTGCCGGGATGTACGCGCGCATGGATTTTCAAAGCCGGGAACTTTACCGGCGTTCGGTGGCCCATTTCGCGGAACACTCCGATTGTTCGGAGTCGGAGATTGCTCAGCTGGCGCTCGACCTCGCCCGCGACTCCAAGAACCATGGCGTACGAGATCGCGCGTCTGGCGTTCCGCAAATCCCACGTCGGCTATTACCTGATCGGCGAAGGTGCGGATGAACTGCGGCGGCGAGCCGGTGTGCGCCTTCCGTTCGGAGAGAGATTGCAGGCATTTCTGCGCCGCCATCCCGAGGAGTTTTATCTCGGGGGAATCGAAGTGCTCACACTGTTGATCGTGATCGCGATCATGAGCCCGGTTTATAGTGCTTTCAACTCCTTCTATGGACGGATTCTGACAATTCTTTTGCTTCTGTTGCCGTGCAGTCAAAGTGCAGTGGAAGTGATGAACTATCTCACCACCGCTTTGCTGCACCCTCGAATCCTTCCCAAGCTGGACTTCTGCGAGGGTATTCCCGACGATTGCGTGACCATGGTCGTGGTACCCACGATACTGCTCGACGAGAAGCAGGTCCATCGCCTGGTGGACGATCTGGAAGTACGCTATCTTGGCAATCACCAGCCCCAACCTGCATTTTGCTTTGCTGACCGACTTGCCCGATTCGGCGGAGACCCCTAACCACGACGATCCCTTGGTCGATCTATGCCAGGAATTAATTCAGGGACTGAATGAAAAGTATTCCGGCAATCGATTTGGCAGCTTCGCGCTCTTTCATCGGCACCGGGTCTATAACCCGCGTGAGGGAGTCTGGATGGGTTGGGAGCGCAAGCGTGGCAAGCTGCTCGATTTCAACCGGCTGATCAAGGGAGCCTACGACAGTTTTCCAGTCAAGGTTGGCGACCTTGCGCTTCTCCGCCGGGTGCGTTTTGTTCTGACCCTTGACACGGATACCGAACTGCCTCGCGGCACCGCCCATCGTCTGGTTGGCGCGATGGCGCACCCATTGAACCAGGCAATCATCGATCCACGAGGGAATATCGTTACAGCGGGCTATGGAATTCTGCAACCGCGCGTTGGGATTAGTGTGCAAAGCGCGGCACGGTCCCGGCTGGCGAGTATCTATTCCGGCCAAACCGGATTCGATATCTACACCCGTGCCACCTCCGACGTCTATCAGGACCTCAATGGTGAAGGTATTTTCACTGGAAAGGGCATATACGAAGTTCAGTTTTGAGCCAGGTGCTGGAGCATCGCTTCCCGCGCAATGCGCTGCTCAGCCACGATCTGATCGAAGGTGCCTACGCCCGTGCAGGACTAGTCAGCGACGTCGAGGTCATCGACGATTATCCGTCACATTACAGTGCCTATAATCGCCGCAAGCATCGCTGGTTGCGCGGTGACTGGCAAATTGTTAACTGGCTTTTCGGGCGCGTACCCGATGAGAACGGTCATCGCGCTTCTAATCCCATTTCCTTCCTCTCACGCTGGAAGATTCTTGACAACCTGCGGCGCAGTCTGGTGGAAGCGGGAATGTTTCTGCTGTTTGTGCTTGGATGGGCCGTGCTTCCAGGTAAGCCGATCTATTGGACCTTGATCACCATCGCGATCCTGTTTGTGCCGCCATGGTTCGAGTTTGCGTTTTCCATCTCACGTGCACTCATATCGCACCGGCTAGATCCGATCCGTGACGCATTCATCGGGCTGGGTACGGCCACGTTGAGCGAGTTCCTCACCCTTACGTTTCTGGCCCATCAAACCTTGCTGTCCACCGATGCCGTGTTGCGGACGTTCTATCGCCGTGTGGTCTCGCGGCAACGTTTGCTGCAATGGGAGACAGCGGCCGAGGCGGAGATGGGAACCGGCAAGCTCACATTCGTGGATGTCCTGCTCAACTGGACGCCGGTCGTCGCCTTGATCGTTGGCGTGATCGTGTACTTCTCGCATCGCCACTCTTTCGCGGTTGCGTTACCGGTGCTGGTCCTTTGGGCTTGCAGCAAACCAGTGTCTATATGGTTGAACCGTCCTCCCAGACCGTTGCAGAAGGCTGCCAGCCCGCAAGACAAGAGATTTTTGCGCCATGCCGCGTTATACACTTGGCGCTATTTCGCCACATATTGCAATGAGGAACATAATTGGCTCATTCCAGACAATGTTCAGGAGGAACCGGCCAAGATCGCCGCTCGCCTATCGCCAACCAACCTCGGCTTGCTGTTGAACGCTCGGCAAGTAGCGTGTGAGTTCGGGTATTTGACGGTTCCGGAATTTGCGCTACAAACCCTCCGCACCATGAACACGGTAATGCGTTTGCCCAGGGAACACGGACACTTGTTGAACTGGTATGACACGCGAACGTTGCAGCCGTTAGCGCCCCGTTTCATCTCAACCGTGGACAACGGAAACCTGGTCGCATCGTTGATCACATTGAAAAACGGTTGCCTGGAACTGCTGCAAAGACCATTGCTCAGTCCCAATCTTCTGGAAGGCTATGCCGATCACCTCTGCGTGTTGGCGGAGTTGAAAGTCGTTCCCAAGCGAGTCGCCCATGCCTTCGAGCAGAACTCCAAGGTCCCGTGGCTCGACCGTTTGTCGGTTGCGTCGGAATTGCCGGAAATTAGGGAAAGCGTGCGGACATTGAGGACGCACGATGGTTCACCCGGCAGACCAGCGACTTGATCGAACAAGTGAAGCAGGCGGTCACCAACTACAGTCCATGGCTGCTCGCGGAGTATAAACCGCTCTACTCTGATCCGGCTCTTCAGGTGACAGGGACGGAGGATCAAATACCTCTTGCCCGCATACCCGATTTTATTGAGCGAATGCAGCAGAAACTAGAGCGATGGGCGGGCGACGCACAATCGCAAGCTTTGGCGAGAAAACTGTTGACGCAACTTCCCGATGCGCGGCGTCGCGGTCTGCGGCTCATCGACGATCTGCGGCGTATAGCCTCGCTTTGCGAAGAACTCATTCGCGAAATGGACTTCAATTTTCTGTTGGATCGCCGGCGCAAGTTGTTGTCGATTGGATACGATGCCGACGCGGGAAAACTGCAGTCGGCATGCTATGACCTGCTGGCCTCCGAGGCACGTCTGGCGACCTTCGTTGCGGTGGCGAAAGACGATATTCCGCAGGAGAGTTGGTTCCAGATGAGCCGTTCGCACGTGGTCGTTGACAGCCGCCCCGTGCTGCGCTCGTGGACCGGCACCATGTTCGAGTACCTTATGCCTGGGCTTTGGATGCGCGCCTATCCCGATACCATGCTTGAACGTAGCAAGGAAGCAGCAGTGCGGGCTCAGCAGGCCTACGCATGGGAGAAACATGTGCCGTGGGGCATCTCGGAGTCGGCGTTTGCCGAAATCGACGAAGAAGGCAACTATAGCTATCGCGCCTTCGGAGTACCGCAACTGGCGCTGCAACAAGATGAGGACCGACTGGTGGTCGCGCCTTACGCGACCATGCTCGCGCTGGGAATCGATCCTTCGGCGGCCATCGAGAACCTGCGCTGGATGACAAGGAAAGGGTGGTTCGGCGCCTGTGGCTTTTACGAATCGGCCGACTTCAGTTCCCATCTACACAAGAAATGGCTTCAGCGGTTCGTACTGGTGCGTTCCTGGATGACCCATCATCACGGTATGAGCTTGCTCTCGATTGGTAATTTCCTAAAGTCCGGGATGGTGCAGAACTGGTTTCACCGTGATGCGCGAGTTCAGGCCACCGAGCTTCTGCTGCAAGAACGCCCGGTGCGTCATGTTGCCAGTCCTCCCAAGAGCCGCCGCCGGTCGAAGCCGAACGGGCGCAATGGTACCGGCAAGGCCGTTCCGCCGATCGCGGCCTGACGTCCGAGACAAGGGCTTGTCCATATTCGGACAGCGCATTTACGTTTGTGGGCGCGCCTCACTCCGATAAGTCTCGTAAGTCCATCATCCAGTGAGTGATATGGACCTCGCCGCATTGGAAGTCGATCTGCAACGTCATCCGCAGGTATGGCTCCCCCCCTCGATCAATCGACAATCCTGATCGCCGAAGATCAAGAGCATGTGCGAGAAGCATTAGCCATGTTGCTTCGCGGCCACGGATACTCGGTTACGCTGTGTTCTTCCCCTGCTGAGGCAATCGCGTCGGTAGACCGGCAATCACCTGACCTCGCGATGGTTGACATGAACTATCAACGCGACAGCACATCAGGTGTGGAAGGGCTGCAACTGATTGAACGGCTGCGCCGGGCCGACGGGACGGTTCCGATCATCGCACTCACGGCCTGGGGCAATGTTGACCTGGCGGTCAGCGCCATGAAATACGGGGCTTCCGATTTCATCGAGAAGCCATGGAGGAATGATTCGCTGCTGGAGAAGGTGAACATGCTGACCAAGCGCGTACAGCAACTGCGGTCGTCGCAGCGCATCTCTGACCATCAACGCGAGGACGCGCAACAACTGCAAACCCGGATCGTACCCCGGCGTCACGTAGTTGCCGAGGGAATCGAACTCTTCGGCGAAAGCATTCCCGCCGACGATGTTGGCGGGGACTACTTCGGGGTGTGGCAACCTGCATCAGACTCGCTGCATTTCTGTGTCGCTGACGTGTCCGGCAAAGGTACGCCAGGCGCAATCATCGCGGCCATGTTGTATGCGTCTGTCAGTACGCTATCGGCGTCCAATGACAGCCCCGATCTCATACTCGGCAATGTCGAGACAATTCTCCGAAACCAGTTGGGCGAAGGCCATTACGTCACCATCTTCTACGGCGTGTTCAACCTCAAGACCCGCGTGCTGAATTTCGTGAATGCTGGACACTGTCCTCCCATCCTGCGGCGTGCCGATGGATCGCTCCAGTTGCTTTCGTCCACCCGTCCCGTGCTGGGGCTGATGCTGGAGACAGGTTTTCCTTCGGAACGATTGCGGCTGTCGGCTGGCGACCGTTTGTTGCTTTATACCGACGGCGTCACTGAAGCGGCTAATGATGCCGGTGAGGAGTTCGGAACCGACCGCTTGGCCGCATTGCTGGAGTACCTGCCAGATCGATCGCTGCCCGACCAATGCGCTCATATCATTGGGAAAGTGCGGAACTACTCCGGCGGAAATCTTGGTGATGATGCGACACTCCTGCTGGTCTCCGTATCCTGCTGACCGATTGAATCGGGCTTCTGCCGCCCGACGATAAATGCAGCGGCCCGACCACCCGAAATCCTGTCTGCCCGCTTATCGGTGCACAAAACAGTGACGGATCTGTGGCGCAGTTACAATCTCCGAGGCTCCTGCGGCCCGGGCTCGCGCACTGGGGCATCAGGCGCAACCACCGGCTTGTCGGGCGGCTCCTCGATTGGAGGAGGCGGTTCCTCACCTGGCGGAATTGGAATCGGCGGGTCCTCGTCGCTGCGCGCTTTGATCAAGTTTTTGTGCGTCTCTGACACTTGCATTCTCCAACCGAACTGAATTGCGAGAGGGACTCGCAGTGGATTTTCGCAGCTCACCCGCCGCGCCGATCATCATGACATCCTATCCTGCGGAGCTTTCCGGGTGGGCGGCTGTTTCTTTACAGCGGACACCCTCGCCATGATAGCGCCAGATTTTTTGTTGACCTTGCGTGAGCCGGTGCCGGACTTAGCATCCCTTTGCGGTTTAGCATCGGGTAGAGTTGCGATTCCAGCGGTGGCGGCAGGACGTCGCGACCTTCTACGCGAAGCGCTTCTTCCTTTTCCACCGACCGCAACTTCGAGCTCATCCACGATTTTTCGACCAACGAGTTTGTTGAAGCTGCTCTTCTCCCCGCCCGCCGTGAGTTCCTGGTAGAGGAACGCGAGCTTGGCAGCATCGAACTTCTTGAACCAGTCCTCCCAGCTAATCTCGTCCGACGAACTCTGGCTCCGATCGGCAGGGAAACAAATGTGGATGCGAGCGTCGCCGTCGTCTGGCACTCTTGGAGTGATTCATAAGCTGCGGGCGTGCCGCTGCGCTCCACTGCCCAGCGCCGGATCTCTTCATGGTCAGTTGTAACCTTGGATTTGGTGCCTGCAGCCATATTCACTCCTGGGTCTCATCTTATGCGTTTTCGTCGGGACGTCCCGTGTGTTCGTGGTATGTCCATTAGTTGCGAGGACGGTTGATAACGAGGCGGGATGGGCCCTGCACTTCTCGTCATCTGCTGCGATGAGCGATGACGCCTACGTCTCCCCCGCTTTAACCTGACCGAAGTTTAAGAGAGTAACGATCAGCACTCCCCCGAGGATGTTGCCCGCGGTCGCTAGTGACAGCCAATACAGGTAGTGCGAGAAAGTGACCGATCCGGCAAACACTGCCGCCATAATTTCCCCACTGCTTGCAACGCAATGTGAGAAGTGTCCAATGCCAACTACGAAAGTCATCAGCCAGATGACCGCGATTTGGCCGATGGTCCAATGACTGGCGGTTACCATCCAGGCCACCAAGGCAATAATCCAACCGCCAATCACGGCGCTCCAAAAGATATGCGCCGCTCCTCCCTGAATTCCCAACGTTCCAAGTCGTACCAGATTGTCGTGAATGCTGCTATTTAGCGCGTTTGTGCGCGTTGCCAGCGCTGCGAACGCATTGGCCCCGAGAATATTGAACAGGAACACCACACCCCAAAGCCGAGCTGTGTCGAGAACGTGCCGGCGCTCACTGAGGATGAGAGCTACGGGATAAAGCGTGTTCTCAGTGAACAATTGCGCGCGCCCAATGATCACAGCGATGAACCCAATGGGAAACAGCAGATAGGCCAGGAAGTCGCGTCCGGGAGCATTGCCCAAGGCTGTCAATGCGGCGGCAACACTCAATCCCGTCAGGCCCATGGACAGCCCTCCGGCAAATCCGGAGAATGCCAATGCCTGGGTTGAGCGGCGTAGCTCTTCGTGGGCATTGTTCTCGACCCGCTCGAAGATCTCTCGCGCCGTACGGCGCAGGGATTGCTCGGCTACTTCTGCCATTCCTTTGTGCTTCCTCCATGCTCCGAATTAGATGCGGATCACGGGCGTGGCGAGGGAGTTGGCTCCAGCCAGCTTGTCTTCTAAGCGGCAGAGCAAAAGGCGGTTTCTCATCATGCGGCGGAATCACTGCTGGCGGCATGTTGGGAACGTCGAGCAGGCCCAGTTCTTGCTCGAAAGGTAAAAATACCGAAAAAGCAGTCCCGCTTTTTCCGGCGCGCATGCGGCTGGAAAGATGGATTGTTCCCTCGTGCTTTTCGATCAGGCCGCGGCTTACCCAAAGACCCAACCCGGTACCTTTTTCACCTTTAGTCGTGAAGAAGGGAGCGAAAAGGTTTTTGCGGACTCCTGGTCGGGATGCCGGCGCCGGTGTCGAGGACGGTCACGCGCACTCCCCGGCGCGCGGGGTTAGACGCCAGGCTGGATTCGCGCACGTGCAGAATTAGCCTGCCTCCATCAGGCATTACGTCGAGGGCATTGCCCACCAGGTTGGAAAATACCTGGCGCAGTTCGCCGGGAAATCCTCGCACCGGAGGCACCGGTTCAAAACGCTGATCCACATCAACGTGAGCCTTCCGGATTTGCGGCGCAAACAAAACCAGCACGCTCTGCAATGCCTCGGAAAGATTTACCTCAACCGGTACTTGTGCTTCGCGATGGAAGGTCAGAAGCTGTCCCGTGATCTGGGCGATGCGGGCCAATTCATCAGCAGCGAGATCCCAGGTACTGACTGGTAGCGTTGCTGGGCGTTTCGCTCGTGGCGTAAAAGGTAGATAAGATTTGAAACGGTGTCGAGCGGATTGCGAATTTCGTGGGCGATGGTGGCGGATAGGCGCCCTGCCAGCGCCAGACGCTCGTTGGATCGCAAGGTCTGCTCGGTTTGCCTTCGCTGTGTGATATCCCGAAAGACGACCACGACTCCGACAAGCTGATCGCGATCGTTCAGGATCGGCGATCCGGTCAGTTCGACTGGATATTCCTGGCCCGAACGGCTGATAAGGGCGACATGGCTGGTGATGTTTACGACCGGCTGAAGTTGGCGAGGCGGAGGCATGGGCCTTTCAATCTCGACACGGGTCTTTTCGTCGATGATGCGCAAGACCTCTCGCAGCGAGCGTCCGATGGCTGACTGGTAATCCCAGCCGGTGAGCTTTTCCGCGACCGGGTTGATGAACGTCACCTTTTCCGAAGCGTCGGTAGCCACCACTGCATCGCCCAGACTGGTGAGCGTGATCCGGTACGATTCACGGCTTTCCTGTAAGAGCTGCGTTTTGTCAGCTTCGGCTCTCAGATGTTTATCGTAAGTCGATGAAAGTTCAAACAGCTCGCGGCGAGTGAGGGTAAGAAGCAGGACGGCAGTCAACAGCGACAGGGCGACCGCAGTACCGATGACAATGTTGCTTAGCATCTCGGCCCGGCGGTAGCGAACTCGATGCAAACGATCTTCCGCGTCAAGGATTTCACGCTGCTTGGCGCGGATGTGGTCCATCAATTGTTTGCCGGCAAGGAATTCCTGGGACGAGAGAGATCGGGTGCCCGGCTGTTGCAGCAGGTGCTCCGAATACTCGATCCAGCGAAGGTCAAGGTCGCGAAGTTCTCGCAAGAGACGCTGCTGGCTCGGGTTGTCACTTGTAAGGCCATTCAGCAACGTCAACTGCCCTGGTACTTCCGCCTTGGCGGCCTTATAGGCGTCCAGAAAAGTCTGGTCGCCAGTCAGGTAATAGCCACGAAGGCCAGACTCCATGTCCACGATGTATCGCGTCAACTGCCTGACATTGGCGATGACTTGGTCGGTGTGATCCACCCAGCCGAAAGACGTAGTCAGCCCTACGATTTCAACCACCAGAGTCGCGGTCAGAAGCAACAGCAGTACCACCGGTATCAGAACCGTGCGGCGCAGCAGTTTTTGGAAACTGTGTTGGTCCATATCGACTCGTCGGTGTGAGGCAGCCTAGGGCGCGAAAGTCCTGATGATACAGCATCTTCGCGGAGCGTCAGAAGAGAGATGTAACTTTGCCGCCAACCGCAATGCTCCAGTTACGTTCGCCGAATGCGATCGGGGGTTTGGTGCCGGATCATGAGTGGTTAGCGAAGCAAAGTGGTCGGATCAGGGTCAGCAGGCACTCCATCCGGCAGCACGGCAGGGGCCTCTTCAGCGATATCGCCTTCTCCTGGAGCCAGGAAGAGGTTCTCTTCGATGCCATGTTGCTTGGTGTAGAGATCGTAGTAGCGGCCCCCAAGCTCGTAAAGTGACTGGTGTGTTCCGTGCTCGACGATCCGTCCTTCCTCGACGACTAAGATCTGATCGGCACGGCGAATTGTGGAGAGCCGGTGCGCGATGACGAACGTGGTGCGCCCCTGCATCAGGTACGAGAGCCCCTCCTGGATCAAGGATTCCGACTCAGAGTCGAGACTTGAGGTGGCCTCATCGAGAATCAGGATACGCGGGTCCGCTAGGATTGCACGTGCGATTGAGACTCGCTGACGCTGACCGCCGGAAAGCTTTACTCCTCGTTCGCCGATGATGGTGTCGTACTTTAGCTCGAATTTTTCCGCGAATTCGTCGACCCGGGCGATAGCACAAGCGCGGAGGATCTCCGCCTCGGTTGCATCGGGCTTAGAAAAAGCCACGTTCTCGCGAATGCTTCCATCGAACAGAAACGAATCCTGCAGGACCATGCCTAGTTGCGTGCGGTAAGACTCCAGCCGAACCGTGGAGAGATCGACGGAATCCACCAGAACCTTGCCCTGGTTAGGGGTATGGAAGGCGGCAATCAATCCGATGATGGTTGACTTGCCCGATCCCGAGGATCCCGACCAAGGCCGTCACCGCGTCAGGGCGGGCATGAAACGAGATATCGTGCAGAACTGTCTTCTTCTGCTCGTAGGCAAAAGTGACATCCTGGAAGGCGACATCACCGCGTATCTCAGGAAGTAGTGACAGTCCGATTGGGATCCTCGTTTTCGGGAGTCTCGTCGAGAACCTCGCGAGTACGCTCCAACCCAGCAAGTGCTTCCGTGAGTTGGGTGCCGATGCCAACCACCTGAAATAACGGCGCGGCCAGGTATCCGAGGAACATGGTGTATGTGAAGAACCCGCCCAGTGTCAGCTTGCCCGCGAGAATCTGACGGGTCCCCATAAACATGACGATCGCGCCGATGATGCCCATGAGGGTCGAGGACGACAGGCTCATGACCGAAGTCGCGGTCAGGGTGCGAAAGACATTTTGCAACAGGCGCTCGACTCCTGAGCTGAACACCTCGTGCTCGCGTTGCTCGGCGTGATAACCCTTCACGACGCGCACCCCGCCCAGCGATTCCGTCAGGCGGCCCGTAACCTCGGCGTTGATCTTGGCGCGCTCCCGGAAGATAGGCCGGATAGTCCGAAAGGCCTTGCGCAGGCCAAATCCAAAGATAGCCAGAAAGCCGAAGGCGATGGCGGTCATGATTGGGCTGATGCGGATCAGAACGGCGAAGGCAATGATCAGCGGTGAGCAAGCCCTCCGGCGAAGTCCACCAGCCCGGTGCCGATGAGATTGCGCACCCCTTCGACGTCGCTCATGATGCGCGAAACCAGCATACCGGTCTTGTTGGCGTCGTAATAAGAAACCGACAATCGGCCCACGTGCTCCTGCACCCGTCGACGCAACTCGGCGATTAGCTTCTGCGCTGCCTTTGGAGAGCGTCTGGGTCAGCGCAAACGAGGTGAGGCCCTGGATGATCGTTGCCAGCAGGACAACTCCCACCAGTGGATACAGCAACTTGAAATGCCGCTTAGTGATTATGTCGTCCACCAGGTACTTGGTGGAAGCCGGAAGCACGAGACCTGAGACGCGATTGATGATCATCAATCCCAGACCCAGTGCGAGCAAGGCGCGGCGTGGCCGGATCAGTTGCCAAACTTCCGGGCAGAGCTTTGAATATCTCGGTCTTCTTGGCCGGCTTGGGAGGAATGTTATCCATAGTGGGGTAAGTATTTGGATTCACCAGACAGAGCTTTGGGTTCGGAAGCCGGCTAACGCTTTCTCCCTTACGATGGTTGTAGGATAATCCACCCGCAGGAGTTCCGATGAAAATCGCGCTTCGTTGTGCCGCCGTGCTGCTGATCTCGCTTCCCCTGGTAGGGCAAGACAATCACCAACTCAGACCCGATGCCAGCCTGCTGGAGGAAATCAATCACATCCAGGCGATCGACAACCACTCGCATCCTCCCGCCCTGGACGAATGCAGGTCAGCCGGACGACGACTTCGACGCGCTGCCCTGCTATCCGCTGGAGCCCACTGCGGATGGGCTGATGTTCCGCGCGGACAATCCCGTCTACATCAAGGCATGGCAAACGATGTTCGGCTACAAGTACAACGACGCCACCCCGGAGCACGTGAAGGAGTTGCTGGCCGCGAAAGAACAGGTGAAGCAGCGAGAGGGCGAGAATTATCCCAACTGGGTGCTCGACCAGCTCGGCATCGAGAGCGAATTGGCGAACCGGGTGGCCATGGGACGCGGTTTGAAGCGGCCGCGCTTCCTCTGGGTGCCATTCGACGACACGCTGCTGTTTCCACTGAACAACTCCGCGCTGGCGGCGCAATCGCCCGACCGCAAGATTTTCTTCGGCCGGGAGGAGACGCTCTTTGCGCGATATTTGCAACAGCTCAACCTGAACAATGTGCCGCCTGCTCTGGCGCAATACACCGCCAAAATCGTCACGCCCTTGCTGGAACTGCAAAAGACCGACGGAGCTGTGGCCATCAAATTCGAAGCTGCTTATCTGCGAGCGCTGGATTTCGCGCCCGCGAAGGAGGCTGATGCCGCCCGCGTCTATGCGCGCTATGTAAAGGGTGGCGTCCCCAGCGACGCCGACTATAAGACGCTGCAGGACTATCTCTTGCGCTACATAGCGCGCGAGGCGGGACGGCTGGGAATGGCGGTGCACTTTCACACCGGTGGCGGATGTGGCGGTTATTTCGCGATGGAGGGAAGCAATCCGCTGCTCCTGGATTCCCTCTTCAACGACCCGACGCTGCGCAAGACCAACTTTGTCATGCTCCACGGCGGAGCCGGAGGTTTCGAGCAGATCGTGCCTTATCTGTTGATGAAGCCGAATGTCTATGCTGACTTTTCCGAACAAACCTGGATGACATCGCCGCGCCATATTGCGGCCAGCGTTCGCTTCATGCTGGAGTTTTATCCGGAGAAAGTGCTATTCGGCACGGACTTGTATCCGCTTGAGCCGCAAGTGAACTGGGAGGAGACCGGGTATCAGACCTCAACCGCCGGACGGACAGCGTTGGCCATTGCGCTCACCGGCATGATGCAGGACGGAGAGATCACGCGCGAACAGGCCGGCGCCATTGCGCACATGGTGATGCACGACAACGCTGCGAAGCTTTACGGGTTGAGCTCCGCGCCGTCACGCTGAAGCGCGGTCATCTCTTTCACTCTGAGACCGAGTTGCATCGGCGATGGTGCGATACGTTCAGCGCTGGCATTTCCAAGAATAGAGATTCGTGCTGATTGGAAGGGCTGGATAGTCGGACGAACGTTTTATTCGCGCAGGACTTTATTCGTCGCGATCAATTCTCTTGCTGAGGAAATTGACGCAAACGAAAAGGCCACCCGGCAACGGGGCGGCCTTCTCTTCAAGGGAGAATAGTTCCAACGGAGGCAAAACCGTCAAAACTTTCTGCACAAATACTAGGGTCACGGAAAACCCCGTGTCAAGCAATTTCTACGGCTTAAATCGCTGTATTTTCAACAACTTACGTAGAGATAAGGGAATCGCGGGAAATTGACCGAAAACTGCCGGGTTTTCGTTATAACGAGATAACCTTCTTGTCCTTAATAGTTTACGACCAATACGTCTTATCGCAGATGCAGCTGAATGATCTCGACATCTTCGGGTCGGTCGAAGACCCGATCCGGAAATAGACGCTTCATCAGGATGCGAATGCCGCCGAAAAAAACTCCGAAGATGAGCGAGATCAAGAGAATGATTCCAATAAGCGCAAACACTCCCACGATGAGATTGCCGATGTTGTCGCGCTTACTCACCGAAGTCGCTTCGTTCCATGTGACCTCGGCTTCGTAATTTACGGAGTTCAGGAGCGCATGCGCCTCGCTGCTGCCGATGGGGCCGGTTACGACGTCGACTAACGGTCCGCTGCGTCGCGCGAGCAGCGTGTTTGGGTTCGATTGTTCAGCGCTTTGCAAGGCGCGCAAGCGTTCGCCTGCGATCTGGGGCGTCGGATATTGAATCAACGTTAGAGTGAGGGGGCCGCTTTTTGACGAATAGTCCTGAATCAGAATTTCGGGATCGTGGCTGAAATCAACTTGCTCCGGCGTGAGGGGCGCCTTCTCTGCGAGCAACGCCTGTGGGCCGAGAATATATTTCGCCGAGTTTTCCACAGCATCAGCTTTCGGTAAGTACTCGGGCAAGTTCGGAAGGTTTGCGGCTGAAGCTTTCGCGGCGGGCAGCATCCCGGCAAGCTCGCGCAATTCAGCGGCGGACATCTCGGTCAAGCGATCGAAATCAGCATCAACCAGAATATTGTCGCGGAAGAACAGGATACGCTGGTTCGCCGATGCCGCCTTGGTACCGATGCGTTCCGTCTTCATGGCCGGCTGGCGATAAAAGGTGAAAGCGCCATAGGCGCCGGTGGCATCGTTGAACCTTGCTGCCTTCACGGTCAGCTTGCGCCCGTCTGCGCGGGTGTAGGTTACCGTCTCAGCTCCGGTGAAGCCGTATTCTTTCAACACTGCTGGATAGGCGGCATCGGCTTTCGCCGCGTCCGTGGTTGACTGCACGGCACCCGACTGCGTCCACCCAGCGAAGGATGGCGGCAGGAAGTCATTGGTGTCAGATGCGAGTGCAAGACCTCCCAACGAGAGAAACAAAACAGCGGTAATGAGGAAATGTTTCATGAGATGGAACTGTGCGAAGTTAAAAACTCCTGCAGGATTAGACTACTGCCACAAGGACAAAGTTTCCAGGAAGGCTCTCTATTGACTGCTGCAAGAGGTCTCGCGATTCTGAGGTGTCATCACTACGGTTTTCAGCATCTTCTGCTTCTTTAGTGGCCGTGTCAGGGGCAACAAAAGCAGGCTCCTCGCTTTGCTCGTAATGACAATTCCTAGGGTGAATCCAATCCTAGGTGGGCAAGAGCTACTCTCCAACGGTCTTACTGAGCTTCGACGCTACTTTAACGCCGCTTAGTCCGCCTGCGTACTTTGCGATCCCCTTGTACAGCGACTCGGCGATCTTCTCCCGGTATTCCGGAGTCTCCAGCTTTTCGGCATCGGTCGGATTGGAAACAAAGGAGATCTCCGCCAAGATGCTCGGCATGTTGGCGCCGATCAGCACCACGAAGGGCGCCTTCTTTATACCGCGGTCCCGCAGCGTCGAATGCTTGCCTGCCAGTCCGCTGTAAAGCGATCGCTGAACATCGGTCGCCAGTTCCTGCGACTCCTCAATTTTCTCCTTCAACGTGATCTTTTTCACCAGATCCTGAAGTTCGAAGATCGATTTTTCGGAGACGGCATTCTCACGGGCCGCGACTTCCAACGCATCCGGGTTTGAAGTGAAGTTGAGATAGTAGGTCTCGACGCCACGAGCGGAGGGGTCGGGGCTGGAGTTGGCATGCACCGAGATGAACAGGTCAGCCTGATGCTCATTCGCGATGGCGGTTCGAGTCTCCAGCGGAATGAAGGTGTCGTCATCGCGAGTGTAGATAACGTCGGCGCCAAGTCGAGTTTCCAATAACCGGCCCAGGCGCAATGCGACGTCGAGAACCAGATCTTTCTCCATGAGGCCATTTGGACCGATGGTCCCGGTATCGTGACCACCGTGCCCGGCATCGACAACAATGCGTCCGATCTTAAGTCCGAGAACGCGGGTCAAGTTGCGGTCACCGGCGGATGTGGGTTCGGCCTCGTGGGCGGAAGCCACATCGGTGGCTGCGACCTTGCTCGTCTTTTTGTGGTCCTTGGCGCGAGGAGCGACAGCCACCGCAGTTGGAGCTGTCGTGGGTTCGCTTGTCGCCTTGAGTTCTGGACCTTTTGTGTCTCCAGGGTCAACGAATAGCGGGTCATTCGGATTAACCGCGCGGGCCACGGTGGGCTGGGACGACTTCGCCGTGGCCGGCTTGGCGGTTGATGTCATCCGTGGCGGTAGGTCATCGGTGCTGACCTCGTCATTTTCATCTACGACGATTTTGCCATGGTAAAGCTTGGACTCCGCGGCAGTGACGGCGGAGGTTGAATGGTTCGGCGATAGGGAAGTGCTGGTACTGTTTTTGCCATCAACTGTTTTGGGAGCATTCTGCTTCCCGTTGCGCTCGACACTCGATTTTGCAATGCTTTTGGCTGCTGTGCTGGGGGGCGAACTTGCAATCTCTGTGCCAGGAGGCTCAGGCTCTTCAAAAGCGGAATTCGCTGAATCGTCAAGGTGGGCGACCTGTGCCTTAGAACGAGGCTGGCGGCCGTGAATATCAATGATGAGGCGGTACGGGTTTGGCAGAAGGAACGCCGAATAGTCGGAGACGTCCGCCACTTCGAGAACAACGCGCGTGTATCCCGGGTGGTACTGTGCGACCCGAATCTTCTTCAGGAAACCATCTTGCACGTCGAAACTTTTCCCGACCAAGACTGACGCCAGCTTGGTATCCGGCAGATCGAAGAAGATACGATCGGGATTGGGAACGCGTCCAACTTCGTACTTCACCTCCTGGTCAACATCAATCGCAACCCTCGTGTAGTCCGGGGTAGACCAATGGCGGATGCCGGTCACCACGGGCATCCCCGCCTTCTTCGGGACCGCGGGTTGCGCGCCAGTCTCCGCAACCGATGCTTCTGGCTTAGGAATAGACGCCTCCTCGGCCGGCTTCACGGTGGTCATCGGTTGGTCCAACTCAGCTAGCGCTTGTTTCGCCTCTCGCGCCAAAGCCTGGCGTGGATATCGTCGCAGAAATTCCTCAAACGTCTTGCGCGCCTGGTCGTTATCTCCGAGGTCTTCCGCATAAATCTGCCCAATCGTGAACAGAGCCTGGAAGCGGTATTTGCTGCCGGGGTACTCGCGGCGCAGGAACTCATATTCGCGAATCGCCGAACGCAGGTCCTTCTCGCCGGGCTCGAATTGGCGGCCCATGGAGGCTAGTATCTCGGCCACGGCGATCACACTGGCATCGGCCTTGCTGGAAGCGGGCGCCACGTAATAGACCTTGCGATATGCGTCCGCCACGTGCTGGTAATCGCGATGAGTGCGCTCCTGCACCGGACGGCCGTTAAGCGCCTCGCGCATCTGTTCGGCCTTCTCAAATTGGTCGGCAGCTTCCTGCTTGCGGCTGGCCGCACTCAAGCCGTAGCCGTCTGCGGTTGCTACGGCCAGTAGCGACAGTAAAACCGTCGTGCTCAATATTTTGAAATAGCAGGACTTATGGAAACGACGGGGTGAGGAAAGGCGTCTCGCGGAGGGTACCGCGCGGTGTGCGGAGAAGCGCATCGCCATATGGACATACTTCCGGATGCCCGTCTGCCGTAGCAGCGAATTAGGCGCGACTACGGTCGGGTGCAGTCCGGCGGAGTCTTGGTCGTCTAGAGCACTTTAATTATAGGTGCGGAGAGACCGCGTACAAGCGCGAAAGCGGACGGAATCAGGGGAGTGACCCCATGCTGAATCGGCTACCAACGGAGGCTAATGGTCACATTCGGGGTAGTACAGGCGCGCTCCGTCGGAAAAGACCAGCGATCTGTGGCTGCAGGAGGTACCAGATGATTGCAATATTGATGGCCAACTTGATCAGCCGGTATCCGCCGAGGAAAAATCCGAAGTGAAGGCCCAGGAACAACAGTCCAGGAAGCGAAAACAGAACCGTGATGCCGGCCAGTACGATGCAGAGAATGCGGCCCCACTCACGGAGCGTCCAAACCCCGTAGCCGGCAAGCGCGGCGACCACCGCAAAGCCGAGCATAAATGCAGCTCCCACGAGGCCTACGAAAAAGCCCATACCGCCAAGCGGAATACTGTTGCCGGCAGCGAACATGGCGCCTAGGACACTTCCACCAATCGCGAGGGCGATCGCCACACAGACCAGGAACGCCGCAGTCAAGAAATGATAGATCGCGATCAACACGATTCCCGTGGGACGCATATTGGTTCTCCTCCATCGGTGAATAAAGCCGGACGGTATGCGAACCTGCGGAGTAAGTCAAGCACAAGTGTTCAGGTATATTCTTGTTACACATGCCCACTAAGCTGGAAGAGATCGTCGCCGCCACCCGCCAGCGTGTTGCGACAGCCGAAGCGTTGGCTGATCTGCGAGCGCTGGGCCGGGCAGCGGAGCAGCACCAGCCACGCGGATTCCGCCAAGCGCTTCGAGCTGGAGCGAATTCTGGTATTGCAATTATCGCCGAGTTGAAGAAGGCGTCGCCATCCAAAGGGCTGATTCGTCGCGACTTTCCGGTAGCCCAACTTGCCGCTGAATTGGAAGAAGGGGGTGCGGCGGCCCTCTCGATACTGACCGATGAGCGATTTTTTCAGGGCTCGCTGGAAAACCTGGAGATCGCATCAAAAGCGACCCGGTTAGCATGTCTGCGAAAAGACTTCATAATCAATGAGTTTCAACTGCTGGAGGCACGGGCGCATCGCGCCGATGCCGTACTGCTTATCGTCGCGGCGCTGAAGCAGACTGAGCTGGGCAATTTGCACCGCCGGGCCGGTGAGTTGCACCTCGATGTCCTGTGCGAAGTGCATGATGGCGCGGAGCTGCAGCGCGCGCTCGACGCCGGCTTCGAGATAATCGGCATCAACAACCGCGATTTACATAGCTTTCGAGTGGACCTGAATACTTCCCTGCAACTGGTCGAGTTGATGCCTTCCGGAGTGGTCAAAGTCGCGGAAAGCGGTATCGAGACTGGCGACGATATCGCAAGTTTGCGACAGGCAGGCTTCGATGCGTTCCTGATCGGCGAGTCGCTGATGCGTGCGCCCCATCCCGGAGAGGCGCTAAGAGGCTTGCTGAGTGCGGCGAAGGCGCCCGACAAGAGCGTGGCGAAGCCCACGAAGAGCTTGTGTGAAAAAACGGTATGACTCGATCCGGCGCGAGGACTTGGGTAAAGATTTGTGCAACGACGAATCTGCATGACGCGCAGATGAGTCTGGCTGCCGGAGCAGATGCCTTGGGATTCATCTTTGCTCCAAGTACGCGGCGGGTTGAGGTTGAGACGGCGGCGGAGATCGTCGCGGCACTTCCAGCCGAGATCGACAAGATCGGTGTCTTCGTGAACGAGACGCCGACGCGAATCGCAACCATGGTCGGGCAGGTTGGATTGACCGGGATCCAGCTTCACGGCGATGAACCGGCGGATCAGATGGAGCAGTATCGGCAGGTGGTTGGGCAATGCAAAATCATTAAGACGCTGCAGGTGCGCGAGTTGCTGAGTTCGCCCGAGAGATTGGATGATTATCAGCAATCGCGTCAGAGCATTGACGCGATCCTTCTGGACGCGGGGTCTCCGAGCCAGCGAGGTGGAACCGGTCAGACGTTTGATTGGATCGCCGCGGCGCCCATCGTGGTCAGGGTTCGGGCGCAAATGCCGATGATCATTGCGGGAGGCTTGAATCCCGAGAACGTTGCTGAGGCCATCCGGCTGTTTGCGCCTTGGGGAGTGGATGTGGTCTCGGGTGTTGAGCGCAAAATCGGGAAGAAGGACGAAACCAAGCTGTACCACTTCGTTGGCGCGGTGCGTCGGGCACAGGCGGCATAGCGGTAGAAGGGAACCATGGAAGAAACGACCAGCAACCTGGAGAATTCCACAGCGGATGCAGCGCTCGCTGACGCGAATAAGAAGCCGCGCGCCCGTGCCGTCGCTGGACGCTTCGGTTCCTATGGCGGTCGATACGTTCCCGAAACTTTGATGGCGGCGTTGCAGGAGCTTGAGGCTGCCTACACGACGGCGCGCAAAGATAAAACATTTCGCGATGAGTACCACCGCCTGCTAGCCGACTTCGCGGGACGTCCGACGCCATTGTTCCTGGCTGAGCGCCTCACCGAAGAGCTAGGCGGCGCGAAGATCTATCTGAAGCGGGAAGACCTGCTGCACACCGGCGCTCACAAGATTAACAACTGTATCGGACAAGCTTTGCTGGCCCGCCGCATGGGCAAGCACCGCATTATCGCCGAAACTGGCGCAGGCCAGCACGGAGTCGCGACCGCAACCGTATGCGCGCTTTTTGGTATGGAGTGCGTGGTCTATATGGGGACGGAAGACATGCGGCGACAGGAGCTGAATGTCTTCCGCATGAAGCTGCTGGGCGCAGAGGTGCGCGGCGTCGACTCAGGTTCGCGCACGTTGAAAGATGCCATCAATGAAGCCATGCGCGACTGGGTGACCAATGTTCGCACGACGCATTATCTTCTGGGCAGCGTGTTGGGAGCGCATCCTTATCCGACGATGGTGCGGGACTTCCATCGCGTCATCAGCCAGGAGGTGCGCAAACAGATACTGAAGGCGGAAGGCCGTCTGCCCAACGCGGTCATCGCGTGTGTGGGCGGCGGCTCGAATGCGATCGGCGTTTTCTACGAGTTCATCAAAGACCGCGAAGTGAAACTTATTGGCGTGGAAGCCGGCGGGCGCGGCCACTCGCTGGGTGAGCACGCGGCACGATTCGACGGCGGCGGCCCAGGTGTGCTGCAAGGCACTTATTCTTATGTCCTGCAAGATCCCGGCGGGCAGATCGCATTGACGCACTCGGTTTCGGCCGGACTCGATTATCCCGCGATCGGTCCCGAGCATGCCGCCTTGCATGACCAGGGGCGTGCAGAGTACGTGTCGGCCAGCGATCAGGAGGCGCTCGACGCCTGCCTGAGACTGGCGCGGACGGAGGGCATCATCCCTGCCCTGGAGTCGGCGCACGCAATTGCAGAGTGTATCAAGCGAGCGCCGAAGATGGACAAGTCAGACATCGTGATCGTGAATGTGTCGGGGCGCGGCGATAAGGATATCGGAATTTTGCGGGAGAATGTGCAGTTCTGACAGAAGACTGATTTAAGGGGCGATTTGGCAATTATATTCAACAGACGGCCTGGGCTTGTGGTCTACATCACTTGCGGTGACCCAGACCTGGATACCTCGCGCGAGGTCGCGCTGGCCGCGATTCGCGCCGGTGCCGACGTCATCGAACTGGGTGTGCCCTTCAGCGACCCGGTGGCGGATGGACCCGTCATCCAGCGCGCCAGCGAGCGTGCCTTGCAACATGGGACTAACTTAACGGGTGTTCTTGAGATAGCGAGGCAACTCAGACAGCAGTCGAACGCTGGACTGATTATCTTTTCGTACTTAAATCCCATTTTGCAGTTTGGTCTGGAGAAGTTTTGCGCCGCAGCCGCTGAAGCTGGAGTGGATGGCGCTCTAGTCACGGATCTGCCGGTGGAAGAAGCTGGCGACTATCTCAAGGCGATGAAAGCGCACCGCCTGGCTCCCATATTTCTGGCAGCACCCACCAGCACGGAACAGCGCCTGCGCGATCTTGCCTGGCATTCACGAGGCTTCGTGTATGCGATCTCCCGCACCGGCATCACCGGTGCACGGCAAGAGCTTGCAGGTGACGCCCGATCCTTGGTCGAGCGGCTGCGGGTTCACACCAGGTTGCCGATCGCCGTGGGCTTCGGAGTTTCGACTCCCCAGCAATTCGCCGAAGTCGGCAGTTTTGCAGATGCAGCTGTGGTAGGAAGTGCGATTGTGCAGACGATCGAACAAAATCGAGGACGGGAAGCGGCCGCTGTGTCAGAATTCCTGTCATCCCTTACCGGAACAGCGCGGGAAGCTGTCGGCAAGAGTTAGCTTTGCGTAGTTGTGCTGCCGTGAGGCAATAGGCCATGGACATCGAGGATTGGCGCCGGAAGATCGATGAGGTCGACTTGCAATTGGTGCGGCTGATCAACCAGCGGGCCCAATGTGCCCAGGAAATCGGCAAGCTCAAGCGCGATTCAGCCATGCCGATTTATGAGCCGGACCGGGAGAAGATCATCTTCCAGAACATCGCGCGTGCCAATGGCGGGCCATTGTCGGACGTGCAACTCCGCCAGGTCTATGAGCGCCTGGTGGACGTGATGCGGCAGCTTCAGCGCGAGGAGATGGCTCCGGAAACCCCGGTCGAGGGAGAGATCACCGGGTTGGAGCCTAACGACTGAAAAGCAGTGGCTGGTGGTTAGTGTGAACGCCCGGGAGACAACACGGGTTAGTTTCGGATTACTAAAAAGCTAAGCGCTAAATGCTAAGGGCTAGGGGCTAAAGGGCGAAACCATGATTGTTGCGATGTTGGAACATGCCAGTGAAGACCAGATCCAGCGGGTGACCGATCACCTGATGAAGATGGGATTCGCTGTGCATCGGACTACTGGGGCGCGGCAAAGTGTGCTCGCCGCCGTGGGCAAACGTATCGACTTCGATACGCGCGACCTCGAGGTCTTACCGGGTGTGGAGCGTGTGCACCGTATTAGCGCGCCTTACAAGCTTGCGGGGCGGCAGTTCCATGAGCACGACACCGTCGTGAAGCTACCCGACGGAACGGAGATCGGCGGCAAGGAAGTGGTGGTGATGGCTGGCCCCTGCTCAGTGGAATCGAAGGAGCAACTATTTACCGCGGCCGAAGTTGTGCGCAAGGCCGGCGCCAAGGTTCTGCGTGGAGGCGCGTTCAAACCGCGCAGTTCGCCTTATACCTTTCAGGGTCTTGGCCTGGAGGCACTAAAGCTACTCCGCGAAGCTGGCGACCGTTATGGGATGGCGGTGATCAGCGAGGTCATGGAGATCTCGCAGATCGAAGTCATGTTGCCCTACATCGACATCTTCCAGGTGGGTGCGCGCAACATGCAAAACTTCAACTTGCTACGGGAAGTAGGCAAAGTGCGGAAGCCGGTGCTACTGAAGCGCGGCATCGCGGCGACGATCGAGGAGATGCTGCTGTCGGCCGAGTACATTCTGTCCGGGGGAAACTACCAGGTCATCTTCTGCGAACGCGGCATCCGTACTTTCGAGACCTACACTCGCAACACGCTCGACATCTCGGCGATTCCCATCGTGCACAAGCTGTCGCACTTGCCAATCACCTCCGATCCTTCCCATGGCACGGGACTACGCGACAAAGTCGCGCCGATGGCGTGCGCCTCGATTGCCGCCGGGGCTGACGCTTTGCTGATCGAAGTGCATCCTTCGCCTGATGAGGCGCTGTCGGATGGAGCTCAGTCGCTGTATCCGCAACAATTTTCCGAACTCATGGACCAGTTGCGCATGATCGCTCCGGCGGTGGGGCGGACGATTTGAGGTGTTCTCGCTTTGAAGGGACGCACCTTCAGGCGGGCCGTTAGGAGTTTTTATATTTTTGTCATCCCGAGCCGGCTTCAGTCGGCGAGGGATCTGCTTTTGAGATTTTTTCCTCAGCTTGTTCAACCGTGTTCCACTGGACAGGCGTGAAACCGTCCCAGCCATGGCGATTCGGCAGATCACGATCGTAGGAACCGGCTTGATCGGTGGCTCTTTTGGACTTGCGCTGCGCCAGGCTGGATTTGCCGGGAGCCTTCATCGGCTGCGATCGGCCCGAGGTGCTGGACGCAGCCATCATTTGCGGTGCAATCGATCGCGGAGACACAGACGTGAGGCAATCGGTTGAGGGCAGCGATGTCGTGGTCCTAGCCACGCCGGTTGGCGCTATACTTTCTGCCTTCGAAAAGCTTGCACCCACTCTTCCTGCCGGCACGCTCGTAACCGATACCGGTAGTACCAAGGTTCAGTTCGTGGAACGCGCGCGCATGGTATTCGGCGCAGACGCCGGAATTCGCGTGCTTCCCGGTCATCCGATGGCCGGCAAAGAGCACGGCGGAATCGAGAATGCCGAGGCTGGCTTGTTCCGTGATGCGGTGTGGCTGATCACGCCGATCAATGCAGAACAGCCCTACACGCCGCGACAGCAAGAGTACCTTGAACTGCTGGCGTCTATCGGGGCGCGAGTGATTGCGATGGATCCAGAACGGCACGATCGCCTGTGCGCGTGGATCAGTCACCTGCCGCAGATGATGGCTACAGCGCTCGCTTCATCGCTTCGTGATGAATTGGGAGAGGACGAAGCCGTCAAGGAAATCGGCGGGCGGGCCTTGCGCGAGATGACGAGGATTGGGAGCAGCCCCTACTCGATGTGGCGCGACATCGCGCTTACCAACAGCCAGAACATCGAAGAAGCCCTGCTGCGCTTCGAGCAACAACTCGCACATCTGCGCGAGAACCTGCGCGGACCGGGGCTGCGCGAGATGTTCGAGAGCGCAAATAAGTTTGGGGAAGGCAGGGACTAGGGGCTGGGAGCTAGGGCTGGGGGATTAGTGACTGGTAGCTAGTCCACCCCGTTTCTTCTGGCTGTTGTGGGTCTGCAATTGGCGCGTCACCCTGCGTAGAGATCGCGTTTACGTGCTCGGGTGATCGCCCTTGGGCGGCGTTTTTGGCGTCAATTTGCGAAACACAAATTCCTGCAGGATGTTCACCCCCGCCCCTGTGCCAATCCCGATGAGCGTATTGTTCACCGTCGTACTGAAGCCGTGGCGGCTGCCTTCGGGGTAGTACAGATTGGAGATGCCTCCGGCCGCCAGGCTGCCCAGGATCCCCGAGTAGTCAGGCTGCCAGTGGCCGTTATCGCCCTTCGTCATCACTGACCTTGAGATGGCGTAGAGAATGCGCGACTTGGTCGTGCCCGTACCTTTGTAAAAATAACGGGGTCCTGTTTCAGAATCGATGGCAAGATGGCGTTGCTAATGTAGGTGCCGATAAAAAAGTCGCCGTATGCCGCGCCGAAGCGCCGCCCGTAACCCGCCGCGCCCTGTCCGTAGCCGGGAAACGAGTTGTTCGCCTGCTCCCCTCCCGCAATGATCCCTGCGATCACAAACGACGACGGATCGATCGCCAGCTTCCACGCCAACTCAAACTTCTGCTTCGGATTCATCGGCGCGGCATCAGCCACGTAGCTGGTGTAATAGTTGGGTATCACCGCCAGCAGGCGTTGCTGCTCCTGCACCTTGATCTGTTCTTCTGCAATCTGCTCGGTCGTCAGCCGCACGCTCACGTCGGTGACCACCGGAGCCAACTCAAGCGTGATCGCCGATGCCAGGTAGTCCTCTTTGGCAGGCAGGTTCCCGGACACCGTCTTTGTCTTGAAGCCCGCAAGCGCAATACTCAGCTCGAAGGGGCCCGGCGCAACATTAGTAAAGGAAAAATGCCCATCCGGTTCGGTAAGAGTTTCTGCAGCCGGCGTTGTTGCCTCGCGAGTAAGCCTGACCTGGGCCCCGGAGACCGGCGCGCCCGTCGCATCCAGCACCGTTCCGCTGATGCTTCCAATCGCCGGGAAAGCCTGCGGCTGCCCGCTCGTAGGCGTGATTGCATCCGTAGAGCGTCCCTGCGGCGCACCGGCCGCTGCGGCAGAGGTTGACCCGCTTGCCTGCGCTAACAGGGGACAGGAACCCAGCAAAAGGATACAAATCATGCGGGACGCGAGCACAGTCATTCCATAGAAAGGATTAAGCTTCTTCTGCCACATACTCGGGCCCATTTGTCCGTTTTCTCCCCACGAAAGCAACACTTGCAAGACCCGGCTGTTCCGGAAAGTGTCGCGTTGCTCGCAAGACTAGCACAAAGACGCCTGGCAGCATAAATTTACCGAGCCGACCTTCGCGCCGCCATCTTGATACGCGAACCCATGAATGCACAGCCGGGAACGGTCGCAAAACTGGACGGCCATTCTGAAGGTACGCGCCGTGGAGGACAACTGGAATTCGGCGTGACCCAACGCGAGGCGCAGGCGGCTACGCAACACGATTACTATTGCCACCGCAATTGCTCTGAGTTTCTCAACGGCCACGCGGAGGTCGAGCTCGTGAACGATGAACCTTTGCGCCGAGGCGACATACCCCGGTACAATCGCCGGTCGGAATCAAAATCCTATGGCAATGAACAAAGTAGTTGCGAACGCTGACGAAGCCATTCACGACATCAAAGATGGCGACACCCTGATGGTTGGCGGCTTCGGGCTGTGCGGGATTCCGGAGAACCTTATCCGCGCGCTGGTCAAGAAGGGTGTAAAGAACCTGCACACCATCAGCAACAATGTCGGCATCGACAACTTCGGCCTCGGGCTGATGCTTGCCGCTGGTCAGATCAAGTCGCACAAGGGGAGTTACGTTGGCGAAAACCGCCTGCTGGAAGAGATGGTGTTGACCGGGCGCATCGATCTTGAGCTCATTCCGCAAGGCACCCTCGCGGAGCGCATTCGCGCAGGTGGAGCAGGGATTCCTGCTTTCTACACTCCTGCGGGATTCGGCACGGTTGTCGCTGAAGGCAAAGAGACTCGCGAGTTTGACGGCAAGCCGTATGTGCTGGAGCTTGGGTTGAAAGCCGACTTTGCACTGATCAAGGCCTGGAAGGGCGATCGTTGGGGCAACCTGGTGTATCGCAAGACGGCGAAGAACTTTAATCCCATGATGGCGACCGCAGCCAAGGTGACCATCGTTGAAGTCGAACACTTGGTCGAGCCTGGAGAAATTGAGCCTGACCAGGTGCACACCCCGAGCGTTTACGTGCAGCGCATCTTCCACGGAACCGGCTACGAGAAACGGATTGAACGGCGAACGCTGCGCAAACCGTGATGGCGTAACACGAAGCAGGAGAATCAGTGCCGGACGAAAAAGCTGCTAAGCAGAAGGACACCGAAAAGCGCGACCGCATCGTGAAGCGCGTGGCTCGCGAGCTACGCGACGGCTTCTACGTCAATCTCGGAATCGGCATGCCCACGCTGGTGGCCAACTGCGTGCCACCTGGCATGGACGTTGTGCTTGCAAAGCGAGAACGGCATGCTCGGCGTCGGGCCGTATCCGCTGGCGGGCGAGGAAGACCCGGACCTGATCAATGCCGGTAAGGAAACGGTATCGGAAATTCCCGGCACAGCGTACTTCTCCAGCGCCGAATCGTTTGCCATGATTCGTGGTGGACACATTGATCTGAGCGTGCTCGGCGCCATGGAAGTGGATGAAGAGGGCAATCTTGCCAACTGGATGATTCCCGGCAAGATGGTGAAAGGCATGGGCGGGGCGATGGACCTGGTCGCCAGCGCCCGGCGGGTCATCGTGGCGATGGAGCACACGACTAAAAGTGGCGCCTCCAAGATCTTAAAGCGCTGCACCTTGCCAATTACTGGCCTGCGCGTCGTCCACAACATCGTCACTGAGATGGCGTATCTTGCGTGTGACGCAGAGTGGCCTGGTCCTGGAAGAGATCGCGCCTGGGCTTAGCACGGACGACGTCCAGCGTGCCACGGAAGCCCCGCTCATCGTTAGCCCTGAGTTGAAGACGATGGAGTTCTGAGCCTACCCTCGGACTGTCCAATCTCCGATTCCGCCGAATCCTAATCCCAAGTTCCAAATTGGGAACGAGACACAGTGATTACCTGGGCCTGTGATGCGTGTCGCTGCCCCCGTTCGCGCGCGCGCGCCATAATGGGCCGTAGCAGCAATGCAATCATAAAAGTGGAAAGCAGGGTGTTATGAGTTTACGTTTCGCGTGTCTGGCAACTGCCCTGGTGCTGGCACTGTCGATTTCGCTTACCGCGCAAACAAGTCCAAGCGCGAACCCAAGTGGCACAGCCCAGGCGTCACCTTCGCAGATCAAGAAGGTTCCCGCGCCTTACACAAGTTCGTCCTCCGGCAAGGACATGTACATCGCTTACTGCGCGTCCTGTCACGGTCAAGGCGGCATGGGAAACGGTCCAGCGGCTGCGGCGTTGAAGGCGAAGCCAACGGATCTGACGCTACTCGCAGTGAAGAATGGCGGGAAATTTCCCGGATGCGCATATTGCGGAGATCATCAAGGGCGATAGCCTGACAGCCGCGCATGGCAACAAGGATATGCCCGTGTGGGGGCCGGTATTTCTTACCCTGGGACGGCATGATCCGGCGCAAGAACAAATGCGCATACACAATTTGACGATGTACCTGGAATCGATTCAGCAGAGATAAGCAAGTTGGCGATGCCGGCTATTTGCCGCCGACTCTCTCGCTGGCCCCAACTTCACGCAAAAATAAAGAAGGGCGCAATGATTGCGCCCCTGTCCTTTTGGGTCTGATTTTTGCTATACGCCTACCGGCTGTTTCGCCGAAACTGGAACTGGCGTCATCCAACTAAACCGGTCCTCAGCTGTTCCGTTGACAATGTCATAAAACTCCTTGCGAACGGCTTTAGTAACGGGACCAGCAACGCCGTGGCCAACGGTGATTTTATCTACCGAGCGGATCGGGGTGATTTCGGCGGCAGTACCACTGAAAAACACCTCTTCGGCGATGTAGAGCATTTCGCGGGGAATGATTTGCTCGATCATTGGAATTCCCAGTTCCTGCGCGATGTGGATCACGGAGTTGCGGGTAATGCCCGGCAGAACGCTATTGCCCAACGGCGGTGTGTAGATGCGGTCTTTGTGCACGATGAAGATGTTCTCGCCCGAACCCTCGCTCACATAACCGTTCACGTCGAGCGCAATGCCTTCGCTGTAGCCGTTCACGATGGCTTCCATCTTGATCAGCTGCGAGTTCATGTAGTTGGCGCCGGATTTGGCCATCGTGGGCATGGTGTTGGGCGCCAGCCGAGTCCAGGACGAAACGCAGACGTCCACGCCATCTTCGCAGTCGGCACTGCCGAGATACTTGCCCCATTCGTAGTTGGCAATGTAAACCTCGGTAGGCGAGTTGAATGGGTTGACCCCCACCTGCCCGTAACCGCGCAGCACGATCGGGCGGATGTAGCAGGGCGACACCTTATTGCTGGCAACGAGTTCGACAGCAGCCTGGCACAATTCGTCGAGCGAATAGTCGAGTTCAATCCGGTAGATTTTGGAAGACTGGACCAGGCGCAGCATGTGGTCTCGCAGCCGGAAAATGGCTGGGCCCTTGGGGGTCTTGTAACAGCGAATTCCTTCGAACAGCGAGGAGCCGTAGTTGACCACGTGGGCCATCACGTGGAGCTTTGCGTCATCCCAGGGAATCAGTTGTCCGTTATGCCACACGTAGTCGGTTGCTTTAATAGCCATGCTGGCGCTCCTTCGAAAATTCGGAGTGGTACAAATTGATACGCTGTCGGGCCGGACGTGCAGAATACAGAAGAGGCTCACCCAGACAATCAAAGCCACGGCGCTCGATGATGGTGAGCATCAGGGAATCAGCTTAACTCAGAATTATAACTGACGTTCGACCACCCCGAGCCAAGCTTTTCTTAAGCCTGGGTACCGCCCGTCAGCCTAACCAGAATGGATGCTCACGGCTGGCGTCAGGCTCCCCAATTCGTGGGGAAATTATGGCCTCCTGTCCCTTAGTTAGCGCCTCCGGAAGTCTGGGGGCGTTTACAATGAAAAGTACAGCCACTCTCGACCTGGAGACACCCGCATCCGCATCTACAATCTCTGCATCGTGGGCTTCGGCAATGTCGGCAGGGCCTTCGTCGCACTCCTCCAGAGAAAAGAGACAGAACTCCGAAACCGCTACGGCATAGCTTGGCGGATCACGGGGGTGGCTTCGCGCAGGCTTGGCTGGATGGTGGCGCCGAATGGCTTCGATGTCGAAAAATTGCTGCCTGCGGATTTTACCAGCGCGCAGGTCGTGGGCGATGTTCATGAGTGGCTCCGTTTGGCCAGAGCCGACGCGCTGTTTGAGGTCAGTTCTCTCAATGCTACGACTGGGCAGCCAGCGATAGCTCACATACGGGCGGCGCTTGAGGCGGGCGCTCACGCCCTCACTGCCAATAAGGGGCCGGTGGTGCACGCCTATCGGGAGTTGAGCGCTTTGGCGGCGGCGCAGGCACGCCGATTTCTATTCGAGTCCGCGGTGATGGATGGTGTACCGATCTTCTCGCTTTTCCGCGAGACTCTGCCGGCCATTGAACTGCGCGGGTTTCGTGGCGTACTGAACTCAACGACCAACGTCATCCTGGAAGGAATGGAAGCGGGGATGACGTTCGAGGAGTCAGTATGTAAAGCACAGGCATTGGGTGTGGCTGAATCCGATCCGACCGACGACATCGAAGGCGTGGATGCCGCGGTGAAAGTAATAGCGTTGGCCAATGTGCTGATGCATGCTGATCTGAAACTGAACGACGTCAGCAGGGAAGGGATTCGCGGAATTACTGCGGAACAACTTCGCGAGGCACGCGCCAGCGGCGAGGCGTGCAAGTTGGTTTGTAGTGCGCGATGTGCGGAAGATGGGAGCGTGGTGGCGTCAGTCGCCCCCCGGCAGCTCAAGCTTTCGGATCCGCTGGCACTCGTGAAGGGAACGTCGTCGGTCATCAGTTTTGAAACCGACGTCTTTCCGGAATTAATCATTACCGAGCAGGACCCCGGGCTGGAGGCTACGGCGTATGGCTTGCTGGCAGACTTCCTCACCGCGGTCAGGAGTTCCTAAGCATGTCTTCGAGCGCAAGAACCGCCGTACCGGCACGCAAGCTGGATGTGGAGTGGGTACGTCAACAGTTTCCCTCGCTGCATCAGCAGGTGAATGGACTAACTGCCGCTTTCTTTGACGCCCCGGGCGGAACCCAGGTCCCGCAGCGCGTCATCGATGCAATCGCGGGTTATTTTTCGACGAGCAACGCGAATACCGGTGGCGCCTTTGTCACCAGCCAGCGCACCGATCAAGTGATTGCCGACGCACGCGCTGCGATGGCGGACTTTTTCAATTGCGCAAGCGATGAAGTGGTCTTTGGCTCCAACATGACGACGCTGACCTTCGCGTTGAGTCGGGCCCTGGGTAGGGAACTTAAGAGTGGCGACGAATTACTAGTGAGCTGCCTCGACCATGACGCGAACGTCTCACCCTGGGTGTGCCTGGAAGAGCGCGGGGTGAAGGTGCGCACGGCTGACATTAAACCGGGTGACTGCACGCTTGATATGTTTGACCTGTCGGCGAAGATTCGCCGCAGTACTCGCATGGTCGCTGTCGGATGGGCTGCCAACGCGGTTGGCACCATCAACGACGTGAATGAGATTGTGAGGCTGGCGCATGCGGCCGGCTCCATGGCGTTCCTTGATGCGGTACATTACGCGCCGCATGGGCCGATTGACGTGCAGACCGTCGATTGCGACTTCCTGGCGTGCTCCAGTTACAAGTTCTTTGGGCCGCATCTGGGGATTCTCTACGGGAAGAGGGAGCAGTTGCAGCGACTGCGCCCCTATAAGCTTCGCGCGTGCACAGAGAAGTTACCGGACCGCTGGGAGACCGGCACGCAGAACCATGAATGTCTCGCCGGGTTGATCGCAGCCATTGACTACATCGCCGATGTTGGCCGGCATCACGACCCTGAGGTGAAGACGCGGCGCGCGGCGATCCTCGCGGCCTATGAAGTCTTTCAGCAGCACGAGAGGGAACTGGTTGAGCAATTAATCAGTGGGTTGCTGGCGATTCCCGGACTCACCTTTTACGGGATCAAGGATGCGGCAAAGTTCGATCAGCGTACGCCGACGGTAGCCATTCGCATGGAGGGTTACACGCCGCGTGAACTGGCGGCTCACCTTGGGGAGCGCGGCATCTTTACCTGGGACGGGAACTACTACGCGATTGACCTTGCTGAACGGCTGGGCGTGCAGGCCTCCGGTGGCATGTTGCGTATTGGCTTGGCGCACTACAACGTCGCCGAAGAAGTCGAGCGGTTGCTGGCGGAGTTGCGGAAACTCAGCAACTAGCAACTAGCAAATGAGCAACTAGCTCTTAGCGTGCGCAACTTCATTCAATCGCGACGGCGGGCCGCGATACCTGTCAGAGGCTGGTCGTTTCAGAGGCAAGCAATCTGAAGATCAAAGATAAGTGTCACTCCCTAACGGCTCGGGGCTGGTTGCAATCTGCTAGTTGTTAGCTGCTGGTTTATAATCCGCGCATCCCTTAAAGGAGAGGACCGCGATGCGCGGCGTGCCTCGCTGGCTGGCAGTGTTGGCTGTGGTCGCGACAGGGGCGATGGTCTGCGCCTTCACTGTGCGACGTGCGCTGGCGCCTGCAACCTTCGCACTACAACTTTCCCAATCCGCAATCCCCGCTGACGGTTTCACTTCTACCGAACTGAAAATCACACCAACCAATGGCCACCAATTGCGTGGCGTGCAGGTCGCGGTCGAAGACCCGCATCGTGCAGCAGTGGAGTCAGTGATTGTTGAGGGCGATGTGGCGATCGCGTCGCTGCGCGCTGGTGTATTGCCCGGCGACACGAAGGTGCGGATCACGGCTCCTGGATTTGCGATGAAAGAGATCGCATTCCGTACCACACCTGACACCAGCGATACCATCGGCGACGGTACTCCTGCCTTCTTGCGCTTGCACGATCCTGCAGACCAGCTCGCCTTTCGCCGCTGGTTTACCTTTCTGGCCGAGGCGCAGTATTTTCGCGGAAAGGCGTTGCCGGCGGAGATTGACGATTGTGCCGCACTCTTGCGCTTTGCTTATCGCGAGGCCTTGCGCCCGCACGACGCAGCGTGGGCCCGCGAGATGGCGTTGCCGGCTCCGGCTTCCGCAAGTGACATTCAGCAATATCAATATCCTTACACTCCGTTTGGGGCCGGGATCTTTCGGGTGCGCGGTGGAAGTTTTCAATCCAACGACCTCAAAGATGGGACCTTCGCACAATTTGCTGATGTGGAAACGCTCTGGCGGCACAATACATATTTCATGGGTCGTGACTTGCGTCGCGCTCTTCCGGGCGACCTGCTGTTCTTTCGGCAAGATGGCCAGGGAATGCCATTCCACGCGATGATCTTCATCGGGCGAAGCCAGGTCGAGCCCGGTACGGAAACGTATGTCGTCTATCACACCGGTCCCAGCGGAGGCGCACCGGGAGAAATTCGTCGCGTTCCGCTCGCGCAACTCCTGAATTACCCCGACGCACGCTGGCGCCCGATCGCAGACAATCCCGGCTTTCTCGGCGTGTATCGGTGGAACATCTTGCGGGGCGCAGAGTGATGCGGGCAAGCCACGCCATAAGGGAAAAGCAGATCCCTCGCAGGCTGAAGCCCGCTCGTGATGACAAGAATAAGAGACACTCAATGGCGCGCCTGAAGCCGCGCCCCATCGAATTCAGCCGCGACGAAGTTTTTCAGCAAACTGTAAAACTCAGTCGTGAGGACAAGAGCAGAGAACTGCTATCGCTGTCCCCTTCGGCAAACTTGGGGCGGACTCTGAAGGCGCACCCCTTCAAAGCGATTTGCACTCGCGGGCTTGCTGTCGTCCTGTTGCTTCAAATATTTCTGCTGCCGCTATTCGCTCAGGACGATGCCGACACCGGCGCCTCGTTTTCGCTGACCAGCCAACGCACCTATTTGCCTGGAGAAAAGCCCGAAGTTTCCGTCTACTCCCACAACGTGAACGCGTTGGAGTTCAGGGTCTATCGCGTTAACGATCCGGTGAAGTTCTTCAGCCAGATGCAGGAGCTGCATAACTTCGGTGGTCGCGCGCCGAGCCTGCCCAAGCAGTCGCGGACCTGGTTGGAGAAGTTTCATGCTTGGAAGCACCGCGTGTGGGCGTGGATACGCGACTTCATTCGCGCGCAGTTTTCGCCCGAATCGCGCCACACGATTCGCTTGTGGGAGATCAACGGCGGCGTGAAGAAATCAGGCGCCAAAGTTGAAAGTTACGCCCAAGTGCCCGTGCTCAATCAACAGCAGGTAGTTTCGGTTTGGCATTGGACCGTGCCCTCGCATGAAAGATGGGAGAGCCAGAATGTTGCCATCCCGGTGAGCGATAAGGGCGTGTACTTGGTGGAGGCGACCAACGGCACGCTGCGCGCTTACACGATCATCGTTGTCACCGAGATTGCGGTCATCACCAAAGGCGCGCCGGGCCGCCTGATGAGCTTCGTGGTCGATCGGCGCAGCGGCGATCCTATCGCGGGGATCATGGTGCGTGTGTGGGTGGACCAGAAAGAAGTTGCCGCCAAAACGACCGACCAGCAAGGCCTGCTGGACACGACGTTAACCGAGGCAAAGCCGGAGAACGTCGCGGTGCTGGCGACGAGCGCAGATCAGTTTGCAATCAACACGCCCGGCGCGTGGAACCTGGGCGACGATCCAAATGCCAGCCTGCGTGGCTACACATATACCGACCGCCCTGTTTACCGGCCTGGTGACACGGTGCATTTCAAGTCCATTATTCGCGCGCAGACGCCGAGTGGTTATGTCATTCCGCAAGATCGCGAGCTCAGACTGGAGATGCGCGATCCGCGGGATTACAGAACCATCTGGCAGCAAACCGTGAAGCTCTCCGAAATGGGGACGGCGGAATGGAATTACGCCATTCCCGCCGACGCGAATCTTGGGTTCTATTACCTCTCGATGCAAATGGGCGAGCGCTACGTCGAAGGCACCAGCTTCTCGGTAGAGGACTACAAGAAACCTGAGTACCAAGTAAAGGTAACCGCGCAGACCCCGCGCGTGCTGCAAGGGCAACCGATCAAAGCAACCGTTGATGCGCGCTACTATTTCGGCGAGCCGGTTGCGAATGCGAAGGTCACGTGGGTAGTTCACACCTCGACGTACTGGCCGATGGGACGCGACGAAGGCGACGATGAGGCCGGTGCGTATCAGGAGGGTGACAATTCTGAGGCTGACAATCAAGAGGCCGCCGATGACACGTACGGTGGGGAACAGGAGACCGAGAGGAGCGGCACGCTCGATGCCGACGGCAAGTTGCAAATCACGATCCCGACCAAGGTCGATAGCAAGAAACGTGATCTGACGTATCGCATCGAGGCGCGGGTGACCGACGAGGGCAACCGCGAAATCGCGGGACATGGCTTCGCGCTCGCGACGTATGGCAGGTTCTTCTTGACCGCCGAACCGGACTCGTACGTTTACAGCAAGGGCAGCACCGCGACCGTCGCCATCACCGCCCAGGATTACGACAAGAAGTCGGTCGCGACGGCATTCCGTGTCGAAATGACTCGCTGGGACTGGCGCAAAGGCGCGGGCCCGGTGGTGACGACATTGCAAGGACAGACGGACGCCAGCGGCAAGGCACAGATCAAGCTCACCATTCCCGATACTGGCGAGTTTCGCGTTCGCGTAACTGCGACGACTCCAGAGAACCGCACGGTCGAAACCGTTGCCTATTTGTGGGCCCCCGGTGAGAGCCCGTGGTGGAGCGGTCCCGCCGAGGAGCGCGTGCAAATTGTCGCCGACAAGAAAACATATCAGTCGGGTGACACCGCCCATGTGCTGATCGTTACGAGCAAGGAGCCGACTTCGGTTCTGGTGACGGTTGAAGGCAACGGACTCTATTCCGGCCAGGTGATCAAGAGCAACGGCGGCAGCATCACTGTGGACGTTCCGATCAAGCCGGAATACGCACCGAACTTCTACGTGGCGGCGGTTTTCATTCACAGCAACAAGCTTTATCAGGGATCGAAGAGTCTCACGGTGCCGCCCGTGCAGCACGAATTGAATGTGCAACTGCTGCCCTCGAAGCCGCAGTACCAGCCGGGCGAAGCCGCCAGTTATACCATCAAGGCGACGGACTCCAGCGGCAAGCCGGTGCAGGCCGACTTCAGTTTGGGCGTGGTGGATGAGGCGATCTACGCGATCAAGCCGGAGACAGTGGGCAGCATCGTAAGTGCGTTTTATGGTCGCGTTTACTCCAGGGTGAGCACGGAGACCTCGCTGACGTATTACTTCAGTGGGCAGGCCGGGAAGCGCGCGATGCAATTGGCGAATGTTCGGTCGTCGAAGGCAATGGCACAACTGAAACCTGAACGCCTGGTGCAGCCCAAGATCCGCAAGGCGTTTCCCGACACTGCGTACTGGATGGCGGACGTGCACACCGGCAGCAACGGACAAGCCACGGTGCACTTCGACTATCCCGACGCCATAACCTCGTGGCGGGCGACCACCCGCGGTGTAACCCTCGACACCAAAGTCGGCAGCGCTGTGGTGAACACCATCGTCCGCAAGAACCTGATGGTGCGATTGGTGGTGCCGCGCTTCTTCCGGCGTGGCGACGAGATAACGCTCTCGACCATCGTGCAAAATTATCTTCCGACGGAAAAAGTCGCGCAGGTCTCAATGGAGTTTACCGGCCTCGAGGTGCTCGACGGCGCCCAGCAGAATGTCAGAGTTCCGAGTCGCGGACTGATGAAGGTGGACTACCGGGTACGCGTGCGCGATGTGGATTCAGCGCGAGTGCTGGGCAAGGCGCTGACTGACGTCGAGAGCGACGCGATGGAACTGACGCTGCCCGTGGTTCCTTTCGGAGTGAAGCTGGCGGTGGCGAAATCGGGATCGGTGGCGGTCCCGGGCAGGAGCGACACGCTGCTGCCGTTCACCTTCCCGCCAGGCGCTGAGGCGGGAACTCGCAAGCTGACGATCGAGGTGACACCGTCAATCGCGGGCACGGTCTTCGCCGCGCTCAATTACTTGACCTCGTACCCCTATGGCTGCACCGAACAGACCATGTCGAGCTTCCTGCCCGATGTGCTGGTGGCGGACGCGATGAAGAAGTTGGGCGTGAAGTCGAACATCGATCTGCAAGTGCTGAACAGGCAGGTGCAGGCGGGTCTCGACCGGCTTTACAACTATCAACATCCCGATGGCGGCTGGGGATGGTGGCAAACTGACGACAGCCAAGCCTTCATGACGGCGTACGTCCTGGCCGGGTTGAGTCAGGCGAAGGCAGCGGGATTTGACGTCAAGCAGGACGCCATTGATCGCGGCCGCGGGTGGTTGCGTCCGCAATTTGATCAGTCGGGAAAAGTGAAGACTGACCTGCGTGCTTACATGGCCTATGCGTTGGTACTGAGTGGAACGCATGAGACGGCGGTGCTCGATTCTGTGTGGAACCAACGCGCGACGTTGACGGCCTACGGTCAGGCGCTCCTGGGACTCGCAATGCTGGAGATGAACGACGCCCGCGCGAACGAGTTGACCAGGCAACTTGAAAGCGAGGCGAAACAAGACGATTCACAGGCCTGGTGGCCAAGCGACACCAACTATCTGATGGAGTTCTCTGGCGACACCACTCCGGAGACGACGGCGTATGCGCTCAAATTTCTGGATCGCACCGATCAGGCAAGCCCACTTCTGTCAAAGGCCGCGATTTACCTGGTCAGCCATCGCGATCAAGGCTACTACTGGGAGTCAACCGAGCAGACGGCGATGGTGATCTACGGGCTCACCGACTATCTGGAGCGGACGAAAGAGTTGCAGCCGAACTACAGCGTCACGATGCAGGTGAATGGCAGGACGGTGGCGACCAAACAATTCACCGCCGCCGATGCGCTGGCTCCTGCGACAACGATTGCTCTGAACGAGTTGCAATTGGCAGATGAAACCAATCAGATCCGCATCGCGAAGTCCGGTGAGGGCCGGCTTTATTGGTCGCTGCGCGCGGAGTACTACTCGAGCGAGTCGAAAGTTGTGAATACCGGCAGCTTCAAACTGAGTGTGGCGCGCCAATACTACCGGCTCTCTCCGCAACAGAAGGACGGCCACGTGGTGTATCACCTCGACAAGCTCGCGGGACCGGTGCAGGTGGGTGACACGCTGGCGGTACGGCTGACCGTCGGCGGTAACGATTGGAAGTACCTGATGATCGAAGATCCGATTCCATCGGGGACCGAGTCCATCACGCGCGATGACCTGTACGAATTGGATGAGCGTCCCGATTGGTGGGGCCGCTGGTACAGCAATCGCGAGCTGCGTGACGATCGCACAACCTTCTTCAACATGTACTTTCCGCAAGGGCAGCATGAATACGTGTACTTGCTGAAGGTGGTGAATCCTGGAGTCTTCCGCGTGAGCCCGACCAGCGTGCAGCCGATGTATCAACCGAAATATCTCTCGACCAGCGATGCCTTGACTGTGACGGTGAAATGACCGCGAAACATAGTGGCGTGGCGAAAGTGTGGCTGCTGAACCTGGTCGGCAATGCCTTACTGCTGGGCGCTGTGTATTCCTGGCTGCTGATGCCGGATGAGCATGGCTGGCAGGTTGGCGTCTCCGCGCTGGTCGCGATTGCCGTCATCTTTTTGGGCCTGTGGCTGCGCACTGGGACGTTCGCTTACTTCAGGGTTGCAGAGTTTCGAGACAATGCCACTCTGTGGCATGCCTTCCGCCATGCTTTGCGTCACATCGTTGCGCTGGCGATCTGGGGGATTGTCTTGGCAGCGATTGCGTGGTTGGTGATCACTCTTCGCAAATATGCGCCGCAGCTCGGGGTGTGGTTCTGGCAGAAGGCGCCGTCATTGCGCTTCGGTACACCCAAGCAGGCCTTCCATGCTGCCGATTGGATACTGTGGTTCCTGCTGTGGGTGCTGGTGCCTGCCGTGTGGCTGCCGGTTGCCACCACGGTTGCTGCCGCCGGATTTAGATTGAAGCGCATGGCTCGTTCCCTGCGCGTGTTGCGGCGGCCGGCGTACTGGCTATGGTTCTGTGCGCTCATGGTGGTCGGAGCGTATGTTCCTTACAAGCTAGTTTGGTGGATCCCCGACCTCAGCGACCTGCGCAAGCAGGCATGGAGCATGGGACTGCGGTTCTTCCTGGCCTATGTGATTCTGATTTCGGCGTGGATCGCGCTCTTATTGGTCGTTGGTACGCGGGTGGAGAAGGAAGATCTCGATCCGATTGTGCTGAGCCCTGGCAAGCACGCAGGTGTAAACTCCGCCGTTACCGAGGGGCAGTGATCCGCGTGATACTGTGCCTCCCTATTGCAACGAGCCCACTTGTTTACCGCAAGCGCCCTTAACTTTTCAGCGTGGGAATAATTTCTTCCAACACTTCGCGAGCACTGACAACGCGAGTTCTGCCCCAAGCCTTAGGAAAGTGGCGTTTGTTGCCTGTTACGAGATAATCGGCTCCTGAATCCTCGGCGCACTCTAGGAACTTATTGTCGTCTGCATCGGAGGCAGCGCTGAGGGTCCGCTTAGGTCGTACGAATTCCGCTGCATTCCGGACAAGCTCTAAGGAATCTGCAACAAGGTTAGGGGAGATCCCAAACCGAGCACGCCGCAATACGCCACTGTACTCCTCAAGAATTTCGTGCGACACATAGAGTCTGAGGGCGCCGGCGAGCGCCAGATCGAAAACAAAGCGCTCCAATCCGTCGTGTTTGAGGTGGGCGGAGACAACCACGTTCGTATCAAGTACGACGCTTGGACGTGGCACTACTGAGTCTTCTTTCTCGACGGAATGCCGCGATTTCTTGGTCGATCTGGCGCATAGTCAGGGTTGACTTCTTATTGCGTTTGGCCAACGCCCGAATCGCTGCCATGACGCTCGGCTCGGGCGAAACGGCCTCCAAGAAGTCTTTGATTCCCATAATCACCACTTGTGGTTCTCCCCTCTTGTCGACGACAAATCGTTCCTGTCGCTGGCTAGCTCGACGCATAATCTGGCCAAACTGGGTACGAGCTGCCAAGGCTGAGATCACCATCGGCACGTTATAGCGTTCCTTATTGTTAATGGTCCACCCCTTTTGCGTATGAACTAATTAGTTAGTTCAGCCTAGGCATCTAAGTCATTTTGGCATCTCTGTGACTAGCGGTCAACAAGGTCTGGCTACGAGATACTTCCTGATGTTCATCGGCCACTGGGGCGCGGGGTCGCCCCGTTGGTGGCTAGCTCCGCCGGCAGGCCATTCTGCACCCAATCGAGCAATTCTCGTTTGCCATGCTGTTGCGCCAGTTGGGCCACCTGGGCTTGGGCGCCGGCGTAAGCGCGCCGCAATTCTTCCACGCTCGCCGGAGACCTCAGCGCTCCCTCCAAACTCCTCAAGTCGTCGAATGTGTCGCTTCGTTGCGACGAGGTGTTCGGAGCCGTAAGGTACAGCACCAGCCCCTCACGAAACCAAAGCGGCGTTCCCGGAAGCGCGTAGGAGTCGATCAGCATGTGTAACAGCTCGTGGCGGATGGTGCTCTCCAGGGTGCCCGCTTCGCGCAAGATGTCGGAGGGCTGCATCTGGATAGTGCGCCCGCGAGTGGAAGCTGCCACCCAGCCCGGCTCACCCGTAGAATTACGAAACGCAGCAACCGTCGGATAAATTTTTAGCCGCGGCGAAGCGCGGTAGACCAGGCCCGTACTTTCTTCGGCCTCGTGCACAAATCCAGTTGCAAGAGGTAAGAGCGAACGATCACGATCGGGACGCGTAGTGAGCAAGGCGACATCTTCGTTGGCAAGTTGTTGCCATGGTATGCCCTGCGCGTTAATGCCCAGGCCCGTTCCCGGATAGTAGAAGCTGAGAATCTCGCGATAAGAACGACCTTCCTCGCCCATGACTTCAGCGCCCACCTGGCACAGGCCCACTCCGTGTCCAGAGCCTCGGCCGTGAAAGCTGAGGCGCTCGCCATCGTCGCTAACGTCGTACCAGTTGCTCTTCATGCGGTCCCAGCCAATGTGGCGGCCAATCGCGGACCGGAAGTTCAGCGCGGTTACCGTGATGGTGCTGCTGCCGGTGACGCGTAGGAACTCCACGCGCCCGCTGGGGGTGCGATGCAGGACCGAAACCGTACGCAGAACGCCAGGAACAACGATGCCATCCGCCGCTAGAGCGCGTTGCAGTTGGATCTTCGCAATCTCGGAGCGCCACTGGGTGCTCCCGTTGCGCACGCAGTACTGATCGGAGTGTTGGATCAGAAACGGGGCCGGGGGCTCATTGTTGCCGAGAACAAAGCGCCCGTCTTCGGTGGTGCCGCCGCAATTGGCGTGATAGTAAGTGGCGGCCGGTTCGCCGTCGTACCAGAGAACTTCGCCTGCGGTGGCGTCGGCAATGCTACGCAAATGGGTATCAATACCGGCGATACGCAGGTCCTGGCAATGCGTGGTGTCGCAGAAATCGAATCCTTCCAAGGCATGGCGGCTGCCAAAGTGCATCGCGTAGGTACGTGCCGCAACCGCCATGGCCTTCAGCGCCTCATCGGACTTAAAGTTGCCGGTCTCGCCGGCGAGCACGCCCGCGATGTACTCCTCCATCGGCATGAACGCGGTGATGAGCAGGTGACTGTCACTAGCGTGGATGTCGATAGGGAAATCAACGTGCAGTGGTGGATCCCCGGTGGCATTCATCTGATACGCGCCAATCACGCGAAGCTCAGAGAAAGAGGATTTGCCTCCTTCGATCACAATCCGCGAATCCGTGGCGCGCACAGCGACGGACGTGATCGCAGTCATCTTGCAAGTGATGCAAGTTCGCATCTGCGCCCGGCCAGCGTCGGCGCGAATGCGCAGCTCGCGCGGAGGGTGTAGATACCACAGCCGCACCCGCACGGTCTGTGGAAACCCGCTATGAGAAGTCTTGCCGACGTCGCGATCTCCCGATTCAGCAGCACCCGTTATGCACAGCAGGAGCAGCAGACTGATGGCCGCCAACCGCCGTTTCAATTCTGTGCCCCCGTCGCAATCGCATCAACGCGTGCGACTCGCCTAGCCGCGAACGCTGCAAATAGCTCGCGGGCGACGGCGGCAGCATCCGAACCGCCATGTCCCTTTTCCAAAAATACGACCAGTACAATCTGGGGACTTTCGGCGGGCGCGTAGCCGGCAAACCAGGCATGCGTCCACGGACCTTCGTCGGCCGGGGCGGTCCCGGTTTTGCCGGCCACTTTGATCGGCACGTTCGGTTGCGCCATACGGCCCATACCGTAAGCGACCGATTGTTGCAGGCCTTCAAAAATCGGCGACAGCTTTCCATGCGGATCAGTTTGGGCAAGCTTGGCAAGATCAAGATAGCCGTGTAGCAACTCCAGCGGCGTTATGCTGACTCCCCATTCGCCAATTGCTTGCAGCTGCAATTCCTGCGGCGAGTGGCTCAACGCAACGTCGCCGGCCACTTCGTTCGGCGCCAGCCCAGTGCGCGAGCCGAAGCCTGAGCGCAGAAGACTGTCGCGCAATTGTTGGGGCGTCAGGCGCGTTGCGACCGTGGTGAAGTAAGAGTTGCACGAATACGCCAGCGCGCTACTGGGGAGCAACGGCTCCGGGGTTGCCGGATGCGTGCAGTCGAGTTTGTGGCCCTCGATGGAGACCGTACGCTTGCACATGAGCGCGGTATGCGCGTCGATCTTTTCCGCTTGCAGCAACGCAAGCAGTGTAAACGGCTTGATGCTGGAGCCGGGACGCGCCACGCGCCGGGCGGCGACATCCAGATGGTAAGCCGCGAGAACCCGCCCGGATTGCACATCGACAACTACCGCAGTGCCGCGACGTCCCGCCATTGCACGCACAATCGCACTTTGTAATGTCGAGGCACCAGACTCTTCGGCCGCCGGCGGCAATGCTGCGAGACACAGGGCCATCACGACGCAGCAGCGGCAGGCCAGATTAAGGCGGGACATGCCTCGATTGTAATGGTGTCGCGCAAATGCAACCGTTACGAAACGGATACGAGGCGGTTCAGGAATCGTCATTGCTGAGCGCCCAGTCTTGACGCGAGGAATCTGCTTTTCTGATCGTTCATGCAGCCTCCAGGTAGCCTGGGAGAGGCCGCAACTGCGCAGTTGCAAGTTGCGCGGTCGAGCCTACAATGAGCTTGTCAACATCTAATTAAGTGGAGGTTGCCGTGATGGAACTCCGGTTGACCGCGGAAGAAGAGAGCTTGCTTCTGGATCTCCTGCAAGAGCATCAGACCCATCTATTGCGAGAGATCGCCAAAGCTGATCACCACGAATTCAGGAATGGATTGCGCAATCGTTGCAGTGTGCTGGAGAGGATCATCGACAAGCTGTACGAGCCGGTGCATTCGACCTCCTGAAGCCGAGTGATCGACATATCAGCGGCCTCTTTGGCAGAACAGTCCTTGTGCTTGCAAGGCTAGGGTCTGTTCACTCGCCAATACGCCGATCACGGTACCAGCACAATTTTTCCGTGAGCGCCTGACGGCTTCATGATTTCAACGTGAGCCCGGGGAGCCTCGGCGAGCAGAATTTTCTGTCCGACCACCGGGCGCAACGTTCCATCCTCCAATCCCGCGACCAGCGCCGCGTGCATGGCCTTATATTCCAACTCGGAAGCGGCCATCAGGGTCACGCCGCGGATATCCGCTTCGCGCGCCATTGCATCGCGCGGATTGATCTCGATTGGGCCTCGGCTTCCGATCACGGCGACGCGGCCTTTTTTGGCGAGCACCGTCAGATCCTTACCCAGATTCTTGTTTGCCAGCAATTCCACGATGACATCCACGCCTCGGCCATCCGTCAGCTTCATCAACTCGTCGAGATAGCCGTCGGACGAATGGTTGAGAACATGATGTGCGCCCTCCTTCTTTACCAGTTCAAGGCCGCGCTCGCTTCCAGCCGTACCGATAACGGTGATGCCCGCTGCCCGCGCCAGTTGCACGGCTGCGCTGCCAACTCCTCCGCTCGCACCATGAACCAAAATGGTCTCTGCGGGTTTGGCGTTGGCGCGCTGAAACAATCCGCGATACGCCGTTCCATAAGGGACGCCGATGGCCGCGCCTTGTTCGAAGCTCACACTGTCGGGCACGCCATGCACCTGGGCTTCGCCACAGAGAACCTGCTCTGCGTAGGTACCACTGTTTGGCCCGGTGACATACACGCGGTTGCCGGCCTTCACTCGCTTGACGCCTGATCCAACTGACAGGACAATGCCACCGGCGTCACTTCCCGGAGTGTAGGGCAGACTGGGTTTCACCGCGTAAGTCCCGGTGCGGACGTATGCGTCAACGGGGTTTACTCCTGCGGCATGGATACGAACCACCACCTGTCCGGGACCGGGTTGAAGGGCGGGGACCTCCTCCAACTTCATCACTTCAGGACCGCCGAATTCGTGGACACGGATCGCTTTCACCATTTCCTCCTAGCACACATTTCCCATCAAATTTTACGCAGAGCCAGCCGAGTTTGCATGTCTAGTCGCTACGGACCGGGCTCGACTTGCGTGGCTTTGCCATCCGTGTAAGTCACGCGCAAGGGGTGACCATTATTCGGATAATCGACGATCCGCGGATTCGACATCCCGGTGCCTTCGGGCCTTCCCATGCCAATCGCGAACGACGCCTGCAGTTCATTCATTCCCGGCTTCATCTGATGAGCGTCGATCGACTGCCACACCTCGGCGGGCCAATGTTTGTAGAGTTGATGAGGGTCCTGGATGAAAAGAATATCGTCGGAGTAAATCTCGTAGTCGCCATTCTTATCCAGGCCAATGGGAAAGGCGAAGCGTTTGCCATCCTTTTCGAAGATGGCCATCACCTGTTTTTCTGTCCCAGAGTCGGGTGGACGATCGACAACGACGTCCTTGATATTCAGCTTGTCAATCGGTGCCAGCGTTCCCGCGGGATGGGCGAAATCCGTGCGACCGGCATAAGGGTAATAAGCGAAGCGATATCCCTCGCGCACCCATACCGGCTGCTGGGTCAGCTCTTTCGCGTCTTTCAGATTCTGCGGATACAACTTCTTTAGGGTGACGTAATAGTCGGGATTGAAAGCGATTTTAGCTTTCTTCGTTTCCCCCATGCTGGCATTACGCTCGCGCAGGTAGAGATAGGAGCGGATGCCCGCAGCCAGTATTGCCACGAGCAAGACAATCTGGACGATCTTGCTGGTTTTGGACATGGTGTCTTATAAGCGAAGTTGGATGCAGAATCCAGCGTCAGAAAAGCCGAGTCCGATCCGAAAGGTTGTAAGACATCACGGAAACAAACCGTGGTGAACGCGAATTCTTCCGGATTACGGCACAATGTTTTCAACGTCGCCTAAGGTCTCTTTCGGGGGTCGACTAAGCCATCTGCTCCATATTGCTTATCTGGTCTCGGATGCATACTGCAATCACCCTAGTTACTGGAAGCGCCAACGAATCGTCTAACTCATCTATACGCTGATTCGCCGCTGGTGGCGGTAAGACGCGTCTGCTACCGGGAAGTGGTAGACGAAGGGCAAAAAATCTCTTTGCCCGCTCAGTTCCTGTCGGTTAATCTTCTTCATCTCCTGCGAAATAAGCTGGTCGTCGGAAAGATGCGCCGCCGCGAGTGGGCATGCCAATGTCCATGGCAATGCAGGACGCCTGAAAGCACAGCATGAAGGTTCGAGCCGCGATATCGATTGTCTGCGTAGCAACGGCACTTATTGTGCCGGCATTCGCACAGGACAGAACGCCCGCACGATTGAATCACGAGAGCGCGCCCGAGATCACACCTCCGCGCATTGACGAACGCGGGGCCGGCGAAACTATCACCTCCCATTCCGAACCGCTTTCCGAGTCGATGCTTTCCCGTTCGGCTGCGACGGCGCTATTTGTGAATGCCAACCTGATTCGCGCGCACGAGCTTGCTGAACGCGCGTTGCGACACGACCATCGCGACGCGGAGGCACTGTTTGTGCTGATGGAAGCCGCCGCCATGCAAGCCGACGAGGCGACCGTCTTACACGCCGCGCTACACCTGTGCGAAATTGGCGGCGGAGCGAGGCAAGACCCGCGAATTCGCTTGGCGGCCGCTCGCATTCTCGAATCGGCCGCTAATACCCCTGAGTTTCGCGCAGTCATTCCTGGGCTGCAAACGCTGCTGGCAAATTCCAGCGGGAATTGGCCGGAACTAAACATGGCCCTTCTGGATGCGGCCATGGATGGTGTTCCGACGCTCGATCCCGAAGCTATCGCGCGCGCGTCGGGCACCTTGACCGAGTGGCGCATGGTGGGTCCAATGGGGCGGCGTCCGCTGCCTGACACGGAACAAATGTCGATGTTCCCGAATGATGACTTGGCGCAGGCGTCTTATGACAACCATGCGGTTGAGAATTTCCAATTTTCCGACGGTATTATTAGGCTGCCTTCGTATCTCTCGCCTCGCGGAACCTTCTACGCGGTTGCCCATTTTGCATCGCTTGCGCCAGGAGCTTCGACCGTACGGACCGAAGGCGGGCGGCAGCTCGAAATTTACGTGGATGGTAAGCGGCTGTTGCTACAAGATGACGGTCTTCGCAAAACGCTTGCTGTTGCTTCTGCCACATTCGAAATCCCAGCTGGTCCTCACCGCCTGCTTGCGAAATTTGCCGGGGCAGGGGCGCCACTTAGGATTGCGATATCGCCGTCTGTGTCGGACACATCTGCTCCGGTAAAGGCCAAGCGATCGGTGGAGGAATTAACTTACGAGCTAGCTTCCTCGGCCTACGCCGACGGGCAGTTTAAGGTGGCAATCGCGCAAATCAACGCCTTGCCATCAGCCTCGGGTTCAGCGGCACTGCAATTTCTTTTTAGCGCAGTCCTGGGCCCGCGAGAATTCGACGGCAGCCGAAGTTCGCCAGGCATGGAGCCGCTTGTCGTCGCTCGCGCCTGGAGCCATCGCAGCCGACGAGGGATTGGGCCAGTGGAGCTTAGCGTTGGGGCACCGGGTCGAGGCTGCAAAGTTTGCCAGACGTGTTCTGGAAGTCAATTTCAACGACGTGACGGCACTGGAGACTTTGGGCGACGCAATCAACGGCGACGGGAGCCTTGCGAATTCCACAACGGAAGCACGCCTGCTTTGGTCGCGGCGATTGGCGGAGCATCCGTCATGCGAAACATCCGGCCGCGCGATGATCTTTTACCGTAGCCAGGGGCAATTCGCGGAGGCCGCGGCAGCGCAGCAAAAGCTGGACGGTTGCGCCCCAGAGTCGCTGGCGTATGCGCAGTCGTTGGCTGATCAAGGACGTCATAGCCAAGCTGCACAAGCGCTTCGGCAATTGTTGGCGTCGGCTCCGTTGAACCGTTCCGCGCGTCTGATGTTGGTTCGCGAGCTGCAACTAGCAGGAGACGATTCCGAGGCGGAACGCGCTGCCGACGCATGGTTGCGGGTCGCGCCCAACGCTTCCGAGTACCGCCGGCTTGCCGCCGCTGCCAATAGTAGCGACGACAAAGCTCCAGACACGCAACCGTTTTATGCGCCCTATCGCCGCGATGCTGCGGACAAACTGGTTCAAGCAACTACCGGGCAGTTCCCAAATGCGCCGGTGATGCTGGTGAACGATCGTGTTGCCGTTCTGCGTCCCGACGGCAGCGTTTCGTTATACGTCCACACGGCGACTCGCTTTTCAATGGACGACATCCGCCCGACCGGAGAATCGAGTGTTCCGTATGGCGCGCAATTGTTGCAGCTGCAAATTCTCCATGCCGGCGGGAGTGTAACTCCTATAGAGCTTGATCCGCAGAATCCCCAAACCTCCCTGTCCGATGTGTCGCCTGGCGATGTGATCGACGAAGAATATGTGGCGAACTACGTAGGCGACGGCGGCATTGCGGAGCATCCTGAGGTTTTTCAATTTGTTTTTGGGCGATTCGATGAGAAGGTTCTGAGCGCGCGTTTTGTAGTACTGACACCCGCCGAGCAATCTGACCGTGGTGTTGTGATCGCCTCCAGTGATGCTCCCCGACTGGTATCGCGAACGCAGAACACCATGCTGGCACGTGTCTGGGAGCGGGACGAAGTATCGGTGACCAGCGGCGGATTGATTTTGCCCAGCAACAGTCTTGCCATCGTGCGCGTGGTCGAACAGGAAAATAACTGGACGGTGCCGAGCGACGCGGAGCACCATCGCCGGCTCGAGACGATCCATCCAGGCCCGCGCTTCGAGGAATCATCCGGCACGGCCAAACAGCCCGACAAACACGCGCCTAAGGTTTCGAAGCTCTGATGCCACTCCAGGCTCGGTCGCGTAGTCAGGTTGCCGCTGAAGTAGCAGGACGAATGCAGTAATTCCCGCTAAACTAAAGCCAGAGGTTTTCATGGCACTGACGCAGGAAGACGTCATCTCAGCGTTGAAAGAGTGTTACGACCCCGAGATCCCGGTCAACATTGTGGATCTCGGATTGATCTATGAAGTCCGTCTGAAGCCCACGGAAGTTCCCAACCTGCAAGGCCAGGATGTTGAAGTCGAAATGACGCTGACCGCGCCGGGCTGCCCGTCTCACCAGTACATTAGCGATCAGGTTCAACAACGCCTGCAGCGAATGCCGGGCGTGGGTAACGCAACCGTGAACGTTGTTTGGTATCCGCAATGGACGCCCGAGCGACTGAGCCCTGATGCGCGCAAGCAATTGGGCATCGAGTGAAGTTTACCGCTGCATCGACCGCAGGCGAATGGCGCGGGTATTGAAGATCAGGAGCTACGTTGCCCGCGTAAATCGCGCCAGGCGCTGACACTCCGCCGCTCCGCTTCTTCGGCTATGCCTTCTCCCATTTTTTGCAGAGTCGAAAAAATCTGCATGCCCTTTTGCAAGTATTCCGGGGCACTTTCCCATACCACCTCGAACTTCTCGGGATACTCGGAAGCCAAAACCGCCAAGCCGGCCGCGGCAAAGGCCATGCCTAGAGGACGGCGACGCGTGAAGAGCATCACCGCGCCGGCGCCAATTGAGCCAAAGACTATCGCTTTCTTCCAGTTCTGCATGATTCACCTCAAGTGGCGCATCGAAGGGCCACATTATACGTTTAGAGCGACGAGCTCGTCCTGCTGTTGTATGGCGAATGCTTTATCGGACCATGATTTATTGTATGCGACGTTAGCCTGGATGCAGTGGTAACGCATGGCGTAGGAATGTGATGCTCCGTGTTAGACTTTCCACGTCCCCGCGTCGCCGCCTGACGTACTGATTGTACGCAGATCAAGGCCCCCACATACGATGCCCATAGCCAAGCAACCAATTGTCGACGCCGCCCCAGAAATGTTTTCTGATGGGCCGCGATGGCTGACGGCGTCTACGACCCTTAATTGGTGGCTGGCCGGTTGCATCGTTATCGCAGTCCTCTGTCTTGGCAATCGCGATCTACTCTCGGGCAAGTCGGCGCCGCAGTGGGATGGCCTGGATTACTTCGGGCCGGAATTCTCATTGGTAGCGGACCATATTAAAGCAGGAAGGCTCGTACTCTGGGATCCCTGGGTTGCAGCCGGCACCCCTGATTCCGCTGAGCCTGAGTTTGGCACCACCTCACCCATCGTATTGGCCGCAGGGTTACTGTCCCCAAGCCCACAAGCCGGTTTTGTTATGTATTGGATGTTTATTTGGACTCTAGGTCCGATAGGCATCCTGGTACTATGCCGTCATCTGCGATGTCCGGTTTGGGGTGGATTAATAGCTGCCCTAGGTTTTGCCGCTTCAGGTTTCTATACCGGCCATGCAGAGCATACCGCCCATATCTATTCGGTTTCGTTGCTTCCATGGATACTATGGCGGTTCGATATAGCTTTGTTGCGCCGGAGCTATTGGGAGGCCGTACAAGCTGGCGCTATTTATGGATTGTCTGCGCTGGGCGGATACCCTGTTTATACCATCGTTACGCCCGCCTTTCTCTTGCTATGGTCAATTGGCTATCTTTGGGATCCTGAGCGCAACCGATCGGTCAGTTTAAGTAAACAAGTCACCCATTCAGTGGTAGCGGTAATATTAACGGGCATTATAGGCGCCGCTGTGATGGCTCCCGCATACATCGGTTTTTTTAAAGACACCCAAGGTTATAGCGACCGAACTGGAACTAGGCCCAGAGAGGTGGCGCTTAGAGAGAATATTTTTCCTGCCGGCGAAGTTACGACTCTAAGCAGTCCATATTTAAGCTTGTTGGATATCCACCGTGGCTATTTCTGGCCTTGGGCAGACAAATCCATGCGAAGTATTTATATGGGTTGTGCCGTGATCACACTGGCATTGTTCAGCCTGCTGAGTGGCGGAAGACGGCGCTGGTGGTTATTTTCAGTGGCGATCTTATTCTTATGCTGCGCGACAGGCTACCAGCTACCGCTGCGAGGATGGTTATACGATTTCGTTCCTCCAACCCGATATTTTCGGAATGCTTCCAGCTTTCGAACGTATGCCATACTCCTGGGTGTTATTTTGTGTGCATTCGGGACCAGGGACTTAGAAGCCGTCAAGGCCGAATCTGAAAATCGTAGGAGACTGCGGCTAGTTATATGCGGGACGGTTCTCGCGCTGACCTCAGCTTTAGTATTTATAATCGTAACTCATCTGGCGGCGGTTCGGCCGCCAGGATTTAAGCTGGCCATCCTACATGGAGTGATAACATGGGGTTCGATTGTCGTCCTCGCTTTGTTGCTTTGGATGCGCAAACTATCCGTAGCCACTGTCTTTGCCTTATTCATCGCTATTGCAGTGTTTGACGGCATTGCTACACTGCGTATATCGAGGTCCACGATCTATTCCCCTGGCGCGCGGGGATTTTGGCACATCATGAATGCAGAACATAATGCAAGCTTAGATCTTTCTGGTGACGACTTGTTTCGGAGCCTTGATCCGCCCGCGCCGTTAAATAATTTTTCTACCACTCAGTTTCCTACTAACAGGAATCTTCCGCTAAAGCTTGCCACGCTTGAGAATGACATTTCTCTATGGAACCGCTACTACATGCAGATTGAACATGACCCCTTACTTCGCGAGATGGCGCTGGGCAAGAATCGACTGTGGTTCACGGAATCTGCTGTAACTGCGTCCGCCAACGATGGGAATTTTGTTGTGTTCGAGAAACGAATGCAGCAGTTGCAGAAGCCGGTCATCGTTATTCATTCTGGACCACAGATGGAGGAAATCTCGCGGAAGCATTCTGACGCCGCGGGTCAATGGCTGCCAACGGTAAATGCAGACTCGTTGAGTCCTGCCTCGGTGGCGCGTATTTCCGGGCTCTCCTATTGGCCGAACTCGCTTTCCTTCCATTACGTAGCGGATAAGCCCGGCTGGCTGATGGTTACGGACCGCTGGGCACCTGGGTGGAGGATCACGGTAAATGGAAGACCGGAGGAAGTGCTGGGCGCGGATTTCGTTTTTCGCGCCGTGAAAGTAGAAGCGGGGGATAACTTCATTCAATTTAACTATAGGCCGTGGGGTTGGCCGTATCTCCTGATTCTAAGCTGGGGCACGCTTCTTATCATAGGAATATGTCAGCTGGCAATAAGTATTCGAGAATACCGAACAAGCCAGGAGACTCCAAGCCGCATAAGTTGGCGCGAAGCCTCGCATGGACGTTGCTCCCCGCGGTTTGTGCATTCTTCCTTGACCGCAACCGCGCGATTTGAGACGCAGCGCTCCGAATTGCGGGATGCCATTCTAAACGCCAGCCTGAGAGCATACACGCCGCAGGTTCGCTCACGTTACAATTCCTCACGGGTATTCACGCGTGGACAACAAAGCCATCGCCAATGTCTTTTACGAAACCGCCGATCTGATGGAAGTTAACGGCGATGACTCCTTCCGCATCCGCTCTTATCGTCGTGCCGCCGAAGCTATCGAAGGACTACCTCAGCAGGTCTCAGAATTAATCGACGAACCCAAAAAGTTGCTGGAGATCCCCGGCATCGGCAAAGGCATGGCTGCCAACATTCAAGAGCTTTGTCGCAGCGGGAAACTTGGTCCCCATCAGGAGTTGCTGGTGAAGTACCGGCCTTCGATGCTGGAACTGCTGAAGATCCAGGGACTCGGGCCGAAGACCATCGCCCTGCTATGGAGCGCCTTCCAGGTAAGTGATCTTGCCGGCGTGGAGAAACTTGCGCGCGAAGGCAAACTTCGCGAACTGCCGCGCCTCAGCGAAAAGAGCGAGCAGAAAATCCTGAAAGCGATCGAGGACTACCGGCGCATTTCCGGTCGCTTCCTGCTTGACGAAGCCGATCGAACCGCGCAAAAGTTGACCGAGCATCTGCAGCATATCAAAGGGATTGAGAAGATTACGCCGGCCGGTTCGCTGCGCCGCGGACGGGAGACGGTGGGTGATCTCGATGTGCTGATCACCGGGCCGTGCTGTGTTGATGACGAGCAACGTGCTGGGTTGATCGAAGAAATTTTGCGCTTTCCGGGAATCGTCGAAGTACTGGCCAAAGGCGACAACAAAGTGAGTTTCAAATTGCGCAAAGGAATGCAGGTGGATGTGCGCACCTTGTCGCCGGAATCCTATGGCGCGGCGATGCAGTACTTCACCGGATCGAAGAACCACAACGTCTCGTTGCGCCAGCGTGCGCTGCGCATGGGGTTCACGCTGAGCGAGTACGGGCTGTTTCGCTTGGACGATAACCAGCGCGTTGCCGGCGCAACCGAAGATGAGATCTATGGCAAGCTCAAGCTCGATTCCATTCCTCCCGAATTGCGCGAGAATTGCGGAGAGATCGAGGCTGCCGAGAAGCACGAACTGCCTCACTTGATCGGCGTGAAGACATTCGCGGCGAAGTACACATGCACACTGTCGAAACCGACGGGCGATGCACCATTGACGAGATGGCGGCAGCAGCAAAAGAGCGTGGCTACCAGTACATTGCCATTACCGATCACTCGAAAAATCTGGCCTTTGCGAACGGCCTTGATGATAAGCGTGCCGAGCAGCACATCGCTCGCATTCGCACCGCCAATGAGCAGACCGACGGCATTACTATCATGGCGGGCATCGAAGTGGATATTCTGGCCGATGGGGAGCTCGACCTTTCGGACTCAGTGCTGGAGCAGATGGACGTCGTCGTCGCCAGTGTACATTCCGCGTTCAATCAGGAGCCGCAACAGATGACCGACCGTTTGTTGCGCGCGTTGAACAACAAGAATGTCTCGATTCTCGGACACCCAACGGGACGCTTGCTGCTGCGGCGTGACGCCTATCCTTTCGATATGGACGCAGTCCTGAAGACGGCGCTGCAGAACAAAGTCGCGATGGAGCTGAACGCATATCCGGACCGGCTCGACTTGAACGACGTGCATTTGCGCATGGCACGGGAACGCGGGGTGAAGATCGTGATCAACACCGACGCGCACCACACGTCGCATTTCGAAAAGATCAAATACGGCATACTGCAGGCGCGCCGAGCATGGCTGACTGCGAAGGATGTGCTGAATACTTTGCCGGAGAAAGAATTTCGCCAGGCGATGAAGCATCAGTGGTCCGGAAGGAGTGACTAGGTGCTAGGGTTAGTGGCATATAGTGAAACCCACGCGCCCGCGACAGATTGACATCTGAGGGATGGTATGTAATTTGGAGTAAGCCATGGCTGAGAATGAAGTTCCGCCCAAACCGCCTGAACCGCAATATGACGCTGGGCATGTTCCCATCACTGAGGAGTTGGACAGCCCCAAGCGCAGCCTGCCGCCTGCCGTGCCGGTTGCCATCGCGCTGGTTGTCGTCGCCATCGTGGTAGGCGTGATCGCTTTCATGGAACGCTCCAAGCCGGTTGCCCAGGGTGGTATCGACGCGGTATACGCCAGCCAGCCTGCCAACATGGCCAACACCATGGTTCTTCTTCAAGTCACGGTCACTAACGTGGGCGACAAGGCGCTCTACATAAAGTCCATCTCCGCGAACTTGAAAACTGACCAGGGCGATCAGTCCGACGACGCAGCTTCTCCTTCCGACTATGATCGGTACTTCGCGGCTTACCCTGATCTTCGCCAACACGCGACGCAACCGTTGACAGTGGAGACAAAGATCATGCCAGGTGCGGAGCAAAAAGGTACCGTGCTGGTGGCGTTCCCCGTCACTGAGCAGCAATTCGGCGCTCGCAAGGACCTCAACGTGACAATTGTGCCGTACGACCAGAGTCCGATCGTGCTGCGCGAGAAGAGTCCGCCAGCAAAGTAGCACGTCCTCCAATCCAATGACCTCTGAAACTTTAACCGGCGCTGGTCTCAGCCTGTGCACGGCCGCCATTTGGGGCGGAGGCGATTTCGCCGGCGGCATCGCCACCAAGCGGGCCAATGTCTTCCGGGTAGTCGCAGGCGCGCACGCGTGCGGCTTGCTGCTTATGCTCTTATTGGTCTGGATTACTGGAGAGCCAATTCCGCCGCGTTCAACGTTATTGTGGGGCGTTGCTGCCGGCATCACTGGAGCGATTGGGGTCGCGGCGCTGTATCGGGCGCTTGCCGTTGGACGTATGGGTATTGTCGCGCCGGTCTCTGCGGTCATTACGGGAGTCTTGCCGGTGCTGGCCGGCATATACAGCGAGGGAATGCCCGCGACGGTTCAGCTTGTGGGCTTTGTGGTGGCGCTGGTCAGCATATGGATGATTGCGCGGCCTGACGGTGCAATCGATACCCATCGCGGCCTAGGTTTGGCGATAGTGTCTGGAGTGATGTTCGGCCTGTTCTTCCTCGCGTGCAAGCAAGCCGGGCATCACGCGGTGTTATGGCCGCTGGTCACTGCGCGCACGGCGTCCACGCTGCTTATGCTGGCGATCGTAGCTTTTTCACCTGGCGACAAGCGGCCTTTGCGTCCCGCTTTTGTTCCGATCGTATTTTCGGGAGTATTGGATACCTCCGCCAATGCGCTCTTTATCGCGGCCACGCAACACGGACGCCTCGACGTTACCTCAGTGTTGTCGTCGCTGTATCCGGCCAGCACGGTGATTCTGGCGCGAGTTTTCCTGAAGGAGCGCCTGTCGGCAACGCAGAATGCGGGCATTGTGGGCGCGCTGATCTCGGTTGCACTGATCGCGGCGCGATAATCTAGCCCACCGGCTCGGGTTTGATCCAGGCGAACTGGAAGATCGCCAGGGGATCCTCGGGATAGGTCACCTCGAAGTCGAGGTAGGCGTCCGCGATGATCCAGTAGTAGGTCTTCAGCGTTGAGATGATCGCGTCAATCGTTTGATCGAGCTCGCGATGCGTGGATGCCAACGCCGACAGGGTACGTTCGTGATGGCCGAAGTGCGGGTTCAACACTCGCTTCAAATTGCTGGCTGCGCGATCCAGTTCAGCGCGATCGTCGGCAAACTCCCGCTCGCCTACCTTGTCGTGCAGCAGATGAGGATAGTCCTCAAGCTGAGTCAGTATTCGCCGCAACGAAAGATCGACATCCTCGGTATCGAGCAGCTGAAGCACGCGAGCTGACATGGCGTCCGCGTAGGCGGCCCGCACCATGTCGAGAAATGCATTACGAATGCCATGAAGTTCAGGGTTGCGCTCGATAACCTCGCGCTCGACCTTCCAGTACACGTCACGGTCACGGGCAAGACTCAGGACTTGATTGCGGATCTCGCGAAGTTCGCTGCGGGCACGCTCGCGGAATTGTTTTTCGCTCAACATATGGCTTAGTGTATCGAAGCTCGTGAACAATCGCTTGTGAGTTCGATCACATAACCCGTTATGCACTGCAGAAATTAGGCGCCCCCCGTCAACCAGGCAGTCTTAGTCCGAGCGTTACAATGAACTCTCTGCGAGGACATTATCTGTGCTCACCTATGAAGAAATTGTTGCGCTCGAAGAGCAGTATCTACTGAATACGTACGCTCGCTACCCGCTCGCCATCGCACGCGGAAAGGGAGTGTATGTTTACGACGTTAATGGCAGGCGCTATCTGGACTTCCTCACCGGATTAGGCGTCAACGCGCTTGGGCCATGCGCATCCCCGCATCGTGAAGGCCATTCGCGACCAGGCGGCGAAGGTCATACATGTTTCCAACCTGTACTACAACGAATACCAAGGATTGCTGGCGGAGAAGCTTTGTACGAAGTCGGGATTGGATCGCGCCTTTTTCTCTAACAGCGGTACCGAAGCAATCGAAGGCGCGTTGAAGTTGGTGCGAGCCGCCGGCCATGCCACCGGTGGTCCGGAGAAGTGCATTGTGATCGCGTTGGATAACTCCTTCCATGGGCGCACCATGGGCGCACTCGCTCTCACAGGGCAGGCGAAATATCGCAAGGACTTCGATCCCATGCTGGAGGGCGTGCGCTTCGTGCCGCGAAATAACGTGGAGGCGCTGCGCAATGCGATGGACGATAAAGTTTGCGGCATTGTGCTCGAGCCCATCCAGGGGAGGGCGGCATCCAGGAATCGTCGACTGAGTTTTTGAGGGCGTGTCGCGAGGTGGCCGACCAGCACCAGGCTGCGCTCATCTTCGACGAAATCCAATGCGGACTCGGACGCACCGGGCAGCTTTTCGCCTTCCAACATTTCGGCGTCGTGCCTGACGTGGTGTGCATTGCCAAGCCCATCGCTGCCGGACTGCCGCTGGGCGCGTTTCTCGCCAGCGAGCGGTTTGCCCAGCACATCACTCCGGGTAAGCACGGGACGACTTTCGGCGGAGGCCCGCTGACCTGCCGCGTGGCGTTGGAGTATCTCGCGATCCTGGAGGATGAAAACCTGCTGGAGCAGGTGCGCCGCGTGGGTGCGTACTTCTCGCAGAAGCTGCGCGAGCTGGTGGACAAGTTCGACATCGCGGTGGAAGTCCGCGGTGTGGGCGCGATTCAGGCGCTACAGTTGACGGTCCCCGGCAGGCCCATTCTGGAAGGCGCGCTCGCCAAGGGTCTGCTGATTAACGTGACCCAAGACACTGTTCTGCGCTTTTTGCCACCATTCCTGCTGCAAGAAAAGCACGTAGATAGCGGAATGCGGATTTTGCGCAAGCTGCTGGCGGAAGCGCAAAAGCAGGAGAAAGCAGCGAATAAATCGTCGAAGTTAGCGCTCATGCGGTCACGGCGTAAGGGATGCTCCTCGTGGCGGAACAAGCTCCCACAGTTGCAACGGGGGTGGGATATTGAACGTTACGTCCCGCGGGTCGGCACAGACACTCCCGCTGGTCGTCACGGAAGGGAACGGGCTCAAGCCGTCCTTATAGCTGCCTCGGGGTGACCTTACCGATGTCCGGCTTATTACTCACGCCGCCACCGACCGCGTATGCGAGAGCACCACGTAGCGCTCCGAGGCGAGCAGAATACCTGCAGGTCGCTGGAGTGACAGCAATCCACCGCACCCATAGCCAACGCTTCGGACCACATGCGATCGTCCGCCAGACGGTGGATGCACACGAAGGCGGTTGAGGGAAACTCCGAGCAGAGGACTCTTCAGTTGGGGGAGGCCAACCATTTCCAGGTCCACGACTACAAAGGGAGCGCGCAGACGCGCCACGGCGGGAGCAATCTCCCCGGCAGACTTTGCCACCTCGAGGTTGCGAAACTGTTTAGCAAGCGATGCAGTCAGGCGGTCGGCCGCAACTGCATCGTGGTGAGCGAGAACAACATTGATAGGCCGCATGGCAAACCCCTTTTTCGAGTGGCGGAAGGGACAGCTGTGCCAACCCTGATGATATCCGTGGACTATCCAGCAACTCCGCACCATCACGGCGCGGGAAAAACAGTTGTTGGACGAGCGGCGGCGCTATTTCGCAGCGTCGCCCGGTTGGGTTACGCGGCTTCGAAGGCCTCCGGCTGCAGCTTGCCATTTCGCTTCAGCAGGATCTCCACCTTGCCTTCGGCTTCCTCCAGTTCCTTGCGGCAGGAACCGGAGAGTTTCATGCCTTCATCGAAAAGCTCCAGCGCGTGGTCGAGGGAGAACGTCGCCCTTCTCAAGTTCAGCCACGATTTTTTCCAGCCGCTGAAGGCACTCTTCGAATTTAGGCAAGCTCAAACTCCCTTTGTAATTTTAGTGCAGAACGCGTTCGGTGAATGTCAAAATTTGGGATTAATCCACTCGGGTGGGAAATGTTTTCTCGGTAGATTCGCCAGCCCCGGTTGGCGTTATAGCAGGAATCGACCAATGGAGGCCGGGCACCAAGTTGAGCTCCTTTCGTCTCACACTGGAGTAGATTTGCCACCATTGCAAGTGTTGTAACAATCTCAGCCCGAAGGGCGGTTCAGGATAGCCCAGCGCGCAGCGCTGGGTGGGCCTGCAATAAAAACTCCCAGCCCCGGGCAGGGGCTCATCCGAAGACAAACCGCGGATCGAACTCGACACCCGATTTGCGCAGCAGGGTCATAAACTCCTGCTCGAAACTCCACTTGGCATGGTGCGCCTCCTGGGTGGCGATGTAGTCCAAAAGCATTTGGCGCTGTGATTGGCCGACGCTGAACGCGCCATATCCTTCCTGCCATGCGAACCGCTGCCCGTGTTCGCGCATCCAGCGCGAGCTATGCGCCTTCAGTTCCCGCAGGGCGGTCGCCAGCGGCAAGACGGGTGGGATCGCTAGCAGCAAGTGAACATGGTTCGCTGTACCATCGGCGGCAAGCAGCACGATCTTCTTGTCACGAGCGACTACCGCAAGATAACGCCACAGTGTCTCCGGATCACGGATAAGATTGGCGCGTTGCTTGGTGCTGAAGACACAATGCACCAGAACCGATGCATGAGTGTGTGACATTGCTGAACCATAACTTGTATCTTGCAAAATCTCCGTGACCCACCGCACCCCTTTCATGTGCTGCCCCTGCCGGGGCTGAGGCCGACAGCAGCCGTACCCAGCGCTGCGCGCTGGGCTATCCTGAACCGCCCTTCGGGCTGAGATTGTTACAACACTTGCAATGGTGGCAAATCTACCCCAGTGGGAGACGAAAGGAGCTCCACTCCGGAATTGCCTCTATACCGCGGCGCGTTTTTGTGTGCCCAGCGCCTCCAGGACGTCCACGGCACAGGAATAACGTCCGAAGGGCGCGGCAATCTGTGCGCCCTGCACCATGTGGCGGACGGCGGCAAGCATGTCGCGGGCGATAGCCACTCCCTCGGCGCGGGCGGCATCGACGGTGGTCGCCTTCGCCATGCGCTCGAAGATCTCGTCGGGGATGGAGACCCGCAGCTCATTCTTCATGAACTCCGCATTGCGCGTGCTGGTGAGGGGCCAAATGCCGGCGACCACCGGGATGCGGCAGTGCTCGATCCTGCGGAGAAACTCTTCCAACAGCCGAATATCGAACACGGGCTGGGTAACCGCCAGCTCGGCGCCAGCCTCAACTTTGTACTCAAAGCGGCGGATTTCCTCGTCAATGTTCGGACTGCCGGGATTGGCGCCTACCGCAATGACGAACTTCGTCGAAGCGCCGATGGGGTTGCCGCCGATGTCCAGGCCGCGGTTCAGGTTGTGAACGATATTGACCAGACCGATGGCGTCCACGTCGAAGACCGCCGTCGCGTCCGGATAGTCGCCCATCTTCGGGGGATCGCCGGTGATGCAGATCAAGTTGCGGATGCCGATTGCGCTTGCGCCCAGCAGGTCCGACTGAATCCCCAGCACATTGCGATCGCGGCAGGTGTAGTGCAGGATGGGCTCGATCCCGACCTGCTGCTGCACCAGCAGGCAGAGCGCCTGATTGCTCATGCGGGCCGAGGCACGAGGGCTGTCGGGAATATTGACGCCATCCACGCCAACCGACTTCAGGAAGCGCGCTCCTTCGATCTCGCGGCTGCCATCGGTGCCCCTCGGCGGAACGATCTCCACCATCGTGAGGAACTCGCCGTCGGCGATCTTGCGGCCCATCAGCGAACGTTCCCTGAGTGGCGGTACTTCGACCGGCTTGGCTTTTGCGAGAGCAGCCGGCTTGCGGGCCATCGTGCCGCCAGACACCGCGCGCAGGAAGGCTTTCATGACATGGATGTGCTCAGGCGTGGTACCGCAGCAACCGCCGATCAGGCGCACGCCGACATCCACAAACCTTCTGGCGAACTCCGCCATGTACTCGGGCGAGCACAGATAGATATTGCGGCCTTCCACCGAACGCGGCATGCCGGCGTTGGGTTGTGCCGAAAGCGGCGCGGTGGTAACGGCGCGCACCCGCTCCATCGCGTCCAGCATGGCGACCGGTCCCACGCTACAGTTGCATCCCACGACGTCGGCGCCCCAGGCTTCGATTTGCGGGCCATAATGTTCGGGGGCTGATCCATCGAGGCAATTGCCGTCTTCGTCGATTGTGACCTGCGCCACCATCGGCAATTGCGGATTCACTTCGCGAGCGGCCAGAATGGCCTGATGCAGCTCCTCCAGGTATCCGAAGGTCTCCAGGATGAGCAGGTCGACGCCTTCTTCGTTGAGGGCGGCAATCTGCTCGCGAAAAGCCGCCGCGGGCCTCGTCGAGCGAGATTTTGCCCAGCGGCTCAATTCGCACCCCCAAGGGCCCAACGGCGCCGGCAACCAGGGCGTCGAAACTCTTTGCCGCCTCCCGCGCAAGACGCACGCCCTGGCGGTTAACGTCGACCAACTTATCCACACATCCATGCTTCGACAAGCGAAACGAATTCGCGCCAAAGGTGTTTGTTTCAATGATGTCCGCCCCGGCGTGCAGGTATTCCTGATGGATTGCTGCGGATGAGGTCGGGCTGCGAGACGTTCAGTTCGTCGTAGCAGCGGTTGATGAAAATTCCCTTGGCGTACAGCAAGGTACCCATGGCGCCGTCGCATAAGACAGCGCCCTTCTGCAATCGCGAAATGAGGTCCGTAGTCATGGATATCCAGGAGGCTGAAGGTTGATTGAACTTTATCGCAAATGGCGTGAATTCGCCATCGGCATTCGCGTGTTCGAGGGGTCTGCCGCGCTCTGTTATAATTCAGCGGATTCCACCATATCATCGCAATTCATCATGATGTCCGGGGTAAACGTTTGAAGCGGGTCGCACTCCTCCTTTTCCTCACCTGCATGGCCGTGCTTTTCATCGCATCTTGTGGCGGAGGGAGCAATCCCATCCTCCGCCACCCAGTATGGCGCAGCATCGCGCTTTCGTGAGCAATACGTATTCGGGCAATATGCAGGTGATGGATACCCAGAACGACACTACGCCGTTCACTCCCCAGACGATCAACTCCAGTACCGGCCAGGTGATTCCAGGCGTCCCCGTCACTGTGACGGTTGGGAGCTCGTTGACGTTCGAGGTGGAGAGTCCCAGCCGGGCCACGACGCTGGCTTATGACCCTAATGGCAACTCAATCTATTTCGTCGATAACGCGACCGAGATGACCAGCGGCAACGTGGCTCTTCCTGATTTTGCGGGGATGGCACTTTTTTCCCCGGATAGCACTACTGTGTACGCGCCGGTGCGGAATGTACCCGTCACCGGAGCACGTAATGGCGCGGTGGAAGCCATAACAGTTTCCTCATCCACCATCACCGCGGCCATCAGCGCGACCTATCCCGTGCCTTCAGCTCGATATATCGCGCTTAGTCCCAGCGGGCAATATCTGCTGGTATTTGCAGACAACTCCGATTCGGTTTTCCTGATCAACTTGAGCGCTACCGCGCCCAGCGCGGTAGAGATTCCGGGATTTGCCAGGCCGGTCAATGCCTTCTTCAGCAGCTGACAGCAATACTGCCTATGTGATTAGTTGCGGAGTCGAATGCGGATCGAGCTCGGGTGCATCGGTGCAGCAGCTCGATATTCCGTCGCAAACCATCAAGGCCACGGTGCCGGTCGGAGGCGCCAGCGTCGGGCTGCTTAACAGCGGAACTTTGTATGTGGCAGGAAATCCCGGTCCGGCTGGGACCTACGATGCGGTGAACGTCAATACCATGACGCGTATGACCGCGAACTCGGTCGCCATCGCCCAGGGCTATCACAGCACCATGGCGCTATCGACCAACAACAAGCTCTACATTGGCGCCAGTACCTGCAACAATGTCACCACGGGATGTCTGTCGGTGGTGAACGTCGCCAACAATACCGCCGATCCACCGCTGCCGCCCAAAGGAAATGTGACGGGTATGCTCGCGATTTCCGGCCGCAACATGGTATACGTGATCGAGGGCGGATACCAGGTGATCTACGACACCACGACCGACACGCCGCAACAGACGCAAGTCATATTCACCGGAGCGCTCTACGGAATTGTGCAGGTGGATCAGTAGGGAGCTATCGGCTGTCAGCCGTCAGCTATCGGCTAATACAATGGCCACCGTGTCATATTCGCGGCAACGCCGCGACCCCTAGCCCCTTATCCCTAGCTTCTAAGCCCCTGTTTTTTACGGCTCCAGCCTCAGATGATGCACACCCGCTCGCTGCACCGCTGCTGCCGAGAACGGCAACGGAAACGTGCGGCCGTGGTAGTAGGCATCCCACTGATCGTTGTAGTGCTCATCGAAGATATTGCCGGATTGGCCGTTCACGATGTTCAGGGTCGAGTTGTCGAGGTCCGAGAAGTCAACCGTGAGACGCTCGGAGGGCCCGAAATGCGTACCCACCTGCTTCACCGTTTGACCATCCCCCGATAGCGGTTGCGGGCCGGGACCCGCGCCACGCTTGAGGATGGGGAAGTTGCTCCAGAAGGGTGCTTGATGTCCACGCGATGAACGCGTCCCCACCTCCACATTGCGAGCGCACTGCGGCGCTTCCGCGTCGCTGACGGCGCCTTCCACGGCGGCGGTCAGCAGCGCGTCGTAGTTGGCGTAGCCTGCGGGCAGCCAGCGCGCGGGTTGATGCGACAGTATGTTCTCCAGCCACACCGGGCTCATGAACCAGTTGTATTGCTTCCAGTCGTCGCCCAGCTTCGGCTTGAGCAGCAACTCCTCCAGCTTCTTGCGCGAGAAGTACGCCACGGTTGGCGCCGCCGAGTCGGTGCTCATGGCGCCGTCCCAATTGCGCATCAGGTCGGCGGCAGCCTTGGCGCGCTGTGACGCCGTGGATGTGTGATCGACGGCGTACACGAAACGCTCGGCGCAGAAGCGATCGAACGCCGAGACAATGTCGGTCTGAATCGCCAGCATGTCGGCCGGAGTGAGTTTCTTTGTTCGCATTCAGCAGCTTGTAGATGCGTTCCGTGCGATAGGGCGATCCCCACTCGATGCTCAGCGTATAGGGATATCCGTCGGGGGTGACGCGTCCGTTGGCCGTAGCGATGATGCCCGAGGCGGATCGTACACGCTGGGAAGCTTGTCGTAGGGAACATATCCGGTCCACTCATGCGAATCGTCGTCGCCGGGCACGGGAACCGATCCGTCGCCCGCCGCGCGGATCGGAACCATTCCAGTTGCCTGGTAGCCGATATGCCCATCGACATCGGCATAAACGACGTTCTGCCCAGGCGCACCAAACTGCGAAAACGCTGCGCGGAATTCCTGCCAGTTCTTCGCCGAGTCCACGGCAAAGAACGGCGCCCGCCATGCTTGCGGATCATAGATGACCCACTTGAGCGCCAGCTTGCGTTTCTCTCCCGGAATAATGTCGCTGATGATCGGCCCGTGGCGGGTGATCTCGACATCCACGTTCACCTCGGGCTTGCCTTTCACGCGGATGATTTCTTTGCGGTGTTCCGGCTGCACCCAGCCTTGCGGCGTCAGGTATTCGCCCTTGTCGTTGAACTTTTCGATGTAGAGGTCTTCCACGTTGGGACCGAGATTGGTAAAGCCCCATGCGATGTAGCGATTGTGCCCGGAGATGACGAAGGGCACGCCGGGCAGGGTCACGCCGGCAACGTCGAAGTCTCCCGCAGTGAGATGCGCCTCGTACCAGACATTGGGAATGTGCAGGTCCAGGTGCATGTCGTTGGAGAGCAGCGGCTTTCCCGATGCCGTATGCGCGCCGGAGACGACCCAGTTGTTGGAGCCGGGATGGAGGCTGTCGTCGGGAACATCGTTCTTAAGGGGAGCGACGTCGGGGATGCGCGGGAGCTGAAGGGGCGCGTCTCTAGGAGCGCCGTAGAGCTGCCCTCCACCATTCTTGTCATCCCGAGCGAGCACAGCAAATTTACTCTTGTCATCCCGAGCGACAAGCGCAGCGAGGAGTCGAGGGATCTGCTTTTCTCTGCGCATAAGACGGCTGGTTTTCTTACCATGTTTTGGCGCCGGAGCCTCTTCTTCATCCGGGGTCGTCTCGCCTGGAATCTCGTTCTCGATGGAATTGGTGTCGGTCCCTGGCGGATGATCGCGCCAGGAAGAATTCACGAACAGGTCGGCAGTCAACTCCGGCCCCAGCTTGGCCAGAATCTTCTCCTTCTCCAACTCGTCCTTGTACATACCGTGGTTCAGGAATTCGGTCATCGACAATCCGACCAACACCGAATCTTCAACCGTCCAGTCGTGAGGGAAATAAGTGAGAAAGCGAAACTCCAGCGGCAAGGTTTTCTGGTGCTGCGCGATGTAAGCGTTCACGCCGCCGGCATAGGCCTCGAAGTGAGCGCGCTGGGTCACATCCATGCTGGCGACAGTTCTCTCCGCGACCTGCCTCAGGCCGAGGATGCGATGCTCGCGATCCAGCTTCACGTACTCCGGCCCCAAAACGGCCGCCAGGTCGCCCGAAGCGTAGCGCCGCGTCATGTCCATCTGCCACAGTCGGTCCTGCGCAGTGACGTAACCCTGGGCGAAGAACAGATCTGGCAAGTTGGCGGCCGCGATGTTGGGAACGCCGAGGGCGTCGTAAGTCACGGTGACCGGACCTGCCAGGCCAGAAAGATGAATCGTCCCGTCCCTTTGCGGCAGGGCCGCCCGGACCGCCCGGTAAAACCAGAAGTCGAATGCGAGGAAGACGAGCAGGAGGAGGATCAATACTCCCACTACCGCGCGAAAAATGAATTTGGAGTGGGATGGCCGGGCCGGAGTGAGAATAGTCGAAGCTCCCATGGGAAAGCTCGATTATATATAGACCTGTGGCTCTCTGTAGATGACCGAGGTGACCAGCACAATGGACCGCAGAGATTCCGGCAAGCGATATTACCGGCCGGAACTCGATGCCCTGCGTTTTTTCGCGTTCCTCTGCGTGTTCGCGTTTCATCGCATGGATTATGTGGCGGTCGACCCGGCCAGCCATCCATTGGCTTACGCTATCGGCACGGCGGGAGCATTCGGCGTTCCCATTTTCTTTTTGTTGAGCTCGTTCCTGATCGTCGAACTGCTGCTTCGCGAGCGCGAGAAGACCGGCAGCATCCACATCAAATCGTTTTATGTGCGGCGCATATTGCGCATTTGGCCGCTGTATTTCGCAGCTTTCTTCGGACTTGCGGCACTCGGACATTACCTGCCCGGCGTTGGGCCCAAGACCGATAGCTCTTGGCTGGCCTTTCTGCTGTTCGCCGGAAATTGGTACATCGTGCGCCATGGCTGGATTGCCGGGCCCATCGATCCGCTATGGAGCATCGCCGTCGAGGAGCAGTTCTACATCGCGGTCCCGCTGCTGTCGCGGTTCGGCGGACGTAGAATTCTGGCTATCGTCAGCGTCGTGCTGTTGATCGTGTCGTATCTCACCACGGTTTACTACGCTCGCCTTGTTTATTCGGGAGAGAGCGGGCAGTGGGTCAATAGCTGGTTTCAATTCCAGTTCTTCGCTGCCGGTGCACTGCTGGCGATTGCGTTGCGCGGCAGAGTACCGCGCTGGCCGATGATGCTTCGGACGATCGTGTTTGTGTCTGCCGTCGGATGTTGGATCTACGCAGTGTTGGGTCCGGGAGTGAAGAGCTATGATGCGCACACCACCGTTGCCGGCGCCATCGGCGGATGGCTGTTGGTCCTGGCGGGGTCGATCCTATTTTTTCTGGCCGCGCTGGGAACGTCAGAACGCTACATTCCGCATTGGTTGACCTACCTGGGCCGCATTTCTTACGGGCTATACATCTTTCATTCGCTGATGTTCTATTTGGTTTTCGAAGCGGGAGGACGTTGGCTGTCGCGGAGCACTTCGGCGCTGCATCTGCCAACCTCCATCGTGCCGGACCTCGGAACCACACTGGTTCTCGTCTTCAGCATCGCCAGTGCAGGCCTCTCCTACCGTTACTTTGAGAAGCCGTTTCTAAAGCTCAAAGAACGTTTTACCTTTGTCCGCTCCAGGCCGGAGTGACGCAGAGTCGTGCGGCCGATGAGCGACGGCATATCTGCCATTCTTGCTGAGCGGGTAAACTCAAATGCAGCACCATGACACCATTTCAGCCAACTACTGCCGACACGATCGAGCCCGCCCGGAACCTGTTTGAGATTCCGGATGGAATCACCTATCTGAACTGCGCCAGCATGGCACCGCAGTTGCGCAGTGTCACCGAGGCCGGATTGCGCGCGGTTCACACCAAAGCGTCGCCGTGGACTTTGTCGGGCCCGGAGTGGTTTGCCGCCTCTGAGGAGCTGCGAACTCTTGCCGCGCAAGTGATGGGCACCGACAGCGATGCGGTCGCCCTGGTACCGGCCGCCAGCTATGGAATTGCAACGGCGGCGGCAAATTTGCCGCTTGCGCCCGGGCAGACAATCGTTATCCTGCATCAGCAGTTCCCATCGAATGTTTACGCCTGGTACGAGCTGGCAAAGAAAAATGGCGGAGAGGTGGTGGTGGCGCAGCGGGAGCCCGGGATGGACTGGACCGAAGCGCTGATGCGGGCGATCGACGACAGCACAGCAATCGTCGCGGCGCCGCAATGTCATTGGACGGATGGAACCAGAGTCGATCTTGAGCGAGTCGGCCAGCGTGCGCGTGAGGTGGGCGCTGGCCTGGTGGTTGATGCCAGCCAATCGCTGGGTGCCAGCCCGCTGAATCTGGATCGCGTGCAGCCGGACTTTCTGACAGCGGTGGGATATAAGTGGCTGCTCGGCCCCTATGGGCTCGGGTACCTTTATGTCGGACCGAAATGGCGGGAAGCGGGCGTGCCCTTGGAGCAGTCGTGGATTGCGCGTGCCGGCAGCGACAATTTCTCCCGTTTGGTTGACCACACAGATGCGTACCGGCCCGGGGCGCGCCGCTTCGATATGGGCGAGTCTCCGCAATTTGTGTTGGCGCCCATGGCCATCGCCGCCCTGCGACAAATTCTGTCCTGGGGCGTGGAACGAATCCAGCAAACGCTCTCTTTGCTGACGGAGAAAATTGCCCAACTCGCTCCGGAGATTGACTACGCGGTTCTGCCCCGTGAGCAACGATCGGCGCACATGATTGGTGTCCGGCCCGCACGTGGCATTCCGGCCGAGTTACCGCAGCTTCTCCATGACGCCAATGTGTTTGTGAGCGTTCGCGGGGATTCCATCCGCATCGCACCGTATTTGTATAACGATGTCGACGACATTGAGCGGCTGTTTGCTGTGCTGCGTAAGGCAAGCGGAAAGTGAGGTTGGCGTGCCGGTGATCATCTCCATGCTGCGTGGCGTCAACGTCGGGGCGCACAACCGGATCAAGATGGAAGCGCTGCGTGCGCTCTACGAATCCATTGGGCTACGCGACCCGCAAACCTACGTGCAGAGCGGCAACGTGGTTTTCCGAACCGATAGGCGCGACCTCGCTGTCTTGGCCAAGTGCATCGAAGACGCAATCGAGAAGAACTTTGGATTTCGCCCTGCGGTAATCCTTCGGACCTCTTCCGAACTGCGGGACGTGATTGCCAGCAATCCGTTCGCAAAGCGGAGCGGCATCGAGCCAAACAAATTCTTGGTCCACTTTATCGCCAGCGATCCAGGCGCCGAGATTCGGGACAAAGTCCTTCAGCTCAAGACCGACCCGGAGGAGTTGCGCATACACGGTCGGGAGCTCTACATCTATTTTCCCAATGGCATGGCGCGGCCAAAAATGTCGTGGGCCGTTCTGGAGAAAACGCTGAACACGCCGGGAACAGGAAGGAACTGGAACAGCGTTGTGAATCTGCTTGAGATGGCTGAAAAAATGGAAGCTGCCGAATGATCCTCTGAAGAACCGCTCCCCGCGCTAAATTTGAATCGCCCACGCGGAGCGGTCATCCATTCCACCATCTCTCGGTCGACCGCAATTGAATCTACCGTTGTGGAGGAGAAAAACTTCATGAGTTCTGGATTCGTGCTGTTGCTGACGTTCTGTATCGGCATCGTGGCGGGACTGCGGTCCCTGACCGTACCCGCGGTTGTGGCTTGGGCGGCCCATTTAGGCTGGATCAACCTTTCCGGCTCACCACTGGCCTTCATAGGTTCGATGTGGGCAGTTGGCCTCTTCACCATTTTGGCGCTAGTCGAACTGGTTGCCGATCAACTCCCGAGCACCCCTGCACGTACCGCGCCTGTCGGACTGGGCGCCCGAATTGTGATGGCTTTGCTTTGCGGCGCGTGTTTAGGCATCGCCGGAGGCGCATCGCTTTGGCTCGGAGCGATCGTGGCTGTGATCGGAGCACTGGTGGGAACGTTTGGAGGTTATCACGCTCGCGTCGGTTTGGTGAAGTCACTTCACGCTCCGGATGTTGCCATTGCGGTCCCTGAAGATCTGATCGCGATTGGACTGGGGCTGCTTACCGTTTCGCGATTCTGATATCACCGATTTCCCCTATTGGCCGAGCCTGCGGCTTTATCATGATCTGGCTCGGATCTTCTACTGCACGTACATTCAATTTGAGGCGCCCTCATGACCACTCCACAGCAATTTGATGCCATCATCATCGGTACCGGGCAGGCTGGTAAACCGCTCTGCACGGCGCTGGCTGAAGCCGGAATGCGTACCGCCATCATTGAGCGCAAAGATGTCGGTGGTACCTGTATCAACGTGGGATGCACGCCCACTAAAACCATGGTGGCGAGCGCGCGGGTCGCTTATCTGGCGCGCCGAGGCGCTGATTATGGCGTCCACACTGGCGATGTTCGCATTGATATGGAACGGGTCCGGCAACGCAAGCGCGACATCGTGAAGGATTTCCGCGATGCCGGTCAGGCGCGTATCGAGCAGGCCGCCAATGTCGAGCTCATCTTCGGCGATGCCAGTTTCACCGCCGCCGAGTCTTTGCTCATCCGGCTGAGAGACGGCGGCCAGCGAACCCTCACCGCCGAGAAGATTTTCATCAATGCAGGCGCGCGACCGGCGGTTCCCCCAATCGATGGCTTAAAGGACGTATCTTTTCTCGACAGCACTTCCATCATGGAACTGGACGCCGTTCCGGAGCACCTGCTGGTTCTCGGAGGTGGCTACGTCGGCCTGGAGTTTGGGCAGATGTTTCGGCGCTTCGGCAGTCGCGTGACCATCGTGCAGGCAGGTAGTCAGCTCCTGAATCGCGAAGATCAGGACGTCGCGGACGAAGTTGCGAAGATATTTCAGCAGGATGGAGTAGAAGTCCTGCTGAACGCGAGGGCGAATCGCGTGGGTCAGTCGGATGGGAGCATCCGACTGGAGGTGCAGCAACAAGGCCGTTCGACAGTCGTTGCCGGCTCACATTTGCTGGTTGCGACCGGACGGGTGCCGAACTCTGACACTCTGAACCTGGCGGCCACCGGAGTGCAAACCGACAATCACGGTTTCATCAAGGTGAACGATCGTCTGGAGACTGCGGCGGATGGCGTTTACGCACTCGGCGATATCAAAGGCGGCCCGCAGTTCACGCACATTTCCTACGACGACTTTCGCATCATCCGCACCAACCTCATCGAGAAGGGAAGTGCCAGCACCGACGGACGGCTGGTGCCCTACACCGTCTTTATTGATCCGCAACTTGGACGCATTGGCATGACTGAAACCGAGGCTCGCGCACAGAAGAGAAACATTCGTGTGGCCAAGCTGCCCATGAGCTCGGTCGCGCGCGCGCGTGAGGTGGACGAGACCCGCGGTTTCATGAAAGCCATCGTGGATGCCGAAACGAAGCAGATACTGGGTGCCGCGGTGCTGGGCCTTGAGGGTGGCGAAACCATGTCGGCGATCGAGATTGCCATGATGGGCAAGCTGCCCTACACCGCTCTGAAGGATGGCGTCTTTGCCCACCCCACCTTGGCGGAGTCGCTGAACAATCTGTTTATGGCGATGGACAGCGGCAAGTAGAAGGCGTTGCTCTGGAGTGACTTGGGTTGAGCGGTCGAAAGTTATCGCGCCTTCCTCGCCGCTGGGAAATGCAGCACGTCTTTGCGGAAAGATCGCTCGACCGGGATGCGAAGCTTGCTACTTCCTTTGACCGCGAACATCCAACACGCTAGTGTTTAGTGTCGCCTTATTTCCCGTACACATCTCATGGGCCTGATCGAATCACAAACCGAATCTTCGCCGCTCAGTGTATCTCCATCTGGCACAGACCTTCTGCGCATGGAAGAGATCACGAAAACTTATGTCACCGACGGGCAGAGCGTTCACGCTCTCAACGGTGTTTCGCTCAGCGCGCGGGCTGGCGAGTTTATCGCGTTGGTTGGACGGAGCGGCTGCGGCAAGTCAACCTTGCTGAATCTCGCTGGGGCCATGGATTTCCCGACGTCAGGACGCGTATTGCTGGACGGTGTCTCTACCGCGACCTTGAACGAAATGGGCCTGACTAATCTCCGCCGCGAGAAAGTCGGGTTCATCTTTCAGTCCTTTCAACTGCTGAACACCCTCTCCGTTGTCGAAAACGTTGAACTCCCCTTGCTCTTGGCGGGCAAGACGGATACGCGACCACGCGCACTGGAGCAGCTCGAACTGGTCGAACTTGCGGACTTGCACTCCCGGATGCCGTATCAACTCTCAGGCGGACAGATGCAGCGTGTCGCCATCGCCCGCGCGATGGTGCATGCTCCCAAGCTGTTGTTGGCCGATGAGCCGACCGGCAATCTCGACACCGTCACCGGAAACGTGATTCTTGCACTGCTTCGCCGTATTGCCGACGAGCACAAGGCTACGATCTTGATGGCGACCCACAGCGCGGAATCCGCCAATTTTGCGGACGTCATGGTGAGGATGCGCGACGGCAAGATCGAAGAGATGGTGCGCTCTTAGCATGCCGCGCCTACGCATTTTTCACTGGCTGATCATCCGCCCATTCTTCCGCGAGCCGCTTCGCACCACCCTGGTTGTCTTGGCGGTAGCGCTGGGTGTCGCGGTCGTGATTGCCATTGAACTGGCGGGCAACTCGGCTGCCGGATCATTCCGTTCGTCCATCGAAACTCTTACTGGGAACACCGACCTGGAAGTCACGGCAATCGGCGGAGTGCCTGACGAAGTCGTTGGCCGCCTCGCAACGCTGCCGTACGCCATCCAGGTTCGTCCGCGGATGGAAGATTACGCGGTAGTAGCAGAGACTGGTCAGACCATTCCGCTTATTGGTCTGGATCTCGTCGCCGACCATCCTGACGATCTCAATTCAGCTGACCGCCACGTGACCACTGGTGAGGCTTTGCACGAGGCCGCGCGCGACGACGCTGTTTGGGTTAGCGAGCATCTGGGAGCGAAGGCTGGCGACAGGCTGCGACTGCAAATCAATGACCGCACCAACGAGTACATGGTGCGAGGTGTGCTCAAAGATTCCGGCGACAGTGGCAGCTTCGTCATCATGGACATTGCCACTGCGCAGCGCGCGTTGCAGCGCCTTGGCCGAGTGGACCGCGTACAACTGAAGGTGCCTTCGACTCCCTCGGTAGAGGAATGGGAGGAACGCATCCGCCCAGCTCTTCCTGCGGGCGTGGAGCTTCGGCGTGAGGGCGCGCAGACCGACGAGAACCGGCGCATGCTGAGCGCGTTTCGTTGGAACCTGCGCATCCTGAGTTATGTGGCGCTGGTGGTGGGAGCATTTCTCATCTTCAACACCATCTCGATCTCGGTTGTTCGCCGGCGGCCGGAGATTGGAATTGTTCGTGCGCTGGGCGCGAGCCGGGTCGACGTGCTCGCTGCTTTCCTCGGTGAAGCCATGTGCTTCGGGGTCGCAGGCGGACTGCTCGGCATCGTCTTGGGACGCGTGATGGCAACCGGAGCAGTACGTCTGCTGGGCGCAACGGTGCAGAACTTGTACGTCAGCAGCCGTCCGGGCGCGATCGAGGTAACGCCGGGAATCGTGGCTCTGGGATTGCTGATTGGGATTGGTATGTCACTCGCTTCGGCGGCTTCTCCGGCCCGCGAAGCGTCCTTAGTCTCGCCGGTCGAAGCGATGGCCCGCGGCGAGCGAGAATACGCCGCGCGGGTGCACAAGGTCCGCGATCTCTGGATCGCGATGGCCTTCGCTTTGCTGGGTGCGGTGGCTTCACAAGCTTCACCAATCGCGGGCAAGCCGTTCTTTGGCTACGCGTCCGCGCTCCTCATGATCGGCGCCTCGGCGTTTGCTATTCCCACACTGGTGAGCGGGCTGACAAAGCTGTCGTCCGGATTTTTGCGGCGCATGCTCGGCATCGAAGCGATGCTGGCTTCGCGCAGCCTGGCCTCTTCGCTGCGTCGTACTTCGGTGCTGGTGGGGGCGTTGTCAACGGCCATCGCCATGACCACGGCGGTGGGAATTATGGTCGGCAGTTTCCGGCAAACCGTCGTGGTGTGGATGAACGATCAACTCAAAGCCGATTTGTTCTTGCGACCCGCCGGCGACCCGGCTTCGGATCGCTATCCTACGCTCGACCCGTCGCTTGCCGACAAGATCGCGGCCTTGCCGGGCGTGGCCGGTGTCGATCGTTTTCGCGGCTACGACATCAGCTATCAGGGTCTGCCCGCGACGCTTGGCTCCGCTGATACGCGCGGCAGCCACGACCTGGCGACGATCCACTTTCTCTCGGGCCGCCCCAGCAGCGTGGTGGACGCGGAGATGAGCAATGGCAACAATGCCGTCGTCAGCGAACCTTTCGCCAACAAACATCATGTGCGGGCCGGTGACTCCATCACTCTTCCGCTGGGAGAGGCGCGAGTAAATTTTCGTGTGGTCGATGTTTTCTACGATTACGGCAGCGAAAAGGGGTTCATCGTCGTCGAGCGCTCCACGTTGCTGCGTTATCTGCCGGATCCTGCGCCGTCCAGTATTGGCGTCTATGTTGCACCCGGTGCGAACGTTGACACGGTGAGAGCGGAAGTCGAAAAAACCGTGGCAGGGCGAAATGTGTTGATCTTTACCAATCGCAATTTGCGCGCGGAGGCGATCCAGATCTTTGATCGCACATTTGCGATTACGTATGCGCTCGAACTGGTTGCGATCATCGTTGCCATTATCGGTATCGCCGGCGCGCTTCTCGCGTTGGTGATCGATCGCAGACGAGAGCTGGGACTATTGCGTTTCCTGGGCGCAGCCGTCTCGCAGATACGCAAGCTCATCCTGGTGGAAGCTGGATTGATTGGCCTGCTGGCGAACGTGGCCGGACTGGCGCTCGGCGTTGTGCTTTCCTCGCTGTTGATATTCGTGATCAACAAGCAATCTTTTGGGTGGACGATTCAATTCCACTGGCCGGTTGCGGTGCTGCTGGGATCGCTCACCTTGGTGTACCTGGCGACGGTGCTTGCCGGTTTCTATCCGGCGCGAGTCGCGACGCGGTTGAAGCCGATCGAGGTGGTGCATGAAGAGTAGCTGGTTGATTGCCCTCCTGCTAGCCGCGTTGACGATGCGGCTCGCCGCGCAGTACCAGGTCGCACTTCCCGGCTATCACTACCAGTTTCCTCGCGACCACTTCGATCATCCCGACTATCAGACCGAGTGGTGGTATTACACGGGTAACCTTAAAGCCGCCGATGGCCACCGGTTCGGCTTTGAACTGACGTTATTCCGTCAGGGTGTCGATCGCGGTCATCCACGAACTACCGACTGGGACATACAGGACCTTTATCTGGCTCACCTTGCGCTCAGCGATTTGGATGGTGGGCACTTTTATCAGACCCAGCGTCTCAATCGGGCAGGCCCGGGATTGGCGGGGGCCAGCGAGCAACTGGCGAAGGTCTGGAACGGCAACTGGCAGGTGCAATGGACGAATGGACAACAGCAACTGCAGGCTGTCAGCGACAACTTCAGCTTGCGCTTCGTGATGAGTTCGCGCAAGCCTCCTGTTATTCACGGCAAGAATGGTGTCAGCCAGAAATCCGCGGGCGCGGGACAGGCCTCGCACTACATTTCGTTTACGCGCTTGCTGACGAGCGGCTCGATTGAGTTGAACGGGAAAACTTACCAGGTCGAAGGTACGTCGTGGATGGACCACGAGTTCTTCACCCACCAAGGCGAGTCGCGTCAAAGTGGCTGGGACTGGCTGAGCCTGCAATTCGACGATAACACTGAGCTGATGCTGTATCGGTTTCGGCACAAGGATGGCAGCGTCGATCCGTTCTCAGCCGGAACTTTCGTGAGCCCGGACGGGCAATCGACCTTCCTGAGCGTCTCCGATTTCTCGATGCAGCCCGGCACGCAAACCTATGTCAGTCCAGAAACCCATGCCGTTTATCCGGTTGCATGGCGAGTGGCCGTGCCGTCGCTGGGTATGGATGTGCAAATCGCAACGCCGCTTGCGTCGCAAGAGTCGGTGACTCCCGGGAATGCAGGGCTTTCGTATTGGGAAGGCGCCATCACGATCCACGGCACGCGCAAGGGTGCTCCCGCAAAGGGAGTGGGCTACCTCGAGATGACCGGCTATGCCCGGCCGCTTGATTACGGACGGTAATCCCGTCACTGGCGCCGCAATTCCGGTGTTATCCTGAAGGAAATTTGAGCGCACTCCCAGGTTGGACGTGATCCACGTGGGAGGAAGCGGATCCTCATGCTTCAGAAGAGAATTGACGATCAGCCGACCATCTCGCGCGAAATGGTGCGCGAAGCCGAAGCCATCTTCCATAGACATCTGAAGCGAGTGGGCCTGAAGCTTACCGAGCAGCGCGACGCTATTCTCCGCACATTTCTCGACACCCGCGACCATCTTTCCACCGACGAACTCTATCGGCTGGTCAAAAAACACGACGACCGCATTGGATTTACTACGGTGTACCGGACCCTGAAGCTGCTGGCCGAGTGCGGCCTGGCCAGCGAAGTGGCCTTCAATGACGGCGTCACGCGGTACGAGCATCAGTACAATCGCCGCAACCACCATCACATGGTCTGCACCGAGTGCGGCAGTTCGGTGGAGTTCTTCTCCAGCGACATCGAACGTATAGAGCAGGAAGTTGGCCGCAAGAACAAATACCTGCCTACGCGCCATAGTTTTCAAATTTACGGCGTATGTGAGCGGTGCCAGAAAAAACAAAAGCGAATCTCGACGGCCGGGTTGGGGCAGGGAATTGCGCGCGACACGCAAATGACCCCAAACGGGAAACGAAAACTGGCCCACTAAAGGTCTTCCATCACTTCTCCAGTTGACGTACGTCACAGCGTTCCAGTGCGCACGGGACTATAAAAAAATCAGCAAAGCATGGAAGCATTCCTGCCTGTTGAACCAGGAAGGGTGTAGATCCCCTTGCCGGCGGCAAAGCTTCCTTCAGTGACCCCACCGCGTGGGGAGAATGGTCGCACAAAATGGTGACTGCACAGCTCAACCCGGCTGGGGTGGGCATCCACAGCGTGCTCATCGCGACAGACTTTTCCAGCTGCTCCAATATCGCCCTGACCTTTGGTCTCGAACTGGCGCACCAATACCATGCCCAGGCCTATGTCGTATCCGTTCTGCATCCTGACGAGTTCTTTATTGCCGGCCCCGACGCCTATGTAGCTGCTAAAGAAGTTGCTCAGCGTGACCTGCAGGAGTTGAAGACCAGGTTGCGGCAAACCCTTTCCTACAAGGAAGGGGAAGACTATCAGCTGTTTCTGATGGAAGGCGACGTTGCCGAATCAATCCTGGACTGCGCCCGGCAAAAGAAGGTCGATATCGTCGTGGTCGGCACGCATGGCCGCAGCGGCCTTGGCAAGATGCTACTGGGTTCTGTGGCGGAACGAGTCTTTCGCCAATCCCGTGTACCGGTTATGACGGTCGGCCCGCGTTTCAGTCCCGCGACGAAGGGCTTTGCTCCGCGCAATATTTTATTCGCGGCCGACTTCACGGCAGCGTCCGAACATGCCGCCCGCTACGCCGTCGCCCTGGCAAAGGAGCACAACGCGAAGTTGACCATGCTACATGTGCTGGACCAGGTCGAACTAAAGGGCCTTGCCGACCGTGCCGAGGTCATGCAGGGAATCGAGAAGAAACTGTCGGCTCTGATTGGGCAAGACGCCGAAGGTCTGCGGCTCTGCTGCCGCGTCGAGGTCGGCAAAGTTGTAGCCACGATTCTGCGGACCCAGATCGAGATCAACGCCGACCTGTTGGTGATGGGGGTGCGCTCTCCGTCGGGATTGCTCGGCCGGGTAATGTGGCCGCATGCCTACGAAATTGTGCGGGAAGCGGCGTGCCCGGTATTGACCGTACGCGGCGAGGTTTTGCAGCATTCATAACGCTTTAATAACGAACATAACGGGAGATGCAATGTTACGTAGCGGTTTTGCAATTGACGAGACGTCGGCCCCAGCCATAACCCCAGAGACGATCGCCGAAATTAAAAAGCAAGACATGAAACAGGCGATTGCTGAGCGCTTCAGCTATCGTGCCAAGGCGGTTGCCCCAGAGACGAAGGTCCAGTCGAAGAAACGCTCGCCTTACTGGCGAGCGGTCGACGAAGAGTGCTAATCGGCCGCTAAATATTAACCGAAGCCTCGCTGCCTGAGCTGCGGCGCGAAAAAGTCGAACGAACGTTTATTCCCAAACATTCCCTGGATCGGGATACTCGCTTGCCCTATTAGAGCAGCATCAGCCGCGCCGGATCGGTATCCTCTTATCTTTGTTTCCTGCCTCTCCTGTTCTCCGCACGATCATTTGCCGCCTTGCAGGGCTTCCCGAGCCAGCGCCAGCTGCGCACGCTGAGCATCATTCACCTTTGGATACTTAAGCCTCATTCCCTTCAGTGTTCGTACCACAATGTCGGATACGGTCAGATGGGTAAACCACTTGTGATCGGCTGGAATGATGTACCAGGGGGCGTGCCGGGTGCTGGTACGGTTGATCATCTCTTCGTAGGCATCCATGTAGTCATTCCAGCAACGGCGCTCGTGTAGGTCAGCCTCGGAGAACTTCCAGTTCTTACCCGGATCATTCAAGCGCTCCAGGAATCGTTTCTCCTGTTCCTGCCTGGAGACGTGCAAGAAAAACTTCAAGATCACGGTACCGTTGCGAACGAGATGGCGCTCGACGTCGTTGATTGACTCGAAGCGATGCCGCCAAAATTTCTTATCGGGGGCGGTGAAGCCTGGCAGGTGTTCGTGCTTAAGCAAGTCCGGGTGAACTCGCACGACCAACACCTCTTCGTAGTAGGAACGGTTGAAGATGCCGATGTGGCCGCGTTCCGGCAACTCGCGGTATGTCCTCCACAGGAAATCGTGGCTGAGCTCGTGCTCGGATGGCGTCTTGAAGCTGAACACATCACAGCCCTCCGGGTTGACGCCCGACATTACGTGCTTGATGGTGCCGTCCTTTCCGGCGGCATCCATAGCTTGCAGAATCAGCAGCAGAGAATAGGTATGCGAAGAATACAGCAGGTCTTGATACTCGGCGAGGCGTTGTACGTTCGACTTCAACTTGGACCGGGCATGAGCGTGGGACTCGTATCCGCCTTTGAAAGCAGGGTCGAAGTCTTTCAACCGAATATGCTTGCCCGGTGCTGCCATCATCGATTTGATGTTCATACGAGTGGAGATGATACGTGGATTCTTTCCGTTTGCCGAGCCTGCTGCGAATTTCGCATAGATGGACTGGCAAGGCGACGGTTTTGCCCTTGTTTGGCATCCAATTCGCGATGCTTCGTAATTGGCAGCACCGAAATTCTGCGATAGAGTGTCTGACGCGTTAGGAGGAAGTTATGTTGAGAGGCTCCCGAAATCTGGGCGAAGGTTTGGTGATCCTATTGTGTCTTGCAGTTGCTGCGATAGCACAACAGGCGCCGCCGGCACAGTCCAGCGATCAGTCTGCCCAAACCCAGTCGAACAGGGCTGCGCAACCCCAGGAAGCCGACGAGAGCCTGAGCCCGGAGAGCCAGGACCGGCTCATCAAAGAGGTCCGGCACGAGTTAATCATGCTGCCATACTGCGGCGTGTTCGACAATCTGGCCTTCCGCGTTGACGGACGTACCGTGATCCTGGAAGGACAGGTGGTACAGCCAGTGCTGAAATCCGATGCCGCAAACTCGGTGAAGCGCATCGAGGGTGTGGACAAGGTGGTCAACAACATTGAGGTCCTTCCGCCCAGTCCGATGGACGACCGTATCCGGCGAGAGGTTTACCGCAGCATCTATAGCTATGGTCCGCTCTTTAAGTACGGAAACATGGCGGTTCCTCCCATCCACATCATCGTGAAAAGTGGACGTATCACACTCGATGGGGTCGTGGACAATGAAACCGACAAGAACCTTGCGGGCATGCGTGCCAACCAGGTTCCAGGGACATTTCAAGTCACCAACAATCTGCGGGTTGTGCCAAGCAGCGCCCAAAGCAAGAAGAAGTAGGGGGCCACACTTAGGTAAGCTATCCTCACGCGGCGGTATCCTCGGCCAGCCGGCCACATTGCGTTTGCCTGCAATTCTCAAATTCACACTCCGTTAACACAGTCACACCGGGAATGATTGTCTGCATCCATAGCAACCCATAGACTAGGAAAGCCACGGCAAAGGAGAGGAATTTGGCGGAGACCATCATTCAAGCCTGTGCGGTCGAGAAGTACTATCCGCAGGCAGACGGCAATCGTATCGAGGTGATTGCCCCTACCGATCTGAGCGTGTCGCCGGGAAAGATCGTGGGCCTGCTGGGTCCGTCGGGGTCGGGTAAGTCGACGTTGCTGCGCATGCTGACTGGCTTGTCGAAACCTTCTTCGGGTCATGTGCTCTGGCACGGTAAGCCGATGGATGGCCAGATTCCAAATGTCTCCATTGTCTTCCAGAGCTTTGCACTTTTTCCGTGGCTTACAGTCCTCGAGAACGTAGAGGCTCCGCTGATTGCGCGCGGCACGGCCGCCATCGAGCGCCACAAGCGGGCGCTGAAGATGATCGACACCGTCGGTCTGGACGGATTCGAAACTGCTTATCCGAAAGAACTTTCGGGAGGGATGAAGCAGCGGGTAGGGTTCGCACGCGCGCTGGTGGTTGAACCCGAAGTTCTCTTCATGGACGAGCCATTCTCCGCCCTTGATGTTTTGACCGCGGAGAACTTGCGCTCCGAACTGCTCGAGCTATGGCTCAGCAAGAAGATGCCCACCACCGCCATCTTCATCGTGACCCATAACATTGAGGAAGCCGTGCTGCTGGCCGATCGCGTCATCGTACTTGGGCGCAATCCCGGACGCATCCGTTCAGACTTCGAGATCGACATCCCGCAGTATCGCGATCGCAAGTCACCGCGCTTTCTGGCGTATGTGGATTACATCTACAAGACGCTGACGCGTCCGGACGAAGAAGCGTCCGCACCCGGCAAGACCGCGGGGCAACCTGCCGATGGCCAGCCTCGAACGCGCACGAAGTTTCAGATGCTGCCACACGCGCGTCCGGGTGGCATTGCGGGGTTCATGGAGTTATTGGCCGACCGTAACGGAGCCGAGGACCTCTACAAGCTGGCGGATGAACTGTCGATGGATGTTGACGATCTTCTCCCCATCGTGGACGCCTCGGTCATGCTGGGGTTTGCAATCATAAAAGAAGGCGATGTTACTATCACGCCAGCCGGCCGCATGTTTGGTGAGGCCGACATTCAGACGCAAAAGACGACGTTCCGCAGGGCCGCGTTAGAGCACGTCGCTCTTCTGCGGCTGATCGAGAACACCTTGCACGCCAAACGCGACCGCGCGATCGGCGAAGAGTTCTTCCGCGACATCCTCGACGAGCATTTCAGCGCCGCTGAAGTGGAGCGGCAGTTCGAGACCGCGCTGAACTGGGGCCGCTACGCCGAGATTTTCGACTACGACTCGGACTCCAAGCGGCTGTTCCACAATGAGGAAGCGGATACTATTCCCTCGCCAGGAAGCCACTGATGGCGGGTCGCACCTGGCAGCCGATTCGAATTCTGGGAAAAGGTCCGTGGTCATTACTGCCCGCGCAGACCTGGTCGGTGTTGACCGATTTCGTCATCTTCGCGGCCGGGCTATCGGTTTTCTACGTGATCCTGGTGCTGGGACGTACCTGGCTCGGCCCTTTCAATCCTCACGTCGAGATTTCGCGGGACCCAACCAAGCTACCGATGTATGCGGCTTACTCGCTGCTGCGCATCGCAGTGGCCTACGTGCTTTCGCTGGCCTTCACGCTGGTATACGGCTACGTGGCTGCGTATAACCCCAAAGCCGAGCGCATCATGATTCCGCTGCTCGACATCCTGCAGTCCATTCCGGTGCTCAGTTTCCTGCCGGGAGTGATGCTGGCGATGGTTGCGTTGTTTCCGCATCACCAGATCGGCGTGGAGATGGGGGCCATCCTGCTGATTTTCACCGGGCAGGTCTGGAACATGGCGTTCAGCTTCTATTCTTCGCTGAAGAGCATTCCGCGCGACATGCGCGAGGCCGCAAAGATCTACCGCTTCAACTGGTATCAGCGCTTCACGCAGTTCGAACTGCCGTACGCTGCGATCGGCCTCGTCTGGAATTCGATGATGTCGGTCGCAGGCGGATGGTTCTTCCTGATGGCGTGCGAGATGTTCGTGCTCGGCTCGCGCGACTTTCGGCTGCCGGGACTGGGCTCGTACTTGCAAACCGCGGCGAGCGCCGGCGACACGCAAGCAATCCTGTGGGGCGTGGGAGTCATGATCGCGGTGATTGTGCTGCTCGACCAGATCGTGTGGCGTCCAGTCATCGCCTGGGCAGAGAAGTTCAAGATGGAACAGGTCGAGAGCGCGGATGTGCCACGCTCCTGGTTCCTCAACGTTATCCAAGGTTCGCGAGGATTGATCCGGCTGCGCAAACGTGCCATTCGTCCATTGCAAGAGCGGCTGGCAATGCATTTCGCCGGTCAGCATGAGAGCACGGCGGAAGATGCTCCGCCGACGCCGTGGAAGGTGTGGACTGGTCGAGCCATCGCCCTGATTGCCGTAGTCGCGGTGTTGTACGCCGTGACCCGAGCCATAGCAATGTTGACCGGCTTGGATGGCGGGGAATATCGGGAACTCCTCACCGGAGCCGGGACAACGTTTCTTCGCGTGCTGGCGGCGCTCGCGATTGGAGCCGCGTGGACAATTCCCGCAGGAGTGGCGATCGGCTTCAATCCCAAGCTGGCGCGCATCGCCCAACCCCTGGCGCAAATTGCCGCGTCGGTCCCTGCCACTGCGCTCTTTCCCATTGTCTTGCTGGTGCTCATCCGCATTGGCGGCGGCCTGGGGCTGGGATCGATCGTGCTGCTGCTTCTGGGAACGCAGTGGTACATCCTGTTCAACGTGATTGCCGGCGCCATGGCGATTCCCACCGATCTCAAGGAAGCGTCTGACCTGTTCAAGTTCAATCGCGTGCAACGCTGGCGCAGGCTGATTCTGCCGGGCATCTTCCCTTATTTGGTGACGGGCATGGTAACGGCGTCGGGTGGCGCGTGGAACGCCAGCATCGTGGCGGAATACTTTCGCCTGAAGGACAAGACGTACACGACGGTCGGTTTGGGTGCAACGATTTCGCGCGCAACGGATGCCGGCAACTTCGATCTGCTACTGGCTTCGACTATCGTGATGGCGATTGTGGTGGTGACAGTGAATCGCTTAATCTGGCGGCGGATGTATCGGCTGGCAGCGAACCGATACACACTGGAGGTTTAGATGTCGCTTTTGGCGCTTCGCCCTTCGCTTACGGCTGTCAGCTCTCAGCCATAAGCCGAAACACGAACCACCAAAATGTTTCGATTCTTGTCAGCGTTGGCTGGAGCTCTTCAACACGAACTGCTCCTGCCGCTGGGAACGCGGTTGCAAGGCGATTAAGCAGTTGTGCATGAATCGCCTCGCGGGGCGCGCTTTACAATCCGCGCGGTTCTAAGTGAGAATAGCCCAACGAGGACTCCCGTGAAATTTCGAGGATGGCTGCTGATGTTGTTGTTTGTGCACGTTCTGCTGCACCCACTGGTGCATGCAATCGGCACATCAGGAGCGGCAAGTGACCTCGCGTCTATCACCAGCTCGACTCAATCAAACAGCGATCTGGTTGCAGGCGATCAATGCGAACTTTGCCGCGTTGGACATAGCACAATCGTCACTCCCCAACTGCCGCAAGCGGACTTACTGAATCCGCGATGGATTCGGGTCACGCTTCGGGCTGTTAACTACGCGTCGCTTCAAGCCGGCCAGCGAATCCCATCCCGGGCGCCTCCCAGCCTCTAATCCAAGCTCCCAACTCTGAAGACAGGTGATGGCGCGTGCTCGCACGCGTCCACCCGTGCATTTTCTATTGCTCTCGGCATGCTGGCCGCACTTTGTTGCGCGGGCTGACCATGCTCCGAGCCACCGAGATTGGAGAAGAGATGACTTCCAAGAAGAAAAAGATCGAGACGAATTTCCATTATGAGTTCGTCCGTGTGGTTCTCACGACGACGTTCTGTTTGTTGTTGTTCGTCATTCACGGAAGCGCACAGACCACCGGAAGCACATCGCTGAGCGGTGTGGTTGCGGATCCGACCGGCGCAGTGGTGCCGGGTGCGACGGTGGAGATTCGTAACCCGGTTAGCCAGCTCACCAGGTCAACCACCACCGACAGCGCGGGGCGATTCAGTTTTTCGAACGTTCCCTTCAATCCGTACCATCTCAGCGTCACGATCACGGGGTTCGCTGCGTATTCGCAGGACGTCGATGTGCATTCCGCTGTTCCCCAGAACCTCAAGATCACTTTGCAGATAGCCGGCTCGGCGGAAAACGTGACCGTGCAAGGCGAAGCGGGCGACCTTCTGGAAAACGATCCCACGTTTCATACCGACGTGGATCGCACTCTGTTCGACAAACTGCCGCTGGAAAGCTCTTCCTCGCAGCTCAGTTCGCTGGTCACACTGGCCACGCCAGGCGTGGCGGCCGACTCCAATGGACTCTTTCACGGCATGGGCGACCATGCGTCTAATTCGTTCTCTTTGGACGGCCAACCGATCACCGATCAACAGAGCAAAGTATTTTCCAACCAGGTTCCGCTCGACGCTGTGCAATCGATGACCGTCATTGGCGGAGCGCCCCCGGCTGAATTCGGCGATAAGACCAGCTTAGTGATCGACGTGACCACGCGTTCAGGCCTTGGCTCAACCACGCCACACGGGGCCATCACCGCCAGCTACGGTACCTTTGGCAGCTCGAACGTGGATATGAATCTCTCCTACGGCGGCAAGAACTGGGGGAATTTCATCGCAGCCAACGGTCTTAATACTGGACGCTTCCTCGACCCGCCCGAGTTCGTCGTTTTCCACGCGCACGGGAACGAAGAGAATGTGTTCGACCGTTTCGACTACCAGTTTTCGCAGGCGGATGTTCTCCACTTCAACCTTGGCTTCACGCGCTCCTGGTTCCAGAATCCGAATTCCTACGACAACCTGAACATTGGCGTCGTGGGTCCAAATGGGCTGCCGGTCGGTCCGACCGATCAGCGCTCCAAGATCCTCACCTTCAACATCGCGCCTACTTGGACCCACACGCTGAGCCCCGACGCCATCCTGAATGTTACGGGCTACGTGCGCCGGGACGCGTTCAACTACTACCCCAGCAACAACCCTTTCGCCGATCTTGGTCCACCGAGTCTGCAGAGGGAAACCGTGGCCCAGCAGCGTACGCTTCTCAATTCCGGCGTGCTCGCGAATATCACCTATACGAAGGGCATTCACAACGTAAAGGCCGGAGTGACGTACGAGCAGACCTTCCTGAACGAGAATGACCAGTTCGGAATTGTCGATCCAACGCTCAACGCACCGTGCCTAAGTGGAAACGGCATCCCGATCAATGGTTTTACTAATCCGTCGCAGTGCGTGGGAGCTGGATTTCAGCCCAATATCGCGTCCAACCCGAACGCGCCCAACTCTGCCTTGTATCCGTTGTTCAATAATGTTCTGCTGCCCTATGACCTGACGCGGGGAGGAACTCTCTTCCCGTTTGTGGGCCACACCGACGTGAAAGAGCTGGCAATGTACGTGCAGGACAACATCACCGTGCGCAACTGGAGCTTCAACCTTGGCATTCGCGGTGATCTTTACAACGGTCTTACCACGGCCAGCCAGGCAGAGCCGCGGGTGGGTATTGCTTACAACGTCCAGAAGACGAATACGGTCCTCCGCGTTTCTTATGCACGCACCCTCGAGACGCCCTTCAATGAGAACCTAGTGCTCTCAAGCATCGGATGCAGCTCACTCGTCCTGAATCCTCTGCTGGGCTGCACATCAAACACGTTGACGCCATTGACCCCAGGCTTTCGCAATGAGTTCCACGCCGGCTTTCAGCAGGCGTTCGGGCGCTTCCTTGTACTCGATGGCGAATACATCTGGAAGTACACCCACACCGGCTACGATTTCAGCGTATTCGGCAATACCCCCATTTTCTTCCCGATCGGTTGGCATAACTCCAAAATTCCCGGCTGGGCGTTGCGCGCCAGCGTGCCCGTTTACCATGGCTTCAGCGCTCTCGTGGTGATGTCGAGCGTCGCTGCCCGATTCTTCACCCCGCAGATTTCAGGAGCCGGTGCCACTCCCTTGGCGCCGACGGGAGTTTTCCGCATTGACCACGACGAAGCCTATAACATGACCGCACACTTCCAATATCAGACTCCATGGAAGCGAGGCCCATGGGTCGGATTCAACTGGCGCTATGACAGCGGACTCGTCGCCGGGTCAGTGCCATGTTACGGAATTGGCCCAGAAAACACTTGCCCGCAATCGACCACGCTTAACGGGCAACCGGCCATCATGATGACAAATAGTTCCCTGATCCCTTTCACTGCTGACCAGGAGTTTCAGGCCGGATTTACCTGCAACGGCGTACATGCGACTCCGACCACGCCGCTCCCATTCACGTGTCTGGCATCGCAGTTTGGATCTACCCTTACACAGGTACCCTCACCAGGAAGCGAAAATGACGACCACAACCCTCCGCGCATTGCGCCACGAAACCTGTTTGACCTGGCGATCGGCGACGACAATCTCTTCAAGACGGACAGGTACAAGTGGAGCCTGCAACTGACTGCAATTAACCTGACCAACAAGTACGCGCTGTACAACTTTCTGTCGACGTTCAGCGGCACGCACTACGTGACGCCGCGAGCGTTAACGGCGGAGATCGGCTTCCACTTCTAGACGATTTTCCGCTGCTGCGGGTTCGGGCCGAGTCGCTTGCATAGGTCTCAGTCCGAACTCGCAACGTAAACGCGATCGCTCAATGTAAGTGGTACCGACGGCCATAGGACGTGAAGACGTTCGATGGCGGATCGCGCCCTACGGCCCTCCAGTAAGTGACCAGGAGAGTAGAGCCTCAAATTTGTGCGCCCAGTGCGAGCTACGGGACGACTTCGTCCTGTTGGGGCCGGCGATCAGGAAGAAATCAAAAGAAAGGCTTGACATGTGGCATAGTGTTATAGCTAAGTATAACAGTATGAGCTATGCAAGTTCATTTGAACTGATCGACGCCAGCGAATCAACCCTGGCCCGCAGAAGAAAAAACGAATTTCCTGAGGAGAATGAAACATGAAATCGCATCGTTATGTGCTGGCCGTTGTTTTGTTGTCCCTCTCCACTTTGGCTTTCGCGCAGTCCGACGCGCAGAGACCTGGCGCGCAGATGTCTGACGCGCACAAGTCCATGGATAAACCCGCACCGTCGGAGGCGCAAAAATCGTTCGATATTATGAAGAGCTTCGCAGGAGACTGGGAAGGCCCTATGGCAATCCCAGAGATGCCCGAGATGAGCGATGGCAAGCCGCTCCACGTTTCGCTACGCGTGACTTCCAGAGGGCATGCAATCGTGCACGAAATGCAGGAAGCGAATACCCTGCTGGATGCGACCAAGTACGACCATCCCGTAACGATGCTTTATGTGAATGACAACCAACTCAACTTGGTCCACTACTGCGACGCGGGCAATAGGCCGCACATGGTTGGCAAGATGTCACCCGACGGCAAGACAGTGGAGTTTACGTTGGTCGATGTTTCCGGCAGCACGAAACCTGGCTACATGCAACACGCGGTGTTCACCTACATCGACGCCAATCATCACACCGAAGACTGGACGTTTATGATGCCCGGTGACAAAGCTATGCACGCGCACTTTGATCTGCAGCGGAAGAATTGAAGCGCACGGCGTCTCTGGTAATGTCTGCTAACGATCTCTGGAAAACCTGATGGACCATGAGTGGAACGACAGTCAGCCGATATACCGCCAGCTTCGCGACCGTGTGGTGGCGATGATACTTGACGGCATTCTCAAGGAAGGCGATCCGCTGCCCTCCGTGCGCACTGTCGCGGCCGAATATCGGGTCAATCCGCTTACGGTCCTGAAGGGCTATCAGCAACTGGTGGACGAGGGATTGGTTGAGACTCGGCGAGGTCGCGGCATGTTCATCAATGCCGGCGCACGCAGTTTGCTGCTGCAAGGCGAGCGGCAGAAGTTTCTCGGCGAGGAATGGCCCCGGGTGTACGCAACCATTCAGCGGCTAGGCCTCAAAGCCGACGAACTGCTGGAGGTCGGCACAAACCACCGCCCGACGGATGATACAGAAGAGGAACCAAAGAAATGACAGTCATCGAAGCACACGGGCTACGCAAAGCTTTCGGTGCGACCATCGCGCTGGACGGGGTCGATTTGCGGGTCGAGGAGGGCCGCATTCTCGGGCTCATCGGTCCCAATGGCGCGGGCAAGACGACGGCCCTCAACGCGATTCTCGGGCTCACGCCATACCAGGGACAATTGAACGTACTGGCACGTGATCCTTGGAGCCAGCGCGATCAACTCATGCGCGATGTTTGTTTCATTGCCGATGTTGCCGTCCTGCCCCGCTGGGCGCGGGTTTCGCAGCTGCTCGACTACGTTGACGGCGTCCATCCGCGATTCGACCGTGCCAAGGCGGAGGCTTTTCTGGCGAAGACCACGATCCGGCGCGGTAGCCGGGTCAGAGAATTGTCGAAGGGCATGGTGACCCAACTGCACCTGGCGCTGGTGATGGCCATCGACGCCAGATTGCTGGTGCTGGACGAGCCCACGCTGGGCCTCGACATCCTGTATCGCAAGCAGTTTTACGATTCTCTGCTGAATGATTACTTCGATCGCAACCGCACCATTGTGGTAGCGACCCATCAGGTGGAAGAGATCGAGCACGTGCTCACCGATGTCATGTTCATCGACCGAGGACGCATCGTATTCAATCGCAGCATGGAAGAGGTTGAGTCGCGCTATGCGGAAGTGATGGTGCGTCCCGAGCAGGCCGATGCTGCGCGACAGCTCAAGCCGATGTACGAGCGCCAGGCGATCGGTGGCAGCGTTCTGCTGTTCGATGGCGTGGATCGTGAGCGACTGGCAGCGCTGGGCGACGTGCGCAAGCCCAGCATTGCCGACCTGTTCGTGGCCGTGGTGGGTAATCAGGCCGGACAGGCCTAAGGAGCGGCTAGATGAATACGCAATCGAATGCCATGCCGGAGTCTTCCTTCGAATCGCGGGTCATCGCGCCCCCGGTCAACTCGGCGACTCGGCCCATGTACTGGTCGGTGCGACGCGAATTGTTTGAGTACCGTTCGATTTACGTCGCGCCGCTGGCCGTCGCCGCCCTATTTCTGTTCGGCTACTTGATCAGCATGATTCGTTTGCCGCACAAGTTGCAGGCAGCGGCGCTCGACCCGATGCAGCAGCACAAATTGATCGCGCACCCCTACGACGTCGCTGCGCTGTTGATCATGGGGGTCACTTTTATCATTGCGCTGTTCTACTCTGTCGACGCACTTTACGGCGAACGTCGCGATCGCAGCATAATGTTCTGGAAGTCGCTGCCGGTCTCCGACCTCACCATCGTGCTCTCGAAGGCGAGCATCCCGCTGGTGGTTATTCCGCTGCTCTCCTTCGCCATCACCGTTGTCACGCAGTTCATTATGCTGCTGCTGAGTTCCGCCGTGCTGCTGGGGAGTGGTCTGGGCGTCGCGACGCTATCGGGACATGTGCCGTTGTTCCAGATGTGGGGGATGCTGCTCTACCATCTGGTGACGGTTCATGCGCTTTGGTACGCGCCAATCTACGCCTGGCTCTTGATGGTTTCAGCTTGGGCACGGCGCGCCCCATTTCTGTGGGCCACCTTACCGCTGCTCGCGATCGCCGTCGTAGAAAAGATTGCCTTCAACACGTCGCATTTCGCCGCTATGCTTGCGAACCGCATCAGTGGTGACGCGGCAGCCGTCTCCATGCCGGGTATGCTTCCGATGGATCCGATGACACACCTTACCCCGGGTCACTTCCTCAGCAGCCCGGGCCTATGGATCGGCCTAATAGTCGCTGCCGTCTTCCTCGCCACTGCGGTTCGGCTTCGCCACTATCGGGGACCAATCTGATCCGCAAGCGCACTGTGGAAGACTTCGGTTCGCCAGTTGTTGAGTGTGCAGCCATCGAACGTTTGCTCCTTTTCCGACATCTCGCTCCTGCTATCCTTTACCCATGTCGAGCGCTGCCAGCGATGGTTCGCCGTTCCGCGATGGCTTTGCCGCGGTGTGGCATGACCCGGTTCTGTTGGTTGCCGAGCTTACCTGGCGGTGGTGCTTCGGGTTTTCGGCCTGGGCGCTTTTCGTAATCTCTAGTGCCTTATTTCTCGACAGCCTCAGAGTTTCACCGGTCGACGAACTTCTGCTTGGCACCTTGCAGCCGCAGGTGCTTTCTAGAGCTATTCATCACATTTTGCACGGCAGTCTCACGCGGTTCGTGCTGGAGCAATCTGTTCTTCTCCTCGGATTGACGCTCCTGTGGTGCTTTGCGGCCACCGCTGGTCGCGCCGCGACGCTTCGCCGCTTGGTTGCAATGTTCAGCGCCGACGAAGGGCCGATCTCGATGACTTGGCAATTTGCTTCGATCTTCGTGCTGAATCTTATGCGCGCGGCATGGTCATTGATCGCGATATCGGTTGCGATTGCGTGCTTGCTGATCGGCAGCATCATGGCGGCGCAAGACCGCGCCGGATGGGCGGCCCTGTTTCTGGTCTTCGGAATCGGCCTGCCATGCTGGTTCGGCGCCGTGTCGAATTGGTTCTTCGGACTGGCGCCGCTGTTCTGCATTCGCAACGGCGTTCCGGCAATGGATGCTCTCGCGCAGTCAGTCGATTTCGTATCGCGAAGAGGTGGACGGCTATCGCTGCTGGGATTGGGCTTCTTCCTGCTTCGCTTGGTTTGGTTCGCAACCATGATGCTGGCGATACTTTCGCCGCTCAGCTTACTCTCTCGCCTCGCACCCGGCTGGGTGATGCTCATCATGTCAGCTATCGCGTTGATCTATTTCGCGGGAGCTGACGTGCTCTACCTCGCCCGCCTGGGAGCTTATGTCTCACTGGCCGAGGATGATGCCCGCCCCGCGCCAGTGCCGGAGGCCAGCAGTCCTCCCGAACCGGAGATCGCAGCGGAACCCGTTCCTCCTTCGGAAATCGTCCCGACAAGTGACGTCTACTAGGCCGTTGTGCATCACTTGTGCTGGTGACTGCTGTCACTGCTCCTGCGGCAATACTGCGCGAACGTCATAGTAGGAGAGTTTGCATGGTGCCCTCAGCCTCGCTGAGAGATAGCCGGCGTGCGGCACGTCTAGGCGTGCGTCACGCCCTGCGACTCTTGTTGTTGTGCAAACTAGAGCGTTTCCACACTTGGTGTAAAGGGTGGAGCGCCGCTTTAGCGGTGCAGTCAAGATCCGGAAATGAGACGGCCTTAGCCGCTGAGGTGATGGAAACATTACCTCCGGCGCTAACGCACGATCCAAAAACTAGCCACAGTTATGCACGCCTGAAGGCGTGCTCCACCCGTCCCCGACATACCAGATGTGAAACTGCTATAGCCCGCGTCCTATTCCTCATTCTTTCGCCAAAATCGTATGGCCTAACTGCGAATCCCACGGCGCCGGCCGGAGGATTCTTGAGCGGGATCGCGGTCGGATTTGTCCTCTTCATTCTGGCGGTTGTATTCTCCCGCACTCGGATCAAGGCAGCCGAGCGCGAAGCGCTGAAATCGAAGGAACTCGCCGACCATCGTGAATACGAGCGCAACGTAGCACAACAGGAATTGCTGCGCCGCCTGGAGGAAGAACGCGAGCTAGCCAAAGAGAAGATGCAGTTCGAGTCGCAGCTCACCGAGTATGAAAAGTACGCTTCTCTGGCGCAACTTGCCCTGGGTGCAGCCCACGAAATCAATAACCCGTTGTTAGGAATTCTGTCGCACCTGGAGTTGGAGTGGAAAGACGCCCGCGGCGAGCAGCGGGACGAGATTGAGCAGTGCATCGAAGGAGCCAAACGAATTTCGTTGGCGGTGCGCGGATTGCTGGACTACGCGCGTCCCGGCCCGCTGATGCTCAGTAAGGTCAACCTCAACCGCCTGGCCGCCGAGACCCTGAAGTTCCTTGAGCATCAGCCCATGTTCCGGCAGATCGAATTGCAAAACTGCATTCCTCTGGATCTGCCGGTCATTAGCGCCGATGCCAATCAGCTTTCGCAAATTCTGATGAACCTGCTACTGAATGCTGCGCAAGCAACGCCCGCGGGCGGGACGATCACGATCCTGGCTGACAACGTTAAGTTTGCGGACATGATCGAGCTGCGTGTGCGCGACACGGGAAGCGGAATTCCGGCTGACATCCTGCCTCATGTCTTCGAGCCATTCTTCACTACCAAGCGGGGTAAAGGCACGGGGCTGGGGCTAAGCATCACCCAAAGCTACGTCCGCAGTCATGGCGGAGACATCCAGGTGGAAAGTATTCCGGACCTGGGCACGACCGTCCGTGTGACCCTACCGGTTCATCAGGTGGGCAACCCCATGCGGCAGGAGGAGGTCATCGTCTAGTTATGTCGTATTCCATCCTGATTGTCGATGACGAAGCGCTTACCGTGCGCACCATTGGGCGCGCCCTGGAGGGCGAGGGCTTCGAAGTCTTCTTGGCCATGAGCGGTGAAGAAGCGCTGACCACGCTCGCCGAGGAAAAGCCTGACTTGGCCTTGCTCGACGTCGTACTGCCCGGCATCAATGGTATCGAAGTGTTGCGTCAGGCCAAGAAGCTTTCGCCGTCCACCATCATCGTGATGATGAGCGCCTACCACGTGGTGGACCGGGCTGTGGAAGCCATGAAGCTCGGCGCCTATGACTATCTGATCAAGCCGTTTCATATCGCCGACATGGTCAACACCATCCGGCGCGCGACCGAAATGCTGGCGCTGCGCGTACGCGTTCACGACACGGTGCAAAGCGCCAAGGGCCGTTACGATTTTGGGCGCGTGGTAACCGAGAGTCCGGCTGATGTGCGAGGTTCTGGAGATGGCGCGCCGGGCCGCGGAGAGCGAGCACACCACCATCCTCATCCAGGGCGAGAGCGGGACCGGCAAGGAAGTGCTGGCCAAGGCGATTCACTACAACAGTCCGCGCGCTCAGGCGCCGCTCATCAGCCTGAACTGCGCCGCCCTGCCTGATACCTTGCTGGAGAGCGAACTCTTCGGCTACGAGCCGGGCGCCTTCACCGACGCGCGCCGCCGCAAAGAAGGGCTGATCGAGAAAGCCTCCGGCGGCACCCTCTTCCTCGACGAGATCGGCAACACCTCGTTCAGCCTGCAAGCGAAGTTGTTGCGCGTGCTGGAAGAGGGAACGTTCATGCGCCTGGGCGGCACCAAGCCGGTGCAAGTGGATGTTCGCATCATTACCGCGACCAACAAAGTATTGAAGGAAACGGTCAGCAAAGGCGAGTTCCGCGAGGACCTGTATTACCGCCTGAACGTGCTGCCGTTGTTTATCCCGCCGTTGCGCGAGCGCCGCGAAGACATTCTGCCGCTGGCCCTCGACATCATGCAGCACTTCAACGACGAACTGAAGAAAAGCTTCGTCGGATTTACGCCGGCGGCCGCGGAGTTGCTACAGAAGTATCCCTGGCCGGGAAACATTCGCGAGTTGCGCAACGTGATCGAGCGCACCATGATTCTTTGCCAGGGCAACGAGATCGACGAAGAAAACTTGCCGGAAGAAGTGCGCGATTACCACGAAGAGCCTGCCGCATGAGGAGATGTCGTCGTTCGAAGTCTCGCCCACAGGCGATCAGTTTGTCAGCTTGCGCGAGCTCGAAGACCGTTACATCCACGAAGTCCTGAACGCCACCGGGCAGAACAAGACCCACGCCGCGCGCATCCTCGGCATCCATCCCACCTCGCTGTTGCGGCGCCTGAAGAAAACCCCAGAGCTGGTTTAGCAGCGTTTGCACTACTGCAAAATGCGACGGTTACCTGCATAACGCAGTGGTCAAGCCTTCCGCAATCGGCACGAAACTGCTAACCCCTTTACCAACACAGCCCTTTTCGGGAACGAATTTGCCCTCCACGTGCACTAGCTAGGGTGGAGCACGATGCCGTGACGTCGCCACTCGTTGGTGCGATAGCTGGCCAAGGTGGACGTACGGCTCGTGCTCCGCTCTGCCGAATTGACTGCCCAGCTATCCACTGAGCCACCGGTCAAGGAGGCTTTATGTCGATCTTATTTGTCCTGCTTACATTTCTACTCATTCTTACCGTCATGTATTTCCGTCGTCCGCAAGAAGCGACGGCAACGTTGCAAGTGGCGCCAGCGAAGAAACTGAATGCGCCGGCCATGTTGAAGCACGCCGGGTTCGATGTTCCCGAAGGCTATGCCTTTCATCCTGGCCACACCTGGGTGCTCGGACGAAGGCCGGCAGAATGCGCGCGTCGGCATCGATGCCTTCGCCGGAAATCTGTTCGGCAAGATCGACTCCATCGAGATCGCCGACCTGAACCGCTGGGTGCGGCAGGGTCAGAAGCTGTGCACGGTGACGCGCGACGGGCAGAGCATCGACATGCTGTCGCCCGTCGAAGGCGTGCTGGTTTCGGTCAACCACGAAGTCCTGAAGAACCCCAACCTCATCGTGGACGACCCTTACAAGAATGGCTGGCTGTGCGTAGTCAAGGCGCCCGAGCTTTCCATCAATGTGAAGAACCTGTTGCAGGGACCGATCGTTCCGGCATGGATGCAGAACAGCATGGCGCGCATGGGCGCAATGCTGCAGCAACTCAATCCCGCTCTGGCGCAAGATGGCGGACTGCCGATCAAGGGCTTGCTCTTCCAGGTGGATGCCAGCACCCGGGCAGCAACTGACCAAGGAATTTTTTCTGACGTAGCGCTGGTCGAAAAAAGACAACGGAGAATCCCATGCCAAAACAAAAAGCAATGCTCATCGATATCAAGCGCTGCATCGGATGCCTGAGCTGCGAGACCGCTTGCAAACAGCTCCACGGATTCAGCACCGATCCCGAACCGACACTTTCCGACACCGCCTTCACCGTGATCGAGACGCGCGGCGACAAGTTCGTTCGCAAAGTCTGTATGCACTGCGACGACCCGGCCTGCGCCTCGGCTTGCCCGGTCGGCGCCATCGGCAAAAGCCCGCTGGGTCCGGTGGTGTACAACGCCGACAAATGCATCGGCTGCCGGTATTGCATGCTGGCGTGCCCCTACCAGGTGCCGCGTTATCAGTGGACCAAGCTCGCGCCCTTCGTCAAGAAGTGCGATATGTGCTCCGACCGCATCAAGGCTGGCAAATCCACGGCCTGCGCGGAAGCCTGCCCGGTGCAAGCGACCATCTTCGGCGATCGCGATGACTTGATCGCCGAAGCCTGGAACCGCATTCGCAGCGACTCGTCGTACGTTCCGCGGATCTACGGACTCGAAGAACTCGGCGGAGGCAGCGTGTTGTTCGTCTCCGATGTTCCCTTCGAGAAGCTCGGATTCAAGCCGGCTCCCACGGGCAATCAGCCTATGCCAACTCTTACCGCCAGCGCCCTGGGCGATTCGCCCAAGGTGGTGATCATGGGCGGCACCATTCTCTCGGCGTTGTATTGGGTTACGCAACGGCGGCGCGAAGTTGCGCTTGCTGAAGCCGAAGAGAAAGCCACCATCAACCGGATCAAAGGGGAAAGGAGCTAGCCATGATTGCGCGAATCAAATCAGAAATAACTTTATGGCGCGTCATTGTAGCCATCATATTTGTCACCGGTCTTTATGCGACGTATGTTCGGTTCTTCGAGGGATTCCGGGCCAGCACCAACCTGAGCGACCAGATGCCGTGGGGCCTGTGGGTTGGACTGGGCACGCTCTGCGGCATCGGACTGTCCGCCGCGGGCTTCGGCATTAGCGCGGCGGTTTATCTGCTGGGCATGGAGCGCTATCGGCCCATTCTGCGCGCCTCGATTCTGATTTCATTTCTCGGTTACCTGCACCGTCATGGTCGGATACCTTTACGAGATCGGCCTGCCGTGGCGCTTCTGGCATCCCATCGTGATGTGGAACCACCGCTCGGTCCTGTTCGATGTGTGCGTCTGCATCATGACTTACACCACCGTGCTGACCTTCGAGTTCGCGCCGGCGGTGATCGAGAAGCTGCCGTGGAAGGCATTTCGCGAAACGGTGCTGCGCTATCACCACAAGATCCTGATCGGCGTCGTGCTGGCGGGAGTGCTGCTGTCGTCGATGCACCAGTCCTACCTGGGCGGCCTCTTCCTGATCGCTCGCGGCAAGGTCCATCCGCTGTGGTACTCGCAGTACATGCACGCGTTGTTCTATCTGTCCGCGATTCCCGCCGGACTGGCGCTGACCGTGATGGCGATCTACCTCTGCATGCGTTCGCTGAACGTGCGCGTGGATTTCAGCATCCTCAGCGATTGCGGCCGGATGATCCAACTGTTGCTGATCGTCTATGCCTTCTTCAAGGCACTCGACCTGATGGCGAACCAGGCGCTGGGCTATGCCTTTCAGCGCACCAGCGAAGCCGGATACTTCTGGCTGGAGATGGTGCTGTTCCTGGCGATTCCCATCTTCCTGTTGAGCTTTAACAGCGTGCGCTCGAATCCCGAGCGGCTCTACTGGACCTCTGCCATTGTGGTCGCAGGATTCATGGTTGACCGGCTGAATGTCTCGATCAACTCCTTGCAGACGGCCATGGGAACTCACTACGTGCCGAAGTGGACGGAGTTGGCGTCGAGTGTTCTGGTCATCGCGGCGGGCGTAATCGCATTCCGATACGCGGTGATCTACCTCGACATTCTTCCCAAGGTAACGACCAAACCATCGACCCGCTGGATTTCGAATGGAGGTTTGCCGGCGCAAGCGTGAGAGAGCGGGGATAGGGGATAGTGGTTAGTGGTCAGTGGATAGTAGTTCGTGGATAGAACGTAAATCTTGGAATTGTCATTACGAGCGAAGCGAGGAATCTGCGGTTGGCGCCCCATCCAACTGGTTTTGCTTGGATGGGGATTTTTCGTTTAACCGCACACGAAATTGTTTCTCAAGCTACCTCCCCCGCGCCACGATCAGCGTCATATCGTCGGCTTGCTCGTCGGGACTGAACCGCTGCACCTCGCCCAGGATGCCGTCCATGATTTCGTCGGCTGACTGCTGTTGATACTTCCTAGCCACGGCGATCAGGCGGTCTTCGCCGAACTCCTCGCTGTCGCTCGCGTCTCTCTCGCCCGCCTCAGAAACACCATCGGTATAAATGACCAGCACATCGCCGGGCGCCAGTTGGTTTTCGGTCACGCTGCAATCCCATTCTTCGAATAATCCCAACACGGTTGCGTTGGCATTCAGTCGCTCCAGTTCGCCAGTCGCCCGCAAAAGCATTGGGGGATTGTGTCCGCAGTTGACGTAACGCAAGCGCCGCGTCTCGTCGTCATACACCGCAAAGAATGTGGTCGCATAATTATTGCTTTCCGTGTTCTTGAAGAACAGGTAGTTGACCGAGCGCAGCAGGCGGGGGATGTCTTCCAATGCCAGCGCATATTGACCGCGCAAGTTGGCCTGCAAGTTGGCCATCAGCAGTGCGGCTGACATTCCTTTGCCGGCAATGTCGGCCAGCACCAGCCCGAGACGGCCCGAACCCAGATCGAGAAAGTCGTAGTAGTCGCCGCCGACAGCGCGCGTCTGGATGCATTTGCCGGCGCAATCCAGGGTCCGCAGCGAGGGCGACTGCTGCGGCAGTAGGCGGCTCTGTACCTGGCGCGCATATTGCATTTCCTGCTCGCTGCGACGCTCCAGTTCCATGGTCGCAGCCATCTTCTCCGCCATGCTAATGCTGCGCATGGCAATACCGGCCTGGCTGGCGACTGAAGCCAGCAAACGTTTGTCGCTGGCGGAATACGATTCTTCCGAAAGCCGCGGGCCAAGCACGGCTACACCCTGCAACTGCCTTCGCTCGAGCCGCGAATCGGCACCAGGCACTCGGGCTGCAGCGGCTGCAATTGCGTTCCATGCATGGCTTCTGGGAGCAACTCCAACGGCTCGCTACGGTCTGCCAGTTCGTCAAGCCCAGTCCCGTTAGCTGCCAGAGTCATCGCCTCCGCTGGAGGCCCTCCCGCGTATGCTCGCAATTGTCCGTTGCCGGCATCGAGATACACATACATCGAGTTCGGATGCAATGCATCTTGAATCTCATCGTGCAACAACGCAGCCAATCCTTCGCGGCTGCTGACCGTGAGTGTCTTTGCGGCCAGGTTCTCCAGAATCTGTTGTGCGTCATAGGAGCTGCGGAAGAAAGCGCGGTCCAACCGGGTTCGCACTCGCCGATGAACCTGGGTCGCGCCCGAGACCAGCAGCACGCCGAAGGTCGCGCCTACTGGAATGGCCGCCTTCGATCCGGACGAGAAATGGCGCGAGAACGCCTGCCCGAACCAAATCGTCAGCCCCACCGAGATGGCGAGAATGAGAATCATGAATCCGCGCTCCACCACAAAATATCTGGCACTGCGCTTCAGTAGAACCGGAAGCTCCATGACCCGGTGCTTTACCACCGCATAGGCGAAAGAAATCGGGAACAAGAAGAGGAAAATGACGTTTACGAAATTCACCCAGAACGGAATGTGAACCGCGTAGAGGTCTTCTATCAGCCTGACGATTACTGCTGGGGTGATTCCAACCACGGTTCCCCAGAGAATCACCTTGAGCTTGCGCTTGTCCTCCTTGCTGGTGGCGCTGACAACGTTCAAAATGAGCGAAAGCAGACCGAGGAGTATGCTTCCGTACCCCAGAACCATTCTGGCGGTCCCCCAGACTTTTTCCCCGCTAGCCTCGTCAGAAACGGCAACACTTCAGAATTGCCGTTGCGTATTCCACCTAGGCAAAGACAAGCGGTTAGGGCCAAAAGTAGCCACTTGAGCCAGGGCGCCTTGCGCTCGATAGGCGAGCGCTGCGGAAAGACGGCGAACAGGAAGTAGAAGACTGGGGAAAGCAAGGCACCGAAGATGGTGCGATAGCCATAGAAAAAGACCTTGAGAGGATGAGGCGCGATGGCGACCGGATCCGGAATGCTGGAAGCGGCGATGAAGGCCGCGAAGACCAGCGCCAGCAGCCACGCGTTGCGGTCCTCAATGCGCAGGAACAGGACCACCAGTCCGACCACGAGGAAAAGTATGGGATAGGAGTTCAGTATCAGGTTTGCCGCCCGTTGCGTCACTGGTACCTTGTCGCCCCTGCCGGCGGCGGCGCGAAAGGTGCCCGTTATGACCAGCGGTTGCGGCTGGCCAGCACGCACAACGTTCAGCACAACGTGGTCACCGGGCCGTGACTGCAGCCAGACGTCTTGCAGAATCCCCGAGCAGGTAGCCTCTGAAGTAAGAGCACGACCGTTGAGGGCGACGATAAGGTCGTGCGCTTTTAGCCCAGCCCTTTCGGCAGGACTGTTTCGGTACACATCCCTGATTTCGATACCAGAGGCAGTTGGTAGTGTGTCGATTCCCAACTCAACCGTACCCAGGCGGATGTAATACATCCAAGCTGCGCTATAGAACAGGTCGCCGCCGCGAAGATAATCGCAATGGCGAGCAACAGCGGCCGGTAGCGTTGAGCGAAATCTGGACTTGGCATCAGGTTCGTCTGTCGTGACCCCATTATCACGCAAGACCGCATGGTTTCGGTAGCGACGGAATATCCTGCTGCCACGGATTTCGTGGTATTGACCATGAACAAGCTCCATCCATCCCGTGACTACGGCTGTGCATCTTCAACTTTAAGCTGCGTAAGATGTTTTTGCGGCCGCGGCTTTGACCAGCAAAGGAGGAATTCAATGCCAGAAAAAGAAACATTAGAGCGAGCCCAGGAAGATGCACGCGAGGGAAAATCGCCCAGCACCCAGGCAGGCGAATTCGTGAAAGAGGAGATGGACCATATTCGGGAAGGGAAACACGGCGCAGCCAACACCAAACAGGCGATTGCCATCGGCCTGTCGAAAGCCCGCCGCGCCGGGGTGAACCTGCCTCCGCCGGGGGAAGGGAAGACTTCGGAGGCGACGCGGGAGAAGGCCCAGCGCGATGTGCGCAAAGGCCAATCATCCGCGAGCAGGAAAACGTCCGCCAAACGTTCGCGGGCAGTCAGTGGAGTGCTGAAACGAGAGGGCCATCGGGCAGCGTCGCGAGCGTCGTTATCGAAGCAAGCCAAGACCTCAGCCCGCGCTCGCGGAAGCGCCGCACGGAAGGCGGCTGCAAAAAAGGCAGCGAGAACCAAGGGACCAACCGGGCGACGGGCGGCAGCCCGTAAGGCGGCACAGACCAGGAAGCGCGGCTGAGATTCTCGTTTTGGAAAATTCTTGTCAAGCCCCACGAAGGTGACGAAAACCAGCGTAACTTCGTGCAGCTATTCGAGAAGAAAAATCTCCAGAATCGCGTCCAAAACCCGCCAAAAGTGCTATAATGTAATTAGAGAGTCAGGGAAGAGATATCCTCCTTCCTGGCTCTTCTTGTTTCTCTGCGCTTCCACGGTCGATCGGGGTGGGAATAATGCGCTCGTATCCCGCCTATAATTCAGGGGAAACCAGCGTCGAACTTATAGCAGTAATCACTCAACGCCCTCACTTGACTGAATTTCCACCGCCAGCAAACTGCTGGTGCGAAATCCTGTCCGAATCTTCGGTGAGTCAACAGTAACTCTTGCAGGATGTGCCTTTGAGTGAACACAGCTTGCGCGTCGCGTAGCCGCGTTGGCCGCTCCTCTGCCGCAAAGTTGTAGTTGCGCCGTTGACAATTCCCGCTTTGGGCTCCCCTAATCCGAGTAGAATGAGAGCACTGGCTCAACGGATGGCACTGCTCGCCGGACGGGTCCGGCGCTGAATCATACGGGTACCTAACTGTCATGCCACAAATTGGAAGTTTTGCACTGTTGCTGGCCCTGGCGCTGGCGGCCTATTCGTTTGTTGCCGGCTCCCTCGCGCTCTATCGCAAAGATGATCGCCTCGGCGAGACCGCTCGCCGTGCTGGCATCGCCTGCTGGGCTGCGGTTACCGTGGCCGCCGTAGCGCTGGTGATAGCCGCGCTCGGCAACGACTTCTCCGTCTCGTACATCATGCACCACAGCAACCGCGATCTGCCTATCGCGTACAAGTTTGCGGCGCTGTGGTCGGGCCAGGAAGGCTCGCTGCTGTTCTGGGCGTGGCTGCTTTCGACCTACGCGCTGGTGCTGCGGCTGCGCTACAAAGTTGATCCGCAACTGACGGCGCATGCTTCGGCGATCATCGCAGCGGTGCAGGTCTTCTTCCTGCTGCTGGTGAACTTTGCGGCGCATCCGTTTGGCCTGGTCAGCGGACAAATCCCGCCCGACGGCAACGGTCTTAATCCACTGCTGCAATATCCGGAGATGGTCATCCATCCGCCGATGCTCTATCTCGGCTACGTCGGCGTGACCGTGCCGTTTGCCTTTGCCCTGGGCGCGCTGATCATGAAGTATCCCGGCGAGAAGTGGATTCACATCACGCGCCGCTGGACCATGGTGGCCTGGCTGTTCCTCACCTGCGGGATTTTTCTCGGCGCGCACTGGGCCTACGCCGTGCTGGGTTGGGGCGGCTACTGGGGATGGGATCCGGTAGAGAATGCATCGATCCTGCCGTTCCTCACCATGACTGCCTTTCTGCATTCGGTCATGATGCAGGAGAAGCGCGGCATGATGAAGATGTGGAACATGTGGCTCATCTTCACCACCTTTCTCCTGGCCATCTTCGGAACCTTCCTCACCCGCAGCGGCGTGGTGAGTTCGGTGCATGCCTTCGCGCAATCGGGCATCGGCATCTGGTTCGTGTGGTTCCTGGCGCTGACATTCGCCACCTGCGTCTTCTTCTTCGTGCGCAACCGCGAGACGCTGAAGAGTGAGCACCGACTGGAGTCTCTGGTCTCGCGCGAGTCTAGCTTCCTGTTCAACAACCTGGTGCTGCTGGTGGCGTGCTTTGCTGTGCTGTGGGGCACGCTGTTCCCGGTGCTGTCGGAGTGGGTGACCGGCTCCAAGGTTACAGTTGGTCCGCCATTCTTCAATCGCGTCAATGTCCCGATTGGTCTGTTCCTGATTTTCCTCACCGGAGTGGGGCCGCTGCTGGCATGGCGCAAGACCTCCCTTGACAGCCTGAAGCGTAACTTGCTGTGGCCGGCGGTTCTCGCAGTTGCGACGGCGATCGTGCTCATCATCGGCGGCATGCGCCCATGGGAAGACTCCTCTTACTTCTATTCGCTGATGGCGATTTCCCTGTCGGTACTGGTAGCGGCAACGGTCGTGGGTGAATTTTGGCGTGGCGGCCGCGTCATCGCGCGCCAGACGGGGAAGAACATCGTTGAAGGGATGGTGACCATCACGCGCCGCAACACGCGGCGTTACGGCGGATACCTCGTACACTTCGGCTTCATCGTCATCATGATCGGCTTCGCCGGTCTGCCCTTCAACCTGGACAAAGAGCAGGAGATGGGCTTCGGCGACAAAATGCAGATCGGCTCCTTCACTCTCGTGTGCGATTCCTACACGCAGGATGACAAGCCAAACTACTCCAGCGAGTGGGCCGTGATCGACGTTTACCAGCACGGCAAGAAGATCGACACCATGTATCCCGAGCGTCGCTTCTACAAGGCCAGCGAGCAGACGTCGACCATCGTAGCTAATCGCTCGCGCCCCAGCGCTGACTTGTATCTGGTTTACACCGGGCGCAATCAGGACACGGGCAAGCCGATCATCAAGGCGCACGTGAATCCGCTGGTGATGTGGATCTGGTCGGGAGTGGTGATCGTCATCATTGGGACATTGATCGCTCTTCTGCCCAACATGAAGCCGGCGAAGGTCACGGTGAGGGAGAAAGAGCGCGCCGCGGCGGCGACCGTCCGCGGAGGAGCGGTGGAAGTTGGAGGAGACTGAAACGCGGCAGGTAGCTGGCGGCGTAACAGTCGGAGGACAAATGAGGGTTGACGAGCTATGAACGGAATTCAATACGTCACCGATGACAAAGGCCGCAAGGTAGCGGTTCAGATCGACCTGAAGAAACATCGCGAGCTCTGGGAGGATATAGAAGACGTTCTCGTCTCACGTTCGCGGCGCCACGAAAAGCGAATTCCACTTGAGAAGGTGAGAGCTGGCCTGATTAAAAGTGGAAAGCTACCACATGAGTAGCTATCGCGTTGCTCTAACTGCGAGCGCCGAAAGAGAACTCCAGCACTTATCCAGAGAGCTAATTGCCAGGATTTGGCCAAGAATCGAGAACCTTGCATCGGTTCCACGACCTTCCGGGTGTAAGAAACTCAAAGGTGGCGATAAGCAATGGCGCATTCGAGTCGGTGATTATCGTATCGTGTACGAAGTCGATGACAAGGCAAAGGCGGTAGATGTGACGCGGATAGCGCACCGCCGCGAGGTTTACGAATAGATGTTCGGTGTCTCAACTTGAAACTCGCAATTCACAACTCGAAACTTCGCATTGCCCAGATCCTGCTCGTTGCGGTGCTCGCCATGCTCTTCCTTGGCGCCGACACGGACGCGCGCTTCAACAAGCTGGGTCACGGACTGATGTGCATGTGCGGCTGCAATCAGGTTTTGCTCGAATGCAACCACGTCGGCTGCACCTACTCCGAACGCATGCGTAATGAGCTAACCGCCGGCCTCGAGCGCGGCGACAGCGATTCTCTCGTTCTGCAGAGCTTTGTGCAGAAGTACGGCAACACCGTGCTGGCCGCGCCTACCACGACCGGCTTCAACCGCGTGGCGTGGATCATGCCGTTTGCGGTTTTTGCCGCCGCACTCGCGCTTACTATATTGCTGGTGCGGCTGTGGAAATCGCGCGCCGTCGCGCATCCGGTGCCGCCTCCCAATCTCGACGCCGCTGAACTCGACGCCCTTCGCAAGAAGGCCCGTCAGGAGACCGATTACTGATGTATGCATTGATTGTTTTTGCCACTGGCGGACAGGAAACCGCCTTCGTCATGTTTGGCTGCGCGCTATTTGCGGCGCTCCTGTTCTTCTACGTTTTCTATCAGCCGGGCGATGTGGAAGCCGGGGAAGAGAAGACCCGCCTGATGTATTTGCAGGAACGCAAAGAGGCGACCTACGAGAATCTGCGCGATCTCAGCTTCGAGCACAAGGCCGGCAAGTTGAGCGAGTCCGATTACGCGGTGCAGCGTGCCTCGCTGGAAGACGAAGCAGCCGCCATTCTTGCCGAGATGGAGAGCCTTGAGAAGGCACGTGCGGCGGTGCGGCGCGGCACAAGGCGTCCCTCCAACGGAGGCCGCGCGTGAGAAACAGGTTCTCGGTGGGAGTCCCGTGCGTCGGCAAGGGGAAAAGGGGTAGAGATAGGTTTTCGGTGGGAGCCCCCTGCTTTAGCAGGGGGGAGCTGGACTTCAGTCCAGCGGAAAAAGGTTCGATTTTGAAATGGGCTTTAGCCCCGGGATTTTTCCTGTGCCTGCTTTTGCTCACCTCCTTGGCCGCGGCCCAGAACATCACCGGCACCGTGACCAACGCCACCACCGGCAAACCTTCCGCCGGAGACGACGTCACGCTCCTCTCGCTGTCGCAAGGCATGCAGGAAGTTGGAAGCACCAAGAGCGACGCGCAGGGCCGCTTCTCGCTTTCCGCGCCCGCTGGTGACCGTGCGCCGCACATGGTGCGTGTCACTCACGAAGGCGTGAACTATTTCCCGCCGGGCTGGCCCGTTGATGCCGGGCACCACCACGGCCGAGCTTACGGTGTACGACTCCGCCAAGAAAGTGGATGGCCTCAGCCAGACCGTCGAGGTGGACCGCTATCAGAGCGATGGCAAACAGCTAGCGGGAATTGCGCTGTATGCGATCCGCAATCAATCGCAGCCGCCGCGCACCCTAGCCGATGACAAGCGTACGTTTGAGTTTGTTTTACCCAATGGCGCTGAACTGGAATCGGCGCAAGCCAAAGGCCCTGGCGGGCAGCCCATCGCAGTCGAAACGTTGCCGGGCTCACAGAAAAACCACTACTCATTCAACTACCCTCTGCGCCCGGGCGAGACGCAGTTTCAAGTGTCGTATCACATGCCCTACAGCGGCGAGGCCAGCATCTCACCCAAGCCGCTTGGCGAAGTGCAGCACTTCGTCGTGATGACGCCCAAGGGCATGACGTTTACGCCCAAGAATCCGCAACAGTTTCAATCGATGCCCGACGAGACCGGCGCCAGCATTATGGTTGTTACCAATGTCAAGCCCGGACAGGACCTCAGCTTTCGGGTTGCGGGTGCAGGCGAATTTCAGGCTGAAGGCCAGCAGGCCGCGCAGGGCGGTGGCGAAGCCGGTGGGGGAGCCATGGGTGGATCGCAAGCCGCAGCCAACGACAATCGGCCAGGCGGTGGACTGGGCGCCCCTATTGACGCGCCTGATCCGCTGCACGACTATCGCGCTTACATCCTCGGAGCATTCGCGTTGGTGCTGGTGATGGGCGGAGCGTACGTGGTTTCGAAATCCAACGTCCGCCCGCATCCCGCCGCTGCCACCGCAGGAGTAACGGTTCGCGGCGCAATGGATGCCGGAGAGACAGCCGCTGATTTCACCGACTTCATGGAGCCGTCTGCGCCGGCTCGCGATCGTAACGCGCTGCTTCTGGAAGCCATGAAGGAAGAGCTTTTCCAACTAGAAATCGATCGCCAGCAAGGGAAGATTAGCCCTGAGGAATATACCAAAGCCAAAGCCGCGCTTGACGAGACCATCAGGCGCGCCTTGGCGCGGAGCAAATCAAGTTAATTTGTGGTGGTGGGACAATTTGCCTCCACCGGAGGCTTTGTCCTATTTTCTGATGAATTTTACGTAAGCGTCCGGTTCAGACCGCGAGAGGGCGCTGAGGCGGGCGATAAGTTTCACGTAAGAGATAAGTGGACACTTACAGGCTCCTGTTAGGTGCCAATTGCACAAGCAATCCCTAGCCATCAGTGCCTACTCGATGGGCGCGCGCCGTTTGCGGACCCAATCCGGTGAAGACGCCGCAGACTGCCACTGTAACCAAATAGTAGTCGCGCGGCAAGATTAGCTTGACATCCCGACGAAACCAAATACACTTCTCTTCGCCGAACCAAACCAAATATCTTCACGCTCCTTATCTTCAGGGCGGCATGATTCGGCATGGTCAGGTCTGTCTGACCCGGCCGCAGTTCGCACGTGAACACAATTGAATCTGTAGTCCCGCAGGAAAGGCGGTCTTCGATGATGCGCAAGGCCTTGGGATTAGTTTTCGTGGCGGTCTTCGCCACCATGGTGAGCGCACAGACTCCTACCGGCGCTATTCAGGGTTCGGTGGCAGACGACTCCGGAGCGGGCGTTGCTAACGCCAAGGTGCAGGCCGCCAATCAGGACACAGGCGTCCAGACCACCGTCACAACCAGCAATAACGGCCTGTATTCTTTCCCGAACCTTCCCGTGGGGACTTACACCGTCACCGTGACGGTGCCAGGTTTTCAAGTCGATGAAGAAGGCGATATCGAAGTGACCGACGGCTCGGTTTTCACTCTGACGGTCACGCTTGAAGGGACCACCGAAGATGCGTCGGCAGCGGCCAACCAGGGGGCGAATCCTGCCCCAGTTCAAGCGCCACAAGGTACATCGCAACCCGCTGCAAGTGCCCAACCGGCTCAGACTAATCCAAACACCGCCGCTCAGGCGGATGAGTCAACTCCGCCGGGCATGATTGATCTGGGCGCTCCCCCGCTTTCCCCGGATGAAATGAATGCCGTGATGACATGGACCGCCACGCAAGTGAGTGCTATCACTTTGCCCTATTGCTACCGGCAGAAGTACGGAAATGGCGTCGGCGAACCCTACACCTGCAACCCCGGCTTTGAGCGAAACGGGCTCCTCTGCTATCCCAAGTGCAAGGACGGATTCGCTGGAAATGGGCCCGTATGCTGGCAATCCTGTCCGGCCGACTTCCGCAATGATCCGGACCACTGCGGTAAACCCGCCTCCTACGGGAGGGGAGGCGGATACGTAATTTGGCAGGGGGATCAGTGCAACAAAGACAATCCTCAAGGTTGCGAGCAAAGTGGGGCGATGTGGTATCCGAAGTGTAAAGCTAACTTCCATGCGGTTGCTTGCTGCGTTTGTTCTCCCGATTGTCCGCCGGGAATGCCCGACATCGGCGTTTCCTGCGCAAAGCAAAGTTACGGGCGTGGCGCGGGTGAGCCGCTTGCGGATGGATTGTGCGCACCTGGTCTGCAAAAGGACCCGACCGGAGCCCTCTGCTATCCCACATGCAAAGATGGCTTCCATATGGTGGGACCGGTTTGCTGGCAGAATTGCCCGTCCCAACAACCATTCGAGTGTGGCGTGGGCTGTTCGACGGACCAGAAGGAGTGCGCCTCAGGAACCGTGAACATGGTGTTCGCGCCGATTATGATGCTTGCAAACTTGATTCCGTATGCAGGGGAGGCGGGTGGGGCCGCAAAGGCCGCCTTCGCAGCCGGGAAGACCGCTGCGAAAGTTGCGGCCGCCGGAGAAGAAGCTACGAAGCTTGCAGAGGTCGGCGCGAAGCTGGGAGCGGCCTTGGGGGCTGTGGAGGACGCCGTTAAGGGGCCTATTGTGCAGGCGGTCGGAGGCGAGGCAAATTTGGCCAAGATACTTGGGGTGTCCCAAATTGGCACAAAAGTTGTCGGCAAAGTCGATGTGGTTGCCACTGACACCAATAAACAGATAGACCTATATTCCAGAGAGTACGCTGATAATTTCGACAAGCTGACCAGTCCCGCGATCGCGGCTCAGATTGACCAGCGTTTCGGACCGGTAGGGGCATATCAGGTCAAGCGGGAGTGGGGGGTGCGGCATCTCATTCTGGCGATGCATGCCGATGGGTACGAAAAGCAGACCAACGAGATAAGTGCGCTATCGACTTTCGATTTTAGCGGTGTTTTGGGTGTGGTCAGCGCCTTCATGAAACCGACTTGTGAAGGCAATACTGTGTTTCCGACCGTGCATCCGCTTTACGATTACTAATACTCTGACTTTTTGTCGAATGCTGTCCAGTGAGGACGACGGTATTCTCGCAGACCTTCCTGATGCTTGCGTGATGTGAGTAGGTATTGGAAAACTTGCTTTTTCCTGAAAACGGCACTAAAGAGAATGACCGGGAAATGTACAGGCGCTCAAGAGAAAATCGCTTGTAGCGCATCCTGGCATGATCTATTTTTCGACGATTACAATCGAATTCACCGCATGGTCGGGGTTTCACTCCGGCGACTGTTTACCCTGTTTCAGTTGTTGCTTCCATCCTAGAATGCGCGCCTTGTTGGCCTCGGCCTCGGCTTCTGGAACCATGCCTTTGCGCTGATACAAAATAGAGAGGCTGGTATGCGCCAGCACATCGTCCGGATCCAACTCGGCGATGCGATTAGCAACCGCGATGGCTTTGTCGAACTGCTCCGTATCCTGGTAAACGCGCGCCAAGCCGTGCATGGCGTCGAGGAAAAAGGGGTCGGCGGCGATGGCGGCTTCATACTGATCAATGGCTTCCTGGTGATGCCCTTCGGCATACAGATCGAGCGCCGCGTAGTAATGGTCTTCTGCAGTTTGGCGGGATTGGTGGTTGGTCATCCGGCGTTTGGCGGCTCCGGCCTGAGTTTAGCAGGATGCCCCGTGCTTGGCGAAGGCGCGACGTAATACGAAACTAAGCGGCACGCTTAGGGGTCTCTCTGCCGTCGCCGATATACTGATAACACCTATGTACTACATCCTGCGCTTCTTGTGGAATGCGACCCGCGGCCATCGTCTCGCCCCGTGGCGCAGTCCCTACTTGCGTTGGAGAATTGAAACCTACACCGGTATCAAGATGCAGAGCATCGGATTCCTCGAATTTTTTGGATTCACCTGGCGCGAGCGCGCTGAACTCTTCCGCTTTCTGAAGTGGACGGGCGAAATGGAACACTATGCCCGCGTGAAGCCCAAGAACCCGTAACGAACCGAATCACTTCAACTGCTCCCAATCCTCGAGCGGCGTCACTGGCGCGACAATGTCGCCGACGATCTTCGCCTTCCCCCCATGTGGCCCAAAATGCTTTCGTCTTTCATTTCGGCTGGCAAAACTTTAACCAGCGGGCTGCCGCCTTTGGTGATGACGACGGGTTCACCCGTGGCCTGCACCTCGGCCATGACCGCGAGACAGCGTGTCTTGAACTCTCCGGCTGGAATCTGCTTCATGGCGTTTTTCCAAATACCACTGACAGTTTAGCCTCCGAATACCAACCCCACCGGCGTACCCACACCTGCCCGTAGCTTCTCCGCCGCTGACGCCTGTCTCGCCGCGATCTCCAAATATCCCGAGCTACCGACGATAGCAAAGACTTCATCCTCGCCGCCTTCCGCGTACGAATGGCACACGCGCGTGATCGTCTCGCCAGCAATCAGGATGCTCACCGCCGGGGACGTAACGTTAAACAATGCCGGTGCCTCCTGCTCACTGATGTTGGTGATCAGGTTGCCAAACTTATCTACCTTGAGCACCACGCCGCGCAAGCTGTTCTCGCCAACGCGTTCAACGGCCGGTAAAGTCAGTCGCACATAGTCGGAGATCTCTGGGCCGAACTCCGACGGCGTAACTCCCTTACTCAACCATCCGGCTACCGGCGAAAAGATATCCCGGCCATGAAAGGTCTGGCTCACCGGCTGCAGGAAATAGCGCTCAGCGGTGACATGGCGCACGGTGAATTTCGGTTCCCGCATCTCCACCAGCGACAGCACCCCATTGTCCGGGGCAACAAAAATGTAGTCGTCGGTCTCGACAATGATGGGGCGGCGCGAGCCTCCGACGCCCGGATCCACCACCACGACGTGCACGGTGCGCGGGGTAAAGAATCGATATGCCTGGGCGATTGTCCAGGCGCCGTCGAACACATCGTAGGACGCGACGGCATGGGAGACGTCAACGATCGTGGTTTCAGGATGGATGTTGAGCACCACGCCATGCATGATGCCAACAAAAGGATCGTTCAAGCCGAAGTCAGTAGTGAAGGTGACGATGCGCGTGTCGGACATGCACTGGCAAAGTATTCGTTGCTGATGCCAGAGTCAAGCGCACTAACGCCTACCAAGTGCCCATGCGCAGTACCAACCCGGTCGTAAGCTGCAGCCCGTTCTGATAGTTGAAGCCGTTCAGATCTTGCGTCCAGGAATGGGAATACTCCAGGCTGGCAACGCGGAACGCCAGTGCGTTGTTGATCTTGTAGTCCACTCCGGTTGCAGCGGCGACGGCGAACCCGTTCGTCTCCCAGTCCTTGGTGTACATCGGGTGAGTAGCGTAGAGGTTCCCGGCCTTCGGCCCCGACGGCCCGAAAAGCGCGAGCTTCTCCTCCGGGTAAATCCTTTCCTGGGTGAGTTTGGCCCCGCCGACCAGGAACTGTGCATGTGCGTTCCAGCGACCTGCCGGTGGAGGGGGTCCAACGGGGTCCGATCATATAACTCAACGAATCGCCGCTGAGGTTGGTGGGAAGATCCAGCAGCTTGCAACCGTTGACGTCTGCCGACGATCTGCCATTGGGAAGCAACGCGGAACGCTATCGAACTCCCACCCCCAATGCACGATCCCTTGGCGCCGCTGCCGAGGAACGTCTTGAAGTTGGGAGTTAAGGTGAATTCGAAAGGCGCTACTCCGGGCGGAGGATCCACCGGAGTTTTTGCCGTTTCCCGCTCCAAGGCTGCCTTCGCCATTGCCGCTTCGGGAAAGGGCTTAAATACGCCCGGACGGTTGTCACGGTGCCACGGCAACTCATCCGTTCATCACGTTGGCCATCGAACGCGACGGATTCAACCCTGAACGGAGCAGCAACCGAAAGTACGGATTTCGATTGTGCTCCTCGAAAAGCGTTATGACATAACGGTCCAATGAGTCTTCGGCGAGCGTCCATGCCAGGCCGACTGTGGGCGTGATGACATGGTCCACGAATCCCTGTTGCGGAAACTGCGCCTGGATATGCCCGATGGAAGCTTCGCTGAGCAGGCCGATTTCGAATTGCACGCTGTAAAGGTAGGAAAATGCCGCTCCGCGAAGCTTTGCCTTCCAGTATCGTCTGTTCTCACCGAACACGACATCGCGGTAAGCGCGGTCATTATGTTGCCAGATGAATCCGGCCACAGCGCCTTGCATGGGATGGCCGACATAGTTGACTAGGAATGGGTCCCCGTCGGCCCATCCGTGAAGGTTGCCGACCGAAGCCAGATATCCGGGCCAAAAAGGAGTGTCGAAAGCATCCCGTGTTCCCCATTCGGTGGCGTACCGGAAAGTGTGCTCAACCGTCAGAAATGCCAACGATCCTTCTGCCAGGTGCCACCAGTCGATTCCCGTTTCCGCTTGGCAGTCGCGGATACCGCCATGATGGCCAGCTCGCAGAGGCGGCTCGATCCGGCCGAATCAAGCGAGTTGCCAGGGAATTGGACGAACGCCCAACCGGCGGCACGGAAAGCTCGGCTGGGTCGCGGATGACACCCGTTGCGGAGGCCGCAGTCGTTGCTTCCGCCCGAATCGACCGGCCTCAGGAACTGGATGAGAGTCCGATCGGGAGGGATATTTCGGATGGGTGACGGGTATTTGCTGCGACTGCTTGCGCGCTTACACTAGGCAGACACTGCCTGAGTACAACACGGCCAGGCAAACGGCGAGCATGACTCGCCCTCTGGTCAACATCGTCATATCAAACAGCCTATGGATAGATTTCAGTGTTAATTATGAATCTCTAGAATGCATCATTTACTCGGGTTTGGGAACTGGAAAAATTCATAGGTGCAACGATTTACGGCAGATTTCGGCCATTTTCGGAACCGCCAGTTTTTGGAACAAATAAAAGCCACCCCCGAAAGGTGGCTGTCGGCGTAATCCCTTCGCCCTACCGTATGTCCACATCGCCGGAGCCGGTGGAAACTTCCACCGTCGGGGCCGCCGCCGCGCACCGTCCCTTTCAACTCGTGATGGCCCATCGAGCCTTGCACGGTGATAGGCAAATCGGAGTGGATCGAGCCTGAGCTGGTATGCACATCCAGATTAAAGCCACTGCCCGTGCCCACCGCCAGGCGGATTGATCCCGAGCCGGTGTGCAAGTTCCAGGGACCTCCCACACTGCCGTCAGCGCTGAGGTCACCACTTCCGCTGTGGGCGCGCAAACTACCCTTGATGCCGCGCACGTGCGCTCCGCCCGAACCGGTTTGAACATCCACATCGCCCGATCCGGTAAGTTCGGCTTCAATGTCACCGCTGCCGGTATGCGCGTAGAACGGAGCCGCGACGTTTTCTGCCCGGATACTGCCACTTCCGGTCTGCACGTGCGAGCGTCCTCCGACGTCTCGCACGCGGATATCGCCCGATCCAGTCTGGGCCTGCACCTCGGCACGAACTCCTTCGACCCCAAGACTTCCTGAGCCGCTATGGGCCTGTACTGAGGTATCGGCCGGAACGGTTATCTCGTAACTGATGGAGACATGCCGGCGCACATCCTCAGGCAAGTCATAGCCGATGCGGATGCTATTCCCGTTCTGCTGAATGGGCGGGTTTGATTCGACGGCTATGTATCGCACTTTCGCAGCTAGAAAACCAGTCGTTGCGAGTGAATGGTCCCGTGCACCACGACCTTGTCCGAGCCTCCCGCCTTAACTGTGATATCACCCGATCCAGTGGTGACGTCGAGGCTTGCGGTTCCGGAGACCGGCAGGGTGCGATCGAAGTGGCCTTCGGCGCGGGCATGCAACAACGCCGGAGCCAACAGGAGAGCAAGAAAAATGGCAGTGCAGTGTTTTTTCATATTGCCTCGCCGGGATATCGAAGCGATTTCGTCGCAAGAAATTGGGCTGCCGTTGTCGACAGCCCAAGCGGGTTCTAGTCCACACTATTGCTGAAGAACAACCTGGTCGCCTGGTTTAAGACCCGACAGCACTTCGGTCTTGGCGCCGTTGGAGATTCCAATATTGATCGCAACCTTGCGCATTCCATCCTTGCCCTTTGGAGTCGGGTATATCGACGGACGCCTTCTTGTCCTTGTCGTACATGATGGCGCCTTCGGGAATCATCAGTGTATTTTTGTGTTCGTCGAGGATAATCTCGGCGTTGGCGGTCATCTCCGCCTTCAATTCGCCGCCGGGATTGTTGATCGAGACCCGCACTTCGAACGTGGTCACGTTGTCCTTCTCGACGCCCATCGGCGAAATCTTGGTCACGTGGCCGGTGAATGTCTTGTCCTTGAACGTCTCCACCCGGATGCGTGCCGGCTGCCCGAGATACACCTTGCCGATGTCGCTCTCGTCCACTTTGCCCTTCACGTACACCTCGCTGGTGTCGCCTAGGGTCATCACCAGCGTCGCGCCCGAACCTAAAACCAGAATGGAGCTGACAGCGTCGCCGACTTCCACATCGCGCGACAGTACCACCCCGTCAATCGGCGCGGTAATGGTGGTGTAGCTGAGCTGCTCTTCGAGCTGGTTCAGACTGGCCTGGTCTTTCTTCACCTGCGCCTGAGCTTGCGCAACCTTTGCCTTATTTACTGTGTATTGCGCGCGGGCGAGATCACGCTTGTTGACCGCCATGATGTAGCTGCGTTGCGCGTCATCCAGGGTCGATTGCGAAACCACCCCATCTTTTGACATTTCCTGAGCACGCTCGTAGGCCCGCTGCAAAGTCGGAATATCCACGCCCTCGGCGTCTACCTCGGCGCGCTTCAGATCAGCTTCGGCGGCCTTCAGGTTGGCATCGGAGGACAGCAGTTGGGCGCGACCCGAATTCACCTGTGCCTCGATCTCGATCTTGTCGAGTTGCGCCAGAACCTGGCCTTGTTTCACCCTGTCGCCGGTATCGACGTAGAGCTTCTCAACGATGCCGCTGGCTTTCGACTTGATCTCGACTTTAGTGATGGGCGTGACTTTGCCCGTCGCCACCACGCTCTTGGCCAGGTCGCCCTTTTCCACTTTTGCCAGCTTGGTGGGGTCGATCTTGGTGCCGCCCCGAGTCGCCGCCACCGCAACGATCACCAGTGCCAGGACGGCAACCGTCACGACCGAAACGATGATCCAGCGCTTCTTCTTTTTCTTACCGTTGCCGTTAGCCACTGCAACCTCCCTGAGCGGGCAGGATTCTGGTCTGTTGGTTGGTACGTGTAGGGCCCGGATTTTGTTCCGTCGGACGACAGGAAACTGGGCGAGGTTCGCCCTGCCACTGTTTTAGACCGCTACGTTAGGGAGTTCGGTAGCAGACCTCCCTAGAAGATGGCTATTAGGCGCTGGGCTCAACGGGGCTCACACCTGCCCACGGGGCTCAGCGTAATTGGAAGGAACCTGCTTTTTCTGCCACTGCCGAACTCTCTATTTCTGCTCTCCCGGAATGTGTTGAAACAGCGCAAATACCGCCCCTTGCGGATCGGCGAGTACTGTAAACCGGCCGACATTCTCCATCGTGGTTGGAGGCAAGTAGAACTTTGCCCCTAGGCCTTTGGCTTTGTTGGCCACGGCGTCGCAGTTGGATGCATTGAAGTACGGCAGCCAATGCGGTGGCGTCCCGGGCTTTCGATCCGAGGCTGGAGGAACGCCTCCAATAAAGTGCTCGCCGTTCTTGATGTGCAGGTAGTTACGCTCGGGATCTTTTTCGTCGGTGACCATCTGCCAGCCAAAGAGATCGCTGTAAAACTTGCTGGCGCGTTGCGGATCGGGCGTACTTAGGTCGGCCCAACACAAGGTACCATCTATATGAGCAATGCCTGTCCCTTTGTTCTCTTTGCCCTCCCACACGCAAAATACGGCTCCTGTGGGATCTTGCAGCACTGCCATGCGGCCGGCATTGGGGACGTCGAAGGCCTCCATCAGTACCGCGCCGCCAAGGTTCGCCGCCCGTTTGGCCGCATCATCGGCACTGCCTACCGCGATGTACAGCGTCCAGTTCGGAGGCACGCCCTGCGAGCGTTGCTCCGGGCGCAACGTGTAGGCGGCTGCTGCGTCACGGCCTTCCAGTCGAAAGATCGTGTAGTACGCGTCCGGTCCCATAGGCATGTCGGCAGGCGCCCACCCGAACAGCGACTGGTAAAACGACTTGGCAGCTGACTGGTCGGTGGTACCCAACTCGATCCAGCAAAAGGAGCCCGGCGGGTGCGATTCAATGTGTGACATGGGCGGAGATTATACCCAGGACAAAGGGGTGGTCAACCCGTGGTTTCGGGATTGCTTGGACGGATAGTTCGCTTCAGAGATTGTCATTACTGGCGAAGCGAGGAATCTGCTGTTGATTGCGCCTGAAGCGATGGCGGCGGAAAACAGCAGATCGCTCACGGGCTGAAGGCCGTTCTCGATGACAATTGCTTAATGAGGACTAAAGGACGCACCTCAAGGCGCGCCCTTCGAAACATTTGGTTTCTGAAAAGCCCTACGAGAACACCTCGCCAGCCATGGCTGACAGTGTCCGCGAGGGAAGAGTGTTTTGCACTGGCCGATTCGGCACGATCCTGTCCGCGCCATTCATCGACTTACGCGTAATGCGCAGCTTCAGGGCGCGTTCGATCGCGCGTAGTTCGGCCACTTCGGCGCCCGCCACCAGCGTTGAGGCGCGGCCGCGTAATCCCGCTCGACCGGTACGGCCAACACGATGGATAAAATCCTCGGGAATGGCCGGCAAATCGTAGTTTATGACGTGCGCGATGTTCTGGACATCGATGCCGCGCGAAGCAACATCAGTGGCCACCAGCACCTTGAAGCGGCCCGCGTCAAAGCCTGCAAGCGCGCCCGTTCGTTGTGACTGGGTGCGATCGCCGTGAATCATGGCAGCGGTGAAGCCGTCGCGCACCAGGCTCTTAGCCAGGCGTTCGGTGCCACGCTTCGTCCTGGCAAACACCAGGGTGCGTCCCTTTTCGGCGTAGAGAAGCTGTCGTAGAACCTCGGATTTCTCCGACAGAGAGACTTCGAAAGCGTGGAGCTCGACCGTATCGGCCGGCTTCGAAATTGATCCCTGCGCAATACGTACTGGACTGCGCATGTAGTCATTGACTAGTCCGGCGACGGAGGCTTCCAGAGTTGCCGAAAAGCACAGGGTCTGGCGATCGCGCGGAAGTACCGCCGCAATACGGCGGATGGCCGGGAGAAAGCCCATGTCGAGCATGCGATCGGCCTCATCGAGAACCAGGGTCTTGACCGCGTCGAGGCGTACCAGCCTGCGACCCAGGAAATCTTCCAGACGGCCAGGCGTGGCGACGATCACCCGCGCTCCCGAGCGCAACGCTTGAATCTGCGCCTTCTCGGCCAAGCCGCCGATAACGAGGGCAGCAGGTGCAAGTTTCTTCTCGCGCAATTTTTCATACTGCTCGTGAACCTGCATCGCAAGTTCGCGCGTGGGTACCAGGATAAGCGCCTCGGGGTTGCGAGACATAGTCTGCAACAAGCGCTCGATTAGAGGCACCAGGAACGCAAGGGTCTTGCCCGTGCCGGTTTGGGCGGTGGCCAAGACGTCTCTGCCCGCAAGTGCGTGCGGGATCGCTTCCGCCTGGATGGCGGTGGGAGTAATGAAATTAGCAAGCGCCAACTTCCGCTGAAGCTCAGCGGAAAGAGGCATTTCTGTAAATTGTGTCAATCGATTCGTACTTTCTGGAGGGGCGTCTCGCGATTGCATTTTGTTGGTGCATGCGATTCGCGAAGATACTTCGGATGCCGCTCAATAGTTTATTGGGCGCTCTAAACAAACGGAAGCAGGAAAGGCGGGAAATCAGATCAAGAATCGGATCGGACTGTCGCACCACAAGCCAACCGTGGCTAATAGCGTCTGAAAAGAGTGTACCACGGATAGAGCAATTATGTTGGAAGGGGCAGCGGCGGAGCTGGCCGCTGCCGCCGAATTACTTCGCAAAGTCATGAAAATCAAAGCCTTGTGGCTGACCTTCTTCGTCGTGGGTGACCACCAGGTCGGCCACCGGCGAGGTGGCAGGCGTTTCCGTGTCACCGTCGGATTGCTGCTTGCGCTGCTGCTTCTTCTGGGCTTTTTCGGCCTGTTTTTCCTGTCGTGATCGTTCTTTTTGGCGTTTGGTAAAGGATGGACGCGAGTTTCCGGCCATACACGCTCCTTTTCAGCTCATTCAATCTGATCGTCGATAGCTACTCCCATCATACATGGTTGTTCGCACCTGCGAGTAATCCTCGGAAGCGAGGCTTAAGCTGGTATCGCTAACAGAAAATACCCGACAACCGGTTCAGAGTTGTCGGGTGCGATCTTCGACGCTGCACTTCTGTGCAGAGGCTTCCCGCAGGTCAGTTAACGCTGCGTCTTCAGCTTGCGGCGAAGCAGACCGGCCAGGCCAAGTACGCCAGAGCCGAATAAAGCCAGGCTGGCCGGTTCTGGAGCTGGCGTATTCCAGCCAAAGAACTCCTGGCCTGTACCATCGGTGGGCGTGTAAATCACAATGTTTGAGAAATCCGACGGAACGTCGTGAGCAGCTGCGCTGATTGCCGTAGCTGAATCGTTTTGTATCGTGGTCTGGTCCCCGGAGCTGAGGGAACCCCAGCCGCTGCTACTTGTTACAGCACCTTGCTCAAACGTGTACCAAATAGCCCAGTTGTAGTAGGCCGCGTTGCTGGGATCGTTGCGGGCGTCCTGGAAAAGGATCCCGGCTGCCATATAGTACTGAACCGCTCCGCTTCCGCCGCCGTTGACACTTCCGAAGAACAGGTTGCTTACGTTTGAAGCATTAATGGAGGACATGTTCCGAACGTATGCATCCCAGCTGTCGCCAGGGCTGATTTCTCTGGTGAATGTGTCGCAAATCAAGGGATAGTTCCCGGTCCCGTTAATCTGGAATCCGTATGGGTAGGTGTAAATACCGCCCAACGAGCCGCCTTCGGGGCCATTGAAGGTTAGGTGATAGACCGGTGCTGCGCTGGCGGTGCTTACCGCAAGCATCAGACCAAAAAGCAACAAAATACTGAGGCTGCAAATCTTTTTCATCAATCTTCTCCTCGCTAGTCTGTTTCATGGACGTGATGGTTGACCAAAGTTAAGTCAAACCTTTAACCGCGCCGCCACTCTCAATAGCTTGGCCTCGCCGGGTTCCGTGTTACCTGCTCGCGCCAGCCGCCAAGTGTCCGACGAACACCTTGTTAGACCTGTAGCTGCGGCCTAATGTGCGAACTATAGGTCAGCGTCAGTTAACGCGAAACCGTAAAACTATGGAGTGATCAATCCAAGAAATAGGGTGAGGTGCAACAGTTAGAGCCAAGCAGGAGGGCCTTTAGAACTTCTCGGCTGCCATATGTGGAATTACAATGACGATATGCCAGTTACTCAGGAATATTCAAGATAGCGCCTGCGATCCACCCAAATAATTAATTTTCGGATCTGGTAGTATTTAAAGGGAGCCAGCCATTGCGAAAACCAATAGCAACCGCGTGTGTCCGATTGTCCGCCCCCAGCTTTAAGTTAATGGTTCTTAGCATGTTCTTCACCGCTTGAACCGAAGTCTGAAAGTGCTCCGCTATGTCGCCATTCGCGTACCCAAATGACAATAGCTCAAGAAGATGTAATTCCTTCTCCGTGAGGATAGCTTTCTCGTCCCGTAGCATGGGGGGTAGGATTTCAGCCAACGCCGATCCAGTGGCTCTGGTACCGTCATTGCCTTTGCTAGGTCGCGCACCGACAGTTGCAAAACGAACTTTCGCAGTGGATGTCTTTTCCATGTGAACACCAGTACAAGCAATCGTGCTCCGGCAACTACGAATTCAGTCCGCCCGTCGATATATATCGCAAGCATCTCCAGGCGTTCACACGACTCGACAAAAGATAACGACAGTATACTGCGTGGACCATACAAACTACTTGGCGGATCAAGTGGACCCGCTGGTTGTACGGCGTTATTGCTCCTGCCTGGTGCTACTACGCACGCGATCTTAGCCGTTGAGCGTATGTGGCGCCAAGGTGGATTCACCGCCAGCATCTTAAGTGCTATCTCCCCGTGGCACCTCAGCTCTCAACTTGCCCGTCCAGCAAGGGTTTCTGCAGACTACGGATTACTCAGGCTATATCGCACACGATTCGCATCTGCCATAGCATACCCGCATTCACCGGAAAGGAGGTAGAGACTTTCTTCTCTAGTTCCTGTTCGGCTTCGGCTAAAGGCGGACGTCAGCCCAATCTTAATCGAGTAGTAGAGCGATCCAGAAATGGACTGAAGGAGAGATGAAATCAACCTTCAAACGACCTTGAGACCCGGAGCCTAAGCACAGTATCTCAGGCTGTCTCAGCGCCCAACCGCAGCGACTGCTCTGCAAATCTGCTCGCTCCTGCTTTTATAAGGACGAGTATGGCTACTTTATAGTCGACGCGGAAGCGAGTACTCCCGTTGGACTACCTGTATTTTGGGGCCTAGAGCCAATGAGAAATAAGTGTCTGGGTGATTGTGGCTCTACCCTATCAACCTAAGCAACCCTATAGTTGAATAAACCGAGGGGCGACTGGTAAGCACATGGCAGATCCTAGTCTCAGCGACGCGTGTAGGCGGGAGGAACGGCGAGATACAAATCGCTACCTAATCCAGGCAAACACATGGTTTCAATGGCTGGAGCCAGATGGATCTCTGCATGAGGGCAATGGGACAACCGGCGACATCAGCAGTCATGGACTCTTAGTTCAGTGTGCAACGTCGCCAGGGATCGGCGTCGCCATCGAAGTGGTTGTTAGGGTGCCACCTGGACAGGCGGGCGGCATCAGGCTGCAGATTCGTGGAAAGGGAAAAGTAGCGCGCCGGGTCCCCGATCAAGGTTTCGCGGCGACGCTAGCATTTCGCATCGAACGCTCGGAGCACTTAGCAGCTAGTCTGTGGGACTGTGAGCCAGACGGCAATTATGCAGACCCGTCAGAAGCTAGCGCATGCTTTACGCCGAGAAGAGAAGGGTGGCCAGATGTGACTCAGGCTTAACAGTAAAGGAACTCGTTGAGATGGGTCGACTAATGCCGTCCGATTGAATGGCAGCTCGTAAGAATGACAATCGAGTGATCTATGGGCCCCGAAGACTGAAATAGACCAATAGCTATCTCACTTCTAGCTGATAACAAGGCAAGGTTAGAACCAGGAAGTGACGAGTTAATCTGCACAAATTGCGCCTAATACCTGTGCAGGTTATCTCCGCCGTCTAGCCGACCTCAACCGAACAGGTTAAGGAAAGGGTGCCCAGCACAACGAAAAATGGCCAAACAGAAAGCACTTGTGCCGCCTCAGGAAAGTGAAGAGCGATTTCACAAATTAATGGACTGCGCTCCGGTGATGATTTGGACCGCGGGCCGGGACAATCTAGCCAATTATTTCAACAAACCATGGCTGCAGTTCACTGGACGTCCTCTCGAGGAAGAGGTGGGGAACGGTTGGACCTCGAGAGTTCATCCCGAGGACTTGCCCCGCTGTCTAGGTGCCCATTGGAGCGCGTTCACCGCGCACAAGGAATGCCGGGTGGAGTATCGGCATCGCCGTTTCGACAACCAGTACCGGTGGATTTCCGATCAGGCTATTCCGCGATTTAATGAGGCCGGCGAGTTTGCCGGTTACATGGGCTTCTGCATTGATGTCACCGATCGCAAGAACAGCGAGGAGGCGGTGATGGAATTAAGTGGGCAGCTGATCAATGCGCAGGAAGCGGAACGAGCGCGACTTGCAAGGGAACTACACGACAATGTAGGCCAGCGGGTCGCAATGCTTAGCATCGACGCTGAACTTATCAAGCAGGGGTTGCCCTCTTCCCAAAAGGAGTTGCGCCAACGACTCGAAAAGCTGTGCGGCCTCACCGCAGACTTATCGCGCGACATACGCCGGCTCTCCCATCAGTTACACTCCGCCATGTTGGACCATGTCGGGCTGTTGGCTGCGGTTCGAGATCTTTGTAAGCAGGTGGGGCAACAGCATGGCATGGTGATCACGGTAGACGATCGAAATGTGCCGGAGACCATTCCCCACAATATCTCCCTCTGCTTGTTCCGGGTGTTGCAGGAATCATTGAATAACCTCGTCAAGCACAGCGGAGCTTTGGAAGCTCGTGTCAGCTTGGAAGCTACCCACTCTGTCCTGCGTTTGAAGGTTTCGGACAAGGGGGTGGGTTTCGACCCCGATTCCAAGAAGTCCGGGCTGGGCTTGATCAGCATTAAGGAACGTCTTCGGCTGGTGGGCGGCAAGGCTTACTTGCGCTCATCTCCCAACAGCGGTACCGAAGTCACCGCGGAAGTCCCGCTGTTTAGCCCTTGCTGGTCCGTGCAGCCCAATCCCCAACCCGAAATAGGAGCCGCTTATGCGCAAGGCACGAGTGCTGTTGGCCGATGATCATCAGATCCTGGTAGATGCATTGCAGAAGGTACTAGAGCCCCGGTTTGAAGTGATAGGAAGGTTCGACAATGGCCGTGAGCTCCTTAAAGCCGCTGCCGCGCTTCAGCCCGACGTGATCGTGCTCGACATCGGCATGCCGTTGTTAAACGGACTGGATGCATGTCGCCAGCTAAAGCGCCAAATGCCGCGCACAAAGTTCATCTTCCTGACCTTTCACGAGGAGCCCGGTCTGGTGATGGAGGCATTCCGCGCTGGGGCGTCCGGATACGTCATTAAAAGGTCAGCGGTTTCCGAGTTGACGGAGGCAATTGATCGGGTGTTGCGCGGAGGGGGTACGTTTGTCAGTTCCGCAATCGCAGGCGACACCATGCAAAGTTTCGCGCGCAATCCCAGGCAAGCCGCGCCAGACGTGGAATTGACCGCCCGGCAACGAGAGGTCATTCAGCTTCTTGCCGAGGGCCGGGCGATGAAGGAAGTTGCCAGCATACTTGGCATTGCCGTCAGCACGGTTGCTGACCACAAATATCACACCATGGAGGTGCTGCAACTCAAAAGCAATGCCGATTTATATAAGTACGCGATAGAGAATGGGATAGTCTCATAACCCCGCCTTCCTCCGCGGGATTCCCGAATCTGCTTCTCGCCCATTTGCGTACCGTGGCAGCTATTTTTGGCGGCGAGAAACCGTAAAAGTACTGGGGTCTGCCGACCCGGAAAGCAGTACAATTCTGCCAATGAGCTTCCTGAACCAAGCCGGAGTGGAACGACCACCCAAACGCCCTCAGGGTGAGTCCAACCAGCAACGCGAAATGCAAACGGCTCGATGCAAGGTGCTTGTAGTGGACGACCACGTAGCGATGTTGGAGCGGGTCGAGGCTCTGCTGGCGCCAAAGTTTGACATCGTGGGCAAGTGTGCCAGCGGCGAAGTGGCTTTGCAGGAGGTCACCAAGCTGAAGCCCGACGTTGTCGTGCTGGACATTTCCATGCCGCCAGGTCTCAGCGGAATCGAGCTGGCGAGAATGATTCGTCAGCACAGCGCAAAGCCGCGATTTGTGTACTTGACCAATCACGAAGATGCGGGGTTGGCGCTGGCTACACAAGAAGAGGGCGGTTATGCGTATGTGGTTAAGCGTTGCCTGGCCACTGATCTGGTGGCTGCTATTGAAGCCGTACGTCGGGGTGAAAACTTCGTGTCCGACCTAACCTCCTAGTACATATCACGTACCTCGAAAAGGTTGCCTGTACCTTCATATTGCTGCCTGTTTTTGTAACGGGGAACGCTTCTGTGGCAGCCTTTCCTCGATTGAGTAAAACTTTCCTCCGGCATATCTTGAACCTGCTTAATAACCCCAGTGTTTTGTTGCCGGCACCATTTGGCATTGTCGTTGCAATATCTCCCTGCGGCGCCCGACATGCTTTGCGTCGGATGTGCGCTTCGCTGAATAGGAGAAATCCTTATGACGGCTGCGATATCTGCAGGAGTGTACATGCAACAACGCCGTAGAGCGATTTTATGTTTGTGTCACGATGCCACCATGCTTCAGCTTCGGCAGATGTTACTGGAGCGCTTTGGCTATAAAGTTTGGCCTACCAGCTCGGTTGCGGACGCGACCCTGCTCGCCGAAAACATTTGTCCGGACATGCTGTTGATGGATAACAATTACCCTGGAGTCAACTTGGAGCAGGTGGCGCAACAGGTGAAAGACGTTTGCCCAGAAGTGATCGCGGTGGTGCTTTCGCCTTACTTTGCAGTTCACGATTCTTCACGGACTGCCGTCGACCGCTTTGTTCCGAGCGACGAGGATCCGGATGCGCTAGCGGCACGAATTGAGGAACTGTTTGAGGAAAAAGCCGAGGGAATGAACTCGGCCTTCCAGTAAAATTAGTGAGATAACATTCTGGCGGAACAGGAATCTTTGGGCGAGCAGATGGAATGCTACTCGCTTGGAGCTTTTTATATTGCTTTCTACTGCCCGCTGAAGCGGCCGCGTTCGACGGCTCGCCTGTGGGACGCGTGTCTTGAGCAAGCATCCCCAAGTAGCGATCTGTCGCACGTATTCTTACATCTAGCTCTCGCGTGCCGTGGAAATGATGAATTGTCCTTGTCGAGAGTCGAAGCGAACCCAGAGCACATTGGGCTGGCAGCAGACCTGGCAATCTTCCACATACTGCTGAAGCAAACCTGCTGATTCGTCCACGTCAACCGCGCTCCACTCCCCGCAATAGCTGCACTGGAATTCGCATTCCATAACGAAAGGTCCTACCAGCAATTATCGAGAGTAAATCCTGCCTCCTGAATCCGAACTTCAAAACAGGAATTGTCCCGATCTGACCCATCTCGCTCTGGCCCCTTTGCCTTCGCCGTTTCTTCGTATCCCAATGTTATGTCGAGGCTTATTGCTATCCGCTGATCCTTCTCGTCAAGTGGCGCGAAAGCTGCATTTGTAGAAACGTTGTTCGCGCTTTCTATCCGCCCGATGTGAAGGGATGATGAGAATGCCTTCGGCTAATCCAAACTCTTCCTGCCCTCAACAGAAGAATATTGAACCGACCATTCTTCTGGTCGAGGATGAGATATCGGTTCGCGAAGTGACGCGTGCGGTGCTGGAACATGCGGGCTATCAGGTGCTTGAGTCCAACGGTCCAGAGCAAGCTATCCGCCTGGGCAATGAGCATCAGGGACGTATCGGGCTGTTGCTGTCGGATGTAGTCATGCCGGGTATGAGCGGCCCTGAGCTGGCGCTGCGATTGCAGGAACTGCAACCCGGCCTGATCACGGTTTTCATGTCCGGATATGCCGATCGCGATGTATTGCAGAACGTAATACATGACAGCATGGCTACCTACATCCCGAAGCCCTTTACCATTGCTGTGCTGCTGGCTGGTGTGGCGCAGGCACTCCGCACAACTTCGGGTCCCAGGAGCCTCACGGATTATCCAGTTTGCCGCTCGGTAATGGGTTGGTAACAGGTTCATGAAGGGTGCTGGGATGGCTTGTTTTGAGTTGCCGGAGGGCCACTGCGGCTGCCTGATTCGTCAGCGGCGCTAGGGGAATCGGAGCTGCCAGAATAATGACATCGACCCTGCGATTAAGTTGCCGGCTTTTCTCAGAGTCGTTATTTGCGACCGGATGAAACTCCGCGTATCCCGCCGCCGAGAGCCGCTCCGGGGCAACTCCGTGTTTTTGAATTAAGGCCTTCACTAGTTCCGTGGCGCGTGCAGTGGACAACTCCCAGTTCGACGCAAATTGCGCCGTGTGAATCGGGACTGTATCAGTGTGTCCCTCGATCCGTACGGCACAGGCGTGCTCCTGCAGAATCCGGGCAACGCGGGCGAAGGCGTCCTCCGCTTCCGGCTTCATCACGGCTGAGCCGCTATCGAAGAATCCCATCTCGCGCAGGCTCACCACCAGGCCATCCTCGTCGGTTCGCAGGGCAACTTCATTTCGTTTGATCTCCCGAGCCAGAGCTTTTTCCAGTTCAGCTCGGAGTGCAGTGAAATCCTCTTTTTTGTGCTGAACTATCTGCTGTCCCAGGCTTTCGTTAGCAATTCGAGAAAGTTCGGTTGTGGAGCCTCCCGGGACGTGGTTGGTCGGTGGAGGTTTTTGAGTTCCACCGCTAGGCTTGCGGCTGTCGGCCTGAAAAATGCCGAGCTGTTCAAAAGCTGATTCTATGGCGACAGACAATTGTCCTGCCTTCTTGTGGTCCATTTGAGCGGACGCGTACATAACCACAAAAAAAGCAAACAGCAAGGTGACAAAATCAGCGTACGAAACCAACCATCGTTCGTGGCTGATGCGATCGGTAGAGCGGCGCCGGTGTTTCATGCGGTCCTGCTACCGTTGGGTTTGGTGTCGGGGTGGTCTTGCAGAAAGCCATCCAACTTGGCCTCCAGCATACGCGGGTTCATGCCTTCCAGGATGGAGACCACTCCTTCCAGAGTCATTTCCCGGATGATCTGCTCTTCGCGTATCCGCAGGCGTAGTTTGCCCGAACTGGGCAAAAAGAAAAGATTGGCTGTACCCACTCCATAAACCGTCGCCACAAAGGCCACAGCGATGCCTTTGCCAACCTCGTCGATATTGTCAAGATGTTGCATGACCTGTATCAGGCCAAGCACAGCCCCAATAATTCCGATGGTGGGCGAAAAGCCGCCGGCGGACTCAAAGACTTTGGGGATGTTGTCTTCATACTCCGATTGATTGTCGAGCTCCAACTGCATCATCTTGCGTAGCTCTTGCGGCTCCGTGCCGTCCACTGCCAGCATTAGCGATTTGCGCAGGAAGGGATCGTTGATGCCGTTGAGATCAGAGTCCAGCGACACGATGCCATCACGCCGCGCTTTGTTGGCGAACCCGACTAGTTGCCGAACCACTTGGTGGGGATCCAACTTGCGTTCGAAGAAGACATTGGCCAGCCGGCGAAATGCCGAGCCCACCACTGACAGTGGGAACTGAAGCATGACGGCGCCGAGGGTTCCACCAAAAACGATCATCGCAGCTGTAGGCTGCAATATCTGGGTAATCTTGCCGCCTTCCAGCAAGAGTCCCGCGATGATTCCCCCGAGCCCCACGATCAGCCCGGCAAAGCTGCTCTTATCCACGGCGGGACTCCCCTGTCCGGAGCTGATCGGTTCGGTGACTCAGCGTAGGATCGCAATTTTCAGGCGGCGCAGTTGACGGTGCTTGGGGAGTGCTGGCCAGAATCGAGCGGCGGAACTGCCGTACCCGCTCAATCACCTGCTCGGTGGTCTCGCGCACTACCAGCTTTTCGCCGCTGACCAAAGTAATGACCGTGTCCGGAGCTTCCTCAACATATTTAATGAGGTCGCAGTTGACTGCCAGACGTGCGTTGTTCAAACGGGTGAGCTGGATCATAGCTGCCTCGGCCAGCGATAGGAATTCAGCCAACACATCGGCAATCATTACCCACTGCTTAAGTCTCACTGGAAATCCGAATGCAAGCTGCTTCTGGAATGCAATCTGCCTGGTAGTCGATTAGGAGAGGCTAATGTGCGAGCCGACTGTCGGCGAAGTGGATAAAGTTCACAGCCATCAGTTTTTCGGCGGGTGCGATTAAAGCCGTGGTGCGAGCGGGCCGATGTGGTGGTTGAACAAGAAGTAGGTTCCGCCGACACAAAACGGGCAAGGTGGAACCATGAGAGAGGAGCTATCCCATGGCAATCAGCATTCTGTATAACATTCCATCGCTGGCGGCGGAGAACCAGTTAAACATCACTAACGCTGGCATGCAGAACACCTTGTACCAGCTGTCGACGGGTTCGCGAATCAACTCCGGAGCGGACGACGGAGCAGGACTGGCGATCGCTAACGGGTTAGGGGCCAACGTCACTGCACTGACCCAATCGGCGCTGAACGCAACCGAGGGCGCAGGTAAGCTGCAAGTGGCCGACGGTGCATTGTCGCAGGTTACTACCCTGCTGAATCGCGCTGTTACCCTGGCCACGGAGTCGGCCAACGGGACCGTCAACGACGGGTCGCAACGCCAGGCGTTGGATGCGGAGTTCACTGCGATCAAGGCCGAAATTGACCGCATCGGAACCAACACCACATACAACGGCACCGCCATTTTCGCCGGAGGCAGCACCAATTATAACCAGATCAGTGCGGCCAATACCGCTGCCGGCTTGGCCACAACGGTAAGCGGAACTCTGGCCATCAAAACTACCGGCGGTTCTACCATCTACACCACAAAGGCCGCCGACCAGACAGTGGGCGACGTTATTAACGACATCAACGGTTCGGGGACCGGCCTGGTGGCGACCCTGGATAATAATGGTCAACTGGTCGTTACCGACGGCCAGAACCGCGGCACATCGGCGGCCAACCAGCTCTCGGCCGATGCCGCGACGGGCAAATTCATAATTGGCAGCGATACCGCCGAAACCTTCACCAACGCCACCAACTCCAGCACCATGAACGTTTACCTTAGTGACTCTACGAAAGCAGGCAGCAGCACCATTGGGGTTATGCTGGGGCAGTTCTCCAGCAATAACATGAACGGCATCAGCCTGGCCAACGATAACCTCCAGACGGCGCCTAACGCCCAGCAAGCGTTAAGTGACATCAACAACGCAATCAGCGCAGTGGCGGCGCTACGAGGCAATATTGGCGCCAGCGTCAATCGGCTGCAGGCGGCCGGCAACGTGGTGAACAACCAGATCCAGAACCTGACATCCGCGCAAAGCGACATCACGTCGGCCGATATCCCGACGGAGGTCGCAAACTTGACCAAGTATTCCATCCTGAACCAGACCGGCATCTCGGCCCTGGCGCAGGCCAACCAGATGCAGCAGAGCGTACTCAAGCTGTTGCAGTAAGGCAGGGCATTCTCCTGACGGCACGCAACCGGCCGCTCGAACTCGATGGGTTGCACGGGGGAGAAGGTGGGACCTTCGGGTTCCCCTTCTCTCGCCTAAGTCAGGGTTATCGGCGGGAAGGGAACCGAACCCGCCAGCATTTCCGGGAAGGAGCCGCCTAGGTCGTGAGCACCTCTAGCGTCAATCTCTCCAGCATTCTCTCCAGTGTCAACGATGCTTTCAGCGGCAAGACCAGCGGAATCGATGTTGCGTCGACGGTTGCCGAATTGATGCAGATCGAGCGCCAGCCGGAAACGCAAATGCAGACACAACAGTCTGACATCAGCCAGCAGATCAGTATGCTCGGCGCCATCAGTAACGATCTGCAGTCGCTGGCTACGGCTGCTAACAGCCTTAGCGACGTTAACGGTGGTCTGCAGGGGAAAACGGTAACCTCGAGTCAGGAAGGTATCCTTACCGCAACAGCGGACACTACGGCTGCCATTGGCAACCATACTGTCACGGTCACCAATCTGGCGACGGTTTCTTCCAGCTATTCCAACGTTGTGCCTTCTGCGATGCAGCTTGGTGGCGCGGAAATCGATGTCGCTTACGGCGACCCGAACAATCCCACGAGATCGGACAAAATCCTGATTCCGAATGGCGATAACACGCTTCAGCAGGTCGTCAGCTACATCAATTCGTCGAACTACGGAGTAACGGCCAGCGTCGTTACCGACACCTCGGGGTCGCGGTTGTCGCTGGTCAGTAAGACCTCTGGCTCTGCGGGCAATCTGACGGTCACCAGTCCGGTGCTGAACTTCACCCGGGGAACTGCCGGAGTGGACGCGCAGCTCAGTGTGGACGGCGTGCCCGTAGACAGTGCCACCAACACCGTAACAACAGCCTTGCCCGGAGTGACGCTAAACCTGGCGAGCGGCGCGCCTGGTACGCCGGTAACCATAAGTGTTGGCGCTGATACGGCCCAGGCGACACAGACCATCAACAACTTCGTTTCCGCCTATAACACAGTCATTGACGACATCAATAGTCAGTTCACGCTCGATGCCAATGGCAACGAAGGCCCCTTAGGCAGTGACAGCGGCTTGCGCAGCCTGCAGAATCAATTGCTCAGCGCCGTCTCCTATTCTGTCTCGGGGACAGGTCAGTACGTGAACCTGCAATCGCTGGGTATCGAAATGCAGGACAATGGCACTCTGCAAGTGAATTCCAAGGTTTTGAATGACGCCCTCACCAATCACTACCAGGATTTTCAGAACTTCTTTCAGTCGCTGACGCCGAAAGGGTTCGGCAATTTCTTCAACACTCAAATGATGCAGATGACGGACGTGACCGAGGGGCCGCTGGCGCTGGCGACACTGGGACTTCAGGAAACCAATCAGTCACTCACTAACGATATCAATGACTTTGAGGTCCGCATGAGCTCCATGCAGACGGAGCTGACCCAACAGTACAGCACTCTCAATGCGACTCTCGTGGAATATCCCATTCTGATGCAGCAGATCGCGTCCCAACTTAGCAGCCTTCCCACCACCAGCAAGAGCAGCTGACCGAAATGGAAAGTGCACTGGAAGCGAAGTTGACCTACCGTGAAAATGCCGTGCGTGGGGCCACACCAATCGGATTAGTGGTAATCCTGTTCGATGCTGCCATCGACGACATGCGGCGGGCGATCCGTGCCGGCGGCATCGAGGAGCGGGCGACCGCAGTCCGTCACGCCATGCTGGTCTTGCAGCAACTGCAAGGTACCCTTGATTTCGACAAAGGTGGGCAAATAGCCAGGCAGTTCGAACAGTTTTACAACCTCATTCGTGCAAAACTGCTGGAATCCCAACTCCGCAACTCCCCCGAACTGGTGCAGCAACAGATTCAATTCATGACGGAAGTCCGCGAATGTTGGGTGCAAGCAGAAAACCAGCTTCAGCCGAAACCCAACCCCGGTGCTGTGGTTGCTACCGCCGTCGCTTCAGCGCGGGCCGCGGCAGAGGAAGCAGCTCCGACAAGCGAATGGAACGCATGAAAGGGAACTCTCATATCGATCTTCTGCGTCAAGCCAATGCCAGCCTCGTTCACTTCTTTGAGCGTTTTACCGGAGCGTCTGAAGGCCACGTCGAAGAGGTCGAAGCTCTTTTGCGGCTCGAGGAGACTTTGCGGTCGGTGGGCGTGCTGCTTGATGGAGGCGTACAAAACAGCAGCGACACCGAGATCCGGGAAGAACTCGCGCGCTATCGATTAAACCTGGTATCGCTGCGTCGCGAACTGTCTGTCCTGCAGGATGCCGCAACCGCCTGCCGGGCCCGGTTACAGACGCGTCAGGCACATATGCAAGCAGCCAGAGCGTGGTGCATTGCCTCCCGGCAGACGGTGTAACGACCGACCTGCCCGGAGGTACACCGAGAAGCCACTCCACAATGCGCGGACTGCTGCAGATTTGTCTGAGTCCCATGCTACTGCGGGGTGCTCGAGGCGGCAGTTACACTAGCTGAATGTTCAAGCGACAACGGAAGCTAGATACCTAACTTCTTCACTTCTTCGTTGTAGTACTTGCGGTAGAGGATGTCCCATTCCTGGGAGCCTTCGAGGATGGTACGGCGCTGGCTTTCGATCTTCTGCCGGGCGGCAGCGTCGATCCGGGCCTCCTGCGCCATCAGCAACTCCAAAACCCGGCGTGCTTCCAAACGGATGCTATTGCGGTCTTCCACGAAATCCACGTTGTCCATCTCGGCGAGGGTATCGGCCACGGCGTGCGCCAGCTTGTTGATCTTTTCGCGGCTAAGCCTCATAACACCGCCTTGTACTTCCGTACCAGCTCGTTCTTGATCTTCTTGAACATTTCCTGGTAATTGGCGCCACTGCGGTTCATTTCGTCAGCGTAGGTCTCCAGAATGATACGGACCTCGTCGTTGATGCGGTCTTCCAGCGTAAGCTCCTCGAGCAGGGCGGCATTAATGCGGGCCGTCACCTCCGGCTTCTCGGAGGTTTCGATGAACTCGCCCTTAATGAGCTTGTCGGTAACTTCGCGGGCCAGATAGCCCACGTATTCTTTCGAGAAGAGCATGTCAGTTGGAATCAGGTAGCGAAACAGCTTAGTTTAGCACAGGAATTCAGGCGCTCTCGACGGGAAGGCTGGTCCCGCAGCTCCGTGCTCCCCGCATCGTGCCGTGCCAGCAGGCCCGCATCGGAGTATGATGATTTTCATTGCTCCAAATTTGTTGCAGCGGATCCGCGAGAGACTCTTATGTCTGACGATCTAACCAGCCTCAAAGATGACATGAACGCGTTTATCCTGGGACACGGCTTGAGCCGCTTCCAGGGATACGTTACGGAAGACGTACACAGTGTCATGTGGGACCCGAGGGACAATCCTGAGAGCTGGAAGGATTTCGTCGAGCTGGCGAAAAAAGCCGGTTCGGAGTTCCTCTCGATGGACGAGGAAGTGCTTCAACGCGACGAACTTGATTACCTCATTCAGCGTTTGCAGCACGCTAACTATCCCAGCGATGAAGATATGGAAGAAGCGCGCTGGTTGCGCAACTATATAGGCAAGACTGGCTTCATCCAACTCGGCTGGCCGCATCAGGGCATCATGTTTCTCTACGAAGTCTCCACCGAGTGGTACGAGCGTTATCAGCATCTGCTGGATCTGGTGGAGGATTTCGGCAGCATGGCGATCGACGGAACCGACCCGGACGACGAACGCTGACGTGCGCTGGGTCCTGCGCACTGCCGAATCGCAAGACGCGAAGCGACTTGCTCTGGAGTCCGGACTGCCCGTCGCTACGGCCCAATTGCTGACAGTTCGCGGTATACGGACAGCCGAGCAGGCGCACAAGTTCCTATCACCTTCCCTCCAAGATCTGCATTCGCCCGGACTGATGACTGGCTTGCGTGTCGCCGTCGAGCGGTTGCGAGCAGCGATCGAGCGCGGCGAGACAGTCCTTATCTACGGCGACTATGACGTGGACGGCACTACTGCAATCGTAATTCTCAAAACCGCCATCGAACTCTGCGGAGGAAAGACAGAGCATCATGTCCCTCATCGCATCCGTGAAGGCTACGGAATGCGGGATGAGGTTATCGACCAGGCCGCCGATCGCGGCATTCGCGTCATTATCAGCGTGGACACTGGCATTCGCGCGTTTGCCACCGGAGAAACTGCCCGGCGCCGCGGCATCGATCTTATCGTTACCGACCACCACCTGCCGCAAGCTAATGGCTTGCCGAAAGCGCTCGCGGTGGTAAACCCGAATCAGGAAGGCTGCGAGTACCCATGCAAGTCGCTGTGCGGAGCGGGAGTGGCATTCAAGATTGCGCAGGCCCTGTTGGAAGAGACCGGACGCGAGCGACTCCTGCCATCGTTTCTCAAGATGGTTGCCATAGCGACTATCGCCGATGCGGTACCACTCATAGGCGAGAACCGCGTATTTGCCAAACTGGGTCTGGAGGGACTGAGGAAGCCGGTTAACGCGGGCTTGCGTGCGTTGTTGGCTAATTGCCAATTGGACGGCTCGCGCCCGCTGAGCGCCAGCGACATCGCCTTCCGCGTCGCGCCGCGCTTGAACGCTGCCGGCCGTATGGACGTTGCCGAGCACGTCATTCAGTTGTTCACCGAGAAGGACGCAACCAAAGCTGCGGACATTGCCATTAGACTGAATCAGCTTAACGGTGACAGGCAACTGGAAGAGCAGCGAATCATAGAGGAGATTCATCGCAAGGTTGAAGACTCTCCCGAGATGAAAGAGGCGTACTGCCTGGTGCTCGAAGGCGAAGGTTGGCATCGTGGCGTGATCGGGATATGCGCCACTCGCGTGGTTGAGCGATACCGGCGTCCGACCCTCATCTTCGCCTGCGAAGATGGCGAAGCACATGGCTCGGGCCGCTCCATCGAAGCATTTCATTTGCTTCAGGCGCTGGAAGCTTGTTCGGAGTTGTTCACACGTTTTGGCGGACACGCGCATGCGGTGGGTTGTGCGCTTCCGGTGGGGAAGATTCCCGAGTTGCGCTTGCGACTGGACGCGTTCGCTCGGGAACGGCTGACGCCGCAGGATTTCGTCCCTGTCCTCCACTATGATGCCGAGATCTCGCTTGACGAGGTCAACCACGACTTCTGGTTGCTGCTGCAGAAGTTGGAGCCGTTCGGCTCAGGAAACCCCGTGCCAGTTTTCGTTGCCAGGAACACGAAGGTGGTTCAGCCTCCTCGAGTACTGAAAGAGAAACATCTCAAGATGCGCATCGCGGCCAATGATCGGAATTCCAATGAAAAGGAATTTCCCCGTGCCTATGACGCATTGGGCTGGCGCATGGCCGAACGTCTCACGCAAGAGTCGCTGATGCTGGGCAGCACTCTGGACTTGGCTTTCACCGTCGATTACAACGAGCATCCCGAGTTCGGGGGAGTACAAATCAACCTGTCTGGACTTTGCCCAAGGGGCAGCAATCGCGAGCGCGGCCGCGACAGAAGGTTGAGAGCGCAAACGCAAAAGGCGCCGAACCGGCGCCCTTTGCCTGTATGTCCTATGCCGTTTCTACGGCACTTCGATCAACTCAATCTTGCCATCCTTGCGGCGATGCAAGACCCTGACCTGCCCTTTCGGATCGCGGAAGACGAATACCTCACGATCGCGGAATTCGCATTCCTTGACCGCTTCTTCGATCGTCATCGGTCGCATCGCGATGGAGTCGGTGGAGTGCACCAGGTGTGCCTCGGTAGTGCGGGCGATGGAGGGGAACTTATGCACGACTACCGGAACTGCAGTCGCGGGATTGGCCCCGACGGAAATTTGCATCTCGCTTTCCGACGCCACCGGACGCCGTCCAACTCTTGTCTTTCGGCTTGCGGCCAATATTGCGGCGGCGGCCGTTGTGCCGTAACACTTGCGTCTCGATATGTTCCAAAGCTTGGGTGACTGCAGCAACCATGTCCGTGGCCTCGGCGAGTCCTACTAGATGGCCGCGCCGCCGCTTTACCGTGATTTCGGCGATGTTGCGGTGCTTCTCCACCGACAGGATAACTTTGCTCTTGATGTTTTCGCCAAGGATCTTGGTGAGCTTGGTGAGGCCTAATTCGACCTCATCACGAACGGCGGGAGTAATTTCATATTGCTTGCCGAAGTATTCCACTGTCATTGAGCTCCCTCCTCGCCGCAGCCGGTTTGGTTAATTTGCTGTCTTAGCCGCGGCGCCTTCCTCACAACGGCGTCCCTTCAAGGTAGACGCGCCCGGGATAAAATCCGCGCGTTGTCGGACCGGACGAGGCGCCGGTACAGCCGCTAGTTCTTCACTCTGCGCTGGTGGGTGCTCGGGATGCGCATATCTTCCCTGTACTTCGCGACCGTGCGGCGAGTGACCTGGATGCCCTGCGACTGGAGGATGCGGGTGATCTGCTCGTCGGTCAACGGCCTGGTGGGATCTTCTTCCTCGATGAGCTTCTTGACCCGGCGCTTCAGGATAAGCAGCGACGTGCCGCTACCCTCCGGGCCGTTGACGCTCTCGCTGAAGAAGTATCGGAGTTCGAAGACTCCTTGCGGGGTGTGAGCATATTTGTTGGCTACAGCGCGGCTGACAGTTGAGGGATGAACCCCGATCTCTTCCGCCACTTCCTTGATCATCATCGGCTTCAGAGCGTCGATACCATGGTCGAGGAAATCGCGCTGACGTGCCAAAATCGAATAGCAAACACGCAAAATGGTTTGTTTGCGCTGCTCGATGTTCTTGATGAGCTGAATGGCCGACTTGTAGCGCTCTTTGACGTAATTGCGCACGTCTTTCTCCGCCACGTCGCGACTCAACAGCTTGCGATAGGTCGGATTCAGGCGTAAGCTGCGGAATTTCCTCGTCGTTCATCAGAACGAGATACTCATCGCCCTGTTTGACGAATGCCACGTCGGGCTCGATCAAGTCGGGTTTCGGCCTTGTTGTAGCGCAGTCCCGGGACGCGGGTCGAGGGTACGAATGAAATTCCATGCCAGCATTACCGCTTCCAGCGGACGCCCCATGGCTTTGGCCACTTCCTTGTAATGCTTGTTTTGCAAGGCGTGGAGATGCTCGTTCACCAGCACGATGGCGTCGTCAAGCGCCTCGAGTTCGGCGGCATGGCTGCCATTGACGTTGCTTACGATCGACGCGCTTCAAGTCGTGTAATTGCGCCAGCAGGCATTCCCGCAAATCGCGGGCGCCGACTCCGATAGGATCCATCTGGCGCACCAGGTCGATCGCCTCGCGCAATGCGTCGCGGCTGAAAGGAACACGAGCCGGCACGGTCCGCGGGGGTACGAGCCTGGGACGGGGAATCGCGGTCGGTCCCTTGTGGGCATCGCCTCGGAAACGGCAGGACTCTTCTTCGGCTATGGCCACGTTGGATTCGGAAATCTCCGGCTCCAAGTCACCCTCGGACGGCAGGACAGCTGTCCCGGACTGCTCCGGCAATTCTGCGCCCGCCGCTGTCACTTCCGGGGTCGGCGAATCGAAGTCATTCGCCTTTCTCGTCAGCCAGGCCCAGCAGTTCATCGTCTGTCGCGGTCAGATAGCCTTCCTCGTTAAGGTTCCCAATTACCAATTCCGCCGCTCGATATACGTCTTCGTTGACGTGCAGCGATCCAAGCTGCCACATCAAGTGGTCCGTGAGCGTCGTGGGTTTGGAGAGGAAATTCTCGAACGAGGGCTTCTCGCTCTCCTCCATCTCAATCGAGGTGCGCAGACCAGGATCCAGATACTCGGAGAAGAACGAGCCGAAATCGATTTCGTCGAAGGGATCTTTTTCTTCGGCGGTTAGCGGCTGTGGCTCTTCCTGGTTGGTAATGGAGCTGTCACGCTCCATCTTCTCTTCGCGAGCCGAAACTTCATCGAGCAAGGGGACCGAATCGTCAAGTTCCTCAAGTACAGGATTCTCTGTCAGCTCAGCAGTAATCATGTCCGCGAGCTCAAGTTTGTTGAGCGCCAGGACGCTGACCATCTGAACGAGTCCAGGAGTCAGAATCTGCTTCTGGGAAACCTTGAGGTTTAACTTGGGCTGCAATAAAGCCATGCAACGGATTCCTAAGGGCGCGGGCCCTCACACGAATTCTAAACCAACTGGAAGCTCTCGCCTAAGTAAACTCGCTTCACTTCAGGATCATTCCCAAGTTGCTCCGGCGAACCCTGTCCGGAAAATGCGTCCTTCATTGATAATGTAGGCACGATCGGTGACCGACAGAGTCTCCCTTACATTATGATCGGTAACCAGCACGCCGATTCCAGTCGCTTTCAAATCAGAAATAATCTTTTGTAAATCAAGTACCGCGATGGGATCAATTCCGGAAAAGGGCTCGTCCAGCAAAATGAAAGCCGGAGAAATACACAGACAGCGGGCAATCTCAACTCGCCGCCTCTCGCCCGCCTGACAACGCATAGCCGCGATTCTTTCTGATGACGCCCAATCCCAACTGATCGATCAGTTTTTCCATCCGCTCGCGACGCTCGTGCCATGAAATCGGCTGCGCCTCAAGTACCGCCAGGATATTGTCCTCGACCGTCAACTTTGCGGAAGATGGACGGCTCCTGTGGCAGATACCCGATGCCATAATTCCGGGCCCGGAGATACATAGGCTCGTCAGTTATGTCCTGCCCGTTGATCAGGACCCTTCCGGTCTCGGCGGGAATGAGTCCCACAACGATGTAGAAACTGGTGGTTTTGCCAGCTCCGTTCGGCCCCAGCAGACCGACCACCTCACCCTGCTTTACGTGGAAGCTGACCCCGCTGACGACCCTTCGGCCACGGTAGCTTTTGCCGATCTCATCCGCCGATAACGTCTGCATTTACTTAGTGGTACGTGCGCGAGTAATGGTGGGGGAAGAGCGTTTACTCTCTACCAGCACCCTATCATCGTGACTGTAGAAAGTCAACGAATCGCCCCAAACTGTACCGTGTTCGGCATCAAAAATGCTAGGAGATTTCCCCGTCAAGAGATACTTTCCGTCATCGGCGGTATAAACCAGTCGATCTCCCACGGCTCGGCGGTTTGGTCCGGTGACTACCACGTTTCCAACCGCGACCATGTGATCAATCTGACTTGGGCCATCTGAGCCAGGTATGATCGATCTCTTTTGGGCCGACGGGGTGGGCGTTTGGGCCGCATCATTTGTATCCTGATCCGCTGGCTTCAAATAGACGTCAATCTGCCGCCCATTGATGGTATTGGGCACGCTTCGGGCAAAGACGTCGCCGGTATACCGGGCTCGGCGTTCTTCATCCGTATAAGTTAACTTATCCGAGGTCACATCGACCGGCGTGAGCTTTCCGTCCTGTCCCTTTTGCATGAACAGGCTTAAGACCTTCTGCGATCCGATCAGCCTCCGCAACGATGCTGCGCTTCTGATCGTCAAAGTCGATCTTAGGCGCACGGACCACGTTTGCCGTCTGCCATAGCCGCACATTCCCGGTATAGTGCGCCACGCTCGGTTCCTTATGTGCAGTCATGTGCTGCGCCGTGACATGAATGGGATCTGAGCTCGCCAGTAAAGCTCCATTGGGTTGAGGCTTGAGATCGCTGTAAGTTGTCTTCACGTTGTCATCGGCGAAGCCGTCGCCGGTCTGACGGTTGATGCGCACCGTCACGGCCGTCGTGGTCATCCCGCCGTCAATCACGCGCGGCGAACCCGTCAGCAGCAGCATGGTATCGCTTGGCGTATAGGTCGCGACGTCGGCGAAAGCTTCGCGCCCTCCGGTGTCCGGTTTTGCAGAGGCTTCGTGATACTGGAAATCTCCCGTCTGCACCAGGGTCTGTACACCGCCATCGGGAGCGAAGGTTACATCCAGGTTATGGGCGACGCTGACCTTGTCGGGATCTCCGGGCGAGGTGGAGACAATTCGCGAATTGGGCGCTCCGTGCAACGTCTGAATGCGATTGTTGCTGTCGAAAGTAGCATGGAACTTGCCGGCAGTAGCGACAGTTGTGGAGTTGCCTCCAGTCTCCCTGCCAATATTGCTGGGGCTTTTCTGCGTTGATGCTCCTGGGGCCGGGAAAATCGTGATGCTGGCCTTGCCAACGGTGTTACCGGTCTTGAGTTGGTTTCCATTCTCCAACAGGAAATCCAGCTGGTCGGCGGCAATTTCCATCGGCTGGCCGCTAGGCTGGCCACTGCGTACCGACTTGGCCGGCTTGGGCTCCTGCGTAGCGGGCTTCGGATCCTGCATCATGCGCGCATTCTTCACCATGTGAAGCCGCAAGGGCTGATTCTGGTCATCGAAGTCGAGAACAAACGTATCCGCGGATCCGTGCGCCACGCTCGCGCCATGTGACTCGAACTTGGCCCCGCCAGAGAGAATAGCCTGCTCCATGGAATTGTTTGGACCCATGTTCATGTCCCCACGAGGACCCGTAATGTCGATAGTCGAGGGCCCTCGGCTCTGGATATGGACATTGCCTTCGGTCACCACGTGCTGCACGGTATTGTCCGGTTGGAACAGCATGGTGCCTTTGTCGGCCGTCAAAGTGCGGTCCGGCTGGTCAATACGCACATTCTCAAGCGTGGCCTGCCTGGGCGTTTTTTGAATTGTGCCGCTGGTGCCGGTAATGACCGCCGGATGTTCGCTGGTGGTGGTGATGTGAATGTCAGACTTCAACTGAAGTTCGTTGCTCTTGGAATCATAGTAAGCGCCCTGAGCTGATCCGTAAGCCTGGGCGGTGCGAAATTGCACCTCTTCGTCGGTGTGCGCAATGCCAGTCTTCTGGTTGAAGGTAAGGGAGCTGGTCAGCAGATGAAGTGGGTTCTTCAGTTCTGCCGGCGGGGCTTGGTCAGGCTTCTCCGGACCCTCGGCGTTTCCCTGCAGATCGATATGCACCTCACCCACGGCGTTGATATCTCCCGTCCGGGGATCGTAGGTGAACTGGTTGCCATAAATCTGGTCATATCGGTCGTGCTCGTGCCCATACACGACGATATGAACGTTCCGCAGATCGGCGTGGCCCCCGGCCTTGAACTGTACTGCTTTCGAAGCCCGGATGGTGTAGAGAGTGTGGCCTCCCTCCGACTTGGAAAGCGAGAAACCGTCGCTTGTCTGCTGAATATCAAATCCCAATTGAGCCGGCACATTGTGCAACGTGGGACCGACGCGGGAGCGGGCGATCCAGTACGACACCGTCACCACTGCTACGAGCAACACCACACTCACGACCAGCCACTTACGCACTTGAGCTATGGATTGAAGCATCTTTATTCGATATTACGCCAATGGGCGGCGGGGATAGAAATGTGGGAACAGGACCGGTGGAGACTCAGCTTAACCTCGCAGCAAAGAAAAGCTTTTTGCCTGCGGTACGCGGATGACCAGACAATCAGAAGGCATGTCGTGCAGCGCCTGGCGGCGCTTGGTCCAGCCTGCCATCATGAACCCGATGGTCAAGAAAAACAAAGACAGAAACTTCATCAAGTGACGAATCGTAGCCTGTCCGAACGAAACCCGATCACCCTCTGCGGTGACGACCTGCAGACCTAGAATGCGTTTACCCACTGTCGCGCGCCACGATGAACTTTCAATGAAGGCAGAGTAAAGCCACGAGCCGACCGACAGGATCAGGATGAAAGCCATCCCGGTTGCGACCTTCGAGACGAAGGGCGAAATTCCCAGCAAATGCCCGAAATTGCGAAGTGCGAGATCGATTGCGAAAGTAAGCAAAAGCGCTCCACCAGCCTCTAAAGCGACGTCGATCGCCCCCGCCCAGACGCGAAGCCAGAATCCGGCGAATTGAGGCCGGGCAGATCAGTGCCTTCTGAAGACACCAGCCCACTATGGGATTGAGAAGAGACTAAATTCTGAGCGTCGGGATCGGAAAGCAAGTCTCCGCAGAACAGGCAGAACCGTCCATCGGGCAATCGTACATTGCCGCAGGTAGAACAGACCTGGCTCAGCACCATCTCCATTCGGATGGGAATACTACGCTGGAGGCGCCCCCCTGTAAAGAGCAGTGCTGTTTCGGAGAATCACGATCACCCCGGAGGTCGGGTTCCGGGGGAACTTTATTGCATACGATGTGCAAAATTTTGCACTCTGTATCCAGCCGCTATCCTCACCTTTCGCAAATTGAGGTACTTATGCGCCAAAACAGTGGTAATGTAGCTGCAGCATTCTTATTGGGATGTAAAAGTCCCACGGTCTGAGGAGAAAGCTCGTGATGCGCAAAGTTTCTGGCTTGCTGTGCTTGCTTCTGCTGGCTTCCATGGCAGCCGTGGCCGGCAGCATTCCTTTCAGCGGATCGGGATCCAGCGGAACCATAAATCCTGGGCAGCCTTTCAACTACAGCGGCGACGGTGGAGCAGATTGGGGAGTTCCCGGTGTGGATGGCGGTCTAGCGATTTGGACTGGGCCGACCGTTGATCAATTCACGATCACTTTCGGCCTCGCTGGGGGTATTAGCATTGATCCATTGGATCTCGGGACGAATTGTAATGGCGGGGCTTCGGGGGGGACGGTCTTCTGTGCGTCGCCCTACTCCCAGCCTTGGAATGTTACCAATCTCACGACCGATTCGATTACCTTCACCGCGCTTCCAGGCGGGGACCTGTTGATCAACGGAGATCCCTTCTTTATCAATATCTTCTTCGCCGGCGGCGACCCTAACGGCGCCAGTTTTAGCGGTGATTGGGTCTCGCCTGTGCCTGAACCCAGCGGCCTTTTGTTGTTTGGGTCTGGCGTTCTTGGCCTCGGCGGAATTTTGCGTCGCAGATTAATGTTTTGACCCTCCTTGTCATTTGCGGATGATCGAGAAGCCGGAGTGGAGTCGCTCCGGCTTCATTTTTGTGCCCGGCTTTCATATTGGCTCGTATTGCAAGCCGATTGCAGGCTCGGGCCAATCTCAGTAACCGCTCTGCAGTTCGTCCAGCATGGCTTCCATCTCCGCCAGAGCGTGCTGATTTCGTGTGCGGCGCGCACATTCTATGCCTTGCTGCAACAGTGACCGCGCTTGGTCTTTGCGCTCGGCTCGAGCCAGGGTCTGCGCCGCCATGAAGTATCCGTTGGTGTAATCGGGATGGCTCGCGAGCAGGCGTTGGAATTCGGCTAGGGCAGCGTCGGTCTCACCCGATCCGGAATATTCCAAGCCGAGCGCATAGCGCGCAAAAGCGTCCTCGGGATTCGCCTTAAGTATCTCTTTCAGCGCTGCTACGCGAGTTTCATCGGGCATTATGGTTCTCCAGTCTCGAACGGATAGTACTAGAGCAGCCAGCGAATTCCTAAACTTGTTCAGGGATTTTAACGAACATTCTTGCACTAAGCTGGAAGAGCTTCTCGCTCCAGTACAATGGCGTTTAACGCTCACTTGGTGTTTGACGAGGACTCTGTGGCCTGCCCTTTTTTCATGCCTGATCAGCGATTCGATTCGGACTGGCCCTTTCCGCAGCGCCTTCCCTTGGGCGCGGGATGGGCAGGAACCTGCACCGCTCCTGGTCACGAGGGCGCGCGGCCTAGCGGCGAAGAACTGAAGTCGAGTTGCAATCTGGGCTACGCCAAGAACTGCAGCCGCCTTCCCGCTGAGCGCCATGCTGATGCGGTGCGGTTTGCGCTAGGCGAGGAGCGCGACGGCATTCTCCACGTGCTCTTTGTCTGCGAACGCGATTATCTGCCCTCAGGTAACGGGGAATTGCTTTATCAGACAGCGAACGCATGCTGGCTACATTCGCATCCTGACGCATGTGTGCAACGGATGGCCGAATGTTACGTGCAAGCGAAACGAGCGCGGCGCGCGAATCCGCAGCCCGAAGACGAGATTGCTACAGCCTCGTCATCACCGGCACAGCAAGGTGCAGCAGCAAAGTAGAACCGATGATTCCAAAAGGAACGACATGGAACTAGAACGAAGGAAACCTACGACCCAGGCCGGTGAGCGACTCGAAATCCGAGATGATTGAGCTGGTGTTGCCGAATGACACCAACCCGCTGGGGGCGCTGTTAGGCGGCCGTTTGATGCACTGGATCGATCTTGCCGGTGCGCTGGCGGCGCATCGCCACTCCCACTCTTACGCCGTGACTGCTTCAATGGACCACATCGACTTTCTGGTTCCGGTGCACGTTGGCGATATGGTGATCCTACAGTCGGCGGTCAATCGTGCGTTCAATACTTCGATGGAAGTTGGTGTCCGGGTTCTGGTGGAGAATTATATTTCGGCCTCGCGGCAGAAAGTGGCGACTGCCTACCTCACATTCGTTGCCGTTGACCGGCATGGAAGACGGCTGCAGGTCCCTCCGGTCATTCCTGAGACCGAAGAAGAAAAGCGACGCTATGAAGGTGCACTGCGCCGGCGCGAGGCTTCGAAAGCCGAACGGGAGCGCAGAAAGGCCGATCGAGGGGACGAGTGAAAATCGGGGAAGTCACCGGGCGCTCAATCTTTTCTGGCCCTTCTTTGGCGAAGGCGTGGGAGGAAGTTACCGGCCTTGCACATCTCTCTTGCCGGTGAATCGATACGTAATGCCATTCCATTCGTAGTCGTAAATCTTGTAGTTGGCGTATCCGTTAGAGGTATCCGGGGGCTGTGGAACGCGCACCTCAATCGCTTCCTTCACGATATCGGCACTCGCATTGCCGAACTCGCTATCGCAGAATCCCTTGCCCTCGGGATCCTTGTCGGCTGACCACAGCTTCGAAAATGAAGTTTCGGAGTATTGCCGGAAGACGGTGAGAGTCAGGCAGTTTTTTTCTCCCATGTAAGTGACCAGCAAAACCTGATGACGGTCAGAGAGGCCTTCGACGTCCAGGTTGGCGATCCGTGAGTCGTCGTCCTTCTCGTTCGGAACATTCGACGCCTGACGCCACAGCTTATGTATGGTTCCGGGATCGAGCCCGGTTGCCTTTGCCCACTTGACATCGTCGGCTTTGCGCACCTGTTTCCAATCCTGCGCGAAAGTGGTCGTCGAACTGAACAGGCAACACAAAACAACGGCAGTACTGAGACGCATGCAGATCATGATGCAGCAGAGATTCCAAGTGGGCAAGCACGGACATCATGCCGCCCCATCACAGGTCGAATGAGGCAACAGGGAGCGCAGGGTCTTGCTAACTACTAACTGCTAGCTAATTGCTAACGGCTATTTTAGTCGTAGCGCTCGAAGACGATCTGCTTGCGGTCCCAGCCCAGCTCTTCTTTGAGCAGCTTGCGATTGGCGTCCACCATCTGATGCAAACCGCAGATGTACGCTTGCAGGTCGGCCCGACCGGCGACGATCTCGCGCACATGGTCCTGCACATAGCCGCGGCAGCCCGTCCACAGGTCGCCGCAACGGCTGAGCGTTGGAACGTAGTGGAAGTTTGGGTTCTCTCCGTTCGATGCGCTCAAACTCGTCGCGGTAATAGAGACTGTGCTCGTAGCGGGTGCCGAAAACCAGCCAATATTCGTGGCCGTCATTGCGTTCTGGCTTCTCAAATAGCCAATGAATCATGCCGCGGATGGGCGCGATGCCCGTACCGGTAGCGATAAAGACCGCGTCCTTGCGAGGCTCGCGCAATGTGAAAAGTCCATGCGGCCCGTGGAACTGGACGGTCGCCCCTTCCGACAAATTGCAAAGCCAGTTGGAGAGGAAGCCTTCCTCCACGCGGTTGAGGCAGAGATCGAAGGTTGCGTTCGGCCGCGGCGCCGACGCGATGGAATAGGCGCGTGTGTGTTCCTTGCCATCGGGCCGGGGATGCTTGATCGAGACAAACTGTCCAGGAACAAAGCGGAACTCCTCCACGCCCTCGACGCTAAGCTCGATGTGCTTGGTCTGCGGCGACAACAGGACGGAGCGGTTCACGCGAGCCGTGAACACCTGCCGCTGGACCGGAGTGCGGTCCTGGACTTGGGTTTCCATAGTCGTCCGTTATGTAGATGCGGTTGAGCAGAAATAGACGCGGGAGAGACCTCGGGTCGCGTCTCACTTCGCCAGTTTCCGATAGGCATTACGATGTCGCGCTCTGTTCGGCCGAAGGCTTTAACCTGCGTAGAGAAAGTGCACTCAAGCGTTGACAATGCAATCCCAGTGGCCGTCTCGGTGAGATTCAGCACATCGCCCTCGGCTAAGACCGAGGTGGTGGATGACTCGCTTGGGCAGCAGGATGCCGTATCCATTCCCGATTTTATAGACACTGACTGTCATGGGCGAACATGATAAGCCACAAAGGCGAACAGCGGCCTTCTCCTATTCCACCGTCACCGACTTGGCCAGATTGCGCGGTTGGTCCACGTCGCAGCCACGGCGGACGGCGATGTGATACGCCAGCAACTGGCAGGGAACTACCTCCAGAATCGGAGCGAGCAGTTCCGGCGCGTCGGGGACGTAAAGGACGTGGTCAGCGGCTTCGCGAATCTCCTCGTCTCCTTCGGTAGCGATGGCAATCACTGTGCCGGAGCGCGCCTTCACTTCCTTCAGGTTCGACAGCGTTTTCTCGTAACGCAAAACCGAGCCGGGGTCGGTCTTGTCGTGCGTAGCGAGAATCACCACCGGGCAGGTCTTCGTCGATCAACGCGTTGGGGCCGTGCTTCATCTCGCCGGCGGGATAGCCCTCGGCGTGAATGTAAGAAATTTCCTTCAACTTCAACGCGCCTTCCAGGGCGATCGGGTAGTGGATGCCGCGTCCCAGAAAGAGGAAGTCGTGGGCGCGATGATACTGTTTGGCAAGGTCCTCGGTCTCCTCGTCGCGGGTAAGCAGGGCCTCCAGCTTGCCGGGGATAAGAGTCAGATCGTTGAGGAGCTGCTTGGAGTGGTCCAGATCGAGTGTTCCACGTACCTGGGCAAGGTGAACCGCGAACAGGAAGAGCGCCGTCAATTGGGCCGTGAACGCCTTCGTCGAGGCCACGCCAATCTCCGGTCCGGCGTGGGTGTAGACAGTACCGTTGGCCTCGCGCGCGATCATGGAGCCGACTACGTTGCAGATGCCGAGGGTCTTCGAGCCTTTGGCGCGCGACTCGCGCATGGCGGCGATGGTGTCGGCGGTTTCGCCTGACTGCGTAATCAAGATCGTCAGATCGCCCGGCCCGGTCAACGGATCGCGATAGCGAAACTCGCTGGCGTAGTCCACTTCGACCGGAAGCTTGGCCAGTCGCTCGATCATGAACTTGCCAGCCAGGCCAGCGTGCCAACTGGTGCCGCAGGCCGCAATGTACACCTTCTCCAACTTGCGGAAATCTTCCTCGGTGATGTCCATCTCGTCGAGGAACACCTTGCCGGAGTCGAGCGAGACGCGGCCCAGCGTGGTATCGCGCACGGCGCGGGGCTGCTCGTAGATTTCCTTCAGCATGAAATGCTTGAAGCCGCCCTTTTCCGCCATGATCGGGTCCCAGGTGATGTGCTGCACCTGGCGAGTAATGGGCCGGCCTTCAAAATCGCTGAGCTGCACGCCCGACGGCGTGATGACGGCAAGATCTCCATCGGCGAGAAAGAACAGGTCGCGGGTGTGATACAGGATGGCTGGCACGTCGCTGGCGACGAAGTATTCGTCTTTGCCCAGGCCGATGACAGCGGGCGGCCCATTGCGGGCGGCGACAATCTTGTTGGGCTCGTCTGCCGAGATGACGGCGATTGCGAACACTCCAGTCAGCAACTGCACCGTCTTGCGCACGGCTTCTTCCAGCGGAACCTTGCGATCAGGGGCCGAGAGGTTCTTCTCGACCAGGTGGGCGATCACTTCGGTGTCGGTCTCGGTGGTGAATTTGTGGCCTTCGTCGATCAGCTTCTTCTTCAGCGCGACGTAGTTTTCTACGATGCCGTTGTGCACGACAACGATCTTGCCGGTGCAGTCGCGATGGGGGTGAGCGTTCTCTTCGGTGGGGCGGCCATGTGTGGCCCAGCGGGTATGGCCGATGCCGTAGGTGCCGTCGAGCGGCTTCAGGCGGATGACTTCTTCCAGATTGCGCAGCTTGCCCTCGGCGCGACGCACCTGCAAGCCTTCACCATTGCCCGCCACGGCAATGCCAGCGGAGTCATAGCCGCGATATTCGAGGCGACGCAGACCGTCAATGATGACCGGCACAACCCGTTTTTTCCCAACATATCCAACAATCCCGCACATAGTTCTACTCCTAACAAACGATTCTCGCCTCACCGAACCAAACCAATGACAGAGCCGGTCGCACCGAAGAAACCCTGACTTTTACCGAAGCGCATTCGGTTTGATGATCAAGCAGAACTTCCTGATGCGAAAGAACCTCGCTTGCACGCGCTGAGAAATTCTTCGGGCTGCCACTTCTGAACTTATACCCATCCCTGCAGCTGGAAAAATCCCGCCCGATTCAGAACGTCGGCGGAATAGTTGGAATGCGCGGTGAAGAAGTCCACGTCCTTGGATTGCTGCACGGCGGTGCGCACATTTCCCGGCCCGCAGTTGTAGGCAGCAATGGCCCCGCGCAGAAGCATCAGCCCCTGCAGACTTGTATTCTTAGAAACAAACACAAGGTTACTGTGCAGCACCTGGCAGCCGAATTGAATATTGGCTTGAGGATCTCGCCAGTTACCCATCTGGGCAAATGGGAAGGCGTCAAAGTCAATCTGCATTAAACCTCTTCCGTACCCGCCGCCATCTGGAGGCAGGGGACCGGGACGAAACGGCTTGGTATTTTTTCGTGGTGCGAAATCTCCCGTTCCGGCCGGACCAGGCGGTTTCAAGAGCAGACCCCAGCCCGACTCGCGGGACCCGATGCCGCAGATTACTGCGGATTGAAACCCAAACTGCTGAGCGGCGCTTTGGATGAACTGTTTAAAGTTAGTGGCTGCTGCGGCTTGCGCCAGCATCGCTGGATCCGTGGACGAAATCGTGGTCGGAAGACTTGCGGGAACTAACGCCGGACTCGCCATGCAAGGCCTCCTCGTTGGTTGCAACTGGCCTGTTGGGATCACTGATTGTACTGCGGAGTAACGTTCACAGCCAGTAGATTCCTGGTGCGCGGTCGTGCTAGCCGTCAATTGTGAAGCGGTACTCTTCAATGACGGGATTGGTGAGCACTTCGCGCGCAATCCGCTCTACTTCAGCCTGCGCGGCTTCACGGGTCACGCTGCTGTCGAGCGCGATCTCAAAGTACTTGCCCTGGCGCAGGTCGTCGATGCCGCGATAACCCATTTTCTTCAGCGCACCATGGATGGTTTTGCCTTGCGGGTCGAGCACACTCTTCTTCAGCGAGACGTAAACGTAGGCTTTCATGGGTGAACTCCTATTATAACGGCTGGCGTGCCTAAACCAGCAGCAACATGGCCGACGGTGTACGGCTGACCAAGTTCCAGAAGCGACTTGAAGCCGGGCGTTTCCTCCATCGAGTGAATATCCTCGCGTTGCAAGTCCTCAATGCACTGCGCCTCGATTGCCTCGGCATCGGTCAATTTGACAATTCGCACCGGAATGCTCGGCAGTTCGGCGAGTTTGGCTGCTCGGAGGCGGCGTGCTCCGGCTATGACCTCATACTTGTCCTCAGTGTGCTGGACGGCTTCCAGACTCTCGCGCAGCAGGTCGGCGTCTCCATGCCAAAGCTGGATGTAGTCCTGCGATGCGGTTCCGGTCTGTGAGCCGGCTGCCTGACAAACGACAAATGCCACTGCTTCGGCTTCGGTCTCGCGGACCTGCTTGGTCGTCAACGTCCGGCGGTCACCTCGATGCAGCATTTCGTGGCCGATTTTATGAACCAGCGTGGAGAACTCCTCAGCGGGCTGCATACCGGAAAGCAGCGTGTGGGCGGAAGCAAAGAGTTAGAAGGCTTATCGCGTGAGAGCGCGTTAAGCCGCTTCGGCGGTTCCACCTGGAGTTTTGATCGTAGAGAGATTCTCACGTTTAAAAGTTTAGGGGCGGTGTGGTCTACAGCCTATCCTGCTGCCCCCAAGCCTAATCCGCGCAATCCGATCACGATAATTTGCAGTCCCAGCGCTACCTGAATGATTCCCAACACCGTCCCCAAAAGTTGCAGGGGCATGCCCGCATATTTCAGCACCGGTTTTGCAAACAGCATGGCCAGCAGATCAAGCAACATCAGCCCAAGCAAGACGAGGAAAATCTCACTGCGCGTGGTTAAGTCCGGTGTCAAAGTCATGAATACAATCACAGCAGCCACACCATACGGAGTGACGATGGTGGGAAATGCAAGCGGTGACACAGCCAGCCTCAGCGAGGGCTCGTATGCATGCTTTCCTGGTGGCGCGCTGGAGTCAAGTTGGTGCATCACCGTCTGCAATGCCACTAAGAAGAGGATGATTCCGGCGGCGATAGCCAGCACCGGCACAGAGATGTGATATTTTCGCATCGATCTCTCACCAATAAAGGCGGCAAACGCAAGCGCCAGGCAGGAATACACGAAACCGCGAATGGCCAGGCGCTTCGCAAAAGCCGCATCGCCACCGCGCGTCAGCTGAACAAAGGGTCCCAGGATTTTGATGGGGCCCAGCATCAAGAACAGAAACGCGAACATTTGCGTGATGGTCACGGTGTGAGGCGCGGAAGCACTGGAAAGCACCGGACTTTGATCAGCGAAGAGGCTAATCGGAAAGACGCAAACGGTCAGACACATTGCAGAAGCAAACCCGACAATCGTTCTTCGGTAGTTCGTCGCGCGATGCATGAAGTCAACCCCCGTCAAGGAAATCAATCACCGAGATGCTCAAAGCGCATTTCAATGCGAAGCGAGCAGCCGCCAGAGACCAGCCGCGCCGAGAAGGGCAACAAATAGAGCGATCGTAATAGTCAGTGGCCAACGAGATGCCCTGGGTAACTTGCCACGCTCCATACGCCGCAGAGTACTCCAGTGCGAAGCGCCTGCCGGCACCGTCGCCACGATGCCCATCAGTACCAATAATTCGCCAAGCCGGACGGCGGCATGATGAAGTTGAACTGATTCTGGAGTCTGCGCACGATCTTGGAGAGTGCGGAAGAAGCCAATCATCCCAAATCCAAAACTACCCATGGTCAGGGTCGTTCTGATCCAGGCGAGGGTAGTGCGATCCAGTGCCTGCGCTGTGCGGAAGGTTGCCAGCGTAGTACGCTGGCCCGCCAAATCGGTACGGGGATCGGTAATCGTCGTGTCATTCATGTGGACCGTTTTCTTCCGCGGTCGAGATAGCTGGAGAGCGTCGAATGGGGGCCGTACCGCCCCTGCGGCCGATTCCAAAATATTCGACGGCTTGCTCTCAACACGGATGGGATGCCGAGCTCAGCGAGCGAAAGCGGAGATGGCCACAGGGGAATACCTCCTGCACTGGCCATCTACCGCCGCCCCAATCGCGTGGTTCTGGCAACGCGTTGCGATTCGCCTATTCAACCCACTCGGCCGTTAGTTAGGGCTGGTTGACCACCACATAGGTCGTGTTTCCCCCGCTGAATTGCGGCTGATAGTAGGTACTGCCACACTGCTGGTAAGTGACGCCATTGGCGACGATCGTGGTGCAGTTGGGAGGCAGGCTATGTACCATCGAGCCGACCACCACCGCAGTCGCGGTTGTCGCCGCTGCAACCGCCACGGCCGTACCTACCCCGCTGTGATAGCAGCAACCTCCGCCGCCGTAGTAGCCCGAGTTGTAGCTGTTATGGGTATTCACGTTAACGTCACGGTTGACGTTGACGTTGGTATTCCGATTGACGTTCGTGTTCTTGTTGATGTTCGTATTCTTATTAACGTTCGTGTTCTTGTTGACGTTCGAGTTGCGGTTGGTGTTGGAGCTGGCGTTCCGGTTCGAGGTGGCATTCTTCGCCCCACTGGGCTGGTTAACGTTCGCGCGCGAGCTGGAGCGTACAGCTCCATTGTTTGCGTTGCCTCGTGTCGGTGCGGCGACGGACGCGGCAGTCAACAGGATCGCCAGCGCGAACGACAGGAAGGGATGGATATTGGTTTTCATGTAATAGCTCCTAGTTTTGGCCTGCGGAGGCTGCGCTCTCCTCGGCAAAAATGATCTTGTGGGCATCCGTTGGGGGATCGAAGACGAAAGCTGCATCGTTGTACGACGGCGCCAGGTTCCAGGTAAGAACCGATGTATGTTGCGGACGTGCGTCGTCGGTGAGGGTGGTCAGAACCAGTTTCTTGGGAAGTGGATGGTCACCCAACTGGATCCAGACCTGCCAGTCAAGACCGGCCTGGCGATAGGCGTAATGTTCGCAAGTAACTCCGCCGACGTCGCCCGGTCCAAAATCGGTGGCTTCCGTGATCTCGTTGGTGGAGGCACGCGGACCGCCCCACAGAAAGAGATCGAGCAGCGGAATATCGATTCCATATTTCTCGCTCACTACGTCGATCAATTCACCGATGGTGGATGGCGCGTCGACGGTTGCGTAGTAGCCGGCGCGACGGGCAAACAGGGTGAACGTCTTCCCGTCGTATAGGAAAAGACGCGACTTCTGGTCTCCCTCGACCTCTACCCGAAGCTTATTGGGCAAGTGGGCCAGGATGTCCGTGGTGTGGGTGAAGGTCAACTTCTCCCCATCATCCAGGACGTCCTCGGAAGTCACCGCAGCTTTGACCTGAAAATCCTTGAGCGAGCGCAGATAGGTGCCCATGTTGTTTAGGGCCTCCATCGCGGCGGGCTCGATCAGGTCCGATTTTTGGGGACTAGGTTGTTGCGCCCGCAACGGCACAGAAAGGCCAGTTGCGAGCAGGAGGAACGCGATTGCGTATCCAAAAGTTCGTTTCATCAATTTGTTCTCCATTGCTGAGTTGTTGCGGGGGCGCCTCGGTCTTTCAATAAAGGTGGCTTGGTCGTCGCGTGTAACCGTGGCTGCCACAAGAACCGGAACGCTGCTTGCGCCCGCCAATTCTGGTGCGAGTGAACGCTCTTATATCTCTGCTAAGTGTCCGGCTCGCGGCAGGTAGCCGTCCTCATTACCGAAAATAGGCTTGGCGGCGCCAATCCGGTACTCGGAAAACTACTCGCCGGGAACACCGAAGAAATACGGCATCGACGGCTCAACCCTCTGGCCAGGTTCCTAGCTCCCGGCCAAGTGACACCGTAGTTCTACTGGCAACTAATCGAGTAGTTTTCCGAATATCTGAATACTCGGCCAAAAACGTATCGTCCGAATGGGGAACGCTCTACCCGTGTTTCGAGCGAAGTCCCGTCGGGCAATTCATTACGTGGGAATATGAGTTCTGAACAATCCAACTCTTCCGAGTCCAAGCTGCAGAAACTGCTGGAATTGCGCTGGCAGCGGGAAGTTCTGGAGCGTTGGCTCGCCTGCATACAAACTCCAGCCGAATCACAAATACAACTTCGAGAAATGCTCACTCACGTTAACTCTGAGCTGCAGGAATTAGAGGCGACGGGCCCCGACTAAGCGAGGCAATAGCCGCCTTATGCAAGGTGATTGAAGACATGGATCGTCAATTTCAATGCGTGATCTCAAATTTCAGTCACATTGCTTTTTCCGGGCAGATAGCATGCGAACCACAATTCTGATTGCCGATGATCACCGGCTGTATGCCGATGCACTTCGCGAAATGTTGAGTCCGGCCTATGAGATAGTTGCCGTTGCCACGAACGGGCGAGAACTTACCGAATTGGCAGCACGATTTAGTCCGGACGTGGTCGTGACCGACATCTCGATGCCTGTGTTGAACGGTCTTGAAGCCATCCGCACTCTCGCGACCATGGGCCTGCATTGCAAGGTCATCGTTCTGACTATGCACCGGGATGTAAGCCTTGCCGTGGAGGCGTTTCGCTTGGGAGTGTCTGCATTCCTTTTAAAGACCGCATGTAGCGACGAATTTACGAAAGCTCTTGCGGTTGTACTGGGCGGCGGACGTTACCTGAGCTTGCAGTTTCCCTGCGACCTGGTGGCTATTCTTGCGGAAGCTGCTTGCCCAGCGTGGGGCAGTCGGCGCTAATCGCTCCGGGCCTCTATGCGGAAAGCGTTTTCAGAGCGCTGCGCCAGCAATAGGCAACTACCACTGCGAGAATGGAGATCCATTCCAGAACAAAGTAAAGCAGAATGAAATCCAGCTCGTCGAACCGATGCAGCGCCACGGTGACTACAGCAAGGACGCTACGATAGCGCCTCTCTAGATAGGAGGGCTCTAAGTTTGTAGCACCGCCGGAACCCGAACGACGATCTCGGTACCGTTTCCTGGATGACTGTTGATGAGCAATGTCCCCTCCAGGAGTCGCATGCGTTCTTCGATGTTGATTAGACCGATGCCTTGGCGACCTTCGGCTTGAGGATTGAAACCTCGGCCCTCGTCGCGAACCTGCATTTCAAGTTGGTCTGCTCGCCGGGTAAGGCTGACGTAAGCACGCGCGCTGTTGGAGTGCTTAGCGATATTCATCAGGCTTTCCTGAAGCACCCGGTAAAGGCCCATCGCAGCCTGCTCGGATGCGTCCTCGTCGGAAGCTGACGTCTCGAACACGGTCTCGATTCCACGGGCGCGCTGAAACTCATCGCATAGCGCTCGCAAGGAGCGGACCAGCCCCAGCAATGCCAACATGGTGGGGTGAAGTTGGTGGGATAGATCGCGCAGGTCCCCAGCAACTGCAACAATTGACTCCCTGACGTCCTCTAGACCCGCATCTAGTTCGCCAGACGTTGAAGCTCGATCGCGTCCAGCCAAGTTTCCAATCTTCATGGATACTACCGCCAGGCGCTGGGTGAAGTCGTCATGAATTTCACGCGCGATTCGACGCCGTTCTTCCTCCTGCGAATCGACAAGACGTCCGGCAACGGCGAAGAGCCGTTCGGCGGAGGCTTGCAATTCTTCCTTCTGCATCAGGAATTTAATTTGGGCACGGCGTCGTTCGAAGAAGCGGGAAAGCCGTTCGCCGGCGGCAACCAGAGTGTCGACAACTTCATGGTCGGATGCAATTTGTTGTTCACTCCCGAATTCGATGATGGCTTCAACTTTGTCATCTACCAGGACTGGCAGATGAATGCCCCCGCGCAGACCGGCGTCGTAGGACGCCTGCGAGCGTGGATACCGCTCTGGGAACTTTGTATTGGCTAATACGTCTGTAAAGAGTGGCTTGCCCGAGCGCAGCACTTCTCCAGGAGCGCCGAAGTCGGCCGGCCACGTCATGCGATTGCTCATCGCGAATAGGGTGGCGAACCGCCCCCGGTCCTTCACGTACACGATATGTGCGGACTTCGCCAATTCTGACTGGTCATCGTTGATGAGGAGAGCGTGAGCAACCGGGAATCCCAGAGTCTCACAGATCACATCGAGGGAACGCTGCAGCGCCTCTCGCATCGTGGTTGCGGTGTTCGCAATCTCGGCGACTTTCTGGACTAAATGTGCGTCGCGAGTCGCCCGATGGGATTCGTCGCTCGCCTGTTTTTGTTCGCTCAGGTCCCACACCGAGCCGGTGAAGCCCAGGAACTGGTTTTGCACATCGTAGCGTGGCGATCCGCGGTCTCGAACCCAGCGGTAGCCACCATCTTTGTGTTGCAGGCGATACTCATGCGCGAACTCGCGCTTCTGGTCGAAGGCAGCAAAAAAAATCCTTTTAAGCGGCTCGCGATCATCGGGATGCACGAACTGGGGCCACCCCTCCCCACGTGTGTCCTCCAGCCGCGCCCCGGTAAACTCCAGCCACTGTCGACTCACGAAAATACACTCTTTGTCTGGGCCGGACATCCAGATCATGACAGGGGCCGCATCAGCCAAAGAGCGAAATTCTTGCTCTATCGTGTGTGGAGTAACATTGCCCAGTTTCTCGGCCGTGATATCACGGTGGAATATGATGGCGTTGGTACCCAGTTCCCGCCATGGATGTACGGTCATGCGGAACCAGCGAAATGTGGGAGAGACGGGACGGATGTAGTCGTGCTCGAAGTGCTCCCGTTGTCCGCTCAAGACAGCTGTTATACCCGTCAGCGCTCTGGCCACACTTTCATCCGCCGTTGAGGACTTGAAGAGCGCCAGGTAGTCGATTCCCACCGGGTCGCTGGCCGCGATGGCCGCTTCATTCCTTCGAGGAAGTTCCCTCCATACACGATTAACGGCAAGCACCCGGCCGGCGCCATCGATGATTACGCAAGCGTCGGGCAGAGCCTCAATGAAGGAATGCAGAAGGCTGTAGTCCCAACTTGGCGATACAGCATCGGCTTTCACGTCTTCCTCCTGGAAATCGTTTAGCGATTGGTCGTTTGTGCCGAAGCCAAACCCGTCTGCATTTCCTTCCGAGTGCGCTCGCAGCGATCAACGATCAAACCGGCCCGATACGGTGCCCTCAAGCGGTCTAACCGTGATCAGACCGATTTTGATTGCGTGTTGCACCAGTTCCGCTGTGGTGCGGATGCCCAGTACATTCATCAGATTGTATTTGTAAGATTCTGCGGTTCGAGTCGAAATGTTGAGTTGAGTTGCGACCTCTTTCATGGTCTTTCCTTCGGCTACAAGTTGCAGTACTTCGCGCTGCCGCTTGGTGAGCTGGGGACCCTTATCCGACATAGGCCGACGAGCCGCCTCGGCGAGAACCGTAACCAGGTCGCAGGGGAATTGCGGGCTCAGGTAGCATCCGCCGCGATGCACAATCTTAATTGCCTCCTTGAGTTCGTCGCCACTGGCAGTTTTCAAGACGAATGCTGAGGCTCCCGCCCGAAACACCAGCACGGCAAGGCTTATATCCACGTGCATCGTCAGAACAATGAACTTGCTGCGCAGACCCATTGCCGCTAGATTTTGCACTGCGTCGAGACCGTTCAGCACCGGCATCGACAGATCGGTCACCGTCAGGTCTGGCTTGAATCGCATGGCTAATTCAGTGAGTTCCCGTCCATTGGTAGCAATGCCAACGACATCGTAAAAGGGACTTAACAGGGAGCTAAGGCTCTCGGCAAAGAGTTGGTGGTCGTCTGCAATCAGGATTGTGGGCTTCAAATGGGGATCCTCCGCGAGCAAGGAGTTGAAGCCTGATTGCCCGTTGGCTGTGCAGCACTGGATCAAGCGTGAAGAAAATGACGCCCTGATGTGGCCGCGGTGTGTTTGATTACACGTCAGTGTACTACCGTACTTTTACGATATCCAGTACCAAGTTCTAGCTGGAATTGCGCACTTCTGTCTGGCGAACAACACCACTCTCTTTCTTCAGCTGGGCGCGGGTGCGCTGCAGGTCGCCCAGCTCGTCAGCGACCCGGCGCAGCAGGCCGCGCCGGGACCAGGTGACCACCCCCTCGGTGCCGGTCAGCGCGGCGAAGATCCGGCGGGCGATCGGCCCGAAGGCCCGCTTCCTGCCCCAGCCCGGCACGGCAGCCCCCGCCAGTGCGGTGAACGCCTCTTCGCCCATGACGGCCAGCCCGCCCGGGTTCCCGCCGCACCGCGACGTCACCACCTGCAGCGCCGCCAGCCAGGTCACCGACTTCAGCGGCCGGGCGCACGTCTCCATCACGGTTGGCCACGCGACGGACAAGAAGTCCTGGATCCGGTGCATCGACGCCGTTTCGGCGGTGATCAGCTGCGCGCGGCGCCGCCCCAGGTTCCGCAGGTGCGCCCACGTCTCATCCAGCTCCTCCGGGATATAACAGTGCAGCTCCACCGCCAGCCGGGCGATCATCACGCAATCGGACTCATCGGTCTTGTGTGTCGTATAGTCCTGCTGCTCCCTGGCGATATGGGACACCAGCGGCTGGACGCACACCAGCGGCAGGCCCCGCTCCGCGCACAGCCGCTGCACCTGCATCCAGCGCGGCCCGGTCGGCTCGCACGCCACCGTCACCGCCGCGAACCCCTTCCCCCGCGCCTGCCCCGCCGCCCAGTCCAGCGCCTCGCCCAGCCGGAACACCTTCACCCGCACCGTCTTGCGCGCCAGCACCCGCACATCGTGATCGATCACCGCGATTGCCTGCTTGTCCTCGGCCAGGTCGATCCCGATCACCGCGCCATCGCGCGGCAGCAGCTCCCGCAGCCGCTCCCGCCGGGCGTTCCGCCGCCGGTCACCCCTCGTCATCCCGCTGCCGCCGCTACCCTTACCCACAGAACGTCCTCCTCGCTGCGTTTGGGACACCAAGCCCGTACTACCGCACCAGGAGGACGTTCCTATACCAGCCACACCCCTGCCTGACAACGGCCTCTAGCGCGTTGTCCTATTACTACGTACCCCTAGCGGGTACGCGACGTCACGACGGTGAGAAGGCGCTTGGAATCGAAGTCCTTTGGGTTTACTGCTTCCCCGGTAGGGGTGGCGTAGCGTTTGGTCATGGCGGGACCGCGGCGGGTGTTCTTGAGTCATACCTCCGAGCTGAGACGATTCCCAGCTGGCCGGTCTTTTGTGGCCGCGGCGGAGGCGGTCTGCCGGGCCGGTGACGCGGTCACTGACATGGCCTACTTCCCGGCGCGCGATGACAAGCCAGCCAGTTACTGCCAGGCGCGGGTGCGTGACTGTGACGTGTGGGTCGCATGTGGGTGAAGGCGTGTAGGCCTCGACGGCGATCTGCCGGGTGGTCGCCTCGTCCATCGTCGCAATCCTCCCCGGCCGAAGAGCGTTGACATCACGCCAGACCCCGATGGCGCAGTAAGAAACCGGACCTGCGCTAGAGTCTGCGCCGTCCCTCGCGGGACACTCCGGCCAGGAGCCAAGGGCCAGGCAGCCGCCTGCCCGGATCGGACGCGGGCCGTCCCCCGCACCGTGCCGCCGGCCTGCCATGGCGCTGCGGTCCTTCAGGGTTCATCCTTGGTCCAGTGACAGACGAAGGAAGTTAACGAAGAGCGGCGATCATGGACCTGTCCGAATACATCATCATGTTCGTGTTTGTCGTGATCCTGGGCGCTGGTCTGCCGGGACCGGGCGATGCCGCGCTCATCGCGGCGGGCACCCTGGCCGGAGAAGGCAGGCTCAATGTATGGATCGTGCTGGCAGTGGCCGGGGCCGCGTGGATGCTGGGGTCGGTCGCCGGATACGGGATGGGTGTCCGCGGGGGGCGCCGGATGCTCGATCACCCGGGACGGCTGGAGAAATCGCGCCGTAAGCTGCTCGCCAAGGGCGACCGCGTGTTCGCCCGCTGGAATTTCCTGGCGTCGGTGACGATGCCAGCCTTTGTCTCCGGGATTTTCCGGGTGCGCTTCCCTATCTTCATACTCGGCGCGACAGTCGCTGGTATCGGCTGGATCGGGATGTACGTCGGACTCTCCTACTTCCTCGGCGCCGAGATCGCAAAGCGCATCGGAAATGCTGGTGCGAAAGCGGTGCTCGGCGTGGTCGTCATAGTCGCCGCCGGGCTCGCTATCCGCGCCGTGGTGTCGAAGTGGCGCGCCACCCGGCAAACACGACTGGCCCGGCAGGAAACTCCTGCAGATCATCAGGATCCACCGGCGGCGCAGGGCGCTTCAGGCGCGCCAGAACAAGCCAGACCGTGATCAACCCAGCGCACAGACGGCGACGGACGGTCCTGGACGATGTGCCTACTCTACGGAGCTGAGGGTTGCAGTTCGGGTTGCAGCTCAACACCGTGCGGCGTCGTACACTGCGGACCGATCGAGCACGATGGATGCCCGCCGCGACGGAAAGCCTTTGTCACCGTCCCCGAGCCGCGGACCGCTTCTTGCTGTTATCGGATGACATCCGATAGTGCTGAAAGTGTGACCGGCCAGAGGCGGCCTAGGTTTCAGCGCTACGGCGTTCGGATCCGCTT
>CAVWLY010000027.1:0-167696 GCA_963755865.1 uncultured Acidobacteriaceae bacterium | reverse complement strand
TTTCATGGGTGCTGCTGAAAACGCGATTCAAGGGGAGAACTGCTTGAGAGACCACTACGATGACCAAAGAAGTCGAGGAGTGGATCACCGGGGAGCGAAGATATCGGTGGCAAGACTAATCTCTGCGGCCTGTCTGAGTATTCTTAAAAACAACGGAAAATTCGATGAAAATTACCACAAAACCCACGTCGAAAGGACACAGCTGAGAAAGACGCTGAACGAAGCACGCATTTAAAGCCTTTCAAGTGATCGCCTGTGAAACGGTAAAAACTAATAGCAGGACAACCGGTTGCTTGGAGTGGGAGAAGATTCAAATGATCCGTGATTGCAAAACGATTAGCAAATCCATTGTCTCGCATGAATCTCTCCCCGTTTATATCCAAAGTTGAAATAACACGCGGAATCGACATCAACAGACAAAGGCGATTCCAAAGATGTTCAGAAAAACGAATGAAGACGCTTTAGAGGCGTACTTCCTTGTCAGCAACGGGGAAGAAAGCCGGAGACTGCCCAGACAGAAAAAAGGCCGGAAGCACAGACGAGAGCCTGAGCTAATGCAACGAAGGGATGCTCGCGATGGATTTTTTATGTCGCGAAGGTCGTCGTGCAGAAATTTGTCCAATTACGCTTGCTTTCCTTAAAATGGATCAAACACAAAGGCGATGACTGCTTCGTTGATCGGAATGCTCATTGATGAGGGAAAACTAAGATGGGACACGACTCTCTCGCAGGTCTTTCCTCAATTGAAAATGGATCCCGGCTATAAAGGCGTGACAATCGAGTTGCTTCTCGCTCACCGAGCTGGTCTTCCAAAAGATGTTCAAGACAAAGTGATTTGGGACAGCCTCTGGAACTGGCGCTTGGACCTATCGCCGGAGAAAGCGGGTTCTTGAAAGTGCATTAGGATCTCCTCCCGTTTCTGCGCCTGGCTCCGAGTATCGATACAGCAACGTCGGATACATGATTTTAGGATCAGTCATCGAGGAAGTCACTCACACGAGCTGGGAGTCTTTCATACAACTCAGGCTTTTTGAGCCGCTTAAACCGCATCTCTTGCGGATTTGGTGCAGCGGGAGATCCGAACGCCACCATCCCCCACGGACCAATGGGCATGAGACCAAAGATTCAAAATTAGTTCCTGTCCCTCCAGACTTGAAGGGCTAGATCCTCCTGCAATGAATTCAGCTGCGCGAGTTCACTGCTCGTTTGCGGATTGGGTAAAATTTCTGCAAATGCATGTAGATGGATTTAACGGAAAGCAGGGATTGCTTCTTAAATCCGCTACCTTTAAGAGTTATGATGCCTTATCCTGGCCAAGAGTACACGTATGGGGGAAGTTGCAATTTCGCACCGTTCCTGGGCTGGAGGCCCCGTTCTTTTTCATCAAGGAAGCAACACGTTGAGCTTCTCTCAGGTATGGATAGCACCGCTAAAGAATGCATTCTTTATGGGTGCTTCTAATGCTTCAAACGACGCTGCGAGAAAGGCTGTGCCTGCTGCGGTGAAGTTCATGCTCAAGAGTGATTCGAGTCTTTAGCATTTTCGAGGGAAGGGACTTGCCTTCCGGTCCTCGTGCTGACGCACTCGACCAGCCGGGCTCGGAGAGCACCCGGCCTCCTCCTCTGCCTTTCGAGTCCCTTCGCGAGGTACGAAACGCTTGCGCGTTTCACCTATTTTTCCAGCCCGCCATTTTTAGAAAAGCTGTTTTCTTCGCTGTCAGGGCGTGGCTTCGCCTGAGATTAAATTTAGTGAAAGAATTGAATGTAACGGGAGAACAGCTTTTCTAAAATGGCGGGAGCGATGGGACTCGAACCCACGACCTTCGCCGTGACAGGGCGACGTTGTAACCAACTCAACTACGCCCCCGCAGATAGAACCAAGTCCCAAGAACTAAGCTAGCCTGCCTTTAATAAAAGTCAAGATTGCCTACCCAAGGATCTTTTTCCGGAGAGCCGCCGCTTGGCGTATTCTTCATCATGAACCCGCCGCATCGCGCGTCAGGACGTGGTTGTAGACGTTCTGAAGATTCTGCTCCTCGCTGAGCGATTGATCCCAAAGAGCGCGTACGTCGATCGGTGGGAGAATTTTGAACGTCATCTTGGCAGGAAGAGGCACGAAGACCGCTGCAAGTGCTACGGGAGCCAAGAGCAGCGGGAAAAACGTAAAAAGCCCGGTCGCCACACACCAGAGAAAGAAAATCCCGCGAAACGTGATCGGAACTCCGTGGAGCCGGAACTTGTCATAAAGCCCCAGTCTCTTGGCCAGCTCCTCGCCCCGATTCAAAATCACATAGCTCTCGGCCGCACCCACGCTGACGATCGGTACCATCGGAACACCCGACTTGAGAGCGAGCCGGATAAAGCCTTTCCGCTGATAAAAATCGATTTTCTTGCGATCTTTGTATGGGCGAAAGGATTCCTTTTCGCCTCCCGGATAGGCCAGAAGCGAAAAACCCTTACCGAGTGCTTCCATGGCGATTTCAGGATCCGCTGGAATGGCTCCGATCCGCGGGATGAGCCAGCGAAAAAACGGGTTTTCGAGCGCTACGGAATGAGCCAGGCCGACGGCGGGCTTGGTGGCGCCGAACTGTTTGTACCAGGCGTAAAAAAGCATCAGCACTTCGAAGGTGAGCATGCCGTTATGGTTGCCGATGTAGAGGGCCTTTTGGCCTTCCGGGATATTTTCCCAACCGATGACTCGCAGCGAAAATAATGCTCATAGAGGCCCTTGAGAAAAGGCTCGATCTTTTTGGCGAAGTCGGGGTCAATTCCCGCCTTCAAATCCCGAAAAAGTCTTCGTTTTTGAGCGGAAGTGGCCATTGAAACGATTAATACGGATAACGCGTCGCACAGTACAGAAATACTTCATTACCGCGGGCTATCAGGGGTAAACTGTTCTCGGAGGTTTTCACGGATGAAAACTCTAGTAATGTTTGCCGGCATTTTTGATCTCAGCCATGGATAGGTGGGTTAAATCAGGCTTGGTAATCTCGGAGCAGAATTACGCTCAAGATATGGCCAACTTCGTCATGCCATTTTATGCGACGGGAGTTCAAGGAACGATGCCAGGCAAAGACGGCGTCCCCATCGCTTACGTCAAAAATCCAGAATCCTCACGAAATCGGCGCGATCATTCCTCGTCAACGGCCGAGGCGAAAACAATCTCTTTTACGCCGAAGCGATTTACGACCTCGCGCAACTCGGTTACTCCGTTTACGCCTTCGATAATCGCGGCCAGGGCTTCTCGGGAAGAATGCTTTCCAATTCCCAAATCGGTCACGTCGAGAGTTTCGGAGATTATGTCGACGATATGAAGACCTTCGTCGATACGGTCGGTCCGGCATTGGCTATCTCCAACTCGCCCCGGTTCGACGTACGGCCAAACGCCAGGGTGGCGTATTGATGGGGAAGTGCGCTCTCGCGGAATAGGTGATTGGCACGCACCATCAGCTCCGCAACCGGCAGGCGCAGCGGTATCAGCGAGCGAAAGACTGCCCGCAGATTCGAGGCCAGCATGGCGGCTGCCACACCCTTGCCGGAAACGTCGGCCATGATGAAATTGAGATGGCCGTCATCCTTAATCACGTCGCAATAATCGCCGCTCACCATGCCGGCAGGCTGATAGTGATAAGAAATGTCCCAGCCGGCGATAGCGAGATCCGGCGGCGGCAACAACCCCTTTTGGATCTGCGCCGCCAGTTCCAGGTCGTACTCCAGCGCGCGCTGCTGCTTGGGCGTGAGACACTCCAGACAAACCCGAGCCAGCGGGTTGGTGAGCAACTCTTCTTCCGGAACACTGCCTTGGCATATTTCGCATACCCCGAAGGCACCATGGTCAATGCGATGCAGCGTGCTGTCCACTTCCTCCAGCAAGCGAAGGACATGTTCGCTCTCGTTGTCAGCCAGCACGTGACTCAGCCGCTCGCGTCCGGCCAGCAACTGCTCCCGGACATTGTTCACGTAAATGGTCTCACCAATTGCCATGACTAACCACCTTATACCGTTTAGAGGGTTATTGATGACCGCCGGATGCAGTCTTTTTCGCGTCGCCTGGCTCTTCGTTTGCGCCGACGCGGGCCGCCAATGGTTATGACTTTACTGTCCTGAAGCCGAAGGTGTCACTCCGGTTCTTGCGGCAAAACAGGTTGTTGAAAGAGCCGCAACAGCATGTCCCTCGCGAGGGTGGAGCTTATCCCTGTTAGAGAGTGTGTCGCAACCTCTGCCGTCCCTACAGGTCCCTGTTAGCGCTCGTGAACACGAATAGATATAAAGGACTTGTGACGCCGTACCTGAAGGTGCGCGCCTTCAAAGGCCAAGCCGAAGATTGAGTTTTTTAGCAAACGGCAAAGCCGCCCGAGGGCCAAGAAATATGGGCGCAGCAAGAGCCTGCTACGCAAGCCGTCATCGCGCCCTGGGAATGCCTGTTAGCGGCAGACAACTGTCACTTGGTGGTGCAGGTGTCCGCTATATGCTTAATAGTCTTCACTCCAATCGCCGGCACTACGTGGGCCGAGGATGCGGTGCCCTCCTGGGTGGTGCTCGCAGTCCTGGTTCGAGGAGTGCCGGTGATTTCGACTTCGTGGCCGATGTGTTTGCTGAGCTTGGTGGCGGCGCCGGTCAGCTGGTGGACATCCCCATTACTTTCGGTGAGGCTGTATCGACCGTTAGAAACCTGTAGGCAGCCTTGGACGGTCATCATGTCGGACTTGCCCATAGTCTGGCCGGCATCTTGCGCCTGCAACCAAACGGCAGAGATTAGCAGCACTAGAGTGAGCATCAATGTCTTTCGCACAATCAGTCTCCTTTTTCGATTTACGGCTTGGGTTCGAGTTGTAATCGACGCGACGGCGCATCGCCAAGTTTTAAATCCGGGACCTACATCCGCACCAGAGCCAGCACCGACCGCTCAAAGCAAATCAGCCCGTCAGTTCCCAGCTGATTTGCAGGTGGCTGCTATGTCCTTCACGCCTTTCACTTCAAAAATCGGCTGCGTTACTGCAGCAGAAGCACCGCCCGGGGGAGTCGCGTCGAGGGTACGCACTCCAGGCTTGCCGGTAATTTCGACCTCGTGGCCAGTAAGAGGCTTGAGCTTTGAGGCGGCGCCGACGAGGTGATGAATCGTTTCGCTCTCGTCTATAAGGCTGTATTGACCCTCTGAGCTCTGCAGGCAGCCTGAAATTGTCTCCAGGTCAGATGCTTTGCTTGCAGCATTCGCATGCAGTCCGCTGGCACAAATCAAAAGCACCATGGCAAGCATCGATGTCTTGGTCTGGCGCACGGAATCTCCTTGTTATTTGCTTGCGGCCTATTCTACGGCAATAAGTGTTCTACCACGCTATAACTTTCGGCCAATGCAGAATCGAGCGCGGCCGGGTCTTTGCCGCCCGCCTCGGCCATGTCGGGACGCCCGCCACCTGAGCCGCCCACTTTCTTTGCGACTTCTGCAATGATCTTTCCGGCTTGCACGCGAGAAGTGAGGTCTTTCGTCACGCCGACGATGAGCGCGACCTTGCCGTCGGCGACCGAGCCCAGCACGACCACGCCCGAGCCCAGCTTGTTGCGAAGGTTGTCGATCAGTACGCGCAGTTGTGCGCGTTCTAGATTGTCGGCGCGCGTGGCCAAAACCTTGACGCCCTTGACCTCGCGCACGTTTTCCGCCGCCGACTGGACCGAAGTCGAGGCCGATTTCATGCGTGCCTGGTCAAGTTCCTTGCGCAGCTTCTTTAGCTCTTCGTCGCGGCGCTCGAGTTCCTGTTTCAAAGCCTCAGCGGGAGATTGATCGTCGCCTCCGCGCACCAGGGTCGAGACAACATTCTCGAGCTGGTGATCTCTGCGGAAGTGGCGCAGCGAGCCTTCTCCAGTCACCGCTTCGAGGCGTCGCACACCGCTCGACACGCTGCCTTCTTTCAAGACTTTGATCAGACCGATCTCGCCAGTTGCCGAAGTGTGCGTGCCGCCGCACAGCTCGGTAGAGAAGTCGCCAATGCGGATGACGCGCACCCGGTCGCCGTACTTTTCGCCGAACAGCGCCATCGCGTGGTACTCGTTGACGGCGACGTCGATGGGCACGTCTTCGATTACCTCGACGCGATCATTGCGCAGCACTTCCCTGTTCGCAAGGTCTTCGATGTCCTGTAACTCCTCGTCGTCGAGCGAGGCAAAGTGCGAGAAGTCAAAGCGCAAATGTGCGGGATCGACTAGCGAGCCCGCTTGCTTGACGTGCGTACCCAGAACATTGCGCAGCGCGGCGTGCAGAAGGTGTGTGCCAGTATGGTTGCGCATGGTGGCGCGGCGGACTTCATCGTTGACCATCGCGTCCACTTTGTCGCCGACGTGGATGTTTTGCTTGGCGATGACACGGTGCGCGCGCACTCCCTGCACCGGATAGGTGACGCCTTCAACTTCGGCGACGATGGTATTGTGGTCTTCGCCGTACAGCCAGCCGACGTCGCCGACCTGGCCACCGGCATCGGCGTAGAAGGGCGTGTGGTCGAGCACAATGTCGCCGCGCTCGCCGGGCTTTAACTCCTGCACGCCCACACCGGTACCGTCGTGAGGCTTGATGATCGCCAGCACCTCGCATCCAGTGGAGAGCGTCTTGTGATAGCCCTCGAACTCGGTACGTGGGAGCGATTGATACAAAGGGCTGGCCGAAGCTTTGGAGCCGCCTTTCCAGGACGCTCGAGCACGGGTTTGTTCTTCCGCCTTTGCGTTCTCAAAACCTGCAAGATCGAAATCTATTTCGAGATCTCGAGCGGTGTCGGCCATAAAGTCGAGTGGCAGGCCGTACGTTTCAAAAATATGAAAAGCCTTGGCACCAGGGATCGTAGTCTGGAATCGAGCTCCGGGAATCTGCCGCAAGAGTCTTATGAAGTACTGATTGGCTGCAGCCGGTTCGCTCGATTGGAGTTCACGTACCATCTCATCGAAATCGATGTGGTGTTTGCCTGGTACTACGATGGCTCGCGTGACGCTCAAGTCTCTGAGAAGGTGTTTCTTCTCAGCGACCGAAGGAAAAAGCAATTCCGCGATCACTGTGTCAAAGCGGCGCGAGCCCTCCGCAACTACTCGTGCGAACTGAAGCTCTTCGGCTTCCAATACCTTCGCGACTCTATCCGCAGACTCTTTCAGTTCAGGATAGGCACTCTCCATTTGATCGCGAACCGCGAACACCATCTGGTATAAGAACGGCTGCTCTTGCCCCAGCATCCGTCCATGCCGTATGGCACGACGAATAATCTTGCGCAGTACGTAGTTGCGCCCCTCATTACCTGGCAACACCCCATCTGAGATAAGAAATGTGGCCGCACGCGAATGATCCGCAATGATGCGAAGTGAAGGATTATTCACGAGTCTCTGCATCCGAATCGCCTCGTTGTCGGAGACCATTTTTGCTGGCTCCGACAGAGCCATCGCAAATTTTCCAGGAACTGAAACTTGGGCTTCGCAGAGCTCCGCCGCCCGCAGGATCAGAGGAGTGAAGAGGTCGGTATCGTAGTTCGAAATCACGCCCTGCATCACCGCCGTCACGCGTTCCAGGCCTGCGCCAGTATCAATCGACGGCTTGGGCAGCGGGCGCATCTCCCCATCCGGCTGCTTATCGAACTGCATGAACACCAGGTTCCAGATCTCGACGTAGCGTCCGCACTCGCAGGGAAACTTGCAGTCGGTATGGCCGGCCTCGCTCGCCTCGATGCCCATATCGTAATGAATTTCGCTGCACGGGCCGCAGGGGCCGGTGTCGCCCATCATCCAGAAGTTGTCCTTCATGCCCATCTCGTGGATGCGATCCAGCGGGACCCCATCTTTTTCTAAAGTCGCGCGCCAGTGCTCGTAGGCCTCATCGTCGCGCGCAATTCCCTGCTCACCTTTGAAGATGGTGGCGTAAAGCTTGTCCTTGGGAATGCCGTACCACTCGGGCGAGGTGACCAGCTCCCATGCGAAGGCGATGGCCTCCTTCTTGAAGTAGTCGCCAAAACTGAAATTGCCCAGCATCTCGAAGAAGGTGTGGTGGCGATTGGTGAAGCCCACGTTCTCCAGGTCGTTGTGCTTGCCGCCGGCGCGCACGCATTTCTGCGACGAGGTGGCGCGCGAGTAGTCGCGCTTCTCGATGCCGAGGAAGACGTCCTTGAACTGGTTCATGCCGGCGTTGGTGAACAGCAGGGTGGGATCGTTGGCCGGGACCAGCGACGACGAGCGCACGATCTTGTGTCCGTGCTGCTCGAAATAGCGCAGGAACATGGACCGAACTTCGGAACCGGAAAGCTTGCGGATGGGCATAGGGGCTAGAGAAATTCTAGCAGCAGTCGGAGGACAGCTGTCAGTAGTCAGTTGCCGGCGGTCAGGTTCTCACTTCAGCTTTTCGTATTCGGTCTTGGCTTCGTGCAGCACCGGATTGTCGGCGTCGGCGTCCTTCCATAACGCCAGGAAGTCGCGATAGGCTTCGCGGGCGCCATCCTTGTTGCCGGCCATGGCCTTGGCGCGGGCCAAATCCAGATGCGCCAATGCGGCGGTGGGAAAGTTCAGGATGATGCCGCGATGGTCGAGGATCTTTTGAAACTCAGCAGCGGCCAACTTGCCTTCGCCGGCTTGCAAGTAGGCCAGTCCGCGCAGGTAGATCGGGTACAGAAAAGCGATTCCGGGAAGCGGTGAAGCGAGATCGTAGGGTGCGGCCGGTTGCAAGGCTTCAAGAGCAGCGCCGGGATTTTTCTCATCCAAGGCAATCGCCGCACGTACCGACGGTATCCAGTAATTGTTGACTAAAGTGTCCGAGGGATATTGCTTGCTGAGGTCATCGGCCAGCGACTCCGCACGTTTGCGGTCGCCGCTGCGCGCCAGGACAAGTGCCGCAACACTTTGGGTATTTTTGCTGGAACCAGAGGCCAGAGCTTCCAAAGCCTCCTGGCGGGCGCGTAGGGGCTCGCCCAATTCAGCGTCGTGTAGCGCACCGTCCAGCTGCCACAGCGCCGCGGCCTCCTGAGATCCCGCTCGCAACGCCGAAGCCCGCGCCAAACGCGTGGACTCGTGCGCCTTCTGCAAGCGGCCGAAATAAGCGTCGGTGTCTGACTGCAGCGCGAGCATTTGGTCTTCCATGCCCGGCTTGCCCATGGACGCCGCCAACTGCCGCGCCATCCCCTCCGAATCGCCACGCAGGAAAGCCAGGGCGTAGAAGTCCCAGATCATCGCCTGGTTTTCCAGTTGCCGGGCCTGTGCCTGTTCCAATACTGCCTTCATCTCATCGAAGCGATTCAGGTTGAGGTAACTGGCGGCGAGGTTGGTGTAGTTGATTACATCGCTGGGGTCCACCTGCAATGCGCTCTGCGCTTCCACCAGAGCCTGGTCGTACCGTCCGATGGAGGTATAGGCTGAGTTCAAATTTGTGTAAGAAGACTCTTCATGGGGATAGGTCTGGCGCAACAGAAGATAAGCAGCGATCGTCTGGTCCACATCGCCGGTGACCAGATCGTGATAATGGCAGGTAATGTACAGCTTTTCCTTGGCGCTGGTGCGGTCGCGCAGGTCATACGCCTTGGTTGTATTCTCGGCCGCCAGGGTAGGCTGATTGAGATTGAAGTAAGCGACGCCCAAGCGGGCGTAGGCCATGGCAAAGTTCGGATCCAGCTCAATAGCGCGCTTGAAGAACGGGACTGCGGAGGCATCTCCCGTGGTGTTCTGCATCTTGAGGCCGAGGCTATAGGCCTGCAGCGCCTCCAGCGAGGGAGTGGTCGCCTGTTCGACCGGGGTGTCGTACTTCTGCAGCGAGGCCAGCGACTCGCCAAGCTTTCCGCGCAGACGTGTGGCCGCTTTTCCCAGCGCGCTCAACACTTGTTCGCGACTGGCGGCTTCGGCCTGTTCATCGCCGAGCGAGTCGCCAGTGCGGCAGTTGATGGCCTTCAGGCCAATCGCGTAGTGGCTGCCCAGTGACGAGATGGAGCCGACCAACATGGCTTTGCTGCCGGTCCTTTGGCAGACTTGGCGCGCGAGGTCTTCGGTAAGGCGCGTGTCGGGAGAGTGTCCCATGAAGCGCAACTGATCGTCGACCTTCTGATCGGAAAGCACATTGAGGAACGGCGACTGTTCCAAATCCACGGTCAGGGCTTGCTTCAGAGCTGCGTCGAAGACAGGCTCGCCGGTAGTGTTGTTGAAATCGGCCAGGACGATGGTGTCTTTTTCGGTGAGCACCGGGGTTTGCCGCGAATGCCAGTACCAAACAGCAGCCGCAGCGATAATCACCAACAGCAGCGGCACCAACCAAATCATCTTGTTGCGACGTGGCGGCTCAACATCCGTTGCGCGCCTGTGTGGCGTGGAGGCCGCACTGGCCGATCGCGCTTTGGCAAGGCCGGCGGAGCTTCCGTCGCTACGGCTGTGTACCGGTTCCCCATCGACGGCAGCGGCGATGGAGACGGTGGAATCGTTTTCGATGCGTTTGTCCCGCTCCAGGCGTTTCAGGTCAGAACGCATGTCGGAGGCGTGCTGATAGCGCAGGTCACGGTCCTTGTCCAACGATTTGTGGATGATCCGTTCCAGCTCGACCGGCAACTCTTCGTTGAAGCGAACGGGCCCAATCGGCGCTTTGTGCAGAATGGCGTCGAAGACAGCGGCGGTGGTATCACCCTTGAACGGCAAAACTCCGGTAGCCATTTCATACAACACCGCGCCGAAGGAGAACAGGTCGGTGCGTTCGTCCAAAGCCTTACCTAGCGCCTGCTCGGGCGACATATAGGCGACGGTGCCCATGGTGGTGCCGGGATCGGTCAGGTGTGCATGGGCATGGTCCATGGTGTCCTGAGCGTCCACCAGTGCCGTGGTCTTGAGCGGTACCGCCGTGGCCAGGCCGAAATCCATAATTTTGGCATGGCCGCGCTTGGTCACAAAGATGTTTGCGGGTTTGATGTCGCGATGAATAATGCCTTGCGCATGTGCGACGTCGAGAGCGTCCGCGATATCGAGAGCGATCGCCAACAGGCGATGCAACTCCAACGGCTCGCCGCCGATGAGATGTTTCAGGGTGACGCCATCCAGGAACTCCATGACAATGAAGGCCTCATTGTCGTAGTCGTCAATCTCATGGATGGTGCAGATGTTGGGATGGTTCAAAGCCGAAGCTGCGCGCGCCTCACGGCGAAAGCGCGCCAGCACAAGCGGATCGTGAGCGACCTCGGGCGGCAGAAACTTGATGGCCACGAAGCGTCCGAGCTTCAGGTCCTCAGCCTTATAGACCACTCCCATGCCGCCGCCGCCAAGCTTTTCCACGATACGGTAGTGGGAAATGGTCTGGTCGATCATCGCCGGCGGAAAACACCCTTGGCAGGCCATGTTAGGGATACGCGCGGGGCAAGTCAATGTTTGCGGGCCTGCGCCGTGATTTCACCTGCGTCTGCCGCGACGCAGGCCGAGATCGATTCATGGTTGCGGCCTCATGCTGGCATCTGCCCATGTTCCTCCCCGGCCGACTGAGACGTGTTTAAAGGCGGCCTGCGGCCCAGCGTCCCCGCCAAAGCAATGTCCGGCGGAAGCGCCCGCGAGGTCACTTGCATCTGCCTGCGATCGGGGCGGTCTTCGCGGAGCAGTCGGGCCTGCAGAAAGATTTCACTGAGCGCATCCAGTGCTTCGGCGACCCGATTGCTCACCCAGCTTTTGCTACAGCGCAGCATCTCCGCCACTTCGTCGCGAGAGAAGGAATAGAGTCCGACCAGAGTGATCATTTCGGCGTGGGCCTCGCTGAGCCGGGCAAAGCAGAGCTCGACGTCGCGCACGAAGACCGCCTGGTCCTCAAAGCTGGGAATGGCGTGATGGGAGACGCGCGCGCGAAAGAACTCCCGCCCTAGCAACGAAGGGAGCCTGCCAACCTGCGAAGAGATCTCGAAGAAATGGCGCACGATGGCCAAGGTCTGCCCGCGGTAGCATGAAATTTCCGGCCGCGGATCGATCTCGTCGACTGCGTCGCTGGCGTCGAACAGCGGTAACTGCGGTTGCGATCGGTTACCGCGCTTCATTGCAGCCTCCCCACGGGTAGGTCAACTTGCGCTGCGTCGATCGTTGGGGGAGCGATACCGGATTTGGTTGGAGGTTTGCGCAGCAGGACGCGTGCCCGCTCCACGTGGCTGGGAAGCGAGTAGTTGATCAGAATTATTCCGCAGGGTTCGCAATAAGCGTCCCCGGAGGTCGCCCGGCGCAATTTCAGCGAGCCGCAGCGTTCACAGTATTTGAGTTCGTAAGTGGCGAGTTGCATGGAGTGTCCTTTATACGTTGGTTCGTCATAAAAAGCGGAGCCCTGCGACAGACCCGAGTAACGTCCGGAGCTGTACGCAGGGCTCGTTTCAGTTACGATGACCTGCTTGGTTATTTAACTAGGTGCAAAACGGGATGCTGGCGAGCACGCGGTCCTTGACATCTATAAAGGCGAACCCAAGTGTTGTCTCCGCGCGGTTGCCATTTGGCTTCAAGGTATCATCCGGTCATCTTGCCGCCGGCTGAAATAGCCCTCCTCATACCCGGATTTCAGAATGCATCCGTTTTTCACGACCACACTGAGCCTTCCCGAGAAGCGCAGAGAACGCAGGAGCTTTTGCGTAGCTGCCGAAAGCAGATCGGCCTCGCGGACCTTGCGCCGTAACTCAGCAAATATTCTTTCCTCACCTTTAGTTTCAGTCTCCATCATCGGTTCATTACCTCGGCCAGAACCGCAGAACCTGGCGACCTTTCGACTGTGGCATGGGGGAATCCCAAGAGTCAATAAAATTATTGCTTTGGGCTTATTACTAAAGTACATGTATAGCTTCTAGAAAAAGCCACCAACATGACCCTTCAAGACTTGCAGGACAAACTGCGCGCGCACATCCGGGAGCGAATCGATCGAAGGGAGTTGACCGGAAGCGGCTTGTCCCGCGAAGCCGGGTTTCAGCAAGCCCACCTCTCCAATTTCCTGAACGCCCGCCGTGGGCTCAGCCTGGAATCGATGGACCGGCTGCTCGAGACACTCAACCTCGACGTACTTGACCTGGCGGACGTGGCGGAGATTCAGCGCCGGGCCTCATTCCCGGCCGGGCTGAGGGGATTCGAGAGTGTAGCCGTGGTCGACGGAGGGCAAGCTGCTCGCCTGCCGCGATTCACGCCGGAACAAGTGCGCGAAAGCCGCCACTTCAGCAAGTCATTTCTGCGCAAGCTGAAGCCGAACGACGCCGGCAATCGCGGCGAGTGGCTGCGCTTCGTGCTGATCAGGCTTGACGCCAAGGCCGCCGCGGGGATGTTTTCGCGCATGGCGGCAGGTGCCACTTTGCTGTTGGATCGCCATTACAACTCCTTGCAACCGTACCGCCGCTTGCAGCCCAACATCTACGCAGTGCAGGCCGAAGCACGCTGTCTCGTTGGCTATGTATCGGTTTCCGGCGATCAACTGGTGTTGCGGCCGCGCAATCCGCAGTATGCGGTGGAACTGGTGCGCATCGCTCGCGGCCGGAGTTATCACGATTACATTGCGGGTAGAGTTTGCCATGTCGAGCTTGAGGTTTGAAGGCAGACTCTCTGCTATGATTCTTGCCCGTAGGCGGTAGAGGACGGCGAACGGGAGGTCAGCACTTATGGAAGAACACGGCGTCAACAATCTGGTCATGCGCCGCAACGAAGATATTGCGCTTGACATGATGAAATTCATCGCCGTTACCACGGGGTACGGAAAGGCCGGCGCGCCGGAAGCCGGGTTTAAGGGAGGCACGGTGTCGAAGGCGGAAGATTATGCCCAGCATTTGCTGGACTTGTTTGGCCAGTGCCTGGCGGCGGTGCAAGGCAAGAAATAGGCCGAGACAAAGGGGCGCACAGCGAGCCGGAGCTTGTCAGCTCCGGTTTTTTCTTGATTGCGGGAGGGGCCACCGGGCATCACGCCGGAAGGTGATATCAGTCACTGCCGAGATGGGTGCGCAGGCCGAGTATCAAGCTGGCGAGGTGCGATATGGCAAGCTTGGATTCCAAATTCCACGAAGAGACAGTCAGCATTCATCAAGAGCACGAGGAACTACTAGCGCAATTGGACCAGCTCGATGCCGCCGTGGAGCAGATGGTGTGCTACGCGGAGGTCTTCACCGATCTCGCCACCGCCAACCAGGCGATGAGCCGCGGCAAGTGGATAGCGGAGTGGCTTCCCCGGCACTACGCGCACGAAGAGACCACGGTGCTGGAGACCTTTGCGAGAATGAGCCCGGAGTTGGCCTCGTTCGCCCGCGAGATGAAGCGGCAACACAGCGAACTGCGCCTGCGGCTGGAAGGTTTTCGCGATCGGCTCGCGCATCTGAGCGAGACCAGCGACCTGGAGAACGCCGTCAACCAACTGAAAAAAGAGGGCAAGGATTTCACGCGCATAATGCGGCTGCACATGGCGGCGGAAGAGAAAAAGTTCGCCAGCGTGGAGAATTAGCGGCGAAGTCGAGATACGAGGATCAAATACTTTAGGCTCCGGAGGGTGGCCTGGCCTTTCGGAAATCGGGTTTAACGGGTTGTCGCTTGCTACGGGCGACAGGTTTCACCTACGACGGCATGGGCAACATGACTGCGGACAATATCGGCCATACGTATTCGTATGATGCCAATGGCCGCCCCAGCAAGGTCAATAACCCGACCCAAACAGTCACCTATTTCGATGTTTTTGGCCGTGCCATCGATCAGACCCGCAGCGGGGTCTCCACGCAAATTGTGTATGCGCCCTCGGGACAGAAATTTGCCATCATGAACGGGACCACCCTGAACCGGTACATTGATCCGATGGTGGCGGGCATGGCAGCGGTATACACTGGGCCCAATGGCAATCCGCCTAACTCAAGATACTTCCAGCACGCCGACTGGCTGGGCACGTCGCGCCTGGCGGTTACGGGCAGTGGAACTGTCACCTATGATCGCTCGTATGCGCCTTACGGCGAACCGTATAACGAAACCGCGACTATAAACCGCAACTTCACGGGACAGACGGAAGACACGACCCAGGGGATGTACGACTTTCTGCTTCGTCAGCAGAGCCAGTCGCAAGGCCGCTGGCTGGTGGGCGGGTGGCCCGCCCTTTCGACAACCACATGTGACTTGGGTGCCCCACCCTTCTCGCCTTCTGTTGGCGAGAGGGTGGGCGCAGTCGCGTGACCGTCATCACAGCCTCACCTGGGAAATCGAGGTAGAGTCCTGTCATGCCCCGCGGCCTCAGGCGCTATCAACAGGCTGACGAATTCCACTTCATCACCTTCAGTTGTTATCGCCGGCAGCCAGGGTTGGCAACTCCGCAGGCGCGCCGCCTCTGCCAGCAGACCCTGGAACGGGTGCGGCGATGGTACGGCCTATGCGTCTTCGGATACGTGGTCATGCCCGAGCATGTCCATTTGCTGGTGAGCGAACCCGAGCGCAGCAGCTTGGCGGTCGCCATCCAAATGCTGAAGCAGATCACGGCGCGCCAGCTTCTGCCCCACTTCAGCAAACCGGGAACCCGCGAGCCCTTTTGGCAGGCGCGCTATTATGACTTCAATGTATGGACGAAGAAGAAAAGGGTGGAAAAACTCAGGTACATACACCGCAACCCAGTGAAGCGGGGACTAGTGAAGAAAGCGGAAGACTGGGAGTGGAGCAGCTTCCGGCATTATCTGACCGGGGAAGAGGGCGTAGTGGAGATCGAGTCGGATTGGACCGGACGGAAGCGGGAGCGGATGGGCATAACGCTGACCTGCTCCCCTAAATCCGCACACCAGTAAGTATGATTTCGGATTTAGGAAAGGGGCAGAGCTATGTCACGAGGCAAGCACAGCGAGGCGGAGATGATCGCTGCGCTCAAGCAAGTGGAAGCTGGGCGCAAGGTGGAGGATGTGGCGCGAGAAGTGGGGGTCAGCAAGCACACCCTCTATGGCTGGAAGGCCAAGTACGGGGGGCTGGAAGTGAGCGAAGCGCAGCGTCTGCGGCAACTGGAAGACGAGAATGGGCGGTTGAAAAAACTGGTGGCGGATCTGAGCCTGGACCGGGAGATGCTGAAAGCGGTGATTGCAAAAAACGGGCTGAGCTCGTAGACCGGAGGACGGACGCGGGCTGGTTGCGGAAGCAGTACGCAGTCAGTGAGCGCCGGGTTTGCGGGCTGCTGTCGCTGGCGGTCAGTAGCTATCGCTATGAGTCGCGGCAGAACGATGACGAGCTGCGTGATCGACTAGTGCAGCTGGCGCGGGAGAAGCCAGGCTTCGGTTATCGCCGGCTGCAGGTTCTGTTGCGGAGAAGCGGTAAGGCAACAAACCACAAGCGGGTGTACCGGATCTATCGCGAGACCGGGCTATGCTTGCGCCGGAAGAAGCGAAAGCACTGTGTGCGGGCGGGTGCGCCCCTGCGGCAGTACAGCGCAGCCAACCAGGAATGGGCTTTAGATTTTGTGCATGATGTGCTGGCGGCAGGGCGGACGATTCGGGTGCTGAGTGTGGTGGACGCGTTTACGCGAGAGTGTCTGGCCCTGGAGGTAGATACCAGCTTTGCCAGTCGACGGGTGACGCGGGTGCTGGAGGAAATTGTAATGCGGCGAGGCAGGCCGCAATCGATTCGCTGTGACAACGGGCCGGAGCTGACGAGCCGGCATTTTCTGGCCTGGTGTGTGGAGCAGCAGATTGAGTTGGTGCATATTCAGCCTGGCAAGCCGACGCAGAATGCGCAGGTAGAGAGCTTTCATGGAAAACTGCGAGAGGAATGCTTGCGGGTGAGTTGGTTTCAGAACCTGTTTGACGCGCGGAGAAAGATTGGCGATTGGCGCACAGACTACAACCAGCAGCGGCCCCACAGTAGCCTGGGGTATCGCACGCCGTGTGAGTTCGCCATGTGGGCGAAGAAGGCAAGCTATGGAAAAGACGCGGACTGCGTCCGCTTGGAAAACGCCGCTGGCGTTTCCCACTTTCCCACAGCTTCGGCTACTAGCTAAGTTGTAAAATCACCGTGCGGAAAATGGGGGCAGGTCAACGCCACGCGTGAAGATTCGACCGACGGTTCCCACCCTCTCGCCAACAGAAGGCGAGAAGGGTGGGGCACCCACAGGATGAAAGTTGATGACACTTCAGACCAGAAAGGGTGGGCCACCCGCCAAGGGATTCTGGCCCCTCTTCTGGTAGGAAAGCGAGTACGAAGTTGTTCGCCGGGGCACGTCGCCTCAGAGCATGAAGCTGGCGGACCTCGAAAGACTTCCCGTCGTGTACTACTCAGGACTTAGTCCTGGGCTTTGTGAGCCTGTAACGAAAAAGGAGCGTTGTCGTGCCGTTTTGGTTGTCAGCAAGATCGCTGTGCCGAGGGCTGGCGAAGGGAAAGCCAGATTAACGCGCTTTTCTTGCCATTGAATAATGGTCAGTTTCCCATGTAAGGGGCGCTAAGTCTGTTGATAGTCCAAGTTACCGAGTAGCGCGATGTAGCGCCGCACCCCACAGGAGACTTGGTGCCCTTACACATCGCGGTTTGTTGAATCGACTGCCCACCGACTGTCGCCGCATCCAACTGTGCGCCGCTCATTATGACTGTTTCGATGGCTACTACTCCGTTGCATTTCCCTGATATAGCTGACTCGACAGCCCACCAGAGTAGTCCGTAGATTGGGTCAAACGTAACCAGTCCCGTATCGCTATCACTATAATCGTTGTGATTCGCCAGCGAGTTGAGACCTCCCCACCACACACTGAAAATGATCGAATAATAGTTGGCGTCCACTTGATCGCTGTTCCCGAACGCGCCACCCTGATTCATTATCAGATATCCAACAGTAGGTTGAGGATCGACGTCGGGTATCCGGGAAAACTCCAGCGACATATTCGGGTCGACCGTAGCACCTTTCCCGTGGTCGCCGAGATTCGACCCGATGCCTCCCCATTCGCCCTGATCCAGTGTGTAGATCGCCGCAACAATGGTATCGTGCAGCGGCGACCTTGGTTCATAAATGTGGAACGAATTCATTGTGAACCGATACAAAGCCGCAGTGTCAAACGTGAGGGAGTAAGTCGTGATGACATTTTGCTCCGCTTGATCGGTCAGCTCCAACACTAGCGTGTGGTTGAGACCCGCGCGCGGCGCGGCGACCACTAACACGAGACTGATATTGTGAAAGCTCGCTAGATTCGAAACTTTGTATGTCGTAAATTCGCCAGCAGGCGGGAATACTCCGTCCACTGAGTAACGCAGAATGCCAGAGACCGACGGCCCCGAGTTTGCGACTTGAACCATCACCGAGACGGCGGTTCCCTCGATCGGCGTAGGTACATTCAATTCTCCGCTCAACGATACTCCTCTCAGGACGTGAGGTATCGTCACAATCTGTTGAGGAGCGCCGACTCCATCCGGCGAGTTACCTGTTGGCTCATACTCAACCGTTGGTAATGCAGCAAACAAATTCGAAGCCTGGGCTTGTAAGCGAGCCCATCCGCGCGCTCCACTGAGCCTCTTTTTGGCTGCTGGGGTCAGTGCGTTATACAGGTTGCGAGCGGTTGCAGGCGAGTCATCGAAACCCATAGAAACTTGATTTCGGCCGATTCTGTCAGTTGCCATGTTCGATTCTCCTTCGCTGATGGCCGAGAGACCTACCTTGTTCCAGTTTCCATCCACGCCTGTCAGAAGCAGGTGAATTGGATGCGATTTTCCGTATATCTACAGACGTATCGGTAACGATTTTAGTCGAGATTAAGAATTACAGCAGGAACATTAATTTGTTGTCCGTTTGTCGCTAAATTCAGGTCAACCGTTCCTAAAGCAACGTAAACTGATAGGTCTATGGACACATTGATTATTATTGGTAATCCGGCGACCACATTCAAGTAAGGGGCGCTCGTCTCAAATGACATCGAATTATCAATTATCGAGAACCCAGAATCCCCGGAGCAGTGATGGTCGTAGCCAATTGTCTTGTCGATATAAGATACCTGCTGCGAAGGGAGGGTGATAGCTCCGACTGGATTCCCTTGCGAGAGGCTCATACTTGAACTCATCTCGCTCGTGATGGTCGGGGTCGAGAAGCAGCTCGAATCAGTCGTCCAAGAGAGGGAACCATTTGTTGTGACCCAAGCCCAGGCGTGCACAACGCCGGACCTACTGGGCGTGTAGACGAACGTAACCACGGCATGTAAACTGCGATAAAAGTCCCCGGCATAGCCACCTGAACCCTTAATCTCGGTCTGTATGGTGTTGTAAAAGGGCGTGTCGTTAGTAGCGTTCCCGACCGCTTTGTTCAAGCTTGACAGCGAAATATATGCTGCGCGATCCAGAATTACTAGCTCAGGCAGGAGTATTGGTTCCGGGGGCGGAATCCGATGCCAGCGCTCCGCCCTCTTCTTTATGAATCGGATCTCAACCGCGTGCCGCCTTGCAATATTTTTTGCGTTCGCCTCGACTTGTGGCCTCAACTTGGCAATTCGTTTCAATTGAGCCTGATTTGCCGATTTCTGGCGCTCTACTATCTCTTCTTGATCAATTCCGACAGCTTTGAAAGCTGTTTTTAACAACTGCTTCCGAAACCGCGTAGCAACCTTGCGACGACGAACTGACTCGCGCCGCAACTGCTCTTGAAGTTCATCGTTGAATTCGTTCTTCTCACGCAGTTCTTTCAACGCCAAGGCGATAGCCTTCCGTTCGCGATCAGTAAGCTTCAATGTGCCGGCCTCACTTAACCCATTTATCCCTGTCTCGGGTGCAAAACAGACCTGGAGGAATGTACTACAGGCTTGCTCTAATCACAATGCTGTGTACTCGTCCAGTGGATGGGTGACAGTTTTCATTCCTTTCGTTGGGATGAGAGTTGGAGGAGGAACTGGTGGGGAGTCAAGTAGCCCAGGGACTGGTGAGGGCGAACTGTGTTGTAGATTTTTTCCCATCGCCGCAGCTCGCAGTTGAGTTTGTTCATTTCCAGCGAGCACGGGGTGAGTTGGTAGAACTCTTCGGTATGGGTGCGGTTGGCCGCGCCGTTGAGTTTGGGGGAACGAGGTGGCAACACGAACAGGTGAAGGCCGCGTTGCTGGCAGGCCTGCTCAAACTCGGGCGGGTGGCCCGCCCTTTCGACAATCACGTCTGACTTGGGTGCCCCATCCTTCTCGCCTTCTGTTGGCGAGAGGGTGGGCGCAGTGCGGTGAGCACTATAACAGTCTGCGCTGAAAAATCGAGGTAGAGTCCTCGGGAGGGTTCATGGGTCAGAATCGAATGCGACGTGCTTGAAACTGGCCGGGCATGGTCGGGCGTGAAGTTATTTCGCGGCGCACTCGGGATACTTGCCGATTTCGTCGCGGAGTTTGCTGAGGTCGAAAACGCTGGTGGTGGGGACGCCGGTAAGGAAAGGCTTGAACTCGATGGAGACCATTCCGGAGTTGAGCAACGACTGAATGAATTGCAAACGATCAGCGTCAGTCTTAGCGAGGTAGGCAAAGGTTACGGTGTCGCCATAGGGAGCCCATGGCGTCGCTTGCTTGGTGCCGGCAATGGTCATATTAAAAGTCATCTGCCCTGGTTTGGCATCGACTTCGAAATTGTCTTCGGCCAGGGAACCGCCCGGCGAGAACTTCAAGAGGTGTCCGCTCTTCTTGCCCTTGGGGATACACTCCACACTCAACACCGGCATTTTGCCTTCACCCGAGATCAGTTGGTAGGGCTGTTGGGCGACAACGCTCAGGGAGACACTGTCCTTGCCTCGCGAGACATGCACCTCTTGCCCCACGCATAGCGCCGACAACATCAGTATCGCGACAAGCCCTGACGCGTTCATTGCGGACATTCTCAACAACATAGGGAGCCGTCGATTCGCTGGGCGCCGGTTAGGACGACGTAGTTTGGGAGCGCCCGCTGGGGGCACAGGTTATTACTAGAGGCCGTCTGATAAATGCCGACGCGGTCGAAAATCTGGGCCCTCCGGGGCTAAAGCCCCGTCCTTAAAGCGCCATTTACGGCACGGCTGAAGCCGTGCCCCTTTCAAAACCGATTTATTGAGATACCTTCTAACCACTAGCCACTAAACCCCTGCCCTAGTGAATATCGAAGTTCTCCTGGTGCAGCAGCGGATCGCTCTTCACCAGCACGGTCTTGCCGGTCAAGTCCTCCATCTCGGAGATGAGCTTGCCGTTGCTGGCCTTCAGAGCTTTGGCCACCTCCGGATGCACGCGCACGGTGATATCGGTCTTGTCGTGCAGCTTCGCCATCTTGCGCATCTCGATGTAAAGCTCGTTGCAAACCGTGGGCACCGACTTCACAAAGCCCGCACCGTCGCAGTAGGGACAAGGTTCTCCCAGGGTGCGCTCCAGCGATTGCTTCACGCGTTTGCGGGTAATCGCGACCAATCCAAAATCGTTGAACTGCAGCACCTTGGACGGAGCCCGATCGTTGCGCAAGGCCTCTTCGAGAGCCTGCATCACCTTCTGGCGATTCTTGCGCTCGTCCATGTCGATGAAGTCGATGACGATGATGCCGCCCAGGTCGCGCAGCCGGATCTGCCGCACAATTTCCTTGACCGCATCCACGTTCGTCTTGGCGATGGTGTCTTCCAGTCGCTGCGTCTTGCCAACGTACTTGCCGGTGTTGATGTCGATGGCGACCAGCGCTTCAGTCTGGTTGATGACGATGTGCCCGCCGCTCTTTAGCCACACCTTCGACTTGAGCGAGCGGTTGATTTCGTCTTGAATGCCGAACTGCTCGAACAGCGGCGTGTCTTTCGTGTACAGCTTGATGCGCCGAACCAGCGATGGCTGGAAGCGGCTTGCGAAACGAACGACGCGCTCGTACTCGTCTTCGGTGTCGACCCAGATCTGCGAGAAATCGGCATTGACCTGGTCGCGCAACACGCGCTCCACCAGGTTGAGATCGTGATAGATCAGTGCCGGAGACTTGCTGTTTTCGGCGCGGCTCTTGATCTCGGCCCACAGATGCTTGAGGAAACGAATGTCGGCGCGGAGGTCTTCTTCCTTGATGTTGGCGGCGGCAGTGCGGACGATAAAGCCGCCTAATCCGTTTTCGCGTTCGCTGGTCACAATGCGCTTCAGGCGCTGACGCTCTTCGTCGGAAGCGATCTTGCGCGAAACTCCCACGTGATTGACCGTGGGCATATACACCAGGAAGCGGCCCGGCAAGGCAATGTGGCTGGTGATGCGAGCGCCCTTCTTGCCGATCGGCTCCTTGGCAATCTGGATCAGCACCTCCTGCCCTTCTTTCAGCAGGTCGGTGATGAGCGGCTGATTGCGATTGGTGTTGGGACGAGCGCGGAAGTTGCGGCGCGGACCACCACGGCGATAGCGATCGCGATTACCCCGGCGATCGTAGCCTGGGCGCTCAGTCTGCCTCTGCTGATAACCTGCGGTAGGAGATGCGGCCCGCACCTCGGCGCGGCCGTTGGTTTCCTGTTCCTCGACGCCTTCATCTCCCTCTTCTTCTTCGTCGGTGTCGGGACCGTAGATTTGTTCACCACGCTCCTCGGCCGCGACAACTTCGTCTTCATCTACATCTTCAATCTTGGGAATCCAGCGGTCGGAGTCGCCGTTGTCGGCGTCGAGAGTTTCTTCCTCGAGGACCAATTCCTCATCGCCTTCCACCTCGCTCAACGCATTGATATCGTCGGGAACGGGATGGAATTCCATCTCCTCGTCTTCCAGAACTTCATGCTCAAGCGTGCGACCCTCGGGAGCGACGGAAGGAGCTTCATGCGACGGGGGAACCGGCAATTCAACGGTTGCAGCTTCGGTGTGATCTGGTTCACGGTCTTCGGCGATGGCAGGAAATTCGTTGCTCGGCGCTTCGACTGGCGGTTCTTCAACCAGCGTTTGATTCTGCGGTGCCGCGTTCACGAACTCGGTGGCGGTGGTGTGAGAAGTTTCAACTGACGGCGATTCCGGCTGCGCGTGGAAAGACTGTGGAGACGCCGCGCTCAAATGTTCCGGCTGCTCGGCCTCGTCGTCATGGCGCGCGGTTTCGGTGTGTTCGGTTTCCTCCTGCGCGATGACGGCAGAGCTTCCGGCGGAAGGCCATGCGGTGTGGTCGAACCGATCATGTTCCACCGCAGGGAGTTCGAGATCGGGTTGCGACTCGGTTTCTTCAACTACAGCGCTAGTGCGCGAGTTCAATTCCGAAGGCGGGGTGAGGTCTTCAACCGGTGCAAAGGAAGCCTGCTCCGTTGCGTCTTCGTTCTTGGGTTCGACCGCGGGCCGTTGCGGCAGATTGCGATACTTCGAGATCGATTCTCCCGGCAGGACAATCGGGGTATAGCCTGCGGGTGGACCATAGTCTGTGCGAGCACGCACGGGCGGCCGCGTTTCGGGATGGTAGGCTGGCGCTTCTTCAATCGGCGCCGGCTTTGCGATTTCGACCTTTGGCTCCGGCCGGTCGTTGCGCTCGTCTCCCTGGCCGCGACGTCCGCCGCGACGGCGACGCCGTCCTCGCCAAGGCCGTGTTCCTTCCGCCGAGTCCTGGTCTGAGCTGGACGAAGTCTCGACATCCTCACCGACAGGAGGCCCATCAGCAGGACCAAAATCTTCGGCAACAACTTCAGACTCCTCTGCAATCTCAGGCTCAGCGACGGCAGACTCGGCCTTGAGTTGCGCCTCCTGTGCGGCGTGCGCTTTGCTCACGTCGATAGCGTTGCGCGGCACGGGAATGCTGCCAAACTCTTCTTCGTCGTCCTCATCACCACCGACCTCGAGGAAGTCAGAAACATAGAGGAAGGCGTCGCGCTCCAGTCCGATATCCACGAAAGCGGACTGCATGCCGGGAAGCACGCGGGTGACCCGGCCTTTGTAGATCGATCCTGCTAGGGTATATTCGTTTTCCCGCTCGAAAAACACTTCGGCGAGCTGATCGTCCTCCACCAATGCCACCTTGGTTTCGTGGGGCGTGGAGGACACATAAAGTTCCTTGTTCATGGAATGCTCCGGTTCAGCCGGCGCGGTCGATCGGAAGGACAGGAAAAACTCTACAGGTGATTAGGCCGAGGGCGCACTGAGGCTTATGCCGGGATGCGAACCAGCCCTGATTCGTGCAGCGTCAATTTGTGGAATCTTTAGCACCGTATAGAGCACGCGCTCGAAGGTTGTGGCCTCACGCTCAGCTTCAGCCAGGGGGCCGTTTCCCGCCTCGATCAACGTGCTTTGCAATCCTGTCCGGCCCGTTCTCCTGGCGGCCGGTATGCCCTCGTACGTGAGGGCCGTCGTAATCTTGTTGTCATTCTTCAGAAGCCCGACCGTTACAGTCTGAGATGGCTTCCCCGGCGAATGAGGCCGGTTTCCTCTGAAGCGCGCCGATAAGCGCTAAGAAAGTCCCATGCAAAAGCTTGCAACTCAGTTCACAAACCGGCGCATACGAATATTCATAACAATTCCCAGCGCCAGAAACATGAACAGTACCGATGATCCGCCGTAACTCATTAACGGTAATGGAATACCCGTGACCGGCATGAACCCCACCACCATGCCTACGTTGACCAGGACATGGAACGCGAGTACTGCAACCACACCCATGACCACGAAGGTACCAGCTCGATCCGGGGCCGTCTGAGCGTTCTGGATCAGACGCATCAACACTATGAAGTATAACAGCAGCAAGCCCATAGCGCCTAGAAAGCCGTGTTCCTCGGCAAAGGCGGCAAAGATGAAATCGGTATGAGGTACCGGAAGAAATTGCCCTTGGGTCTGGCTCCCGTGTGCCGTTCCCTTGCCAAAAATGCCGCCTGAACCCACCGCGACCAGCGACTGAAGCACCTGATATCCACGGCCTTGGGAGTCGGCTTCTGGCTGCATGAAGCTGGTCAGCCGGTCTCGCTGGTAGGGCTTCAGGACGTGCCATCCTACCGGCGCTAGGAGTGCGCCCAGCACCAGGATGACCAGAGCATGCCGGGCTTTCATTCCACCCAGAAACAATCCCATCACGGCAATCGGGATGTAGGTGAGTGCGGTACCCAGGTCCGGCTGGACTAGCACCATCAGCATGGGAACGCCGACCAACGCTCCCGCCTTGACGATGTCTTGCGCGGTGCATTCCGACTTGGTGTCGGCAAAATATTTAGCCATGGCGAGAATGAGCACCAGCTTTACCCACTCCGATGGCTGGAAGTGAAACGACCCTAACTGCACCCAGCGGCGTGCGCCTAGATACTTCTTGCCAAACACCGCGACCGCGACCAGCGACGCGATGGAAATCAAATACATCAGAGGCACGCGTTCCAGCAGGGCCTGGTAGTTGAAAAAGCTGATGACGAACATCAGCCCCACGCCGCCCAGAATCCAATACACCTGCTTGATATGTACCCCTACGAACTTGGTGCTGAGGGTTGCGCTGTAGATCTCGACCACGCCCAAGGCGCAGATCAGCAGCACGAGCGCTAACAGGACCCAATCAAAATCGCGGAATGAGATGTAACGGCTCATTGCTGCCTCTCGGGAACAACCGCGGCAGCGGGGGCAATTGTCGGCTCAGGTGCAGACTTCTTTGGCGCCTTCGGCGCTTGCGAATCAGCGGGAGCTGTCGCCGGAGTGGTCGGTTGATCCTCGGCGGGCGGCGCAGTTTCGGGATGAGCCATCTCAACGTGCGACTCACTGGTTTCGAGATCGGCAGCAGGAATTGGTTTATCGGCTTCACCTACTCCCGGGGCCGCGGTTACCGGCTTGGTTTTGCCATCGGCGGTGACCGTGAAATGACCAGCTTGCATCTTGTCGGGAGTTTTGGGGTCGCCCTCGTGCCACACGGCGGCGACTTCTGCCTGCTTAGATCCAAGAGCCGTTCCGCCGGCCTTGGCCACCTGCGTCTGGATGTTCCGCTGTTTGTCCACGTACGCTTTGATCACCTTGGCGGCAACGCGGGCCGCCAGCGCGCCGTGCTCGCCACCTTCAAACAGACAGGCCACCACGATCTCAGGATTGCGGCGCGGGGTAACTCCGACGAACCAGCCATTGTCTTTGTAGTCGCGTTTGCCTTCGGCGCCTAGTCGCTTCTTCAGGTCGTTGGAGATTGTTTGAGCGCTGCCGGTCTTGCCTGCGAAATCAATGCCGGGCAAATGAGCGCTGCCCGCGGTGCCCATCGGCGAAACCACTTCGGCCATGGCATCGGTAATGGTGACCCAGTTTTCCGGATCGAGCCCAATGTTGGTCTTGTCGGTGTAGTTCGCCACCTGCTTGAAGCCTGGAGGAAACTGATCGGGGAAGGCCACATGCGGACGCACCAGCACCCCCCCGCTGGTAATCGCTCCGATAGCTCGCGCAAGCTGAATCGGCGTGGTGGCCACGGCGCCCTGTCCGATGCCGACCGAAATCGTTTCACCTGCATACCACTTCTGCTTGAAGTTCTTGATCTTCCATTCTTCCGATGGCATCACGCCGGAAACTTCCTGCGGCAGGTCGATGCCGGTCTTCTGCCCCAGTCCCAGCATGGTGGCGTACTTGGCGATGCGGCTAATGCCCAGCTTCTCGGCGAGCGTATAGAAGTACGAGTCGCATGACTGGTAGATCGCCTTGGTGATGCCGACACTGCCGTGCGTGCTGTGCCGCTCGGCGATCCAGCACTTGAAGAAGCGGCCATAGAAGGTCTTTCCGCCGCCGCAGTTGACGATGAGGTCCTGGGCAATCCCTTCCTGCAGTCCCGCTGTAGCCATGATGATCTTGAACACCGAGCCAGGAGCCAACTGCGCCTGAATGGCTTTGTTCAACAGCGGCTTGCCCGGGTCGGTGACCAGCGCGTTCCATTCGTCGCGCGTGATGCGCACGGCAAACTCATTGGGATCGAACGCCGGACGACTGACCATCGCGAGAATTTCGCCGTTGCGCGGATCCATCGCGACGATTGCGCCGGGCTTGCCTTCGAGCGCCTCTTCGGCGGCGATTTGCAAATCAAGATCGATGGTGAGCTTCAGCTGTTTGCCTGGGACCGCCTGCACGTCACTGAGCGTCCCCACTTCCTTGCCGCGACTGTTGACCAGTACCTGCCGCGAGCCGTTCTTGCCCATCAAAATATCGTTGTAGTACTGCTCGACGCCCGACATGCCGACAATGTCGCCGGGATTGTAGAGCTCCCATTGCGGCTGGGTCAGCATGTCCTCGCTCACTTGGCCGACGTAGCCGATGATGTGCGCCATGAATCCGTTCTTGGGATAAAGGCGGCGATGGACCGTGATGGTGTCAAGCTCGGGTAGTTCGGCTTTGTGCGATTCGATGAAGGCCAGCTCGTCCGGTGTGATGTCGTCTTTCAGGAAGAGTGGCTGATATCCCGGCACCGCGGCCATGCGTTTCAGGCGAGCGCGCAGCTCATCGGGCGGGATATGCAGCCCCGCGGCGATTTTATCGGCATCGGCCTGCAGATTGCGGTTCTGATCGCGCAGCAGCAATACCGAGAACGAGGGATAGTTGTCAACGATGATGCGGCCTTCGCGGTCGAGGATTTTGCCGCGCGGGGCCAGGATGGGCACCTGCTTGATGCGATTCTGTTCGGCCAGGGAGCTGTAGTAATCGTTGCGCGCAACTTGCAGCCGCCACAGCCCGAACGCGAGAATCAAAAAAATTCCCAGCAGGATGTATTGCACTGCGGTGAGGCGGAGCTGAGAGACTTTTTCGTCGCGACCGAACATCCAGAACTACAACTTTCGCAAGGGCTTATGGTTGCAAAGTTTCGAAATCTACGAATCAGCGGGCACTTAGCGTCAAGCCAGCCGCTCGGCTCGGAGGCAAGATTCCCGATGGGGGCCATCCTCGTTTTGCAACTGGTAAGTGACGATGAACTCTGGGCTCATTGTAGCCCGAATCGTCAGGTGAGCGGAGAGGAAAAATTGTCTGGCTCATGAACATGAGGGCACTGCTATATCTCGAAAGTGGAACTTTTGCCGCGACTTGCGAGAGCCAACTCTTGCCTTAGGTTGTTACTTCGCAATTTGCGAAGTACAATTGAAGCGCGCAACGGAGCGCCACCTTTAGATGCGAGTCATCAGCCAGAGTGCGTGGCGCGATGTAGTTGCGGTAGACCCGTCAGTCGAGGGACCAATATCAGAGTGGTACAAGGTTGCTAAAAACGCCACTTGGAGAAGTCTTGTGGATGTGAGGAAGGTTTACCCTCATGCCGATTTCATACACCCCTACGCCGTCTTCAACATCAAAGGCAACAGCTACCGACTGGTTGTCAAGATTGAATACCGATGGCAGATTATCTGTATCAAAGCGCTTCTGACGCATGCCGAATACGACCGGGGGAAATGGAAGAAATGAACACATTGGCTGCCAGCTACGCCATTTTGCTTTCCGAGACGAGACCTGAGGTCATTCGTGACGAGAGACAGAACCAGGCCTACGTTCGCCTGTTGGAAAAGCTGACCAGCAAGAAATCGGCCACGCGCGCGGAAGAGAAGCTCATCGAACTGCTAGCGGTGTTGATTGAGGACTTCGAAGCGAAACACTTTCCTGTCACTGAGGCAACGCCCGTCGCAATCGTTCGGCACTTGATGGAGGCGCACAGATTGCGGCAGAAGGACCTGATGGATGTCTTCGGTACCGAGAGCATCGCGTCAGAAGTTCTGCACGGCAAACGAGAACTGACCAAAGAACACATCAAGCGGCTGAGCGCCAGGTTCGGCGTCTCGCCTGCGGTGTTCTTTTAAACCCCGCCCTTCATCGCTCCTTGAACCTGTCCAGAAACTTGAACACAAAGATCCCGATCACCGCATTGGCTAGCGCGGAGACGGCCACGTGGCTCCAACTCCACACCTGCACCTGGCGCAGCAAACCGTGTGCCACGCCGTAGTAGATCCCCTGATGGGCCACGAAAAAGAGGTAGGTGATGATGAAGCGCGAGCCGGGATTCTCGACGTCAATCTTGAGGCCTAGCGATGAGGCCATGTATCCGATGAGGGTCAAAACGATGCCATACATGCCCAGCGGATGGCTGGGCCCGGCGAACAGGTCTTGCATCAGGCCGATCACGCATCCGGTGAGGCAGCCGCTGACCGGGTTGCGGCGCGCGACGGCGAAGAAGATGGTGACCATGAATGGCAGGTCGATGATCGGCAGGAAGCGGACCCGCACCGGGATGAAAATCTGGATCAGCACTGCGACCAGCGGGATGAAGATGATCGCAGGCCAACTGAATTCGTAGACTGCGACCTGGTCGCGCGAAGTCAGGCTTCCCCGGAATGGCATGACGCGGCTGCTCATTGCGGTGGCTGCTCCCCGGCAGGCGGCGTTGCGGGCTGCTGCGGATTCGCGGTGGGAGCCTGCTCCGGCGCTGGCTTCATTTTCTTCGGTGCAGGAGTAGCCTCGTCATTCGTCGCGCCGTTCACCGACGGTGAAGTGGTTAGCGGTGCCGTAGGATTCGCGTTAGGCGAGGTTGCTGCGCCGGTATCATTCAGCGGTTTTGTGGTTGTTCCGGCAGGATGGCCTGCATTCGCGGTCGCGGGTTTCGGTTTCGGCACCACTGGGTTTCCAGTTGTGCCAGACGCTGTGCCGTGCGCAGCGGTAGCTGCTCCGTTTGGCTTGCGAGCAGTCGCGGTCGAACCGGCAGTCCCCGGTTTCGATGTGGGTGGAGTTCCTGCGGCACCGGGATGAGCCATGGTTGCCGCGGTTCCGGTCGCGGGAGTTCCTCCCGCTGTAGCTGGGTTCGTGGCACCAGGCTTCACGTTTCCGGCGGCATCAACCTCGGGCTTGCTAGGAACAGTCGGCAGCCGTTCGGCCAAAATATCCGATGCGCGGAGTGGTCCCAAGTCCTTCGTGTCGGGCATCTTCTCGGTGATCTTCGTGACCACCAGCACCTCTTCAACCTGATCGAGGCGCGCGGCGGGAACCACACGAATGTTGAGGAACAAATCTTTGCCCGGCTCAACCGAGACGACTTTGCCGACCGGCAAACCTTTGGGGAAGATACGGTCTCCGCCGCTGGTGACGACCTCTTCTCCAGGCTCGACCTTCTCGTCGCTCATGACGTATTGCAGTGTGGTCGCACCGTCGGGCGAGCCTTTCAAGATGCCCTGCAAGCGCGACGACTTGAGCGCAGCCCCAACACCACTGAATTGATCATTGATTGGCAAAACCTGAGAGGAGTCAGGAAAGACTTGCACGATCTTGCCTACGATACCGGTCGGGGTGATGACCGCCATGTCTGGTTTAATGCCATCCGCTGATCCCTTGTCGAGGTACAGAATGCGCGATTGCTCGCTGCCGCTGGTGCCGATGACCTGTGCCGCGACCGTGGTGTCGACATACTGCTCTTTGAAGGCGAGCAATGCCTGAATGCGATGCGCCATGAGCGCATCCTCTCGCAGCCGGGCGTCTTGAACCGTCATGCGATCGATCTGCGCGCGCAGCTCACGGTTTTCCCGGCGCACCCCGCGAAGATACGCGTAGGTCCTCCAAGTGTCATAAACCCACTGCTGCGAGTGCACCACTGCTTTCTCGAGGGGAGTTACGGCTGAGATTGCCCATAGGCGCAGCAGGCGAGTGTCTCCGCTTTGTGTTGGGCGACGGACTTGCACCGCAAGCGCGATGATCTGAGCAAAAAGAATGGCCACCAGCACGATCAGGTTCTTATAGCGGCCGAGGAATGTATCCATACTGTTGCCGGTCTCGCCGGACTTATCTGCCAGCCGATCGTCGTGCCATCAGAGCGATAGGAAGTCCGACAAACACGGTGTGCGAAAACAACTGGTCCATAAGTTCAAACAAGGTGACTGGAACCGTTCTCTTGGGCAATGCCGACAATGGAATCACCACATAATGCATGAAGAGGTAAACCAGTACTCCAAACGTTGGCCCGTAAATCCAAGGCTTCCGCCAGAGCGTTGGGATGACCAGACTCGCCCCATAAAAAACAGCGGCGGCTCCGATAGCGATCGAGAAATGACATGCGACGCCTAGCAGAACGGTGTACCAGCCCCCGTGAAACGTTCTGCGTCCCAATAAACCACCGGCGATGTTCTGGAAGAGTAAGCTAGGGGCGACGCCGAATGCCAAACCATAAAAGACGACTGCATCGAGGCCATCCAGAACGCCTGCGGTCAGGCCGCCCAACAAAATAGTGTCGAAGGCCTTGGGGCGTGCGGGCGCGCCGATGGTTTCAGCAGACATGATGCCAATGTATCTCGGTCGTTCAGTATCGCTTCGCTCGTCACACCCTTTTTTGAAGGAGCACGGCTTCCGCCGTGCCGCAAAGGTTCACTTCAGAACCATCTACACTTGGAGCAGTACTCCCACAGCGTGTCACTTCAAAGTAGACACCGCTTGCTGTGCCATCCTCAGTCAATCGATATTTTCCGCAGCAGCTTGAAGTCGCTCAACATTTTTCCGGTGCCCAGAACCACGCTGCACAATGGATCGTCGGCAATGGAGACCGGCAGACCGGTCTCTTCGCGGATGCGTTTGTCGAGGTTCTTCACCAGCGCGCCACCGCCGGTCAGCACGATGCCGCGATCGCTGATGTCGGCCGACAACTCCGGAGGCGTGCGCTCCAGGGCCACGCGGATCGCGTTCATGATGGTCGAGACGCACTCGCTCAGCGACTCGCGAATCTCGCTGTCGTCAATCGTGATCGTCTTGGGCACGCCCTCGATCAGGTTACGGCCCTTGATTTCCATGGTCAGCGGCTTGTCCAGCGGATAGGCAGAGCCGATCTCAATCTTGATTTGTTCGGCGGTGCGCTCGCCGATCAGCAGGTTGTACTTGCGCTTCAGGTAATTCATGATGGACTCGTCCATCTGATTGCCTGCCATGCGCACCGACCGCGAATACACGATGCCGCTGAGCGAAATCACCGCGATGTCAGTGGTGCCGCCGCCAATATCGACCACCATGTTGCCGCTGGGCTCAGTGATGGGCAGGCCCGCGCCGATCGCGGCCACCATCGCTTGTTCCACGAGATGCACTTCGCTGGCCTTGGCGCGATACGCCGAATCCATGACCGCGCGCTTTTCCACCTGAGTGATCTCCGAAGGCACGCCAATCACGATGCGGGGATGCACCAGCATCTTGCGGTTGTGGGCCTTCTGGATGAAGTAGTTCAACATCTTTTCGGTGACTTTGAAGTCGGCGATGACGCCATCTTTCATCGGCTTGATGGCGACGATGTTGCCGGGAGTGCGGCCAAGCATCTCCTTGGCCTCTTTGCCCACGGCTTCGACTTCACCGGTGTTTTTGTTGATGGCGACGATCGAAGGCTCGTTGACCACGATGCCTTTGCCGCGCGCGTAAACCAGCGTGTTCGCCGTCCCCAGGTCGATGGCAAGATCGCTGGAGAACATGCTGAACAGCGAACGCATGTTGCTGAATCGCGAGGCGCTACTATGAAAGCCGTTAGATGACATTACGAGCTATTTCTTTCTAAATTTCTAAATATGATCGGTGCCTACAGTTTATGACAGAAGTGGCCTGCACGCGCAGTCAAACCAATGCATTACTCCGGCAGATAGCTAGTTTGTGTTCCGAGGTAACTGCCGGATGGAATTCCCGTTCCACGCGCCGCTTTTTCGCGAAGCGAAAGAGTAGGGCTTCTGCGCGCCGTTTGCAAGTAAGCGTATCACAGAGAGTAACACAGAAGGTATTACCTTTCCGCAATACGCCATCAACCGGACCCTGATTACACATCGCGCGCGTACCCTACTTCACCACCGCCACAATAATCATCTCGTAAGGCAGTTTGCGGGTGAGCGTCTGGCCGCCGCTGGCATTGATAAAGGTGCTGATCGCGTTCAGGTTGATGCGCGGAATTCCGATCACATGCATAGTGTCGCCGTCGCCCAGCTTCTGGTCCAGGAGCTGTTGCAGTGGCGGAGTACCGGGCACGAAGATCATGCGAATGTTGCTGGCTATCGATTCGTCGGCCTTGCCATTCACGTCGGCCAGAACCGCGTAGCCGCCATCGTCTAGCTTCTTCGAGCTCCCCGCCAGCGTCATCTCGAACTCGGTGTAGTTGTACGCTGCCTTGCTGGCGGAGATGGTCACCGCCGACGACGTTGCAGAGACGACGATTTTCAGCTTTTCATAACCTCCGAATGCCGTCTCTGCGTCGTAGGGCTGGAAGCCGGTGACCGGTTCAAACGCGCCGGTCACGTCGTTCTTGTCGAATTTCGTTATGGGATGAATCTCGAAGGAATGGTCCGGATTGGTATTGCCGGGAACCGGCACTGGGGCGAATTGAATCTGTTGCTTGGCCGGGTGCTCAAACCAGAGTCTCCAAACGCCGGTTACGGGAAGTTGTGCGTTGTCTCCTTCGACGCTGTGAATCTCAGTGACCGCCGGACCCTCTCCCGGCTGCGCAGCGTTCATCACTTCCGCCACCATGGGCAAGCCGACTTCTTTCTGCGCGCGTCCAGCCACATGCATGTCGCCGTCGGCAGCCGGCGCATTCGGATGTTTGTGGGCATGGTCAACGAAAAAGCTCACGTCAATGGTGGCGCGGTCTTTGTACTGCTCCACAAAGGCCCGCTTCAGCACCACCGTATTATTTTGCGCGGCCAGCGGAAGCGCTAACAGTAGCAGCCCAAGCAGACAGAGCGTTTTCTGGTATCGCATGGTGCAGTGACCTCAACCCATCATGTGGTGGCTGGTGTCGTAGTTGGGGCAGCCGCACTCGGCGGCGCTGGGGCAGCCTCACTCGGTGGCGGTTGGGCTTGCTCGGGAGGTTTCCCGGAGTTACGCACGTTCATGAATTTGCTCAGCATGTCGAACCAGAATGGCGCGCCGAGAGATACGGCTAGGATCGTGATGACCCACCCGCCCAATCGCTCCTTCACCAGATACCAGATCCACCACCAGAATCCGGCGGTTTTATGGTCTGGCCAGTCTGTAATCCAATCTCCCTGCCAACCGGTCACCTGACCTAAGAGCTGTTTCTCTTGTGCGGTGATGGCGTCCCTCTCGGGAATTTCCGTCGGGGTACTGGCGGTGGGATCGTTGGGATTGTCGTAGGTCACCATGGGCTGGGGTTCAGCATCCGGTCGTCCCTTCTGCAGGCGCGCCTTAGCACTCTCGACCAGCACCGCGCTCATGGTGGGATTGTCCCATAGGGTTCTGAGGAATTTCAAACTGTCCGCATTCATGAAGAGCGTTACCGCCGCTGCCAGCACATAGAACTCTTATCTCAGCGGTCCGCTTATACCATCCCGAGACGCGGTTCATGGTTTGTTCGTACCAGGCTTCAAGCCGCTGCTGGTCGGTTTTGTATTGCGGATTTTGCAATACCGCTGTCAGGGCGATTTTTGCCGCTGAATGTTCCAGGCTTGCGACGCCATTACGCAGCGCCTGGGGATCGTTGGCCGGCGCGTTAGGTCCGGTCAGGATATCCATGAGCGCCAAGCGCGAACTTATTTGCCGCGATGTAGGAAGGCAAGCGGTCGTTGACGTCCTGTAGGCCTTGGATCAGCGGGTGGGCGTACAACTTCGCCTCCAGTTCCGGATCGTGCAGCATGTACAAGATTCCCTGTTCCAGGGTCTTACCGCGGGAATTGAAGACGCCGGCAATGCTCTCATTCAGGGTGGAGCAAATCAGCGCCATCAGAAGGTAGATAAAGCAGATGCCAATTGCGATATCCAGATAAGGAAACGAGGCCATACGCACACTCCAAGCGGAAAGCGTTGGACTGCATCAAGACAGGGGAGAAGCGCGAGTATGGAATGTTTATGGCCGCAACACAATAGAAAAATGGTGTCGGGTACTTCCTACTGGCATTTTTCGGAGGGGCCCAGGGACTTCTTTTCCAAGAGGCGAAGTCGCTGGATGCCGGATCAAGGTTTGGTATCGCTGCGAGTACCGCGACCTGCCGACGCCTTTGCGCGTCTCTGAGAGTTCCTGGAGGTGATCTACAAACAGAAACGGATGCACTGGGTGCTGGATTATCGCGGCACAGTGCTTCGGCCCGACCAAGGGGCAAAAACGGGGGGCGGGCGGGGGCATGATAGACCTAAAGACGCATTGACAGCGACTGGGCATGGGAACACAATTCCGGCCATGGAAGAAAGGAGTGCCACATGCGCCGCATTACAATCGTTTTCGCTCTTTCCACCCTATTGCTCGCTTCCATCTGCTCGGGGCAACAAACAGCCACCAGGTCCCGCCATGCTGCAACCTCGGCGGCGAACCCAGCAAACGCGACTAAGTCGGATGGTGGGCCAGACATTATCGCTAACTGCCTGAACGCCCAGCCCGGCCAAATCGTCGTCTTCGGAAGTTCACGGCCACCGAACATCGTCGTCTGTAACTCCGGAATTTATGAGGCTCTGCCGTATGGTACTGGGCCTATCGGTATCCTGAACCCCAACCCGATAGCGGAGCTCGATGTTACCGGGGCTACCAATACGAGTTTGTATTATGAGATTGGCGGCAACAGGGTGCTCAGCGTGTCCGATCACCTTAATACTTTCGTTGGGGTTGGGGCAGGTCCGAACGTCCAAACAAACGAGAATTCCTTCTTTGGATCTTACGCTGGAAACGCAACCACAACTGGTTTCAACAATACCTTCGTGGGCTCTTCCGCTGGGTCGCAAAATACAACGGGTGGCTACAATACCTTCGTGGGTGCTGATATCGGGGTGTACGGCTCCAACGGTAGCGGTAATACCTTTATTGGTAATGGTTCAGGTGTGGACAATATAACCGGAAGTCAGAATATCTTCGTTGGCCTTTACGCAGGTGAATATAATACGCTTGGAAATAACAATATTTACATCGGAAATCTCGGCCCGGCTTCGAGCATGGAATCCAGTACTATCCGATTAGGAGGTAACGTCGGAGGTGGCTACGGTTCCCAAACAGCAGCCTACATCGCCGGCATCTATGGTTCCACCTCCTCGTCTGGTATCCCTGTGTACATCAACCCCGACGGACAACTTGGAACACAAACCTCCTCGCTGCGCTTCAAAGAGCAGATCCGCGACATGGACGACAGCACAAACGGCCTGATGCGGCTGCGTCCTGTGACTTTCCTCTACAAACCAGAGTTCGACAAAGGCGAGCGCACCCTGCAATACGGCTTGATCGCCGAGGAAGTGGCGAAGGTCTATCCCGAACTAGTCGCTTACGACAATGACGGCCAGCCTTATAGTGTGCGCTACCATTATCTGTCCACCATGTTGCTCAATGAGGTGCAGAAGCAATATCACCGCGCCGAAGCGGAGGCAAAGGTAATCACGGCGCAAGAGCAGAAGATTGACCAGCTAGAGCAGCGCTTGTCGAGGCTAGAGAGGCTCGTTCCGCAGACCGTGGCTCAAAAGTAGGAGCGAGGTTCTTTTATTACTGAGGGCTGACCTGGGCTGTGTGGACAAGGCCTCCATGGCTCGGTCAGCCGTGTACCTCGGCACGTAACCGGGTAGTGTCATTGACCCCGCTTTGTCCGGCATGTTACAAAAGCCTCGCCTTTTGTGCTGTGCCTGTGGTGTGTCTCAAGATGCACACAGACAGGTGCAATTGTTCCCGACGCGGCCAAACCTCAACACTTCTGTCTTGAAGTGGAAGCGCGTTTCCGGGATTCCAGCAGGTCCATGCATGGTTGTTTCTGGCGATCTGCGAAGACGCGAGCTAGAGCCCTGTACGCCTGACCTGTTGGGCGGTAATCGATCTCATGGAAACGTTGCCTGCGATTTATCGCGGGAGAGCAGAACCAAGCTAACGTCATTTTAAGGGTTGCGTCCCGGCAAAACGGATGGCGCCCATCGGAGGAATTATATGCACACCTGGCTCGCTGCCCTGCGGCGGCTGTCATCCACAAGACGCTCGGCCAAGCTGCTGAGTGCCGCGCTCACCCTGTTCCTACTGAACGCCGTGACGGCGTTCGCACAGCCGAACGAAGCCGCCGGCGAAGCGAATCTACGGCTGCCCGATCTCTCCTCGGTCAACTTTCTGGGAATGACCGGCCACAACCTGCTGCTGATTGGCCTGCTGTTTTGCGCTTTCGGCTTGTTGTTTGGAATGGCGATTTACATCCAGCTCAAGAACCTGCCCGTGCATCGCTCGATGCGCGAAATTTCCGAACTGATCTATGAAACCTGCAAAACCTACGTGATCACGCAGGGCAAGTTTCTGATGGTGCTGTGGGCGTTCATCGCGGTGGTAATTCTTGCGTACTTCGGATGGCTGGCTCCGGTGCCGGGCAAGCCAGTAGCGGTAACGCGTGCCCATCATTCTGCTGTTCAGTCTCATTGGCATCTGCGGCAGTTACGGGGTGGCGTGGTTCGGCATCCGGGTCAATACTTTCGCCAACTCGCGCACGGCCTTCGCCGGACTGGGCGGCAAACCCTATCCCATCTACGCTATTCCGCTGAAGGCGGGCATGAGCATCGGCATGATGTTGATCTCCGTCGAGCTGCTCATCATGCTCTGCATCCTGCTGTTCGTTCCCGCGGATTACGCCGGGCAGTGCTTCATCGGGTTCGCGATTGGCGAGTCGCTGGGCGCGGCCGCGCTGCGTATTGCCGGCGGCATCTTCACCAAGATCGCCGACATCGGCTCCGACCTGATGAAGATCGTCTTCAAGATCAAGGAAGACGATGCTCGCAACCCGGGCGTCATTGCCGACTGCACCGGCGACAACGCGGGCGACTCGGTCGGCCCCAGCGCTGACGGCTTTGAAACTTACGGCGTCACCGGCGTGGCGCTGATCACGTTCATCCTGCTGGGCGTCACTCCGGCGGTGTTCATCCATAACGGCGCGGCTCCGGATGTCGCAGCTACCATGGCTACCAAGGTCCAGGTCCAATTGCTGGTTTGGATCTTCGTCATGCGCGTCATGATGCTGGTCTCCAGCACGGTAGCGTACTTCCTGAACGAAGCCGTCGCCAAGGCGCGTTACGGCAACGCCGACGAAATGAACTACGAGGCCCCGCTCACCTCCCTGGTGTGGCTCACTTCGATCATTTCCATCGTTCTCACCTACATCGTGTCGTACCTGATCGTGCCGGTGCTGGGCGGCGATTCCACGCAATGGTGGAAGCTGGCCACCATCATCTCCTGCGGAACGCTGGCAGGTGCGATCATTCCTGAGCTGGTCAAGGTGTTCACCTCGTCAACTCCGCGGCACGTGAAGGAAGTGGTGACCTCTGCCGAAGAAGGCGGCGCCTCGCTCGACATTCTGTCGGGACTGGTGGCCGGCAACTTCTCCTGCTACTACCTGGGCTTCACCATGGTTGCGCTGATGAGCATCGGCTACTACGTGAGCACCTACGGGCTGGGCTTCCTGATGCTGGCGCCGGCGGTGTTCGCCTTCGGCCTGGTCGCCTTCGGCTTCCTCGGCATGGGCCCGGTCACGATCGCGGTCGACTCCTACGGCCCGGTTACGGACAACGCGCAATCGGTATATGAGCTTTCTCTGATTGAGCAGATCCCGAATATCGAGGCGAATTGAAGCGCGACTACAACATCGACGTGAACTTCGAGCGCGCCAAGCATCATGCTGGAAGAGAACGATGGCGCCGGCAACACCTTCAAGGCCACGGCTAAAGCCGGTGCTGATCGGCACGGCCGTCGTCGGCGCAACCACCATGATCTTCTCCATCATCATGGCGCTCACCCACGGGCTGACGGAGAACGTGGGCAAGCTCTCGCTGCTGCACGCTCCGTTTGTGCTCGGCCTGATCAGCGGCGGCGCCATCATCTACTGGTTCACCGGCGCTTCCATGCAGGCGGTCACCACCGGCGCTTATCGCGCAGTGGAGTTCATCAAGGCCAACATCAAGCTGGAGGGCGTGGAAAAAGCTTCGGTGAGCGACAGCAAGAAAGTCGTCGAAATCTGCACCAAGTATGCGCAGAAGGGCATGTTCAACATCTTCCTCGCGGTGTTCTTTGTGACCCTGGCTTTCGCTTTCGTCGAGCCGTTCTTCTTTATCGGCTACCTGATCTCGATTGCCATCTCCGGCTTGTACCAGGCAATGTTCATGGCCAATGCCGGCGGCGCCTGGGACAACGCCAAGAAGATCGTCGAGGTTGAGCTGAAACAAAAAGGAACGGCGCTGCACGATGCAACCGTCGTGGGCGACACGGTGGGCGATCCCTTCAAGGACACCTCGTCCGTCGCCATGAACCCGATCATCAAGTTCACCACGCTGTTCGGGTTGCTGGCGGTGGAGCTGGCGGTCAATTGACCGCGACGCAAGGATCAGGGCTTAGCCACATACTGGCGATCACTTTCTTCGCTGGTGTCGTTCTTCTTCGTGTGGAAGTCGTTCTACGGCATGCGGATCGTCAAGGCCGCTGCCTGATTCAGATCCCCGTCAACCGCAAGCGCCATCCCTCGGGATGGCGTTTTGCATTGGTGGGACTGCGGAGTCCCTTCAAATGGCGTCTTTCTGATCCGCTCGCTGGAGCGGGCGGCAGGTAACAGATATACTGCCCGCGATGCACGAACTTCAGCGTCAGATCGAGTCTCTGTATGCGATGGGAGCCGAGGCAGCTACGTTCCCCGGCGCCAGCGAGGCCTTCGCGCGATTTCGCGATGCGCTGACCGCAGGCACGATTCGTGCCGCCGAAAAGATCGACGGCCGCTGGCGCACGAACGAATGGGTGAAGCAAGGGATCCTGCTGGGCTTTCGCATCGGCAAGCTGGCGGAGAGCGGAGACCCGCGCGTCGCTCTCCTTTGTTGACAAAGATACTTATCCCATTCGCCACTTCACCACAGACGATCTGGTGCGCGTGGTTCCCGGAGGCTCGTCCGTGCGCGCCGGAGCTTACGTCGCGCCCTCCGTCATTTGCATGCCGCCGATGTTCATCAATGCCGGCGCCTATGTTGATGAGGGCGCGATGATCGACTCGCACGCGCTGGTCGGTTCCTGCGCGCAGGTGGGTAAGCGCGTCCACATCAGCGCGGCGGCGCAGGTCGGGGGCGTGCTGGAGCCGATCAACGCTTCGCCGGTGATCATCGAGGACGACGTGCTGATTGGCGGAAACTGCGGCGTGTACGAAGGCACGCAAGTTGGCGCGCGCGCCGTGCTGGGAGCGGGCGTCATTCTGACGCGGTCCACGCCCCTGTTCGATACCGTGCGCGGCGAAGTTTATCGCGCAACCGCTACGGAACCATTGCGCGTGCCGGAGGGCGCAGTGGTCGTGCCCGGTTCACGCGCCATTACCAAAGGCAAAGCCGCCGAGTGGGGACTGTCGCTCTACACTCCGGTGATTGTGAAGTATCGTGACCAGCGCACCGACCGCGGAGTGGAATTGGAAGATATTTTGCGCTAGCGGAGGGCTCTCCACGAATTTCGCTTCGAAGGCGCACAGCTTTTGAGGGGGCATTGGTTTTGAAAGGGCACAGCTTTAGCTGTGCCGTTGAACCCAAAATATGAAAATGGGCTTTAGCCCCCCATGATCAAATTTCTCACCCTATGCTCTCAGTCCGCGGCACGGGTTCGTAATGATAGGAGAAAAGGACGCCAACCAGGCTAGCGTCTAATCGCGGAACGCTAACCTGGGGGCATCGGGCTAGCTATCTATGTGTTCGGCTTCCGCTTCTGAGCGCTCTTAGCGCCAGGCTTGGTCAGTTCGGCCTTGACCGCTGCTGCATGAGCCGCTCTCGCGGCCTGCACCTTGGCCATCACTTCCTTGATGTAGGCGTCGGCGTCTCCCCGGGTCTTGATGGTGGCGACCCTGGCCTCGATAGCGGCGTGTTCTGCCGGCGTCCCGGCGGAGAGTTCCTTGTCGGTTTTTGCCACCACCGCGAGGGTTCCCAGTAAATTTCCCTTTGGCGGGAGCGGTTCAAGGGCGAGCGCTGCCAATTCTTCGGGTTTCATAGGTGGTTTCGGCGTAGACGGCCGTCCTGCGTTTAGATGCGGAACGTTCTTGGTGCGCACCGCGTCGGCGCCGGACGAAAGCAGATGGGTAAAATCGTTTGCCGCCGCGTCTCTTGCGGTCAGAGATGACAACCCGAACAACCTTTCGATCGTGGCCGGAACCGAGCTGTGATCGTAAGGCGTGTGGTCGGGCCCGACGGTGATCAGGGGAGAGACAATGATGGCCGGCACGCGCACGCCCAGTTGGTTGAAGACGAAGCCGTTGGCGCCGGGCTGGTCCGCAGGATTCGGTGGAATTGCCGGTCCGGGGATAACGGAATCGTAAAAGCCGCCGTGTTCATCGTAGGTGATGATCAGCAGGCTGCTGGCCCACAGCGGGGATTGCGAGATCCAATTGTAGACGTTGGCGATCAGATTCTCCCCGCCGGAAACGTCATCCATCGGATGCTGGGAGCTGCCGTTTTGATACGTGTTGTTGGTGATGTCCCCGTAATTGGGCTCGATAAAGGTGTATCGATAGGGATACCCGCTTTGCAGGTCACCTTCCATGTCCGAGAGGTGCTTGACGTCCAACGCATCAAGCAACGAGACGTTTTTGAGGGAGGCCACCTGCGGAACGGAACCGGGTATAGAGTCGATTTCCCAGTCGTAGTAGATCCTCCAGGGGATGTTCGCATTCTTCAATGCGTCGAAAATGGATCCGCTCTGGTAGGTGAATCCGGAAAAGGACTCCCAGACGCCCATATCAAACTTGGTAGGACTGTCGTCGAGACTTTGGTAGGCGCTTCCATTCCAATAGGCCGAGGAAGCGCCATGCACGTAAAAACGGTTCGGCCAGGTCGGACCCGGAAGCGACGAACACCACTGGTCGCAGATCACATAGTAGCTGGCCAGAAAATAGATGTTGGGCAAGTCAGTTGGCGTAGTGAAGCATGCCATGATATCGCCAATAGCACCGGCAGCTGGCAAACCTGTACTTTCGTCTGAGCTATTGGCGTAAGTAGCCGCGAATCCTGACAGGTTGATCGTAGGATAGGTAGGCGGAGTATACGTAGTTTGGTAGCCGCACAATTGATTGACAATGTCGGCGAATTCATGACCGGGATCTGTCGTCATACTGGGTGGTGCGGAGCTATTTACGCAGTACGGGTTGCCGTTATAAGAGTTGCAGTCCGTAGTGCCGGCAACCGTGATCCCGTTAATTCCCGAGAATGCGAAGATGTTATCGAACGAGTGGTTTTCCAGCATGAGCACGAATACGTTGGTCACTGGCGAGTAGTTGCCGGCATGGAGCATGCTGGCGCTACAGGCGCCCGACTTGAGATTGACGTTAAACGTATTCCAGTCCACCGTGAAGGTCGGGCTCGACCCGTTATCGTTCCCGCCTGGATCCCACCATTTGTCGATCAGCATACATTCCTTCCAGTACGGAAGCACCGGATCATCCGAAGAGTAGCTCACGTACATGCCAGGCTGTGATCCGCCGGAAACGTTGATCGACGCATACCAGAAGTCGCCCGGCGTTGCCGTGTCCCAGCTGACCGCCAAGGGGCCGATGCTCTGGCCAGGAGCTACACCTTGCACGGAAATTCCTACCGTGCCGTAGTTCACGCTCCAGTGATAGAGCACGAGATCGGCATTGGAATCAGTGTTGTTTTGAAGAAAGATGTTGGCGCTGCTCATGGAATGGGTCCTCCTGTGACTTGTTTTGTTTGGTCTTAAACTCGCAAACGCAGCCAAACTGCGGCTCAGTGATGATCGGTGCCCCGGAAAGCGTGAATATCCCTAGGTGCTGAGCCCTGGCTCACGAAGAAAAAAGTTGGCGGCGCGGCTAGAGCCGGGGACGTCGATAGCAACGCCAGGGGTTACCGGTAGAGGAAAAAGCATCCAGCTGCCGCTCCGTGTAACTGTCTACGGACTACAGCGAGGACCTTCCTGCCTTGATTTGTGCAACTTTAATGCTGGGACCGGTGGACTCGAAAGTGACTGTCTTACTTCCTGTATATGGCCGATAAGTACAACTTTTGATAGGGTAACGACGGTATTCGTATTATTTCGTGATGTCAACTATATTTTTCGAAAGCTGCGTCTCTGCAAAGCGTGTAATTCCCGGGTCGCGCAGCCTGTCAAGGCGCCCTTTAAATTCAAAAACCGACCACGGCAAGGCCGGCTACAACTAAATGAAGGTATGACCCTGATCGACAGCCATCGCCGCCAGAACATTGCCCTCGTCATCGCGGCCGTCCTTGTGCTGGCTGCACTGCTGTGCTGGCGCTTCGCTGGGCAGGCAACCATGCTGTCGGCCGCTCTCCGCTACGACGCGCTGGCTGCTCTCGTGGTCTATGGCTGCTTCAAGCGCACCCTGAGTGCGTGGATCTTCATCGCCATGGTGTTGGGTGCGGAGATCGGACACGACTTCCCCAATGCCGCCACGCATCTGCGCGTGCTTGCGCTCATCTTTCTGCGCTTGATCAAAACTATCATCGCGCCGCTGCTGTTTGCGACGCTGGTGGTTGGCATCGCCGGGCACTCCAATTTGCGCCAGGTGGGGCGGCTAGGGCTGCGCTCCATCATTTTCTTTGAGATCGTCACCACCATTGCAATCTTCCTCGGACTGGGCGCCATCAATCTGAGCAAAGCTGGAGTGGGAGTTCAGTTGCCGACCGCCAGCGCCTCGGACACGTCGTCGGTCAATAAGCTCAGTGGCGAAGACACCATCCTGCATATCTTTCCCGAAAATATCGCCAAAGCTGTGGCCGAGGGTGCCGTATTGCAAGTAGTGGTGTTTAGCCTGATCTTCGCGGTTGCGCTGGCCATGCTGAGCGAAGCAAAAGCGCCGCCCTATGCTGGCCTTCTGCGAAAGCCTGAGCGAGGTGATGTTCAAGTTCACCAACCTCGTGATGTATATGGCGCCGCTGGGTGTAGGCGCCGCTGTAGCCTACACTGTGGGACATACCGGAATCGGGGTGCTCGGCAGCCTGCTCAAGTTGCTGCTCACCCTCTATGCCGCGTTGGTTGTCTTCATCCTCGGCGTTCTGCTGCCAATTGCGCTGTTGTTTCGAGTACCGATGCGCGCCTTCCTCAAGGCCGTGGCTGAGCCGGTCTCAATTGCATTTGGCACCGCGAGTTCGGAAGCGGCGCTTCCCCGCGCAATGGAAGCGATGGAAGCGATCGGCGTTCCACGGCAGATTGTCGCGTTCGTCATTCCGACGGGCTACAGCTTCAACCTAACCGGCAGCTCGCTCTATCTCAGCGTTGCGGCGATTTTCGTCGCGCAAGTCTCCGGCATGCATCTGTCGCTCGGGCAGCAATTGATGATCATGTTGACGCTGATGGTCACCAGCAAAGGCGTCGCAGGTGTGTCGCGAGCGGCTCTGGTTATTCTGCTGGCGACTGCGAGCTCTACCGGACTTCCGACGGAGCCGGTGTTTCTGCTGCTCGGCGTTGATCAACTGCTCGACATGGGCCGCACCGCGGTGAATGTGCTGGGAAATTGTCTGGCTGCGGTCGTGATGGCCAAGTGGGAGGGCGACTTCGCGACCGAGTCGCCGTCTTCGGTGGTGAAGGAGGCGGTGTTGCGTTAGCTGGCGGCGGGATGCCGCGGAAAAGCGGTTTCGTCGAATCAGTTTATGCTGATGCCACTTGCAGCAACCGATCCGAACGCTTATTCCTGTTTCGACTGCGGCTGGTCCGTGTTGTATCCATATGGACAATTCCTGCAACCTGATTCGCAACAATATCCCCGCTGTTGCAAATAAAGAGCCGTGAAGACCATGTAGCCGTCTTCCATGTAATAGTGAACCCCCTCGACCAGTTCCTCGGGGATCATTGTGCAGCCGCCTCAGGTAATGCGCTGGAGCGTTCGGCTTCTTCTACCGGAATACCGTCGCGGAAGGTGACGTACTTGCCGGAGATCGCGGCCACGCGTTCGCCCGGCACGATGAACCCCACCAGGTTTAACGGGTCGGCCGCCGAGACGGTGACAACTTCACCGCTGGCCGGAAGGTTACGCATCGCGCGCAGTGACTCCACGGCTTCCGGCAACGCGAACTGCTCGCCGAGAAATCCGTTGACGAAGCGCCCGCCACGCACTTCGCCGCGGTCCTCAAGGCGGCGGAACGCGATCAACAATTCCCGCCACTTGGGCAGGTTCGACTCGCGCGCCAGGGTTTCGCGGAAGACGACGCCGTAGCGGCGTAGCAGCATCCAGCAGGTGGCCTCGACGACTTTTGTGCGATCGGCGCCCTCGCCGGGATAGAGCAGCGACCAGCGTCCGCCGGTGTGACGAGGCCGGGTCAACTTCGGCGTACCCGTGGCATTGCGACGGCGCGGATTGATCAGCGAGCGCAGATTTTCAAAGCCGTCTGCGGTGACCATGCCGGCCGCTACCAGCTCCCACAGCGCGGTCTCGATTTCCGCCTTGAGCCGATCGGTTCCACGGACGATGTCGGCGAAGAATGACGCTCCGCGCCGCTTCAGAAATTCCAGTACGCTGCGGGCGCTCTCGCTGAGCACGCGGTCAAAGTTCTGCTCGTCATCGCTGTGTCGCGGCTGCATCCAGTCAGAATCGTCGCGGACAAAGAACGTGATGGGCGCGACGCTGGTTGGCACAACGCGGCGACGGCCTTCGCCTGAATCCTCCAGCGTCGCCGGATGCGGCGAGAGGCGTCCCCAGCCGACCGCTCCGGTCAGGCAAAGCTGATCGAGCGCAGCCGGGTCGTACTTGTTCACACGCGCTGCCAGGATGTTCTTCTCCCACGCGTTCGCTGGGATCTCGAAGCCCTGCAATTGACGTACGGCCTCAAGCAGTCCGCGCTCGCCGGCCAATTGCGACTGCGGCGTCACGTGCTGCCAGCGCAACAGCCAGCGCATATACTGCGCCGCCGTGACGGGCTCGACCTGCTTGCGCAGGGTGGCGACGGTGAGGTGATGAATGCGCGCCAGCAATCGCCGGTCGCACCACTCGGCTGTGCCTGGCTCATTGCCTTTGGCCAATCCGGTAAAGTTTCCGCGCAGAATAGAGCCTGACGCCTCCATGCGGAGAAGCGCTTGCTCTACTTCCGTGACTGGCAGTCCCAGCCAATAGGCCAGCGCGCTGGACGTGACTGGGCCGCAGTGCATCATCCAGCCAGTCACCATGGCGAGCAGGGCATCATCGTGAGAGGCCGTGTTCGATGGCAAGTCCGGCGGTGTGACTTCGAACTGCGCTTCGGGAAAAATCAGCGCGAAGTCTTTGGCTCGCTCGGAGGCAACAAGGTATCGGCGGGTGCCGCCGGCTGAAGCCGGCTCGGAGGAAAAAGGAGCGACAGACGGCGCAGCTAAAGCTGCGCCCCTTCCGCCGACCAAGGGCTGCTCCACGGTTGCGCGCAGCACGCGCCAGCCTTCCATCAGCTCGGCGAGAAACGGGTGCCAACTTGTGATCGCATCCTGCCACTCGCCATCGGCGATTTCTTCTGGCACCGCGACCAGGGTCTGCAAAACGTCGTGCAACTCGTCGCTGTCGCGAACATCGGGGCGTGCCTCTTCGCGCACCCGCGCAATCGCCGTCTGGTCCAGCCGTCCGACTTCCTGCAATACCGCTTCCGGCAGGACCCGCCGCATCTGCACAGCACGCGCACGCCGCTCCTCCAGCGGAGCATCGTCGAGGTAAGCGTAAGGATTCGCATTCAGGATTTCGTGCGAGAACTGCGACGGCACGGGTGTGTCCACCGCCAGCGTGCGAATTGCGCCGCTGCGAATGCCTTCGAGCACCCGCCGCAGGCCGTCAATGTCCATGGCCTCCGTGAGGACATCCTTCATCACTTCCTGAATGAGGGGATGGTCGGGAATCTGGATGTCGCCGACGATGTTCTCCTGGCACGCAGCCACGTCGGGGAAGACCGACGCCATCAAGTCGTCGCTGCGAATGCGCCGAATCTGAGGCGGAACTTTCTTGCCGCCTTGGAAGCGCAGCAACGCCAGCGAGCGGTTGGCGTCCCAGCGCCAGCGGGTGGCGAAGATGGGCGATGCACAGGCAGCTTGCACCAGGATGTCCTGCACCGTCTCGGTTTGCAGATAGTGGAAGACGTCGCCGAGCGGAAAGCTGTGCTGCTCGGCCAAGGCGATGTTGAGACCGTTGTCGGTGGCCGCGGCCTGTAATTCAAAATTGAAGGAGCGGCAGAAGCGCTTGCGCAGCGCGAGTCCCCAAGCTTTGTTGATGCGGCCGCCGAAGGGCGCATGGATGATGAGCTGCATCCCGCCGCCCTCGTCGAAGAAGCGCTCGGCGATGATGCAGTCCTGCGTCGGGACTTCGGTCAGCACTGCGCGGCCGGTGACGATGTACTCGACCAGTTGTTCTGCGCCGGAATCGTCGAGGCCACATTCGTCCTTCAGCCAGGCGACGGCGTTCTGGACCTCGGGGCTGGATGAGATGCCGCGAAGGCGGGTCCGCGGGCGAGGAGAAGTAGTGTCGCCGGCTGAAGCCGGCTCGGAAGGAAAAGGCAGCGTGGACGCAGCGCTAAAGCGCTGCTCTACCCGAGCGTCAGCGCCGGCATTCCGTCCTAACCGAGGCTCCCCGTTAACATTCTCCAATTTGTCATCACGAGAGGACTTCAGAGGGCGTGTGAGAACTGTGCCGTCCCTGAAGGGACTCGTTGATTTTTCCGACTCTACCCAGGGCTTCCGCCCTGGGCTAAGCTCTTTCGCCCCTGCGGGGCTTGCTTCTTGTGCGATTCGTTCCATCGTGCCAATACGAGACGAGTTCTCACACACGCTGTTCGGTCCCCGTGTGACCTGCTTTTCGGGCGTGAGGGCCGGCATCTCCGGATTCGCTGGCACCGCAACCGGCGCGGTATTCGGCAGCAGGGCGCTCACGCGTTCGCGAACCTCGGCCACGTGATGCGAAAGCTCGTCGGTGCGCGCCGGAGCTTCGCCTCGCCAAAACGGAATACTCGGCGGCGCGCCGTGCGCATCTTCGACCAGCACTCGCCCGGAATTGGACTCCACGCGACGAATCCGCCACGAAGTGTTACCCAGCAGCATGATGTCGCCGGCGTTGCTTTCGACGGCGAAGTCTTCGTCGAGCGTGCCCACGACAATCTCGTCCGGCTGCGCCACTACGGTGAAGAGCGCCGTGTCCGGGATCGCTCCGCCGCTAGTGATGGCCGCCAGTCGAGCACCGCGCCGCCCACGCAGGCGCCGGTTGACCATGTCGCGAAACAGATAAGCGCCATAACGTCCGCGCTTGGCGGCGATCCCTTGCGACAACATTTCCAGAACGCGGTCGTATTCCTCGCGCTTCAGGCTGCCGTACGGATAGGCGCGGCGAACGCACTCGAACAGCGCATCCTCGTCCCAGTCTTCGCAACTGCACATGGCGACAATCTGCTGTGCCAGTATGTCGAGCGGAGCGGTGGGAATCTGGATGCGGTCGAGGTCGCCTTGCTTGATGGCCCGGACGGCGGCTGCGCATTCGACGAGATCGTCTCGTGTGGTGGCGAACAAGCGGCCTTTGGGGACGGCTCCGCGCCAGTGACCAGCGCGACCCACTCGCTGCAACGCCACCGCAATCGCACGCGGCGAATTAATCTGGCAAACCAGGTCAACGTTGCCGATGTCGATCCCCAGCTCCAGCGAAGCTGTTGCTACCAGCAGGCGAATTTCGCCGTTCTTCAATTTGCGCTCGGCTGCGAGTCGCAGCTTGCGCGCCAGGCTGCCGTGATGTGCCGCGACCAGCTCTTCACCAATGCGTTCGCCCAGATGAAGCGCCACCCGCTCGGCCAGCCGCCGCGTGTTGACGAACACCAGCGTCGAGCGATGTTGCAGCGCCAGCTCCGCGATGCGGTCGTAAATTTCGCCCCACATCTCGTTGCTGGCGACGGGGCCAAGTTCGGACGGCGGGACCTCGACCGCCAAGTCGAGCTTGCGGCGATGGCCAATGTTGACCACGGCAGGGGCAGGGCGGCCTGCGCCGGTCAGGAAATGCGCGATCTCCTCGATCGGTTTCTGCGTGGCGGACAGACCGATACGCGTCGGCCGGTTCGCCAGCAGGTCAAGCCGCTCGAGCGAGAGCGTCAGGTGCGCGCCGCGTTTGTCATCGGCGACCGCGTGGATCTCGTCCACGATGACAGTCTCGACGTGGCTCAGGATGGCGCGGCTGCCATTGGCGGTGAGCAGAATGTAGAGCGACTCGGGCGTGGTGACCAGGATGTGCGGCGGACGCTTGAGCATGTCGCGCCGCTCTTTCATCAAGGTGTCGCCGGTGCGCACAGCGGTGCGAATCTCGGGCATCAGCAGGCCACGCTCGGCGGCGAGAGCCAGAATTTCGCTGAGCGGCCCGTCGAGGTTCTTCTGAATATCGTTGCCAAGCGCTTTCAGCGGCGAGACGTACACAACTTCGGTGCGGTCGTGCAGATCGCCATCGAGCGCTTTGCGAACCAGGCGATCGATGCAGATAAGAAATGCGGCGAGCGTTTTGCCAGAGCCGGTAGGAGCGGAGATGAGTGTGGTACGGCCGGCAAGAATCTCCGGCCAACCGTGCTCCTGGGGCTCGGTGGGCGAACCGAAGCGTCCGAGGAACCACTCCGCAACCAGCGGATGCGCCCAGGCCAGCGCGACCGGAATTTCGCCCAGAGGCATCCGGCTATTTTAACAGAGTTTCGCCAATTGTTCGCCTATCTCCTGATGAGCGGTGCAGTTTTTCCTGTTACGTTGAGGTTCAACGCGAACGGCGTAAGCTGTTGGCATGGCAAACGGGAGACTTCGAATGGTAAGGGAGCTTAGTACCCTTGTCGCAGCATTGTTAATCGTAGGCATCATGAGCTGTGCGAAGAAAGACAACGACTGCGTGCAGACGCTCACCCAGAGAATCCGGGTTGGAACCTCAGAGAGCGACGCCGAGCAGGTTCTCGATCAGTGCGGCTTTACTCACTCGTTCGATCAAAAGATGGGCATAATTTATGCCTTAAAGCGCGGTGACAAAGGTGGACTCGTAAAACAGGATTGGAGCGCCAAGATCAAGCTAGATGAAGGGCGGAAAGTAACATCGGTGGATGTTGAGAAGGTCTTCACTGGCCCGTGATGTTGCGGAGCTGGAAGAAAGCTCCATTGACCACCTCGTTCCTTTTCTGCGTCCTCTGCGCTTGCCTCTGTGGTGAAAGGGTTTGCCCAAATCCCTCCTGCTAACATAGCCCCATGTCCGATGAGCGCGCGAAGAAGATCAAGATGATGCTGTTTGACGTGGATGGCGTGATGACCGACGGCACGATTTTTCTGTTTCCAGCGCCGGGAGGCGGCGCGGAACAAGGCACCCATGAGCATCGTCAGCAGATGGCCGACAAGGGCGGCTTCGGATTTGCCAGCCGCACGATGATTGAGGCCAAAGGATTCGACGCCCACGATGGCACCGGATTTTCGCTGGCCCGTGCCGGCGGCCTCAAGACGGGCATTATCACCAAGCGCATTTCTGAAACCGTGGCGCTACGGGCGCGTGATCTGAAGATTGAGCATGTCTATCAAGGGCAGCAGGACAAGGCGTCCGCATTTTACGAAATCCTGGCAAAGGAAAACCTGAAGCCCGAGCAGGTCTGCTACGTCGGCGACGACGTCATCGATCTGCCGGTAATGCGGCTATGCGGTCTGGCCATCGCCGTCAAGAACGCGCGGCCAGAGGTGCTGCATGAGTCCCACTACGTGACGACGCATGAAGGCGGCCACGGCGCGGTGCGCGATGCCATCGAGTACGTTCTTCGGGAGCAGGGTGTGCTGGAACGGGTGATCGAGGAGTACATCCGGTCGCGAGCCGCTGATCCAACGTAGAAATATTTCGTCCGGAAAGAAAAATCCCCTCCGAAGGACAGGGGCGAATTGCACTTCGGAGGGGTAGCCGCTTTTACACGACCATTCTCAGGGTTGTTAATGAGAGAAACCCTCCACTTTTAGGGAAGTTTCGGTCGGCAGGAAAAAGCTATCGAAATTCGACAAGAGGCGAATTCTGACGGCCCGTTATAGAGCTCTGGCACCCGGGGAGTCTATGTCGAAGCTCGTGGCACCACGTGAGTTTTTCAACAACTGGTAAGGCCGCCGTCAGACAGCAGATTCCTCGCGGGCTGAAGCCCGCCCGTGATGACAAATGTAAAGGACCTTATGACGGCGTACCCTTCGGCAAGCTCAGGGCAGGCTCTGAAGGCACGCCCCTTCAAATGCCTCCGAGATCGAGTCTTCAGCAAACCGTTACGCTGGGGCTAGTGCAAATGCCGCCGCTGCGAGGCTGGTTCGCTCCAAATTTCGCAATATTAACCACTCCCCGCCGCGCTTCTTCCAAAGTGGAACGAATATTTGTCACTCCAAGACCGCACTAATCTGCCGGGGAATCAGCCTTGCTACGGTTCCAGGTGAGGCGAAATGTGATAAGTAATCAAGTAGGGACTAGTGGCGGCCGGCCAATTGTCACATTCGCCAAGTCGCCGGACTTTCGCAACTCCGGCCTAAGTGCTGGCATCTGTTTTGTTTGGGTGGGGTTCTTTTATTGTGTGAAGAGCAGTTTTGAGTTGAATCCGGAATCCAAAATACCTACTATGGAAAATCCGCGACCCAAAATGGTCGTGGAGGCAAGAATTCTTTAAGCGGGAAATGTGAGTCCGGGGAAGTAAAAGGTTATCCATGCTAAAGCGGTCCGCCATTGTCGTACTGAATACTTTGTTGGCACTGTTTGTATGTGCCAAGGCCCCGGCTGCCACTATCGCCACCCACAAAGCGCACAGCAAGACACATCACATTACCGAGACTACGTCAGCGCAAAAGAAGATGGCGCGGATGCGCAGCAGCAGCAAAACCGTGGCGACTCGCAATCGTTCCACCCATGTGGTTGCTTCCATGCGCCCCGCTGTCTACACGAGGCACCATTATTACGAGCGCTTCTACGCCAGCTCTTTTGCTGACAATCAAGTGGAAGGCGACATCACGGCGGGTGAAGATCCTATCGTGCGCGCGGCCGCAGTGGAAGCGTTGGGCAATATGAACGGCACCGTTGTCGCGGTTGATCCCAACAGCGGGCGCATCCTGGCAATGGTGAACCAGAAGCTGGCGTTGTCGGCCGGGGCGCAGCCGTGCTCGACCATCAAGGTTGCGGTGGCGTTGGCGGCGCTAAGCGAAAACGTCATCACCAAAGACACGCAGGTTCCGCTGGGCAAGTACTGGCGGGTGGATTTGACTACCGCGCTGGCGCATTCCAACAACGCCTACTTTGAAGCTGTCGGCCGCAAGCTCGGCTTCGAGCGGGTCAGCTACTACGCTCACCAGTTCGGGCTGGGTGAGCTAGCCGGCTGGCATATCGCGGGCGAAAACCTGGGCACGTTCCCCTCGACCGAGTTGGATGCGAAGCTGGGCGGCGTTGGCAAGATGTGTTCCTTCGGAGAGAGCATCTCTCTTACTCCGCTGCAGCTGGCGGCACTGATGAGCTCGATTGCCAACGGCGGTACGCTCTATTATCTGCAGCATCCGACCAGTCCCGAGGAAGTGACCAGCTTCACTCCAAAGGTCAAGCGCAAGCTGGACATCGGCCCGTTGATTCCTGAGATTTCCGATGGCATGTCGGGCGCCGTGGAGTACGGAACGGCGCGCCTGCTGCGAACCAACTTCATCGAGGAGCCAGTGTTGGGCAAGACGGGCACCTGTTCCAAAGATGGCACGCGCTTCGGCTGGTTCGGTTCCTATGCCAACACGCAGTATGGGCGGATTGTGACTGTCGTCTTCCTGGAAGGTGGACGGCCGACCTTCGGGCCCAAGGCGGCAGAGTTGGCCGGTCGCTTGTACCGCAATCTCTATGACCACGAATTCTTCGCCGCGAAACCTGCGGCTACGCCGGTGCGGACTGCGGGCTCCGAAGTAACGCCCGCGGTGGTCGCACCCCAGTAGCAAGCCTAAATTACCGGGATGATAGAGGCCTCCCAGGCGCGGGAGGCCTTTGCTCTATATCGGTGCGACACAGGCAAGCTTTTAGCTCAGTGGTTGGGTGGCGGCGCAGAGGCCGGCTCTTGCACTTGACGCAGCGCTTCCTCATAAATATTCTTCGCCGCTGCGTCCTGAGTAGTGCTGTTCTGCGCCGTGAGCCACTTCACCATGGCGGCCTGCGAGGGATGGGGAAAATTTGGCTCGGCATCGTCGATGCGCCAGTCGTCCTTGACCGCCGTGACGGTGAACTCCACATCCTCAGTGGGACTCGTCATTACGCGCGAATACCCTATACCCGGCTCGTATCGTCCCAGCCGCCGATAATGAACGGTGACGGTGTACCTGCCGTTAGTCAAGACTGGCTCGGTCTCTACGGTAAAGCGCGAAATGACGTCAATTTGTTGGTAGTCGGGATTGGTTTTCCACCACACTAGAGGCTCGAGTTTGGTCCAGCCTTGCTGGTCCAGACGGGCCCCACTGTAATCCAGCCGGCAATATTGGGAGACCAGCGCGCGGACTTGCTCGGCCCGGGTGTCTTGTTCTGCGTGGCCCACGGGGAAAGGCATCTCTTGAGCCCAACAGCCTGCGGCCAATAAGAAAATCATAGGAATTGCAAAACGGCGAAACAACAGCAATGGCATTCGACCCTCTGAATCAGGACGGTTGGTATGCGCTTCTCTCAAGCCTACACCGATTAGCGAGCACGAAAAAGGCGCGAAGGGCCTTATCGTAGCGAAATACTGCTGCTTTGCTATACTCGGCCTATGGAGATTAAGCTGACGCAGCACGCCGAGGAATTACTGCGCGACGCCTTGTCTCGGCATCCCGGCCAATCCCCCGCACAGTTGCTAGAAGAGGCTTTAGCAGAGCGGATCGAGCGCGAAACGGCCGCCAGGCCAGTCAATCGCAAGCGTACAAGCCGGGAATTCGACGCGTGGGTCCGTCAGTTCTCTGGGTATTCCGACAAAATCCCGCCTATGAAAGACGAGACCTTCTCTCGCTCGATCATCTATCAGGATCACGACTAAATGGCTGCGGTTCGGCATTTGCTCGACAGCAATGCATTCTTACGCTTAGCTAAACGTGACGACGTGGAACATTCTCTGATCAAATTAGCAATTGAACGTTTGATAGACGACGGCGCAGAGCTGTGCTACGCGCCGCAGAACGTCGTTGAATTTTGGAATGTGTTTACCAGACCCACAGAGAAGAATGGCTTTGGAATGAGTGTGGCAGAGGCTGATCAGGAGGTTACGCTGATCGAAAGCCAATTTACCTTCCTTCCAGACAACGAAAGGATTCACAGCGAATGGCGACGATTAGTGATCGCTTACGGAGTCTCCGGGGTGCAGGTCCATGATGCACGCCTCGTCGCCGCAATGCGAGTTCACGGGATTACCCACTTGCTCACTTTGAATCAAGCCGACTTCGTTCGCTACCGCGATATTACAGTGGTACATCCGGGTCAAATTCGCGCCTAAAGCACAGGAGTTGGTTACGCTCTTGCCGTTTTCTGGTCGCTGAAGACCTGCCCGTCGCGAATGTGGATGACGCGGTGGGCGTACTCGGCGATGTCGTGCTCGTGGGTGACCAGGACGATGGTGTTGCCCTGCTCATGCAGACGGTCAAAGAGGGCCATGATTTCCACGCCGGTTTGCGAGTCCAGGTTGCCGGTCGGCTCGTCAGCCAAAATGATGGACGGCTTGTTGACCAGTGCGCGAGCGATGGCTACGCGCTGGCGCTGTCCGCCTGACAGTTCGTTGGGCTTGTGGTTCATTCTGGATTCCATGCCCACCGAAGCCAGCGTCTGACGGGCGCGTTCGATGCGCTCCTCGGCCGGAATGCCAGCATAGATAAGCGGGAGCTCGACGTTGTGCAGCGAGGTCGCGCGGGCCAGCAGGTTGAAGGTCTGGAAGACGAAGCCGATCTCTTTGTTGCGAATGCGAGCCAGCTCGTCGTCGTCGAGTTCGCTGACCAACTGCCCGTTTAGCCAATAATTACCTTTGCTGGGCGAATCCAGGCAGCCGATCAGGTTCATCAAGGTGGACTTGCCCGAACCGGACGGTCCCATGATAGCTACGTACTCATTGGGCTGAATGCGGACATTGACTCCGCGCAGAGCATGCACCTGCTGCTCCGATCCCATGTCGTAAGTCTTCCAAAGGTCTTCGGTACAGATGATGCACTGCTCTGGCGTGGTCGATGTCTGCGATTCTGCCAGGCTCGCCAATTGGGTTGCCATCCTCTTCTCCTCGTTGGGTAACTGGTTCGGGTTGCTCATGGATGCCAGCTCTCCTGTCCTGCCCTCTTAACGGTTAGGACTCTTCCTTCTTGCTGGCCGTCGTGTTGTCAACCTTCACGCCAGTGCCATTCCGCAGGGTCCGGAGCACCTTGTAACTTCCGGTGACGATCTCGTCCCCGTCTTTCAGTCCGCTGGTCACTTCAATGTCCGTGGTTCCACTGATACCGGTCACTACAGGTACGAAGACGGCGTCCTTTTTGTTCTTCAGAACAAACACGCCTTGCAACTCTTCCTTGGGGTCTTTCCCATCGGTAGGGGCTGTGGCCTGCGCCGTAGCCGGCTTGCCTTTGCTGTCAGTCTCAAGATCGGCGCGCTGGCGAATGGTCAGCGCCTGGATCGGAATGGCTAACGCCTTAGCGCGGGTAGCGGTGGTGATGCGCGCCGTCGCCGACAATCCCGGCAGCAGGTTCGGCGGTGGATCCTGGAGCGCCACAACCACCTTGAAGTCTTTGGCTTCCTGGCTGCTGGAGGTGGTCTGCGCGGTCGAAACTCCGGTTGAACGCAGTACGGCATTTCTGCCGATCTCGGTAACCGTCCCTTTGAACTTCTGCTTGGGAATCGCGTCGATAGTCACCTCTGCCGCCTGTCCCAACTGCACATTGACGATGTCAGTCTCGTCGACTTTAACCTCGGCGGTGATTATGGACATGTCGGCAATCGTCATCAGCGTGCTGCCAGGCGAGTTCTGGATGCCGGGTACGACGGTTTCGCCTTCGCGCACGGGAACGTTAGTGATGACACCGTCAAACGGCGCAGGGTATTCAGTCTTGCTCAGCACATCGTCAGCATGGCGAAGCATGGCGGCGTTTTGGCTGATATGGCCCTGGGCGGAATCCAGTTGGGCCTTGGCCTGCGCGAGTTTAGCTTTGTCCATTCCCAACTGTGCCGTCGCCGTATCCAGCGCTGCTTTCTTGGTATCGTAGTCGGACTTGGCGATCAGCTGGGCATCGTACAAACTCTTGTTTCGATCGTAATCGAGCTTGGCATGCTCGTACTCGGCCTCGGCGGAATTCAGGTCGGCCGCCGCAGTATTGACGGCGGCGCGCGCCGCAACTGCATCAGTCCGCGCAGCGTTTAGCGCCGAGTCATTCATGGAAACGTCGGCCGCGGGCTGAACGTTGTCCAGGACGGCGAGCATTTGCCCCTTCTTGACCTTGTCGCCTTCCTTCACGTACAAATGGGTGATTTTCGCGAAGGCGTTGGACCCGATGTTCACCTGCACCTTGGGTTTGATCTCGCCCGAGGCGGTCACCACCGACACCAAATCTTCGCGAACGACTTTACCGGTTTGCACCGTCACTACACCCTTGCGGCTCTGTTCGACGGTGAAGCCTACAATGGCGAGCAGTACGACGACGCCCCCGGCAATGAGAGCGAGTTTCTTCCAGTTTTTCATCGGTCCTCGATGGAGAAACCGTCACGCAGGCGCACGTTCACTCCACAACGTAGTACGAAGTCAGACGGGCCAAGGTTCCTTTAGAGAGCAAAGACTTTCGGCGTTTCTTAGCTGCCGGGGTAACACACCGGAAACCAGCCAGCTCGCGGGGCAAACGGTCCAAATCTCTCCGATGACTCATTATAGCCGTAGCCCCTGACCCGGCAACCCTGCGGGGTAATTTTTGGTTGTAAGGGGGATGGAGACCTGCTAGCGACCTCGGTCGATGGCTGACTGGCGTTCGTCACATTGGGTGCGACTTTTGAGCGCAGCGAGGGTTGCTGACACTGGAGTACTCCATGCCTTTCCCGCCGCGAATCCTCCGCCGGCAACCTTGCTTTCGCCCGTGCAAGAACATACAATTTAGAGACCCAAAGTGTTTTTCCAGGAGCCCGTTGGTACACATGAAGTTGCGTTTTTTTCGTCCGTTCTTTTTATCGTTTTTGGTGGTAGCTCTGGCCTGCAGTTTGGCCGTGGCGCAAAGCTCCACTCCTGCCAGCAGTGACAAGTCAGCTATGCCCCCAGCTCAGGCGGCGAACGGCACGGATACCTCCGCTTCGGTCCAGACCGGCAGCCAGACACAAAGCTCCACTCCCCTCAGTGGCGACAAGTCCGCTACGCCGGTGCAGGCCACGAAAAGCACAGACACTTCCGCTGCGGGGCAGAGTGGCAGCCAGCAAACTGATCCATTGAAGCGTCCTCTGACCGAGAAGCAAAAGAAAGCCAGCTCCAAAGCTCTAAAGCAGGAGTTGAGTTCCACCTACAAGAAGTGGCTGAACGAGGACGTGCGCTACATCATCAGCCCAGAGGAAATATCCGCCTTCAAACAGCTTTCCAACGACGAGGAGCGTGACCAGTTTATCGAGCAGTTCTGGCTGCGCCGCGATCCCACTCCTGACACGCCGGAGAATGAGTTCAAGGAAGAGCACTACCGCCGCATCGCCTACGCCAATGAACATTTCGCCGCCGGCATTCCCGGTTGGAGAACCGACCGCGGCCGCATCTACATCATGTGGGGTCCGCCCGATGAGATCGACGCTCATCCGTCGGGCGGGAGCTACGAACGTCCCATCGAAGAAGGCGGCGGCGAGACTTCGACGTATCCTTTCGAGGATTGGCGTTACCGCTATCTCGAGGGAGTCGGCCAGGAAGTTACCCTCGAGTTTGTCGATACTTGCAGTTGCGGTGACTATCACCTGACCATCGATCCCAACGAGAAGGACGCGTTATTGCACACTCCGGGAGCCGGCCTGACCCTTTACGAGCAACAGGGCATATCGAACAAAGGTCAGCGAATGGACGGGGGCTTCGGCGCCAACCCCGGTCCGGAACAGCAGATACAGAACAACAATGAGTTCACCAAGCTTGAAACCCTGGCCAAGGTCAACGCGCCGCCCAAAGTCAAGTTCAAAGACCTGGAAGAGGTCGTAAGCCACAAGATCAACGTTAACCTGATGCCGTTCGAAATCCGCACCGACTTTGTGAAGGTCACCGACGATACGGTGCTGGTTCCGGTAACGTTGCAGATCAAGAACAAGGACGTCACCTTTGCGGCCAAGGATGGCATAGAACGCGGCACCGTGAATATCTTCGGACGCGTGACCGGTATCACCGGGAAGATTGCCCAAACTTTCGAAGACACCGTGCAGGTAGATGTACCAACCGAGCTGCTGGAAAAAACCATGGAGCATTCCTCGCTCTACTGGAAGGCGATTCCGCTGCGTCCCGGCCGTTACCGCTTTGATGTGGTGGTGAAGGACGTCAATGGCGACCGGGTGGGAACGTGGAGTCACGGCGTTCTGGTTCCGGAATTCACCGAAGACAAACTAGCGTCTTCGTCCTTGATCCTGGCTGACCACTTGGACAAGGTGGCCACCAAGAGTGTCGGCTCCGGAAGTTTTGTCATCGGAGAGACCAAGCTCGCTTACCCGCATCTGGATGCGCCCGACGGAAAGCCCGCCAGTTTTAAACGCGATCAGCGCATGAATCTGTGGATGCAGGTCTATAATCTTCAGGCAGACGAGAAGACCAAGAAGCCTTCCGCCAATATTGAATATGACATCGTGAATATGGCCAACAACCAGTCGGTGCTGCACTCCTCGGAGTCCACGGAAACCATGGGCAACGTGGGAGACCAGATCACCCTGGAGAAGGGCCTGGCTTTGAACACCTTTCAACCAGGCATTTATAAGCTGACCGTAAAGGTTGACGACAACATTTCCAAACAACAGATCGCTCCATCGGTGCGATTTGCGGTTGAATAGGATTAGGATGATGGCAGTACGGGCCCGCGGACGGGAATTTCCGCCCGCAGTATTTGTGATCCCGGGGACCTCTGACAGGAGGTTTGAGTGATGACGCGAATACTGGGTTGGTTGACGGTGGTGATCGCGCTGTGCGTGGCCGCGGTTGGGGCCACTCCAGCTTCGATAACCGGATACGTCAAGAACTCGGCCGGTGTGGCGCAAATGGGCGCTACCGTCGAACTGCTCGGCACGGCTGGGCAGAACCAGGTCGTCTATACCGACGCCAAAGGTTTCTTCACCTTGGGCGGGCTGCTGCCCGGCAGCTATGACTTACGCGTATCCGCGCCGTCGTTTCTTCCCGCCGTGCGGGAGGATGTTGCGCTGGTCGCTGGCGCCAGCAGGGTCATTAACATCACGTTGAACACCTTGTTCGAAGCCGTCCACATGCTTCCGCCCCTCAAACAGGGCAACAGCGAAGATGATAGCTGGAAGTGGACGCTGCGCTCGAACTCCAATCGGCCAATTCTGCGCTTCGACGATGGGACGCCCGTGGTGGTGGAAACCGCAGCGCAGGACCATTCGGGAAGTGGAACCTTGGCGTTTATGGCTGGCGGTACCAGCCAGGGATATGGCAGCGCATCGGATTTAGGCACGGCCTTCATGGTCGAGCATTCGGTCTTTCATACCTCCACCGTCGGGCTGGAAGGAAATCTGGGATACGCCACCGGCACGCCTGATGGCGTTATTCGCGCTTCCTTCAGCCGGCCCGCCAACGAAGGTTGGACTCCAACGGTCGCTCTGATTGTCCGGCGCTTCTCCACTCCCGATGCGGTACCGCATCGCGGATCTTTGGACGCGGTCGCGCTGTCCTACTCCGACGGCTTCTCGATTGGCGATTCACTCGACATTCAATTTGGTGGAGAGGCGCAGAATATTCAATTTCTGGGGCACGGAGCGACTGCGTTTCGTCCCTCGATGATCGCCGATTGGCACCTGACCTCCAACACCATCCTTGAGTATCGTTACGCCACCAGCGAACCCGATAGCGACGCCGCCCGAGGTTTCGACTCGACTCCGGCAGAACTCAGCGAGGCCAATCCTCGCATGACCATGGTCAATGGTGAGCCCCTGCTGGAGAATGCGCATCACCATGAGGTTTCGCTCTCGCAACGCGACGGCAACAACAAAGTGCAGGTCGCCTACTTCAACGATCGCATAAAGGATCCCGCCCTGCTTGGCGTGGGTGACATTGGCTTTGATCCCGGCGATATTTTGCCCGACGTGTATTCCGGGACCTTCAGCTACAACGGCGGCGCACTTGAGGCCCAGGGCGTGCGTCTGGTCTTTCAACGTCGCCTGTCGGACACGCTTACTGCGACGATGGATTACGCCTATGGAGGCGTCCTCGATCTGGAGCAGCCCAACGTGGATTGGAACGTGGTGCGTAGCAGCCTGCAGCACGGCTGGCGGCACTCGGCGGCTCTCCAGTTGAATGGTCGCGTACCACGCTGTAAGACACGTTGGATCGCGTCCTATCGCTGGACAAGCGGCGACAATACGCTGACCCCGGTTGATCTTTTCAATGCCTCGGCAGGACAGAACGATGCCTTCTTCAACCTCTTCATCCGTCAACCGCTGCCGCGCATGCATTTCATGCCAGGCAACATGGAAGCGCTGGTCGATCTGCGCAACCTGCTGGCCCAGGGCTACGTGCCAGTCGTCGGCCCCGACGGTAAGACCGTGTACCTGATGCAGTCAGCCCGCAGCGTTCGCGGCGGAGTGGCGTTCACGTTCTAAAGCGACGTTCTTATAAATGAGAAGCCCGCAACAGTGCGGGCTTTTTTGTGCGTTAAGGGGCGCGGCTTCACAGTTTGCTGAAAGACTCGACTAGCGCACGGTTTGTATCAGGGCACGCCTTCAGTCGTGCCGACAAAGGCATCAAGACGGTCGGCGCACACGCGCGTGTTTGGATAATTGTAGCTGCCATGACAGGGGATAGGTTCTTACTTACTTGGTGACATTATCGGCAAAGGTTTCGCCCCCACCATGATGTATATGGGGGATCCAGGCGGTGACGGGCCCGCCGGAATAGTGACCTTCTCGTCCGATCCGGCGAGAATAACCCCCGACATAATCATCGCGCCAGAGGCTATCATTCCACCACTACTTACGGTGGCTACCCCATTCGTCGTTGTTTGCAGCTTCCCGATCCGGTGCAGAATATCTCCCAGGGTTGAAACAATGGCTTCCTCCGACGATGGCCCTCGCACACTCACGCCGACAGGAATTTGGCCAGTTGACACGCTATATGACCGATGGTCAATGACAGAAATTTTTGCAGACTTGAGAACGGCGATTATTTGGGTCGCCAAAAGAGTTCCCTCAACATCCATTCCTAGTGACTCAACAAGTACCGTCTTCCCGGCAAACCTTTTAAGAAGTGTAGATATTTTGTTTTGTTCGTCTAATGTTAGGCTGCGTGGCGCAATAATCGCTTCTAGCCTCACCCTTTCCAATTTTTCGACTCCGCCTTCTCTTTCAGCTCAGCAATATCATGTTCTTTAGACTTCAGGTCAGATTGGAAATCCTGGCTCTTCAACTCGCTAATTTCTCGCTCGACGTCGGCCACCTCTATGCCTTTTTTGATGGATGCCCGTTGTGTGACGAAAATCCCTAGGGCCGCCAATACTGTAACGGCCATGCATACCACGTACCCCCCGTTCCAAAGTTCTAAGGAACTCTTCAAGTGCCTCATGTTTTCAGTGAGGGTTTGGAGTTGGGAAACGTGGTCGCCATTTGACTTAGTATTGTTCGCTGGATTCGCTTGTGCTGGTGCATCCATAGTCATTGCGGCGTACAAAAACATGTAGCCGAATATGCTCAGACGTCGAAGATGCATAATTGCAAGTGATAAAACGTAAAGCAGAATACAAAAAAGGCCCAGAAGCAAGAGAAAAACTTTGGGCGGTTGGCGAAGGCTGTTTTCCCCTTCTCCTAAGCCTGACAATAAACGACTGATGACGGCGTACCCGTCGGCAAGGTCAGGGCATGCTCTGAAGGTACGCTCCTTCCAATGCCGCCTTGGCTGCGCCGGTAATCGATTCGGCCGCTACTCCCCCATCACCTTAATGATCAGCCGCTTCTTCCGCTGCCCATCGAACTCGGCATAGAGCACCCGCTGCCACGGACCTAAATCCAATTTGCCCGCCGTCACCGGCACGATAACTTCGTGATGCACGAGCATCGATTTCAAATGCGAATCACCATTGCTCTCTCCGGTCTGATGATGCTCGTAATCCTCCCGAAACGGTGCCAACCCTTCCAGCCACTTGTCGATATCGTGAATGAGGCCGCTTTCGTTGTCATTGACGTACACGCCCGCCGTAATGTGCATGGCCGAAACCAGCACCATGCCCTCCTGGATACCACTCTTACGTAGTGCCTCCTCCACCTGCGGCGTGATGTGAATATATTCGCGATGCTTCCGAGTGTTGAAGGTCAAATATTCGGTATGAAACTTCATGACCGCTCCTCTGCGCGCATGATTAGCGCCGCTCCACTGCTTTGCCTGGCTTTTGGCTTTCGCGTATTGTAAGCCCAGTCATCGGTGCCGCAGCGTGTGGGATTCCAAGCAATCCGCAGAACTCCAACAATTAAGACAGCAGGTTGCGGAGCTTACGCGACGAGTCTTCCGCTTGGAGCAGTTGCTGCGTACCGACAGCACCGCCGGTCGCACGGAAGAAAGCGGCACCCCGTCGTCCGCGAAAGTTGCAGAGCCCGAACCGTTGCCTGCCGCGCCACATGCGCCTCCCATTCCAATCGACTCGCGCCAACCGTCGGTCCCGCCTGGGTCTCGTGAACCACAACTCATTCCTCCAGCCCCCCCGCCGAAAACCGCGGCCTCCCTGGAGACGCGCATTGGCGGCCAATGGCTGAACCGCGTCGGCATCGTCGCCGTGCTAGTTGGCTTGTCGTACTTCCTGAAGCTCGCCATCGAAAACAATTGGATCGGCGCGGGCACGCGGGTGGCGATCGGCATCGTCACCGGCATCGCGCTCATCGTGTGGAGCGAGCGCTTTCGCCGGCGCAACTTCACCGCCTTCGCGTATTCCATGAAGGCCATCGGCTTCGGCGCGTTGTATCTGTCGCTGTGGGCGGCCTTCCAGTTCTATGACCTCTTGCCGGCTGCAGCAGCCTTCGTCGCGATGCTGCTGGTCACCGCGACCTTGGCGGCCATGTCGCTACGCCAGGATTCCGAACTGCTCGCCGCCTTTGCGCTCGTCGGCGGGTTCCTGACCCCGGTGCTGGTCTCCACCCATCAAAATCACGAGATCGCGCTGCTCAGTTATGTGATGTTGCTTGATCTGGGCGCGGTCTGGATGGTCGCCATCCGAGGTTGGCAACGACTGCTGTTCGGGAGCTTCGTCGGCACGGCATTGCTCTTCGCGGCGTGGGCATCCGCCTACTACGACGAGTCGCAACTCGCGACCACCCTGGCTTTCGCCAGCTTCTTCTTTCTGCTATACGCGGGAGCGCCATTTCTGGGACGCAAATCCTCCGCGGAGCGGCGATATCCGAACGTGCTGGTCGTGCTGGCGTTGCTGAATGCCAGCCTCTACTTCGCTGCGATCTACTCGATGCTTGCCGATCACTACCGCTTTGAGCTGGCTTGGCTCACCGTAGCAGTTGCAGTGCTGTTCTTCGTACTTACGCGTGCGATGCAAACCCGTGAAGGGAGCGCCCATCCGCTGTTCGGACCGTTGTATCTTGCGCTCGGTGTGGGCTTCCTCACTGTCGCCATCCCCATCAAGTTGGAAAGCTACTGGAACACCCTGGGCTGGATCGTCGAGGCCGGAGCGCTCTTCTGGGCTGCGCATCGCGGCGCGAGCATGCTGCTGCGCATTCTCGGCAGCGGCGCGTTTCTGCTCGGAGTCGGCAGGCTGATCTGGGTGGATTCATTCAGCCGGCAGCCGCTGCTGATCAACCCTCGATTCGGGCTCTACCTGGCGGCGATCGTGGCGCTGGCGGTGTTGGCTTATTTCGCCATCCGCGACGGCGGCCCGGGCAATCGCCAGTGGGCGGCGGCGGCGATCATCGGCATCAACCTTCTGGCGTTGATCGCCCTCCACTTCGAGGTGATGGGATACTTCCAGCCGCAACTGGCGGCGGCGTACTCCGGCAGCGAGCGACGCAGCATCGTGACCGTGCGCGACTTTGCCTATTCCGCGGTCTGGATGGCTTACGGCGGCGGCTTGATGCTAGTCGGCTTCTGGAAGCGCCTGGCCTTCATTCGCTGGCAGGCGATTATTCTGCTGGTGATGACCGTGTTCAAGGTGTTTGTCGTCGACATCGGCACGCTCGATCGCGGATATCGCATCGCTGCCTTCATCGTCCTCGGCGTGATTCTGCTGGCCGTGTCATTCTTCTATCAGCGCAGCCGGATGCGGACGGCCGCGTAGTGAGGGTTGCGCTCCACAAGAAAAAGCACCGGGGGGCGCACCGGTGCTTTACCCAAAGGTCGAGACAAATTCACTTTCGCCCGGTGACCAGCCTGACGATCCACGTCAAAATCACCGCGCCGATCACGGCAATGATGATGGTGTAAATCATGCCGCCTTGCCCGGAAAAGCCGACTGCTCGCATGATGAAACCGCCGATGATGGCACCCACGATGCCCACCACGATGTCCATCAAAGCTCCGTAGCCGGAGCCTTTCATGATCTTGCCTGTGATCCAGCCAGCGATCAGACCTACGATGATCCACCAAAGAATGAACATACTTCCTCCGCTAGTTGAAGTTTGTACAGGGCCCAAGGTGCGATGATGCGCACTGACTGCAGGTTGGTTTATTTCAATCGGTCGACGCGTGAAACGACTAGGAGATTATCTCTTCGGACGGCGGTTTGCAACCATCCCGGACCAACTTGAGCAATTGCTCCTGGCGGGTGACAGCAGGTCCCTCCACTAGGACTGAAGTCCTCGGTCGGGATGACCGCGCCTGATTTCTTGGGCCTCATTCCCAACCCAGTTGTAATATGGGACAGCCGTTTAGCCTGCCCAATTTGGTCATTGCACCGCTGCTGGTCGAGGCGGAGAATGATCTTGCTCCCTACTTCGCGGCCGCAAAACAGGTATTGCGCCACGCCACTAGAGCGGCTGCCGCCTATCGGAGGAATCATGCATTCCACTGGCCGTCCGATTTGGGCCCGTTGCGGCCCCCTTGCTGACCCCATGGCTAGATTAAAGCGTCTAATTCTGGACGTGTACGGAGCTGACGATGATCGCGTCATCCTGAGATTCTATTTGCGTGGTATTTCTGGATCCGATGTTCCTAGCAAGTTGGAAGAGTATCTCAAGGAAGTAGATCCATCCACAGCGATCAAGAGAATGATCTTTGCATCCCCTGATAAGCTCAAAAAAGCTTTTGACCTCATCCGTGCGCCGCACTTCGAGATACCCGATGACAGCGGGGAAGACGAAGAACTGATCGCAAGAATTCTTTGGAAATTGGCTTTCGACAAGGAGAGAGTGGAATCTAGATTGGCGGAATTCTATGAACGGCTGGACGACTTCCAGAAAACTGTACGCGCTGCCAATATCGAAAAGGAAGACGGTCGAAGCCTCGTGCGCAGCGTCGGCGTAAACCTCTTCGTTAGCGTGGAAGATATCCTCGATCTGACGCTGTCATTCCTGACTTGGCTTTTTCTATCCGATCCAATTTCGGATGCACTTAAGTTTAATTTGCAGAGGGGGCGTGGGCTGGCTGCTTCTTTGCTGAACGGCGCCATCGAGATTGGTGGCGACCCATTGCAACTGGACGATTCCGGCCGAAATACCCTTTTTCCCCTCATTGTGGGCTTAACCGCACTTGCGCGGAGGGTCCGAGAAGTAGTTCAGGACCCGACTTCGCAAGAGAAACCCGCTGTACTCCTTGCACATTACGCCGCGTCAAGCACCCTGCAGCTATATCCTTATCGGCATTATTCCTTCGCTTGTGATATATCCTTCACGGAGTTGAGTGCAGCCCTAACACTCATAAGTGAGGTGTCGAGCGCTCTACAATCGGAACCAGTTCTCCAGGTCCGAAATAGACTCGACCATAAGTCAGAAAATTTTCCTTCGAGAGAAGAAATGCTGCGTTGCGCAGATGTTCTAAGGACGCAAATCGGCAGTCTTGAAGATGCCGGCTTCATACCAATCGTATATGTCACCAAATCGGTAACCTTTGATCGATTCAACCGGGAGCTTGTAACCTCGGTGGATTACTCGGGTCGGGAATATAGTTGGTTCGCCTCTCCATCGATGCATGCAATTAGGATGCTACCAGACCTCCGAGAACCTCAGTTGCTAGTCAAATCGATATCCATGCCGCACACTGCAGAACCGGCACGATTTCGAATGCAAGAGATCTCGGAGTTCACTGAAATGTGGAAAGACTACCCAAAGCGAAGCGCTCCAACCGAATTCGACAGGCTTCTTGCTACACATTCTGCGGAAAATAGCTGATCGGCAAGGGAGGCGGCCGCGTGCCCGCCTGGTGCCTGGGCTAAGGAATATTCGGGCTGGTCCACTAAAACATCTTCAACTCACGATCTCGGGCCGTCCACTCCGACTCGATCTCCACCATTCCGTTCTCCCGGAAAGCATGGTGTCGGAAGCTGCTCCACCGCCAGTCTCCTGGTTCCTTCGCCAGTCCGCGTTTCACGGGATTGCGGCGTATCTACCACCCCAACGGTCCCGCCGCGGCGAGCCGCTCGCTGGGGACTCCGTCGTACCGCAACTTAATCGCGAACTCCCGTGCATCTCTTACGTTGCGGTCGCAGTAACGTTTTTGCCAGAATGAAGCAGATTTTTCCGAACCCAGGTTAGCCCAACTGAGGGACGCACCTGGGCGCCGGGCTGTATCGAGGCAATTTAGCGCCGAAACCTCTGCCAGTTCAAAACATCTAAATCCGCAAATGGGGGCACTACGGTCGCCCTTGGGCACACAGCCATCTGAAGATTGCGTAAATACATAAAGCTAACGCTGGGCCGCTTTCGGCCTGGCACTTGCAGCAAGAAGCAGGAGTGTTTTATGGTCGCCGGAATCAGCAAGTCAGCGTGGGCACTTGTCGTGGCTCTCTGGGTCGCTACTCTCAGTCAGGCACAACAACCCCAGGCACAACAACCTGCGACACAGGCGCCGACGACGGCAACCATCACCGGGACGGTGCTGGATGCAACCGGGAGCACAGTGCCGAAGGCGACCATCGTTTTGCAAGGACCCGCGCCAAACGACCATCGCTCGGTCGTCACCGGGGATGACGGTTTCTTCAAGTTCGATGGTATTAAATCTGGAACACCAGTCCGGGTCGTCGTCAGTGCATCCGGCCTCACCAGTTGGACCTCGAACCAGATCATTCTGCAACCAGGGCAGTCCTTTATCGTGACGGGCATCAAGCTCACCGTGGCACCGGTTCAGCAGACGGTGAATGCAGTTACCCAGGAACAACTCGCCACCGAACAGGTCAAAGTTCAGGAGCATCAGCGCGTCCTCGGGGTCATTCCGAATTTCTACGTGAACTACGACCACAACGCGGCGCCACTAACCCCGAAACTGAAATTTCAGTTGGCCATGAAGGCGCTGACGGACCCAGTCACGATTATTGGCTTTGGTATGAACGCCGGGATCTATCAGGCGGTCGGCTATCCCAGCTACGGTCAGGGTGCAGCTGGTTATGGTAAGCGCCTGGGCGCCACGTTTGCCGGTGGTTACACCAAGATCCTGCTGGGGGACGCGGTGTTTCCCTCCTTGCTGCACCAGGACCCGCGCTACTTCTATCAAGGTACCGGCACAACGAAATCTCGCTTGCTGCACGCGATTTCAACTCCGTTCATCACGAGAGGCGATAACGGCAATCGAGAGATCAACTATTCGAACATTCTGGGCGACTTGGCAGCGGGCGGGATTGCAAATGCCTATTATCCCAGTCAAGACCGTGGCATAGGACTGGTGGTTCGCAGTACCCTGATCGGCATCGGCGGCCGTATGGCGTTTGGCATCGTGCAGGAGTTCTTATTGCAGAAGTTGACGCACTCGAGTGCGGGCACGAATAGCAAGGCCAATGGACAGTAGCATGGTGCCGCGTCCGTCCGTTGGACGCTAACCCTTCGACAAGCTCAGGGCAGGCTCTGGGCTGAGGAAGATTCGCGCTGGCCCATCAAACAGTTTCAACTCCCGATCTCAGGCCGTCCACTCCGACTCGATCTCGACCACTCATGCTCCCGGAAAGCATAATGGCGGGAGCTCTGAACCCAGGTTAGCCCAAAAGAAGGGCCAGCCTGGCGCACCAGCTGAGACCAGCCTTAGATCGAGATGACAAAGTCTTCATTTTGCAGTAACCGCATTCCTGCACTTGAGCTGCTAGAGTGACTCAGGTGTGGGTGGGGATGTCGGATCGATCTTATGAGCGTGAAATTAATCCCATAGGCAGAGTGAGGGCCCTCTCAGGTTCGGTGCTGTCATGTATGTTGTTGTTGGTAGTCGTAGCTCACGCCCAGCAGCTATCAAGTCTGCAGCAGCAAAGTATCACCCCGACGCAGCAAAACTCTCAAGCGCCGGACGCGTCCTCGGGACAGACTGGCTCTCAACCTGGTGGCAGCATCTCTGGCACCGTGCTCGAGCAAGGTGGCGCGGTCGCCGTGGGAGCCCAGGTACGGCTGACGCGCCCGGATCAGCCGCGGGCTGAGCAAGTGTCCTCCGGTGACAATGGGCAATTTACTTTTGGCAATCTCTCCCCTGGTTCGTTTCAGCTCACCATCACAGCTCCGGGCTTCGAAACAAAAATTTTCACTGGATCGTTGCAATCGGGGCAGGCATTTCTGGTGCCGGAGATGGTTCTGAAGGTTGCGCCGGCGACGACGACGGTGCAAGTCGGAGTAACGGCCGAGCAGGTGGCGCAAATCCAGATTAAACAGGAGGAGAAGCAGCGGGTGCTCGGCATCGTTCCTAATTTTTACGTCAGCTATATTCCCGATGCAGCTCCACTGAGCGCCAAGCAGAAGTTTCAGCTTGCCTGGAGGTCGGTCTCCGATCCCGTCTCAATCCTGGGAGTGGGCGCGTTAGTGGGGATTCAACAGGCCACCAATGATTATGGCGGGCTTGGGCAAGAGGCCGGAGGCTATGGAAAACGGTTCTCGGTGGCTTATGCCGGGCTAGTTACCGGAGCTTTTATTGATGACGCCGTTCTGGCGTCGCTGCTGAAACAGGATCCTCGCTACTTCTATCAAGGTACCGGCACAACTCGCTCGCGGCTGGGGCACGCTCTCAGCCATGCGATCATGCGCAAGGGCGACAATGGTCGCTGGCAGCCCAACTACTCCGGTATCATCGGCAGTTTCGCCAATAGCGGTCTTACTTCGTTGTATTACCCTGAAAGCGACCGTAGCGGCGGATTGGTGGTCCAGAACGCGCTAGTTGGAATCGCCGGCCGTGCCGTCGGCGGCGTCTTCCAAGAATTCGTGCTCCGCAAATTCACGTCACACGCGAACAGCCAGACCACCAACCAGCCCTAAAGCCTGATGCTCCATGTTCGCGTCCGTTCTTTGGACGCTAACGTCGGTGTTGCCGTACCTGGAACGAGGTCTCGGTACACCCGCGGTCGTTACGGCAGGGCAGGCAGCCCGACCTGCTGCACCAGTTTGCGAAAGGCCGGGTCGCCATGCAGATCTTCGAAGGCAAGATTATTACGGATGGATGTCAGTCCTAATTCGTGATGGTCGTAGGCCAGTTGGAGATACGCAAGCGCTTCGGGCTTGTTTCCTAGGAAAGCGCAGGTTTGCGCCAAGTCATAGGCCGGCAGGCGTCCCTCGGCATAGAGCTTCTTCTGCTCCTCCAGCATGCTCTCAAACATGCCCTGGCGCTGTCCTCGGGCGAAGCCCTTCTCTCCGGCTTTCACGATCGCCAACGCCTGCGGGTCATGCCGCAATCGCGCCGCCTTCCCGCCTTCCTCCAGGAATGCTGGATAGTCTCTGTTCATGAGGGCAGCATCTTGAAGGTAAGTGTAAGTCGAAAGAAATGCCGACTCGGTACTCTCCAGCTGCTTGAGTACGGCGACTCCCTGTTCTCTCGGACCGGCATAGAGAAGAATCAGTCCCTTGTCGGCCAGGATCGCGTTGGAGGTCGGATCGAGTTGTTGGGCCAATTCGATTTGGCTCAGAGCTTCCGGGTAACGCCCTTGGGCGAAGAGGAAGGTCGCATACCAGTGATGTGCTCTGGCGCTGTTAGGGTTTAAGGCAAGGGCACGGCGGAACTCGCGCTCCGCGTCGGCGGCATCGAAGCTGCCATAAAAAGTGGCAAATGCCAGCGAGGTATGCGCGCCAGCGGAAGAGTCGTCCAACTCCACAGCTTTTTTGGCGGCCGCCAGCGCACGCGGATAGGCTTCTTCCGGCGACATTGCGCTATATTCGCGAAGCAGGTTGTAACAATCGGACAGTCCCACGTAAGCCTGGGCATAGTTGGGATCGTGGACAATCGCCTGCGTAAAGTAATCGACTGCCTGATGCAAGGATTCGGGGGTGCGCTTGTCCCATTCATATCGGCCCTTGAGATAGAAATCCCGCGCCTCAGCATTAGGGGTATGGCTGGCGGCGAGCGAATTTCCTGTGGAGACGTCCTGCCGAACGGAGCGCGACGCCGCACGCTTAAAATACAAAACCGCGCCGGTGCCGACGAGCAGGACGGCTAGCACCAAAGCTGCAAGCACCCATCTCTTTCGTGCTGGCCGAACCCGGTCCGAAGCGCGGCGCCGTAAGTTCGAGCCGCCTGGCACTTGGGTTATCTGCGGAAGAGCTACAGCTTGCGAAACGTCTGCGGCGGGAGAAACGAGGTCAACCGCCGCTGGCTCCATTGTCGAAGCCGCCGGTACGGCCGAGACCGGCGACTTCATCCAGTGCAACAGTTCATCGGAATAGGCGTAAACCCTTCCCGTCGCACTACCTTGCAAGCGGTGGACAGGCAGTCCTCGCTCCTTTTCCCAGCGCTTGACCGTGCGCTCATCGCGACGAAAGAAGGCGGCGATCTCCTTCCAGGAGTCCAGCCGCCGATTCGAGTTTTTCGCCTCGTCCAAGTCACTCATGGCTCGAGATGTCCCGGAATGTCCCAAAATGTCACGCAATACCCGTTGCCCTAATTTTCGGAAAAGAACATAACTATACGCCAAAGTAGCCAGTGAAGCACGGGTAATCCCGGCGCTCCTAGTGCGGTGAAAGGGCGTATCCCATTTCAAGCAGTGCCCTGCAGCGACTCGAAGAGAAAACACTTACGAGTGTCCGGCTTTAGCTCGGCCCTGTTTTGGATTGGCAGGCATCAAGTAACAGTTGAAACTGACAGCGGTCGCACGCATCTTTTTTGGACTATGCAGTCCTGGGTTTTGTAGAGGAGTTCTAACACCTAGAAAAGGAAGGACAAATGAGAAGAGTAGGGGTAGTTGTATTTCTTTTGTGTGCGGTCGCGGCCTTTGCAGGCACGGCCAACGTGTCCACGGGCTTGGATGCCAGTGGACACCTAATCACCACTGACGGCGGATTTGACGCTCACTGGCTGGTACAGCAGGCGAGCGGCCAGTTTACGCCTGCGCAAGTCGTGATGCCGCAGGACGCCGATTGGTTCGGCGGCTGGCTCCCGAACGGCCCCAATTCTAACTGGATTGCCCGTAACGCGTTTGACTGCTGCAATGGTCCTGCGCCTTACAGCTTCACCACCACCTTCAATTTGCTCGACACGACCGGTGCCAGCTTTTCCGGTGCCTGGGCGATCGACGATGCGGGAACCCTTTCCCTGAACGGAAACCTGATTTCGACGCTTGGTAGCGGAGCTTGGGGATCGTTGACCCCGTTTTCGGTGGACGCCAGTAGCGGGGACTTCGTGACCGGCCTAAATACCATCACGATTACCATAACCTCGGATGACGACTTTCTCGAAGGCGTTCGGATGGACGGAACCGTCTCGGGTGATTTGGGCGGGGGCACCACCCCAGAGCCCAGCTCGCTGTTGCTGCTCGGCACCGGCTTGGTTGGAGCGTTTGGTGTGATTCGTCGCAAACTGGCCCGCTAGTTTCGCGTATCCAAATCGAAGCCGGAGCTGGTTGGCTCCGGCTTTTTTTGTGCCAGGCACGCTCGAGGTGCCCTATCATCGCCGCGCAGCGACGGAGTGGGAATCGCGAAACCACTGCTCCTCAGAAAATCCCTTCTTTCTCCAAATCCTTCACCACCACCTTCACCACGCTGTTGATTGTCTTCTTCGCTGAGTTGGGATTGAAGCTGTCGCTGATGCCTGTCCAGACGAGTTCTCCCTCGGGCGTTGCAGTGGCGTAGAGGTTGGTTTCGATGCGCACCGTCTTGTCTTCGCGCAGATAGTCGGGAGAATAGACCTGCCGATACGCAACGGGTAATAGCCGTAGAACGAGTTGTAGTACGGATAAGGAACCGTGTAGCTGTGTCCGGGAATGTAGGTGACTTTGTTCTCCACCTTCACCAGCCGCGTCAGCAGGACAGCTTCGATGTGGTGCTCGCGGATCTGCGCCTTCAGATAGTCCATGTCCATGTTGGCCGAGTCGGGCCGCAACAGGATGGAATGACCCGGAATGGCCTCAACGCCATCGCGGCCAAGTTTGTTGGCCAGCGCATCCTCGAAGTCGGAGCGAATCGCGGGATCGTCGCTCATGCCGATCACCAGCACCTTCTTGAAGCGCTGTCCGGAATAGCTGGGATTCTTCACGCTGGCCACCAGCTTGGCCGAGTTGCAGTTTCCGATTGCCGACGCGGTCAGCAGAACGGCAATCACCATCGCGAATCGTTGCAAGCGTGTCTCCTGGAACTGTGCACGCCCCTGAAGGGACTCGATCTTTATTTCGACACTACCCAGTGCTGAAGCACAGGGCTAAGCGTCTTCCGCCCCTTTCGGGGCTCTATTTTGTGCAATACTCGCACGGTCGCGACAAGAGAAACACGCTCCTGTGGTAAGCTCGTCCGCCCCTTCGGGGCTTATTTTGTGCAATACTCGCACGGTCGCGACCGGAAACACGTTTTCTCACAGCTCATGGTCTCTCCGCTAAAAGCAATTCCGGTCTGCGGGGTTGAATCTGCGCAGATGTTCCATATAAGCACCAGCAAAATTGAAGATAGCAGTTTTCTTGCCGGGTGCTAGAATTTGGAGCAGTAGGCCCATGTACCGGGTTCGCAATCTCGCCGCCTCTCGTCTTGCTCTTCGCCCTCCTCGTCGCCTGCTTTTGCCGCTGTCAACAATAAGCTCGACAAAAAGCAAACTGAGGAGAAGAAGCTCGCTGCCGAGATCGAGCAGATCCTCAGCGATCCTGAAGCGGCGCGTGGTTTCTGGGGTATCGATGCAGTTTCCGTCGATACCGGCAAGCCGATTTACGCCTTAACCAGGACAAACTTTTTACCCCGGCGTCGAACACCAAGCTGTTCACGACGGCGGCAGTCTTTGGACTGATCGGGCCCGACTATCGCTTCAAGACCACGGTCGAAACCTCGGGCACGCTCGACAAGTACGGACGGCTTGACTCCGATCTGGTGCTGGTAGGACGCGGCGATCCCAACCTTTCCGGACGCACTCTGCCCTACAACATGCACACCGAACGCAAGACGCCGCCGATCCAGGTCCTGCAGAGCTCTCGCCGATCAGCTGGTGCAGCAGGGATTGAAATACATTGACGGCGATGTGGTGGCCGACGATTCCTACTTCGTCTTCGAGCGCTACGGCGAAGGCTGGTCGCAGGACGATCTGGTGCGGGAATGGGGCGCACCGGTTTCGGCACTGACCATCAACGACAACGTCATCTTCGTGAACATCATGCCGGCCGACCGTCCGGGCGAGCGCGCGTTCCTTACCATCACGCCGTTTCCCGAGTACTACAAAATTGATAACCGGGTGATGACGACGCCGCAAGGAACCGGGCCGCGCACCGTGTCCATCAATCGCGAACCCGGCTCGAACCAGCTCACCTTCTGGGGCAACATCCCGCAGGACGATCCCGGCTTCGGCGAAGCGCTGGCCATCGAAGACCCTGCCGATTTCGCCGCGCGACTCTTCCGCGAACTGCTGGAGGAGCGCGGTGTCACCATCTACGGACGCGCGCGCACTCACCACACCGAGCTGGCATCGACGCAGACATTCAGCGTGACCTCCATGGCTTCGGGCGGCGGCGATACCACTCGGCCGCCGAATCCAGCGCCGCTGGTGCTGGCCAGCTATCAGTCGCAGCCAGTCTCGCAGGACTCTGCGGGTCATCAATAAGGTGAGCCAGAACCTGCACGCCGAGCTGATGCTGCGCTCTGCTGGGCAAAGAGAAGGGCACGTCGGGCTCGATTCAGGGCGGCTGGAAGTTCTGCGCGGCTTTCTGATTCGCGCCGGGATCAAGCCGGAACAGTTCGTTTTTCTCGACGGCTCGGGACTGTCACGCGAGAACCTGGTCACTCCCGACGCGGTGGTTGCGATTTTGCTCTACTGTCACCAGCAACCCTGGGGACAGCTTTACGAAGATACGCTGCCCATCGCCGGGGTGGATGGATCGCTGTCGGAACGTTTTCGCAACACGCCGGTTATGGGACTGGTCCATGCCAAAACGGGATCGCTGGCGCATGTGTACTCGCTCGCCGGCTATGCCACCACGCAGCGCGGCGAACACATCGCGTTCTCCATCATGACCAACAATGACACCATGCCAGCCAAGAAAGCGCTCGACACGATTGACCAGATTGTGGAGAAGATGGTCGAAGACAAGAAGTAGCTTCCTCGCCTGAAATATTAGAACTTTCTACTTTTCATGGCCCCCTCCATTGCTTGTGTTATCGATGCGACTATTGCGTCGCAACGAAGAGAACGGCGCTATGCTGTCGCGCTGCCAAATTTGCAGACGCCAGGGTTGCGCCCGGGAGGTCATCATGTCCGTTCTTGGCATTGCGAGCACTGCGCTATCGCAGCTCGGCAACATCCAAACGAAATTCCAAGGGGTACAAAGTGAATTCAAGACGCTCGGGCAGGACCTGCAGGCGGGCAACCTGACGCAGGCGCAGACCGATTTCGTCACCCTGTCACAATCGGTAACCAGCCAGCTCAGCAGAATCAACAGTCCATTTGCGAAGGCCTTCAACGCGGTGGGGCAAGCTCTCCAGTCCGGCGATCTGACAGCGGCGCAACAGGCTTTTGCCGCTATCTCGCCGGGCGGAACTGGTGCTCAGAGCGTCCGTCATCATCATCACACCCCGCCCACGCAAATGTCCGCCTCGGCGCAGAGCTTATTTGCGCAGGAGTTGAGTACCCTGGGGCAGGCGTTGCAATCGGGAAATCTGACGGCGGCGCAACAAGCCTTCTCCGCCATGCAGCAAGGTTGGCAGCAGACGCAGGGATCCGGCACCAGCGGAAGTCTCGCGCCGGCAGTTAGCAGCGGAGTGAATGTGATGGTGTAAAGGAGGCTGTCAGGAATTGCCTCTGGCTTCGCCAGGTTGAAAGTGCGAATTCCAAAATGGAACGCGAATCGGCGATTTAAGCGAGTCGGGATTGCCCGACATAGTTTTCCTTGTCCGATATATCTCTCGTCGCGCTAGGGTGCCTTAGAACGCCCGCAAGCGGCACTTTGCGGGGCGGTGCGATAGGCACTTGTGCTTTAATAGTTGTATAGCACTAATAGGCTATCGGCGGGATTGGAGGCGAGAAGGTTGGCGAGTCTGAATCGGGCCAATCTGGCGTCGGATCTCTAGCTGTGAGGGCTGCAATCAGCCTTCATCCCAGCCACCGGTGACAGCGCGTCAGGCATGTTCCATTTCGAGAACTCGCGTAGTGATCGACGCCCGATTTCCGTTGACTCATTCCCCGACTTCCTCTAATGTATCGAAATCTCATGTCGCGTTTCCGCCTCACGTCCCGCTCGCTGAACACAACAACAACATCGGGGACAAGTGTGCGCACAAGCACGGGCGGGGAGATCAGCAATAGTTCCTAGAGCAACTTCAAAGGACAAGATCAAATGACCCACCGCCCGAAAGGCTGGTGGGTTTTGCATTTTCAGGCTCAATGGATTTTCGCTCAACGGATCGGGGAGCAAGCATGATCGTAATGAAGTTTGGTGGGACCTCAGTAGAAAATGAAGCGGCGATCAACCGGGTGGCCGGCATCGTGAACGCTCGCCTTGAGGAGCGGCCGGTGGTCGTGGTCAGTGCGATGGCTGGAGTGACGGACTCGCTCCTCGCAATGTCTGGCGCCGCGGCCTCCGGATCGTTGCCCGAGGCGCTGAAGCTGCTGCGAAAAATTCGCCAGCGGCATCTTGCCGTTTTTCCGCGCTTGGTCAGCGGCCCGCGTGAAGCCGCCGTCCGCCAGGAAGTGCAGGCCCTGCTCGATTCGACGCAGGACCTCCTGCGCGGTATCGCCGCCTTGGGCGAACTCACTCCTCGCACCACGGACAACATTCTTGCCGTGGGCGAGTTACTCTCGAGTCGAATCGTCACCGCCGCTTTGCAAGCCCGCGGGATCGACGCAGTGCTGGTCGATTCCCGCCAGCTGCATCGTCACCGACGCCAACCATACCCGAGCCATTCCGTTATTCGATGAAAGCAGCGAGCGACTGCGCCATCACGTGAAGCCTCTTCTGCAGGCTAGCCAGGTTCCCGTGATGGGTGGTTTCATCGGAGCCACCGCCGAGGGTGTACCCACCACCCTCGGCCGCGGTGGTTCAGACTTCTCCGCCGCCATCATCGGCGCAGCACTGAATGCGCGCAGAATCGAGATCTGGACCGACGTCGAAGGCATGATGACCACTGACCCGCGGCTATGTCCGCAGGCGCAACGCATCGATGTCATCGGATTCGATGAGGCGTCGGAGCTGGCATTCTTCGGCGCGAAGGTACTGCACCCGGCAACGCTGATCCCCGCAGTGGAAAAGAACATTCCCGTTCATGTGCTGAACTCGCGCCAGCGCCGGAAAGCCCAGGCACTTGCATTCGCGCCCGCGCTCCGCGCAGCCGGACGGTATTTCGCGCCATCGCCGCCAAGAGCGGCATGAAGGTCATCAACATAAAGTCGCCGCGCATGCTGATGGCGCACGGCTTTCTGCGCGCTGTGTTCGAAGCTTTCGATCGCCACTCCTGTGCCGCCGACCTGGTCTCGACCTCCGAGGTAAGCGTTTCGGTTGCGCTCGATTCCTCGCGCGACGTGAATGCGCTGGTGAACGATCTGAAGAAGCTGGGCGAGGTTGACGTCGAGAATGGCAAGGCTGTGATTTGCCTGGTGGGTAAGCACATTCGCGGGAAGGCCGGTATTGCCGCGAGCGTCTTCAGCACGGTGGCAGCCGCCAACGTCAACGTGCACATGATTTCCCAGGGAGCGTCGGAGATCAACATCAGCTTTGTGGTGGAAGAACAGGATGTCCCCCGGGCGGTGCAGCGACTTCATCAGCGATTTCTTTGAAGCGGCGGAAACGAGCTCGGCAAAAACGCCGCCGCCAACGCGAGATCGCAATGTTGGCCTTTCGCTGCGCCTAGGCAAATACGCCCCGGGAGATTGCGTCTAACCATGACTACTTTGCTTCCATATCTCGAACGGCCCGGATATCTCGCCGACGAAACCTGCAAGATCGCGCTGGTGGGATTCGGAACGGTAGGCAGCTCTGTGGCGCGTCTGCTCTACGCACGCGGTGAGGAACATTCGCTGCAACTGACGCATATCTGCAATCGGCGCGTGGCTCACAAGAAGGTGGACTGGATTCCGCCTGACGTTACGTGGACCGAGAGCATTGAAGATGTGCTGGCCTCGGATGTGGACGTCATCGTCGAACTGATGGGCGGGCTGGAGCCGGCGCATGACTGGGTCCGCCGAGCGCTGCAATCAGGCAAATCCGTGGTGACTGCCAACAAGCAATTGATTGCGCACTTTGGATCGGAGCTGTTGCGCATAGCTGAGCACCACGGGCAATCGCTAAGCTTCGGAGCATGTGTGGCCGGTGGCGTTCCGGTGCTCTCGGGCCTGCGCGACGGACTCGCCGGCGACCGCCTGACCAAAGTTTGCGGCATTCTCAACGGGACCTGCAACTACATCCTGACCCGGATCGAGCAGGCCGGCATTTCGTTTGCAGAAGCACTGGGCGAAGCGCAGCGCGCAGGATTCGCGGAAGCTGATCCGGCTGATGATATCGATGGATTCGACGCGGGCGCCAAGCTGGTCATCCTGGCGCGAGTGGGATTGAATCTCGAACTCCGGCCCGAACAGGTGGTATGCCGTTCCATCCGAGATGTCAGTGCCCTCGATTTCGATTACGCGCATGATCTGGGCTGCACCATCAGGCAGATTTCCACCGCAGGAATCAACGACGGAAAAGCCGACGCTGTGGTAGAGCCTTCGCTTGTGCCAAAGGGACTCTCCGTTCGCAGCAGTTTCAGGAAGTCAGAATCTCGTGGTCAGCAGTGGAGAATTCGGCGGCGAGGTCGCTTTTCTTGGGCGCGGGGCAGGAGGAAATCCGACCGCCGTCGCGGTAGTGTCTGATCTTTGGACATGGCGCGGCATCGGACGGAATGGATCTGGAAATCGATATCGCCTAGTGGCCACTTCGCGCGAGGTGACGAGCGACCTTGAGCTGCCGCAATATGTGCGCTTCGTGGTTCGTGACCGGCCGGGAATCATTGCGGCATTGGCGAGCGCATTTTGCCGCCACCATATCAATATCGATGCGGTGTTTCAGAAGCCGGGCCATGCGAAGTCAGAACTGCCGTTTGTGATCACCCTTGAGGCCTGCAAGGAAAGCAGAATCATGGCGGCGCTTGCCGAAATCGCCAACTTCGATTTCCTGGCCGAAGCCGCCACTCAGAATGCCGATACTGAAATAGGAGTCATCTTGATGCATCTGCGCTGTAGCAACCCGGATTGTGCGGCGACCTTGGACCTCCACGATCGCGCGCTTGCTTGCCCGATCTGCGCTGACCTGCTGGAAGTGGTGGTTGACCGTGTCGCGAATCACACTCGAGGAGCTTAAGGCTTTGTGGCTGCGAGCGGCGAACTCTCTTACGCGCCGCTGGATGCCAGTGGGGTCTGGCGCTTTCGCGAGTTCCTGCCGAGCTGCTATTCCGAAGTCGTGACCATGGCGGAAGGCAACAATCCTCTGGTGCGAGGCCAGAAAACCGCGCAGTGGTGCGGCGTGCGCAATCTCAACTTCAAGCATCTCGGGTGGAATCCCACCGCATGTTTTAAGGACCTGGGGATGACCGTCGGCATGACCGAGGCGGTGTACGTTGGCGCAAAGTCTGTCGGCTGCGCTTCAACGGGGAACACCGCGGCTTCGCTTGCAGCCTATGCCGCGCGCGCCGGGCTCACCGCCAAGGTCTATCTTCCCGCCGGACAGGTTTCGCAAAACAAATTGGCGCAGGCCCTCGATTTCGGAGCGGAAGTGGTGCAGGTGGAAGGAAGCTTCGACCTTGCACTCGAACGGATGCTAAACACGCCAGACCGCGATCTCTATTTCCTGAACTCGATCAATCCGTTTCGCCTGGAAGGACAGAAGATGGCGATGTTTGAAATGCTGGAGCAACTTGGCTGGAGCGCGCCCGATTACGTGATTGTCCCTGGCGGCAATCTCGGCAACACCTCGGCATTTGGTAAGGCGTTTTTTGAGTTGCAAACTGCCGGGTTGCTCGGCAAAGTTCCGCGCCTCGTCGTGGTTCAGGCTGAAGGCGCCAATCCGTTCGCGCAAATGTGGCGCTCGGGCGCTGCCGAGCTTATGCCGGTGGAGCAACCCGAGACGGCGGCGACGGCGATACGCATCGGCAATCCGCGTTCGTGGAAAAAGGCGCTGCGCGCAGTCCAGCATAGCAACGGCTTCGTCATGGATGTGACGGACGAAGAGATTGCCGAAGCCAAGGCCATGATTGGGCGCGACGGCATCGGGTGTGAGCCGGCATCGGCCACTACGCTCGCCGCGCTACGCAAACTTACGGCGCGAGGAAAGATCGATCGCGACGCCGTGGTCGTGGCCATCCTGACCGGCCACGCTCTCAAGGACACCGATTTCATCATCAAGTCACAGCAGGTTGAACGCGCGCTGCAGGGAGAGTTGCAAGCATGAGCGCTGCAGATAGCCGCTGCACAGTCGCGCCCGGAGCCGTTCGAGATCCAGGTTCCGGCATCGATCGCCAACCTGGGGCCAGGCTTCGACACGCTCGCCGTCGCGGTGCAGTTGTATCTGCGCCTGTGCGTGCGAACCATCCCGGGACACGGCAAGCTGGAATTTCGCTTTGTAGGCCAGGACCTTTGCGGCGAAAACTATATTGAGCGGGCGTTCAGTTTTCTGGCGCGCCAGAACAGCCGAAGCTTCCCATCGCTCGTCGGTGGAAGTGCACAGTGAAATTCCCATGCGCGCCGGACTGGGCAGCAGTGCGGCCGCCACAGTCGCAGGTCTGCGGCTGTACGAAGCGTTGGCGGGTCCGCTGCCGATGCAGGCGATCATCAATGCCGCCTGCGCGCTTGAGGCCCACCCCGATAACGCAGCCGCCGCGGTGCTGGGCGGGCTCACGGCAAGTTGTCAGCTACCGGATGGCTCAGTCTACGCGACGACGTTTCGCTGGCCGGAGTCGCTGGCGTTTGTCGTCTGTGACTCCCGATGTTCCGCTAGCGACTGCGGAATCGCGCAATGTCCTTCCCAGCTCTTTTTCGCGAGGCGATGTTGTCTTCAACCTGCAGAGAATTACGCTGCTGCTGCAGTTGCTGCAAAGTGGCAATTTCTCCTTGCTGAAGCAGGCGCTGGGCGATCGCTTGCATCAGCCATTCCGCCAGAAAATTGTGCCGGGGTTGGAACAGGCCTTGCACCTCGAGCATGAGGACCTGCTGGGTGTCTGTCTTAGCGGATCGGGGCCGTCAATTGTGGCATTTGCAGAAGATAACCTTCATGAAATTTCGGACTTGTTGGCGTCGGTGTATGAAGCACTGGGGATTGCCTGCCAATTAAGAACGCTGACGGTCCATCAGGAGCGGTCGGACAAAGAGCAGAGGGTGTACACTCGCGGGCTGGTGTGCTCGTAGCCCCGTCTGCGCGGGTCTCAACCTTGTGGCGCCTCGTCTCACGGACGCACCACGCGCAACCCAAGATATTTCTCGAAGGGATCGAAGTCGCGGTCACGGTGGAGCAGCGAGTGGCCGGCCTCCAGGCAGAACGTCGCAATCAGGCAGTCGATGGTTGTACGCACCGTATGCCCTGCTTGCCGGAGGCGACGATAATTCTGTGCAGCAGCCACCGCCAACTCGGCTCCGCCATTGTCAAAAATATGGAACTTCTCCAGATCATGCCGGACCCCGGTGAAGACTGCATCGCTCCGAATTCCCTGTAAGACTTCACACAGAATGATGTCAGTCAAACCAAGCGGCTGCCGCCCCAATTCACGAGCCAGCCAATTCGTTTGGCGGTTGTTTCTATTGCCCAGGTAGTCGATCCAGACGGTCGTGTCAACAATGACCATTGGCGATGATTATTGCGGAACTCGGCTGCGACGCAGTTCCTTCAAGTTGCCTTCCCACTGAACTTTGCCACGCCACCTGCGAATAGCAGTCTGTTCGCGGGTCTTCACCAGGAGGCGAAGGGCCTCTTCCACCGCCGCTTTCTTTGTCGGAGCTCCGCTGCGGCGCATCGCCTGCCGCATCAAAGCATCATCAATCTGGATGTTGGTCCGCACAAGTCATTTCCTCGATGTGTAAACATCTCACATTTGTGTGTATTGTTCAACGGGGGGGAAATCATACGGAGTCGCTAGAAAACGTGTCTCTCGCCGGAATACCATACTAAATGCTGGTATTGAATACGGTGTAATGAAGAAAGCGGGGTGCTGGAAAATCGGCCGCAGCTCAAGAAGCTGATTCGGCAGTGCAAGTTGAATCGTCGGGTGTCCCACTCATTCGCGGGTTTCGAATGAGTGGGCGCGCGCTGTGGAATAACGGATCGTCAGCGGCCACTCCTGACAGTTTACCTTCACCAAACCCTCCCCGCCGCAAGCGTACGCCCGGAAGCTGCTCCATTCCCAGTCTTCGGGTTTTTCGGCCAGACCTCGCTTCACCGGGTTCCGATGCATCTACCACCCCAACGAGCGCAAAAGAGACGCTCGTCGGGGATCCCGGTTAGCGCAGCTTTTCAATCCGCTTCTTCGAAGTGCAAACATTGAAATCATAGAAGCGCTTCTGCCAGATCGGACCGGTGCGCATCCCTCCACGGTGAAGCAGCTTGGTGAATCGCTCCTTGATGACTTTCATCACGACGGAAGGCCGCGGGGCATGGCAGGACTCTACCTCAATTTCCCAGGTGAGCTGTGATGGCGGTCACGCGACTGCGCCCACCCTATCGCCAAAGTCGGGCGAGAAGGATGGGGCACCCGAAGTTAGATGTGGTCGTCGAAAGGCCGGGCCACCCGCCAATTGTGAACAGTTTTGGAAGGAAAGGCGAGCTGGACTTGGCCGCCACCAACCGCAGGTTGCTGCGCAGCTCCCGTTCGGGGGTGTCGTACCTCTCTCTCAATCTCTCTCTCGACCTCTCAATCTTCTGAGCGCTGCGAGCAAACCCAGGACACTGCAGTAACCATCAACGCGCAATCGAGTACCCCGAACGCAAACATGAAAGGGAATCGCATTTGTTCCATTAACGGACGGACAAGGATCACAAGGGGCACTTGGCTTACTCCCAATAGCACGATTGTGATCCAGAATCTCCCCTCATTCCAGAAATCGCGAAATCCGATAATAGGCACGGCCATGGCCAATCCTGCTGCAAATGCTGCACGTCCCCAGGGAAGTGCATGGTCAAAAAAGCCAAGGACGGCTGCCATTACGAACATGGGCCATTTTAGGGACCAAACGTTTATCTTTTTCCACTTCCTAATAGGTTGCTGCGAACCACGCGGTCGTTTTACCGCTCTTATAGACATCATGGTATCCCGTAACATTGGTCGATAGATTCTTTGTAGGCATTTACGCCTTGACGAAGAGCACTAAAGCCTTGATAGACCAGCAGGCCTTGACCGACGTACGGAATGAAATCGGCTGCGACGTCCAATGGCGGGTGGCCCCCCCTTTCTGATCCGAACTCTCATCGACTTTTATCCTGTGGGTGCCCCATCCTTCGCGCCCGCTTTTGGCGAGAGGGTGGGTACCGGTGTACGAACTCTGACCTTTGGAGTAATGCCCATCCGCTCCCGCTTCCGTCCGGTCCAATCCGACTCGATCTCCACTACGCCCTCTTCCCCGGTCAGATAATGCCGGAAGCTGCTCCACTCCCAGTCTTCCGCTTTCTTCACTAGTCCCCGCTTCACTGGGTTGCGGTGTATGTACCTGAGTTTTTCCACCCTTTTCTTCTTCGTCCATACATTGAAGTCATAATAGCGCGCCTGCCAAAAGGGCTCGCGGGTTCCCGGTTTGCTGAAGTGGGGCAGAAGCTGGCGCGCCGTGATCTGCTTCAGCATTTGGATGGCGACCGCCAAGCTGCTGCGCTCGGGTTCGCTCACCAGCAAATGGACATGCTCGGGCATGACCACGTATCCGAAGACGCATAGGCCGTACCATCGCCGCACCCGTTCCAGGGTCTGCTGGCAGAGGCGGCGCGCCTGCGGAGTTGCCAACCCTGGCTGCCGGCGATAACAACTGAAGGTGATGAAGTGGAATTCGTCAGCCTGTTGATAGCGCCTGAGGCCGCGGGGCATGACAGGACTCTACCTCGATTTCCCAGGTGAGGCTGTGATGACGGTCACTCGACTGTGCCCACCCTCTCGCCAAAAGCGGCCGAGAAGGATGGGGCACCCGAAGTTAGATGTGGTCGCCGGAAAGGCCGGGCCACCCGCCCATTCGAAACCGCTGCGGCTCTGTGGAAAAGGCTAAGCCCTTCGGAAACAGCGCCACCCCCAGGAATCAGTCCTATCGCATCAATCCCAGTGCTCAAAGCACCTTTAGCAATAGCTTTTGTGACACACGGGTTCTTGTACCACGGAGTAGGAGGAGCAGCACTGATGGTAAGCCCGTTGTTTGCGGCGAAGACGTTGAGACTAATAGGGCCTTCAATCGTACTCAATCAGCGTCGGGCCAAGCTTGGTCACCTGCAAGTGGATTTCATCGGGCGTACAGTCCCGGCAATCGATAAGAAGTGTTGCTTTGTCTTTCCAGGAAACGTGAACGCGATGAATGTGCTTCAGCACGAACACATGATTTGCAGGAACGTCCTTCTGGTTAGCATCGCCTTGGAGGCTCACCCACATCGTTTCGGCTGTGGTAGCACCGCAGTCTCGTGTGCGAATGACTGCCGTCAGTCCGCCTTCTGGAGCGCTAATCTTGTCCACTACCTCGTCCTTACAGAGATTGCAGCCGAAGGACGTCGCAATGCCAAGCAGCAGACCGAAGAGTGCAAACAACTGTGGCCGTTTCATTCGCGGCATCCCTGTTTGGAGAAGTTATACCCATTGATGATCATCTCCTGATCGTGCGGGTCATCACCAAAGGGGAAGAGGCGGGTGGCCCACCCTTTCTGATCCGAACTCTCATCGACTTTCATCCTGTGGGTGCCCCATCCTTCTCGCCCGCTTTTGGCGAGAGGGTGGGTACCGGTGTACGAACTCTGACCTTTGGAGTAATGCCCATCCGCTCCCGCTTCCCTCCGGTCCAATCCGACTCGATCTCCACTACGCCATCTTCCCCGGTCAGATAATGCCGGAAGTTGCTCCACTCCCAGTCCTCCGGCTTCTCCACTAGTCCACGTTTCACGGGGTTGCGGTGCATATACCTGAGTTTTTCCACTCTTTTCTCTTCGTCCATACATTGAAGTCATAATAGCGCGCCTGCCAAAAGGGCTCCCGGATCCCGGGTTTGCCGAAGTGGGGCAGACGCTGGCGCGCCGTGATCTGCTTCAGCATTTGGATGGCGACCGCCAGACTGCTGGTAGCGCCTCAGGCCGCGGGGCATGGCAGCACTCTACCTCGACTTCCCAGGTGAGACTGTGATGACGGTCACGCGACTGCGCCCACCCTCTTCGCCAAAGTCGGGCGAGAAGGATGGGGCACCCGAAGTTAGATGTGTTCGTCGAAAGGCCCTGACATCCGCCGCAGCCTATCACCTTTCGTCCCACAAAGTGGGACTGGTTATTGCGACCTCGCGTAAACCCGAGTAACTCCGCCGCCTCCGGCCCCTCGACTTCGCTCAGGGGAGTGAAGGCCAGCGAAGCTAGGACTCGGATCGGTAATGGCTTGGAGCCAAAGCTAGGGCGAAAGCCGAAAAGAGCGGAGCGACTTCGAAGCTGGGAGTGAAAGGTTGGCGGATGAGGATTTCCCGATCTGGGACACAATTATCGCAATTTGTCAAGAAATAAGTATGCTATTTAGCACTATTAGGATACAATGAGCAGTTTTATACAAATGACAGCTAACTGTCAGGTGGCAGTTCTTTCTGGTGCCGGCTTAAGTCTCGGCGTTCCATGCCTGGAAGCCCGGGTAACATCGGTGCGAAATGCGCAAATGTTCCACGTGGAACACTTGGGACTGACAGAGAGATTCGCACCCAAAATAGAGCTCCCGCTCGTTCGCATGTTCACGTAGTCGCGCCCACCAACTGATGCTGTCACGCGCTGCGCGATAGGATCGCAACGGTTCACAACAGGAGGCTCCTTTGGCCGCCTCTGCCTTGTTGTCCGAAGAAGCCGTAAAGCCGCCACCACGAGCCGACGTGGCGCCTTCGCGCCACTGGCCGTCGCCGCTCCTGCAAGCTCTCCTGCTAGGCCTGCTGCTTGCGGTCGCGATCGTAGCGCTTTACTACCCGGTGCACAACTACCCATTCATCAATTTCGACGACGACGCTTACGTGACGGCTAACCCGTATATCCAAGGGGTGCTGGGGTGGTCGACGGTGAAGTGGGCGCTACTGCATTCGTACCTTTACAATTGGCATCCGCTAACGTGGCTGTCGCACGCGCTCGATATCCAATTGTTTCAGCTCGAGGCGGGCAGGCACCACGAGATGAATCTTGCGTTGCATGTGCTGAATGCCCTGCTGCTGTTTTGGGTCTTGCGGCGGGCGACGGGATGCACTGGCCGCAGCTTCATGGTGGCGGCGCTGTTCGCGCTGCATCCGATTAACGTCGAGTCGGTGGTCTGGATTGCCGAGCGCAAGACGCTGCTGAGTACCACCTTTTTTCTGCTCGCCTTGGGTGCTTATCACTGGTACTCGCTCCGGCCCAGGCGGCTTCGGATGGCGCTCGTCGTCTTCTTATATGGGTTGGGATTGATGGCCAAGCCTCAGGTGATCACCCTGCCGTTCGTTTTGCTCCTCTGGGACTACTGGCCGCTGCATCGCATGGGCGCCGCGGGGCAGCCGGAGTCGGAAGGAGAGACCATTCCCGCGAGAAGCTTCGCTGCGCTGGTGAAGGAAAAGATCCCGCTGTTCGCCATCTGCGTGTTGGACGCGGTGATCACGCTGATCGCGCAACACGCAGCTTCGGGATCGGCCGGGCCGTACACGCTTCCGCTGCGGCTGGAAAATGCGCTGACCGCGTACGTCCAGTACGTGGGACAGGCTTTTTGGCCGGTGAACCTGGCGATCCTGTACCTCCACCCGTTGCAGTCTTTGCGATGGTGGCAGGCGCTCGCGGCGTTGCTGGTCCTGCTGGGGATTAGCGCGTTGGTGATTGCGAACCGCAGCCACCGATACCTTCTCGTAGGTTGGCTGTGGTTCCTGGGAACGCTGGTCCCAATGATTGGTGCGGTGCAAGTGTATTTACAAGCGCGGGCTGACCGTTACGCTTACGTCTCGTTTATCGGACTGTTTCTTATGGTGTGCTGGGGCGTGGCGGATTGGGCGAAGCAGCAGCATCTGCCGCGCGCGATCCTGCCGGCGGTCAGCGTCGCGATCTTGCTGGCAGCCGCTGCGGTGACTCATCGTGAGATCGGCTACTGGCAGGACGACGTCACTCTGTGGACCCACACGTTGGAGGTCACGCGTCGCAACTGGGTCGCTGAATACCAACTGGGCCGTGCGCTGCAAAGCCAGGGACAACTCGACGAAGCGATGCAACACTTTTACCGGGCAGCCGCAGAGATGACGCGGCGCGATATTCCCGTCAACCTGAGCATCGCCAGGGGCGAGCAGCAGCGCGGGAATCCCAGGCAAGCCGTCGAATACTACAAGAAGGTGCTCGAGGTCTTGGGCGATCCGCAGCAGAGGGCCCCGGTATTGAGCGATATGTGCCTGGCGTACTCGACTTTGGACGACCACGTCAACGCCATCGCGTGTTTGGCTGAGGCGGCTGGCACGCCCACGCGCTCTGCGGTCGATTGGCAAGGAGACTGGTGGCGCGACCTCGGCCGGGTCATTCGGAACGACATTCGCAAGTGGCGGTCCGGCCACGGTAGCTCGCCGTCCCGTCGATGAAGCTGGATCGCCATCGCGGACAAGCTGGGACGATTACCCAAGACGTCGAAACTGAGCGGCTGAGAAACACGGTTAGCCGTGCCTGGAAAACCGCGTAGGCCAGTACGCCGTTGTGACCGTTTTGCTTGTCAGTCCAAGATACACTTACCGATCGGCCAGACAGTCAGGTGGAACAAACAGCACAAAAACGAACTCAGCAGGCGAGAAATGACTTTGTATCAGCCCCGTGACATCGGCAAAGTGGTAAATCATGGCGAGTCCAAAGAGGAAACGCGTGTTTGGAGCACAGCCTCGACAGTCCCGATGAATCTGCTGATTCCTTCCCGAAGAACGCCTTTCAGCGGCACCTTGTGTGCCGGCGAAAGCACCGCTGACCCGATTCTCGGCGCCTAGGGTACGATTCCCGCCGAGCCCGGGCGGAAGCCCGCCATCTCCCTCGGCAACACCCGAGCAAGCCACACCGGAAAATCGCTGGACACCCGACCCGGATGTGGCGACCCAAAAAATGTTCCACGTGGAACATTTTGCCTGTGCGCGGGAGTCATTGTCGTCGCTACGGTCTCTCACGCGCGCTCAAAACTCACGGCCCGGTTCGAGTGACGGGCTCCCGCTCGACATCAGATCTCAGGGGCGTCCCGAACTTTTTGAAATCCGCCGACTCCTGACCGGCGCATATCGCCCTTCTGCCACCGGCGACGAAAATCACCAATCCGACCGAAAAAATGTTCCACGTGGAACATTGTCCGCCTGCGCCTCGCCCACTTACCCACAACCTCCACTCCCTGCCTACCTCCGCCTAATCAGCATCTTCCGTTCTCCCTTCCGAGTCTTGCACAGCTTTTCCTCCAGAAACTTTCCCCGGTCGCGTTCTCGTCATTGCCGACCGCCGCCTCAGCGTTCTAAGCTCTTAGCTTCACCATCTTTGGCAGGGCTATGGCACGCGTCATCGCAGTCACCAACCAAAAGGGCGGAGTCGGCAAGACCACCACCGCCATCAACCTGGCGGCCTCGTTCGCCCATCACGGCGCCCGCACGCTGCTGGTCGATTGCGACCCCCAGTCCAACGCCTCCAGCGGCCTCGGATTCCTCCGCGACCCCGACCGCACCAGCACCTACCAGGTCATCATGGGAGAGGCTTCCGCCGAAGCCGCCGCAAAGGCCGCCGCAGTCGACAACCTCAGCGTGATCCCGGCGCACAAAAATCTGCTCGGTGCCAACATCGAGCTGGTTCCGCTCGACGAGCGCGAATACCGCCTGCGTCACGCGCTGCAGCCAGTGCGCGACCAGTTCCAATTCATCGTGATCGACTGCCCGCCCGCGCTCGACCTGCTCACTCTCAACGCGCTGGTTGCCGCCGACACCGTTCTCATCCCGATGCAAGCCGAGTACTTCGCCCTCGAGGGAGTCACCGAATTGCTCGACACCATCGACCGTATCCGCATCGAGCTCAACCCCGGCCTCGCGGTCGAAGGTGTAGTCCTCACCATGTTCGATGAGCGCACCAACCTGGCGCAGTCCGTCGCCTCTGAGCTGCGCGGTTTCTTCGGCGATCTCATGTGCGAGACCGCCATCCCGCGCAACATTCGACTCGCCGAAGCGCCCAGCCACGGCCAGCCCGCATTGCTGTACGATCCTCACGCCCGCGGCACCGAGGCCTATCTCAACTTGGCGGAAGAGATCATCGCGCGCGTCTCCAATTCGAAGGCGCCATCACCGGAGACTGCGCACCAAGCTGGCAGTTAGCTCCGCGCATCTGGCAACTAGTTCCACGCAACGGGAGATGTGTGATCACGGGCACCTGACCACTGGTTATTGTCTTTACGAGCAAAGCGAGGGATCTGCTTTTATCCTACATTGTGATATATACCACATCGTAGGATATATGCTGAAGGGATGGCCAATGGTGCCCTTCGCCTTTTTCCCCGCTGTCATCCTTGGCGACGGCGGCCCCGCCCTTTGGGTCGCCTCTGTCACCGCAATCCCCTGGTTTATCAGGTGCTCGTCGAGCTAGCGCAGTGGATGGTAGAGACCATCAACTTCGACGGTTTTCGTTTTGATTTCGTCAAAGGCCACGTGCCATGGATGGTTCAGTCGATCGCCGAACTGCGCCACCTGAAGAAATCGGTGGACAACTTCTATACCTTCTGCGTAGGCGAATGCTGGGATGACGAACGCACGGTTGACGACTGGCTCGGCGAGGTCAACAGCTACACCGACAACCCTGTTTCGGCGTTCGATTTCCCGCAGCATTACCGCCTCAAGGACCTCTGCGACACGCATGGTTTCAGTCTTAGCACGCTCGCCACTCCTGGAACCGTTGTGCAGGACACGCCGTCGCAAGCGGTGACCTTCGTTGACAACCATGACACCATTCGCGATCCCGGCAACGCCATCAACAACGACAAGCTGCTTGCTTACAGCTTCATTCTGACCAACGAAGGCTATCCCAGCGCTTTCTGGATGGACTGGTACAACTTGGGCCCTCGCGAAGGTGGGTACCGAATGGAATTGCCGCACTGGTGGCCGCCTATGAGCAGAATGCCGGTGGCACGACGCAAGCCCTATATGCCAATGACACCCTTTACGTGACGCAGCGCACCGGCGCGAGCGGCGCGCCGGGGTTGGTCTACGTGCTCAACAATCTGGGCAATGCCTGGAATGGCGCGCTGGTGCAAACCAAGTGGTCAAACGTGCAGTTAGTGCCGATAGCATACGGAGGATACGACAACGGCCGTCCCGATGCGAAGACAACCTCGGCCGACGGTCAAGCTGATTCTGGGGCCGCTCCGCGAGGATGGGCGGTTTACGCGCCGCAGGTGTGAACAGCTGTCAGTTGCCCGTAGCTAGTAATCGGTTGTTAGCAGCCGTGGCGTGCGCGTCGAGAACTCACAACCGACAACTGACAACTGCTTCAACTGACTACTGTGTCGGCGGCACGTACTCTTTCGGCTTCTCTGCACCTTCACCAAAGAAATAGGCATCCATCTGCTGCACGATGAATTCCTGGTGTTCTTTCTTCCAGGGTTGCAGGCGGTATTCGTTGAGCAGCATCTTCATGTGTTCCTGCCACTGCTCCCACGCCAGCTTGGAAACGTTATCGTAGATGCGCTGTCCGAGTTCGCCATCGAAGGGCGGTTCGTCCAGACCTTCCATTTCGCGGCCCATCTTTACGCACTTCACCATGTGTGCCATCAAGAACTCCTCTTGTCCGCCAACGGCGGCATAAATGCCAACCATCGATTCTAACGGTGATGACCGAAGAACCCAAGTGCCATAACACTCGCACAGACTCCGCGGAGCTACTGAAAGCGTGTTTCGCAACGGCCCCTTGCAAAGTCGATGCCACCTATCGCACTATAATTCACATTTTGCAATGGACATCAAGCAGTTATCTGCAGATCTAAGGGAGAGGCCGGCGGCATAATTTTTTCCTCTGGCATGTCGATCTTTAGCCGGTCCCATCGTCAATACAATGGCACCACCCGCAGCGCGGGTAGAAAGGATTGAGGATGAGTAAAGTAAGAGTTCTGGTTGGCACGCGCAAGGGCGCATTCGTTCTGGAGTCCGATGGCAAGCGCGAACGGTGGGACGTCAGCGGCCCCCATTTTGCGGGATGGGAGATGTACCACATCAAAGGATCGCCGGTCGATCCGAATCGCATTTATGCGTCGCAGACCAGCGGATGGTTTGGCCAGGTCATTCAGCGGTCCAATGATGGCGGTAAAACCTGGGAGGCGCCCGGGGGCGAAATAAAGCCCGGCCCCGAGGCCATGCAGGGAGGCGCGAGCAATAAATTCGTTTACGACAGTTCTCCGGAAACCGGCAAACCCTTGACCACGCATCAGTGGTATGACGGCACGCAGCATCCCTGGGAGTTCAAGCGGGTGTGGCATCTGGAGCCGTCGCTCACCGATCCGGACATGGTGTACGCGGGTGTTGAAGACGCCGCCCTGTTCCGCTCGACCGACGGCGGGAAGAGTTGGCAGGAACTTCCCGGATTGCGCGGCCACGGCACCGGGCCGAAGTGGCAGCCGGGCGCGGGTGGAATGTGCCTGCACACCGTCATTCTCGACCCCAGCGATCCCCGCCGGATTTACATCGCCATCTCGGCGGCGGGCGCCTTCCGCACCGACGACGGCGGCAAGACGTGGAAGCCGATCAATCAAGGACTGCGTTCGCAATACATTCCCGATCCGACAGCTGAGATTGGCCATTGCGTGCATCACGTCGCGATGCATCCTTCGCGCCCGGGCGTGCTGTTCATGCAGAAGCATTGGGATGTCATGCGCAGCGACAACGCCGGCGATTCATGGCACGAGGTCAGTGGCAACTTGCCTACCGACTTCGGTTTCGTCATCGACGTGCATGCCCACGAGCCGGAGACGATCTATGTCGTCCCCATCAAGAGCGACGGCGAGCACTTTCCCTCCCGAAGGAAAGCTGCGCGTGTATCGCAGCCGCACCGGCGGAAACGAGTGGGAGGCGCTCACCAAAGGTCTGCCGCAGAGCAACTGCTACGTAAACGTGTTGCGCGACGCCATGGCGGTGGACTCGCTCGATTCCTGTGGCGTGTATTTCGGCACCACCGGCGGTCAGGTGTACGCGTCGTCTGACGCCGGAGATAGCTGGGCGCCCATTGTGCGCGATCTTCCGGCTGTGCTTTCAGTCGAGGTGCAGACGCTGCCATGATTCGCGTTGTGTTGCCCGCTCACCTGCGGACGCTGGCGAAGGTTAACAGCGAGGTACAACTTGAAGTTGAGGGCCGAGTCACGCAGCGCTCGGTCCTCGACGCACTCGAAGCCCGCTATCCAATGTTGTGCGGTACCATCCGCGACCACGTCACGCAGCAGCGACGGCCGTTCTTGCGCTTCTTCGCCTGCGAAGAGGACTTGTCCCACGAATCTCCGGACGCCCCATTGCCCGACGCCGTCGTGTTGGGTGCCGAGCCTTTTCTGATCATAGGGGCCATTGCCGGCGGCTAGTCAATCTTTCGCGGCTCTACAGCGATTCAATTTGCAAACCCAAGAGCGTGAAACAATTCGCTGCTTCCACGCGTATATACTCCTACCGACTTTACAACGAGGTACATTCATGTTCTCCGGCACGCGGGCTACTTGTGTTCTGGCCGTCCTGATCTTGTGTGTGGGTTTGAGCATTACGCCGGCGCAAACCGCAGCGGCCTCTGGCAACGCAGCCAGCGAGATGCCTTCAGTCACGACCGTGCCGCCCGAAGCCCAGCCTTCCCCCAACTTCAACGTGGAAGCGGCCACCGACGCTTACATGGCGCGTATCCCCGCCAGCTCCAAAGCGCGCAGCGATGCATATTTCGAAGGCGGCTATTGGCTCATCCTGTGGGACTTTCTCTATGGGGCCGTGATCGCGCTTCTGCTGCTGAACCTTCGGTGGTCAGCGGCCATGCGTAATCTGGCGGAGCGCATAACCCGATTCAAGCCGTTGCAGACTTTTATTTACTGGGCCGAGTATTCGGTGGTCACGTTTATCTTGGGCGCGCCACTGGCGATTTATGAGGGATACACGCGCGAGCGCCAGTACGGTCTGGCCACTCAGACCTTCGGTCCATGGGCATGGGACCAGACCAAAGGGCTGATGCTTGGCATTGTGCTGGGCGGAATCCTGGCCATGCTGCTGTTCGGCATTGTGCGACGCCTGCCCCGCACCTGGTGGATCTGGGGAGCGGTTGTGACCTCGGTGTTCCTGGTCTTCGCAGTGATGATTGTGCCGGTTTTCATCGTGCCCATCTTCAACAAAGTCACCCGCCTTGACGATCCCAAGGTGACGACGCCCATCCTTAGCCTGGCGCGCGCGAATGGAATTCCTGCAAAAGACGTGTGGACTATGGATGCGTCCAAGCAGACGACGCGCATGAGCGCCAACGTCAGCGGCTTCGGCAGTACCATGCGTATCACCATCAACGACAATTTGCTGCGTCGGGGCTCGCCGGAAGAGATCGAATCGGTCATGGGGCACGAGATGGGGCATTATGTCCTCAACCACATTCCTAAAGATCTGTTGTTCTTCACCGTGCTCATTGTGGTGTGCTTCGCGCTGCTGCGTTGGTCGCTGGAGTTGTGCCTGAAGCGCTGGGGAGAGAAGTGGCAACTCCGCGGTATCGGCGACACCGCCGTGGTGCCGCTGGTCATACTGCTGGTTTCCATCATTGGATTCGTCGCGACGCCGCTGCTTAACACGCACACCCGCACCACTGAATACGAAGCTGACATGTACGGTTTGAATGCCAGCCGCCAGCCGGATGGTTTCGCCCAAGCCGCGATTCACCTGGGCGAGTATCGCAAGATGCACCCTGGGCCGATCGAAGAGTACATCTTCTTCGATCATCCCAGCGGTTACAACCGAATCTACGCAGCGATGCGGTGGAAGAAGGAAAATCTGAAGCTGTACAGCGCCACACCTGACGAATCGAGTGGCAGCAGCGGAACACAGGTTCCATAGCATCTCTGCTGCGAGTCATTGATAGTGCTCTTCAATCCATTGCGGATAGCGATACTTCAGCATGGTGAGTGCCCAGGCCGCCTGTACCGTGGGATGGCCTGGGTTGGTGAGATTGAACTCAAAGACGCCGCGACACCAGCCATACCAGCAATACTTCCATGAGCCGTCCGGCATTTGGTTTTCCAGGATGCGCTCCACCCAGCGGCTTCGAATCAGATCAGGCCGCCCCGCAGCCAGGACAAAAGCAGTCCGCTGAATGTAGGAGTCACTTACGCGGAAATCATAGTGCGCGTCGCGCGCAATCTTTTCCGACAGATAATTAATAGTCGAGTCGAGTTTGGGATAACTTCCGTTGAAGTCGCGATACATGATCAGCGCCAGCAGTTGGTGATGACGCGCTCCCCAGATGTACTTAGTGGGAGAGAACATATCGTCACGATCAGCAACGCTGAGCTGAACGTAATCCGGGGCGATGGCATACGCGTCCCAAAGCCTTTCATCGCCCGGGCCACGTAGGCGTGGGGGGGCCGAGATCAATGGCAATGGGGATTGGCGGTCAACCAGCCGGAGCCAGAAGGGAGCGAGTGCCTCGGATGAATGCGGCAGCCACGCGCGATATTCGAATAGCATCTGTTGCAGCCGCGGATCGCCGGACAACTTCGCCATGTCGGCGATCATGTACATGACCGAAGGGTTTTTTAGCGAGAGCTCCCGATTAGCCACTATCCAGACCGTTGCCCGTTCCAGAGCGCCATCGAGTTGCGCATCGAATTGCGCGCGCGATTGCTTGCGCAGGGAATAATTGTTGTAGAGCAGAAGTCCGGCCACAAGAATGGCCAGCACTGCGGAACCGATCCACAATACAGGCCATAGGCGGCGGACCCGCGATGGTTTCGAGGATAGCCGAGCGGGGTCGGCTGTCATGGCAGTGTGGGCGCCGCGGCCAAGCATCCGGTCATTCTACCTTAGTTCGCAGATGGGACCCGAGAGCGGCTGAACGAAGTTCGAGATGATGAAATGAGCAGCCCCATCGTGGCGCCCAGCGCCCATCCGAGCACGAATCGCACTGCCAGCCAGTTGCCGTGCAGGCCGGCCAACTCCGTCACCGCGTCGAGAACATTGAGCGTGGCGGCGGCGATGAGCAAACGCAAAGCAATTCTGCGCGAGCTGCGAAAGAGCAGGCCCGCGGCTGCGCCCAGATAGATTCCCAGACAGCGCGAGCACACAGCGACCGTCCCACCAAAGATCCAGAAGGAGCGCTCAGGCCGCTGATGGCAGACAATTGCGAAGCCGCGATACAACCCGAACCCAATCGCCGGGAAACCGTGGTTCAGGAGGTAGGGAGCAGCAACGACAGCGGCCACGAATGCCAAGGGGAGGAGCGCCCATCCGCTCCAGCGGAGTTGAAGGGACATAGTTTCAGCTGTGCCCGTCGACGGAAAAGAATCGGGGTTTAGCCCAGACGGCTGGCCTGAAAGGTCAAGCCCCTCAGCGGCTAAATCCGAATTCATGCCACACCTTCCCGGCACGCCTGAAGCCGTGCCCCTTCAAGATCCAAACTTCATCGATTCCGAACCCTCACCCCAGAATCCCCATGCGCTTGCCGACCCGCTTCAGTGTTTCCAGCGCCTGATCGAGTTCCGCGCGCGTATGGGTCGCGGTCATGATGGTGCGGATACGCGCCTTGCCCTCGGGCACCGTAGGGAAGGCAATGCCCGTGCCCATGACGCCGTCTTTGAACAGCTCGCGCGAGAAATCCATGGTGAGCTTTCCGTCACCGATGATGATCGGCGTGATCGGCGTCTCGCTAGCAGGCGTGTTCACTCCGCCGATGTTGAAGCCGAGGCTGCCGAGCTCTTTCTTCCAGTAGCGCGTGTTCTCCCACAGCTGTTCGATGCGCTCGGGCTCCTGCTCCAGTACGTCGAAGGCAGCGATGCAGGTGGCCGCGACGGACGGCGGATGCGACGTGGAGAACAGGAACGGCCGCCCGCGATGGTAGAGGAACTCGATGAGATCGCGCGTGCCGCAAACGTATCCGCCCAGCGCGCCGATGGCTTTCGACAGCGTGCCCACCTGTACGTCGACCCGGCCGTGCAGCTTGAAGTGGTCGATAGTGCCGCGTCCATTGCGACCTAGCACGCCCGACGAGTGGGCGTCATCCACCATCATGATGGCGCCGTATTTTTCCGCGAGGTCTGCGAGTTGCGGCAGCGCACCAAGGTCGCCGTCCATGGAGAAGACGCCGTCGGTGATAACGAGCTTGCGGCACGGCTCATTCTTGATTTCGTTCAGCAGCTCTTCGGCGTGGGCGGCGTCCTTGTGGCGGAAGACCTTGATCTTGGCGCGAGACAGGCGCGCGCCGTCGATGATGCTGGCGTGGTTCAGCTCGTCGGAGATGATGAAATCTTCTTTGCCCAGCAGCGCCGATACCGTTCCCGCATTGGCCGTAAATCCCGACTGGAAGACCACGCAGGCTTCGACGTTCTTGAAGCGCGCAATCTTCTCCTCCAGTTCCATGTGGATCTTCATGGTGCCGGCGATAGTGCGCACTGCGCCCGATCCTACGCCGTATTTCTTGGTGGCCTCAAGGGCGGCTTCGCGCAGCTTAGGATGCGTCGTCAGGCCGAGATAATTGTTGGAGGCGAGGTTGATGACCTTCTTGCCGTCAAAGGTGCATACCGGCGCCTGCTCATCGTCGAGTACGCGCAACTTGAAGTAGGTGCCCTTCTGCTTGAGTTCGTTCAGTTGGTCGGTGAGGTAGGAGAGCGGGTTGGTGCGGGTGGTAGTGGTTGGCATGAGGGTCTCCGGGTGCGAAGGGATATTTTAGCGCGAGGCGAGGAGGGTTGGGCGGTAGGGATCTGAGCCTTACCCCCAAGTGCGCCGATCAATGACGCACCTGGGTCGGCTTCGTGCCAGTTGAATCTTAGTTCGGCTTCTTCTTTGGAGGCGTCTTACTCTTTCCGTAGCTGGTTTCGACCGAGGCGCCAATGGTAGCCAACATCTGTTTGGCGGGGTCGGCGTACTTGCCCGTGGGCTGCAATTCCAGATACTTGTTGAACGCCTCGGCTGTGCCTTCGGGAGCAACCATCTTGTCGCCCTTGGTTGTGGCCTTACCCATCAGGGCGATTCCCTTCCAGTAGTAGGAATCGGCGCGATTGGGATCGGCCTGCAGCGACTTGTCAAAGGCAGCGATGGCTTCGTCCATCTTGCCGGTGTTGGTGAACACAGCGCCTTCGTTGAAGTAATACGACCCGGCATTGGTGGGATCGTCCTGCGCGGCCGTACTCCATTCCTGCACGGCTTTGTCGGTTTGGCCCGAGCGCGCGTAGGCATCAGCCAGTCCGCTGTGGTAAGGACCGGAGGTCGGCTTGAGCGCAATGGCCTTCTGATACGAGTCAACCGCGTCGGTATATTTCTTGGCGCCGAGTTGCGACTCGCCCAAGTTCGCCCAAAGCAGGTCCTGGGTAGGGTTCGCTTGCGCGGTTGGCTGCAGAAGTGCAATGGCTTGGTCGTAGTTGCCGGCCTTTTGCAAATCTCTGGCCTGAGCTAACTGCGCGTTCAGGCCCTTGATGGTTTCATTCTGCTTTTGCGCTTCCGCAATCTTTGCCTGCTGCTCTGGAGTAATGCCGGCCTGTTGTGCCGCTTGCTTTTTTTCTTTAGCAAGGTCGAAATTGATCTCCCGCTCCGCACCGGCCTGGACCGGCACTTTGTCATAAAAGTCGATTACCTTGCCGTCCTGGATCAGATTGAACTTGTAGGTGCCCGGGGCCACTCCGATCGAAAAATACTCACCCTTGGCGTTGGTCTTCAGAGTGACTTTCGCTCCGTTTTCGAGATTGTTGAGCTCTACGGTAGCGCCTGCGATCGGCTTTTCGTTGTCGTCCTTGGCAGTGCCTTTAACTGTACCGGTGAACTGCGCCCACACCGGAGCAGCGCAGATGCCCACCAAGAACGTCAGCAATATGACCAAGGAAATATGTTTCTTCATTTTTCCTCCAACCATGACTCTGAATGATGACTTCTTTACTACAACCAGGATTATGAACTGCGAAATTAAACCGCGGTTTGCGACGCATAAGAAATGGGATCAACCGCACCCGCCGCAGTGAAGGCCTTTAGCCGCAACACGCAACTCTCGCAGGTGCCGCAAGCCTGGTCTTCCGCGCCGTAGCATGACCAAGTTAAATGGAAGGGAGCGTTCAGTTCAAGGCCAAGCGTCACAATCTGGGCCTTTCGCAGCGCGATCAAGGGGGTTTCGACGCGAATTTTTCCTTCCTTGGTGCCCGCACGGATTAGTTGGTTGAATGCCTGGTAGAACTCGGGACGGCAATCGGGATACCCAGAGCTATCCTGCTGTACGGCCCCGATGAAGATTGTGGTCGCGCCCAGCACCTCGGCCCAGCTCACGGCCGCTGACAGGAAGTGCGCATTGCGAAAGGGAACGTAAGTGACGGGTATGTGCGCGCCAATCTCCGGACCGGCATCGGGAATGCAGATTTTGTCGTCGGTCAGGGCGGAGCCGCCAATCGCGCGAAAGAACGGCGTACGAACGCTGAGACGCCGGGGAATCTGGAGCCGGTCGCAAATCGCCTGAAACGAAGCCAATTCCCGGGCTTCGGTGCGTTGCCCGTAGCTGACGTGCAGAGCAGCGGTAGCGGAGGCTCCGAAGTCGCGCACTGCCAGAGCCGCGCAGACGCAGGAGTCCATACCTCCGCTGAGCGCCACCACCACCTGTGCCTGATCGTGCATAGCGATTCCGGTTGCTAAACCCCCTTCAGCGAGGGCTCCCAAATGAACTTGTGAATTTGCAGCCCCAGGCGTGCCTTGAGCCCGTCAGCCAGCATCCATTCCGCCAGGTGCTGCGGATCAACCATACAGTGCGAGACATCGCGGCTCCCGGTTGCGTCCTTGCGAAATGCGGGGGACAGGATCACAGTTCCGACGCACACATTCAGCTTATGCTGCCAGATGAATTCACGCGCGAATTCGTAATCTGCGCGGCTGGCGATCACAAACTTTACCTCATCCTGGCGGGTCAGCGCGTCAAGGTTTTCGATGCGGAATGTATCAGGCTCGCCCGAGTCAGGACATTTTACGTCAACGATCTTGACCACTGCGGGGGGAACCCGATCCAAGGCCCGCTCACCACTGGTCTCCAGCAGGACGGTATAGCGGGGAAGCAGCCGGTCCATCAGGGCGACCGCTTCTCGCTCCTGCAACAGCGGCTCGCCTCCGGTAATCTCCACCAAGCCACCGTCCGGCAAGAGGGTATGCACCTCGGCTTCGATTTCTTCGAGGGTCATGCGCTGGCCGCCTTTGAAGGTGTATTCGCTATCGCACCAGGTGCAGCGCAGATTGCATCCGGCCAGGCGCACGAACACGCACGGCAGCCCGGTGTAGGAGGATTCACCCTGCAGCGATTTGTAGATCTCGATAATCTGCATGGCTGGTACTAGCGGCACCTTCGAGAAGAGTGCTTTGAAGGGGCACGGCTTCAGCCCCGCCTACTCGCTGTATCGCGCCGTCGTGGTGTCGGTCTCCCAGATGGTGACGTCCTTCACACGAACCCGGCCATTGGTACCGAGCTTCAACCGGGAGTTGGTCTCGTCGTAGAAATACTTGGCCAGGTTCTCCGCCGAAGGATTGATGGTGGTGAATGGTTCCAACTCATTCATCATCTGATGATCGAGATAATTCATCACCGGACGCAGGACGTCCTTCAGGTCCTTAAAGTCCAGCAGCAGGCCGGCATGATCGAGAGTCTCGCCGCTCAGGGTGACGCGAACCCGGTAGTTGTGCCCGTGGGGCTTCTCGCACTTGCCGTGATAGTTGCGCAGGTAGTGTCCCGCGGAAAAGGTATCTTCAACAGTAACTTCGAACATGGGCTCCGGCCGTAACAGCGCAAATAGGCGAGTTACAGCGAAGATATTATTTTAGCGTGTTTGGGCCCTCAATCGTTGTTCTCGGACAGAATGGGTGTAGGAACGCCGCAAGAGGCAACTATCTATGCCGGAGGATAGCTGAACTGAGGAATACCCTAAGTGTTCGCACGAATTTGATTGGCAGGGAAGCGGCCGTTGTCAAAAGTGTGGCTATGCATGTGAGCACGGCCCTTATTTATGTTTTTGCGATGTATGCGGCGCGATTCTCAAATAAGAAACCTTTCCACGTCCTTAACATCCGTCGTCCGCCCGTACTTCGGCAGGCTGTCGAGGAAGACGCGCCCGTACTGCTTCTTCAAGATGCGATTGTCGAGCAGGCAGAGCAGGCCGCGGTCGTGCAACGAACGAATCAGCCGGCCGAATCCTTGCTTAAGTGCAAGGGCGGCGCCGGGTACCTGGTACTGGAAGAAGGCATTGCCGCCTTCTTCATCGATGGCTTTGATTCGTGCAGCGACGACGGGATCATTGGGAACCGCGAACGGTAGCCGGTCGATGATGACGCAACTGAGCTGCTCGCCCTGCACGTCAACCCCTTGCCAAAATGACGAGGTCGCAAACAAGACGGCATTCGGCGTCAGCCGGAATTCCTCCAGCAGCGCATTCTTGGGCGCACTGCCTTGCAACAGCATGGGAAACTCCAAGTCGCCCAGCAATCGCTCATACAGTTGATGCATCAAGGCGTAGCTTGTGAACAGACAGAAGGCGCGCCCGCGCGTGATCTCCAATAGCTGCTTGACGCGTTGCGCCGCACACTCAACGAACTGCGGCGCCCGTGGGTCGGGCAGATCGGGCGGGACATAAAGCAGCGCCTGGCTCTCATAGTCGAAGTGCGACTGAACTATCAGTTCGCGGGCGTGTTCGATGCCGACTCGGTTGCGGATGTACTCGAAGCCTCCGGCGACCGCGAGCGTCGCCGAGGTCAGCACCGCCGAGTCCAGGTGCTCAAATAGCGTGGTGCGCAGGATATCTGACACTGTGATTGGCGTGGCTTGCAGAAATACGTTGTGTTGCGTGCTGCGTCTGCCCTGTCGATCACCGCGACGTTCAATCCAAAAGACCGTATTGCGCTGCTCGGCCTCCAGGATGAACCCCAGATTTACGCGGAGCTCTTCCACTCGACGCGATAGCGCGTGGACTTCGTCAGGCTTGTTTGGAATGGCTTGCAGCTCGGTGTACAGATGCACTAGCGAATTTTGCAGGCCAAGATACTCGTCGCCGTTTTCCTCCAGGAATTCCTGACGGTTCTCGAAGGCGAAACGGCCCTCACCCGGCGGCAGCAACGAGAAGAAGAATTGCGAGCGGTCCTTGATGCCATGACACACGTGAACAATATCGGCGAGCGGGACATCTACCCGCCGCAAGGTATGTTCGACATCGCGCAGCAATTCATCCACGCGTAGATTGGATACGGTAACGCCAAAGTAATCGGCGGCAATGTCTTCCAGCTCGTGAGCTTCATCGAAGACAACGATGCCGGCGTCGGGCAGTACACCGGCATCGGGCGCGTGATCTTTAGCGGCCTTGATCGCCAAGTCAGCGCAGAACAGGTGATGGTTGACGATGACGATGTCGCTCTCAGCGGCACGGCGGCGCATCTCGGTGATGAAGCAGCGGTCGAACTGCTGGCACTGCGAGCCAATGCAGCGGTCGGTACGCGCGTCAAGCTTGGGCCAGAGATGGCTGTTCTCCGGCAGGTCGGCCAGCTCAGCGCGGTCGCCGCTTTCGGTGGTTTTCTCCCAGTCGCTAATGATGCGGAACTGATTGATCTCCTCAAGTCCATTCAGTACGGGCTGGTCGGTGAGGTCATAGAGCTTCTTGCGGCACAGATAGTTGCCGCGGCCTTTCATGTAGCACACACGCAGCTCACCGAGATGCTCGCGCAGGAACGGAACGTCTTTGAAGTAGAGCTGTTCCTGCAAGGTTTTGGTGCCGGTGGAGATGATGACGCGTTTGCCGGAGCGAATTACGGGCAGCAGGTACGCCAACGTCTTGCCGGTGCCGGTGCCAGCCTCCACGATCAGATGACGGCGCTCCGTCAAAGCTTGCTCGACGGCCTCGGCCATCTGTAGCTGACCCCGGCGAAACTCGTACGCTGGATGCGTGCGCGCCAGCACCCCCCCCGGACCGAAGAACTGGTACAGCGACGGCAAACGCGCGGCGGTAGAGGCCGGGCTTGAGGATCTCGACGACATTAGGTTTGATGTTACTAGCAATGCAACGGAGACGACGCTCAGGGTCGCACGAGCTCGAGGTCCAGCCCCGCAATCCCCCGAAAGTGCGAATCCCGGGAAAGCAGCGTGAGCCCGTGCTGGCTAGCTATCGCAGCAATCCACACGTCATTCTCCGGGATGGGACGTCCCTTTGTGCGAAGCTTAAATTTCAACTCCGCATAGAACTGGGCTGTCTCCGCGTCGCAGAGCAAAACCTCGATCGCGTGGCTTAATTCATCCAGGCGGGCGAGGTTTTGCTCGACTCGTGTCGACGCGAGGGCGCCGTAACGCAGTTCTCCGATGACGGGCACACACAGGAATACGGCGGTCTTGCGTTCGAGGCCCTCGACCACGGCGGGGTCTCCGGCGAAGAGCGCAATGACAACGTTGGTGTCCAACAGGGCTCTACCACTCATTTGAATCGATCCGTTCGCAGCCGGAACTGATGGCTTCCGAAATCTTCTGCAGATCGTAGGCGGGAATCAGTCCTACAAACTTCAGCAAGACTGCCGGGTCGCTGGATCCGCAAGCGCCGGTGCGACGGCGGCTATAATCGCTGAGATACCAATCCAACAGACCATGGTAACGCTCGGGAATGGCTCTCTTTTCTGGATAAATCTTTCCCTTGCGCTCCGGATGCACAGGATCGCCGGGCCGATAAAGCCGCCGGCGTCCGCGCGCACTGCCATGTAACATGCGATACTGAGCTGGGTTCGGGCGGTTCGAGGCGACGCAGTGGCTTACGATGTGCTGCCAAACCCCGGGACGGTCGTCGTGAAACTCCTTGCGGGCGCGGGCGCGGATGTCGTCCAGGCTGAAGTCCTCGGATTCGGGATGCTCTCGATGCAACAGAGCTGTGGCTAACCAAGCCTCGTCCGCAACCAAAATATTCATGGTATTAACCTCCTAAGTTCTAAAATGTAACTAATTGCTTAGAACATGTCAAGAGCCAAATGAATCGTCGCATGCAATTTGAGTCCAGCCGGACCACCGAACAGGGCGAACCGCCTACAGTCGGGACGCTGGCCATCGTCGGTCGTCCTAACGTCGGCAAGTCAACGCTATTCAATCGCCTGGTCGGCTCGCGCCGCGCCATCGTTGGCGACGAGCCTGGTATCACCCGCGATCGCATCTACGGCGATGTCGAGTGGGTGGGCAAAAAGTTTCGCGTGGTCGATACCGGCGGTATCGTTCCCGATGACCAGGCATTAATTCCGGCGGAGATCTTCCGGCAAGCCCGGGTGGCGCTGGAAGAGGCCGACGTGATTGTTCTGGTGGTGGATGGGCGCACCGAATTGGCTTCTCCCGATATTGATCTCGCGCGCTTGCTGCTGCGCACGGGGAAGCCTCTGCTGCTGGCCGTTAATAAGGCCGACACGCCGCAGCTCGAACCTTACGCCGAGGAATTCCGGCGCCTTGGGATTCGGGAGCTGTTTCCTATCTCAGCCGAGAACGGCAACGGCATTGCGGAACTGTTGGAGCATGTGTTGAGCGTGATGCCGGAGCAGGCGGACGCGCCAACCTCTGCGACTGGCAACGAAGAACAGCAGGTCCCTCGACTCCGTGCGGTCGCCGCCCGCGACCGAGCTACGCTCGGGGTGACCGATGAAATCGAGGTGACAGATAAGGCTGAGGGGACGGAAGAACAGGAAGCTGATGTCCCCCGCGAGACTCGCGTCGCCATCATTGGCCGGCCCAACGTCGGCAAATCCACACTGCTGAACGCACTGACCGGTACGTCCCGTGCAATAGTTTCGCCGATTGCGGGCACCACCCGCGATGCGGTGGACGAACTCATCGAGCGCGACGGACTCGAGTATCGCTTCATCGATACTGCCGGTATCCGCCGCAAGGGCAAGACAGAATTGATGGCCGAGAAACTGTCGGTGGTGATGGCACGCAAGCATCTGGAAGGCGCCGACGTGGCGCTGATGCTGATCGACGCGGTGGAGGGCGTCACCGCCAGCGATGCCACCATCGCCGGTTACGCGCATGAGAGCGGGCGGTCGGTGATCATCGTCATCAACAAATGGGATTTGGTGACGGATAAGCGGACCGACGGCAAGCCTCCCGCCGATCGCAGCGTTTACGAGGAGCAGGTTCGGCGGCATCTGAAGTTTCTGTCGTATGCCCCGGTGCTGTTCATTTCGGCGACGACGGGACGAAATCTCGACAAGGTGTTTTCCACTCTGGAACTGGTGGCGCGCGAGCGGCGCAAGCGCATCGGCACCGGAGAGATGAACCGCTTCCTCGCCAAGGTTGATTTTGAGCGGGCGTCGGTCCCGATGGCCAAACGGGTGAAGATTCTCTACATGACGCAGGCCGGGGTTTCACCGCCCACATTTATCCTGTTCACCGATCGGGCGGTGAAGCTGCACTTCTCGTATCAGCGATTCCTGGAGAACCAGATTCGCGCGGCGTTCGGATTTGTGGGCACACCGATCTGGATCAAGAACCGCGCGAAGAATGAGCCGCGCAGATAATTCCCGGTCATTGCGAGTCGCCAAGCGTCTGATGGTGCGTCGGTCTGAGGAACCCAATAAGGCTGACCTATTTGGCTGCTTCCGCCGGTTTCGCGGGCGGCGGGGTGGCGGCCTTCAGTTTGGCCAAAGCTTCATCCACGCGAGTCCTGAAGTCACCTTTGTCGTTGTGCTCCCATCCGCTATAGTTCGACACCACCTGCATCTCACATCCGGTACCCTTCGAGACCAGCGTGACCTTATTTGTGCGCTGCAGGAGGGTTCCGCTAATGTTGACGTGGGCGGAGTGCTTCACATCGTAGGAAGCCGTCATCTGAGCGTCGTTGTTCTCCACGACGGTGTAGCTATCCGGATTGCTAAGCGTGTCTTTGACCGCGCTCCATACCTCGCTGCAAGGATCAGGATAGGTGTTCTTGTAGGTCTTGCCGAACGCAGGTAGCGCAAGCAGCGCCATCAAGGCCGCTAACACGAGTCTCGTCTTCATCATGACATCTCCTCTTGGGAAACTGATCGTTGGGAGGTGGACGGTGGGCAGAGAACCCCCATTTTCAAGACAAGTGAACGATAGTCGCTCAAAATATTTTGTCAGTGCGCGAGGTCACGTCGGGCGGTGATAGCAAGACTCCGGAAGCGGACAAGGTCGAGGGCGCAGCAGAATCTCTTAGCTGCGAACAAAGTTCCCATGCGAGCTAAACCAATAGGGGAGCACCCGGCTTACGCGTGGGCGCGATGGTGGTGTCGTAAGGCGCGCAGGCGCTCGCGATCGACCGTGCCTCCGACGAAGAGAATTGCCACCGCTGCGCTACCGATGGCCAAGATGCCATCCACCAGAAATGCAGTATGAATTCCCGCGCGGCATCGACGATGCAGAGACGACAATGGCGGTATTGAAGCCGACGCCGATCGATCCACCGGCGATCTGGAACATATAGACGATGGCGCCGGCCAGGCTGGCCTGGGATGGATCGAGCGCGGTGATCGCCGCCGTGGTGACGGACGAATAGAACAATCCGACGCCGATGCCGAGTACGACCATTCCGAAGATGAGATGGTCGTAAGTCGTCTTCGCCGAGATCGCCGACAGAAGAATCATGCCGGCTCCGAGAAGCAGAGCGCCCAGCGTGACGATGAGCTTCGGTCCGAGACGCTCGTAGAGCCGTCCCGCGACGAATGAGGTCACCATGAAGGTACCCATCATGGGCAGCAGCCCGGCGCCCGAGCCCATGGCGCTGAAGCCGAGCACCTTCGACATGAACTGCGGCAGGTAAAGCAGCGCGGCGAAGAAGATCGCCGAGGCCAACAGCGTGGCCATACCCGCTGCGACAAAGCCCCGGTTCTGCAGAACGGTTTCGGGGACCAGAGCGCTTTCGCCGGCTCGGCGCTCGATGAACAAGAAGCCGCCTAACGCCACCGCCGCCCAGGGCGAACAGAAAGATGATCAGCGGCGCCGTCCAGCCGAGGTCGAGGGCCCAATCGAGCGCGAGCAGCAACGCCAACAGTCCAACGGAAAGCGCGGCCGTTCCGGAATAATCGATTCTTCCCGTCGCCCTTGCGCGCTGTGTCATGCCGGCACGACCATGACACGTGATCAGGACGGCCGCGGCTGCAGCAACCGGCAGATTGACGAAGAAGATCCATCGCCATCCGACGGTATCGGTCAGCACGCCGCCCAGCAGCGGGCCAACCGCATTGCCGAATCCGGCAGCGCCAAGAATGATGCCGCCGGCCAGTCCGGCCTTACCTGGCGGCAACAGGCCGTAGGTCATGCCCAGGATGGCGGGCCACATCATGGCGCCGCCGACGCCCATGAGGAAGCGGCAAGCGAGAAGCACCCAGACGTTCGGCGCGAATCCGCCGATTACGGAGAAGCCAGCGAAGATTGCCGCACCGGCGAAGAAGATGCGCCTGTCGCCCGAACATGTCGGCCAATCGCCCGCCGGTCACGATGAGGACGCCGAAGACCATGGCGTAGCCATTGATCACCCACTGCACGGTGGTGACATCGGTGTGCAGGGTCCTCTCGATGGCGGGCAGTGCAACCGAGAGCGCGGTGAAGTCGTTGGCCACCACCAGAACGGCGACGCCCATGGCGATCATGCCGAGAATTGTGGCCTTGCTGAGACGTTCCTCTGTCGCTGGCATGGGATCGCCCTTGCTTCGTACCCGCCCGAGTTTCGCACAGAAGCGGTGACAGTGAACAGTTGCCAGGCGCCAGTGGTTAGGAGAATGAAGAACTCAGCCAGGCAAAGGAAGCCTGTATGAGCACGGAGGAACAGTCGTCAGACGCGCGTTGCCGGTGGTCAGTAAAACGAAAACTCTACGGCAGGCGCTACTTCCCGAGCATTCCCTTTTTCACGTTGGCGGTGGGCGGCTTCGGTCCGAGCCATACCGACAAGATCACCGGGTTGAAGGCCGAACCGGCGATGGTGAGCTTGTCCTGGCCGTTGATGGCAAAGGTGGTACCGGTGCCGGGGACGTAGGTGAAGATCATCTGGTCGCCCGGCTTGACGGCGTCGAGCGCGCCGAACAAGCGGTCGATGTCGGGTTGCATCGTCTTCATGGCGTCGGGCGTATTGTCGTTGAACGACTCCTTGAAGGCATTCGTCATTTGGCTTTTGCTGGCGCCATGCAGGAACTGCATGACAATTCGATTGGGCGCGTTGGCCTTGATGATGGCGTCGGGATCCGACGACTTCTGCTCAAGGTAGAGTCCGGCGACATAGACCTTGACCATGAAATCGGTCCGCAGCCCCAGGCCATTGAGCACCAGCTTGGTGTTCCCGACCTGTGCCGTGTCTGGCAGCGTTACACCAGCCAGGCTGGCGGCGTGCAGATTGAGCATCGATAGCGCCACGAACATAACGACGGCAAGCGATAGAACGGTTTTCCGCATGAGAGCTCCTGAAGGAATAAGAAGATTGAAGCGCGATGGTAGCACAGGCCGGGGGGCGCTTAATACACTTACATTAACTACAGCGAAGCGCTTTCGCCCCGAGTTACTCAAGGGTTTGACGTACGTACAGGAAAGCTGTACGCTTACCAGAGAGCCAATAACATGCCTGTGGAGACCACCTACACCAGTTTGCGGCAACGGCTGGCAGCCGTCCTTGATCAAGTTGCCAACGATCACGACGTTGTTATTGTGCGCCGCCGCCATGCCAAGGATGTCGCATTGGTCCCAGCCGAAGAGTTGACCAGCCTGCTGGAGACGGCACACCTGCTGCGCTCACCTAAGAATGCTCAGCGCCTGCTGACGGCCCTGCACAGGGCCACGCGCGGAAAAGGCAAGGCCGAATCGGTGGACAAGCTGCGTCGGGAGATGGGGCTTGGCGCGGCCCGCTGAGCGGCAAGCGATATTCCAGCCCGAGTTTCGCGAGGACTTGAGGTATTGGGTCAAGACTGACCGCAAAGCTGCGTTGCGAATTTTGGAACTGGTGGAAGCGGTGATGCATGACCCGTTCACTGGTATCGGCAAGCCGGAGCCATTGAAGTTTGCGCTGGCCGGTTGCTGGTCGCGGCGCATCACCCAGGAGCATCGGCTCGTCTATCGCGTGAGCGAGGGCCGCATTGATTTTTTGCAGGCACGATACCATTACTGAGGCCTTTGTGACCCAAGAAATGTAAACGGCACAGCCTTTCGACTGTGCCGGTATTCTTGTGGGTGAGCGCTATAGAGGTCCTTCGACTACGGCAGCCAAACCCCGGCGGCCTTCGCTCAGGGTGACACCTGCAGTAAAGCGGCGGAATACGGAGAAAAGCGGCGCATATAGAAAGTTGCCCCTGCCGACGCATCACTTCGTCACCGCCGCTGTTTCGCCCACCCGCTTCGCCACCTTGAACGTCAGCTTGTGCTCCTTCTTGTCGACGTCCACAATGACGTGATCGCCGTGCAGCACCTCGCCGTCGAGAATCTTCATCGCCAGCGGGTCCTGCACCAGGCGCTGGATCGCCCGCTTCAGCGGACGCGCTCCGTAGTTCGGATCGTAGCCTTCGGTGAAGATCAGTTCTTTCGCTTTCGCGGTCAGCTCAAGGCTCATCTTGCGATCGGCCAACAGCCTGCGCAGGTCTTCCAGCCGCAGGTCCACAATCTTGGTGAGCTGCTCTTTGCCCAGCGGATTAAAGATGACAATGTCGTCCACTCGGTTGAGGAACTCAGGCTTGAAGTGCGCCCGCAGCGCCTCCATCACCCGCTGGTGCGCTTCCGAGATCTGCTCCGCCGAACGCTCTCCCAGATCCTGAAGATAACTGGAGCCAATGTTCGACGTCATGATGATGATGGTGTTCTTGAAGTCGACGATGCGACCCTTGCCGTCGGTGAGGCGGCCGTCGTCCATGATCTGCAGGAAGACGTTAAACACGTCGGGATGCGCCTTCTCGATTTCATCGAACAGGACCACTGCGTACGGCCGGCGTCGTATCGCCTCTGTCAACTGCCCGCCCTCGTCGTACCCAACGTAGCCCGGGGGCGCGCCGATGAGTCGCGACACGGAATGCTTCTCCATGTACTCCGACATGTCGATGCGCACCATGGCGTGTTCGTCGTCGAAGAGGAACTCGGCCAGCGCGCGGGCCAACTCCGTCTTACCGACACCGGTCGGCCCGAGGAAGATGAACGACCCGATCGGCCGCCGCGGATCACTTAGACCGGCACGTGAACGCCGGATGGCGTTGGCCACGCTCTGAATCGCCTCGTCCTGTCCGACCACGCGCTGCCGCAGACGGTCTTCCATGGTAACCAGCTTCTTGACTTCGCCTTCCAGCATCTTCGACACCGGAATGCCGGTCCACTTGCTGACAATCTTGGCAACGTCTTCCTCATCGACCTCTTCTTTCAACATGCGCGACTGCTTGCCATCCATCGCCGCGCTTAGCTTCGCCACTTCCGCTTCCAGCTGTGGCAGCTCGCCGTATTTGATCTGCGCGGCGCGGTTGTAGTCGCCCTTGCGGGTGGCTTCCTGCTCGTCCACCTTTAGCCGCTCGATGCGCTCCTTGGCCTCGCGCACCTTGGCGATGGCCTCCTTCTCCTGCTTCCAGCGCGCCTTCAGAGCATTGGCGTCTTCTTTAATGTGCGCCAGCTCTTTCTCCACCGCCGCCAGCCGCTCGCGCGAGTTCGCATCGTCTTCGCGCTTCAGCGCCTGGCGCTCGATCTCGAGCTGCGTCGCCCGGCGCTCCAACTGGTCGATCTCTGTCGGCATCGAGTCGATCTGGATGCGCAGCGAAGCCGCGGCTTCGTCGATCAGGTCGATGGCTTTGTCGGGCAGGAAGCGGTCGGAGATGTAACGATGCGACAGCGTAGCCGCCGCCACAATGGCCGAATCCTTGATGCGCACGCCGTGATGAACTTCGTACTTCTCGCGCAGGCCGCGCAGGATGGCGATGGTGTCCTCCACGTTGGGCTCGCCGACATACACAATCTGGAAGCGGCGCTCCAGGGCGGCGTCTTTCTCGATGTACTTGCGATATTCGTTCAGTGTGGTCGCGCCAATCGCGCGTAACTCACCGCGTGCCAGCGCCGGCTTCAGCATGTTGGAGGCGTCAATCGCGCCTTCCGCCGCTCCGGCGCCCACCAGCGTGTGCAGCTCGTCGATGAACAGAACGATCTGCCCCTGCGACTGCTCAATTTCTTTCAGCACCGCCTTGAGGCGATCTTCGAATTCGCCGCGATACTTCGCCCCCGCGAGCATCGCTCCCAGATCGAGCGACACCACGCGCTTATTCTTCAACTGCTCGGGCACATCGCCGGAGATGATGCGTTGCGCCAGGCCTTCGACGATGGCCGTCTTGCCGACGCCGGGTTCGCCAATCAGCACCGGATTGTTCTTGGTGCGGCGCGACAAGCACCTGCACCACGCGACGTACTTCTTCGTCGCGCCCGATCACGGGATCGAGTTTGCCCTGGCGCGCCAGCTCGGTGAGGTCTTTGGCATAGCGCTCCAGCGCCTGGTACTTCGCTTCGGGATTCTGGTCGGTGACCTTCTGATTGCCGCGCACCGCGGTCAGCCCACGCAGGATGTTGTCATAGGTGGCGCCGCCGCGCGTCAGGATCTCCTGGGCCGCATCGCGCTTCAACTTGGTCATCCCGAGCAGCATGTGCTCGGTGGAGACGTACTCGTCCTTGAAGTTGGCGGCCTCTTTGAAGGCGTTCTCCAGCACCTTCTGGGTGGCATCGGAGAGGTGCGCCTGGGCGGAGCCGCTGCCAGAGACTTTGGGCAGGCGCTCGATGTCGCCCATGACCTCGGCTTGCACCGTCTGGGTATGCAGTCCTACACGCTCCAACAAAGGCGCGACGATGCCTTCGCGATCTTCCAGCAACGCAGCCAGAATGTGGACCGGCTGCAACTCAGGATTGCCGTGCTCGCTGGCCAGATCGTTCGCCCGCTGCATGGCTTCCTGCGCTTTAACAGTTAACTTGTCCCAACGAATTGCCATGGGTTCACTCCAATGAAAAGTGGTGAGTGGATAGTCAAGGAGGTCACGGGTGTTCTGGTATCGCTTCGCACGTTCCACCCATAGGCAGGGTGCTCTCGCCCTGCCTTATTTGACTACTATCCACCCACCACTCACCACTGTCTAGCTTTCGCCCCCGGTGAGTTCGTTCGGTAAACAAAAGGGAGGCAAACTCGCCTCCCTTGAACTCCCCAGTTCGTCTCCCTCCGATCTCACCGGTGGGCGAAACTTGGGTCAGGCAACCTGCCCTTTGGTCGCGCTCGCGCTATGCGTCTGACTCTCGGGCTTCTTGCCTTCAGGCGGCTTCTGGGTGCCGATATTGACCTTGATCTGCTTCGGCTTGGCTTCGGCACGCTTGGCCAGTCGAACGTTCAATACTCCATTGGTGTACTCGGCCTGAATGTCCTCGGTGTTCACCGTGTTCGGCAGCGTGAACGAGCGGCTGAAGCTGCCATAGCGGCGCTCCACCCGGCGGAAGTTCTCTTCCTTCTCTTCCTTCTCGAACTTGCGCTCGCCACTTACAGTGAGAACGTTGTTTTCCACCCGGATGTCCAAGTCCTTTTCGTCGATGCCGGGCACTTCCAGCTTCAACTGGATGCTGTGCTCGTCTTCATAGATGTCGACTGGGGGAGCGAAAGCGCCAGTGGTCAACGACTCTTCGCGCCCTCCGCCGTACTGCTCCTCGAATAAACGGTTCATGCGGTTCTGCAAAGCGGTCAACTCACGAAACGGTTCCCAGCGGGTTAACACAGTCATGATCCAAATCCTCCAAGAAATTGTGCGGTCTATCTGACCTTCACTGAGTTTGATGTATATCTCAGCTCAAAAGAATCATAAAATATGAGCGCATTACTGTCAAGTATCTTCACGGAAAATCTTCTGGCGTAAAAATCAGTAAGCATTTTATATACAATACTTTACAATGAATCAGAATCGGAGAGAGGAATGCTGCAGGGCGGAGTTGGTTCCGAATCAGTCGCGGCAGCGGCGGCCCTGCTAGCCTCGAGAATTCTGGGGCCTCAATCCACGCCGCCTGTGGGTGGATTGGGGTGGTCAAGCGCCGGGCAAAAAGTGAGAAATTTATCCTCCGCCCCAGGGCGGCGTACGGCCCGTGGGTCTCAACCTTCAGGCTGAATATTTGCCTCGGGCGACTCCCTCAAGAAACCAAACAGAGCGCTATCAATGGCACCAGGTTTAGCGAGAGTATGCCGATCTTGTAGACGGAAAGGCCCGCGTAATGCATGGCATCAAAGGTCTCGATCGAGAGCTTAAACCAACGAGTATGCATTCGATACATCCAGTCATGGGCACAGGTAAAGACTCCGAACCAGATGAATAGAACTACGTAGTTAAGAACAACACACCAGAGAAGAACGTGCTTCAGATCAATCGTCGTCACAACAGACCCCCAAATTTCCAAACGTAGTATGGATTAACGCCCTCCTGATCCTCCCTTTTCCCCTGCGACATATTATTACTGGAGATCACTGGAGCACTTGGCAGATAACGCACTTCAGATAGGCAGTTTCGGGAACGTTTAACAGGACGGGATGGTCGACCGACTGGCCGCGCCTCTCGAGGATTCGCATTCGCCGCCCCGCATCGCTGGCGGCTGCACCCAGCATATCCAGGAACTCCGCCTCGCTCACGTGGAACGAACATGAGCAGGTCACCAGGGTGCCTCCCGGCCGCAGCATTTTCAGAGCGCGCAGGTTGAGCTCCTTATAGCCGCGCAGGGCGGTGGGCAAGTTGCGCTTGGTCTTGGCGAAGGCCGGCGGATCAAGAACGATGGTGTCGTACTGGCGGCCCGCTGTTGCGTAGTCCTTGAGCAGATCGAACGCGTTAGCCTCGATCCATTCGATCTCGCCGCAGCGGTGGGCATCGCGATTAAGTTGCTCATTCTGTTCCGCGACTTCCAGCGCCGGACGGGATGAGTCAACGGCGGTAACGCTTTGGCAAGTCCGCGCTAAGTGCAGGGCAAATCCTCCCTGATAGGTGAAACAGTCGAGGGCGTCTCCGTGAGCATAGCGGGCAGCGGCGGCGTAGTTCTCACGCTGATCGAGGAAGGCGCCGGTCTTTTGTCCGCCGAGTCCGTCGAAGTGGAAGCGGACGCCGTTCATGGTGAAGATGGCGCTGGAGTGCTCGCCGCGAACGATCTGCGAATCGCGCGCCGGCAATTGCTCGAGCTCGCGAATGTGCGGATCGACGCGCTCAACCACGCTGGCTTGGGGAAAGTATTCGGCGATCGCGTCGAGTACCAGTTGCCGCAGGTCCTGGCGATCGAGGGCCTGGGTCAGCGCCTGCATGGAGAGCACGTCGTTATACCTGTCGACGATGAGGCCGGGCAGCAGGTCGGCCTCGCTGAAGATGACGCGGTAAGCATCGGTTTCGCGAGGGACCTGCTGGCGAAAACGGACGGCAGCGGCGATACGTTCCCGCAAGAGAGCCGGTAGTTGCGCTTCGCTAATTTCGTCGCTAGTCAGAAGGCGGACCGCGATCTGCGAGGCACTGCTGTAGAGCGCCGATCCGAGCCTGCGCCCACGCTCATCACGCACTTGAACCAGCGCACCCAGCGGAGCCTCTGTGGGCGGCACCAGATCGGAGCGATAGACCCACAAGTGTCCGCTACGCAGACGCGCGGCTCCGCGATGGTTCACCGTAATGATGGGATGGAATCAGCCAGGGCGTCCTCGCTAGGAAGTCAAACGACTATCTTACGCGGGAGGATGGCGCATCGCAGGTTGCTTTCGGTAACTTAGCTATGCGGTGTATCAGCCTGATAGAACGACAGTTGCTTCATGGGGTAATGTTTTCGATTGCGCGTCCACAGTTCGGCATGGTTCAGCATGGCTGCGGCTGCTATGAGTGCATCGGCCAGTTCGAGGGTATGACTCTTGTGATATTGCCGGAGATAATCACCGGGCTGCTGGCCGGTTTCCCTGTCGATAGGAGCGCAAAGGAGTGTTCGAAAGAGGTCGGTCAGCGCGTCATGTTCTTGTGGACGCGCACCTGCCCAGAGTTCGGCGGCAGTTACTGGCGAATAGAGGATAGGACTGTCGGACTGACTTAACGCTATCCATCTCGACAGAATATCCTCGTTCTTGCCGCGAGAAACCTCGATCAGGACATCGGAATCCACTAGTACCGTCACGATTTGGCAAGTCTCTCAAGTCGGCTGCCACGGCGCAACCGACGCACGTACTCAACAGGATTGGAGAATTCGGAACGTTACCTTCTAATTCCCACGAAGGCCTGCATCGCATCTCTGCGTTCGTCCAGATTGCTGAGATACCGTTCTCGAGCAGCTCGCCGGACCAAGTCGGAGATTGTTGTCCCCTCGCGGCTTGCGCGGGCGTGTAGGGAGCGCCACAAATCATCGTCGAGATATAACTGCGTGCGCTTCACGATGTATAGTATACATCGTCTGTTGACCGATGGGGAGTATCGAATTCGGGGCGTTTGCAGAGCTACTGCGCCGCGGCCTCGTCGGTGGATGAGGGCCCTTCCTGCGGAGCTTCGCTCACGGCTTTGGACTTGCGCTTCTTGGGCTCGGGCTCGCCTTCCGGTTCGGGCGGCGGCGGGGGGACGTAGTACAGAATCCGATTGCAGTAGAAGCAAGTGACGATTTGCTCGTTGGTCGTGACTTCCTGGAAGACCTGCGGACGCAGCCGCACCCGGCAAGCCGAGCAACTCTCATCTTCATGGACCGCCGCCATCACCGAGCCGCGCAGCTTCAGCACGCGGTCGTAATGGGTGAGCGTTTCTTCGTTGACTCCGGAACGCAGTTGCTTACGGGTGGCGTTTAGCTCGGCAAGCTGCTTTTCGTCCTCGGCAGTTTGCGCTCGGGCGTGCTCTTTTTCTTTTTCATTAGCGGCAGTATCGGCCTTCAGCGCGGCTTCGGCCTGCTTGATCGCCTCCTTGCGGGCGTCGGTGGCCACCATGATTTCCAGAATCTTGTCTTCCAGCTTGCGGATCTCCGCGTCGGCAAACTGGATTTCGTGGTTCAGCGCCCGGTACTCGTCGTTGGTTTTGACCTTGAGCGACTGGTCGCGGTACCTGCTTATCTTCTCCTGCTGGTCCTTGATGTCGGACTCATGCTTGCGGCGGGTGACCTCGTCGGCCTTGATGGCGGCCTGGGCAGCCTCGAGTTGGGCTTTGGAGCCGGCGAGTTTGGCCTCGATCTGTGCGACTTGTTTGGGAAGCGCCGCGATCTCAGCCTGGAGCGTGGCAATTCGGGCATCGACCTCTTGCAAGTCGATCAACTTCTGCAGATCGGAATTCATTTGGACCCCAGGGGAACCTGCTGGGATTCTAGCACGCAGAAACCAAGTCTTTGGCGGGCGGATAGGCTGGAGGATTAAGGTTTTTGGCCTATTGAGAGAATGCCGCAGACGCGCCTAGCATCGGACATGGCCATTGAAATTGCGCGACTTTGTCTGGGATTGCTGATCATCGCCTTCCATAGGCGGATTGCCGACTTCGTTATGAAGCACGAGCGTTCGCTAGTGTTGAGCTTGCGCAGCCGCGGTATGCCTCTGCCGGCAGCGCTAACAACGCAAGCGGCACGCAACCTATATTTTGGCATCGGAATCTTCGTGGTGCTTGTGGAATGGTTGCGGATCTATCAGATGGGACGCTGAGGCGTTAGAGTGCCGCCTCTACGGGGTTCGGGGTTCTATTTGGGAGCCTAGCCAGTGCTTACGCACTGGGCCTACGATTGTGTCGCCCTCCGGGCTTAGTCGTGCGCTCCCATCGAGCTTGCAGGGGCGAAAAAACAATCCTAAGGCGACTAAAGAGACTACGGCTGAAAAACTCGCAAAGGCCGGTCCCTCACCGACTAAAGTCGGTTCGTGATGACAAAAATAGAACGACTTCTCGGCACGACTGAAGTCGTGCCCTGACACCAATCGCGCACGCTAATCGAGTTTTCCCTGAACGGTCGCGTCGCGGGGAGCAACGCCGTGATCGGCATGAAGCTTTCAAGGCGCCCAATTTCGGTAGTGGGCTACTTTGATTTCAGGATGTCGTAGAGGGTGGAACACATGAGTGCTACCCCCACAAAGCCAACAAGCGTTCGCCAATACAATTTCCATGGGGACTTGAGACGAATGGGAGGGGCAAAAACAGCCGAGCAAACCAATATTGCGCCGAGGGTTAGGTGCATCGCGTTATTCATGCTGCTCTTCCCGTCCTCCGCTCGTACTGCTACCAAAGGGCAACAAGTTCTGCCACATACCACAGCCGATCTGTGACACCAGCGGTCATTGCTGGGGTCGTCCGCAGTGTACGGTGTCGCTTGATGAAGTTGTAATCAAAATAATTCAACGCGGACGCTGCCGCATTATCTCGACGATCAGGGAAGGTGCTGACGGTTCAAAGTAGTCCACCGCCCGAATTTCAGTCGTGCCACATAAACCCGCTGTCCTGATATAAACTTTCCCGCTACACATTTTTCTGGTCGGAGCTAACGTGAAATCACGGTTCGCTGCATTGCTTTGCTGTGTGTTGTCCACTTCATTCTTGATTGCGCAATCTACCCCGTCGCCATCCTCGCAAGAGTCATCCGCGAAAAAAGAGCTGGCGATTGAAGACATCTTCCAGCCTGGCGGCATACTGGGCCGCGGCCCGGAGGACGTGAAGTGGAGCCCGGATGGCTCCAAGGTTTCCTTCGTGCAACGGGATGACAGCGGCGACCACGGCGCGCTCTACTACGTTGACGTGACCACGGGCAAGCCCGCGGTACTGGTGGCGAGCGAGAAGCTGGCCGCTCTCGCGCCGCCCACCAGCAACATCAAGGACGAACGCAAGAAGGAAGCGGCGCAGCGGTATTCCATTGCCGCGTACCAATGGTCGCCCGATTCGAAGAAGCTACTGTTCGACTCGATGGGTCAGCTTTGGCTTTACAACCTGGACAGCGGCACGGCGGTGCAGATGACGACCAGCTCCGAGGGGACCGTCGATCCCAAGTTCTCGCCGGATGGCGGCCGGATTTCCTACGTTCGCAAGCACAACCTCTATGTGCGTGCAGTGGAGGGCGGGAACGAAAAGACCCTGACCAAAGATGGGGACGACAATTTGCTGAATGGCGAAGTCGATTGGGTGTACGAAGAGGAGCTGTACACCCGCAGCAATTACTTCTGGTCTCCGGAGGGCAAGCAGATCGCATTTCTGCAAATGAACGAGAAGGCCGTACCCACCTATCCCATCACCGACTGGATGCCGACGCATGCCACCGTGGACCAGGAGAAGTATCCGCAGCCGGGCGATCCCAATCCCAACGTGCAATTAGGCGTGGTGAATTCGAATGGGGGCAAGATCAAATGGATCGACGCCGGAACGGGCAAGAATAACGACCTTCCGCTTTCCAACAACCCGAATGGCCTGGTCCCCCGTTTCGGATGGGTGCGCGAAGGCTTGTTGTGGGCAATAGTCCTCAACCGCCTACAAAATGAAATGGATTTGTATTTTGTGGATACGAACAACGGCAAGTGGGCGCTGATGATGAACGAGACTACCGACGCCTGGATCGACATGCATCCTGAGGTGGACTTTCAGATTTTGGCGTCGGGCGATCGATATTTGTGGACGAGTTGGCGCGACGGGCACAACCATATTTATCTGTACCAGTTCGACAAAGACAAGCCGCTGAGCGGCCCGGCCAAGATGGTAGCGCAACTTACGCGTGGCGACTGGGAGGTCAGGAGCATCGACGGAGTTGATGAGAAACAGGGGGTCGTCTATTTCTCGGCCAATGAGGGCGATTGGCGACAGACGAACCTGTACGCCGTAGGGCTGGACGGACAGAACTTCCACCGTGTTTCGAAGGAAAATGGATCGCACGCGGCGGACTTCGATCCGAAGAATTCCAAGTATTACGTGGATACGTACTCGGCGCTGACCACGCCGCCAACGGTTTCGTTGTGCACCGTGGACGGCGCTTGTAACGCGTTCTGGAAGGCGCGCAGCGTGGAAGCCTATAACCTGCTAACGCCGAAGTTTGTGGACTTCAAGGCCGCCGATGGCACAACCACTTTGCAGGGAGTGATCCTGCTGCCGGAGGGCGGGCCGATGATGGCGAACGGTAAGGCGCCGCTGATCGTCAATCCCTATGGCGGCCCGGGAGCGCAGACCATACGCGATGCATGGCTAGGCGGAGATCTGTTCGATCAGGTGCTGGCCCGCCAGGGATTTGCTGTGTTGCATGTGGACAATCGCGGGATGGGTGGACGGGGAAAGGCCTTTGCCATGGTTATCAAACATAATTTCGGCGAGAACGAATTCAACGATCAGATGGCTGCGCTGAAGCAGGCACTGCAACAGTTTCCGCAACTGGATGGAGCCGGCTGGGATTTTGGGGCTGGAGCTATGGCGGATACTTCACCCTGTATACGATGGAGCACACCGACATGTTTAAAGCCGGAGTCGCGGTAGCGCCGGTGACCGATTGGCGCAATTACGATTCGATCTATACCGAACGCTACATGGGCCTGCCAATCGACAATCCGGAAGGATACAAGAACAGTTCGCCGGTGAACTTTGCGGCGAACCTGCATGGCAACCTGCTGGAGGTGCACGGCACCAGCGACGACAACGTGCACATGCAGAACACGATTCAAATGATCAATGGGTTAATCAACTCGGGCAAGCAGTTTGAGCTGATGATGTATCCGGGAAAGACGCACGGCATCGCCGGGTTCGCGGCGCGGACGCATTTGTTCCACATGATCGATAACCACTTTGAGGAGACATTGGGGCCGGAAGTAACGCGTTCACCACGGAGGCACGAGGACACGGAGAATTCCTTACCACAGAGGCACAGAGACACAGAGAGAATAATTTCAAAACGGTTTTAAGGGGTGCGGCTGAGGGACTTCGTCCTGGATTCGGAAGTGTCGGCTCCTTCTTCACCACAGAGACACAGAGGCACGGAGAATGTTTTTTACTTTCACTCCGTAGAGCGCAGCTATTCCCATCGCGTTCCGAGCCTCGGAAGGCACGAACAATTCTCTTCTTTTCTATTCTCTGTGTTCTCTGTGCCTCTGTGGTGAACAGTTTTTTTCGTCCCCGAGCTGAATCGCCTTCCACTTGCCCTTGGCCCCGTGTTTCTGTTTGAATTCGAAGGCACTGATTCCAGCACTCCCGGGAGCGTTACCTGGCGAACCAACTCTTCGCGTGCAAGTCCATCGACAAGCTGATCTCCGATTCGGAGGAGCCGGAACATCGGCTTAGGAAGACGCTAGGCCCGTGGTCGCTGACCGGGCTCGGCATCGGCGCGGTAATCGGCTCCGGCATCTTCACCGTGGTGGGCACGGCAATTGCCGGGCAGAAGTTTGACACCTCGTCCATCCTGAACGCACCTGTGGCCGACTACCTGGTGCATCACGCCGCGACGCTGGGCCGCCCGGGAGCAGGACCGGCGCTGGCAATTTCGTTGGTGCTGGTGGCCATCGTGTGTGCGTTCACCGGGCTCTGCTACGCGGAGTTGGCCTCGATGATCCCGATTGCCGGCAGCGCTTACACCTACACCTACGCCACCATGGGCGAGTTGATCGCGTGGATCATCGGCTGGGACCTCATACTGGAATACGCGGTCAGCAACATGGCGGTGAGCGTTGGCTTTGCGGCGCACATGGTCGCAACCTTCAGCTGGTTCGGCTGGCATCCGGCTCTTGCGATGGATTACGCCCGCGTACTTGCCGGGCGGTCTGACCGACCTGCAAGGCAACGTGCTGTACACGCCGGGCTGGCACTTTGGCTTCAACGTGCCGGCATTTCTGATCGTGATGTTGCTGACGATTGTGCTAGTGCGCGGCATTCGCGAGTCGGCCGAGACCAACAATGTGATGGTGCTGCTGAAGATCGCCGCCATCCTGGCGTTCGTGTTCGTCGGGATGCGATTCATTCATCCCGCCAACTATCACCCGTTCGCTCCGCAGGGCTGGCCGGGCGTGCTGACCGGCGGATCCATCATCTTCTTTACGTATATCGGATTCGATTCGGTCTCGACCGCGGCCGAGGAGGCGCGCAATCCGCAGCGCGATCTGCCAATCGGAATTATTGCCACGCTGATCGTCTGCACCGTGCTCTACATTGCGGTTGCGGTGGTACTGACCGGCATCGTGCCGTGGCATACGCTGATTGACGATGCCGCGCCCGTGGTGAACAGCATGAGCAAGCTGGCGGGCACCACAAAGTCGGCGCTGCTGCATTGGACGGAGCTGGCGGTCCTGTTCGGCGCAATGATGGGCATGATCTCGTCGCTGCTGGTGTTTCAGTTGGGACAGGCGCGGGTGTGGTTCTCGATGTCGCGCGATGGCTTGCTGCCCAAGATGTTCAGCCGGGTGCATCCGCGATTTCGCACGCCGGCGGTGGCGACGTGGATTGCCGGATTTCTGGTGGGCATTCCCGGCGGGATTCTCGACATTGGCACGCTGTCGGACCTGTCGAATATTGGGACGCTGTTCGCGTTTGTGCTGGTGTCGATTGGCGTGATCATTCTGCGGCGCAAGCAGCCGGAGCGGCACAGGGGATTCCGCGCGCCGGGCGGGCTAGCGGCGCCCATCCTCAGCGTAGTGTTTTGCGTGCTGCTGATGGCGGGCCTGCCGATCTTGACCTGGCTGCGGTTTTTCGTGTGGCTGATCATTGGATTGACGGTGTACATGCTGTACAGCCGCCATCGCAGCGAGTTCAGCCCGGCTAAGCGGTAGGCATGGCAGATTCTTCCAACGACTTCATTCTGCGTCTGCCCAAGGCCGAGCTCCATCTGCACCTGGAAGGCACGGTCGATCCGCCGACGCTGGCGGAGTTGAGCCGCCGCCATCCCACGCCTCTGCCGACGACCAACAATCGCTATCGGAATATCGAGGACAGCGGACGCGTCTTCAGCGAAGAAGAAGCGCGCGCGTTGTACGAATACAAGCACTTCACCGGCTTTCTGTGGGCGTTCAAGGCGGTCACCGAGCGCTTGCGCACCGCCGAAGACTACGAGCTGGTCACCTATCGCATGATGCAGAAGCTGCATGCGCAGAATGTTCTGCATGCCGAGGTCTACATCTCGGCGGGCGTGGTGCAGTGGCGCGGGCAGGAATTTGCTCCGCTGTTTGAAGGGGCAGAGCGCGGGCGGCAACGCGGCGAGCGCGACTTCGGAATGTCGCTGTTCTGGATCTTCGATGCGGTCCGGCACTTCGGCGTGGACGAGGCGCGCCGCGTGGTGGACGAGGCAATTCGCTTGAAGGAGCACAACGTCGTCGGCATCGGAATTGGCGGAGACGAGCGCCGCGCCGGACCGGAGCAGTTTCGCGAGGTCTATGAGCACGCGGCGCAACACGGGTTGCGATTGACGGTGCATGCCGGCGAAACCGTGGGGGCGGAATCCATCTGGGGCGCGCTGCGTGAGTTGAAGGCGGACCGCATCGGGCATGGGCTGCACGCGATTGACGATCCGGAGCTAGTGCGATATCTCGCCGAAAAGCAAATTCCAGTGGAGGTGTGCATCACCAGCAATGTGATGACCGGCTGCTGCGCCAGCGGCCGAGCAACACCCGGTGCGGAAATTGTTCGATGCCGGTGTGCTGGTCACGCTGAATACCGACGATCCGGACATGTTCCACACCAACCTGTTGCGCGAATATCAGATTGCGCAGCAGGTCTTCGGCTTCAGCGACGATGAGCTGCGCGAGCTGGCGAAGAATTCGTTTCGCGCGTCGTTCTTGCCGGAAGAAAAGAAGCGAAAGTATCTGGCGGGGTTTTGAGAGGCTTTTCGCTTGCTCGGCAGGACTGCGCCCGCGCCAGTTGCTGCCCGGCTGTAGCGCACGGAAATTCTTGTTAGTTAAATAGTTTCGAAACAATGCAACTTGGCAGGCTCTGGAATCGCGCGGCGCACCGGGTTGTCTCGTGTCGTATGCTGCAGGTTGCGCCATGGAGATTGCACGCATCGCCGAATTGCTGGCGCCGTTTACCGGCGGATGAGACGCTGGCGCCGCCACTGCTCGAGGCAGGTGCAGCAGCTACCTCGATCTGTTGCTGCGCTGGAACGCGCGGGTGAATCTGACGGCGGTGCGCGATCCGGAGACGATCGTGACCCGGCACTTCGGCGAGTCGCTGTTCGCGGCGCGGATTCTGCTGCGAGGCGGCGGCGGCATGTGCGACATTGGCGGACGTCGGATCGGGAGCCGGCTTTCCCGGGGATCCCAATGAAGCTGTTCGCGCCCGCGCTCGAGCTGACGCTGATTGAATCGCACAACAAGAAAGCTGCGTTTCCTAAGGGAGGTGGTACGGGGACCCTCGGCGTCGAGGGCTTGCACGTGTTCGCCGGCCGGGCCGAGCAGTGGCACAAAACCGCCGACCTGGTGACGCTGCGCGCTGTTGAGCAATTCGAGAGCGCGTTGCCGGTAGCGGCAAAGTTGGTTGCGGAAGGCGGCAGGCTGGGATTGCTCATCGGGGACGGTCAGGTTCCGACAGCGCAGGCTGTGCTGGGAAAAAATTGGGAATGGGAAGAACCGGTGCGCATCCCACAGAGTGGGATGCGGGTTGTGGTGGCGGGGCGGCGAGCCTCAAAGACAGTGTAATGAAGTCGTGGCACCCGATCACGAGGCTCCGTGTCTTTCATCACCGACCCACACCTGAGCGGTAACTAAGCTCGGTAGCGTGACCAAGGGTCTGGAACGCTGGTACGGCGGGCACGATCTCCATTTCATAACTTGTAGCTTACAAGCGGCGGCCCATGCTGGGAACCGGCGAGCACCCTTCCTGCGCGTTTTGGAGCAGGTCCGGCGGAAATATCGGTTTGTAGTGATCGGCTACGTCGTCATGCCCGAGCATTTTCATCTTCTGATAACCGAGCCGGACGTAGGCGATCCTTCCGTCGTGATGAAAGTCATCAAGGAGCGATTCACCAAGCTGCTTCACCGTGGCGGCATGCGCAGCGGTCCGATCTGGCAGAAGCGCTTCTATGATTTCAATGTCTGCACTTCGAAGAAGCGGATTGAAAAGCTGCGCTAACCGGGGTCCCCGACGAGCGTCTCTTTTGCGCTCGTTGGGGTGGTAGATGCACCGGAACCCGGTGAAGCGAGGTCTGGCGGAAAAACCCGAAGACTGGGAATGGAGCAGTTTCCGGGCGTACGCTTGCGGCGGGGAGGGTTTGGTGAGGGTAAACTGTCAGGAGTGGCCGCTGACGATCAGTTGTTCCACTGCGCGCGCCCACTCATTCGAAACCCGCGAATGAGTGGGGCACCCGGCAACAGTGACCGTAACGGTGACAAACTGTGTGACAGACTCGAACGGAAAGAAAACCTGCGACACGCAATGAGTTGCGCCAAACATTGAAGCCACATCTTCGCAAGTACGCATGGTCATTCGTGTTTGCGCTTGCCCTGACCGTGCTCGTGGGTGCGATTGCCAGTTTGCCGAGATGGTCCGCCGTCGGAGTACTGTTAGCGCCGGGGATGCTGGCCGCAGCGATTGTTTTTCCTGACGGCATCAACTCGAACTGGGGGAAAACATATCTAGTGCTCGCAGCTTTGATGAATGCTTTTGTGCTGGCCTGGCCAGTGTTGTGGTTCTGGACATGGATCGAGCGGTTTCGGCGGCGGGAGTGATTTACGTGCGGAGGGAGAACTTATGAAATATTGCTTGCGCATGGTGTTGGCTGTTTCGTTTGTTGCTCTCTTTGCGGGTGACCTGTGTTTCGCGCAGGGTTCGCAGTCGAAAGAAAAGCTGCTGGAGCAAGCACGGCAGGAATATATTGCGGGGAAGTTTGCCGACGCAGAGCGTGACCTTCGGGAGTTAGTGAAACGTGATCCAGCGGATATCGACGCTCAGGCGTACCTTGGGCATGCTCTGTTTAAGCAGGAGAAGTATGCAGAAGCAGTGGCTCCGTACGAAAAAGCGCGTGAGTTGGAAGCGAGCGGCAGCAAACTCTCCTCAGATCAGCACCGTGTCCTCATAGATCAGTTGGCGATGGCTTATGGGATTAGCGGCGACCTAAAAAAGACCCATGCTCTCCTGGAAAGTGCGATTCGAGAAGATCCCGAGTATCCCCTGAACTATTACAATTTGGCCTGCGCTTACGCCGAGGAGGGTGACAAGGGCAAAGCGCTTACAAATCTCTCTGTTGCCTTTCAGCACAGAGAGCACGTTCTAAGAGGGGAACAGATGCCTGATCCCCGCACGGATTCCTCCTTCCAGAAGTATGTTCGAGACGAGGACTTCACCAAGCTTATGGCGAAGCTCGGCTACAAATAATTCAGGCCGAATCGGCCACGGAGCACACTGCTCGTGGTTCTCTGGCCGCGCCGGGGTGTGGCGCGGCCTTCCCGTTTAGGGCTGGTGATCCGTTCCCGATTCCGGGAGTGAGAAGCTGCCAATCTGCACCCTGATCGAGGTCCGATTAGCGCCGCTTTCCGATCCCGATCCTGCCGCCGATTCGCTACCAGGAAGTGTGGTGAATCCGGCACTGTGAGGGGTGAGGTTCAGGGGTTCGGAGCCGGGTTACTGTGCGGTATCCTTCAAAGTCAAAAGCGCGCTGCCTTCGGCATCGGGTGGAGGGGTGACAGGTGACCGCGGAGCGGGTGCTGCGCAGCAACCTGCGGTTGCTGGCGCTGAACCTGTTGAAAGTAGAAGCAGCTAAGGAAAAAATCCCGCTGATCGCGGCTACTGTCTGCTAGGCGGCAAGGTAACAGCTGTAAACCTGTCGATTCCTTTCACTAGATAGGTCACCCTAGAAGGGCTCGGCTTACAGTAGTCCGCAGTTGGAGTAGTTGGAGTTCCTTCTTTGGTTGTGGCCTTGGGTGGCTTCCCACTCGGGCGATGTCGGTGGGGAGCACAACAACTTCACTTTGGTATTGGCATGCGTCCGCATCGGGTGCGGAAGTGGTTATCAAGGATCTCCAAGGCTTCGCTTTACAAAGCGGAGCCCGCCGCCTCCGAGCCAACTAGTCGCGCAGAATAAACTGCTCATTCACGCCCTCCACCTTGCCATAACGAAACTTTCCTTGTTCATAGAATTCCCTTCGCGAGAGGATGGCTTGCACCTGCCGACGTGTCCATTGTTTGCCATTTCTGCGTTCGTAGCCTTGGCGGCTTAACAGCTCTACGATTTCAGGAACCGATCTTCCGTGCTGCCGCGCTTCAAGAATTGTCCGCACGACAGCGGCTTCGAGCTCATTGAGAACAAGGGTCTTCCGCTCTCGGCGATATCCGTACGGAACATTGCCGCCAGGCGAATGGCCCTTTCTCACCCGCTCCTGCCGTCCCTTCAGCAATCGCTCGATGATTTCCTTCCGATTGTCCTCGGCAATGGCTTCGCGAATTTGGCGGATCAGTACTTCCCGCCGATCGCGACTGTTGTAGTTCGGCATGTCAGCAATCAGCACCCGCACGCCGTAGCGTTCAAACTGCCAGAATAAATTCTCTGCGATGCGCACGTCGCGCGACAGCCGATCAAGAGACGGAATGATGAATGCTTCGACGCGCTTCAACTTGCATTGCCTGATCAGCTTCTTGAGCTGCGGCCGATTCTCCAGAACACCGCTTTCTCCCTCGTCACGATAGAAACGATCAATAAATAAGCCCTGCGCCTGAGCGAAGAGCGTGGCGTCGCGCACCTGAATTTCAATCCCGAGCCCGTTTTTCTTCTGCTCTAAGGTCGAAATTCGACAGTAAGCCACGATCAGTTTTCTTGCCTCCATATCGAAGAGTGGGGTGATTGTCGCCCGGCTTTGGCGAGACGAGCCTGCCCCGAGCGAAGTCGAGACCAGCGCTCCCACCCTGTCCGCAACAGCAGCGAACAAGGGAAAGGTACCCATGGGATGAATGGACCAATATCCCAGTGGAAAGGCTGGACCCTCGCCGGATTGAGGCAGAGCAGAAACTGACGGCCGATCAGCGCCAGTGGGTACCGGAGCTCGAGGCCATGCTGTGCGGGTCGGCATAGACCTGCATGTTCGCAGTGTGCGCCACGTTGATCAGCGAGACCAGCTCCGCCTGATGCCAAACGCGTCAACAATAAAATTGGTGAACACGGTTACGCTCTGGCTGATTGCTCGTCCGGCCCAAGCGGCAGAAAATATTGCGTGCCCCGGATCGGCTCGCTGACTCGCCGCAAGAGCGCCTGCAAATCCTCGCTGCGCTCCACGAAGTCAATCTCTGAGGTGTTCACGATCAGCAGGTCCGACGAGGTGTAGTGAAAGAAAAAGTGCTCGTAGGCCTTGATCACTTCTTCCAGGTAGTCATCGCTGATGGCCTTCTCGCCGGGGGCGTTCTTCTTCTTCAGCCGCTTCTTCAGCACTTCAGGCGTCGCCTGCAGGTAGATGACAAGATCAGGCGTGGGCACGTTTTGCCGGAAAAGCTCGTAGTAGCGGTTGTAAACGTCGAGCTCTGCATCGCCCAGGTTGAGGCAGGCAAATAGCTTGTCCTTTTCGAAAATGTAATCGGCTACGTAGGTCTTGTTGGGATTGTGTTTGACGTCGAGGCTGCCCAGTTGTTCGTAACGCGCGATGAGGAACGCAAACTGCGCCTGGAAAGCGGCCCCGTGCTCACCTTCGTAAAACGAGCGCAGAAACGGATTGTGCTCAGGCTCGGTGATGCGCTGCGCGCGCAGGGTTTCCGCGATGACCTGGCAGAGCGTGCTCTTGCCGACGCGGATCGGACCTTCGACTGCAATGTACCGGGGTGGTTCGAAAAGGTTCGCCATGGGAGTAAAACGTTACGAATCGCAGAATATCTTGCTCGCCGTCCGCGCGCAATTGTCGTGATGGTAAATGTTTGGGGGATCGCTATTCGCGGTTCGCGGTTCGCTCTTCGCTCTTCGCCATTTCGCTATTCGCTGTTCGCCATTGGCTCTTCGCTATTGGCTACTTGCTCACTGGGTTTCGAGCGGCTCAATGGATTCTTTGAATGGGTCACCCTCGTTCTTAATCGGGTATCTTTAGATCCGAGCTGTCTGCCTGCTGCGAAAGCGGACAGAGCGAAGGGGGTAAGCGAAAGGCGAAGGGCGAATAGCGAAGAGCAAACAGCGGTCCCCTCCCGCTACAATTGTGGCCGTGCTACCACAGTTTACTGGCGGGGCGGCAATTGTGGGGCTGGCGTGTTGGGCGGGCTACCATACCATGTCGCCCACCTCGCAGCTCTATGGGCGGACGTTCATCGGCCTCGGTCCAGGCTCTCGCCAGCTGGCGTTGACTTATGATGACGGACCCAACGATCCTTACACCTGGCGCATGCTCGAGGTGCTGGAACGACATCGGGTGAAGTCGACGTTTTTCCTCATCGGGCAATACGTTCAGCAGAAGCCCGAAATCGCGCGCGCCGTGGCCGCCGCCGGTCACGCGATCGGCAGCCATACCTGGAGCCATCCCAACCTGATCTTTCAGCAAGTGACCGAACTGCGCCGCCAGCTCGTGCAGACGCGGCAAGCTATCCTCGATGCCACCGGCGTCGAGACGAAAATTTTCCGGCCTCCATTCGGCGGGCGCCGTCCGGCGACGTTGCGCACTGTGCGGGCCTTCGGTGAGCAGCCTGTAATGTGGAACGTGACCTGTTACGACTGGAAGGCGAAGTCAGCCGAGGAGATCGTTGCCCACGCCGAGCGCCAGATTCGTGGTGGCGATGTCATCCTGCTGCACGACGGCTCGCATGTTCTCATGGGCGTGGACCGCAGCCGCAGCGTCGAAGCCAGCGATCGCATCCTCAAACGATATCTGGGCGAGGGGTACGAGTTCGTCACGATTCCCGAGATGATGCAGAGGCAGCCGTTAGCCATTAGCCGTTAGCCATTAGCCAAAGCACTCACACCAGCGCCAGCGCTTCTCTTGCCGCGGCAATCGTATCGTCGATATCGCCTTGCATGTGTGCAATGCTGAGGAAGGCAGCTTCAAATTGCGACGGCGGCAGCCAGACCCCCGCGTCGAGCAGAGCGCCGTGGAAGCGGCCAAACTTCGCGGTGTCGCAGGTGGCCGCACTCGACCAATCGGTGACCTGCTTGTCGGTGAAGAAGAACGTAAACATCGACCCGACGCGATTGGCGGTCATTGGCACACCAGCATCCTTTGCTGCTGTCATGACGCCCGCTACCAGCTTGCCCGCCATGTCATCGAGCTGCTTGTAGAACTGCTGGCGGTTGGTCTTCAGCTGGCAGAGCGTCGCGATGCCCGCCGCCATTGCCAGCGGATTGCCGCTCAGGGTTCCCGCTTGATACACCGGGCCGAGGGGAGCGACCAGGTCCATAATCTTCGCCGGACCGCCGTACGCGCCTACAGGCAGACCGCCGCCGATGATCTTGCCCAGCGTCGTTAGGTCAGGCTTGATGTTGTACAGCTCCGACGCGCCGCCGAACGCCACGCGAAATCCGGTCATCACCTCATCGAAAATGAGCAGCGCTCCTTCACGCGCGGTGATCTCGCGCAGAGCCTCGAGATAGCCCGGCTGGGGCGGAACGCATCCCATGTTGCCGACGACAGGCTCGACGATCACGCAAGCGATCTGGCCTTTGAATTTGGCGAATGCGGCTTCCACCGCATTGCGATCGTTGTAAGGCAGCGCCAGGGTGAACTCGACAAACTCTGGCGGCACGCCTGCCGAGCCGGGAATGCCGAGCGTCGCTACGCCGGAGCCAGCCTTTACCAGCAGTGCGTCGCTGTGTCCGTGATAGCAGCCTTCGAATTTCACGATGAACTTGCGTTCGGTATATGCGCGGGCCAGCCGAATTGCCGACATCGTCGCTTCGGTTCCCGAGCTGACGAAGCGCACCTTCTCGATAGCAGGAAAGGCCTCCACCACTAGCTCGGCCAAGTCGGTCTCAGTTGGAGTGGAGGCCCCGAAGCTGGTGCCATTGCGGGCGGCCTGGATGATGGCCTCGAGGACTTCGGGGTCGGAGTGGCCGAGGATCAACGGTCCCCACGAACCAACGTAGTCGATGTACTGGTTGCCATCAGCATCCCACACATGTGCCCCCAAGCCCGCGGACAAGGAACGGCGGCGTGCCACCTACCGAACGGAAGGCGCGCACCGGCGAATTGACTCCGCCGGGGATCAGATGCTCAGCGCGGGTTTGCAATGCGCGGGACGTGTTGAGAGTGCGGGACATGGTTCGCTATTTCGCCTTTCGCGATGCGCTCTTCAGCAACCTACATGAACAAAGGAGTTTATCAGGGTGAGCGGGTAGGAGCTTGTCGCAAGCGGTAACGGGAGCGGTGAGGTATCACCGGCAAGTCTTATAACCGCCAGCGCGGCTCGCATCGTGGTGTACATTACTAAGCACTATCGCCCGTGATGGGATGGGTGTTGACTGGGTTTATATGCTCGAAGGCGCTCGTCACCAGGCGCCGCGGGTTCGGCGACACCAGCTAGAATTGAACTCCAAGTCATAGGGGCGGCTTAGCGACATTTCGATGACGGCTGAGAAGAAAAAGCGCAGCAGCGCCGATCCGATTATCCCGGACAAGCTCTACTTCCGCATCGGTGAAGTGGCCAGCCTCTGCCGTCTGCCGGCCTATGTGTTGCGCTTCTGGGAGACTGAGTTCCCTCAACTCAAGCCAGTCAAGAGCAGCACCGGGCAGAGAATGTATCGCCAGCGTGACGTGGAAAATGTCCTGCGCATCAAGAAGCTGCTTTACGATGAGGGCTTCACAATCGCCGGCGCCCGCCAGCATCTCAAGGCCGAGCTTAAACCGTCGCACCGGCAGGACGGCTTGCCCTTCCCCAAACCGCGTTCCGGCGACAGTCTCAAGAAAGTTCGGCAGGGCTTGCAGGAGATTCTGGGCATCCTCAACAAGAAACGGCGATGAGCGAGGTGGCGCAGCGGGCCGATGAAATCGTCTTAAGCGCTTCGGAGTGATTGTGTCTTCCGGAGCGAATTGAAAGTACCACCCCAACAGGCAAGTGTTTGACCTGCGCTGCCCAAACACGCTACACTTTTATTGTTTGCCTGTACTAGCAGCTCCCCGTCAGGGGCAATCCCCGCCTTTCCGTGAAGGTTTCCTTCCTGGCTCGGGGAAGTGCAAGCGCACAAAGAGTTTAACGGTCGTTCGCGCCACAGCTGTCTGCGGCGCGTGAAGCCGGGGACGCTCAGTTAGTTGCGAGCCGCCTGAGATGAATGGTCTAGCAGCCACGCGTTGCCTAGCCTTTGTCGGAAAAGTTCATTGGAGGCATTGCCATGTACGCGGTGATCCGCGCCGGGGGAAAGCAGTATCGCGTCGCACCCGGAGACGTAATCAAGGTCGAGAAGCTGCCGCAGACCAGCGGCGAAAACATTCAGTTCGACGAAGTGCTGGCGGTCAGCGGCTCCGAGGGTGAACTCGGCAAGCCATCGAAGGCTTTCGTCAGCGGACAGGTGGTTGAGCAGGGTCGCGCCGACAAGATCCTGGTCTTCCACTTTAAGCGCAAGAAGCAATACAAGAAGCTAAACGGACATCGCCAGCCGTACACCGCCGTGAAGATCACCGGCATCAGCGTGGACGGCCAGGAACTGAAGGCTTAGCGGCTGGTGTTGACTGCCAGTTGATCTTGGCGTTAGTGGCCGCGGCGAAGCGCTTTGATTCGGTCTTGATGCACCTTCCCGTTGCGGTCCGCCGGCTGGTCTCGCGCGACGCGGATAAGCGACTCCGATTTGCAGGAAACGTAGGATTTGTGGGCCGAGCGGATTGTCGGTAGAGCCGGCCTCAGGCCGGCGTTATGTGGTCATCTCTAACCCGAAGTCCGGCTGTTAGCCGGCACGCGGACTCAAGGACATTGCAATGGCACATAAAAAAGGTTTAGGTAGCTCTCGAAACGGCCGCGACTCTAACGCGCAGCGGCTGGGCGTGAAATCGTTCGGAGGCCAGCTGGTTTCGGGTGGCTCCATCATCGTGCGGCAACGCGGCACTCGCATCAAGCCGGGGCTGAATGTGGGCCGCGGCAAAGACGATACGCTGTTCGCCAAGGTCACAGGCGTTGTCGAGTTCAAGGACCGCGGGCAGATGGGCAAATTCGTGTCGGTTACGCCGCAGGAAACAACTAGCAACTAGCAGCTAGCAACTAGTTATGAGGACGGGCCTCGTCGCGGCGAGGCCTTTTTCGTTGGGAGCCGTCAGCCATCAGCTTTCAGCTATCAGCTAGGCCGCAAAGTTGGGGCACCGAGGTTCATCCGCGAAAGTCCCTAGAACTACCTTCGACGACCAAGTCTAATCGAGGCAGAAAGTTGACAGCTGATAGCTCTTACACTAGTCCCTAACCGCTATCCACTAACCCCTGTTTTCCCATGTTCGTTGACGAAGCAAAAATTCGAGTGAAAGCCGGCGATGGCGGCAATGGCTGCATGGCATTTCGGCGCGAGAAGTTCGTGCCGCGCGGAGGTCCGTCGGGCGGCGACGGCGGTCATGGTGGCGACGTGGTAATGGAATCGAGCGAACGCCACAACACTCTCGTCCACTTCCGCTTCAACCCCGAATACAAGGCCGAGCGCGGACGCCATGGCGAGGGCTCCAACAAAACCGGCCGCGAGGGCGAAAGCATTGTGCTGAAGGTGCCGGTCGGGACCATCGTTTATGACGAGATGACCGGCGAAGTGGTGCATGACTTCTCGCATCCCGACGAGCGTGTCGTGGTGGCGCGAGGCGGTCGAGGCGGTCGCGGCAATGCCCGTTTCGCGACCTCGACTCATCAGGCGCCGCGCGAGCACGAAGAGGGCACACCCCGGAGAAGAGCGCGAGCTGCGACTCGAACTGAAGCTGCTCGCTGACGTCGGACTGGTCGGCTATCCCAATGCCGGCAAGAGCACGCTGATCTCGCGCATCTCGGCGGCGCGGCCCAAAATCGCCGACTATCCGTTCACCACGTTGCAGCCGAACCTCGGCGTGGTAGCCGTGGGAGAAGCGCCGGAAGAGGTCAGCTTCGTGGTGGCCGATATTCCTGGACTGATTGAAGGCGCTAGCCAAGGCGCAGGGTTGGGCACGCAATTTCTGCGGCACATCGAGCGCACCCGACTGCTTGCGCACCTGGTGGATGTCTCCGACGCCAGCGGCCGTCCCGACCCGGTGCAGGATTACGAAGTCATCACCCGCGAGCTGGCGACCTTTGGCGCAGGCCTCGACACCAAGCCGACGATTGTTGTCGCGTCGAAGATGGATGTGGCGAACAAAGACAAGCTGGCAAAACTGAAGCGCTACTGCAAGCGCAAGAAGCTGGAGCTGTTTCCCATCTCAGCGGTGACCGGCGAAGGAATTGACGACCTGAAGTGGGCGATGGCCGAGCGGGTGGAGAAATTGCGGAAGTCAGGGGCGAAGGATTAGATCGGGGTTAGTGCTCGGGTTTAGCGGTCTAAAGAAACACGTAAATCCGCAGGCTGCAGTTTCAGCCAGTACGCCACGATTCTGCAATTCGCTGGAACTTCGACCCGCTCATGAGCGTATCAGTTCGTGATCGCGGAGGACATCCTGCGCAAGAAATGGAAAGAAGTCGGCCTTGGCCTGCTGAATTTGGTGGCCGTCGTTGCTGGTTTTAGCGGTATTTCCAGCCGGTGGTGCGGAAGCACATGTTCTCGGCGGGAGCGGGCGTTATGGCAGTGCTCGTCCTCGCCACTTACATTCTGGCTTCAGGCTGATCGAGCGCCGCATCCCGACGGAGTTTGCCGCCAACCGCGCTTTGCCGGAATGCGCTACGGGAATCGCTCTTGGCTTTGTGCTGTTCGCGGCCGTGATGGTGATCCTGCTCGCGATGGGCATCTATCATCCCGGGGGCTGGGGCACGACCAGCGGGCTGGCCAGCGGACTCTTCTTTGCCGTGCTGGCGGGCATCATGGAAGAGATCCTGTTTCGCGGACTTCTCTTCCGATTGAGTTCGAAGATTGTGGGAACGTGGGGCGCGTTGATCTTTACCGCAGGCCCTCTTTGGCCTCGCACATCTGGCCAATCGGGGAGCCTCCATCCGCAGTTCGGTAGCGATTGCGCTGGAAGCCGGCGTCTTACTGGGCGCGGCCTATGCGGCGACCCAGCGACTATGGCTGCCCATCGGGCTGCACGCCGGCTGGAATTTTACGGAAGGATCGCTGTTCGGCATGACGCTCTCGGGCAACACTATGGGAGTCGGCCTGCTGCGCGGATCGCTGAGCGGGCCGGAGAGCTCTGACCGGCGGCGCCTTCGGGCCGGAAGCCTCGATTGTCGCCGTCCTGGTCTGCCTTGTCGCGGCGCTCTTCTTCCTGTGGAGAATTGTGAAGTTGCACCGCGTCGAAGCTCCGATTTGGAGCAAGGCACCTGACCACATACCAGGAGCAGAGCACTCTGCCGTCGTGAAGTGATACGCTGTTTCCGCCATGACTGCGGATGAAGTCAAACAACTGCTGCAACTACAACCGCTCTCAATTGAGGGTGGCTTCTTTCGTGAAACCTATCGCTCGCGCTGGAACGTCTCGGCGGAATATTTGCCCGAGGGCGTTCGTGGTTCGCGCTCCATCGGCACGGCGATCTACTACATGATCACGCCGGAAACGTTCTCGGCGTTGCATCGGCTGCCGGGCTCTGAGGTATTTCACTTTTATCTTGGCGATCCGGCGATCATGCTGCAGTTGCTGCCTGACGGGAGCTCGCAGACGATCACGCTGGGCAGCGACCTGGCAGGCGGACAGCATCCGCAAGTGGTGGTTCGCGGCGGCATCTGGCAGGGATGCAAGCTGGCATCCGGTGGCAAATTCGCGCTGATGGGGACCACCATGTCTCCGGGCTTCGATTACGCGGATTATGAGAATGGCAATTGCGACGAATTAATCGCCCAGTATCCGGGCGCAGCGGAGTTGATTCGTCAGTACACGCGGTAATAAAGGCAAATCTCGGCGTCAGGGATCTGCTTGATCCCGAATCGTCCCAAAGCAGACCCCTAGTGTTGGGGAGCTGGGCGTTCTGGCACCGTCGTTTTCCCGCCCCGTCGCTGCTCCTCGCGGTTGATTTGCAAGCGCAGGTCGCGGATCAAGATCCTCCACATGCGGGCGTTACTATTCAGCAGGATTTGCAGGTTCTGGTCTCGCAAGAACGTGATCTCGCCGCTCATGTTGTTCAGCAGGCTCTCCATGTGGTCGAGATCGAGACGCATTTGCGCCAGATCGTCACCGGCTTCACCCGGCGATGGCTGCATCGTGGATTGCTCCGCCGCTTCCGCCTGATTCTGCCGATTCTGAGCCGGCGGCTTCGCCTGACTGTCGCCGCTTTGTGCCCACAAGGTCGAACTCAACAGAAGTAGAAAAATCATTTGCCGCATCACTGCCTCACTCTCCTGAAGTGGAAGCTGGTCCAACACCCACGTCGTTAGAATAGTAGCCCCGTCCGGGCGAAGTCAGGGGGAGTAAGCTCTCTACCAGCCGCCATCTTTGCGTGACAGCTTCCGCTCCTCGCAACGTTTATGGGTTCGCACAAGCCATGGTGCGTTACTATTCTTTGTTCCTCATTCTGTCCGCGGATGCCTCGCGGTGCAGCATTTCCAAAGGCCGGTCGGAGATAGAAAGGCACCTATGAGGCCACCTGCCAGATCGGTTGCCGGTGAAGGCGCTTACGGACGCACAATGGGATTACGCTTGTTGTGCAGGTAAAGGAGTGCTCCGTTGAACCCCAATCCGCTAACTCTTCCGATTGTCATTGTGCTAGTCGCGATTTTGATCGTCGCGCTTTCCATCCGCCGCCTGCGCAAACTTCAACCCACACGTTATGGCAAGTGGCGTCGCATTACCGAACGGGTTTTGCTATTGCTGGTCATCCTGGTTTGTGGTTTTCTTTCGGTGAGCACCATCTACAATGCCGCCGCCCTTCGTTATTACCGCGCAATCTATCCGGCTCCCGGCAAAATCTACCGTGTCAACGGACACGACATGCATCTTTACTGTACTGGTGAGGGCTCTCCAACGTTGATTCTGGAAGCGGGCGGAGGAAACGATTCGCTGACCTGGACCAAGGTGCAACCGGAGCTCTCAAAAATCACGCGGGTCTGCTCTTACGATCGTGCTGGATTTGGTTGGAGCACTCCGCAGCCACCGCCACGAGATGCGAATACCATTGCCGACGAGTTGCAAGCTCTGTTGCGGCAGGCCGGCATACAAGGGCCCATCGTGTTGATGGGACACTCGAGGGCGGGCTTGTATATTCGCGCCTACAATCACCTCTATCCTGAGCAGGTAAAAGGGCTGATTTTCGTGGATACCTCAGTTCCCCTGGATGACAACCGTATGTCCCCTGAGCTGAGAGCGGCTAACTCATATTCGAAGCCTTTCTATTATTCCCTCCTTGTGATAATGGATCTTGGACTGCATCGGGTGGCGGGGGCGTGCTCGCCCGAGCCCGGATTTGATGAGGCCACAGGAAAAAGATTTGCCCAACTGGAATGCGGGAAGAACGGCACTCCCATATTTCAGGAGTATGAAACTACTCGGCTAAATGGCGAAGAGACGATGCATACCGGCCCTTACGGCGACCTACCGATCCTGATTTTTTCGCGTGATCCTGAACTGGAGAGACAGAAATCTGGATTGCCCACTAAACTGGCGCTCGAGGAAAGTGTCCTATGGAATGAGGAGCAGGAAGAGTTGAAACTCTTGTCCACCCGCAGCCGCAGGATCATCGCAAAAGGCAGCACACACCCCATTCAATACGACCGGCCTGATCTGTTGAACCGGGAAGTTGCTATCTTCATTCAACAGATTCGCGATAACGAGCGGCGGACCGACTATGGCTCGACCACAACGGAATAAGCCGGCACACACCTAAGCTAATAGACCTCCTCCGCACCCCCGCTCGCTTTGTCGGCTGCCTTTAATTCAGTAAGATCAGAAAACTATCTTCTTAGGGAGACAACCGGTGCATCGAACCACGCTGGGCGACTTTGAACTGACCATTCTTTCCGACGGTATCTATCGCATAGATGGCGGGGCCATGTTCGGCATCATCCCCAAGGTGATGTGGGAGAAACGCATCCAAGCGGACGAGCGCAACACCATTCCGCTGGCTCTCAACTCGTTGCTGATTCGCACCGGCGAGCAGAACATCCTGGTCGAGACCGGCATCGGCAGCAAGCTAAGCGAAAAAAGCCAATCCATCTACCAGAATCAGCCGCAACTGCTGCGGAGTTTCGAGGAAGCCGGCGTTTCGCCTGACGAAATTGACGTCGTCATCAACACGCACCTGCACTTCGACCATTGCGGATGGAATACCTATTACAAACACGGCAAGCCCGTGCCCACCTTTCCACGCGCCCGGTACTACGTGCAGGATGGCGAGTGGCGCCATGCTCGCGAGCAGCACGAACGCGACCGCGTCAGCTACATGACCGACAACTACGATCCTCTGGTTGCGAGCGGACAGATGCAATTACTCAAGGGCGACGCCGAGATTGCACCCGGAGTCTCGGTGAAGGTTTATCCAGGCCATACGCGCGACTTGCAGGCGGTCGTCTTGCGCAGCGGCGGCCGGGTGGCTTGTTATCCCAGCGACTTGGTGTCGGACGCCAAACATCTCGATCCCGTCTGGGTGCTTGGGTACGACCTTTATCCGGTGGACACCATCGCTAACAAGCATCGCCTCTATGACGTCGCGATTCCGGAGCAGTGGCTGATGGTTTTTACTCACGACCATGAGAGGCCATGGGCTTATCTCGAAATCGGCGACAAGGGGCGCCCGGTGGCGCGACCCGTGAAGGAAGCGAGCTGAAACATCGTTTCGGCGTTGTGATCAGCAGGCGCGATCGGGGGCCTGCCTTTGATCTTCCTATGTTTCGGCGGGCGGCACATCTTTGTAGGGGAAATCTCTACACCTAAGGGCTATTGACGCGCCACCCTGCAATCTCTACGTTGTATGATGTACCACATTGTGGGGGCTACGATGAGCAAGAAAAGCAAGAAGAAAGACCGGAAGAACAAGCATAAGAAAGCGACAGCACCGTCGGAAAGCAGCGTAACCAGCCTGGACCTGCGCTCAGTCGCGATCCCAGCCCGTCCCAGGCCGCTAAAGCCAGCCGAGATCCGGGCAATGCGGACGGCCATGAATGCTAGCCAGGGGTTGTTTGCGCGCCTGCTCAATGTCAGTTCCAATGCAGTGGAGAGTTGGGAGCAGGGTATCCGCCAGCCTCGTCAGGCCACGCTGAAGCTGTTGCACATCGCCCGGAAGAATCCGGCTGCGTTGCTTGGATAGGCGCGGTCTGCTGATCCAGGAACGGTATCCGCCGCACCAGAAATAAAAAAGCCGGAGCTGGTTGGCTCCGGCTATGAATTGAAATGCTGCGGAACTAGCGGTTCAACTTGCGACGAATAACGCCGAAAGCTCCCACCAGTCCGGTGCCCAGCATCAACAAAGAGCTAGGCTCTGGAGTCGTGGAGCTGCCGTTGGTCTGAATCCACATGCCGCCCAGGGTTTGGCCAGGGAACTGGTTCCAGCCGCTACCTGTGTTTTGATCAAGCTGGCCAACGAAGCCGTTTGAATTCATATTCCAGGCGTCCCATGTGGTGGCGTCGGCCAGGATTACCACAAAATACTGACCTCCAGCGGTGAGAGTGCCCCCGGTACCGGTCACAGTCAGTTCACAAGGGTTTGGACAGCTAGAACCGAAGTTCGCGGCGTTGTTGAGACTCCCCACGGAGCCTATAGGGCTTCCCGGCGCACCACCAACGTCGGTGTAGAGCTGTACACTGGCACCGTTGTCGCCGGCCGCATAGCCTATATCAATGGAAATCGAGCTAACCGTACCGCTGGTTGCGGAAGTGAACAGCTGAGCGTCCTCGACGAGTCCGACCAGTGAGCTCGAGCCGCCAATGGTCCAGCCACTGCAGCAATTGGAACCGGTGGGGAGAGTGTTGTTATAGGCGGTGCTGGCTATCGCCGGCAAACTGCTGACGCAAAGAGCGAGCGCCAGCGAACATAACATCCATGCAAATTTCTTGTTCAAGTTGGTATCCTCCGCGGTTGAGACCTTGCCTCGCGAGATTGCTGCTACTCGAACCCCTTGCGATGCTCGCGGGGGGCCAGATTTGAATGTTTAACTCGAACACCTAGCGGGTGTTCACCGGGGCTGACAGTGCTCAACGAGCGGCTTACGACGAAGAGTCGCTCATTGCCTGGAAGTCTCGAAAACGCCTCCTGGCACAGCCGAAGGACGTCCCAAAACAGACCATTGTGTACTCAGGTGCAATTATGGTTCCGCGCTAACTGATTGGAAAATATAGGAATGGATCTCTCGGGGGTGCAAATGCTTGCACTTGAGTGCTGGAACGCTTCCGTATTTCGCAAGGACAGAAAAGAAAAAAGCCGGAGCTGGTTGGCTCCGGCTTTGAATCAAAATGCTGCGGGACTAGCGATTCAGCTTGCGGCGGATCACGCCGAAAGCGCCGACCAGGCCGGTGCCGAGCATCAACAAAGAGCTAGGCTCTGGAGTCGTGGAGCTGCCGTTGGTCTGAATCCACATGCCGCCCAGAAGCGAGCCGGGGAACTGGTTCCAGCCGCTGCCCGAGTTTTGATCAAGCTGACCAAGAATGCCATTTCCATTCTGGTCCCAGGCATACCAACTGGTGGCGTCGGCCTCGAGTACGAGAAAATACTGAGTTCCAGCGGCAAGCGTTCCGCCGGTACCGGACACACTTACTTCACAAGCCGGGCAAGATCCGCCAGCCGGTGGGGCAGGGGGAAGAGTCCCTATGCTGCCAATGAGCGACCCGGGGGCTCCGCCTACGTCGGTGTAGATACCGACGGTGGCCACGTTATCGCCCGTCACAAAGCCGAGATCCACAGCAATCGAGCTGACAGTGCCAGACGTCAATGACGTGAACAGCTGAGCATCCTCGACCAATCCGGGAGGCGAGTCCACGCCGCTGGTTGTCCAGCCAACGCAGCAGTTAGAGGGGTTGGGAAGCGTATTGTTGTAGGCAGTTGCGGCCATTGCCGGCAGACTAAGGGCGCACACGGCCAACACGCATAAGAACCATACAGATTTCTTGTTCAAGTTATTATCCTCCGGGGTTGAAAGCCCTACCTCGCGAGTAACCTTGCGGTGCTCACGGGGGCTGGATTTTGAACGTTCCGCCCGAACACCCCTACGGGAACCGGACCGGACATCGAGTCAATGAGCAGGTTCGCAACAAGAGCCGCTGATTGCCTGGCGCTCTTGCAAATGCCACTTACATACTGTTCAGTGGCATCAAGACAGAAACCATCATCCCTACTGTTGCAATTAGGTGTCCGCGCTAACGCATTGAAAAATATGAGAATGGAACCTTCAGGGGTGCAAAGGCTTGCACTAGAGTGCTGAATTGATTCCCCCGTTCTCGTGACAATGGCCTCGGAATTCCCCCCGCTGCGCTACGCTGGCCCGACCCCTCGGAGTTGCCGTATTGACCACGTTCAGGGAAGCGTCAATCTGCCCCCTTCTCCCATGTTCGTGTTTCGCCGCTGACCCTGATACTCGTAGGTGACCTGCAAGTTTTTTGGCTGGTTGAAGGCCGGGTCTCCACCCATGGTGCTGTTGTTGACCAGCACGCTGAGACGATTGTTGCGCACCATGCTTTGCAGGCGGCTGGTTACATCTCGCCGGCGGTTTCCAGCGCCATAGCTGGCTTGCACAATGCGCAGGCCACGGAATTGATTGCCTTGGCCGGGGTAGCCACCTCCTCCAAAGCCGCCACCGGTAAACATCCGCGAGTCGACGGTTTGTCCCTCTTGGTAGTTGAAGTCGCGCATTTGTCCGCCACCGTTGCGGGCGTGGATGCGCAGTACCTTGTCCCTCCCGCGGGCGGGATCGACACCCATGGTCGTGTTGTTCACCCGAAAGTTGGGGCCGTTTACCAGTCGCCTAACCGTGTTGGTTACGTCGACGCGGTTGTTCTGCACGCCATAGTCGGCGCTCATCACCTGCCAGCTTTGGGCTGCAGCCTGTGTGGAACCCAGCGCTGCACAAATCGCAATTGCAACGACACTCACTAGCATTCTGGCAACACGCATTGACTTGTCTCCCTAAGATGGTTTTCCGGTCGCCCGCCAGACCTAATTTGCGCGGGCATAGTTGCACCACTGGTTTATCATCGTGGCAAAAAGGTCGCACACCTGCTTGTCAATTTGAAGCGACCAGAACCCGCGGATCATAAGGACTTCTTTACCGGCAACGCCCCTCAGCGATTTTCCCCGTCGCAGTTTACATCGATAAACAATTCGCACAATCGCAAAAATCAATCTAACTGCTATTGACTGCAGAACGCCGTCGAACTTGCTTTGGGCGGCATAGTCGGATTCGACGGCCCTTTCGACATCCCAAAGAGTGATGTTTTTGTCCTTTTCCTGTAGCGCCAGCGGGTGTATAAGAATTCCGCTGGCAATCTAGGGGTGTGGATTGCCGCCTAACCATCCCGCTGTCGGGCGAGGATCGGCGGCCACCATCGAGCTTGGGCGAAGCCCGATCGGCCAGAATCACATCTCCTAACAGATTGATTACCAGGTCCATTACGCCTAGAAACAGGATCTCACTCCCCCGAAAGGAAATCAGCCATGAACGAATTAGTGCAGATGGTGCAGCAGAAGACTGGCCTGTCGCAAGACATGGCCCAGAAGGTTGTGGACACGGTCGTCGGTTACATGAAGACAAAGTTGCCGGCACCACTATGCTCCGGTCTCGACGAACTCCTGGGCGCCGGCGGCGCAAGCAGCGACGCGGCCGGATCCACCGACGAAGCGGGCGGCCTCATGGGAAAAGCCCAGTCTATGGTCGCCGACATGTTTAAGAAGCAGGGTGCATAAGACTGCCAGCTGTGATCGCCAATCTCACGATGGCGAAGCTAATACCTTAAGGAGAGAAGACACATGAGCAAAAAGCGTGCAGCAGTTTGTATTCTTTCGGCTGTGTTGGCAGTACTTTTGTTGACTGGGCTCTGCGTGGCCCAAAGTTCGGCCAGCAAGAGTTCGAGTAAGTCGGGCGCAATGGCGTCGCCCGATAGTCTGGTTGACATCAACTCCGCCACCAAGGAGCAACTGTCGGCGTTACCGGGCATTGGTGACGTCTATTCGCAGAAGATCATTGATGGACGGCCCTACCACACCAAGACCGATCTCAAGACCAAGAAGATTATTCCGGCCGCAACCTACAACAAGATCTCCAGCATGATCATCGCCAAGCAGAAGTAGGCCGCGACGCCGGCAACGCAACAGAAGTTGACGTGCTACGCGGTTATTCCCACCCTCGGCACCGGGTGGGATTTTTTGTGCATGATCTCAGCCGTTCTGGTTGTATCGGCTATCGGGCGCGCATCATCCCCTTATCAGCCGAGAGCGGTAGAGCTCGCTTGCCGACGCGATTGTATCTCGATATACACGTTGATTAGCGACACCGCGGCGGGCGTCACGCCAGGAATGCGACTGGCCTGACCCAGGGTGCGGGGACGCACGCGCCCCAGTTTTTCATTCATCTCGCGCGAAAGGCCGCTCACCTTGGCGTAATCGAACCACTCCGGAATCAGGCGCTCCTCGGAACGCTTCAAGCGTTCGATGGCCTTGCTCTGCTGGTCAAGATAGCCGGCGTATTTGATCTCTGTCTCCACGGATTTCAGCTCGTTGCGGATTTCCGCGGGGAGGCGGAAAACAGGGGATAGGGGATAGGGGTTAGGGGATAGGGAAGCCATCACGTCCTTCGAATTGTGATTTGTAGCGAGGTCGCTAGTCGCGCTTTGAAAGGGCATGGCTTCAGCCGTGCCGCTGTTGGTCAATTTTGAAATGGGCTTTGGCCCCTGAGGTCTCTCGTGTTTGGCTATTCCGCCATTTGTAAGATGAATTCGATCCACCAGCTCCCGACCACCATCCACTCGTTCAAAGAACGAGGGCATCAACCTACGCAGTAGCGGCGCCAAGTTCTCGATTATAACTTCAGGCCGCTTCAACAGTTGCGCCAGTGTTAAGCCGAGCAGCGAGCCCGGCTTTGGCGCGTTTGTTTCAGGTTGATCCCGTTCGTCCTTTTCACTCGAAACTTGAAACTCGAAACTTGAAACTGCTTCCAGCATTTCGGCATTCACCCGGATGCTCTCCAGTAGGTCGCGCATCGCGTTCATGCGCTCTTGCTTGGCCAGATGATCGGCCCATGCTGCATCGTTAATCAGTCCCGCGCGGCGCCCATGCGGGGTGAGCCGGCGATCGGCGTTATCGATGCGCAGGTGCAGGCGGAACTCTGCCCGCGAGGTGAACATGCGGTAAGGTTCGTTCGTCCCCTTGCTGATGAGGTCGTCGATCAGGATGGCAGTGTAGGCTTCGGTGCGGTCCAGAATGAGTGGCGGCTCGCCCTTCACCTGCAGTGCCGCGTTAATGCCAGCCATGATGCCCTGGCAGGCTGCTTCTTCGTAACCGCTGGTGCCATTGACTTGCCCCGCCAGAAATAGCCGCGCGACCTTCTTGGTCTCCAGCGTGCGCTGCAGCTCGGTCGGGTCTATGGAGTCGTACTCGATGGCATAACCCGGGCGCAGCATCTCGGCGTTTTCCAGGCCGGGGATGGACTTGATGATGGCAAGCTGCACGTCAATGGGTAGCGAGGTGCTCATGCCGTTGACGTAGATCTCGTGCGTGTTCAGGCCTTCGGGCTCGAGGAAGAGCTGATGCGTTTCCTTGTCGGGAAACTTGACGATCTTGTCCTCGATCGACGGACAGTATCGTGGTCCGATACTTTGAATCTGCCCGCTGTACATCGGCGAACGATGCACGTTCTCGCGAATGATGCGATGAGTCTCCGGCGTGGTGAAGGCGATGTAGCAGGGCACCTGCTCGTCGTGGTGCGCTACGCGCCGGGTGCGAAAGCTGAAGGGCGTGGGATCGTCGTCGCCGGGCTGCTCTTTGAACTTCGACCAGTCGATGCCGCGGCCATCGAGACGCGGCGGCGTGCCCGTCTTCAGGCGGCAGCCGCGCAGGCCCAGCGCCTTCAGCGATTCGCCGAGCAGGACCGCGTTGGGCTCGCCGCTGCGCCCGGCAGGATATTGTTGCTCGCCACAATGAATCAGCCCGTTCAGAAATGTTCCGGTGGTGATGATTACGGCTTGCGCGGAGACGGTGCGGCCGTCGCGGAGGCGAACACCAGTTATCAGTTGTCGGTTGTCAGTTGTCAGTGAAGAGGGCATTGCCGACTGAGAACTGACAACTGACAACTGGCAACTGACATCTGCTTCAACAATCAGCTCCGCGACCTCCGCCTGCTTGATGTGAAGGTTAGGCTCCGACTCCAGCAGTTCGCGCATCTTCAGCCGGTACTGTTGCTTGTCGCACTGCGCCCGCGGAGACCACACTGCCGGCCCACGCGAAGTATTCAGCAGAGCGGAACTGGATACCGACCGCGTCCGTCACCTCGCCCATGATGCCGCCCAGGGCATCCACCTCGCGTACGAGATGTCCCTTGGCGATTCCGCCGATCGCGGGATTGCACGACATCTGCGCGATCAGATCGACGTTGAGGGTGAACAGCGCAGTCTTCAGGCCCATGCGCGCCGCAGCCATGGCGGCTTCGCAACCGGCATGACCGGCGCCGACCACAACTACATCGTAAGTTTCGGTGAATGAAGATGACGGCAAAGGCACACTACCCCACGTGGCCGCCGACGCGACCGATAGGTCTATTTTAGCGGAGATCACCGCCCGCGAGGATTTCCTCGGCGGTGGATTGCGCGACTCCATACCCGTTCCCCTTCTGAACATCCATCGCACCGTCCGTTCACATTCGGAACTCTGATGGTCGCCCGCCCAAAACTCTCCGCCCCATTCTCTGCACTCTTTTGCACATCGCTCGGCGCTCAGTTCCATCCCGCCCCACTCAAGCCACGGTTTTCGCGTCATTTGCATTGGCCAAACAATTGGCGGCTGACGTGCCCTTATAGAAAGCGATTGTCCGAACTCACCCCAGTGCATTCGGCCATGACGAGGAGAAAAGAAAAAGGAGCCTTGTTATGAAGAAGAATGTTCTGGGAGTCCATCGCGGTTTTATGTTGCGCACTTGCGTTTGCCACTTACTCGCGAGCCGACGCCATTAACTTCAACTACTCCGGTGACGGAGTCGCGGCCAGCGGCACGCTGTTTGGGACCAACAACGGAAACGGCACCTGGACTGTAACCGGCATCGCGGGCACGTACAACGGAATTGCCATTGGCGGTATCGTGCCCTTGGGCGCCGATCCCAGCTACATCTACAACAATCTTCTCTACTACCCAGCCGATCCGCTGTTCGTGGATAACGGCGGCATCTTGTTCGATGTGCCCGGCGTCGGCGACGTGAACTTGTACTACGATCCTGGCTTTGGATACGGCAACATCACTGGAGATCTGGGCCGCGGTTTCGTGACCACGCCGGTGGCCGTGGATTTTTCCGCGTCCGCGCCTGAGCCCGGCACTCTGGCACTGGTAGGAACTGGCATTCTAGGCATGCTGGCAATCTATCGCCGGAGGGCGGCGCACTTGGTGACTAACCGGAACCGGTAACAGCGTACTGCAGTACGGGAGTGGCGCAGAGCCGTAAACAGGCAGGGCGGCTCCTGCGCCTCCTCCGTTTTTGCGCGGGATCACACGGATGAAAAGATCGACTATTCTCTTTTGGTTTGGCCGCGTGATTCCGGTAAATCCGCGTTGGCTTTTCTTCTACGCCCGCTCGAAAGCGTGCTTGGCGTGCAGCTCCTCCAGGGCGCGATCTTTGGCGGAATGAAACGCCTGCGCCTGGGCCAGCAAACCGTCCGTCGCGCGGGCGTAATCGCCCGCTAGTTCGACCATGCCACGTGTCGCCAGATCTTTCCCCGCATCCAGTAGTTTGTCCACCATGTTTGGATCCGCTGCGCCCAGATATTGAGCGTCGCACGGATCGACGATCATCACCGGCTCACGCTGCCGCCCGCTCAACCAGAAAACCTTGCCGGCGACAAACTCTTCCACCTGTTGCGGCGTGGCATGCCAGAAGCGAAAGTGTTTATCGCGGATGCTGTAGCAGCGGCTCGACACGGGTACCGGTTGCCGCTTACTCGACTTCAGCAACTCCAATTGCTTATCGTCCAGCGCCTTGCGCGCGGTGTTAATTGAGAGCCAGAACGCAAGGTCGCTGTCGAGCGACGGCAGCACCTCACGGATGGTCTGAGCCAGATTTAGCGCGATGTCGGCATACAAAGGCCCGCCATCGGCCAGGCGCAGCGTGCCATGCAGAACGTACCAGTCGCTGCCACCGCCGGAGTGATGAAATGGCCATTGCAGCTCGATGTGCACCGGCATGCCGTGCAGGGTAACTCCATCGAAAGTCTTGTGTGTGTCCATCAGAAACCAGCCATTGAAGATCGCAAACTATAGTGACACATCGGCAGGCGAAATGGAGAGATGGTGACTTGCGAATCGCAATGAGCCTGCGGCCACGCATAAAAATGAAAATTAACCATGGAGGCCACGGCGCTATTTCCCGATGCGTTCCCTGGCGGCACTAAGCAATCCGCATGAGGTGGCCCTCCCTTCCTTCGTCACACACACCTGTGCAAGGGGTCACGGCATTCCCTGACGCTCGAGAGCAAACTGGGACCAAGCTTCAAAGTAGCTCCGAGCGCAGAGGGCAAACCTCATTTTGAAAGGAGCAATGAAATGGCTAATAAGCCAAGATCAGGAACAGTCGTACACAAGGAAGGAAATTTCTTCCTCGAGGCGGAAGGCAAGCTCACGCCGATCCCGGTTAGCCCTAACTTTCAGCCAGGAACCTTGAAGGAGTTGGTTGGCAAGAAGGTAGAGGTGCTGTACACGGAACCGAGGAGCTTCGTGGCTGGATTAGTGGGAGGGCGCGTGCCCATCCTATGCTACTTCCCCGTCGATCCGTGGTTCAGTGTGGTGGACGAAGGAGCGCGTGTAAGCGTCGCCCAGCAGTTCCTTAATGAGGGACTGATAAACAAGGAAACTTTTGAAAAAATTGCCGGCGGCCGGTAATTCCCCATCGCTGGATAGGCCCTTAATAATCCAATCCGAGCGGCTCTCTAACTGCCGGTAGGAACGTTGGTGTTTCATGAAGCCAGCCCTGGACAGCTTCCAATCAAGACCCCTCCCCAAGAGCTTCGTTCTCGAACTGACCAAACGCTGCAACAATCATTGTCTTTATTGCTACATGACAGAGGGACCCTCTGCGCAGGACTGCGACCGTGATCGAAGCAGCGAGATGAGTACCCGGGAGGTAACTGACATCGTAGCGAAGCTATGTGACGAAGCTCCCGTGCAATCGATCGCTTTGTCCGGGGGAGAGCCGCTATTGCGAGAGGATCTCCCCGAGATCCTCTCGTTCATCCGCAACAAAGGAATAGCCCCCATTGTCATCACGAATGGCACACTCTTAACATCGGAACGACTTGCATCTTTGGGCACAGATGTCACCTACGAGATCACCCTGCTCAGCTATCGTCGCGAGGTTCATGACCGACTGGCGGGGCGTCGAGGAGCCTGGGATGCCGCAGTTGACGGCATGGCGAATGTCCGTCAGGCGAAAGGCAACTTCGTCGCGGTTTTCGTAGGCACCCAACTGAACAGTGCGGACGTTGGTAAGACAGCAGAATTGGCCATTGCGCTGGGCGCGACTGGCTTGATGTATAACCGCATGAACCTGGGCGCGCATAACATTCGCAATGCTGACCGCCTGCTGCCCTCGGCTGCCACCATTCGAGAAAGCCTCGACACGTTAGAGGAACTAAGCGCACGCTACCAATTTCCGATCGCAGTTGCGGTGGCGATTGAGCCCTGCGTAATCGACGTTCGAAAATACCAGCATATCCATTTTGGCTGGTGCCCGCTGGCAGGCGAAGGATCGTACTTCACTGTCGATCCGAGCGGGAATGTGCGCGTCTGTAATCACTCCGGCGTTATTCTGGGAAACCTGAAAAAGGATCGTTTCACTGACATTTACTATAAACATCCTTATGTTCGCGCTTTTCGCGAGACCTGGCCTGCGGAGTGCGAGAATTGCCAGCCGGAACTTAAGGCCATCTGTTCCGGAGGCTGCAAGGCGGCGGCCGAACAGTGCTACGGCAGTCTCTCCAAAGTCGATCCTTTTGTGACCATAAGCCGGCAGGCAAACTGAGTGTGTGGGTTCGCAGTTTGACGCTGCCAAAAAGATTTATGCTCCTCTGCGCTCTCCGTGCCTCTTAGTGAAAATACTCGCTACAATCATCTGCGATGTCTTTTCGCTTTCAGGTTGAAGCCCGCGATGGCGCAGCCCGCGCAGGACGTTTCTTCACGCCGCACGGTGAAGTCCAGACCCCCGTCTTCATGCCGGTGGGAACGCTGGCGACGGTCAAGGGCGTCCCTCAAGACACGCTGGAAGAGCTGGGCGTCCAGATCCTGCTGAACAACACCTACCATCTTTATCTGCGGCCGGGAGTCGAGATGGTCCGTCGCCTCGGCGGAGTGCAGAAGTTCATGGCATGGGACCGCCCCATCCTCACCGACTCCGGCGGCTTTCAGGTGTTCAGCCTCAGCGATCTGCGCAAGGTCACGGAAGAGGGCGTGGCGTTTCGGTCGCACCTCGATGGGTCGTCTCATTTCTTCAGCCCGGAGAGCGCGATAGCCGCCGAGATTGGGCTGGGCGCCGACATTATCATGGCGTTCGACGAATGTACCGAGCATCCCGCGGAGTACTCGCGCACTCAGGCGTCGATGGAGATGACGCTGCGCTGGGCAGCGCGCAGCAAGAAGTATTTCGAAGAGCACAAACATGAAGTGTCGTGGTATTCACGCGGACTGAAGTCCGCGGGAGAATTTAATGTCGCGCTGAGCGCCGCGGTTGAGGCCATGCCCGTTCGAAAACGAGGCGAAACCCAAACACTCTTCGGAATTGTGCAGGGTGGCATGTTTCCCGATCTGCGCCGTGAATCAGCGCAGCGGACCGTGGAGCTCGATTTCCCCGGCTATGCGATCGGCGGCTTGAGTGTCGGCGAGCCGCGACCCATGACTTACGAGATGGTGGACGCAGCGATCCGGTTCCTGCCGCAAGACAAGCCGCGCTACCTGATGGGAGTGGGCACGCCGGAAGAGATCGTTCACTACGTGGCCATGGGTGTGGACATGATGGACTGCGTGCTACCCACGCGGGCGGCGCGGCACGGACTGTTGTTCACCTCTGAGGGACGCATCACCATCAAGAACGCGCGCTATGCTACTGACGACGGGCAGCTCGACCCTAACTGTGCCTGCCAAGTCTGCTCGCGTTATTCACGGGCCTACCTGCGGCATCTGTACGCCTCCAACGAACTACTGGCGCAGGTCTTGAACACCATCCACAACCTGGCGTATTACCTTGACACCATGCGTAGGGTGCGGCAAGCTATAATACTTGGGGAATTAGCGATTTTTCTTTCTGGCATCCGGCCACCGCATCTCCCACCCCAATCCGCGCAAAAGCGGCGCGGCGAGGGGACCCCGGAAAGCTGAGTGTTCCTTAGCAGCCTTCGCTGTTCAGGTCCCCGGCAAAAGCGCGATACTATATCAAGGTCAGGGCTGAGTCCCTGGCTGGCTAAACAGTTGCTGAAAAGCGACGTTCGGGCAGTGCGGGCCTTAGGCCGCCCCGGGCGGTCTTCGAGAAAGTCGAAAGGCAAATGGCCATTCTGGCAGCTATGTTCGCACAGGGCATCGGTGGCTCGGCCCCGATCCTGATGATGGTTGCGATTTTCGCAATCTTCTATGTTCTCTTGATCATGCCGCAGCAGCGCAAGCAGAAGAAGTGGCAGGCCATGTTGCAGCAAATCAAGCCCGGTGACCGGGTGATCACCAGCGGTGGTCTCACCGGCGCTATCATGTCGGTAAAGGATGATGCTGTCGTTCTCCGAGTTCCTCCGGACAACATTAAGATTGAAGTGGCACGCTCCTCAATCGTCACGTTGACGACCGCGGAGGACACCCCCAGGTTGAAGTAGGTAGCCGTCTCTCATGAATAAGAATCTCCTTCTCAAGACAGTTTTGATTATTGCGGTGCTGATCTTTTTTCTGTTCGGCATCTTTGGCATCCCGGGCAGTTTATCGCCTGAGGGGCTGCGGGCTGCGGTGCAGAAACGCATCCATTTGGGCCTCGACCTGAAGGGCGGGACGCACCTCATCCTCCAGGTACAGGTTAATGACGCCATTAACGCCGATAGCGACCGCGCGGTGGAACGTCTGAAAGACGACCTCAAAACCGCCAACATCGCCTTCGGAGAGATTTCCAAACCCGATCCGCAGAATCACCCGGAGCTGATCCAGATCAAGGGTGTGCCGCCAGAGTCCTCGTCGGAACTGCGTCGCATCGTCAACGAGAAGCTGGGCGACTACGATCTCGCCTCGGGCGTTGAGAACACCTGGTCTGTCACCATGAAGTCCTCGATCGCCAATGACACCAAGAAGAAAGCGGTGCAGCAGGCCATCGAAACCATCCGCAATCGAATCGATCAGCTTGGCGTTTCCGAGCCGGTGATTCAGGAGCATGGACTGGGCGACTATCAGATCCTGGTGCAGTTGCCGGGCGTAGACGATCCTGCTCGCGTGAAAGAGATCATGCAGTCCACCGCCATGCTGGAGATCCGGCAGGCGGTCAAGGGGCCCTATCCGTCGGAGCAAGCCGCCATGCAAGACAACGGTGGCATCCTTCCGCCCGACACGATCCTGATGAAGGGCAATATGCCCCACCCGCAGAACCCTGATGAGTCTGGCGACGTGTACTGGCTGATCAGCCGTTCGTCTGCGGTAAGCGGCGCCGACCTGCGCTCCGCCGATGCCGGACGCGACGAGAATGGCCGCCCCGATGTCAATTTCACTTTGACCGGTGACGGCGGACGGCGCTTTGCCGCGTTCACCGGAGCCCATGTCGGCGACAAACTGGCGGTGGTGCTGGATAACAAAGTGAAGTCGGTGGCCACCATTCAGGAGCAAATCCACGACACGGGACGCATCACTGGATCGTTCAGTCCCGAAGAAACTCAGGACCTGGCGTTGACGTTGCGCTCAGGTGCACTGCCGGCGGGAATCAAGTACCTGCAAGAGGTCACGGTTGGGCCGTCGCTGGGAGCCGATTCCATTCGCGAGGGCGTACGCGCGGCGGTGGTTGGCATGGTTGCCGTGCTCATCTTCATGCTCTTCTACTACCACGCAGCCGGCATCAACGCCGACCTCGGCTTGATCCTGAACCTGGTGATCCTGCTGGGATTCCTTGGGTACAGCGGTGCGACGCTCACCCTGCCGGGAATCGCGGGTGTGATTCTGACTGTCGGTATGGGCGTGGACTCCAACGTTCTGATCTTCGAGCGCATTCGTGAGGAGTTGCGACACGGTAAGACACCCTCGTCGGCTGTAGACCAGGGTTTTGCTCACGCCTGGACGACGATTATCGATACGCACGTCACGACTATCGTGTCCGCGATCATCCTGTTCCTTTTCGGAACCGGTCCGGTGAAGGGATTTGCTGTGACCCTCAGCTTCGGTCTGGCGGCAAACCTGTTCACCGCGGTCTTCGTCTCGCGCGTGATTTTCGAATCCATTCTCAATCGCCATCAGCGTGGCGAGCCGTTGAGCATTTAACGAAGGAGTTTCACCACGGAGGCACGGAGGGCACGGAGTAAGAAATTTTTTGCGAGAAATTCTTATGAAGCTAGGGAGTTCATGATCGGCGAGATGCAGAGAGCGACGGGAAGGGTTGAGCTTATTGAAGCTGACCTGACCGGCGAGGTCATCGGGGCTGCCGTTTCTGTGCATCGGGAACTCGGGCCGGGTTTGCTCGAATCCACCTATGAAGCCTGCATGTGTCATGAGCTCGAATTGAGGGGAATTCCGTTTCGCTGCCAGGTTGTGTTGCCGGTGGAATACAAGGGCTGCCATCTGGATTGCGGATATCGGATTGACTTGATTGTGGACAATCGTGTGATTGTCGAACTCAAATCGGTCGAAGGTTTGTCGGCCATTCACGAATCGCAATTGCTCACTTATCTGAGGCTGAGCAGGATACGGGTTGGACTACTTATCAATTTCAACGTTCCCATCCTGCGCAAGGGCATTGTAAGAAGAGTTTTATAGAAACTCCGTGCCCTCCGTGTCTCCGTGGTGAATAAATTAGCAAGGGGCTAGCGGTGGAGTTATTTCGCGATACTAATATCGATTTCCTGGGCAAGAAGTGGTATTTCCTTGCCTTCTCACTGGTCTTCAGCGTCGCCGGAATCTGTTCCATGTTGTTCTGGCACCACATCCCGCTGGGTGTGGAGTTCCGCGGCGGCACGCTGGTTTACGTCAAGTTCGCGCAGACGCCCGACCTCGACCAGATTCGTCGCGACATGAACCAGGCCGGACTGCATGATCCCCGCATCCAGCGTTTCGGCCCCACCTCTGACAACGAGGTGCTGGTCGATCTGGGTATTCAGGAGACCAGCGAGGCGGCGCTCGACAAGGGCAAGAACACCATCATCCGCGCCCTTCAGGCCCACAATCCCGTCGCTGAAGGCAAGCAGGACGTGAACAACGTCGGTACCGCCAGCTTGCAGCAGTACCTACTGCAGAAAGATCCGCTGCATTTGGGCATCGACGCCGGTCCCAAGTATGAAACCATCGCCCAACAGATTGAAGATTTCCGCAACAAAGAACGCGGCGGCATTTTGGCTTCGATGGATGAGCTGCGCGGTGTCGTACCTGCCGAGGTGATCAGCGCGCTGCAGCAGGACTTCTACACCTCCAATTTCGTGGTTCGCAACGTCGAGATCGTCGGCCCGCAAGTGGGCTCGCAGCTGCGCCGTCAGGCTATCATGGCCACGCTTTACTCGCTGGCGGGAATGCTGATTTATCTGTGGTTCCGCTTTGAGATGATTTACGGCGTGGGCGCGGTTGTGGCCTGCTTCCACGACACCATTATCACGGTCGGTTTCTTCTCGCTGCTCGATAAGGAAATAAGCCTGACTGTGATTGCCGCCATCCTGACGCTGATCGGTTACTCGATGAACGATACCATCGTGGTCTTCGACCGCATTCGAGAAAACATCAAGCTGCTGCGTCGTGAACCCCTGGCCGATATTGTCAATAAGAGCATCAACCAGACCCTGAGCCGAACCATTCTGACCTCTGGCCTCACCTTCCTCACCGTACTTTCGTTGTACTTGTTTGGCGGTGAAGTGCTGCGTGGATTCTCGTTGGCGCTGGTGATTGGAATCTTGATCGGAACGTATTCGTCGATTGCCGTGGCGGCGCCTATGTTGGTGGCCTACCAAGACTGGCGGTCCAAGCGAGCCGGCCAGTCCGCGGCTCAGCGCATGTCCTCACCTCGTGACAAGTCGCGCGAAAAAGTGAAGGTCAAGGCCTAGGCATTCCGAATCGGTCGCGACTTGCGAATAGGAGCTGCCGACCCAGATAAATCGTGGCCGGTAGGATTTTGAGCAACCTCCACTGGTATAGGGTTCATTCGACTCGCCCAAGGTCGGCTGCTTGGCCAGTAGGCTGGATTTGACGCCGGAGCGGGCGCGCGGGTGTATACTTCGGTCGCCGTTCTAGGACACTCGTTCCCAGATTGAAACACGGCTTCTGTTTGCGAGTTTTCGGGGTGCAATCTGTGGATTGTGGGAGCAAAAAACCGATAGACGGTGTCTAAGTAATCGAAGCACCAGACGGAGAACAGGCTATGTTTGAAGACAGCCTCGTAGAATCGGGAGGCAGGCTTAAGGGAAAGCGCGAAGACTACCACGGCACTTTCGTTCATGCTCCAAATCCTGCTGATTGGCGTTTTAGTGTTGTTGCCTTTGATCTTCACCGAGGCGTTGCCCCGGCAGCAACTGATGACATTCCTGGTTGCGCCGCCGCCACCGCCTCCCCCACCGCCGCCACCGGCGGCTGCTCCGGTCATGGTAAAGAAGATCCAGAGCGAATTGGATAACGGCCAGTTGCGTACGCCCACGGCCATTCCCAAAAAGATTCAGATGATTAAAGAGGACGAGGCTCCGCCGAGCACGGGAGTTGCCGGCGTAGTGGGCGGCGTACCGGGCGGCGTACCCGGCGGTAGCATGGGTGGGGTTCTCGGCGGAATGCTCAGCTCCACGCCCGTAGCCATTCCCAAGGCAGCGACCCCGCAGCGCGTACGTGTATCGCAAGGCGTCTCTCAGGGATTATTGATTCATAAAGTGCAACCGGCGTATCCGGCGCTTGCCCGCCAGGCTCGTATTCAAGGTACGGTTGTTTTGCAGGCCCTGATCGGCAAGGATGGCGCAATTCAGAACCTGCACGTGGTTAGCGGCCACCCGATGCTTACGGGCGCTGCTCTGGATGCCGTCAAGCAATGGAGGTACAAGCCGTACTACCTCAATGGCGAGCCGGTGGAAGTTGAGACCACGATCAACGTTAATTTCACGTTGGGCGGTTAAACGGTACGCGAGTTGGTATTTCACGCATCTAAGTCGATGTCGATACCGGCCGCGCGGCGGTTGCATTCGCGGACGGAACGTTTGATTTCCAGCTCATGTGAGTCACATGAACTGTTGGTTTTCGTATAGAGCGCAACTTCACCACCGAGGCACGAAGATCACGGACGAAACTCGATAGGCAGCAACTCCGTGCTCTCCCTGTTTCCATGGTGAATCATTTTTGCGGTGCCGATTTAAGGCTCCCAGTGGTTTGGGAAACGTAGTCGGCCCGGATATTCGAATCATCTGCAGTACCAGTAGCAAAATGTTGGTCTGCTGTAACGAAAGTTCTGAGGAGGAAAAGTCCACCCATGTTCCTAGCTAACCTTGCCACCTACTCTCTCAGCCATGTACCTACGGTTGCCGCCTGGATATTCCAGGAAGCGACTGTGGGCTGGGATCCGATCTCCCTCTGGAAGCAGATGGGAATTTTGGCGAAGATCGTCGTTCTCATCCTGTTCATCATGTCGGGCTGGTCGATTGGCGTCATGATCGATCGCGCCATGGCGTTCAGTGCGGCCCGCAAACAATCGCGCGCTTTTGCTCCCGCGGTTGCCGGAGCCCTGCGTGAAGGCAAAATTGAAGAAGCTATTAAGGTCGCCGAGCGCAACAAGAAGAGCCACTTGGCGAAGGTCGTGGTCGCCGGCCTGCAGGAGTTCAGGGCCCATGGCGATTCCAACGACATTCCAGGCGAGCAGATCGAGGCCTCTAAGCGCGCTCTGGAACGCGCCGAAGCCATCGTGCACGCCGAGTTGAAGCGCGGTCTCGGCGGCTTGCCACCATCGGTTCCACCGCTCCATTCATTGGGTTGCTGGGCACGGTGGTCGGCATTCTCAACGCCTTCAAGGAGATTTCCACCCAGAAAGCGACCGGCTTGGGCGCCGTCGCGGCGGTATCTCGGAAGCGCTGGTGACTACCGCTATCGGACTTTTCGTCGCGATTCCGGCCGTCTGATGTTCAACTACTTCACCAACAAGGTGGAAGCCTTCGACGTGGAAATGGACAATAGCTCCAGCGAGTTGATTGACTACTTCCTCAAGAAGCGCGCGGTTCGCCGGTAACTGGAGGCGCAGCGCAATTGGTTTGCGCTGGTTCCCGGTCTGAAGGAGGTTGAATGTTATGGCATTAGCAGTGCGCGCCGAAGGCACCAAGATCAACTCCAACATCAATGTCACCCCCATGGTGGACGTGATGCTGGTCTTGCTCATCATTTTCATGGTCATCACGCCCATGTTGCAGAAGGGCGTGAGCGTGGACATGGCCAAGGTAAATAGCCCGACACCCATGCCGGACGCGGACAAGGAAGATTCCTTGCTCGTGGCGGTCATGCGCGACGGACAGATTTTCTTTGGTACCGACAAGGTTACCGCCGACCAGCTCACGAATAAGGTGAAAGATCGCCTCGCCAATAAGGTGGACAAACGGATCTTTATCAAGGCTGACGCTCGCGCCAAGTATGGCGCCGTGGTGGACGTGGTGGACAATGTGCGCGCCGCGGGCGTGGATGACGTCGGTCTATTGACGGAACAAAGACAAACTGGCCCCGCCGGGAAGAAACCGCCGACAGCGGCGCCAGTACGGGCGCGGGAGCCCAGTAACGGGAGCTCCTTATGGGAATGAATGTAGGAGGGTCGGGTGGGGGTCCCACAGCCGACATTAACGTAACCCCACTGATCGACGTATTGCTGGTGTTGCTCATCATCTTCATGGTGATCACGCCGCTGACTCCGAAGGGTCTGGACGCGCTGGTTCCCCAGCCGCCCAAAGACCAGCAGAAGCAACCGCCAAGCAACGATCGCACCATTGTGGTGCAGGTACTGAAAGGCGGCGGCGATAAGCCGGCGCTGAAGATCAACCAGGATGACGTCACGTGGGAGAATCTGGAAGGCCGTCTCAACGACATCTTCAAGACCCGCGCTGAAAAAGTCATGTTCGTCAAGGCTGATCCTGACCTGACCTTCAATGATGTGGCACAAGTCATCGACATCGCCCACGCAGCAGGTGTCGATAAAGTTGGGCTGATCACGGCCAAGATAGAAGCCGGCGGTTAGCCACCTGCGAGCCGGTCCTCCCTGGCGCCATTGAGGGGCAAGACCAGCGGGCCTACAGCGCGCTCCGCCAGGGCGGCCACCGCGGGTCAAGAATTAGGAACATGATTCGGGCTGCACTCTTCCTTGTGGAGGGGCAGGGCGTCAGGTGACCGCCCTGCCCTCTCCTCGCCACCCGAACGATTCCACTGGAGAGTGATATCAAACATGAACAAGAGCGGACGAGTACTAACGGTACTTTTGGTTCTGCTTGCGTTGTTCTCAACCATCGGTTGCAGCAAGCTGAGAGCACGCGATCAGCTCAACAAGGGCGTTCAGTCCTATAAGAATGCAAAATACGAAGAGGCGATCGAACATTTCAACAAGCGGTGGAACTGGATCCCAGCCTGGTTACGGCCCGTCTTTATTTAGCCACCGCGTATGCCCAGCAATACATTCCCGGTGCCGATTCGCCCGACAACAATCGCTATGCCGAACAGGCCATCGAGGTTTTCAAGCAGGTCCTGGCCCAGAATCCTCCCAAAGAACAGCAGATCCACAGCCTGAAAGGCATCGCTTCCCTCTACTTCGGCATGAAGAAGTTCGATCAGGCCAGAGAGTATTACCAGAAGGTCGCTGACCTGGATCCCAACGATCCGGAAAGCTACTACTCGCTCGCCGTCATCGACTGGATGCAGGCCTACCAGCCCGACCAGACCGTCCGTGCCGGCCTGGGTATGAAGCCGACAGACGAACTCAAAGACAAGAAAGCCTGCGCGGAACTCAAGGACAAGAATGCCCAGAAAGTGGAAGATGGCATCCAGAACCTGCAGAAGGCGTTGCAGATTCGTCCCGATTACGATGACGCCATGGCCTATCTGAACCTGTTGTACCGCCAGCGCGCCGAATACGAGTGCGACAACCCCGACGCCCGTAAGGCTGACCTCAAGACTGCCGACGACTGGGTTGACAAGACTATGGCCACCAAGAAGGCCAAGGCCGAGAAAGCCGGTCCCACCGGCATCGTGACCACCGAGACCAATCAGTAAGACGGTCGGCACCGCCGGAACTTTAGCGCCCCTCCGCAAGGAGGGGCCTTTTGCGTTAGGTTTAGCCCCATGGCTTTTGACATTCCTAGTCCCGTACTTCCATACTGCGACTGCCGGACATTCAGATTGTCGGGCAGAGGCTATGGAAGTTAGCAAAGTTGGCAAACGTGGCGCCGTTGTTGTGCCGGCTCGCCTGCGGCGCAAATTCGGCATAGAAGAAGGCGGACTGGTGGTCACTGAAGAACGCCCCGAGGGCATCCTCATACGTCCCGCCGCAGCCGTGCCAGTTGAAATCTACACCCCGGAGCGTAAGGCTGAATTCCTACTCTCAAATGCAGTCGACGTGAAGGATTATAAGGCCGCGCTGGAGAAGGTACGCGAGTTGGGGGTTGAACCCGCGCGAATCCCGCATTATAAGCCTCGTAAGCCCTCCCGATCGTGACTATTGACCGGCTCTTCCTTGATGCCAACGTACTTTTCTGCGCAGCTTATCAGCCTGACTCTGGCATCGCGCGCTTATGGAAATTCAAGGACGTAGAGCTACTGACTTCCGCTTATGCCGCTGAAGAAGCTCGTGTCAACCTGGGCGAACGTGAACAAGAACAAAGATTAGTCAAACTCCTAGAAACGGTCCGGATTGTTGCCGGCATTTCCGCGTTACCTCGGGAGGTGAGCCTGCCGGAAAAAGATCGGCCCATTCTGCAGGCAGCACTCCATGTCTGTGCTACGCATCTCCTGACCGGTGATAAGCAGCACTTTGGCCAGTACTTTGGCCGACGCTGCGGAGGTGTCTTAGTACTGCCTCCGGCAGAATATTTTCGGCGCCACGGAAATTGACCCAATACTGGCTGCGTACCCACCTTCGTCACACACCCGTGTGACGTCGCCCCTCGCCCCCGTCCGCCCATGCAGTACAATCCAATCTTCTGTGGAGTGTGCGTGTCAGCTGCCCTCTTTCCGCCGTCGTCCCGCAGAACATTCGATTAAGCGCCTTCGAGGCCGGTCATGTTCAAACGAGTCCTGATAGCCAATCGCGGTGAAATTGCGGTGCGCATCATTCGTGCCTGCCGCGAGATGGGCATCGAGTCGGTCGTGGTCTTCTCCGATGTGGACCGCAAGGCCCTGCACGTTCGGAAAGCCGATTACGCCTATCCTATCGGTCCGGCGACGGCCAGCGAGTCTTATCTTAACGTGGACAAGATCCTCGACGTCGCACGTCGCAGCCAGGCAGAAGCCATCCATCCCGGTTACGGCTTTCTCTCGGAGAACGCCGGCTTTGCCCGGGCTTGCGCCGAGCATGGATTTAAGTTCATCGGCCCCAGTCCAGAGTCGATGGAAATGATGGGCTCCAAAACGCGTGCCCGTCAAAACATGAAACGCGCTGGTGTGCCGTTCGTTCCCGGCTCGGAGCACGGCTTGGACATCGACGCCGCAGAACGACTAGCGGAGCAGATCGGCTATCCAGTCATGCTGAAGGCGGCAGCCGGTGGCGGTGGCAAGGGCATGCGCCTGGTGCAGACGCCCGGAGAACTCCATTCCGCCTACGAGAACGCGCGCAGCGAGGCACAACGTTCTTTCGGTGACAACGAGGTTTATCTCGAGAAGTACATCACCAACCCGCGTCACGTCGAAATGCAGATCTTCGGCGACGAGCACGGCAATGTCGTCTATCTGGGAGAGCGCGAGTGTTCGGTGCAACGCCGCCACCAGAAGGTGATGGAAGAGTCGCCTTCTCCGATTGTGGACGAAGACATGCGCCGCCGCATGGGAGAAATCGCGGTGCGCGTGGCCAAGGCCGCCAACTATCACAACGCCGGCACCGTTGAATACCTAGTCGATGAGCAACGCAACTTCTATTTCCTCGAGATGAACACCCGTTTGCAGGTCGAGCATCCCATCACCGAACTGGTGACGGGCCTTGACCTGGTTCACTTGCAAATGCGTGTCGCTGCGGGAGAGAAGCTGCCGTTCAAGCAGGAAGACATCCGGTTGCGCGGCCATGCCATCGAGTGCCGCGTCTATGCCGAAGATCCCGATAACAATTTCTTTCCGTCGCCGGGACAGATCACGCGGCTGATTTCCCCTTCAGGTCCGGGCATCCGCCGCGACAGTGGCATGTATGAAGGCTGGAACGTGCCTATCGAATATGATCCGCTGCTGGCCAAGCTAGTCGGCTACGGTGAGAATCGCGACCAGGCGATCGACCGCCTGCTGCGCGCGCTGTACGAATATTTTGTAGGCGGCATCAAGACCAATATCTCGCTGTTTCGCCGCATTCTGAAAGACCCGGACTTCCGCGCCGGCAACCTGGATACGGGCTTTCTGGATCGCCTGCTTGCAAAGCCAAGCAATGAGACCGATCCACGGCGTCCGATCGTGGCGGCCATTGGAGCGGCGATTTTTGCCACCACGGAGCCGAAGGCGACATTGCCGGGAGCGAACGGCGCCGCTTCGACGAACGGCAAAGCTGCTCTCGACCAAGCGTCGAATTGGCGGCGTGCTGCCCGCGCAGAGGCAGTGCGCGAGCGTTAAGCCAGAGGTTTTGGCTAATTGCTAGTGCTGAAACATGACCTACGACATCATCGTTGACGGCAAAACGCACCAGTTAGAACTCACACGCAGTGAGAAGACGTGGCTTTGCAAGGTTGATGGCCAAGCGATCGAAGTGGACGCCGCGCTGACCGCGCGCGACGTGCTGTCGGTGCTGGTCGGCGGCAAAGCCTACGAGATCAAGCGCGAGCGCTCACTGCAAGGCGAGCTGCACATGGTCATTGGCAGCGCACGCTATGCCGTGGATGTACAGGACCCGCGATCGTTGCGCACTCGCCGAGCCGTGGGTGGCACCGAAGCTGGACCGCAAAAGTTAAGGCCCCGATGCCAGGCAAGATCGTCCGCATCATGGTCAACGAGAAAGACGAAGTGAAGGCCGGCCAGGGCATCATTGTGATGGAAGCCATGAAGATGCAGAACGAGATGAAGTCGCCCAAGGATGGCCGGGTGCAGAAGATACTGACTGCGGAAGGCTCGGTCGTGAACCCTGGCGATACGCTGGCAATCATCGAATAGTCGGCTGTATTAAAGTAACCCAGCTTGACCGAGGAACAGTGCCGGAAACCCGCCGGTGCGGTGTATATTTATGGTATGGCGTTGAATGTGCAAAGAGTATCCGATCGTCACGAGCCCCTCGTCGAATGCCTTGTGCGAGAAGTTGACGCTTTCCCTGGGCTATATTTGCGTGATGGCGAGGCCCCTCCTCCGCCTAAACAAGGCCGGCGGCCACAGCCGGTGCCCATTCCCGGCGCGCCGAATTGCGCCAAGGTTGGTCAACTGAACTGAGGGTGTCGCGGTGCCGGAGATTAAGTTCGAAGCACTTTCGGTGCTATTGGTTCTCCTTCCTGGCTTTATTTCCGCTCGAATTGTTCATTCTCTTTGCACCAAAAGCAAGCAATCGGAACTCGACACGGTTGTCGAAGCGCTGATCTATAGTTTCTTTGTGTACATCTTGCTGATTGCAACTATCGGCAGGCTGCCGTTTTCCGTCTCCGTGGAAACGAAGGGCACAACCAGCGAGTATCTGATGGTTCCCGCGCTACTCCCTTTGGCCATCAGTGCAGTGATTGCTGTGCTCTTGGGAGTGCTGGCGGCGTTCAATGTCAACCACGGTGTGACCCGATCGATACTGGAATGGCTCCAAGTTACGCGGCGGCTGGCGAAGGAATCGGTGTGGATCGACACCTTCGAAAACATTGGCGGATATGTCCAGGTGCAACTGAAGGATGGCCACTCGATCATTGGGTGGGTCCGACGGTACTCCGAAACATCTGTGGATCCGTCACTGTTTCTGCAGAATGCCGCCTGGGTGGTGGAAGGCAAGGCGGTTGAAATACCTGGTCCGGGTATTCTGATCCGCAAAGAAGCGGGCATACAGACAATAGCTTTTCTTGAGAGCGAAGAGCAGGCCGCGAACGCGGCTTCAAAGCGTGAGTCCTAGCCGGCTAGGTCAGGCGCCTACTTCATCGAACCCGCCTTCTTCAGAATTTCTTCGGCAAAATAGTTCTCCACCGAGGCCTTATCGCGGATGGTTTCGTAGTATGCCGCTTTCAACAACTGCTCCAGGCGATCCCGTAGTTGTTCTCGTATCGCCTGTTGCACGCGGGGGTCCTTCAGTTCGCGCTGACCGGCGGCTTCCTTGCTGATGAGCTTGACGATACGGTAGCCGTAAATCTCGTGGCTGTTAGGATCGGCCACAGGAAGGACACCCGTGTATTGTCCGGGCTTCAGCTTGTTGATCGCGTCATAAGCGATCTTGTCTGTCTTCAGCGAAGATTCGGGAACGAACCCCAGGTCACCGCCATTCTGCGAAGTTTCCGGCTGTTCCGAGTAATTCATGGCTACCGTGGCAAAGTCTTCACCGCTATCCAGGCGATTTGCCGTCATCTGGATTTTCTTGCGCGCGTCGGCTTCGTTCTGCGCCTTCATATTCTTAACTTGCGGGTTGGGCTGCGTGGTCACCAGAATCTGCGCCAGATGGTACTGCGGCTCGATCAGGTTGAACTCTGCCTTGTGCTGATTGTAATAAGCGGTAATGTCGTCGTCGGTAATGTTGATCTTTGACGTGACTTCTTTGTTGAGCACCTTGTCCACGGTGATGGAGCGGCGCAGGTCGCGTTTGAAATCGTCCAGCGTAAGGTCGCGCTCCTTCAGCCGCTTATCGAATTCTTCCTGCGTGTACGGCGCTTTGATTTCCGCCACCTTGCTGTTTACTTCCTCATCCGTCGCCAACAGGCCCAGCTTTTCCGCGCGTTGCATCAGGATTTCGTTATCGATAAGCTCACGCAGAATGCTCAGCCGTAAGCTGTCAGCCTGCTCCGCCCCAGGCTTCTGTGGCGTCTGGGCGGTCTGATTGTTGAAGTACTTTTCCACTTCGGTGCGGGTAATCTTGTGGCCATTCACGGTCGCCATCACGTCGGCGCCTTCCTGCTTTCCGCTACAGGCCACGCCTGCCAGCAGCGTAACCAGGGCCAGGGCCAGACTGGCTACAATCACGAAACTTGCCACACGCTTGCGTTTCAATTTCAAACTCGCTCCTCTAGAGATTGCATATCAAACGGGGATCCCAAGACCGCTTCGCTCAATCCTCTCACGCGCCGACGCGAAGCTAGTTTTCGCACGCTCTACCCGCCACGCGCTTGCCCCTTTGCAGCGGACCCATGAGTCTGCGTGAAAAACATCTGTCGTCCCCTACGGGACTCGGATTAATTTTCACTTTACCCAGCATTCCGCCTGCGGCTCCATGCTGGGCTAGACTCTTTCGGCCCTGCCGGGCTTGCTCGGGAGCCACTCGTTCCACCGAGCTAACTTGAAATGAGTTCTCACGGAGACTCACCATGTCCTATTTGCTCGGTGCGGGCTTACTCGACACTGACGGCGACGCTGGTGTGGGAGCTGGAGTCGGCGGCGGTGGCTGCACTCCCGCGGCCAGCAACTGCTGGTTCAGGGCCGCTTTTACCTGGTCGGCGTCCAGCGCGCCTTCCAGCCGTTCTCCGTTGACGAACATCGTCGGAGTCGCGCTTACACCCACGGCATCACCCTCCGCCATCGAGGCCTTCACGCTATCGGTCTGGGCCTTCACACACGCCTGCAACTTGGCGTCATCGACCCCATTTTTCTTGCCGACATCGAACGTGATGCGGTCCAGGTCGTTAAACGCCAGTTGCACGTCCTTCTGAGGATTGCTGATCACATGTTGATTAGCGTGCACGTAATCCGCGAACTCCCAATAACCCTTGGGACTCTCTTTAGCCAGGCAATTGGCGTCATTGGCAGCGTGTATTGCCCACGGATGCATAGAGAGTGGATAGTCTTTGTAAACAATTTTTATTTTGTCGCCGTATTGCGGTAGGATCTCGGTCATCAGCGTGCTATGCATGCGGGCACAGAACGGACATTCGAAGTCATCGTAGTTGACGATGGTGACCTTGGCGTCCGGATTTCCCCGTACCGGCCGGCCGGCTAGGTTGATCTTCTTCATCGTCTCGGTGTAGGGATCCTTAGTCAGGTCCAGCTTGGTCATGCGAATTAGGCTCTTGCCGTCCCGGGAGAGAATAAAGTCAACCGACTGCGACTTCCCATGCGCGCTCAAGGTAACGGTCAGATTGTCGTAGTTGGGAAACTCGCTTGGGGTTAGCGGTCCCAGCTTGATGTCCACATCGGGAGGAATATTGAAGTAGGCCCGGACCTGCCGGTCTACCTTTTGGGTCATGTCGGGAGAGACTGAGGATGAACTTGACTGCGCCGAGCACCCGGCGCACAACAATAGCAGCAAAACAGCCAGTCGTCGCAAGAGCAAAATGCAAACCGCCTTCGTGGATAGAAGCTGAACCTTGATTATCTCATGGAGAGCGCATTCAGAGCACTTATGGAGCATGGTGCGAATGATTGATAGGAATTATGAAACGCGAACCTAAAGGCCGGCCTTTCCCGCATTTTTCAGTAATGTCTCCACGGGCAGCACCGCATTCATCGAGCCCGAGCGAAACCCTTCCAGGTCGAGCGTCACATACGCAAATCCCAGCGCCTTGAAGATTCGCGTGAACTCAGCCGCCATTTCCATGGTCATCGCGAGAGCCAATTCGTCGCGCGCGATTTCGATGCGTGCGATCTCGCCGTGATACCGCACCCGCACCTGACGAAAGCCAAGCTCTCGCAGCGCATCTTCACCCTGCTCCACGGCCGACAGAGCTGCACGCGTGACCGCACGTCCGTACTCGATCCGCGATGACAGGCACGCCGACGCTGGCTTGTCCCAGATACGCAAACCTGCTTGCGCGGCCAGTTGCCGGATATCTGCCTTGGTCAATCCCGCCGCAAGCAACGGAGCGGCCACATGATGCTGACGGGCCGCCTGCTGGCCGGGCCGAAAGTCGCCCTGGTCGTCAAGATTTACGCCGTAGGCAATGGCGTCGAATCTCAAGCTCTGCCGGCGCTCTTCCATCACGGTGAACAGTTCGTCCTTACAGTGATAGCACCGTTCGCCGCCGTTGCGGACGTATTCCGGGCGCAACATCTCCCCGGTGGCAATCACGTTCAGCGGAATGCCTTGTTCCTCGGCGAAGGCAAGGGCGTCGCGCATTTGCGAACGCGCCAGGCTGGGAGAGTCGGCCAGCATGGCCAACATATCGCCGCCTAACTCGCGATGCGCCGCCCACGCCAGAAATCCGGAATCCACTCCCCCGGAATAAGCCACCAGCACTCGCCCTAGCGACCGCAGATGTTCAGTGAGAGCACGTGATTTGGCGTCAAGGCCCGCGACGGCAGCCGGAGGACTGTATGGCATCACAGACATTGCTCAATTGTAAGACACTCACCGGGGAGGGGAAGTTGGGCGTTAATACAGTCTCTGCAGCCGGCGGATCGTGCCAAACGATCCGATGTTGGCCAGACTGAATGAGAAGCGGTAACTGTTCTCCTGGCTGACGGTGGGGGCGAAGGCATAGCGCGAGTACTCGAAGGTGACGCCACAGCAGTCCCAGTTGTAATTGGTTTGCACGGTGGCTGTCTGGACGTAATTGAGACGGGAGTCCACCGCCACCGCCGCCGCGGTACTCAACCCCCTTTGGCCGATGTTGCCGTATTGCAGCTGGATGCGATACTGATTGTAGATGCTGATCCCGAGCGAGGGCTGGCCGGAGATCGGCGCAGTTTCCGCCGGCTCACGCATATAGGTCTGCCCACCCGCCACATACCACTGGCCGCTACTGCCGAGCCTCTGGCCAAGTAACAGAGTGCTGGCATTCACTTGATGGAGCACTGGGTCATAATCCAGGTCCCACTGGAAATCGGTCTGTGCATCTTGCGCTCGCAAACGGGAGATGATGGGCGAAAAGTGGCGCGGCTCCGTGAGAAAGGCGATGCCGGAGAAATCCACTGTACTGTCGAACACATTACGTTGACCGGGCACCAAGGCTCCGCCAAAAGTTGGATCGAAGAAATACTTCTGCGCAATCTTCCAGGTGATGACTTCACGCGCCGGACCATGCGTGTCATCGCAAGTACCGGGCTCCTTCTTGTCTTTCTTGGCCGCGAAGTCGTTGCCCTGCGAAGGGAAGTCATACTTCGGATGATGGAAGCATGCCGAGTTGGACTTTGTTTTCTTGGCGAACAGCCGGTTGACCACGCCGTATTCCACTTCGTTAGTGTCGGCCAGGATGTCGCGTTGGTCGAACCGAATGATCTCGTCGAAGTTGTCGATGCCCGTCTGGTAGCGATAGACGACCTGCGGTTCGATCGTGTGCTTCATTACATAGCCGAGAAATTTGCGGTCGAAGATCTTCGATAGCGTGGGTGGCCTGATGTCCAATGCCGTAGAGAAGACGTTCCGATTGATGGGATCGCTGATCGCCTTTCCCACGGCCACTCCGCCGCCGCTCTGCAGCCGCTGAGAGTAATAGGTTTCGCGCACCCCGGCCTCGGGCCGAAACGTCCAGCCATGCAGAAATGTGGGCAGCGATATAGACGGATGGGCATCGACCCGGCCTACCACTGGGGCGGTATCGAATCCCACCTCGTTCCTGGAAAGTCCTTCCGTGGCTATGTCGTAGGCGTACATCAGGTTGTAGAGGTTGAGAGGACGCTCGACAGAGGAAAACTCGAGCGTGGGAATGTGCGCGATCTCGATCACATCCCCTGGAGTAGTACTCTGATAAGACTGATAGAGCCCTGACTGGAAGCCCAGCGCGTATCCATTCCAGTTCTTGCTAAGAAAGCCGTAGTTGCGCACCTCAGAACTGATGGAGGTCAAAGTGAAACCTTGGGCGAAGGCCAGGCGGAACAGAAAAGAGCTGAGATAATCAACCGATAGCACCCCGCGAAATCCGTCGGGCAGAAAGATCGATCCGTTGGCCCGGAGTTCCTCGCCACCTTGTTTCTGCCCTGCGCCAGGTTGCCCCTCGGGAACTCCTTTCTCGTCGATCACTCCGAAGTATTCCGCCTTGAACTGGTAGTTGTAGCCGATGGAGCGAAAAATGCCATGTTGCGCCCATCCCCGTGCACTATAAAGCGAAGCGCCCAGGGTGGCGTCATTACTCCGATTGATGGCCCAGTAAAACGCATCTCCCAAGATGAAGCCCCGCGTGTTGGATACTCCGGCTATGGGCATGAGAAAGCCGCTCTGACGTCCGAAGTTATCCGCCGGATGTTGCACCCAGGGAAAATAAAAGACCGGGATGCCGCGGATTCGCAAAGTGGCGTGGTGCATGGTGGCTTCCGCGCCCATTTCCACATTAGCGGTATCTGAGTTGAACTGCCACTTGGGTTTCGGCAACTGGCAGGAAGTGATGTAGCCGTGGTTGACCTTGTAATGATCGGGGCCAAGTTTGTCCACGACCTTTCCGGTGAAGAAGAATGGAGTCGATGAGGTCAGGAACATGTCCCTGTTCTTGACCTTGACTCCGCTCGATCCGACCACGTCGTAAAACACGCCAGTATCGCGGGTGACATCGTAGGTGGCGTGGGTCCCAACCAGATGGTCGTTGTGGGGACCACCATCAAAAACTACGTGCCCATTAGCCGTGACCTGCCCGGTAGTGGAATCGTAGGTGACCTCATCTGCATGCAGGGTGTAGGTGCGGAACCGCATCACGACGTGGCCGCGGGCCTTGTAGATGTCCTGGTTCTTCTCCTGCTCGTCGCCCCGTATCAGTACTTCATCCTTTCCCAGAGGGACGTTCATGGATGGACGCGGAGGCCCCGACTCCTGCTCGTTCGTGCCGGACTGAACTACCTGCTGAATCATCTCTTCGGTTTGTTTGTCTTCCTGTCCGGTATCGGTTTTCACTGTCACTTGGGACTTACCCGTGGGCGGCCGCACGGCAGGCTCGGCGTCGGCGGCTGCATTGTCTGGCGATTGCACGGGCGTTGCCGGCACCGAAGGTGACTGAGACGAGCTTGACTGCGATGCGGCTTGGTCCGAGATATCAGGCTGTTCCGGCGGACGCAACTGGCTGGTTAACACGCCGGGCAGCAGAAACAGATGACACGCCACCAGCGTCGTGATAATCATTCGAGTGCGGGCAATCATCGAGAAGCGGGCGTCCCTTTACCGGGTTCGATTGAATTGAGCAGAACCTTGCAACTTAGCACGTTGCCTACAGAGAGGTAAAACGCATCCGCTTGCGCTGGTTCCACGCTGCTCTGGATTTTCTCCTAAACCCGCTCGGTGTCCACTGGTTGCGCGACGCTCGTAATCGGTTGCACAGCTTTGCCGCGCCTCAGGGACGCGAGCCGCACGACCTCTTTTCCTCATTTTCGTGCATGATGCACCCGCGGTTTGCGCTATATCAAAAAGCGGGTAGAAGGAGTAGTCGCGCCACCACATGACCGATCAGGGAACGTTACGTCCTGACACCTCTGGAAATTCGTCGCTGCCCGCCAATGATATCTGGCGAAAGGAAATTCACGCCCGCGTAGCCGGGTTTCGAACCCGTCGTGGACGCCGCCTTGAGGGAGCGTACAGCATGCGCTTTCCCTTCCCTCCTGCCGCCTCCGACGCTGCCAGCTCAGCAACCCAGGTGCCGGAGGAGTCGGAGCCCCAGGAACTGTTCGCCGCGGCTGCTCCTTCGAGCAGCGAGCCAAGCGTTGCACCTGAGATGGTCACGCCCGAGATCGTTGATCTCGCGCCGGAACCAGTAGTTGCGAAGTCTGAGGTATTACCAACCGAGCCGGAGCTACCGCCTGCGGCAGACTTAGCGCTCCCGGAGTTGCCGCCTGACCCTGAACCACAGGCACCTCCGTTGCCGCGCCCAAAGGCCCAGCGCAAAGTCATCGCGTTTCCCCGCCAGGCGGGAGGCGCTCCCGGCATCCCCCATCGTCTTGCTGATCCCGTTCTGACAGAGCAGCCGCGCATTCTTGACGTGCCTGAAGAATTGGAAGCATTTCCCACTACGCCGTTCCTCGATGGCCTGCAATTTGGACCCAACACGCAGCCCGTCGTTGCGACCCACGCGGACAACGTCGAACTCCCGTTCCGGGCGGCCAGCAGGGCGCACCGTTTTTATGCGGCCCTCCTGGATGGCGGAATCGTGGTCGTGGCATCCGCCATTTTTGCCTCGGTGGGGTACAAGATGCTACCCAGCTTGATCGTAACCAAGCCGCTGCTGTTGACGGCCGCCGCGTTACCGGCGCTGCTGTGGGCCATCTATCAGTACCTGCTGCTGGTTTATGGTGGAGCGACGGCGGGCATGCGCATCGCTAAAATCTGCCTCAGCACGTTCAAAGGAAAAGCGCCGCGGCGGCGTGAGCGTCGTCAGCGCGTCCTGGCTCTCTACTTCTCCACCGCGTCGTTCGTCATGGGGCTGCTCTGGGCATTCGTAGATGTGGATGCCCTCTGCTGGCATGATCGCATCAGCCGAACCTACCTGACGGAGAGAGCAGCAGGCGATTGAGCCCTGGGTGGCCATATCCGTTCCGCAAGTTTGAGTTGTCATCACGGACCGCTCAGCGGGGGTTCCGAAGGATTCTCCGCTTGGCTCCTGCGAAAATTGTCAACCATTGAGGACACAGAGGGCCCGGGGTCTTGCTATACAGTTTTCTCCACGATCTCTGCGCCTCCGCGGCCAATTTTCATTCCTATCGGTGGGACAGAGTCCTCCGCATTGCCTCGACAAAGCATCGAATTGAATATGCTCGCCCAAATTGGCCTGGCACTGATCATTAAGCGGTAAAGGCAGTACAC
>CAVWLY010000026.1:0-18565 GCA_963755865.1 uncultured Acidobacteriaceae bacterium | reverse complement strand
GACTTATGTGAAGCGCCGTGTTATGTGGAGTTGACCTTGGCGCGCTCCTTTCTCTCGCCCTTTTGAACTCGTCCCGCTCCACATAATGCGCGCGCCCTTCAGCGAAAGGGGGCTAGCATCGAGGCCTGGCCGCACGGCGGCCCATCTCATAAAGAAGGACTCGATGCTTACGTCACTGTTCCCCAATACGCACACCCGCTACACGTCGCTGCCGGTGCTGGGTGCCGTTCTTGAAGATCTCTGCTCATGGTTGGACGCTCATGGCTATCCGCCGAGCGCCATATCTCGGCGGATAGAAGCTGCTCCGTTCCTTGAAAAATGTCTCCAGCGGCACCAGATCGAGTTGCTATCCGGCTGCACGGCAGGCCGTTTGCGTGCATGCTTTCCGCGACAGAAGCGCTGGACTCCACAGATCGCCTGCACGCTCGGCCAATCATTACTCCTGTATCTGCAAGAGCAACGTTCCCTGGAAACCGCGCAGCCGAACGCATCGGAACGGCTGATCCGCGCCTACCGCGAACACCTCGCTCGCGTGCGCGGATTCGCGGTCTCCACTATCGCACGACACGCCGTCGTTGCCGGCGATTTTCTGCGCCTTTTAAAGTACGACGAAGACACGCAGCACCTGCCACAGGTTCAGGCTAGTGACCTAGAGACCTTCGTAATCCAAGCCAGCGCCCGCGTGGGTCGCATCACTATGCAGAAGGTCATCGCCATAATGCGCGCCTTTCTGAGATTCCTCGCCGCCAGTGGTGAGATTCCGATCGGGCTGGACCGGCATCTCGAATCGCCACGGCATCACCGGGGCGAACGGCTCGCCCGCGCCCTCCGCTGGGAGGACATACTCTCACTGCTGCGCGGCATCGATCGCTCCACGGTGAAAGGGTGTCGGGACTACGCCATGCTGCTCCTGATCGCGACCTATGGTCTTCGCCGAAGCGAAGTCTCCAGTCTGGATATTGACGACATTCAGTGGCGCGCCCGGGTGATTCGCGTACCGAGGCCCAAGGTAGGCACGCCGCTGGTCGTGCCGCTCACTGACGAAGTCGCTACAGCCTTGGTGGAGTACTTGCGCCAGCGTGCTGGGGAGGCCAGCGAGCGGCGACTTTTCCTGCGTGTCCGTGCACCGCGGGGTCCTATCCAGGCGACCGCAGTCTTTGATGTGTTCGATTTTTGGGCAGTGCGCGCCGGAGTGCATGTGCCGGGCCTTGGCGGTCCGCACGTTCTTCGACATGGATTGGCCATGCATCTTCTCCGGCAGGGCACACCACTCAAGACCATAGGTGATCTCCTCGGTCATCGCAGCGTCGAAAGCACTGGCGTTTATCTGCGCCTCCACGTTGAGGATCTACGCGACGTAGGTCTCTCGCTCCCAAAGTCGGATTCCTGCTCGGGGGCGCGGTTATGAAAGAGTCCGAGGCATTCACATCGTCGATTGGACCGCTGATCACCCGTTATCTCGCCATGAAACGGGCGCTCGGCCGTCGTGCTGTCACGATGGCATATACTCTCCGCTATATCGATCGCTTCCTCACGTCGTGCCGCGCCGCAGACCTAACGCGCGAGACATTCGCGACTTGGAGCGAGTCGATGACCTCGTTACAGTTGAACACACGTTTGGCGCGACTCCGTGCCGTGTATCACCTGTGCCTGTTTCGCCAGCGCGAACATCCCGCCAGTTTTGTGCCAGACCCGACACAGTTTCCACCCAGCGGCCCGCGACCCTTGCCGTATATCTTTTCGGAAGCCGAGATTGTCCGCCTGCTCACCACAGTGGAATCCCTGGCGCCACACAAGGGTTCGCCACTGCATTGTGAAGTGGCCCGAGTTGGCATCGTCATCCTCTACACGACAGGTCTCCGTCGAGGGGAACTGGTGAGCCTCACCCTCAGCGACTACAAACAGGTCGACCGAGTCCTTCACGTGCGCCGCTCGAAATTCGCCAAGTCACGTCTCGTGCCTCTGTCGGTTGACACCACGCAGGAACTCGATCGATATCTCGCGGCTCGTCGTCAGGCCGGTGCTCCTCGTGACGGCGATGCACCGCTGTTGGTGCACAATCATGGTGCACGGTTTCGTGGTTACACGGGTGCGGCGTTCGGCCGCTTGTTGCGTAAGGTGATACTAGCGGCCGGCATTCGGACGCCCCAAGGTCGGGCTCCGAGGGTCCACGACCTCCGCTTCACCTTTGCGGTCCGGGCTCTATTGCGCTGGTACCGTTCTGGCGTCGATGTGCAAGCCCGGCTGCCCGCTCTGGCTACCTACCTGGGGCATTCATCAGTCGTTTCAACACAGTACTACCTGACCTTCCTTCAGGCGACCGCCGAGGCGGCTAACGAACGGTTCCACACTAACTCGGCAGCTTGGCTGTTCCCCAGTGCTGTGCAGGGGGGGCGTCGATGACACCATCCCCCACCAAGTTTGCCACTGCCCTCCGCGCGTTCTTCGCCCAACATCTGCCGCTTACACGAGGGCTCAGTCCCCGGACGGTCTTGAGTTACCGCGACTCGTTCGTGTTGCTGTTGCGCTTTCTCGCCGCCCGCCACCGCTGCGGTGTGGTTGATCTCGAACTCCAGCACCTACGGGCTGGAGATGTTCTTGCGTTTTTGGAACACCTTGAAGCAGAGCGGAAGAATAGCGTCGCCACTCGCAACGCCCGTCTGGCCGCCATTCATGCCTTTGCGCGCTTCCTGGCGACGCGAGATCCTGAGCCCGTTGAAGAGTGCCAGCGACTTCTGGCTATACCCACCAAGCGCGGACCAACCCGCGCTGTAGATTACCTGGAAGGCGACGAAATCGGCGCAATGCTGGAGGCTGTGTCGGCTCATCGGCGAGATCATGTCCGGGACAGGGCGCTGCTGCTCACCCTATTCAATACGGGCGCCCGCGTGCAAGAACTACTCGATATCCGGCCCGGCGATCTGCAGCTAGACCGTAAGCATCACATGAACCCCACTATTCCAGCCGCCGCGTGCGGGGCATAGTGGTGAGGTGAACAAGCAAGAGCAGCGGCGCGAGCAGTGGCGCCAGAGAATCGCACAGCAGGAAACCAGCGGCCAATCGGTGCGCATATTCTGTCGCAAGCAAGGACTGACTGGGCCCACCTTTTATGCCTGGCGGCAACGGCTGCGAAAACAGAACCTGCCGGTCCGCTTCGCGCTGGTAGAGACCAAGCCAGCAGAGAAGACTGTTCCACCCATCGAGCTGATCCTCGCCAGCGGTGACCGGCTTCGGATTCCGCACGATGCCGCGACGCTCAAGCTGGTGCTGGCGGTGCTGCGGGATCAACAGGCGTGATCCATCTGCCAGCCAGCGTACGCGTGTACTTGTGCACTTCCCCGTGCGACATGCGGCGGGGCTTCGACGGCCTGCACGCGCTGGTGAGCGGCGCGATGAAGCTGGACGCATTTGCCGGGCATCTGTTCTGTTTTTCCAACCGCCGCCGGGACCGGGTGAAAATTCTGTATTGGGATCGGGATGGTTTCGCCGTGTGGGCCAAGCGGCTGGAGGAAGGCACGTATGCGATGCCGTTCGAGGAGGAAGGCGAACCCCGGCGCGAGATCACGGCGCAGGAGTTGGGAGCGCTGTTAAGCGGCATCGATCTGAGCGTAGCCAAGCGCCGCAAACGATATCACCGCAAGAGCGTGGAAGCCGCATAAAGATTGGCTTCCAATGCATTTTGTGCTTGGCCTAAAAGAGCGTTAGCCGTATAATTCCCGTAGTGCCTGCCGATCCGAACAGTCTGCCAAATGATCCGATGATCCTGAAGCAGATGTTGTTGGATCTGACGGTGCAGCTGGACAAAACGCAACGGCTGTTGCGCCAGTTGCTGGAAGCCAAGAGCGGCACCCGCAGCGAACAGTTGAGCGCCGATCAGTTGCGGCTGTTTGTGCAAGATCTCCAGGTTGCCCAGACTGAAGCAGAGCAAAAGGACGACGACGATCTTCCGCCCGACGCTGGCAGCGAGGAACGGGAAGACCGCCGTCCGCGCGGACGCCGAAGCTTGCCCTCGCACTTGAAACGGGAACGCATCGAGCACGATCTGACGGCAGACGAAAAGCACTGCGAGTTCTGCGACCAAAACCTGCGCCCGATTGGCGAAGAGACCAGCGAACGCTACGAATACATTCCCGCGCAGTTGCTGGTGATCGAGGACGTCTGCAAAAAGTACGCGTGCGCCTGCACGGTGAAGACGGCAACCAAGCCGCCGCAGCCCATCGAGAAGAGCGCGGCAGGTGCGTCTTTATTGGCTCAAGTGATTGTCAGCAAAATCGCCGATCACTTGCCCGTGCACCGGCAGGCGAAGATCTTCCGCCGCTTCGGCGTGGAGATTGCCGACCAGACCATGTGTGGCTGGATGCGGCAATCGGCCCAACTGCTCGATCCGCTCTATATTCGGCTGAAGCAGTTCGTGCTGAGTTCGAAGGTAGTGGGCACCGACGATACGCCGGTGAAAGTATTGGACCGGAGCTTAAAGCGGGCAACACGAAAAGGGCGATTCTGGCCCTACATCGGGGATCGCCACCATTCGGCGGCGGTGTTCGATTACACCCCGACACGAGAACGCGCCGGGCCTGAACAGTTCCTGAAAACGTATCGCGGATATTTGCAGGCCGATGCCTATGTGGCTTACGATGCGTTCTTCACCAAGCCCGAACGCGGCTTGGTGGAGGTTGCCTGTTGGGCTCACACGAGACGTCACTTCCACCAGGCGCTGGATACGGATTCGGCGCGCATGGGTGCGGTGCTGGCCTACATCGCGTATCTGTACAAGGTGGAAAAGCGGGCGCGGCGGTCCGGCATCACGGGCGAAGACTTGCGCCTGTTGCGCCAGCATGCCTCCAAACCGGTGCTGGAAAAATTGTACGAGTATTTGGAGAAGATTCGCGAAGAAGTGCTGCCCAAAAGCGAAGCCGGGCAAGCGGTCGCCTACGCGCTGAAAAACCGGACGGCATTGACGTGCTACTTGGAAGATGGCGACCTGTCCATCGATAACAACCACACCGAGCGAAGTTTGCGCGGCATTGCAGTGGGCCGCCGCAACTGGACCTTCGTCGGGAGTGATCGCGGCGGAAGGACGATGGCCGTGCTGCGAAGCTTCGTGGCGTCCTGCGAATTAGCGAAGGTGGACCCGTTCGCCTGGTTCAAGGACGTGCTCTCGCGCATCGGCGAGTGCTCGATGCAGCAACTCGACGAACTGCTACCCCACCGCTGGGCTCAAGCCCGCCCCTAGTTTCAATTCTATTGGCTCCGGATCGCCCTAGCCGTACGCTGCTGGTGTTCACGTGATGGATACCGATGATCTGCTCTTCTGTGAACCGCCCCTTCTTCATCTCAGAATCTCCTTTCGTCGCTTCTTCCTACCGCGCCGATCTGAAGATCCTCAATTTTAGCTGGTCTAAATTACCGAGAGCAGGTCAGGGCCATTCGAGATTGAAGGACAAACGCAGTGATGGCGTAACTAGTAAGAGCGGCTTCTTCCAAACCTTATCGAGGCTGTTCCGCGCAGTAGTCTTCTATTCATAGAAGGCAGGGGCCTTCTTGAGTTTAGCGTTGCCGATGATGTCGTGCTGAATCCAAAGCTGCGCACCGCTTTTTTTTAGAAAGACATCCATAGCGGATCTCGATTCGGCAGCTTCCTTAACATCGAACTCGTCAACCGGCAGCCGGTTCAGTGTGCGCTCTTCCGGGTGGTGATAAAGGTCGCCGCTCAAAACAACCGGGCCGGTCTTCTTCAACTTCAGAACCAGCGACTGGTGGCCCGGGGTGTGACCTGGCGTGAATTTGATTATGACCGTTCCGTCTCCGAACACATCGTAGTCATCTTTGTCGATGAAAATGGTCTTGCTGTACTTGAGTGATTTGTAAAAAGCGGGAGTCGTTCGAGGCAACTGATCCTTGGAGAACATGAGGTCGCGCTCCACTTTTCGGACCAGCCAGGTGGAACCAGCGAACAAATTCGCATTCGCTACATGGTCGCCGTGATAATGCGAAAGTGCGAGATACGTGATGTCTGCCGGGTCGTATCCCACTGCAGCGAGTTGCGGCAACAGAGGCTTATCTGGCATTCTCACGGGGCCTCCATCGGACTGTACCGGACGATCGGGAATGAGGCCAGCGTCCCACAGCAGCGTTCCTTTGGGATGCACGATCAGGAAACAGGGAACCGACATCTCCGTCGACGCGACTTCTTCTTTCTTGAGCGAGAAGGCATCTGCACTTTTAGCGTGAATCGTACCGCAGTCAAAAACATATAAACGGAGGCTCTTGGGCCGCGGGCCAGTATTGGCTGCGCCTGCCCGAGAACTAACTAAGCCCAAAACGCCAGAAATGAGCAACGCGAAATTGAGGACTAGCAAAGTCGGTCGCAGTATATGTTGGTTTCCCCAAGTCAGCATCGCAATTGTTTCCTTTCTTCGCACCATCGTATCCTGCATCCTAATACGGCCGCTACTCCATCAAGGCAGTTTATAGGTCAAGAAGGTAGAGCCTGCGGCAACGGCAATATATTGCTTTCCGTCTTTTCCCATGTACGTAATGGGATTCGCGTGGGCGACCTCCGGGGTCTTTACGCTCCATAATTCTTGACCGGTTTTAGTGTCGAAGGCGCGGAACAGGCCGTCCCGAGCCGCTCCAATGAAGATGAGTCCGCCGGCCGTCGTCATCGGGCCACCGCCTAAGCTCGGAGCGCCCGTCTTAATTCCAGCGGGTACTCCCTCCATCGTGCCGAACGGAATCTGCCAGGCGATGTCGCCCGTGTTCACATTGATTGCAGTCAGCCTTCCCCAAGGCGGCTGCCAGCAAGGCCAACCTTTCACAGTCAGTGAACCACCGGTTCTAATCGACGCCCCAGCCGGACCACGGGGACGCCCGAACAATCTGGGCGACTCAGTGGCCGCCAGGGGTTGGGATGGGCCACCGGGGTCCGAATCCTGAGGCCGGATGATTCCCATTTCACCCGAATCCGTCGTATTGATGACGTAGTATCCCAGGGTTGGGTCGAACGCTCCGCCGCTCCAAGTGGCGCCACCCAATATATACGGCATGACCAATGCCCCCTCCGCGGAGTACGGTGTGAACGGGCCGCGGTTCCTCCCGCCGTCAACTTTTTCGAGTAGCTCACGGCACGCCGCTTCGTGCTCTGGGGTGATTTTCGCTATGTCGTCCGGATACTTAAAGCTCATCCGCACCAATGGCGGAGGCTTGACCGGGAATGGCTGGGTCGGAGAATACCATTCGCCCGGCACGTCCCCTTTGGGAACCGGACGTTCCTCCACTCCGTAGATCGGCTCTCCAGTCACGCGGTCAAGAATGAAAAACAGAGTATTCTTGGTCATCGCGCCCACCGCTGGCATCTTCTTGCCATCCTTGACCACATCAAACATCATGGGAGGTATCGGCATATCGTAATCCCAAAGGTCGTGATGGACGGCCTGGAAATACCACTTCATCTTGCCGGTCTCGGCATCTACGGCGACGAGTGAATTAGCAAATAAATTGGGGCCTGGGCGATCCACGCCATAGTAATCGTTATTGACGGAACCCAGCGGCATGTAAAGAATTCCACGCTCCGCATCCACGCTGAAAAAGGTCCACACGTTCGCGCCCGACATCTTTTTCCAAGAGTCCCCCAGCCAGGATTCATGACCCATCTCGCCCGGCCTGGGCACGGTGTGGAATGTCCACACTAGCTTTCCAGTATGCAGATCCCATGCGCGCACATCGCCCGCTGGCCCTTTGGACCCCGTCTCATCCACGATATGAGAGCCGGTAAACACCAGATTCTTGTAGACAAACGGCGCGGACGTTATTCCGTACTTGAAATTCGTGAAGCCGTTCATGATTTCCGGCGTTTTCAAGTTCACGACACCCTCATTCCCAAATCCCGGATTGGGCTTGCCGGTCTTAGCGTTGATTGAATACAGTTCGCCATCCTCGGTGCCAAACAGAATCTGGGCAGACGTTTGCTTGTCGCCCGGCCAGTACGCCAAGCTTCGCATTGACCCGAGTGTGGTTCGATTCTCTGCCTTTCCGGCAAACTCCCAGAGGACCTTACCTGTCTCGGGCTCCAACGCGACCACGCGGTTATAGGGATAGCCCAAATACAGGACGCCATTGACCATGATCGGTATCGACTGGCTCAGGCGGAAGGGTTGACCCTGCTTCTTCATTTCATAAGTCCAGGCAGGAGTCAGCTTTGTTACATTACTAGTATTGATCTGTTTCAGTGGTGAAAAACGCTGACCGCCCGGGTCATGCCCATATGTAGGCCAGTCATTTTGTGCCTGAAGGGCTGGTAGCACGAAACTCACAACTACCAGCGCCAATGAAGTTCGCATCCGATTTCGTCCTTTCCTTCTTCATAAACTTGAAGCTTCTTTATTGTCGCGAGAAAAGCGAATAAGCTGAATTGACTTTTCTACACTTTGTCAAGTCGATCATAGATTTGCGCGATGTTGTTGTTAACGCGCCCTTGCAAGAGTGTTGCAGGGCTGACGTTAGGCCCCATTGGTCCTGCCAGAAATTCGGCGTAGCCGTCCGAATTCAGAGACTTCAGAGAAGCGACGCTAATGACATTCTGCAACTCCATCACTGACTGACCGGCCTTCTTACCACGGTCCACACGCCCGGTAAGCTCTTCGATATAGTTGCGCAAGTCGGTCATTCGTTGCTTGCCTTGTTGCACTCCGCCGTGTCCCGGCATGATGTTATCAAAATCGAGCTCTCCGACGGAGTCTATCGTTTTTGGCCAAGCTTTCGGATAACCGTCGGCTATAAACGGTGTCGTGCCCAAAATAATGTCGCCAGTTGCGATCACACGTCGCTGAGGGCAAAAGATGACGATATCCCCTGACGTATGTGCACGTCCACGGAATTTGAGGTGAATATCGTGAGCCTTATCCTTAATCACATAAGACTTGTCAAAAGTGATGGTCGGCAAAGTTGGCGAAAAGTTCTTCATCTCGACAGTGAAGGCTTCCAATTGCCGGATCTGGTTCTGGGCTCGATTCTTGTCTTCCGCCGAAGTAGCTTCGCCCAAGCGCCGTCGAGCGGCATCGATTAGCGCGGGCACGTGCGGCTGCCCGGGAAATGTATGCCCGTGCGGATCCAGCGACTCTCGAAGTCGCGGCACGGAATTCTCGATCATGAGTTGTTTCGTCGTCTTGCTGGCAACCACCTTGGCGCCAATTTCGGCGTAGGCCGCATTCCCCTGTGTATGATCCCAGTGGAAATGGGTGTCTATAAGATATCGCACAGGCTTAGGGGTGATTTGCTGCTTGATTTGAGCAATCAATGATGCAGCCGCCGAAGGCTTGGAGTGGGCGTCCACCACCACTACATCGCGAGAGTTCACAAAAATGCCGGCATTGCAATTTGCGATCGCGGCGGGCTTTGCACGAGCGAAGTATACATCGTCGGCGACCTTTTCGATGTCAAACAGATCAGCTCTGGCTCTTGGCGTGATCGCTTGCGCCCAGGCCGCCCGGTACCGGGCGAGTTCGAGGATGGAAGCGCCGACTAAGGCACTCCCCATCACGGTCCGGAAGAAATCCCGCCTCGATGGATGTGAATGTTGCTGAGAATGCTGTGATGGATGCATTACGGCGCCCTTCCAGCCTCGTTAAACCGCACGTAGCTGCCAATCGCTTCCACCGCGGAAACTCTTACCTGGCCTCTCAGCGTTGGATCGTATCGCAGGACCGGAGGGCCGATCATTTTCGCAAACCGACTACCGTTGGATGATGATCCCGCGGAATCAGGCGAGTTTTCGAAGCTTTGTTACCCTACCGATTTCAACATACTCGACAACGAAGATATTCCCGGCGTGATCAAAGATCGCACCATGCGGAGCAACAAATTTGCCAGGGATAAAGTTAGAGCGGTCCTGGGTAGCTCGAACTCCAGCCGGATAGCTGCCCTTTCCGTCGCCTAAGTTCGCGATAACCTTGTTGTCTCTGTCAAAAAGTGTTATGCGGGATTGCAAGTCGGGCACGACAATAACGCCCTTGTACTCGTGGAAATAGCAAGGCGAACGGGTACCGCCGATAACGTCGATCGGCTTGTCATCCAGGGTATAGCGCACGATCCGGTTGTTGCTACGATCCGCTATTAAAAGTACTGGCTTAGCCGGGTCACGCATATCCACAAAGTTGCCGTGAGGAGTACGCAGTTTATCGATAGGCACGTTCGCTGGAGTCGGCTCTACGGCGGCCTGTCCCGGCGCCGGAGCAGGTGGGCGCGCCGGCGCCGGGCCATCGGGCAGACCGCCAAACGTGTTTAGCAGCTTGGGATAAGCACCCTTGCCGCTATAGTGGAACATGTAAGAGGAGCCGTACCCATCGCCAACCCAGAATTCGTCGTTGGGCCCAAGGCAGAGGTTGGTGGGCCGATAGGGCAACCCGGGACTGGGCTTGCCGGGTATCCTGCGGTAGGGGGCGGACTCCTGCGGATACCCCATCGTCCAGACCTCTTCGCCCTTCAGTGTTCGCTTAGTGACCAAGCCATGCTTCTCGTCGCAGAAGTAAAGGTATTCATCCTTGCCTTCTTTGGAGTACTGCATGCCGTGAGCGCCACCTTTGAACATGGCACCCCACGAGCGGACAAACTTCCCATTATTGTCAAAGACCACGACGGCATCCGGACTCTGACTAGTCGCGTGTACGGTATGGTGGACGTACATGTGGCCTTGCGAATCCTCGCACACATTGTGGGTGTTACCGTATTTGATATTGGCCGGTAGTTCGCCCCAATCGTGAATGCACTCATAAGAGTGCTCGCCTTCGCCGAGAATCGGCAACTTCGCGCCGGATTTCTTCTCAGCCTTGATGAAGAACGGTACGGCCGCGGCGGCGCCAGCGGTTAGAAAACTACGTCGAGTGGCATTCGTCATATACTCCTCCATGCTGCTCCACACCATCGTTCCAACATTGGAGTCCGGTGTGGAGGAAAACCAACATACAAAATCGGTACCCACGTACGGCTCGGTGAGGCGAAGAATATCCCAATGGAACCCGATGCCATTCGAGCAGTATTGGTTAAAAGGCAAAAAGCGGCGGCGCTGAACAAGGCCTGATTGCTGATCGAGTCTAGCAGAAAGTTAGCCCCCAAACCTTAAGCTTAACACCGCCTTCGCAGCGTCGCTTGGGCTTTGCAGACCTTGGGAAATTTAGCATTGCGGTTATTGCCTTATTGCCCCTGCTGGGAAGGTGGTAAAGATTTTTAACGCCGAGACGAGATCTTTGCCCTCATTGAACATGACAACCGTACTTTAAAAAGTTCAGCGGGCACGATTATAATTGAATTCATGCACCATGTCAAGCAAAACCTCTGAGTTGCTTGGGTTTGCGTTAATCAAGCCTTGCGGCGTACCTCATTCGTAACTATATGGCATATCAAACGTATATCCTCCTGTTCAATACCGCCTGCCCAGTTGACATTATAATCGAAGATGGAGTAGCATAATGCCGGCCTCAGTGAGGCGAGAACTAGTTGTTGGTCTAAATCTTGCGACTTCCGGCTCGCTTGGGGGATCCGCTCGGGCGGATGGTGGAAGATCTGGTGAAACTGGCCGACAGAACGGCATGCTGAACCCAGCTAGTTAGAGCGTATTTGGCGATAGCTAGAAGGAGACGTTGTGAAGCTTTGGCGCAGACCACAGAGGCTTAAAGCTATTAGAATAGCAATTGTATCGTTTATCGGGTTTTCATTCTTGGGTAATCGCGCAATATCCCAGGAACGGCCGAAGCTGTCGGACGAAGTATTTAAAAACGTCCAAGTGCTCAAAGGCATTCCGGTAGACGATTTTCTGGGAACGATGGGTATTATGTCGGTTTCCCTTGGCTATGACTGCTCGGCATGTCATAAAGGTGCCGGCACTGACCAGGTCGATTGGGCGACCGATACTCCCAGAAAAGTGATTGCCCGTCGGATGGTGAATATGGTGACCACCATCAATCATGACAACTTTCAGGGACGTCAGGTTGTCACGTGCTGGACCTGTCACCGCAACAGCGATAAACCGCAGGTCACGCCGACTATGGACATTGTCTACGGTACTCCGGCCTACGCGCCGGATGACATCATCGCACTGACTCCTGGATTGCCTTCCGCCGATTCGATTCTTGACAAGTATATCGAGGCGGTCGGCGGGGCTCAACGCCTTGCCGGTCTCACCAGCTTTGTCGGTACCGGGACTAGCGTGGATTTCGGCGGCTTTGGGGGCGGGGGCCAGGTAACAGTTATGGCAAAAGCTCCAGACAAGCGGGCCATCATAACAATCTTTAAAGCTGAAACAAGAAGGGGAGATGAGATCCGGAGCTACGACGGCAAGGTAGGTTGGGTGAGGACGCCGCTCAATGTATTAGGAGAGTACCAGCTGAGCGGTAGTGAATTGGACGGAGCCAGGGTAGACGCGCTGCTATCATTCCCCGGGCAGATCAAGCAAGCTCTCACCAATTGGCGGGTCGGCATGCCAACGACCATCACCGACCTTCCAGCACCGGCGTCGCAATCTTCGGTGGCGCCGGGAGTGGCAGCAGGGCTAGATCACGATGTCAATGTAGTTCAGGGAACCGGACCCGGAGGCCTTATCGTGACCCTGTACTTTGACCAGAACTCCGGCCTGCTCTTACGGGAGCTGCGCTATGGCAAGTCGCCGATCGGCCGCGTTCCAACGCAAATTGACTATGCGGATTATCGCGACGTTGGCGGGATCAAGATACCTTACCACTTGACGTTTGCGTGGCTGGATGGGCGGGATGCGATTTCGCTGAACGATGTGAAAATCAATGTTGCGGTGGACGAGGCGAAATTCGGCAAACCGGCCCCGCTGAAGAAGTCCCCGTAGTTCGCGGTGCTAGTTCAGTTTTTCTATCTCATGGCGTTGTATTCGGTAATGATGAAGCAGGGAGATTGAATGCAAAAACGGTTTAGTTCACTAGTCGCGGGCGCAATATTACTTTCAGTTGCTGCGATACCCGCTCTCGCTCAGGCCTATAAACCTCCTCGCCTAGCAGACGGCAAACCCGACTTGAATGGTATTTGGCAGACGATGAATGCGGCGAATTGGGATCTGCAGGGCCATGAGGCTCGGGCGGGGGCAGTTGTTGCGAGCGGCGCGTGGGGCGCCGAGCCTGGCGGGCAAAGTGTGGTGGAGGGCGGCGAGATCCCGTACCTTCCTGCGGCGGCAGCGCAAAAGAAAAAGAACTTTGAGAGTCGGTTGAGCGCCGATCCGGAAGTCAAGTGTTATCTGCCTGGTGTGCCGCGGGCCACTTACATGCCCTATCCATTTGAAATTTTCCAGAGTGCGAAAGCGATTGCGATTGCATATGAGTATGACAGCGCGTATCGCAACATTTTTTTGAAGGATCCCGGCCCAGCCCCCATCGACTCATGGATGGGACAGTCAGTCGGTCATTGGGAAGGGGATACCCTTGTGGTCGACGTAACAGGTTTAAACGAAGATAGCTGGTTTGACCGAGCTGGGGATTTTCATAGCGACGCGCTGCACGTTATTGAACGCTACACGCCGGTGGGCCCGAATGTCATGAACTATGAAGCGACCATCGAGGACCCCAAGACATTTTCCCGGCCCTGGAAAATCAGTATGCCGCTGTATCGGCATGTGGAGAAGAATGCCAGGCTGATAGAATTCAAGTGTGTGGAGTTCGTCGAGGAACTGATGTACGGTCCATTAAGGAAGAAGCAGAGCAAGTGAGTGAAGCGCGTCGAACGCCGAAGACGACACGGCAATATACAGGCCCCTTGCCTCGCGTCTAGCATATTCTGGCACGCTCGGAAAGATTCCCGATTTCACTAAATAAAAACGGGTCGCGCACAGCGTAAGAGGGTGTAAATTAGGGCCTTGACCGGCCAACCGCCGCTGGCTCCAGTGGAAGTATTCCAGACTTTCACGAAGAGGAGCAAACAGCGGATGGCCAAAGACAGAATAAACCGAGACGAGCTGGCGGATAAGCTCGTTGAGCGGGCAGCAGAAGCCGAAGACCCGTTGCGAACGATGGCGGAGTTGATCACCGGATTCCTGATGGAGGCGGAGGTCGCCGACAAAGTGGGCCCTCAACTTCGAGGCCGGGTATATGCTTGCAGTCTTTTTGTCAACGCCGGATGAAAATTCCCCATTTCGCCGGTCGAAAATCCCCACCCAAAAAGCTCCCGGCCGATGCCGAGAGCTGCATTTCCGCTGTGCCCCCTTTCCCTCATATTAGGAAGCGTTGCCAGAACGGCCCGGAGCGGTCAAGGGCGCGCTGGTTTTGCGCGGCGCAGCGGACCCTTGACGGCGAGGACCGTTCTGCGAGGTGTCCGAGGAGGGAAAGGGGGCTGGCCTGGTTTCCTCCTCGGCTCGTGGGAACAGACCGGCCTTACGTCGGTCCTTCAAACGGTAACTCTCGCCGCGGATGTTGATCGTGGTCGAATGGTGCAGCAGCCGATCCAGGATCGCCGTCGCGATGATCGGATCTCCGAAGATCGAGCCCCAGTCGCCGTAGCTTTTGTTGGAAGTCAGGATGATGCTGCCGCGTTCGTAACGGGCGCTGACCAGTTGGAAGAAGATCGTCGCGCCCAGTTCGTCCAGCGGCAGGTAGCCCATTTCATCGATGATCAGAACCTTCGGCGCCAGGTAGACTCGCATGCGCCGGTCCAGCCGGCCCTCCCGATATGCCCGACCCAGGTCGGCCACCAGATCGTGCGCGGTCATGAAGTAAGCTCCGAATCCCGACTGAATCGTGGCTTCGGCCAACGCCACGCTCAAGTGCGTTTTGCCCACGCCGGGCGGTCCCAGCAGAATCACGTTGCTGGCTTCGTGCACGAAGCGCAGACTGCGCAACTCGCGGATCTGCTTTTCGTCGATCGAGGGTTGAAAGCCGAAGTCGAACTGATCGAAGGTCTTTCACGAACGGCAGATGCGCCAGTTGCAGACGCGCCCGCAAGTAGCGCGTGCGGCGGGCATCCACTTCGCAGCCCAGCAACTCATCCAGGAACTCGGCATAGCCGGGCGCCTTCTTGGCGGCCTGTTCCAACAGATTCTCCAGGCGAGCTTCCACTGCTTTCAGCCCCAGGCTGGTGAGCGAAGTTTGCAGCCGTTCGATGGGAGTCATCGCGCACCTCCTATCGCCACGCTTTCGTAGGCGGCCAGCGGTCGCACTTCCACCGACGGCGCCGTCTCGCGCATCTGGATCAGAATCTTACCGCCGGTTCTTTCGCTCCCCAGTGGAATGCCCTTGTGATGCGGACGATGCGTGATGATCTGGTGGCGGCGCTCGGCGCGGGCATGCACCGCGATGCGCTGGCCGCCGTAATGCACCTCCACGTCGACTCCCCGCTCGCGCACCCATACTTCCTTGCCCACATACTGCCACGGCACCGAGTAGCGGCTGGCTTGCCAGCTCACGTAGGCATCCCGCGCCACTTTGCGCAGCTCGTCGTCCGAGTAGGGATAAGGCGGACGGCCGTTCAGCAACTGCATGCTGAACTGATCCATGTCCCAGCGCGCCAAGACCAGTTCCCGCGTGGTCCCGTGCACCCGCTGGTTGGCGACGCCGTCCACCCATTGCCGCAACTCGGTGTTGAAGTCCATCAGGCAGGATGGCTCCCGGCCCAGCAGTCCGCACACAAAGTTTCGCCGCACGTACTTCACGCCCGACTCGATCTTGCCTTTGGTCTGCGCCCGATACGGCCGGCACAGCCGCGGCCGGAAGCCCCAGTACCGCGCGAAGTCCAGAAACACCGGATGCCAGACGATCTCGCCGCGCTCGTCGCTGCCCAGCCACACCGTTTTCATGCGGTCGTACAGGATCTCTTCGGGAACCGAACCCCACTCCCGGAAGGCCGCCTCGTGCATCCGCAGCAGCGTTCCCAGTTTCTGATCCAGCGCCGCTTGCGCCCACATCCGGCGGCTGTAGCCCAGCGTGATCGTGAAGCCCCACACCTGGCGCTGCTCGCCGCCGCGTTTCCAGGTAGCCCAGATGACCCCAGTCCACTTGCGCTTGTTTGCCGGGCGGCGTTTCGAATCGGCGAACCGCGGTCGCCATCCCGGCCGCTCGTTGCGGCTGCAGCCAGTCCTTCAAAATCGTGTAGCCGCCTTGATAGCCACGCTTCCGAAGCTCCCGCAACAGCACCTGGGCGTTCCACACGCCGGCCTTCATGCGGTCCTGCAAGTACGGCTTGTGTGCGTCCAGCTTGCTCGGGCCGCGCCAATCGCGGCCCATAGCGCGGAACCGTCTCCGGCTTCAGCAGATACTTCCGCACCGTCTTCCTGTCGTAGCCCGTCAGTTTGCTGATGGCCTGCGATGCTCAGGCCCTCTCGCTTCATCTCCATGAACTGTTGCACGTCTCGTTCCCCTTAGCAATGGCGGCCCTCCTCTACCGAGGATCGGCCGCCTTCCTACCCTTGACCGAGGGTGGGGATTTTTACACCGGCGCTGACATTTTCTCAGAACACCGCTGCATGAGTCTTGCAAAACGGGCCGGGTCAGTCCATATATGCCCGACCGACTTCTGTGGCACAAATCGCATCTCCGCCGCCCTACTGCTTCGCAGATCGCCGCGGCATCACAGGCGTCATTCTTCTGCCCCTTGAGGTAGGGCTTCACAAACTGTGGAGCGATCAGCTTCACCTGGTGGCCGAACGACCCGATCACCGCGCCCAGTAGTGCCCTCCACGCGTCGCCTCTAGTCCAACGAGGCACTTCGGCACGTTCGCAAAGCAATCCGAAACCTGCCCCCACCGTAGTCGCGTCCGCAAAACTGCCCGTCCCATTGCATCTGCACCCGTAAGCGTCCGACCAATCCAGGGGTCAGCCGCGTGAAGCGGACCAGCGGGCGGGTGTGAGGTTGGCGAGCTGGGAGAGGGTTCGCTGATTCAAGCCAGGCAGCACGGCGGCGAGATATTCTTTCACCGGCACGCCCAACCTACGGCAGGATTCGACCACGGAGAGAATCGCCGCCACTTTCGGGCCGGACTGCGGGACTGCCCACATGCAGCCAGTTCTTGCGGCCCAAGGCGACGGGCCGCATGGAGTTCTCCGCCAGGTTGTTGGACAACTCGACTTCGGCGTAATCGAAACACCGGCACAGCTTGGGCCACTGATTCAATGTGTAGGTCGACGGCTTGCCCCAATGCGCTCTTGGGCAGAGTCTTGCGCGAGAGCCGCAAAGAGGTTTCGTGAATCTCTCGCAACCACTCCTCGGCGTATTGGCGGCGTTGCGCGAGACGTTCCTCCGCGCTCAGCTCACGCTGGCGGGCGTCGCGGTCGATCAGAAACAGCGCATCCATGCGCGTGACCATCGCCACCGCTTCGGCATCCTGCGGATTCACTTTCACTGCGTCGACGAACTTGCGCCGCGCGTGCGCCCAACATCCCACGTGCACCAGCTTCGGCCCGCCGATATCGTCGTAGGCCGCATAGCCGTCGGTTTGCAAAATCCCTTCCCACTGGCCCAGGAACTTGCGCGGACCCTCACGCCCCGGCCCAGGCAAAAATCGAACACCGTCTCGCCACCCGGCTTTCCGTATTGCCACAAGTACGCCTGATGATTTTCGCCGCGCCGGTCGTGCATCTGCACCGGCACCGGAGTTTCATCGGCCTGTAAATACGATGCCGTCAGCAGATCCCGCCGCATCGCTGCCACTACGGGTGCAAGCAACTCGCCCACGCGCATCACCCAACCGTCCAGCGTTGCGCGCCCGATCTCGACGCCCGCTTCGCGCTCCAGCATCACCGCTTGCCGGTACAACGGCAGATGATCGCAATATTTCGCCACCACCGTGTTGATCACCACCGCGTCGCTGGCCAACCCTTTTTCCACGATGCGCTCGGCCAGCGGCGCCGCCGTCACCGTCGAGCCACCGCCGGCAGGCTCGTTTCTCTCGCTTGGTCACGCGCACGAAATAACGTGCCGGCTCGACATCCAGTTGCTCGCTTTCGTCGTAGCCGATTACTGCCGTCTCTTCCCCGCAACGCGCATGTGCAGCTCGCTGCAGGCAATCACTTCTTCACGCGCGGCAGATCCTCCGGCAAACGTCTTGCGCCCCGGATGTGGTTTGCGCTCCCGCGGTGGCGGCGTGATCGGCGCTCGCGCCGTGCTTCCGCTTCCACTTCGTCGCGGGTCGCGCTGGGTTCTTCCTCGGTCAGCAGTGCCAGTTGCAGGTTGCTCAGCGTTTCGCTCTTCGGACCCAAGTTGCTGAATCCGCCTGCCGCAACGCTCTTCCAGCAACTGGATTTTCAGATGCGCCCAGTGCAGTTGTCTCTCCAGTTCGGCGATGCGCAGCGGGAGAGGCGTTCACAGGGGAAGTTCTATATTACGCGAGCAGATTAAAATGTTCCAGACATTTTTGCTCGCACACGTTCTTTTTATGCCGAACGCCGGTACCACTTGCGCGGCTGCGTCTGCTTCAGATCCAGTCCGTTCACCAGCATCGCCAACTCCTCGGCACGCATCGTTACGCTGCGCTGTTCCGCCGCGGGCCAACGGAAGCGGCCCTTCTCTAGCCGCTTCGCGCATACCCACAATCCGCTGCCGTCATAAGATGTTGAGCTCAACATCTTAC
>CAVWLY010000025.1:0-11861 GCA_963755865.1 uncultured Acidobacteriaceae bacterium | reverse complement strand
TACCCACGGGATCGCATCGCGCTCATGGACCTCGGTAACCAGGATAACTTGGTGGGTGAAAATGCCGAAGCAGCTAGTTTATTCAGAGAAGCCATTCGCCTTGACCCTCATGACATTGGTGCCTATTCGGGTTTGATGGAAGCTCTCATGCTCATGAGCCGTTTCGATGAAGCAGTGACAACATATGATGAAGCGAAAGCACAGAGGATCGAGATGGCCGACCTTACAATCGGGCGCTTCGAGGTCGCGTTCTTGCAGCACGATGCTGCCAATATGCAGCAACTGAGTCATTACTATGTGGCCGATCCCCAATCCCGTACGTTGTTCTTAGGGGTCCGCGCGAGAGTTGAGGAATATTACGGACATTTTCGTAACGCGCGTGCGCTTTGGGCCCAAGCCAAGGATTACCCTGGACGCCACGGCTCGCCGTGGAACACCTGGTCGCTCAGTGTGCAGGCGCTGTCGGAAGCCACAGCGGGAAATTCTAACTTGGCGTTGCCTCTGGCAAGGCAAGCGCTCACCGAGACCGGTCGAAACAGACAGAGGCCGTGCTGCCCTGTCGCTCGCGCTGGCTGGCGACGACGATTCGGCCGAAAATGAAGCTCGTGCACTGGAGCGTGAGTATCCGGTTGACACCATCCTACAGAACTTTTGGCTTCCTACTACGCGAGCTGTCGTTGAACTGCACCGAAAGCATCCCGATGCCGCTGTACGGGAATTACAGCCGGCCGGTCATTACGAACAGTTTGGCAGCATGCTGCCAGCCTATGTCCGTGGCGACGCGTATCTTGAACTGGGCCAGCCAGCGCAAGCTGTTGCGGAGTTCAAGAAGGTCCTCGAACATCCTAGCTGGACGAACGAATGGTCCTTTGGAGCGATCGCCCACCTGCAGCTTGCCCGGGCGCAAGCCATGATGGGCGACAAGGCCGCCGTGCGCAAGTCGTATCAGGATTTCCTTACGCTCTGGAAAGATGCTGATCCCGACATTCCTATCTACAGGCATGCCAAAGCCGAGTACGCGGGACTGCGGTAAGCGAATTCCAAGAAATTCACCCTCGTGCAAGGTAACTATTGCTGATCCAGAAGCCGACCTGTGTGAGACCGGGCGATCAGTGACGAGAAATGCCCCTGCCGCCACTTACTCTCGGATCGGCAATTCGGGAACATTGCACTTGGACGTATAGTCGGCGTTCCGTTCTTGTGCCTGCTACTTGGCGGAGTTCTTGAAAAGCACGGTATGGGCATTATACGGCCAAATGAAAGGGAAAATTTTTCCTAAACCCCGCGCGACTTCAAGGAAGTAGTCCCCAGACGCTCGTTTCCGACCGATTTTCAAGGAGCGGACAACACGGTAATTTGGGGAGAGGTCCGTGCCGCACAAAACAGCCCCGAATCCAGCTTCGACCCGCTTTCGGTGAAGCGTGCGCCGCCAATGCTGCCCTCGATTGCCCACTGCGGGCTGTCAGGCTGTCACGAATCGGCGATCTCTCACTGGTAGCCGTTGTGGTTCTCTCGATCACTGCAGCAACGAGCGCACCTGCTGGAGAGCGTCGCTCAGCTGTTTCTTCTGCTCTAGAACTCGCTCTGGAATAGGGATGACGTGTGCGAGGTCCTGCGGCGCAGCCTCAATTGCCTTGTTCACCGCCGGCAGCATCGATTCATCATTCATCGCGGCGCAGTACGCAGTGATGATTCGAGTCAGAGCTGCTGATGCTTGAGGGGTTCGCGCCGAGATGCTGCGGAGGGATTCGAGATCCCGCTTCATAGCCATCTGCCAATCGAGTCCTTTCCCCAACCGTCCGATTGCTACCTGCAATCGGGATCGCTGAGCCGCAGAGACTTGCCCAGACTGCACTGCGCCAGAGATTGCTTTCAAGTGGCTGACAAGGAGGTCTTTTGCGACTAACACGGCAAAGAGCGATCCTCCGTTCGCGACGTCGCGCGAAAACTTCAGTCCCCCCGCCAACCGATCAACAGCAGCGTCCCGATTGCCGGTTTTGAGAAGGTGAAATGCATAAAGCACATTCAGGCGTCCCAGAACCAGCGCCCTTCTTACGTACTCCATCGGCAAGTCGGCGGCTCCAAATTCGTAATCGGGTCCCCAATCCAGTCCCCAATCACAGTTCGGGATAGAGGTCCCTCTGGCCATCACCTCCAACGCGAGCCGATTTTTCTCAAGAAGATCCCTGTACTTCGAATCGTCGTACGCAGCCGAACCATCCAGTATTGCATTGAGCTCTGTGGCTTGTTGTTCGCTTATGCCGGCATCTCGAATCACAGACATTGCCGACCAATACTGCAAAGCTGCGTTTTGCCCGAGAGGGACACTCCGTTGTGACCATCCCGCGACCGCGAATGATACGGTAACCAATAGCGTCGAAATGGATTTGCTGAAGCGCTTCATAATTTGATCCTCTCCTCGCTGAGTACTGCGACCGCGCTCTGCTTGCCCTGCTGAATCGAACTGGTTTCAGGACGGAATCCCAGATGGTCAATTGCCGTCTTGAAAGACGGTGCTCGGGCCAGCCACTCATTTGTGTTTTGCTGTGTTAACGGCCCCATTGGCGGACGCATGTCACTGGACTCCAAATTGGTGACTACTGGAACAACAACTTGGGGTCTCTGTACCCTCCAGGCAAGCACGCCAACGATAGTCATAACTGCAACGGCTGCAATCGCGCCTGCCAGCCTCGGTAAGCGACGGACTACGCGAGTCTGCTCGAGGGCCGGCAAAGGGTCCGGGATCAACGGCTGGAATCTCTTCAGATATGCTTCGAACTGGTCATCCGGATTGTGCACAAGATTTCTCCTTGGGAAATGAGCCGCGCAGCCTTTCCAGGGCATATCGATATCGCGAGGCTGCGGTGTTGGCGCTCACGCGCAGTAAATCGCCAATTTCTGAAAACGTGAGCTCTCCCCAAATGTGAAGAACTATGACTTCTCGCTGATTTTGCGGAAGCTCGCTGAGCACCTGACGCAGGTTGCGCTCAGCGGCGTAGTCCCTCTCCGGGGGACTGAACCATAGCGAATTGTCATCGAGAGGCGCGCTTCGGTTCTCACGCTTGTAATGGTTTAGAACGGCATTTCTTACACAAGCGAAGAGGTAAGGCTTTATGTCCTTTGTTTGAATGAAACTCCCCTTCTCGATCAGCTTCAGGAATACTTGGTGAAGCACATCCTGGGCACGGCCGCGATCACCGGAGATTGATAGCGCGAACAGCAACAGTGCAGCTCCATGCTGGCGGTACAGAACTTCAATCTGGTCGGACTTGTAACTCTTGCTATGCACGTTCGGGTCTCCATCCTAAGACAATTCACCCCGATGGTTTCGTCTACGTGCACGAACTTTTTTTGGGGAAGCGAGCCGCGCTCGAGCCAGTCCTGCCGGGGGCTAAACCACGTGGACGAGAAGTCGGCGACCCGCCCCGATGAAACGGGGCGTGCGGCTACGGCTCGATGCCGATGTGGTCGTTCACGGCTCCGCGAATCCGCTGCTTGCAGCCGAGATAGCGTTCCGTTGTCTGCACGGAAACGTGGCCGAGAAGGAATTGGATCTGTTCCAGTTCTCCACCCGATCCATGCACAGCTTCGCGCACGAACGCCTTAGATCATGGGGCGCTACTTGGGCAAGCCCGAGTTTCCTAGCGTAGTGTTTCACAACATGCCAGACTACTCGTTCCGTTACGCCGTCACCCCAGTGTTTGCCTGCCCGACAGACACATCGGAACAATCTTCCGGCCGAAATTCCCGCTGCAGCCACCCAAAGGTCGATGGTGCTTTTGACCCATTCGGGAACAGGCACGGTTCGAATGTGGCCGCCTTTGCGGACCAGATCAACTATGGCCCAATGTTCCTCGCGCTGCTGTAAATGCGTGAAGTCCAGATCAGCCAATTCGCGGCGGCGGAGTCCGCAGCCCAGCAACACGGCGAGAATCGCACGGTCCCGCTTTCCTTTGAGCGTGTTCAGGGTCTGGCGACTGCCAGAAGCGACGGGCTTCCTCGGCCGTGAGCCAGTTCCCAAGCCTCACACCCAGCTTCTTGGCACCTTTCACACGCCGGATACCGGCGGCGAGTTCGGGACTGAGCAAGCCAGCGTCTGCGGCCTCGTAGGCGAGTCGTCGTACCGCAGCAAGTCGTCCATTGATCGTTCCCGCCGCGAGATGCCGATTCTCCAGAAAGATGCGGTAACGGGCAACGACAACCTTGTTGAACGACAGTCGCGGCTCGGAGCAGTACCACCGAATAAATTCATCGATGGCGTGTCCGATAGCCACGCTTGGACTCGGGTGAACGAAGGCTGTCCAGGACCGCCGATTTGCTGTGATCCAGATCAGGAAGACCCAGCTTTGTCTTGGGCCGCTTTGGTGTTGGGGATTTTCCCTTGCCGTGTTTGCTCATTCCAGCCGCCTCCACTGCGGCTGGCCAAGAGCCTACCCTGGAGCCTACCCCGTCCCCCGGCGCATTGGGCGATTCTCGTCAACTTGACCGCGTGCTGCCCAACTTCCGGTTGGCTCGTCAACCGCGAAGCGCGATACCATCGATGCCCTCACAGGCGTGGATAAATGGAAGGCGCTACAAGGGCTTGGGACATTACGTCAGCAACTCACCGACAAGCAAACGTTGCTAAGCGACTGCGAAAAACAGCATGCTACTAATCTGGTTATGCAGGTCGTGGTGATGGACGTTCCCAACGTAAGCGGTCCGAACCGGGTGGCTCGGGTATTGTAGTGGATAGTGGTTAGAATAGAACCACACAAGCCAAAATCGCGCTAGTGTGTGGCACCTGAGGCGGGCCGCCCGGCGGGATATATTAACCTCACCTAAATATTTCCAGAGAGGATATGGTGGAACCGTTCGTTGCCGCTACGTACGTTGGATGCCCCGCAATCACATCTGGTGGTGGCGGCATCTGGACCTGGAATGGAATAGCGGCGTCTCCCCAAAATGTGATGCTGAATTGGGTGGCAAAATTCTTTAGCAGGCTGAGGCTCTCCGTACAGTCGGTGACCGAGAATCTCACCGATATGCCATACAGACTTTCTCCGGTAAACAAAAGGTGGACGTAGTTCGCCCCACTCCAACAGGAATGGAACCAGGGCAACGCCTCATAAAGACTAGTCACCTGCTTTTCGGAATTTCCCCGCGCGGTTTTCGCCGCCGAAAAAGGGCTGCTGCGGAACTGGCTTAGACGTATCTCAAGCTGAGAGGGAGAAGGCTTAGAAGATAACTCCGGACGACTTACACCATAACGTTGGAGAACGCCGGACACGTCATCAAAGGTCATACCCAATCGAAACTCACCGATCCCGTTGCCAAATTGAGTCTCGAGATCTCGTTGCTCCATCCCTGAGTCCTGTCTGCTGCCGGGCAACAGATCGTAGACTTGTAAAAAGGTATACAGAGGTACATTGCCGTTATTGCTCTTCAGTACTAAGAGGTTCTGGTATTTCGAATCACTCGCGGCCAGCAAGCCAGCCAAATCCTGCGCCGCTTTGCTGGTTTGAATGGTGAGGGTTTTGTCTGGAGCGATTTGCGCAAGAGCTCCGTTGGGGCGCCGGAGAAGATTTAGCAACTCGACTGCTGTCTTGGAGGTTGGCTTGGATGGGCTCCAGGATGAAGTCCACCAGGCCAAGACCGCGCCTGCACAGACGAGGGGGACCGCCGCACCAAGCAGCACCCCGATCGGCCTAGCGAAGCGCGGCTCACCGTCGGGCAAAGAAGGGTACAAGAAGGCCGGCAACTGGATGCGCCCCGTAATCAGGTGCCATCCTAGTAATGCGAACACCACAACACCCGTCAATCCCGCCAGTGTGATGCCAACAGCCTCGAATTGCGAATCGGACAACACCTTTGGCACGAGAGCAATGACGAAGCCGAAAGCGACCACGAGGCCGAAGCCCACAACGCCAATCAGTACCAGGCCAGAGCGGGCTGTTACTTTCTGAAGCTCCTCGGCTTTTTGCGTAGCTTCCGCGGCGTGCCGCCGCGCCTCTTCTAGCTCCGTCTTCAGTTCTGCCAGCGGCTCCCACGGTGTCGTTAGTTTCACGAGACGTTCAGTGAGATTGGCGCAGGCTTTGCCTATCGAAAAGCGGTCATGAATCCCAGTGCGCGAGCGCGCCGCGATCTGTTCGCCGTAGGCATAGTCGCTACTGTGCGGAACCTGGGTCGAATCGAAGTACTCGTGCAGCTTGCAGTCATCGAGCTCGAACAATTCAGTGAACAGATCTTCGAACACCTTCTCGTAACCTGGAAACTCCTCGCCGTTGAGCGACCCACCCTTCCACCATAAAGTCCGCAGGTAGGAATTAGCGGGATCGATGCGCGAAGCCACCGGAAAGAATTGCAGTGAGCGCGGATCGCGCGACGCCGTACGATGCGCCACGCTTCGCCGAATCACGTCCGTGATGCCATCAATGTTCTGCAGGTTCGGCGCGAAGACGGCGACCAGTTTTTCGGGCATCACCCGCGTGCAGATTCCGCTCGTGTCGGTGACGCCGGTGCGCGAGTCGATGAGGACGAAGTCATACTCATCCATCAGGTGGTCGCGAAAATGAGGAAAGAAGCTGCCGTATCTCGTGTAGAACTCGTCCCACTGGAAGCTTCGCACCTGCTGCGGATAGTCCGACCCGCCGCTGTTGCCCGCGCGCATCAGATGCAGATTTGAAATATCGCGAACGGCATGAGTGTGCGCCTGATACAGACCGGCGCGCAGTACCCTGTCGTAAATGGAGGCTGCAAGCTCAGTATGCGCGGCGCTCTCGGGCAATCCTCCTGAAGGCGCCTCCACCGCGGCTGGCAAAGAGCCTATGCCTGTACGCAGACGCGTCGAGCGTTTTACTGCTAAGTGGCGGTGCCAATGAGGTTGCCGGATACTGGCCGACTTGCCATTACTAATCCGTGAGGTCTCTTGACGTGTAACATGCATCGCAGATCAACGTGCCAATCATTCTGGAGCACACCAACGTTGAGCCGATCACGTTGCAGCGTCTATTCGTAACGCAAGGCTTCCATAGGATCGACAGCTGCGGCCCCACGGGCAGGTTGCCAGCTTGCGACAAAAGCGATCCCAGCCAAGGCGGCGGAAGCAGCGAGAAAAGTGAGCGGGTCAATGGGCCGGACACCGAAGAGTAAGACACTCAGGGAGTGTGCCAGAACAAATGTCCCCAGCAGACCAATGGCGAGGCCGCCTAGTGTCAACCAAGCCGCGCGTGCGAGAACGAGTCTCAGAACCTCTCGTGGCTGTGCGCCCAGGGCAACGCGAACCCCGATCTCGTGCGTCCTTTGCGTTACCCAATACGACATGACGCCGTATATCCCGACCGCCGCCAGCGAGAAGGCAACAGCCGCGAACAGTCCCAGGAGCGAAGCATCAAAGCGCTGCGCCCCGACCGAATCCGCCACTCGTTGTTCCATGGTAGCCACGTGATAGATGGGCTGCTCCGGGTCCAGGTTCTGCACCTCACGCCGAATCGCGGCGATAACGCTCTCGGGCATGATCTTGGTACGCACAGCCAAAGTCAACGCCGAGGCAGGAAATTGGTCCGTCGAAGTAAAGACGACGGAAACAGGTTGGCGATCTAATCCAATGTAGCGGACATCGCCTACAACGCCGATGACGGTGAACTCCTGCTGCGGCAAATTCTTGGCCGGAGGAAAGATCAAATGCTCTCCGACCGGGTCAGCTCCCGCGAAGGAGCGGCTGGCAAACTCCTGGCTCACGATGGCAACGGGCAAACTTCCTGGGCGGTCTTCCGCCGTAAAGAAACGCCCAGCGCGCAGGGGAACCTGCATCGCGGAAAAGTAATCCGGCGTGACGTGCGATACAGGCACCGATGCCGACTGATCCGCCAGCAGCGACGGATGACCTTTGACGGTCATCTTCACCGGACTTGAAAAACCGTAATAGAAGGGCAGGACTGTGGTGCCGCCGGCCGATTCCACGCCCGGCATGGCCCGCACGGCAGCGAGTAGCTCGTCGAAGAAAGCCTTACGCTGGGCGAGATTCGGGATATCTCGCTTCCGTCAGCGTGACCTGAACGGTCAGCACATTTCGTGGATTGAAACCTGGACTCACCGCGCGCAGATTGGCGAAGGTGCGAAGCATAAGTCCCGCGCCCATCAACAGGAGAAAGGCGAACGCCAACTCCGCGGCGACCAGCACGCTGCCAAGCTTCTGCCGGGCAGGACTGGCCGTGGTTTTTCCTCCTGCTTCCTGCAAAGCAATACTCGCGCCAGCCTGAGAAGCGACAAGGGCCGGCGCCAGGCTGAACAGAATGGCCGTCAACAGCGAAACCAGGAGAGTGAAGCAGAGAGCAACGCCATTTAGGTGCACATCACCGAAGTAGGCGAGAGTGTCCGGTCGCAGAAGGCGCACGACATCCAGCGTGCCCCAAGCTATCAGCAGCCCCGCCGCCGATCCCAGAGCAGCGAGAAGCAAGCCCTCCGTCAGCAGTTGCCGGATGATGCGGGCGCGCGCTGCTCCCAACGCAGAGCGAACCGCAAATTCCCTCTGTCGCGCCGCAGCCCGTGCCAGCAGAAGGTTCGCTATATTGACACAGGCAATCAACAGAACCAGCCCCACTGCGCTCATCAAGAGCAACAGCGCCGGACGAGTATCGCCCACCAGCCGCTGATGCAGGGGCAGAAGTTGCACCTCCGCTCCCGCCAGTTTCTCAGCCAGAGCCTGCGGATATTGCGGCGTAAGCGATTGCGTGATGGTCTGCAGTTCCGCCATTGCCTGCTCCAATGGGACACCTTGTTTCAGGCGCGCGACCACGCTCATGTCGTCGCTCTCGCGCTGGCCCCAATCAGGCTTGGTTGGAAGGGCAAGCGGCACGAAGGCATCCGGCTTGAGCTGGCTGGGATAGACAAAGTTCGCCGGCAAGATGCCAACGACCGTGTACTCAGCGTTGTCCAGGCGGAGCGACTTGCCCAGAACATTGGGATTAGCTCCAAAGCGACGCCGCCAGAAGCCATCGCTCAAAATCATGACCCCATGTGCTCCGGGAGCGTCTTCCTGGGGTGAAAAACTGCGTCCCAAGGCAGGCTGTATTCCAAGCAGGGAAAAGAAATTCGCGCTCACCTCGGCGCAGCGGTCCAGCCGAACCGGTTCGCCGCCAGTGGCCAGGTTGCCGTCGCAGAGGTGATCGTCATACGCCGCCATGTCCTCGAAGGACCGGTTCTGGTCGCGCCAGGCGAGGAACGTTCCTGCCGGGACCAGCGTTGCATCGAGGCGTGGCGCGTACTGCGAGGCCCAAACCAGCCGGCCGGGATCGCGATAAGGCAATGGCCGCAATAGCACGGCATGCAGCAAACTGAATATCGCGGTGTTGGCACCAATGCCAAGCGCTAGCGTCAGCATGCCCACGAGAGCCACTCCGGGATTTCGCTTGAGAATGCGGGCTCCGAAACGCAAATCGGCAAAGAACACGGTCAGCCAAGGTAGTTTTCGTCGCATGACAACACCTTTCTCAGGGCCTCCGCTCTAACGATCGGCGCGGGTGTATTCTCCACGAAACTCCATCGTCCACGTGGCTCCGTTGTCGATCGACTTCTGCCAGGTTTGCTCAACCCGGTTCGCATCGATGCGGACCACCCTCACCTTGTTCAGGACTGTCTCGCCTTTGGGGCCGTGGCTTGTGCCGCGGAACTCAGCTATCCCTGACGCAACCTTGCCATCGCTGAAAACGTGTACCCGACCCGTGTTGTCTGCGAACATGCCGTACCAGGTCTTTTCTTCCGGACTGTAAGCGAACATGTTCTCGCCGGAATGGCCTCGGCCTCCGTCCCAGTTCTCCACCAGCAGACATTGATCCAGCGCAAGGGATACCTTGCTGGTAGCAGCGCTCGAGCCGCCGGGAGCGGTGACGGTCCAGTTGCCGAGCCAAAAATCCAGTTGGCGGCTCTGCGGATCCGTTGCGCACGGGCCAGAGTTCGCCGCCGCAAAGGAAGGGTTAGTCGACCCTAACCAGATTGCCAGCCGCGGCCACGAACAGCAAACCTCCACGCCAAGACAAGTGCCGAGTAGTTCTGTCTTCTTGCATGATGTAATTCCTCCGCGATCAAAATGTCTGGCTCTCCTTATCGGAAAGGCGTTAATTGACAGTTTCGAAAATCTGATCCCGCCTCGAACTGCGCAGACGGGCCGGCAGCTCCGACCCGCGGCCGGCGCGCGTGAAAGCGAAATGCTCGGGAGTTCCTCTCGATTTCCAGTACCTCAAATCCGGCCATCCCAAGCCGAGCCGAAACCGTGTCCGGATCGATGGGGACGAGCGTGTCGCCAATATGGATCATTCGCATTTGCCAGCTTTGCCGGCTGTCACTGCCCACAAAAACTCCTCCCGGTTCGAGAACTCGCCACACTTCAGCGAACAGCCGATCCTGCAATGCAATCGAAGACACATGGTGCAGCATGGTGAATGAAACGACGCTGGAGAATTGTTCATCGGGGAAGGGCATTTCCGTGGCATCGCCAACTACGATACGGACATTGCTGCCGCGCAGACGTGCCTCACAGCGATACGGCCAGAGTCGGATCGATTTCGATTGCCGTCAGGCTATTCACCCGCTGTCGCAACAGGTCGGTGGTGAGACCAGGTCCGGGACCGAGCTCAAGCACCCGGTCTCCCAACTCGGCGCCTTGAGAGCGTCCATGGCACTCGTTGCCGAACTGTTTTTCTCCATCCTGCGGAGCGACACAGCCAGTGATGTAAGCGATTCACGTTTCCTCACCCAGGAAGAACTTCATTGACACCCATCCTAGGCAATTGCCAGGCCTGCGCACTTCCGTTATTGTGACAATGAATGTCGCAAAAGCGACAAACCGTGATCTTCGATCGCCTGCGCGACCAGCGATCCCATATCGCTACGCTCACGCACGATTACCCGGCAGGGCACGTCATCCCACTGCATTTCCATGATCGCGACCAGCTGGTCTATGCCTCCCAGGGAGTAATGTCCGTCTTACCAGTGCCGGGATTTGGGTTGTGCCGACGCTCAGAGCGGTGTGGATACCGGCTGGGGTCCCGCACACCATTACCATGTCCGGTAGAGTGGCCATGCGAACTCTTTATTTGAAGCCGCGGCTGGCGCGAGCTCTGCCGCGCGACTGTTGCGTGGTGAACGTCTCGCCGTTGTTACGGGAACTCATCCTCCATGCGTGCAGCTTTCACGCTCTGAAAAAAAGTGTCCCGCGGCAGCGGCACTTGATCGACTTGATCACTGACCAGCTCGAAGCAATCCAGATGGTTCCTCTGCAGCTTCCCCACCTATCCGACCCAAGGGCGCGCCACGTAGCCGAAATTTTGCTGGCCGACCCGACGAATACTCAAAAGCTGGCGCAGTTGTGCAGGAGAAGTGGCGCCAGCAAACGCACGGTGGAGAGGCTTTTTCAGGATGAGGCCGGAATGACTTTTGGAAAATGGCGGCAACAACTCCGCCTTATGCACGCAGTGCGGCTTCTGGCCGAAGGAGCAAAGGTGACACATGCCGCGGTGGAAGCCGGGTATAGTACACCTAGTGCCTTCATTTGCATGTTCAAGAAGGTCTTAGGATTTACGCCGGCACTGTACTTCAAAGCAGGGACCTGACCTGCCTCTGCGCCTCTGGTCGAAGGGCTCCGACTGGATGACTTCCTTCGCTATAGGTGGTTGAACCGCGCATACCAAAACATCCCCGCAGATGGATAAGGATCGATTCGGAAGTAATGCCCTGATTCGTCCTGATAAACGCCCGTGGGCCTCGGAATCCAGTCGGTCGTATAGTCGGCAAGTTGTCCAAGTGGCTCCGAATCGGATTGGGAACGGGAAGTCGGCCGTGTGTACTAATGTGTGCACTTCAGCTGGGTACTGGGCCGCTACGTT
>CAVWLY010000024.1:0-79178 GCA_963755865.1 uncultured Acidobacteriaceae bacterium | reverse complement strand
AGCAGAAACGCGCCGTCGTGTTTGAAATTCTCGGCAATGATGCCAACGATCCCGGGGTGGTTCGGCAGGCAAACTCCATGGTGCAGGAATATATGAAAGACCCGGCTTCGGTCGATCCGACGCTGGCCAGCGCGGTGGTTTCCGTCGCTGCTCATCATGGCGATACCGAACTCTATAACCAATTCAAGGCCCGGATGCAAAAGGTGAAGTCTCCGCATGAGTATTATCAGTATTTCTACGCATTAGCGGACTTCTCGCAGCCTGCGTTGATCCAACAAACACTCGATTCGACGCTGACCTCCGAGGTTCGCGGTCAGGACCTGTATGTCCTCATCGGTCTGCTGAGAAATCCAGCGAGCCAGAATGCTGCGTGGGACTTCATGCGACAGAACCTCGATCCGCTCATGAAGAAGACTGGTGGCGGATTGGGCGGCGTAGAAATTTTCCTCTATGGAGCCCAGGCTTTCTGCGATACGCAGAAGGCTAACGAGGTGCAGCAGTTCTTCCAACAGCATCCGTTTCCGGGTACAGAACGCGATCAGCGACATGCCGTCGAGGCGATCAGCGGCTGCGTTGAATTGCGCGGACAGCAGCAAACCAATCTGGCCGCATGGCTGAAGCAGAACGGTAATAGCAACGCCTCCAACGGTGGAGGCGCGGCGACAGTTGGCGCCATACGCTAAAACCTCCGGTTAGAGCAGGCCTTCGGACGTCTCCCCAGACCTGCTCTGACCGTATCGCCCACATCCCTCCGGAACTACTCCAGTAATCCGCCGGAACAAGGTATGCTTTCTAGATGGATCGCGGACCTTCAGCGAAAGAGATCTTTTCCCTCGACGTAGCGGTGATCGGCGCCGGCCCTACCGGACTCGCCTGTGGGATCGATGCCAAGCGCGCAGGTCTGTCGGTGGCCAACATCGACAAAGGCTGCCTGGTGAACTCGCTTTACAACTACCCCAGCAACATGACGTTCTTCACTACCCCTGAACTGCTCGAGATCGGCGATCTGCCATTCTCCAGTCCCAACCAGAAGCCCACGCGCCAGGAGGCATTGGAGTACTACCGCAAAGCGGCCGAGCACTACCAGCTCGATGTGCGACAGTACGAGCCGGTGACGAAAGTTGAAGGCAGCGACAATCACTTTGTCGTGCACACCACCAACCTGCACGGCCACCGGCGCGAATATCGCGCCAGCAAGTTGATCTTGGCGACCGGTTATTACGACCGGCCGAATTACATGAATATTCCAGGCGAAGACTTGGCTAAGGTTATGCATTACTACCGCGAGCCGCATCCCTTTTTTGGTCTCAACGTGTTGATCATCGGGGGCAAGAATTCGGCGGCGATTGCTGCTCTGGAACTATGGCGTCACGGCGCGCGGGTCACGCTGGTGCATCGCGGACCGGGCATCAGTAATTCGGTGAAGTATTGGATCAAACCCGACATCGAGAACCGAATTAAAGCCGGACAGGTGAATGCCTACTTCAATACCTGCGTGCGCGAGATCACGCTCGAACATGTTGTGCTCGACACGCCGCAAGGCGAGGTGACGCTGGACAACGATTACGTATTTGCCCTGACCGGCTACCATCCGGATTTCGAATTTCTCTGCTCACTCGGCGTAAAGCTGAGTGGCGAGGCCGACAAGCGGCCAGTAGTCAACCCGCAAACCCTGGAAAGCAACGTCCCAGGAATCTATCTGGCGGGCGTAATTGTTGCCGGCATGCGCACCAGCGAGATCTTCATCGAGAACGGACGCTTTCACGGGGCGCTGATCGCCGCCGACTTGAAGCAGAAGCTGCGGGCAGAGACGGTTAGCGCGTAGCTTTTGGTGGAAGCCCTCTGCTTCAGCAGGGGGAAGCTGGACTTCAGTCCAGCGGAAAAAGCGTTCGATCTTAAAAGGGCTTCAGCCCCGGCCTTTCCGTGCCCTCCCAGCGCTAAAGCGCAGGATTCTAGTTGAGGCTTTTCGGGAGCTCTGAAGCGCTCCTTTCCCCGTATAAATGCGGGGCTCCCACCGGGCAGCCCCACGAAGGGGCCCTAACCAGGAAACGTTCACTGGTTTTCCCAGACTATCCAGCCGGCGACAACCCCTCCCACCAATACTGGCTCACCACGCCGAAAGACTTACATTGTCCAGCCACACAGAATAGGGATCCTGGTGATAGTCACCATCCATTTGGAAAGCGACATTCACATCACTGCCGTGGTAATCGGGCTGCGGATTGTAATACTTGTCCACGGCGCCGACGTTACCGTCCAGGGTCACGCTAATGTAGTGCACCTGTCCGTTGACGCGTTCAATCTGCCAGGTCAGGTGGTGCCAGGCGTTGGCCGAAACCGGCGGGCAGGGCACCGACGTCGTTTCCCACGCTTCAGCCTCGGGATTCCAGATGTCCCAGTGGCCGGTGTCCCTGTAGCTGCACTCGCTGCCCCAGGTATAGCGCGTGCCTCCCATGCTCTGGTTGACATCGAACTCTAACGCCTCAGGCGCGTTCGGGTCCTGCAGATAAAAGTACACGTCGTAAACAAAGTGCGTGGGCGTGCTGTTCGGTCCGAACGACTTCCACCATAACGCGTTCGAATACTGCGTAGCGCCGCCGAGCGTGAACAGCGACGACTGGCCGCTCAGTGACGGAGTTTGTTGGTCGCGGGTCATGCTGGAGGTGGCATTACCCAATCCGCTGGCGCAAGGCTTGCCGTGGAGCTTGGCAGTACACCAATCCCAGTTGGGAAGGGTTTGGACGGCGGCCATGATCTGCGCTCCGGGCGGAACGCCTGGCGGCCCTGGCGGAGACGGTGGCGCAGGCGGAGGCGAAGGGGGTTGTGGCGTCGAAGGTTGCGTCGACGGCGCCGAACCCTGTGTGCCCGATCCGCTGGCTGGCGGAGTGGAGGTTTGCGGGGCTGGAGTCGCCGGCGTCTGTGATTGTGAGATGGATGACGAAGGGCTTCCGCCGCAACTCGTCAGAAGAAATAGCGCTAGAAGCGACAAAGCGGCTGACCAAAATTTGAGATGAAGACGGGAAACGATTGGATCAGACTTCGCGGACAAGCAAAACTGCATGCTAAACGTGCTCCATTTCTAGAGGAGATTTAGACGAGTGTGGCGCTTATGTAAGTGGGGGCAAGGCTCAATTATATTGGTCAGAATGTACACGCACGCGCGATACCCGCGAAAACATTGAACAAAATCGCCGTAGTACATCGGGAAGGGGAGCCTTAGTTCTTGGGGACTAAGTGCAAGCAGGGGGGTTGGTTTTGCGGGCGCTGCTGCTCGGGGCGGGAGTTTTTCTTATGATTCCTGTCTCGCGGGCGAATTCACGGTGCGCTCTCGGGTGCGTACTGCGCGACACCATTACCGAACGACCAATTTTCCTTCGCCACCTCCACCAGGTTGACGAACACGTCCTGCGGACGAATGCCTGGACTCTGTGCCAGTGCCCCCGCGACTGCCTTATAGAACCGGCGCTTCATCGGCAAGGTTCGCCCATGGTTCAACGTGATTTGGATCAGCACGATGTCATCGGAGCGCGAGATGTCCAGATAAGTTTGGTCGTAGATTAAGGAGTCGGGATCGTGCTCGGTTACCACCTGAAAGCGATCGGCGATAGGCACATTCAGCACCTCCACCATGCACTGGTGGACCGCTTCGCTTATGGCGCGGCGATACTCTGGCGATTTCCCACTGCGAAGATCGATTCTTACAAGCGGCATGGAAGCCTCGAATACGCTGATTCTCTCTAGCTTAGAGCGACCGTCCCTTCGCCTATTTGTTCGTTGATGAGGCGCGCCACCAGCGGCTTCAACTCTTCTCCCGTTTTGCTGAGCACGAAACCATTCTTGTCGTCAGACCAGTCGAGTTTGAAACTGGTGGACAACGCCGAGATCCAGATCTGCCGTACCGGTGAATTTGGCGAGATGACGAACTTTCCTGGAGGCTCGTCAAAGCTGATGTGCAGCGCCCCCGCATTCTCTTCGACTTCGAAGTCGGCATCGCCTTCGGCGGCGTAAAGACTGCGCTTCAGTGCTTCCAAAGCCGCGTCGGCGCGGCGGCGAAAATCCTGTTCGTCCATGCCGGAATTATACGTGCCGGCGCAGTCCGCGGCCTACCGCACCACGCCTTCCAGCGGCGAGCTTGCGGTTGCATAAAGCTTCTTCGGCATGCGGCCAGCTAGATACGCCTGCCGTCCGGCCGCCACCGCGTTCTTCATCGCTTCCGCCATTAGCACCGGGTCTTGTGCTCCTGCGATACCGGTGTTCATCAGCACGCCGTCAACGCCCAGCTCCATAGCAATCGCCGCATCCGACGCCGTGCCGACACCCGCATCTACGATGAGCGGAACCTCGGTAATGATCTCGCGCAGAATGCGGATGTTCGGCTGATTCTGAATCCCCATGCCGCTGCCAATGGGCGCTCCCAACGGCATCACTGCGCTTGCTCCGGCATCAATCAAACGCTTGGCAACAACAATGTCATCAGAGGTATACGGAAGAACAGTAAAGCCTTCCTTCACTAAGACGCGGGTGGCTTCAATTGTAGCTTGTACGTCGGGAAACAGGGTCTGTTGATCGCCGATGACCTCTACCTTCACCCAATCGGAGAGGCCGACTTCGCGCCCCAAACGCGCCGTGCGAATCGCTTCGTCTGCGGTATAGCAGCCGGCGGTGTTGGGCAGCAGGAAGTATTGCTGAGGGTCGATGAAGTCAAGCAGCGATTCTTTGCTGCGATCGAGGTTAACGCGGCGTACCGCAACCGTGACCATCTCGGCGCCGCTGGCCGCGAGAGCGCGCGCCGTCTCCTGCCCTGACTTATATTTTCCCGTACCCACGATGAGCCGCGAGCGGAACTGTCTGCCTGCAATAGTGAAGTTGAAGGAGTCCATGCGTCTATTGTAATGAAATGCGGGACGCCGGGGATGTGATCGGTGGCAAAGAAGCTGTTGGCTATCAGCCGTCAGCTTTCGGCCAAGGTTCCGACAAAGGCATTGCATCCGACGGAAGCAAAGGGACATCCATGTATTCGCTGGTAGTTGTAGGTTGGTTTGCTAAAGAGGGCACATGGCAACTCCACCGCAGGGCACCCCGGTTACGAACAAGTCCGACATTCTTCCCCCACTGCCCTTCGAGAGTTGGGAAGACACTTTCCACACCTTGCACATGTGGGCGCAGATGGTCGGCAAGATTCGATTGACTCTTTGTCCGCTGGTAAATCACTGGTGGAATGTGACCTTCTATGTTACCGGCCGTGGCATGTCGACCCTGGCGATGCCGTATCAAGATCGTGGCGTAGAGATACGCTTCGACTTCGTCGATCACAAGCTCATCATCGAGACTTCCGACGGCCGCTCACGAGTTCTCGACCTGAAGCCGCAGAGTGTCGCCGATTTCTATCGAGCGCTGATGGCAGCGCTGGCCGAGCTCGGGTTGCAGGTAAAGATTTGGACTACTCCGGTCGAAATTCCCGATCCGATTCCGTTTGAGCGCGACCACACTCACGCCTCCTATGACGCCGAGGCCGTGCATCGTTTTTGGCTCATCCTCACTTGGGTTGACGAAGTGTTCAAAGAATTCAGGACGCGTTTCATCGGCAAAGTGAGCCCGGTGCACTTCTGGTGGGGAAGCTTCGATCATTCGGTGGCGCGCTTCTCCGGAAGGCCCGCTCCTGAGCGGCCAGGCGCCGATCGCGTTACTCGCGAGGCCTATTCGCACGAAGTTAGCAGCGCTGGATTCTGGCCCGGGGGAGGCGATATCAAGGGACCGGCCTTCTATTCGTATGCGGCACCAGAGCCGGCTGGTTTTGCGGAGCAGCGTATTGGGCCAGCGGCGGCGTTCTACCATCCGCAGATGAAAGAGTTCCTGTTGCTATATGACGACGTGCGCGCCGCAGCCTCGCCCAAAGCCGCACTGATGGAGTTCCTGCAAACCACCTACGACGCTGCTGCAACGCTGGCGAAGTGGGACCGCAAAGCCTTAGAGCGCTGAGAAACCGGAGGAGCCAAAATGGCAGAAAACTGTACTCATCTCAACCAAATCAAAATCACCCATACCAAGACACACGTCTGCCCAGAGTGCGTCAAACTCGGAGATACCTGGGTACATCTGAGGTTGTGCCTGGAGTGTGGCCATGTGGGTTGCTGCGATTCCTCCAAGAACAAACATGCCACCAAGCATTTTCATGCGGTCCAGCATCCTCTCATCCGCTCGATCGAACCCGGAGAAATGTGGATGTGGTGCTATGTCGACAACTTCTCTCCGGGAGAACTGCCGGACTAGATGAAGTAATTTCAGGGCGGCAATCCTGAAGCTGCAGAGGGTGGGCGAAGCACTCGCCTTGCGATGCTTTCGTCATGCTGTGCAAGCCTCTCTTTCGCATTTCGGTGAACGTTTAGCCTTGCTCAATCGCAATTTGTTTACAACTGCATTACGCCTTCATAGTTCAGAAACACTGCGACAATCAATTCACCGGCTTTTTATGGCGTGTTCACCACCGTCGCCAGCAGAAGCCGTAAGTTTCCTCTCACGGAGGAACTTACATGTCACTGAATCATGTCCCCCCTGTGAAGTGGCGTGCCGCGGCCCTGGCCAGCGCGCTGGCACTGCTTAGCTCGACCATGCCCTTGAGCGCGCAATCGGGTCCCGCGGCCGTCGTGCGCTCTTCCACGAAGACTCCCATTCAGCATGTGATCGTCATTATCGGCGAAAACCGCACCTTCGATCACATCTTCGCCACCTATAAGCCGGTAGCGAAGCGAACACCATCGACAACCTGCTATCCAAGGGGATCATTCGTGAGGACGGATCTCCCGGTCCCAACTACGCGCTGGCGGCCGCAGTTCTCAGCGGTCGACACCGCTAACGATGGATACCAGATCAGCCCGGGTGGCAAATCGCTGTATTCCAATTTGCCGCCTCCGTTGGCCGGAGGCCCGACGACTCCCTACTTCAAGTCTTTAGTCCAGGCCGAGGAAGCAGAAAATGGACTCGCCCTCAGCTACTACCAGTACATGTTCACGGGTGGTACCGGGTTGACCAGGGGTACGACCTCGACACCCGCATTCCCAACGTGTTCAACCTGCCGCCGGGCCCGTTCCAACTCACCTCCTGCACCCATCCCTACGACGCGTACGCCAACAGCCCAGTGCACCGCTTTTACCAGATGTGGCAGCAGCTGGATTGCAACGCCTACTACGCCACCATCGCCAATCCCAGTGGCTGCAATGCCGACCTGTTTCCCTGGGTTGAAGTGACCATCGGCGCGGGAGCCAACGGCAAACCGCAGCCAAACCCTTCACCGACACGACCACCGGTGAAGGCGCGACCTCGATGGCGCTTCTACAACGTCTTGCAAGGCGATGCGCCCTATCTGAAGTCATCTGGCCGACAACTATGCCATGAGCGACAACTATCACCAGGCTGTGATGGGCGGCACCGGAGCCAACCACATCATGATGGGAACTGGCGACGCCATCTGGTTCAGCGACGGCCAGGGCCATCCGCAGCAGCCGCCGCACAACCAACTGGTCGGGATCGGCTCGAAGAACCAAGGCATCGTCGACGAAATCGAGAATCCCAACTGCGCAGCCCGGCACCAACAACTGGTACGCCGAAGACGGCTACGGCGGCGGTTCGTACGGATCGTCCTTCCGTACGGCGGTGGGTCGCTACAGCAACTGCTCCGACTCCGACGCGCCTGGCGTCTTCCCGGTGCTCGACTACCTTGCGACCCTGCCCTACCAGGTTGATCCGAAATGCGCTCCCGGGACGCTGGTACTTTCTGAACAACTACAACCCCGGCTACTTCGGTGACGGCAGCAACGCCTATACCGACAACAACGACAACAACACCGTCTTCACCATTCCGCCGTCGAACGTCCGCAACATCGGTGACGAACTGCTCGCGAACAATATTTCGTGGAAGTATTACGGCGATCAATGGAACCGCTATCTGGCACGACAAGTACTACCTGAACCCGCTGAATGACTACTGCAACATCTGCAACTTCTTCCAGTACTCAACCTCGATCATGACCAACCCGGCGGTCCGCACGGCGCACCTCAAGGACACGACCGATCTCTACGCCGACATCGCCAGCGGCACCCTTCCGGCGGTTTCGTACGTGAAGCCGAGCGGCTTTGTCGATGGCCATCCCGCCTCTTCGAAGCTGGATCTTGTTCGAAGGATTTGTGAAGAAGATTGTGGACGGGGTGCAGGCGAATCCGGCACTGTGGCAGACCACGGCGATTTTCGTCACCTTCGATGAAGGTGGCGGCTACTATGATTCCGGCTACGTCCAGCCGGTCGACTTCTTCGGCGACGGCACCAGAATCCCGATGATCGTCGTCTCGCCTTACACTACCCCGGGACACATCTCACACCAGTACAACGACCATGTTTCCATCCTGAAGTTCATCGAGTACAACTGGGGATTGCCGCCGATGACCGACCGCAGCCGCGACAACCTGCCCAATCCAGTACCGAGCCTCACCAATCCGTATGTTCCGTCCAACAGCCCCGCGATTGGCGACCTGACGGATCTCTTCAGCTTCGGAGGAAAGTTGTAGCGACTTGGTTTGAGCACACGAGGTATGCAAGAAAGGGGTGTTTCACAAGCGATCGTTGGAACGCCCCTTATGTGACGGCAACGCCGACTGCACCTGCGGTCGGCGTTGCTGCGTGTGCGAACAGATCGCTCTGCTTCACCGGAAGAGCACAGCCAAAACCGAGCCGCGACCCTGCTAAAGCGCACTCTAACAACTCAGCGCAATCATGTACGCCTGAAGGCGTACTCCACCCGTGATCTACGGGACCGGTGTGAAATTGCTATAGGCTCATCTTCGACTCCGCCGCCGCAGGCGCGCTATCGCGTAGCGGCTGCCGCCATCTCTGCCTGGCGCTTTTGCATCCGCGCCAGTCGGTCCCGGCCTTCGGCTGAGCTCTCCACCACCTTCTGCACATTCACCTGGAATTCCACCATCCCAGACTTCTGCCGGAACTCTTCCACAAAAGGCTGTATCTTGGCATACACGAAGTACATTTCGCCGAGGGTGTCATACGCCAGCAACGGGTTCAGGGTGCCATGCACGATCAGGGAGGCCACCATCTCCCAGTACCCGAATACCTGACGGACATAGGCATTTTCCTTGCTGCCAAACGCATTCGCCACGGCGAGCAGGTCGGCGACTGACTTGGGGCTGAAGCCAGCTACAAAATTCCGGGCTTCGCGCATGACCGGCTCACGGCGCAGATCGTAAAGCTTCAGGATAAGTTCAGCATCATGATGTGTGGCGGGTGTACTGCTCATGAATCCTCCAAGGAAGTAGGTTGGGAAAAGCCGCCGTGCTGACGGCTTTTCATTTTGGTTTGGATGACCGCGTCTCTTGCGCGGCTACCGGCAGGCTACTTGTGCGCCATCGCGGCGAAGGCCTCTTTAGCGCGGCGCTCCATCTCGTCGGGGGCCACGTCTTCCATGTGTTGGCCGAGGGCCCAGCGATGCCCAAAGGGATCTGTGACCTGGCCGTAACGATCGCCCCAGAACTGGTCTGCCAGAGGCATCACTACCGTAGCACCTGCTGCAACTGCCTGTTTGAATAGGCTGTCAACGTCTTCCGGAACATAAAGATTCAGCACGACCGCGCTTCCGCCCAGCGTCTTGGGTGAACCGCCGCCCATGCCGGGAAACTCGTCTGCCAGCATGAGCCTGGCGCCCCCAAAGCTCAACTCCGCGTGCATTACTTTTCCGTCGGGCGTTTTGTGGACACCCATGATCTCTGCTCCAAATGCATTCTTGTAGAAGTCAAGAGCTTTCGGGGCGTCATTGACGATCAGGTGGGCAATGATGGTCCCGTTCTTCAATTGTCCTGCCATGATTTGCTCCTTTTCACAGGAATGCCCGGCTGATGGCCGGGCGGGTTGGATTGACAAGACTTCTATTATGCAACAGCTACCGGTTGAATTTCCCGCGAGTAATCACATTTAACCGTAGTTTCATCCGTGGATTTCTTCTTTCCGCGGCCCTTCGCAGCGGTCTTTGGTTCCTCGCTGTCCGTACGTTTGTTGTTCGGACATACCAGGAAGCTGCCGGACTTCAGGTTCTTCTCCAGCAGGTAAGGACTGCCACATTCAGGACAGGGCTCAGCAACCGGCCGGTAAGCCGACGTAAATCGGCATTTCGGATAGTTGGAACAGCCGTAGAAGAAGTTGCCGCGGCGAGCCTTTTTCTCCGCCAGCTCACCATCTTTGCACTCTGGACACTTCACCCCAATGTAATTCTGCTTCACCCACTTGCATTCCGGATATCCGCTGCACGAAATAAACTCGCCATAGCGGCCATGCCGCAGCAAAAGGTTGCGTCCACACTGTGGGCATTTTTCATCGAGCGGGATGTCCGGGACCTTCTTCGCCTGGTCCAGCCGGCGCGTGGTTTTGCAATCCGGATATCCGGTGCAGGCCATGAACTGCCCAAAGCGTCCGCGCTTCAACACCATCGGGCGGCCGCAGTTTTCGCAATACTCCTCCTGCGTGGTCTCCTGCACATCGGCAGAATCCAGGTCAGGCAGGTCGATGGGATTTTCCTTGGTGAATGTGCAACTGTTGGGATCAGTCTTGTCGTAGGCGCTGCACGCATAAAACGAGCCATGCTTGCCCCACTTGATGACCAGCGGCGAGCCGCACCGTTCGCACTTCTCGTCGGTGGGCTTCTCCATCCGCTTCACGTTCTCCATGTGCTTTTCGGCGTAATGGAGTTCCTTCTCGAACTTTTTGTAGAACTCGCCCAGAGCGTCGGTCCAGCGCTCCTTGCCATCCTCGATCTCGTCGAGCTCCTCTTCCAGACGCGCCGTGTATTGCAGATCGAAAATGTCTTTGAAGTTCGCGACCAGCAGATCGGTCACCACAAAGCCAATCTCGGTGGGAATAAACTTTCCTCCGAGCTTCTGCACGTACTGGCGCTCCTGGATGGTGCTGATAATGGCGGCGTAGGTGGACGGACGGCCAATCCCACGCTCCTCCAGCTCCTTCACCAGTGAGGCTTCGTTGAAGCGCGGCGGAGGCTCGGTGAAGTGCTGTTCGGTATCAATTCCCTTCAACGCGAGCTTCTGGCCTTCGGTCAGCACCGGCAGTTTGTGTTTGAGCGCCTCGTCCTCTTCGTCCTTGGCGTCCTTCGACTCTTCGTAAACCTTGAGGAAGCCTTCGAACTTCAGCACTGAGCCCGTCACGCGGAAGCGATAGATGTCGTTGCCGTTCTTGGCGTCGATCTCTACCGTCGTCTGGTCAAAGACAGCCGGGTTCATCTGCGACGCCACAAACCGCTGCCAGATGAGCTTGTAAACTTTGTACTCGTCCTCTTGGAGATACTGCTTCATCTGGTCGGGATGACGCGACGTAGCCGTCGGACGAATGGCCTCGTGCGCCTCCTGCGCGCTCTTCTTCGACTTGTATGTATTCGGCGACTCGGGCAGAAACTCCTTGCCGTATTCCTTGCCGATCAACTCACGCACCTCAGCCACGGCGTCGTTTGACACCTGCGGAGAGTCGGTACGCATGTAGGTGATAAGTCCGACAGTGCCTTCTTCGCCAAGGTCAACGCCTTCATACAGGCGCTGGGCGATCATCATGGCCCGCTTCACGCTGAAACGCAGCTTACGCGAAGCATCCTGCTGGAACTTGCTGGTAGTGAACGGCGCTGCCGGACTGCGGCGACGCTCGCGCTTGTCAACCGACCGAACACTCCACGCGGCGCCCTCGACCGCGGCTTTGATCTTGGCAGCATCTTCCCCATTAGTGATCGGTGTCTTCTCTTCACCGACACCGATGAACCGCGCTGCAAATGTTGGCGGCTTGTCGGCATGCAGATCGGCATCAATCGTCCAGTATTCTTCTTTGACAAACGCCTTGATGTCACGCTCGCGCTCGACGATCAGCCGAAGCGCTACGGTCTGGACACGTCCGGCCGATATTCCCCGACGCACCTTGTCCCACAACAGCGGCGACACTTGGTAGCCAACCAGCCGGTCGAGCACGCGGCGAGTCTGCTGCGCGTCCACCAGGTTGGAGTCGATGTCGCGCGGATGGAGGAATGCCTCCTGAACCGCGCGCTTGGTAATCTCGTTAAAAGTTACGCGCCGGATCGTGACCGCGCCTTTTTTACTTTTCCTCTTGCCGTCAACCGAGTCGCCGCCCAGTTCTTCGGCGAGGTGGGCCGCAATGGCCTCGCCTTCGCGGTCCGGGTCAGGCGCCAGGTAAATGGTGTCGGCCGTCTTCGCCAGCTTCTTCAGGCGGGCGACGACCTTCTCCTTGCCCGGAATGACGACGTACTCGGTGGCGAAATTGTCGTCAAGATCGACGCCGAGCGACTTCTTGGGCAAGTCCTTGATATGCCCGAGCGAGGCTTCGACCTCGTAGCCCGAGCCCAGATATTTTTGAATCGTCTTCGCTTTAGCGGGCGACTCGACGATGACTAAACCTTTTGACAATGGAACCTCAATCTTGTTAGAAGCTAGCACGGGCTACCCACTGGCGGCAAAGGCGGGGGCGCTTTTCGCTCTGCGCTGTTCGCCTTTCGCCAGAGCTTTGCTGACGATTCTTGCACACCGCGAACCCCCGAAGCTCTGGCAGAAAAGAGGTCAGAATTTGCGAACGCGTGACGCCTTTCGCTTTTCGCTATTCGCCAGAACTGGCGGCGCCGATTCTCGCTTGCCACGAGCGCCCCGAAGCCTCTGCAGAAAAGCGGTCAGCATCTGCCGAACGCGGGTTAGATCCCCCATAAGGTCGCCATACTCAGACGTGCTTAGGAGCGCCAGATCTTTAGCCAATCTCAAATGATTTTGCAGTTCACTCGCAGATCCGCTTGCAATCTGGACGTAGCGGGCCATTTCTCCATCGCCCCAGCGGCCGCACCCTTCAGCAAGATTCGCCCCAATAGAACTCGCCGCCCTACGAGTTTGACTTGTTAACCCAAACATCTCCGCACGAGGAAACTTTTCGGTGACCCGATAGACCCTAATCGTGAGGATATGTGCCCTTTGCCAAACTTCCAGGTCCTCGTAATTCCTCAGGATCAGCCTCCATCTCGCATTAGCGAGAAGCGAAGAGCGAAAGGCGAAAAGCGTAAGGCGCGAAGCGCGCCTTACATCGTCCTCACAAAATACTTCCCCGGCATCTGCCGTATCTTGCCGCTCAACTCCAACTCGAACAGAGCAGTAAAAATCTCGGACGACGAAAGGTACGACGTCAGGCGCTCGACCAGTTGATCGATGTGAATCGATTCGTCCGCTCGCATCAGGGCATAAACCCTTTTCTCGTTCGGCGGCAACTGGGCCGTCTCAAACAGTGATGACGCAAACGCCTCTTCCGATGCAGCCGCCTCCCGCGGAGTGAGCACCAGGCGGACATCGGCGGGAAGCGCTTCCCAGACATCTTCCCATGTGGCCACCAGCGCCGCGCCCTGTTTAATCAATGTGTTAGGGCCCCACGAAAGCTTGTTGGTCACGTTACCCGGCACCGCGAAAACGTCCCGGCCCTGCTCCAGCGCACAGCGCGCTGTGACCCGGGTTCCGCTGAACTCGCCGGCCTCCAGCACCAAAACGCCGATCGAGATGCCGCTGATCAACCGATTACGGATGGGGAAATTCTGTGGCGCTGGAAAAGTCCCTAAGGGGAATTCGCTCAAAACCGCGCCATCCGACGCCAGTATCTGATCGGTGAGTTTCCGGTTCTCTGCCGGATAGACAACGTCGATTCCGGTGCCCCAGATCGCGACCGTATGACCGTGCGCCTGCAAGGCCCCGCGGTGGGCTGCGGTATCCACTCCGCGAGCCATCCCACTGAATATGATGAGCCCGCGGGCCGCAAGGTCGCAGGCCAGGCGCTCGGCCATGCCCGTTCCATAGGGCGACGGATGTCTGGTGCCGACCACCGCAATACCTGCTTTATCTATAATTTCCGCATTCCCTTTAAGGTAAAGCACGAGTGGCGGATCGTAAATTTCCAGCAGCCGCCGCGGGAACTCCGCATTCCCGGGGACGATCACTTGGGCGCCCAGTTCCCGGGCGTGGTCAAGTTCGGCGCTCGCCAGCTCCATTGACTTACCTAACGCCAGACTTTGCGCCGACGCCGCTGGCAGCCCGGCCGCTTCCAGTTCAGTGAGGGACGCGGCGAACACTCGTTCTATACTGCCGTACATTTCCACTAACTTGCGTCCGCGTCCGGCACCCACTCCGGGAGTCAACGACAAAGCCAGCCACTGCAGCTTGCGGGTTACAGTGTGATCGTGAGCTCGGACCGGGGTTTCAGCTTGCACGGCAATCTCTCCTTAGGGCGACTCCGATCCGCCCACGCTAGGACTCAAAATCAACTTCGGTGGCATAGGGAAACTCAACGAAAATCAAGACTCCCTGGCTCCTGCTTTGTGGCTCGCCCTGAGCAAAGCCGAAGACTGGTGAATTGACTTTCTAGGGAAGCGGCAAGAAAACTCCCTATTCGGACAGTAACCAGCGCTCCGGGTTACCGTCAAGGTAGCCGGTCACTCGTAGACGTGAGGATGTATTGAACAGCACGGCGGGTGTAATGGGGTGGATTTAAATCTGAGGCCCGATTATTTCGGCATTCTTGTCGCAACGTGGCGCAATTCCAACTGGAACGGTTGCGGTGTCACTTGTGCCACGCCGGAATATGGACTGTCGAGCGACGCTATGAGAAACAAGCTGAACGAAAGGACTCCCGCAAGTGCTGCCGTCATGGCTGCCTGTGACCAAACGCTCTCGTGCCCGACACAATAGCTAAGCGCGATAAGCAGAATCGCGCCGCAAAGCAGCAGACCCTTCAGCATCACGGGGACCGTGCCATGACTGGCAAAGAGCCGGATGCGGCGATAGTCCGAGAGTTGTGTCAGGTGCTTTAGTGATTCCGCAAGGTAGGCTTGCAATCGCGGTGTTTCCGCCTGGTTCGTCCCGTACACGTCCCACAGATTTTGGACGGCCGTCCAGGTGCGCTCGCTGTCGCGACCTTGTTGCATATCCGGGAACTCATCTTCCACCACCGCATTGAGATATTCCATGAGTGCCGGCGTGATCTTTCTGCGCAGCGGATCGGGCATTGCGGTCGACAGCCGTGACAGGTCGGCCACCTCGGTCGCTTCGTGCTGCAGGTTCCTGGCCGCCTCTTCGGAGGCACTCCAGACCACGTAGATGGCAAAGGCGATCAGCACGGCGTACAGAGTTCCAATCATCAGAAAGAAATAGCCGGCCACTTCATGGTGCCGCTTCAGCCACTCAACGTTGACGTAGTGACGCACCAACAGCAATCCCCCGGCCGACAGCAGCACAGAGGTTCCGACAACTAGCAGACCGTTCATAGGAGCGTCCATTCGCTTCCGTAGCACGTTGACTCGAACTCATGATGAGGCTTGGAGTGGGCCTTGAATAGATTCGCTGTCACACATCTTCGTGATTCGGCCAGCAGCGTGATGCAACCTTTCTCGCGATCGGGACACCCAGTCCGGTTCAGCGTTCCGGCACGCTTATGCCGGCTTTGCTAGACTCGATTGTTTATGACCCGGCTGCGCATGTCCGCTATCTCTTTTCTGAATACGGCGCCCCTCATGTGGGACTTCGAGCATGGGGAGGCGGGCCGCGATTTTGCCATCGAATACACCATTCCCTCGGCATGCGCGGCGGCTTTGGCGGCCAACCAGGCCGATATCGGCATCATCCCTGCATTCACCTATGCCGAAATACCCGGACTGCTGATCCTGCCGAACATCGCCATTGCGGCCAAAGATTTCGTTCGGTCGATTCTGCTGATCAGCAAGAGACCCATCGAACAGATCGAGACGGTTGCCACCGATACTTCGTCCCGTACGTCGGTCGCGCTGTTACAGGTACTATTCGCCAAGTTCTTCGGAGGAAGCCGGCAATTCACGCCGCATCCGCCGCAGCTTGAGGCGATGCTGCGGAATCATGACGCTGCGTTGTTGATTGGAGACGCGGCCCTCGAGGTGAGCGTCGACAAAGCGTATTTCGTTTACGACTTGGCGCACCTGTGGCACGAACGGACGGGCAAACCATTTGTCTTCGCTTTCTGGGCGATCCGACTCGACTCGCTGGATCGGGCGCCACGCGATCAGGACCTCGTAAAAGTTTTTCAGCGCTCGCGGGACCACGGTCTCGAGCCGGACAACCTTCGTGTAATCGCCCAGGAATGGGCGGCCAAGCTCACTCTGAGTGAGGTCGATATCTACACGTACCTCACAGAGAACATCCACTATTATCTCGATCGGCAAAACCATGCCGGGCTACAGCTCTTCCTGCGCTATTCGCAGGAGATCGGACTCATCCCGACAAGCCCGGAGCTCCGCTTCTTGGGGCCAGTTGCCTTTGGGAGCTCGCGTAAGTAGCTGGAAGGCGCACACCTGTCCGAACTTCCTTATGGACTTTCTGCTTCTAAACAAATATCAGTTAGAGACGCGCGGTTCGAAACGAGGCAGATGCACCTTCTTGCAGCAATAGTCGTTCACAAAACGATCTGGCAAGTGCTTCGCCGTCTGGGCGGCCCGGGGCTGATTGTGCTCGGGCTGGTGGACAACTCCGCCATTCCGCTACCGGGCAGCATGGACGCCCTTACTATCGTGCTCTCAGCCGCGCACAAGGAGCCCTGGTGGTATTACGCCATCATGGCCACGATCGGCTCCATCATCGGCGGATACTTGACCTACCGGCTGGGAGCCGAAGGTGGCAAGGAAACGCTGGAGAAGAAGATTTCCAAGAAGCGTGCTGCCAAAATCTATAGCATCTTTGAACGCTATGGATTCTGGTCGGTCGCCGTCGGCGCAATTGCTCCTCCTCCGGTTCCTTTTGTGCCCTTTCTGATAGCCGCCGGCGCCATGCACTATCCACGAAAGAATTTCCTCGGCGCCCTGGTGTTGGGACGCGGGGTTCGTTACACCCTTCTGGCATATCTGGGATCAATCTATGGGCGCCAGATCCTGCGCTGGCTCGGACGCTACTATGAGCCGCTGCTGTATGCATTGATCGCTCTGGCAATAGCCGGCGGGCTGGTTGGGCTGTACTTCTGGTGGCGCTATCGGCACCAGCAGAAACAGCGCCGCGGCAATGCCCCAGGGTCTATGCACGATGCTGCGTGACAGACGCCTCGCCAACAATTAGCATTCCGCTGTTAATCAAAAGGAGCGTCCCCATGAAGCGTCGCAACATCGCACTCTGTTTGACTTTATTGCTCGCAGTGACTTCGTTACCGTTACTCGCGCAGAGCTCGGCCTCCAGCGGCTCGGCTGCCAGCAAGGCTGCACCGGCAAGCAAAACCACGACGTCTGCCACCCCAGCTTCTCAGAAACTCGACATCAACAGCGCCACCAAAGATCAACTCGATGCGCTGCCCGGTATTGGCAGCGCTTACGCGCAGAAAATTATCGATGGCCGTCCATACAATTCCAAGCGCGACCTGCTTACTCGCAAGATTGTTCCGCAGAGCACCTACGATGGAATTCAGGACAAGATCATCGCCCATCACGCAACCGCCGCTAAGAGTAAGAGCAGCACTGGCACGGCCCCGAAGCCGCAGTGAAGACAGCTCATTCAGGCGGCCGTCCTACCCGCCTTTGTCTGTGCTCGTCGGAAGCTTCGACTATTCGAACTTCCAACGCGTGACGCCGTTGGGAAACTGCCTCTCCGGCATGGCAAATACGGTCTGGGGACAGACCTCGTAAACCGGCCCGCGCTTGGGGTCTAGCTGCCAACCATATTTCGCTTTGTAGTCGGCGAACGCTTGCTGAGGGATTTTGTCGTCGTCCAGTTTGCGCGCCCGGCCCTCGATGATCACTGCTTCGTCCGCCATCTCAGTACATACGACGCAGGCTGGATTCTGCTGAAGATTGCGGGCCTTGCGGCTGGTATTGCTGGTACTGAAGTAGTACGCGCCGTCGAGCCAGACACCCCAGATGACCATGGTATGTGGCGAGCCATCCACTCTGACGGTTGTCAGCCAATAGTTGTGCGATTTGCTGATGCGCTCGCGCGCCCACCCCCACGGCAAAGCACCTTTCAGAGATTCCGGAACGCCATAGCCTGTCATGTGAGGACGCGAGGCGATCGGCTCCTTGCCGGTGCTCTTGTCCACCAGTCACCTCCGATTGAAGCCGATTCTAGCCCGGAGCAGCCTCAATAGGCCCAGTACGGTCCCGTATGTGCGCCGTCTGGAGTGCTCAAGTTCTCGATCGCGACAAAGACATTGCGTCCATAGAAGAACCCCAACCCCCAGTCGAAGGAACCGGGATTGTCTGAGCCCGCTGTGCTGAACGCCGCATTGTTCGAGTTGAACAGCGTATCTGCATCCTCGATGGTGAAATTAACCGTCCCTGGGCTGCCAAGCGGGTTGCCGTTCACATCCTGTCCTTGATTCGTCGCCGACAGGTTGTCCGGCGAGGTGGTCGGACAATACCATGCGGTTTGCACCATGCACATCGGGATTCCAGTGGTGGCGCTGTCGAGGAAGAAAATTCCATTGGTGCCAGTATCGAGAAAGCTCTGGGGATAGGCTTGTCCGTTGAACGTGGTGATGATATTTCCAACGTCGTTTCCAGTGTCGGGCACCGGATAGACGTTGGCGCTGCCCAATGCGTTGTTCGATTCTGTGCCGATGCCAAAGATCAACGAGCCATTCACAGTTGGCGAACCGCCGTTGGGCACTGCGGGCAATTGAACCAGTACTCCATTGTTGTCGGACGTGAAGAATATGACTGGATTAGAGACCTGTTGCGCAAGCGTGACATAGGTTGGGGTACACCCGGATGCGGGACAATCGTAGTAAACATCCGGTACCTGCGTGTTCTGAGTGGTGCACGCAGGTCCACAGTCTTGCTGAAATAATCCCACTCCCAGGATGCCGTTGGCGCCGAACGCCATCAGGCTGTCGCCCTCGTTTCCAGCCCCGCCAGGGGGATTTTGACTGACACAGCTGCTCGGCGGGGCGGGTGAGGTCGTGGATGGGATGACAACGTGTACGGCCGCCGCAGATGCTTTTTCGCCTGCCACCGTGATGTCAGCCGTGGATACCGAGCCCCAAGTGTAGCCGTCAAGAAACGCCTCACATTCATACAACGGATTCCCGCCGGGGGCTGGCGGGAGCGCAATATTTAATTCCCCCCCGCCCGCTGAGGACAATAGGCGCAAGCCCGACGATCCAGTATCCACCAGGACATGATCGATGGTCTGGCAGGTGGCCGTACCGGGTATGCATACCGTGACGGTGGTGAATGCCTCGTTTATGGTGGTGAAACTCTGCGGCGCCGGGCCCGCGTCAACCACGATGGGCTGCACGTTACTGACCGGATTCACCGTCACCAACGCCGTTCCCGATTTGCTGGTGTCTTGCATCGAGGTCGCTGTAATCGTGACCTGCTGAGATGTAACTCCTCCGGACGGTGCACTAAACAATCCCGTGCTCGAGATGGTACCGGCGCTCGCCGCCCAGGTCACGGCCGAGCTGAAGTTTCCCGTCCCCATCACGGCTGCGGAACACTGGCTGGTTTGCCCATACATGATGGTTGAAGGCGAGCACGTGACGCTCACCGAGGTGATCGTCGGCGACCCCCCACTGCCGCTGCTGCCGGAGCCGCAACCCGCCATCCACAATGCACTCGATACCGCGAGCAGCACGCCAATTCTTCTCACGCAGTCTTCTCCTTAGCGGATATCGCTAGCTTGTACGCCGTTGGGGACCAACTGCGGGATGTACGCCACCCCATGAAAATTTCGGGTATGGCCGGTGTGCTGGAACACCAATCCGGGGGTGTTGATGACAATCGGCGCGCGCCGTGCGTGCGGCTGCTGAGATGCTGCCTGCTTCGCCTGCGCGTAATAGGGACCCAGTAGTTGCTGCAGATCGGGAGTAAACTCGCCGTCCCACGCGACTCCAAAAACAACTCCCGCGGGCGAGACGAACTCTCGTACGGTGGTCTGCATGGGAACCGTGATCTCATGCATGACATAGGTGCGGTTGTCGGTGCTATGCAGCGTTCCTTTCATCCGCGCCTGGTCGGTGAGGACCGTCGCGGCGCTATCGCCGAGTACCGCTCGTGCGGGAAATGGCGCCGCCAAAAGCAATGCAGCCGCGAAGACTCGTGCACATGTTGCCTGGTTGCATTTAGGTAAGGTCATTGGTCACTGCCTTCCCGCTGTACCACATCGAGACACTACGCTATAAACGCCATTTGCGCAGGATTGTTGCGCACCAGCATTGCTAGCGTTGGATGTGTTAGCGTCCGAATAAGGTTTCCCATGCGCAATCGCATTTAAGAACAGCAACAAGCTATCTGGCTCTGTTGACATCTTAAGGCACTGAATTACGTACTCCAGGCGATAGAGGTTGTAGGTGACGCCCAAGAGCAAAGCTTGCCGACGCTGAGCAGGCATCGTCCGCCTCACGGTAGCCATTCCGAGGAAAAGCTAAAGGCGAAAAGCGAAAAGCTTAATAGCGAATCTCCAAAATCCGAACTCCGGTATGATGTCGCCGTGGACGATGTAACGGCATTTATCCTGGCAGGCGGCCGCAGCACTCGCATGGGCAGTGACAAGGCATTGCTGTCGCTTGGCGGTCAGACGCTATTGGAGCGGGCACTGCGGACCGCCTCGACCGTCGCGAAAACTGTAGTTATTTCCGGTTCGCGCGAACGCTACGGGCGATACGGCGATGTAGTCGAGGATGTTATTCGCGATTGCGGTCCGCTGGGCGGGATCCATGCTGCTTTGTCTATCACACAAACCGACCTGAACCTCATGCTTTCCGTGGACACACCGTTGATGGGTTCAGATTTTCTGGCGTGGCTGCTGGAACAGGCAAGTGCGAGCCGTGAGTTAGTCGTGGTTCCCGAGGCGCTGGGAGGGCTGCAACCGCTGGCCGCCGTGTACCGTCGTGCGTTGCGGACCGTGGCCGAACAGGCGCTGAAAAGCGGTGACTATAAAATCGATCACTTGTTCCAGCTCGCGCCGACGCGCTACATTTCCGAAGCTGAAATCATGGCGGCTGGTTTCTCGCTGGCGGTATTTAGCAATGTAAACACCGTCGAAGAATATAGAGCTTTGCTGCAGTCCGAAGATGCCTTGCAAATCAAAGAGAAATGGAGCCACGGCCCATGAACGAGCGAAAGCCCTACATCGAGTTCCAGGATGTGCACAAGGCGTTCGGCAGCAACGTCGTGCTGGATGGCGTCAGTTTCGACGTGATGCCCGGCGAGACGGTTTGCATCCTGGGACGAAGCGGGGTTGGCAAGTCGGTTTCGCTGCACGAAATCATGGGATTTCTCAAGCCCGACAGCGGCCGAGTTTGGGTCGCTTACGAGGACATCACCGACTACGGCGAGGAGGACCTGGAGCGCATTCGCAAAAAGGTGACCATGGTTTTCCAGAACGGTGCGCTCTTCGATTCGCTGACCATTGGCGAAAACGTGGCGTTTCCGCTGCGCGAGCGCGGTGGCTTGCAGGAAGAGCAGATCTACCAGATCATCGACGGCTTACTTGACATGGTGGGGGTGCGCGAGTTTCGCGACTTGCTGCCCTCCGACTTGTCCACTGGAATGAAGCGTTCCGTAGCAATTGCCCGCGCCCTGGCTGCACAGCCCGACGCGGTGCTCTACGACGAGCCGACCACCATGGTCGATCCGTTGATGGCGCATTTGCTGGGCGACTTGATCAAGAAGCTGAAAAAGCAGTTGAAGCTGACCAGTATCGTGGTCACGCATGACATGGCATTGGCCAAGAAATTGGCCGACCGGCTCCTATTTCTACACGAGGCGCGTGCCATCTTCTTTGGGACATTTGCGGAAATGGCACTCTGCAAGGAGCCAATCGTCCAGGAATTCCTCGAACTCGACTCGATGGATTTCGAGCGCTACTTCGGCGCGCGGCGTCCGGCGCACGAGCCGCGGGTGTGAACCAACCACTAACGGTGTTCGTGAGGTATGGGTGGTTGTTTATTTTATTTTTGTCGGAGTTGGCCTAGCCGCGGATGGCGCTGCGGTTGTCTGGGCATGGTACAGAGAAAACCTCCTCTCTTTGAGTACGGCGGATATGGTCGCACCTTTCACGTTGTCGATCATGGCGACCCTTCTAATACTGTTTGGCTCTGTGGGGATCGTGCGGAACTTCAGCCTGCGGTCGCGTTTGTGGCTGGCCCTATCGTGTGGTGCATTCTTTTTGGCTGTGCCACTCCTAATGAGTGCCGCCGGTGCCGGGATGAATGTCCACGGCTGGACCTTTTACATGGTCTGGCCGATGATGCAAAGCCTCTTCGTCATGTTAGTTTCTCTGCTTTCAGCTTTGATTTCAGCGATTCGAAAGCGATTGCCTGTAGACGCCGAGCGGGTCGAGCGCAATAGCGGGTAGCCTCGTCACGGCGATTCCGATGACGGGACAGGGCTGACGAACGCCTCGCAAAGAGTTCTAGAACCCCTGCGCCACTAGCCGCTCGACCGTGAGCGCTCCGCTCTGCTCATCGCGCCGCGTCCACTTTTCCAGATACTTGGCGACGATGTCAGTCTCGATATTCACCGGATCGCCGGGCTTTAGCGATCCCAGGTTGGTCATCTTGACGGTGTGCGGGATGATGGCGATGGTTAGGCGCAGTCCTTCCAGCTTGGCCACGGTTAGGCTGATGCCTTCGATGGCGATCGACCCCTTGAACACGACGTACTTCTCAAGGTCCTCTGGGATGTCGAGCAGCAGCCAGAAGTCGTCTGCATTGGCAATCGGCTCCAAGCCGACGAAGCCGCCCGTGCCATCTACGTGTCCCTGCACCATGTGACCGCCCATGCGGCCATCCGCCTTCAGGGGCAGCTCCAAGTTGACCAGCGCGCCGTCGGTGATGCGCGAGAGGGAAGTGAGCCTCCAGGTCTCGGCGGCCAGGTCGGCGCAAAACGAATCTGGCTTGATGTCGAGCGCGGTCAGGCAGACCCCACTGACGGCGACGCTGTTGCCTTCGCGCAACTCTTCTGCAGTGTTGGGAGCGTTGATGGTGATGCGGTGATTGCCGCCACGTTCGACAATGCGCTCAATGGTTCCGACTTCTTCTACGAGTCCAGTAAACATGATGATGACCTCAGGGTAGCATTTAGCAGTTGGCATTTAGCACTTAGCTTTTAGCTATTAGCCTTTAGTCTTAGCATCACGCTCGTAGTGCTGGCACTTGGTTTCTGGTATCCGAAATACTCATCAGTCTTCCGTTCGGGTTAATGAAATGCCAAATACTAAATGCTAAGTGCCAAATGCTAAGAGCTAAGAGCCGTCTTCGTACGGATCGCGCAGATAACCCTCCACGGCGAAATCTTCGCCGAAGCGGTGCAGCGCCAGCGACTTCACATAAGCCGCCTCACTGATACGGCGATATCCCGCGCCCAGGGCGAACGGAACCGATCCGGTACCGGCGAGGATCTTGGGGGCATAGTAAAAGAAAATCTTATCCACCGCGCCCGCCGACAAAGCAGCCCAGTTCACCATGGCTCCGCCTTCGATAATCAGGCTGGTGATTTCGCGCTCGCCGAGACTCGCTAACACTCCATCGAGATCAGGACGGCCATCCGCGCCCGGCACGCTGCCAGGAAAGGGAATAGTACCGTCTTCCACAGGGCGGCGCATGGGAACCTGTTCCACCAACACACCCCGAGCTTCCAGTTCCCGTCGCTTGTTCTCTTCGGCAAAGCAGCAATAGACGATCAAATTTTCCCGCGCCGTCTTGACCACGCGCGAGTCGAGCGGCAAACGCAAGCGCGAATCGAGGATCACGCGTAGCAATGGCCTGCGGCGGAGAAGCCCGGTGCGATCGGTGAGGAGTGGATCGTCGGCGATGATGGTGCCCACGCCGACCATGATGGCATCGTTGGTGTGCCGCAGTTCCTGCACATGGGCCCGTGCTTCCTCGCTGGTGATCCAACCGCCGCTGGCAGTCAGCGATCCCAAAGCCGCCGGAGTTGTGCCTTCTCCAGGAGGTGGGGCAATCTTGCCGTCGAGCGTCATCGCCGTCTTGAGAGTGACGAAGGGAATCTTGTGCCGGATATATTTCGCGAAAGACTCGTTCAGCTTCTTCGCTGCGATCTCTCCCAAGCCTTCCTGCACTTCTATCCCGGCATCGCGCAGTCGGGCGAGTCCTTGTCCCGCAACCGCCGGGTTAGGATCGCGCATGGACACGAAGACGCGTTTCACACCTGCGGCGATAAGAGCATCGGCGCATGGGCCGGTGCGTCCCAGGTGGGAACACGGCTCGAGATTGACATAGAGCGTGGCGCCTTGGGCACGATCTCCGGCGGCCTCAAGCGCCAGAATTTCCGCATGTTTGCGGCCTTCGTAAGTATGCGTACCGCGACCGACGACCTTGCCCTTGGTATCGACCAGGACCGCTCCAACACACGGGTTCGGTGAAGAGAGGGCGATGCCTTTGCGGGCGAGGTCCAGCGCTTGCTGCATGAAATCTTCGTCGCTTGCGGCCTTACTCATTTCAGTTGAACAGCGAATCCACGAAGTCCTTCGGGTTGAAGGGCAGAAGGTCGCCGACTTTCTCGCCCACGCCAACGTAGCGCACCGGCAGGCCAAGTTCCTTCGAGATAGCCACCACTACGCCGCCCTTGGCGGTGCCGTCGAGTTTGGTGAGCACAATGCCCGTCACGCCAGCCGATTGCGTAAACAACCGAGCCTGTTGCAAGCCATTCTGGCCGGTGGTCGCGTCCATTACCAGCAAGGTTTCATGGGGAGCGTTAGCGCTAAGGCGCTGCGCGGTGCGGCGCATCTTGGCTAGCTCTTCCATCAGGCTGGACTTTGTGTGCAGCCGGCCGGCAGTGTCGACGATAACGTAGTCGGTGGAGCGAGCTTTAGCAGCTTGCATCGCGTCGAAGAGCACTGCCGCCGGGTCGCCGCCCGGCTTGTTCTTGATGACTTCGGTCCCAGTGCGGTCGCCCCAGATCTCAAGCTGCTCGATCGCCGCAGCGCGAAACGTATCGGCGGCCGCCAGCAGTACGGTCTTGCCTTGGCCGCGCAAAGTGTGCGCCAGTTTGCCGATGGTCGTGGTCTTGCCGACTCCATTCACGCCGACTACCAGGATCACTTCAGGCTCGCCATCAACTTTCTGTACCGGCCGCTTGTCGGTGGTATCCAGGATGGCGAGCAGCTCGTCTTTCAGCACACGCTTCAGCTCGTCGACGTTGCCCACCTGCTTGCGATCGACTTTCTCGCGCAGGGCTGCGAGTACGGTCGAGGTGGTAGCGGTGCCGAGATCGGCGGTGAGCAGGGTCGCTTCCAGATCGTCGAGGGTGTCGCGGTCGATCTCCTTGCGGATTGCGACCACCTCTTCAATGCGCTCGCTGAGGGTCTCGCGCGTACGCGTGACCGCCTCTTTCATGCGTTGCAGGAAACTGGGCTTTTCTTCGGTGCTGCCAAATAAGGTTTGAATCATGAAGGAATCCGTCGCGACCGTCGTCAGATACGCCTCGACAGAGCTAATGGCCGCTCGCACGAGAGCAATCTGTCGCGAAAATCCATTATAGACACGCGGTTGCGCTGCTGCTGTGGTCGGCCGTCGCGATCTTGTGTGGCGGATTGTGGGAATCTGCGCGACACGCCAATTCATCCAAGATAAATATTCTTACCAGGAGACCTCATGGCGAAGTGTGAGCATGTAAAGCAAGCCAATACGAATGTGCAAGCCAGCGGTGATGTCTGCCAGGCCTGTGTCGATGCCGGATTGCGATGGGTGGAGCTTCGCAAATGTTTGACCTGCGGACATATTGGTTGTTGCGATTCCTCCGCCGGTCAGCACGCTAATAAGCACTTTAAGGCGACGGGACATCCGGTGATGCAGGCGTTCGGATCAGGCGACTGGAAATGGTGTTACGAACACGAGGCGTACGTATAGTGCGCTGCTTTTTCGCTCTTGCAAGGTTACTGATTCGCTTCGAACAGCCCAACGAAGAAGTCAGTGTTGGCGTAGCCAGTTTTCGCGACGAAGGCCATTAATGTGTGCAAACTCCCTTTCGTTGTCGGTGACGATAGTGTAACCAAGAGCCATTGCCTGGGCGGCGATAAGCAAGTCATTTGCGCCAACCGGTCTGCCAGCCTGTTCAAGTCGGGCACGCAGCAGACCGTAAGTGGCATCAGCAGGTGCTTCGAAGGGTACGATTTCCAGTGCGCCGAGCACGGCTTCCAGTTGTGAGGTGAGCCGCGGAGACCGTTTCTTTGCGGCAGCATAACGTAGTTCTGCAGAAACGATGATGCTGGTGCAGACTTGCGCCTCGCCGATCTTGCGGATGTGTTGTGCAACGCGACCCTGCGGGTTGCGGACCAAGTCCGAAACAATGTTGGTGTCGAGTAGGTAACGCATTACAGATCAACCGGATCGGGCGGCAGGTCGGATATAGGCGGGAAATCCTCGGCGAGAGTTTTCAGAGTCGCAAGTACCTTCAGCAGAGACTTGGGCGACGCGGGTTCAATGATCAGGCGCTCACCTTCCTTGCGCATTATAGCTTCTTCGCCCGGGAGTTCGAACTCACGCGGGATACGGATGGCTTGATTCCTACCATTTTTGAAGAGTCTGACGTGACGCTCAGGGGCCATAAGGGAATCCTCCGGCATATGTCTGAGCATATGCCAAATAGGCCCGAATTTCAATCCTTCGAGCCAGTTGCCTCCATGTGCCGATTTTTGAAATTTGTGTACTCTGTAGTGAGTCGTGTGAACTTCCACAGCGTTTCCGATAACCCGATGGCCTTTTCCAGACCCACCAAATTGCGCCTAGCAGTGATTGCCCGGCTCTGCGTCCTACTCCTGCTCCTAAGCGCAGTGACTTTTGCGCAGGTTCCCTCTCCCTGGGTCGATACCAAGCCGCTTGCGGTCGATACCGGCGACACCGGCCTTAAGGAGATGTTGCGCCGCCTGCATACTACGGCGCGGCTCATGCACACGGTGGCGCATCCCGACGACGAAGATGGCGGCATGCTCACGCTCGAATCCCGCGGGCATGGCGTGACCGCACTGCAACTCACCTTGAATCGCGGCGAAGGCGGGCAAAACAAAGTAGGCAGCAATCTGCTGGACGAACTCGGTATCGTCCGCACCCTTGAGTTGCTTGCCGCCGACCGTTACTACGGAGTCGAGCAGCGCTTCACCCGGGTTGCCGATTTCGGATTCTCCAAGACTCCCGAAGAAACGTTCCAGATGTGGCACGGCCACGACGTCGCGCTGGGCGACATGGTGCGCGTCATTCGCACCTTCCGTCCCGACGTCATCTGCACCCGCTTTCAAGGCAACAGCCGCGACGGCCATGGCAACCATCAAGCCTCGGGAATTCTGACGCGAGAAGCCTTTCGCGCAGCCGCCGACCCGGCACGCTTTCCTGAGCAGATTCGCGAAGGACTGCAACCCTGGCAGGCGAAGAAGCTCTACATGGACAACGTTCGCGGTACGGAAGATTGGACGATCGAGCTCGACACTTCGCAGTTTGACCCGCTGCTGGGCGAGACGTATGTGCAATTCGCATGGAAAGGGCTGAAGCATCAGCTTTCGCAGGGTGCGGGCGGATGGACCCTGCCCGAGGGCCGGCGCACCAGCTACTACAAGCTGATCGATTCGGTGTTGCCGAATGCGCCGGCTGCAGGTGCGCATGAGAAGGACTTCTTCGATGGCATTGATACCTCGTTGCCCGGTCTGGCGCCGCGGCTTGGCGCTGATCAGGCAAAGGCCTCGTGGTTAGCTCCGCAGCTCGCCGCGATTGCGAAAACGGTGGACGAGGCCACCACTGCGACACAGACCAACGATCAAGCGGCGGCCAAGCCACTGCTGCACGGCCTGGCGTTGACGCACGCGCTCATCGGCAAAGTTGAGCAATCGACACTGCCGGCGGTGGAGAAGGCCGACTTGCTGGCTTCGCTGCGTACCAAGCAACACCAGTTTGAAGCAGGCCGCCAATCTGGCGCTGGGAATCGATCTGGGCGTGGGGCCGGGCACTCCGGACGGACGTCCCATGGCGGAAAACTTTCCGACCTCGAATGGTGATGTACTGGCCGCAGTCATTACGGCAGGGAAGTCGTTTCTGCTTCTGGCGAAGCTGCACAACGGCAGCGCACTTCCACTCGATCTGAAGCAGCTTTCGCTGGATGTTCCGCCTGGCTGGAAAGCCGAACTATTCATGGACCAGGTGCCTAAGCGAATTGGGCCCGGCGACGGCTGTGCGGTCACCTTCCGAGTGACGCCGCCAGCGGACGCACAGCTTACCAAGGCTTACTTCCATCGTGACAATCCAGAGACCGATGCCATCTACCAGATCGACAATCCCGAATACGTGACCCTTGCGCTGCCCCCGCCACCCGTAACGGCGCATGCGGTGTACAGCGTCAACGGCGAAGAAGGTGAAATCCGCACCTTCGCGCGCACGCCGGTCCACGACACCCACGGCGACGTGTGGTCCATGCCACTGGCCGTGGTGCCACCCTTTTCGGTGGAGACCTCGCCGGCCACGCAGATCATTCCCGCGGGATCGAATCCCGCAGCGCAGTTGAGCGTGATGGTGCAATCGACGGTAGCGAACGGCAAGGGGATGGTGCATCCAGAGGTACCGTCGGCATGGAAGGTCGAACCGCCGTCGGCTCCGGTCGAGTTCAGCAAGACCGGCGAACAGGCTGCCGAATTCAAGATTCTGCCGGATGGCGCAAAAGAAGCTCGCTACCAGGTCCGCGCACTGCTGAACGCCAACGATCGCGATTACAGCGAAGACTACAGCTTGGTTACGCGGCCCGATCTTGGTGGCTTCTTCTATTACCAGCCTGCGTTGCAGCGCGCCAGCGTCGTGGAGGTGAAGGTCCCGCAGGGGTTGAAGGTCGGCTATCTCATGGGCGCGGGGGACGACATTCCCATCGTCTTGCAGCAGGTTGGCCTGGACGTCACTTTGCTTACCGCGGACGATCTCGAGCGCGGCGACCTCTCGCGCTTTGGGACAATTGTGCTTGGCATTCGGGCCTACGACACTCGCGATGATGTGAAGAAGCACAATCAGCGGCTTCTTGATTATGTGCGTAACGGTGGCACACTGCTGGTGCAGTACAACACATCGCCCAGTGACTTCAATGCCGGACATTACCTGCCTTATCCGGCGCAACTCAGCCGCGAGCGCGTGACGGTGGAGCAGGCGCCGGTCACCATTCTTGATTCGCAAAGCCCAGTCTTCCACTACCCCAACCAGATTACGCAGCGCGACTTCGACGGCTGGGTGCAGGAACGTGGCTTGTACTTCATGGACCAGTGGGACTCGCACTTCACGCCGCTCTTGGCATGCAACGATCCGGGCGAGCCTCCACAAAAGGGCGGGCTGCTGCTGGCGCAATACGGAAAGGGATACTACATGTACACCGGGTATGCCTTCTTCCGTCAGTTGCCCTTCGGCGTACCGGGAGCCATCCGTCTCTACGTGAACCTGCTGAGCGTGGGACATGGGCCAAAGTAGTCCGCCGGACCAGCCGGAACTGATTCGCGGCGTCGGACTGGCGGGCGCGACTACGCTGAACATGATCGACATGATCGGCGTGGGCCCGTTCATTACCATCTCGCTGATTGTGAGTGCGGCGGGTGGACCCCAAGCCATGCTGGGCTGGATTCTCGGCGCGATCTTCGCGCTATGCGATGGACTGGTGTGGGCCGAGTTGGGTGCGGCCATGCCGGGAGCCGGCGGTTCCTATCGCTACCTCAAGGAAATTTACGGGCCGCAAACCATGGGACGACTGTTGTCGTTCCTATTCATTTGGCAACTCTCGTTCAGTGCGCCATTGTCGGTTGCATCCGGATGTATTGGGCTGTCGCACTACGCCGGATATCTGTGGCCCGGCCTTGAGCGAACGCTGGTGGAGCACACGCTTCACGCGGGCGTGCCGGTGCTGGGCGCGCTCGACGTACGACTCGTGCTAATGCCGGGTACGTTCGTCGCCATGGCGACCTGCGCTCTGGTGGTTTTCCTGCTGTATAGACGCATCACGGCGGTTGCGAAAATTGCCGAATTGCTTTGGGTGGGCGGTGCCTTGGCGATGACATGGATCATCGTCGGGGGATTCATGCACTTCAATCCGGCGTTGGCATTTGATTTCCCGCCGGGGGCCTTTCACCTGTCGCACCAATTCTTCATTGGCCTAGGCGCCGCGATGCTGCTTACGACGTACGACTATTGGGGCTATTACAACGTATGTTTTCTGGGCGGGGAAGTTAAGGACCCGGGACGCACGATTCCGCGGGCGCTTATCCTTTCCATCCTCGCCGTTGCCGCACTCTACATCCTGATGAACCTGGCAGTGCTGGGTGTAATCCCGTGGAGGGAGTTGGCGCAGCATTCCGATCAGAGCAATTACGTCATGTCGGTATTCATTCAGCGCATCTACGGAAGCTGGGCCGGCCGCGCGGTAACCGGACTGATTATGTGGACGGCGTTCGCCTCGGTCTTCTCGTTGTTGCTTGGCTATTCGCGGGTGCCCTACGCGGCGGCGCTCGACGGCAATTACTTCCGCGCGTTTGCGCGCATCCACCCTCAGCATCGTTTTCCTACGGTTTCGTTGCTGGCGCTTGGCGGAGTCGCAATGCTGTTTTGCCTGTTGCGCCTGGCCGATGTGATTGCTGCGCTGGTCGTGATTCGAATCTTGCTGCAGTTTATTGTGCAGGCGGTTGGCTTGATGGTGCTGCGGCGGCGCCAACCCGACATGCCTCGGCCCTTCCGCATGTGGCTTTATCCTGTGCCCGCGCTGCTGGCGATTGCCGGTTTCCTCTTCATTCTGGTGGCGCGACAAAACTTTCTGCGCGAAATCCGCTACGCGATCGTCATTCTTGTTGTTGGCCTGGCGATTTACTTTGTGCGCTCGTGGCGGCGCGGCGAGTGGCCCTTCCCAGCCCATCCGGCGGGAGTAGAGGCTGCAGGATGAGTCCGCATCGCTCGGCGCAACTGATCCCGATTTGCCAGCGGCTCGCAACGTCTTCGTCCGAATCTGGACGCAACCGGCTTACGTTTCCGCAGCCGTTCGGTCAGACTTCCGATGGCCACCAGCGGAGCATGGCAGGAACCAATTGTTCCCCCAGTTGCGGGCCCGGCGACGGTCGAGGGGTCTAAGCCCATGTCGGAAGTCGGACCGGTTCCTCACATACCTATTGTGCCGCCGCGACGGCGCAATGTGCTCGGTCCGTTGCACGAGCCGCTGTTTCGTACGCTATGGATCGCGGCGGTCGTAAGCTACACCGGCACCTGGATGCAAAACGTCGGCGCCGGTTGGCTGATGACCTCGCTCACCATGTCGCCGCTGATGGTGGGATTGGTGCAGGCGGCCGGAAGCATCGCCGTGTTCCTGGTGGTCCTGCCGGCAGGCGCCATCGCTGATGTAGTGGATCGCCGCAAGCTTCTTCTGGTTACGCAGACCTGGATGGTGGTGGCCGCGGCGGCACTCGGTGTTCTCACCATCGCGGGCAAAGTGACTCCGTTGCTGCTCTTGCTGTTTACCCTGCTGATGGGTTTTGGTGCGGTGCTGAACGATCCCGCGTGGCAGGCCATCACGCCTGAGGTGGTTTCGCACCAGAATTTTGCCTCCGGAATTGCGCTGAACTCCGCCGGATTCAACGTGGCGCGGGCGGTTGGTCCCGCACTCGGCGGTTTGGTGATTGCCGCAGCGGGATCGGGAATCGCGTTCCTGCTGAATGCGTTTTCATTTTTCGGCGTCATCTATTTTCTGTACCAATGGAAGCGCAAGCCCGGACGCACGTCCATGCGGCTGGGCCACATGTTCACTACCATGTTCGAAGGGTTCCGATACCTGCGCACCTCGTCGCCGATGAAGGCGGTGCTGGTACGCAGCGCGGTCTTCAGCATTTCGGCGAGCGCCTTGCTGGCGCTGTTACCGTTGCTGGCGCATCCCTTCGGATCGCAAGGCTATGGCCTGTTGCTGGGCTTCTTCGGACTGGGCGCGCTGGCGGGAGCTACCGGACTAGCGTATTTCCGGCGCAGACTCTCAGCGGATGCGCTGGTTTCGCTCGCCACCGCAGTCTTCGCTTTCACCACCTTTGCCGCAGGGCGATGGCAGACGTTCCTGGTGCTCTCGGTGACTATGCTGATCGCCGGCGTCGCGTGGATTCAAATCCTGGCCAGCTTGAATGTGTCGGCACAAACCATGTCGCCGGGATACATGCGGGCCCGGGCAATTTCAATGTACCTGCTGGTCTTGCAGGGCGGACTCGCCGGCGGCGCCGCGCTATGGGGAGAGATTGCCGAACGGATGGGCATGGCGCGTTCGCTGTCTTACGCAGCTCTCGGCTTAGCCGTGGGGATGCTCGCGACCTTTTGGTTCCGCCTGCGTTCGGTCGAAATCCATCCCAACGCTTTGGCCATGGATTAGGGCCGCGAGAAATCCAATGCTACGCTGGGAGTCTGACAGGTATGCCGCCCATAAAGGGCTCGGATCGACTCTCGACTGTACCCGGGGCTAATGAGTATGCGTGAATACCCAGTTTCCCTGTGGAGTAGAACGCGTGGAAATCGAGCTCCGTAGGAGCGGAAGTGAAGTTAGCCCAGGACGGAGCGAAGCGGAGTCCTGGGTAGAGTGGGGAATTAGATCGAGTCCCGTAGGGACGGCAGGATACTCAAACAGACTCTAACGCGGAGCTAACACAAATGTCGCCCCTGCGGTCTGGAATTAGGCGACCGCGAACGACCGAAGTAACAAATCTGAATGATCCCCGGACGAAAGCGGTCAACCCGGCGAACTACAGAAACTCCGAAATCGCTGTAGAATTCTGACTACGCTCTTCGGCCCACGACGTACGCACTACAAACCATTTTCAGTGGAGGCTTTTGATGAACAAGCAAGTTGTAATGGGCATATTACTGCTGGCGCTTGGCCCGTTGGGAGTTCCGGCCCACGCCCAAGGCATGCAAGCCAAACCCGACCAGAAACCTACTTTTGCGCTGGTGCTCGACCGCTCGATGTCGGGGGTGGAGCGCGAGGTGGTTTCGGCCGCCGAAGCCATGCCCGACGATAAGTTTAACTTCGCACCGACGCAGGGCGAGTTCAAGGGCGTTCGGACCTTCGCGCAGCAGGTGAAGCACATCGCGGCCGTCAACTACATGCTGGGAGCCGCAATCATGATGGAGAAGCCTCCGTTGGACCTGGAGGGAGAGAATGGACCAGCCAAGTTCACTTCCAAGGCCGACTGCGTGCAATTTCTGAAAGACTCGTTCACTTATGCGCGCAAGGCGCTCAGCAGCATTGATGAGAGTAACGTCCTTGGTCAGGTGCCGAGCCCCTTTGGCCCAAACAAAGTGTCACGCCTCGGTCTTTCCGTTATCGCGATCAGCCATCCCAATGACCACTACGGCCAGATGGTGGAATATCTGCGAATGAACAACATCATTCCTCCGGCGAGCCGGCCGCAAAAGAAGTAGTTGCTTCCACCGATTTGGTAAGGCTTCCGCCACAAGGCGCGAGCAATCGCGCCTTTTCTTTTGCGCGGTGGAAGCACCGGGCTTTAGCCCTGTTTTGTCTTGGCGTGTCCCTTCTTCGTCTCCGTTCCTGACACCTCTTTGCCGATAGTCAGCATCCAACTGCCGAGGTACGGAAATGGCGCCAGCCAAACCCCTCGTCTCTGAGCTCAGGATTCTGCTACTCATTTGCTGCGTCGCTCTTTTCTGCAGCATGCTTGCTTGTGGCGGCAGCTCAACCAGTGCATCCGCAGGCGCGGGAAGCGGCGGCATCTCGGGGGGTAGCGGCAGTTCCGGCGGCAGTTCGGGCTCGGGCGGAGGCAGTGGCTCCGGTGGAGGGAGCGGCTCGGGAGGCGGCGGTGGCACCGGCGGAGGAGGCGGCACGGGCGGAGGTGGAGGATCAGGCGGCGGCCCCAGCATTCCCCAGGTGCAACATTTCGCAATCGTGGTATTGGAGAACTCGAATTACAGCGACATCGTGGGCAGTCCGAATGCGCCCTACATCAACAGCCTGATCGCGCAGGGAGGACTGGCCGGCAACTATTACGCCAACGTTCATCCCTCGATTGGCAATTACTTTGTCATGACCACAGGAGAGGCCTATAGCACCGACGACAACTTCTCGGGAGTGGTCCCCATCGATAACGTGGTGCGCGAAGTCGGTGCCGCCTCAAAGTCGTGGAAAGTTTACGCGCAAAGCCTGCCGAGCCAAGGCTATCTCGGAGGAGATGTTTATCCTTACCTTCGTCGCCACAATCCGATTTCCTATTTCTCCGACGTGCAGCCACCATCGCAACTGAACATGAACATTGTTGACTTCTCGCAACTGGCCTCCGACCTTGCCAGTGGTCAGTTGCCCGCCTATATGTTCATCGTTCCCGACGCCGAGCATGACGCTCATGACTGTCCGGGTGGAGGATCCAGTTGCGACATCGGAACCAGGGTCGCCGCCGCCGACTCGTGGCTGTCGAATAACCTTCCGCAATTGTTGTCGAACCCGCAGTTTCAGCAGAGCGGCATATTGGTCGTGACCACGGACGAATCACGCGACGACGACAGCCATGGCGGGGGAAAAGTCGCAACCATGATTGTCGGAACCGGCGTGAAGTCAGGCTACGTCGGCACTGTGATGTATGACCATCGCAGCCTCTTGGGATTGAGCATGACCGCGCTGGGAGTGACGACCATTCCGAACGACGCCGGTAGTGCCAACCAGATGACGGAGTTCTTTCAGTGAGGTAGTCTGTGCTTGGCTGGTGATATTGAAGGCGCAGGCATTTATAGTTCGTCTTGCGGTAGAGCAGGATATTCCGACTCTGGAGCAACTGATCGAGGAGTCGGTGCGAGTCCTGCAAGCGCCCGATTACACCGAGGAACAGAGAGAGACCGCGTTGCGCATGGTGTACGGCGTTGACACGCAGCTCATCCACGACGGGACTTACTTTGCGGTGGAAGCGGAAGGAAGAATCGTCGGGTGTGGCGGTTGGAGCCGGCGCAAGACACTTTACGGCGGCGACCATCATGCAAGCCGCGAAGATGCTCTTCTCAACCCTGAAATAGACTCGGCACGAATTCGAGCTTTCTTCGTGCGGCCAGGATGGGAGCGGCGCGGCATTGGCAGAGCCATCTTGCAAGCGTCCGAAACGGCCGCCATCGCAGAGGGATTCAAGAGCTTTGAGTTGGGCTCAACCCTTACCGGAGTTCCTTTCTACCGGGCCCACCGGTACGCCGCGATTGAGCACATCGACGTACCACTGGTGAACGGCGTGATTTTGCAAGTCGTTCGGATGACGAAAGTGGCTATCAAAAAAGGGCGGGGCGAAGCAGATCCTTCGACACTCAAAGCCAGCTCGGGATGACAGTACTGGAGGTCCAACGCGAGGCCGGAGGTCCGTGCTACTTTGCGCCCCATGGCGCGGGCGACGCATCCAACCAGGTAGGTATAATTAAGCCAAATGACTACCGAGTATCGTCCACCCCACTTCGATAATCCTGAGCCTGGTACCGAGCGCTTCGACAATCTTGTCGGATCGGAGCAGAGCCGGGGCCAGATTCTCCGCGCTACATTTGGCCAGCAGCAACATGAAGGCGTCCTCATGGCGTCGATGGATGCGGTCGTGAACTGGGTGCGCAAGAATTCAATTTGGCCCATGACCTTCGGCTTGGCCTGTTGCGCCATCGAGATGATGTCGATGGGCGCTTCGCGTTTTGACATCGCTCGTTTTGGCGCCGAGGTCTTTCGTCCGTCGCCGCGGCAGTCGGACCTGATGATCATTGCGGGCCGCGTCTCGCAGAAGATGGCGCCGGTGATTCGCGAACTCTACATGCAAATGCCGGAACCCAAATGGGTCATTTCGATGGGCGCGTGTGCGACCTCGGGTGGCGTCTTCAACAATTACGCTCTGGTGCAGGGCGTGAATCAGTGGATCCCGGTGGATGTTTATGTGCCCGGCTGCCCGCCGCGTCCGGAACAACTGATTTACGCGATCATGTTGCTACAGGAGAAGATCAAGAACGAGCGCGGCTCGTTCCGGCGCGCCCTGAATATGGAACCTGCTTAAGTCTGCGATCGAGTTCACTCCCACTTCGGTGGCTTGTCCTTCAACTGGGTAGTCAAAAGTGGGCGTATTTGCTGCTATTGTTTCAGGCGACAGGCAGCAAATTAATCCTGGCGTGCATCTTAGCCGGCGATAGCAATCCCTTACTGTGGATTGCTGCAAAGCTCATGCGCGTCCCCCGCACCATCGCTACGATCACTGCATTCCTGCTGGTCAGCCTTTCAGCATGGTCCGCGTCGCAGCTTCGCCAAATTGGAATGGCGAATTTGCCCGGATCGCCCGGCTTCGGCGAGCTTGCGTTCGCCAAGGGAATGCTGGTGATGACTCATACAGCAGCTTCCGCCGTCGATATTTTCGATCCGAGCAGGCGCCGCATCGTCGCACAAATTACCGGTCTGCAGTCGCCCCGGGGTATCGCAGTGGACGAGCAGAATGGCAAAATTTATGTAGCTGACGCGGGAAGCAACTCTATCGCGGTAATTTCGACCGACACCTGGAAAGTTAGCGACAGTATCCCTGTGCAAGGTACTCCTGACCAGTTGTTACTCGACAGCAGCGGCAAAATGTATTGGAGCGATGCCCAGGGTGGTACGATTTCGCTGCTCGATCTCAGCACGAAGCAGAGCATCGGTACGGTGCAGGTGGGTGGCGCGCCGCGTTACCTGGCAGGCGATACCGACCGTCAAGTCGTTTTCGCCACGGTCCAGGACCGGCACCAGATTGTTGCCATCGATCCGCAGCTCAAGATTACGGCCCGCTTCGATTTGAACGCATCGCAGCCTACGGGATTGGTTTACGATCCACGGGTGCGGGAGTTGTACGTGGCTGCGCGCTTCGCGGTTCTGGCAATCAATGCTGACACCGGAGCGGAGATCAATCGCGTGCCGGCTGCGGCGGGCGTTGACAGGTTGTGGCTTGATCCTGAGTCACGCACCTTGTATGCAGCGGGTGGTGGGTCTTTGCTCGTGATGCACGCCAACGGACGTCTTTCCGCCGCAGAAGAAATTGCCAGCGATGTGAAAGGACACACCGTTGCGTACGATGCCGAAAAGAAGTTGGTGTTCCTTCCTGGTGGGCGGGAAAGCAAATCGAAGATCTTGATATTTAAGCCGATGACGTGGGGTCAACCGCCCACTGCTGATACGAGCTTGCAAGGGCGAGTGCAGTAGAGCGCATAGTAACTAAAGCCCTGAGGGCTGCTTGGAATCGCGATTTCTCGTTTGAAATTGTCATTACGAGCGAAGCGAGGAATCTGCTGTTATCTGCCCCTCGGGCGCAGGTGGGGCAAAAACAGATCCCTCACGGCATGAGGCCGTTCGTGATGACAAGTCGGGAACCCTTGCTTGTGCGTCATGCGACGATGCGCTCCAGGCTGACCAGTTGCTGAACGCATCCTGCGAACCGCTGGCTGGTTGAGACGCCCACCTGAATCCCTGCACCCCCAAATCCATCCAATCCCTCGGACGATGTTCGCACTGGCTACTCGCTGTCACGTTTCGCGAAAGACGATTCTGGGCAAGGATGAGCTCCATTCATGATGAAGATCGGAATCACGTGTTATCCGACGTATGGCGGCAGTGGTGTTGTGGCCACCGAGTTGGGCCTGGAACTGGCTGATCGCGGGCACGAGGTTCACTTCATCTCTTACTCCCAGCCCATTCGGCTTCCCAAGACGTACCCAAACATCCACTATCACGAGGTGGAAGTTTCGCGCTATCCGCTGTTCGAATATCCGCCGTATGATCTGGCGCTAGCTACGCGCATGGCGGAGGTCGCCGAGATTTATGATCTCGATCTGTTGCACGTGCACTACGCGATTCCGCATTCCGTCAGCGCCATGCTGGCTCGGCAAATGTTGAGCTGCGATCACGCCCGCCCCCGTCGCAAAGTACCCTATGTGACAACCCTGCACGGAACCGACATCACGCTGGTTGGATCCGATCCGTCGTATCTGCCTATTACCCGCTTTTCCATTGATCAGAGCGATGGCGTCACCTCGATTTCCGACTATCTGAAACGGCGAACCCTGGAAGTGTTTGCGGTGCAGACACCGATCCAAGTGATTCCCAACTTCGTCAACTGCGATCTCTACCACCGGACTCCGGAGTTGCTGGAGCGTCGCTCCATGTACGCGAGCGCAGACGAAAGAATTCTGGTCCACCTGTCGAACTTTCGGCCGGTGAAAAGGCTGGGCGATGTTATCGAGATCTTCGATCGAGTGCAGAAACAAATCCCCGCGCGATTGCTGCTGATCGGCGATGGTCCGGAGCGTTCCAGCGCGGAGTGGCTGACGGTGAAGAAGGGAATTCACAAGAAGGTGGAGTTCCTCGGCAAGCAGGACCGCATTAATGAGAAGTTGGCGGTGGCTGACGTGTTGTTATTGCCGAGTGAACTGGAGTCTTTCGGACTTGCGGCACTGGAGGCGATGGCCTGCGAAGTTGTGCCGATCGCGACCAAGGAAGGTGGCCTCCCAGAAGTTGTGGACCACGGTAAGACGGGATTTCTCGCTGCAGTGGGTGACGTGGAAACGATGGCCGGCGATGCGATAGAAATTTTGTCCGACGAAAAGAAATTGAGGCAGATGGGGGAGGACGCTCGCGCCAGTGCGCAGGCGCGGTTCTGCGCCAGCAAAATCATTCCCATGTACGAACGCTTCTATCGCGAAGTACTGGACCGCTCTTCGTAGATGGCGCCCGCCACCGACCCGCCCATTTCTTCGGCCTCCAGCACCGGTAACACCAGCCGCACCAGGGTTCCGCGATTAGGTTGGCTCTGCACCGTGATCTCAGCGGCGTCACCGTAAACCACCTGAAGGCGCTCCGTAACGTTGACCATTCCAATGCCGGTGCCGGATGAGGCGCTGGCGCCGGTGACCGACATGCCGACCCCATCGTCTTCCACCTCAATCACCACACGCTGTTCGGCGCATCGGCTGCGAATGTAGATGCTTCCTCCGTCAATCTTGGAAGCGAAGCCATGCTTGACCGCGTTTTCAACCAGTGGCTGCAAGATCATGCTGGGCACCAGATGTTCGAGCGAGGCAGGCTCTAATTCCTTGACCACCTTCAACTTGTCGCGGCCAAAGCGTGCGACCTCGATGTCGAGATAGTCGTCCAAGAATTCCAATTCATCGCGCAGCGGGACGAACGAATCTCCCTTGCGCAATAACCGGCGCAGAATGTTGCCCAGCTTCACGATCATTTCGCGCGCGGAATCGGGATCGCGACGCACCAGCGAAGCAACCGAGTTCAGTGTGTTGAACAGGAAGTGGGGATTGATCTGACTTTGCAAAGCTTCCATGCGAGCTTGCAGCAACAGCCGTTCCTGCTGTTCCAGTTTCATCTCGATGCGTACGTTGTTCAGCACTTTCAGTGCGATGGCGACCGCCATGACCGTGCCAGCATAGATGGCCAGATCGATCAGCCAGTTGTTCGCATCGAGTGCGAAGATGCGCCGGGGAAAGGCGCGGTGCAGTTGTATGCGGACGAATTCAAGGCCGAGGATTAGAAAGAAGAACGAGGTCTGCCAATCGATGAAAGGACTTGCGGATGCTGCGTCGAATCCAGTGATAAATGCTGAGATCGAAGAGCGGCGAGAATGACCAGATGGCTTCGCGATCGGGACCCAGATGGCGCAGCACGCCCGCCAGAGCCCCGGCGAGAACGTACATGGGTAGCGTAAGCCACTCGCCGAAAACCACGCGCCGGCAGAGCCACGAGCGCGCCTCCCGTGATTCCCACCAGGCGTCCGCCAATCACGCCCATCAGGATGGCGCCCTCGAAGGAAATGTCGGCTGCGTAGAAACTGGGGACCCAGTGGCGGATCAGCACGCCCAGGGCGATGGGGGTGCCGACGATGGCGACGATCTCGATCTTCTCGCTGAGCGTGCGTTCCTCGCGAAACAGCAGAACGCGAAAGCGGCGCGCCCGCACCAGCACGCTGCTGATTGCCGCGGCGACGCCGAGGCGGATCAGCAACGGTAACGAGAATGAGGCGATGGTCCATGGCAGTTGTCAGTGGTCAGTATTCAGTTGTTAGATGCGAATTAGGTCCCGCGATTCAAAAGCGTGTAGCGTCTCGGCCCGGACTTTCGCTTCTTGCCACCACTATCCTAGCGCGCTCATAGCCTGCGGAGAGCCTGTTGCGCGCTGGCGGGGTCGGGCGCGCCGCCCTGCGCCATGTCGCGATTGCCGCCTCCGCGCGTGCCGAGCTGCTGCACTGTTTGCTTCATCAAAGCGCCCATGTCGTTTCCGAGGCCCGGGGTTTGCGCGAATACCAGCGACGGTTGCGGAACCTCCGCAACTGAGCAACGCGACCGCCTTACCGTTCCGGGTGAGTTTCTGCGCCAGCATCTTGAGGTAGCCGAGATCGCGATCGGGAAAGAACTGTACGACCAGTCTGGTATTCGGCCCGCTTGTCCGCGGTTTGCAGAATGTTATTCGGCTTGAAGTTCCGCAACTTCTTCCAATAGATGTGCTGCGCTTTCTGAGCCGACTTGATCTCGTCAAGTGACTTCCGTGCTTGCTGAGGAAGCTCCCAGATATGCGTTGAAAACACGGCCGCGGCATCTGTGAGCGTCTCAAAATCATGACGCGCGGTGCGAACGGCGCGTAGCCCGCAAACGAACTCGACGCGCACGCCCTGCTTCACCTTTTCAGTCTTGCGTAGCAGGATCGCGCCAATCTGTCCGGTGCTGCGAACGTGAGTTCCACCGCAAGCGTTCAGGTCGAAGTCGCGAATGTCGATCAGGCGGAGTTGGTCGCGTTCCGCGGCAGGTATCTTGCGGACGCCCATATGCGCGTGCCTCGCTCTGGACTGGCAAAGCAAATCTCAACTGGGCGATCCTCGGCGATCACTTCGTTGGCGAGCCTTTCAGCAGATTCCACTTGCTTGGCCGTGACTGCCTCGCTGGAGAGGTCGATGGTGCAGCTCTCGTCGCCCATGTGGAACGAAACCGTGGGGAACCCATGAAGTTTTTCGAAGGCAGCAGACAGTACATGTTGACCGGAGTGCTGCTGCATGTGGTCGCGGCGGCGTTCGGTGTCGATAGTGCCGCGCACCAGAGCGCCCGGTTGGAGCGCTTGCACGTCGCCATCAACCATGTGGACGACGTCGCCGGTCCGCTCATTTTCGGTTACTTCCTTGACCCGAACTCGCGGGAGATCGCTGGTACCAGCCATCTCAAGCCAGCCGGTGTCGAATATCTGGCCGCCGCTAGTCGGATAGAATGCTGAGCGGTCAAGCGTGACCGTTGTGTGAGCACTTTCGCGGCTGACGGCCACCACGCGAGCCTCGAATTCGGTGAGGAAAGGGTCAGTGTAGTAGAGGCGCTCGGTCAAGATGATTACTCCACGTCAGCGCGACCTCTGATCAAGCTTGTTAACACAGACATCGCGCAATCCTATTGCGAAACTGTTCCTATCGTATAAGATTCTTGCCGCACGAACTTCCTTCCATGAGAGGAGCGATATGAAGACCATTCTACGGGGAACGATTTTGGTAATGCTGGGCGGACTCTGCGCGATGCTCTTGGCGGCGCAAGAGTCGGCCATGTCCGCGAAGCCTAAGGCAGACAAACCGAATGATCAAATGGGCATGCCCATGCCCAAGCCAGCACCTGAAATGGCGAAGATGATCAAGATGATGGCTGGAACTTGGACCTTGACCGAAAAGGCCGACCCCAATCCGATCATGCCTAAAGGCGGCGCCGGCAAGGGAACTGCCGTACTTACACCGGGTCCCGGCGGATTGTCCTTGGTCGAGAAATACCACTCCAGCGGGCTGATGGGCCCTAACTTTAGCGGCCTCGGGACGTTCTGGTGGGATCCGAAGGCACAATTATACCGCGGTGTATGGTGCGACAACATGACCGCGAACGGCTGCGATAGCAGCGGCACCACAAAGTGGGAAGGCGACAAGCTGGTTGGCCCGATGGAGGGCGACATGAACGGGCAGAAAATGGTGACCCGGTTTCACCTATTCCGACTTCAAGCCGGACTCGTTCATGATGACCATGGAAATGGGTCCGGACGCCAGCAAGCTACAGAAGGCGATGACCATTACATACACCAAGACCGGTGGAATGACAGACAAGAAGATGTAGTACGAGACCAAGCCCGCAGGTGTGGAGTTCTGCGGGCTTGGAACGCAAATCCAGAGTTATCTCTAACGAGTCGGCGGTGCAGGGGATTTCTGTTGCGCCGGTGCTGACCGTGTAGGTGCAGGTCGCGAGCCTTCCAAAACCGACCCGGTGCGATTGGCCCGGCGAGTGGCGAACACCGAAAGGGTGATGGAGGTGAGCATGAAGATGATCGCCGCCCAAGTGGTGGCTTTCGACAGCACAGTCGCGGCCGTGCGCGTTCCGAAGGCAGTCTGGCTGCCCATGCCTCCGAAAGCGGCGGCAATGTCGGCACTCTGGCCGCTTTGCAGCAGCACCACAATGATCAGAAATAGACAGACAACAATGTGAAGAACGGTGACCAGAACAACCATGGAATTTTCAATCCTTGCGCCGGCGGTCGCGCCACTCTACGCGGAGCCGCAACGGCATGGGCAATATCGTAACTCTTTACGTTGCTTACAACAACTTGGGTGAGGCATGGTGCGGAAGGGGGGACTTGAACCCCCATGCCTTTCGGCGCCACCCCCTCAAGATGGTGTGTCTGCCAATTTCACCACTTCCGCACACCCGACCGGATGCGGTGGCATCGCGGGTTCCAAGCAGAAACGTAGAGGCAGGAACAAGTATAGCAAAGACAAGGACGGAGGCGAAGAGCGACGCTGAGTGGCTGGCATCGGTCGGACAGCCCGTCTTAAATTGCAAGCGCCGATGCGCATCCCGTCGACCGTGACCTCACCTCGCGAGTACCGATCGTGCCAACCTCATGGGCGGCGGTGGCATCAAACTAATTTATCGAGATACGTTTTTCTGACATATAATCGGCAGGCTTTCTAGGACGTCAGCCGAAAGGGCCCATAGGTTATGTCCGCCACTCCCGCTCGGTACAAATCCAGAATCGAATTGCCGCCGTGTCCACCGACGCACATCGTCCAGTTCTACGAGAAAGACGATTTTCTGGTGGAGTCGGTGGCCCGTTTCTTAGATCCCACCTTGGCAGCGGGTGGAGTCGCTTTGGTTGTGGCCACCAAAGCGCACCGGGATTCGCTTGCCGACGAGTTAAAGGCACGAGGCTTGAACATCGAGGCCGCCACGCAAGAAGGGCGTTATGTAGCCTTGGATGCCACTGCGGTTCTTGCCCAGTTCATGATAGAAGGCTGGCCCGACGAGGTGCGATGCCGGGAGGTATTGTCCAAGCTCATCGAACGTGTTGCGACCTCGGCCCAAGGCGCTGCCAGCATAGCCGTATTCGGTGAGATGGTCGCTTTGTTATGGGCGGATGAAAAGCGCGAGGCCGCGATACGGCTCGAACAGATATGGAACGACCTCGCTCAAAGCCACTCATTCAATCTTTTCTGTGCGTATCCCATGGCTGGCTTCGACCAGGAAAAGCACCGCAGACTCTTCTTCAACATCTGTGGCGAGCATTCACAGGTAAATCCAGCTGAGGGCTATCCCGAGCACGGTAGCGAACGGCAGAGACGTCGCAAGGTTGCGGCCTTGCAGCAAAAGACGCGCGCCTTGGCAAACGAAATTCGGCTTAGCCAGGAACGGATACTCCTTCTTCAGAAGGCAGCTGGAGTCGGCACTTGGGAGATGGACCTGCTGGACGAAACGCTTTCCTTTTCCTCGAAGGCCGCGCAAATGCTGCGGCTGCAGGCGGGAAGCATTCCGTTGTCGCAATTCCTGGCGATCATGCCCTACTCTGGTGACCGCGACCGGCTGCTGGCGTCTCTAAAGCGGGCGCGGACCGGGCGCAAGGAATTCGTGACGGAATTCCGAATGAGCGTGGGTGATGAGATTTGCGTCTTCGCGATCCGGGGTAAAACCGTTTATAACGATGACCAGCCACTGGTGCTGGGAGTTCTCTCCGACGTGACCCCGGCGGAATAAGAAACCCAAGGAGATCGGGTGGTGAAAGTTCGCCCTGTGCTCGAATGTCTTTTCCGGCGTCTTGCCGAGGGCGGTCTTTACTAAAGCGGTTTTAGAGTCAATGTATCCCGGATTTGAAAGGGCACGGCTTCAGCCGTGCCGCGCAGATCGCTGATGATCTCGGCTTTTAGCCGCTGGGGTAATCCCTCTGGGCCTGAAGGCCGCACTCTCTCGTTGCCGTCTTTCGGCATGGCTGAAGCCATGCCCTTTCAAAGCAACCGCTGGGATACACCGACCATGAAACTGCTCTAGTACTTCACAATCTTCGTGAAGCTCGCGGGATCCAGACTGGCGCCGCCAACCAGCGCGCCGTCGATTTCGGTTTCCGCCATTAGCGCGGAAACATTATCTGGCTTGACGCTGCCGCCGTAAAGAATCCTGAGCGCGTGGGCGAAGTCTTTGCCGAACGCCTTTTCGGCTTCGTGGCGGATCACCATGTGCGCATCGGCGGCCATCTGAGGAGTCGCGGTCTTGCCGGTACCGATGGCCCATACGGGTTCGTACGCGACTGCCAATTTCGCGGCTTTCCTTGCCGAGATGCCATTGAAAGCTCGGGTACATTGGCGGCGCAACACGTCCTCGGTCAGGCCGGCCTCACGCTCCTCCAGTACCTCGCCGACGCAAACGATGGGCGTCAGTCCATTCTCCAGCGCAACTTCGAGTTTGCGGTTGACCGTGTCGTCGGTTTCGTTGAAATACTGCGCGGCGCTCCGAATGGCCGATGATCACATGCGTAACCTTGATTGCGGTCAGCATCGTGGGCGAGACTTCGCCAGTGAAGGCCCCTTCCTTCTCCCAGTGCATGTTCTGCGCGCCGACGGCGACGTTCGATCCGCGGGCGGCTTCAACCGCAGCGTGCAGGTCAACGAATGGCGGGCAGACGACGATCTCGTCGCGCGAGTGATCGGCGACCATGGGCAGGAATTCGGCGAAGAAAGCGGTGGTCTGTTCCGGCGTCTTGTACATCTTCCAGTTGGCGGCGATAAGTTTCTTACGTGTCATGGATTAGTTCCACTTTCAAAGATGAGTTGGTGGCGAAGGCGCGAGCGGCATGGGTGTATTGGATGAATGTTTCGGAATCGAAAAGAACGAACCGCACTTCGCGGACGTGAGCGGCCTTTTTGAGCGCTTCAGCCGCGCTGCGTTATGGCGACCTGTGACGCCTGGTCAACCGGATATCGATAGGCCCCGGTCGAAATCGCAGGGAAAGCAATGGACGCGAGTTCCAACTCGTCAGCAATGCGAATCGACTCGCGATGGCAACTGGCCAGTGTCTCTGGCTCGCCACGGTTGCCGCCACTCCAGAACGGGCCGACAGTGTGGATAACGTAGCGTGCCGGCAAGCGTCCCGCTGGAGTTGCGACGGCCTGTCCGGCGGGAAGCCGGCCGATGCGCCCAACAATCTCACGGCAAGCTTCAAGGATGGCGGGACCGCCCGCGCGATGGATAGCACCATCCACGCCACCACCACCGAGCAGGGAAGAGTTGGCGGCATTCACGATGGCGTCGGCCTGCTGGCGAGTAATGTCGCCCGGACCGAAGATCACCAGAACGCGATTCTCCATGGTCACGCGCAAAGCCTGAGGACTTCCATGCATGGCGGTTACTTGTTGCTCAGCGCTTCCACGCCGGGCAACTTCTTGCCCTCCAGGAACTCCAGCGACGCGCCGCCCCCGGTGGAGATGTGGGTAATCTTATCGGCCACCCCGGCGGCTTTGACTGCGGCCACGCTGTCGCCGCCACCGACGATGGAAACTGCTGCGCCATTGTCCGCCACGGCTTACGCGATCTTCTTCGTTCCCTTGGCGAAGGCCTCGATTTCAAACACGCCCATGGGACCGTTCCAGACGATCGTGCGGGCCAGGCCGATTTCACTGGAGAACAACTCCACCGTTTCTGGTCCAATGTCGAGCGCCATCATGTCGGGAGGAATGGGCTTGCCGACGCCGATCTGTTGGATGCGAGCATCCTGCGGCAACCTTGTCGGCGACCACGTGGTCCACTGGCAGCAGGAGTTGTACGTGATGGGCCTTGGCGTCGGCGAGAATTTGCGCCGCCAGCTCCACCTTGTCCGCCTCCAGCAACGACTTGCCAATCTCGTGCCCCTGCGCTTTGAGGAAGGTGTATGCCATGCCCCCGCCAATGATGAGCGTGTCCACCTTGGTCATCAAGTGAGTGATGACACCGATCTTGTCGCCGACCTTGGCGCCACCGAGAATTGCGACAAAGGGCTTTTGTGGGTGAGACAAAGCTTTGCCGAGGTATTCGAGTTCCTTTTCCATCAGTAACCCGGCGGCTTTTTTCTCCACAAAATGGGTGATGCCTTCGGTAGAAGCGTGGGCGCGATGCGCCGAACCGAACGCATCGTTGACGTAGAAATCGCACAGCTTTCCAAGGTGCCGGGCAAACTCCGGATTGTTGGCTTCCTCCTCCGGATGAAAGCGCAAATTCTCCAGCAGCAGGGACTGGCCGCGCTCCAACTTCTCGGCCATCTCCTCCGCCTGTACGCCGATGCAGTCAGGAGAAAAGCCGACGTTCTCCCCGCGCCGCAACACGTCGTCGAGCAGAATGCGCAGTCGCTCGGCCACCGGCTTCAGGCTCATCTTGGGATTGGGCTTACCCTTTGGGCGTCCAAGATGGGAGGCCAGTATGAGCCGGGCACCGTGGCGGAGAGCGTACTCGATGGTGGGCAGCGTCTCGCGGATGCGGGTGTCATCCATGACGCGGCCGTCATCGAGCGGGACATTGAAGTCAACGCGCATAAAGACGCGTTTATTGTTCAGCGGAAGATCACGAATAGATAATTTCGACATGGAATTAAACCCTTGCTGTCAGCTCTCAGCTATCCGCCGTCAGTAAAGAAACGGCAGCTCCACGGCTTGAATTTGCGGGTCTCGACATTCAGAAATCGACGAGACAGATCCAACAGATGACAACCGACCATTGACGAACCCTCTACCTTTTGTATCAGGGCACGGCTTCAGGCGTGCCGCCGTGAGTCAGCCGTAACTTGGGCTTCAACCCCTGCAGGGTTTTTCCCGCGCTAAAGCCATGAACTTTTCTGCGCCTCGTTCGGCACGACTAAAAGTCGTGCCCTGACACAACCCATGAAGACTGCGAGTTCTAAACAACGGCCACTTACAACTGCTGCTTTACTGCCTCTTCGGTCCCAGGTAATGAATTCTGATACAACCCATGAAGATTGTTCTGACTACTGACTGCTGCCTTACAGCCCCTTCTCGCCGAGGTAATGAATCAAGTCGCGGACTCGGCACGAATAGCCCCACTCGTTGTCATACCACGAGATAACCTTTACGCAGTTGCCGGCCACGACGCGGGTCATAGGCGCATCAACGATGCTGAGAACGATCGTCGCCACGATAATCGATGGAGACCAGTTCGGCGGTCTCGTATCCCAGATACCCCTTCAGCGGGCCCGCCTCGGACGCGGCCTTCAGCGCGGCGTTCACCTCTTCGACTGTAGTCTTCTTCTCCACGAAGACCACCAGGTCGACCACCGAAACATTTGGAGTAGGCACGCGCATGGCGAAGCCGTCGAGTTTGCCCTTCAAGTCCGGAATCGCCAGATAAACCGCCTTGGCGGCGCCGGTCGAGGTCGGAATCATGGACAGCGCGGCCGCGCGAGCACGTCGCAGGTCCTTGTGCGGAAAGTCGAGGATGACCTGATCGTTGGTGTAGGAATGGATCGTGGTCATGGTGCCGCATACGATCTTGAAGTTGTCGTTGATGACCTTGGCAATGGGCGCGAGGCAATTGGTGGTGCAGGAGGCGTTGGAGATTACGTGGTGCTTCGCCGGGTCGTACTTGTCTTCGTTGACCCCCAAAACGATGGTGATGTCTTCGCCGCTTGCCGGCGCCGTGATGATGACTTTCTTCACCGGCCCGCGCAGGTGTTGCTTGGCCAGCTCCGCCTTGGTGAATTTACCGGTGGACTCGATGACGACCTGCGCGCCTACCGAGGCCCAATCGAGCTTGGAGGGATCCTTCTCGGCGAAAACGCGGATGCTCTTGCCGTCCACGCTGATTGAGTCGGCGGTGGCCGAGATATCGTTTTTCAAGTTGCCGAGGATGGAGTCGTACTTCAGAAGATGCGCCAGCGTCTTGGGATCGGTAAGATCATTGACCGCGACGAATTCCAGATTTTTGTCGGTGAGCGCGGTGCGGAGAATATTGCGACCAATGCGCCCGAAGCCATTGATGCCTACTTTGATTGCCATTTTGCCTCGCTAAAAAAAGTCAGATTAGAATCCAATAAATGCGAACCGTGCTCCACAACCATGAACTACGACAGGGAGCCGAAACCAAAGCCTAGCATCCGGAGGTAGGCGAGGCAATGACATACGTCACCGTAATTCTTCCATCGGCCTCTACGTGCCATTGATGAGCAGCGCGATTGCTACCAGCTAGGCAGGCGTGTTACAAGTGCAACATGCGCAGATGGATGCGCGACCGCGGTAAGCGGCGCAAAACGCAAGACGATAAGCCAGGGCAGGAGAACCCCGCTCCGCTGCAACCCAAATTCCCCGACGCAGCGGCTGACGTCGAAATGGATAAGCAGCCCGATTTTGCAACCCAGCCCGAATCCCAGGCGGAAGCTCATGCTTCGTTGAACGAGGCGCAGCCAACTGCCCCGGCGGGTGGAGGAGAAGAGAGTTCGCAGCAATTGCGGCGGGACCGGAACCGCCGCCGTGGACGACGTGGTCGCGGCGGTCGCCCACAGCAGGCCGTGCAGGCTCCCGCCTTACCTGGCCCGGGTGGCCCGACCGGAGAAGCCGGCGAGGCTGAGGAACCGACAGAGGCTAATGAACCTGCGGCGGTTGCTCCTGCTGTGCCTCGTCCACCTGCCCCTCATGAGACCAGGAAGTCGAAGGGCGCGGTAGTGCTCTCCATCGGACTGCCGGGATCTGGCAAGAGCACATGGTTTAAACGGCACAATATTCTTCCACTGTCGAGCGACATGGTGCGTATCCTGCTGTTCGACGACGTCACCGAGCAGCGCTATCAGGACCTGGTGTTTTCGACCTTGCGTTCCATGTTGCGCGGGCGGCTGCTGGCCCGGCGTCCGTGGAACTATGTGGACGCCACCAATTTATCTCCGCACGAGCGCCGCAGTTGGATAAAGCTGGCGCATGACTTCGGCTACGAGGCGCATGCGGTCTTCTTCGATGTGCCGCCGGAGGTTTGCATCGAACGCAATCGCCGTCGGGAACGCAACGTCCCCGAAGACGTTATGCAGCGCATGGCGACCAAGCTGCGTCCGCCAAAGTTCGAAGAGGGCTTCGCCAAGATTACGGTTGTCAGGCTAAAGGGAAAGGGCGACGGAAGCACTCCACATGAGGAGCCGCGGCAGGAGCTGCCCATCGAGCCCGACGAAGGCGAGCCGCCGAACCTGGCGGATTCGGAGTATTAGTTCGCAAGAAAGTCGAGAGGAAGAAAGAGCGGTCAATGGGCCGCTCTTTTTTTGCCCGGCACGAAATGCGAATTCTCAACTAATGGCCGGATTTCCGTCACGGCGCCGTAACAATTCCTGTGTTACCATCGCGGCGAGCCGCTGCCATCGACGGCGGATGCAGTCGGACTAATGTCATCTCCCGGGAGGAATCTAACTATGCAAACGAAGATGGATGCATTGATGACGGCAGGTTGGAACGGGCTGATCGCGCTCGGCATATCCGTGCTGGAAGCCCTTGCGCTGTGGATTGTCGGTCGCTGGCTGATCGGTTTTGTTCTTAGGATCATCGGCCGTGGCATGACCCGCCAGAAAATCGATCCCACGCTGATTCGCTATATCCAGAACGCGGTCGGCGCCATCCTCAACATCGTACTGGTCGTCGCCATCCTCGGCTTCTTCGGCGTTCAAACGACCAGCCTGGCAGCGCTAATCGCCGCGGCGGGTGTGGCCATTGGTCTGGCATGGAGTGGATTACTGGCCAACTTTGCGGCCGGAGTATTTCTGGTCATCCTGCAGCCGTTTAAGGTTGGTGACTTCGTGACCGCTGGCGGAATCATGGGCACGGTGCATGAGATCGGGCTGTTCGTGACCTACATCGATACCCTCGACAATGTTCGGCACATTGTTGGAAATGGCAAGATCTTCGGCGACGTAATTCAGAATTATTCCACCAACGCTTATCGAAGGGTTGACCTAACGGCGCAACTGGCACACGGAGTCGATGTGCGCGTTGCGATGGCGGCGCTCAAGAAGGCCTTTGCGGGCATTCCGAATGTCATGACCAACCCTGCTCCGGATGTCGAGATACTGACCTTCACGCTCGCGGGACCGGTTCTTGCAGTACGTCCGTATTGCAACAACAAAGATTATTGGCAGGTGTATTTCGATACCAACCGGCTGATTAAGGAGACCTTTACCACCGCCGGCTTCGAAGTCCCGGAACAACATTACATGGTGCGGACCGCCGCCGCGGGTATGGCACATTCGGCCTGACCGCGAGTCGACAAGGGCGGAGGGGCGGAAGGCACCGCTCTTTCGCCCCGTGTTCGTTTAGGTTCGCCTGTAACGCAGATAGTTGCATTGCCATCGAATCCGGCACACAATAGCAAATATTGGTGTCTCGTTGTGTGTGGTGGGGCGAGCAAAAGGGGACCTATGAGACTGCGGTGGACGCTTGCTGGACTGCTCCTCCTCATTACGGGAATTGCTGGTGCGCAGGTAAACGGACACGCGGTTGCCGGCGCGACCGGAGTCACGAACGCAACCGTGACAGCCACGGTTAAGAACTCGCCATTTTCAGCCGAAGTGGTGACGCAATACGATCGCACCCTCGACAACGCCGGTCATATTCATCGCGAAACCCGAGGCAAGATCTATCGCGACAGCCAGGGGCGAATGCGCACCGACAGTGGAACTCCGTCTCTTCAATCCGGCTCTGACAAGGTTGAGCATGTCACGATCAACGATCCGGTGCAGAGAGTAATTATCAACCTCAACCCCAAGACAAAGACTGCGACGATTTTCCATCTAGGGCAGAGTGTGGGGCCGACGGCTCCGATAGCGATGGCGAATGTCGCGGGCTCGCCGGTCAACGTCGCTCCGCTACAACCAGGCTTAAAACCGGCAGAACGGAATATGACTCCGGCGGCAACTACGGCGTCGAAGATGCCAGCGAGGCTGAACACAGCGCCTGTCGAGACCAAGACCGAAGCGTTGGGAAACAGATACATCGAAGGCGTCAACGCCACAGGCACCCGGACGACGCGAATCATTGATGCTGGATCGATGGGTAACGACAAGCCGATTGTCTCTGTGACCGAGACATGGTTTTCTCCAGAGTTGAAGATGACGGTGCTGACCGTAACCGATGACGGCCAATCCGGTCATAGCACCATGAAGCTGATCAACATCGTGCGTACCGAACCCCTCGCCCAGTTGTTCCAGGTGCCCTCGGACTATACTGTGAAAGATACCCAACCGGTGACGGCAAGCGTGAAACATTAAGGAGCTGGCGGAATACTGGATGTCCGAACTGGATTTTTCTCCTCCTGAGGAACTGACCATATCGTTATGGCGCTCTCTCCTGCTCAATGTTATTGACCGGGTCTCGCCCGAGCGCCTGCCTCCGCTTCAGCTCACCTCCAAGCCGGTGCATGTCGGCATCTTGGTCGGCGACCTGGTCGATCTGCCTTGGTATCGCACGATCTTCAGCAACTTGGCCGATGTAATTTCTCCTGAGATGTTGCCTCCGCTGGAACTGGAATCCCACCCGGTCGATGTCGGTGAGCTCTTGGGAGACGATTTGAGCCGCGGATGGTGGGACACGCTGCTGGCCAGCCTTCGTGATCGGCTTGCCCCCGAGAGCCTTCCACCGCTGGAGCTGACTTCTCAGCCAGTGGCGCTTTTCGGAGTTGAGTCGAGCCTTCAGATTCTGGACTGGTCCACGCTGATCAGTACCCCAAAAGTTTTCCTGAAAGATGCGCCCAGGGAAGAAGTCCTTATATCCAGGATTGAAGAAGCTGAGCAGCCGGCGGCTCAGGCACCCCCCACAGATCCCGTGCTATTCGCGGCTCGAATGCAGTTGGTTCGCGACTTGGGTCGTACTCGCTTCCGGCGAAGAATCTGGATTGGACTGGCGGCGGCGGAAGCTGTTTTCTTGATTGTGGCGATGTTCAAGTTTGTGTAGCAGAAAGCCGGGACGTCTGAGCGGCCTGCGGGCCGCTTTTTCAGTTCTGACGCTCTGATCGCTATTTCCCGCAATTCACTTGCGGTGTACGATGGGGTTCCGGTTGGTTGTGTCCGATTGGCCGGAGCAGCACCTAGACTCTTGCGAAGGTGAAGGCGGCCCTGTGAATCTGAAAACCAGTACACGAGTAGTGAATGGCATTGTCATAGTGGACATCATTGGTCAGTTACGGCTGGGCGAGGGAACTAATGTGGTTCGTGACCTGGTTCGCGATCTGATGGGCAAAAACTACAAGGACATACTGCTGAACCTGGCCGATGTTCGCCACATCGACAGCGCAGGCGTTGGTGAATTGATGAGTTGTTACACCTCGGTGCGCAACCAGGGCGGCCAGCTGAAGCTGATGAATCTGAGCAAGAATGTCCACAATCTTCTGCAGATCACCAAGCTTTACACCGTGTTTGACGTCGAGGAAGACGAAGCTAAGGCAATCCAATCCTTCCAGTCGGCGTGATTGCTGTGCTGCGGACTAGCATGAGATTCTGAGGTGCCCATCCAAGCTTCTTTTGCCTGGATGGGGATTTCAGTTAACTCTACTCCTGTTTTGGAGCGCGTGGGCTAGCGAGCCATGGCGCTCTGCTCCGCATGCTCAATCGCGTTCATGAATTCATGCACCTGTGCCTGGCTGGGCGTTCGCACGTTGCCATCCAGTATCTGGGTGAAGTTTGCGTCTCTGCCGCCCTTGCCCGCCGTCGCGTTAGGCCCCGTCATCTCCTGAATGATCTGGGTGGCATGGTTCAGTTCCTTATCGATGCCGGAGTTGTTGCTCTGCGCCCAAGCAAATGAGGTAAGTGCCAACACGGCAAGCGCCAGTATGGCATGCTTCATAGCGTGCTTCATATTACGTCCTCCCTATGGAGGTATGAGACGCCGTCCGAGGAGGCGGGTTTTCCGGAAAAGCGAAGAGCGATGAAATTTCTTGGGCCGAAATGGGGCACTTGCGTTCTGCCTCTCACCCCCCATCGACCGGTGCCGGGGCACGCTGGCCGCCGACTGCCGCGCGAAGCCGAAGTAAACCACTTTGGATACTCTATCCAGCCAGGATTTGCCGGCAGGCCCCCTCAATCTCATCCTGGATTTCCTGTGCTGCTTTAGCTGGGTTGGGAGCTCCCAGGATCGGCCGGCCGACCACTAGGTAGGTCGCCCCGGCTTGGATGGCATCCTTAGGGGTCACTACCCGGGCCTGATCTCCGGCAGCTGCCCCGCTTGGACGCACTCCCGGAGTCACGATCGCGAAGCCCTCGCCCAGCGCCTTGCGCAGCTCGCGAGCTTCGTGCGCCGAGGCGACCAAACCGCCGCAGCCAGCCGCCCGAGCCAGCGCTCCTAAGCGAAGCACCCCGCTGAGTACATTTCCAGCTATTCCCACTTCCTCCAGGTCGGAATCCGACAGGCTTGTCAGCAGAGTTACTCCAAGCACCATTGGCTTTGCGGGAGACTGGCTGGCCGCCTCCGACAGCAGCCCTCAGCATGGCGCTGCCACCTGAGGCGTGGACGGTAAGCATGCTTACGCCCAACTCGGCAGCCGACCTGACGGCCGCGGCTACGGTATTAGGGATATCGTGATATTTAAGGTCGAGAAACACCTTGCGGCCAGAGGAAACCAGATCGCGGACGACCTGTGGCCCCTCAGCGGTGAAGAGTTGTTTCCCGATCTTATAGGTGGTTGCGGCGTCGCCAATAGTCTGGACGACTTGGCGGGCTTGCGTGGCGCCCGGGACATCGAGCGCCACTATCAGCCGATCTCTAGGGTTCATCGGCTTTCAGTTTACAGCATTAAGACAGGATTACTGTGGGCCTTCGTTCTCGGCTATGACTGGAGTCTGAACGACGTCCAGCTGGACTGGATCCACGCCATCGTGGCCCATGCCGAGCATTTTGGCCGCACTATAGGACAGGTCTATGATCCGGCTCCGCTTCACCGGTCCGCGATCATTGATGCGGACCACGACCGACCGGTCATTTTTCAGATTCGTAACCTTGATCCAGGAACCCAGCGGTAAGGTGCGATGCGCCGCTGTAAATTGATACATGTCATACGGCTCGCCGCTAGCGGTTTGCTTATGCTGAAAGATGCGGCCGTACCAGGAAGCCTTTCCAACCTGGAACTTTCGGGTCTTCACCGGCTTCACTGTGTCCTGAATCTGTCCTGGGGCCCCTTCCTGCGTCTTCGAATCCGGTGTGCTATTACCGGGTGCCGCGCCTAGTGCGGTGGCAAAAACCATGGTCACCGCGACCTGGCTAAGTACTCGTAACATTAAACACCTCTCATCGTTAAGTTGGTCCTCCCTGACAGTCCTTTAAGTCTATCCACCACAAGAAGTAACAGTCAACTCACCTAAGGTGGTAGTGTGACGGTTGTCCTTGCCATCCCGCCGCGTTTCGTGCTAAACGCCAGCTCCGGGCACGGTAGGCCCGTCGCAGGCAAGAACGGCGATAATATAGGCTTCGATCTGCCAGTAAAAACCTGAATTTGACGGAGGCGCTTTGTATGAGATGGGGGAGATGCATCAGAGGTTGGCATCGCAGAATCAAAGATAAGCCATTCATTTATAGTGGTTTCCACGGACACACGTAGAGATTTTCGAGGCCTTGCCCATTTTTAGATCCGGCCAGATCCTCTTAGTCTCGGTGTCGCGACTATCTCCTCACCGAAAGATTGCGGTAGAGTCGTCCGATGAGCCAGCCACCGGTCATCTTAAGCATTGCGGGTTACGATCCCTCTTCTGGGGCTGGAATAACCGCCGATATAAAAACTGCGGCCGCCCAAAATTGCTACGCCGTGACCGGTATTACGGCCTTGACCGTGCAGTCCACTCAGGGGGTGTCAGAAATCCAGCCGCTCGCCCCCGATCTGGTGGCCCGAACCCTAGCGACTCTGGCCGACGACCTGAAAATCGCGGCGGTTCGGCTGGGCATGTTAGGGTCCGGAGCGGTTGCGGCCGTAGTAGCAGGCTTTCTGGAGGAGAGACACCTACCCAACGTTGTCCTCGACCCGGTCATTCGGTCGTCGTCGGGTGCCCAATTGCTGGACGACGCCGGGTTGGAGCTTCTTCGCGGAAGGCTGCTGCCGCTCTGCGATGTCATTACCCCCAATATTGATGAGGCGGCAATGTTGGCCGGAGTCGAGCCACTAGCCATCGAAATTCCATGGGAAGAAGCGCTTCCGAGGCTTCGGGTGATGGCCGGGAGGCTTCGTGGCCTCGGCAGTCGGGCGGTGGTCATCACCGGCGGGCACCTACGGCCTGCCAATGACTATCTTCTGTACGGGGGCGAGGCGTCAATGCTGGAAGAAGTTTTTCCAGGAGAGCACTTGGAGTCCCAGTCGACCCACGGGACAGGGTGTGCGTTCGCGACGGCTATAGCCTGCCAGTTGGCGCACGGAAAAACCCTACCGGAGGCCATCCGGACTGCGAAGGAGTACGTTCGCAGAGCAATCGAGGCCGCCTACCCGCTAGGGTGTGGAATCGGGCCGATCAATCACAGGGTGTGAAGTGTCGCCAGTCGCTATTCGCCTTTCGCTCTTCGCTAAATCACAGCTCTTGGCTGCGACTTTCCTATATTTGGGCTATATGTGGTTCGTCCACCCAATCCCGGCTAGTCTTTGGCGAATAGCCAACAGCGAATAGCGAAAAGCGCCCTACTGTGGCGGCGCATTATTCTGAGGTTGCGCCGCCGGAGGCTGCTGGTCATCCGGCAAGGGCATTAGCAGTCCGCCTGATGGATTTGCCACCGGCGGCGGCGCCTGCTGTTGCGTCTCCGGCGGCCTGTGCACGCCCGGAGGAGGTTGTTGCTGTGACTCGGGCGGCCGGTGGACAACAGGGGGCGGCGGGCTATTATCGGTAGGCTGCTGGTTGTCGGGTAGCGGCTGAAGCAGCTGGTTGTCGCTCGGCGGCGCTGAAATGGTCGGCTCGGGTTGCGGAGGTTTGGGTGGCGTTGCCGGTTCGGCTACGGGCTGGTTGTTGCGGTAACGCAAGACTACCGGCCCCCCCTCGGCACGACGGACTGCCGCGGCTTCTTCCGTCGCCTTAATGACGGCTTCGTCGCTGTCGCCTGCTACCGCCGCCAGCTTCATGCCCTCGACATCCTTGCGCGTGGCATAAGCCACTTTCATACTTGATTGGTCGGCTTCGCGCGCTTTGGCGTAGTAATAGTCCGCGGTTTCGCGGTCGCCGTCCATTTCCGCGAGGTAGCCCATATTGTTCAGGGCGAATGCGTTCTTAGGATCGAGCTTATACGCCTGCTCAAAATACTGCCGTGCCAGCTTGTAATCATTGCGGTTAATTGCCGCGACACCGCGTGTGTTAAGCCGGGCGACCTTTGCCGAGACGTCCTGTTCACGCTCCATCAGGTTCTTCACCTTGGCGGCATTCTGAGCAGAGATTTCACTGATCGCCTTACCGCGCCAAGACGGGTGCATGGTCACGACGATTGGAGTGTTCGAGTGCTGGCTGGCTGCCTGCATGTAGTATTTGTAGGCTTCCTCCAGTTCGCCTTCTTCCTCCTTGGCGTAGCCGAGATTGTTCAGGGTGAACGGGTTCGCCGGATCCAGTTTCAGGGCCTTCTCAAGTGCCAGGTCGGCCTCGGGAGCACGGTCTTTTTGTAGCAAGCCAATGGCATAAACATTGATGCGATTGATTTGCATCTTAGCGTCGGCCGCTTCGCCGGCGACCTTGTCGACCGGCTGCCCGACCGCCGCACGGTCCGTGGATTTGTACACTACCGCATCGGATGCCTGTTCTTGGGCCAGGGCGTAATAACGCTGGGCACGATCGACTTGGCCTTCCAGCTCTGCGATGTATCCCAGATTGTTCAGGGTGAACGGATCGTTCGGGTCGATCAGGTATGCCTTGTAGAACAAGGATTTGGCCCGCTTGTAAGCGTGTTTCTCGATCGCCTTCACGCCTTCCTGATTCAACTTCTGGACTGGCGTCGGTTTTGTGCGCTTGGGGATGCTGATCCGCACATCGCCGGCGAAAGCGGTGATGCTGAAAGCGCCGAGCAGAACCACAACGCCAATCCAGTGTCGGCGCGGCTTGACAGGGAACATTAAAGCCTCCGGGACATTGCGCTACCAGCCATCCAAGCAAAGAATCTAGGCAGCGGCCTCGTAGTATTTGGATGGGATTTCGAGCACTTTTGTTGGCAGCGCGAAGCCCAGTGCTCAGATTTCTCTCCGTGACGACTGACCGTCAATGCGCCCGATTGCATCCAACTTCGTCGAGAGGGGCAGCGTCCTTGGCGTGCCAAGCCGCGTTGCCTAAGCAGGAATCAAGACTTCGAGCCGGAACTTTATGACATCAACGATTCTCAAAACCGTCCTCGGCATTCTCTCCCTGGCGTTGCTGGTTATCGTCATTGGGGTGGCACAAAGTGCGGCGCAGCAGAACACGGGAGCCGTCAGCGGGAATGGGGGACAGGCGGCGCAGCCCGCTGGCGCGAGCAGCGGAGCTGCCAATGCGCTGGCTGATACCAAGACCTCAACCAATTTCGGCTCGATGGCAACCTCGAAGTCTGGTGCCCGCTCGGCCGTGAACGACAACGACGACAATCCGTACGACCCGGTGATGGAACCCCCACCTCTGCCGAAGGGCAAGCCAACGTTGATTGGCGGCATAGCCACCCATGTCGATCAAGTGCGCTACCGTTTAACCATCGCTCCATTCGGTGGCGGAGCGAAGGTGAAGCTGTTCATGGACGAGCGCTCCCATATCTACCGCGATGGTACGGAGACGACCGTGCTGGCCATCCATAAAGGCGATCGTGTTTACGCCGACACCATGCTCGACGGCAGCAGAGTATTCGCCAAGAATGTTCGCGTGGTTACAGATCCCGGCATCGCGGAGGTGCGGGGACAAGTGGTGGCCACCGATGCGCAGAAGGGAACCATTCGAGTGCAGGACCAACTGTCAGCGCGGCCGGTCTTCTTCAGAGTGAGTCCCGGCACGAAGTACAGCTCATTCAAAGGCAGTGCTAGTTCAGCAGATGTGCAGCCGGGCGCATTGGTCGATGTACAGTTTTCGGCGGATCGGTCGAACCGCGATGTCGCACAGGAGATCATCGTTCTGGCCAAGCCGGGCGATGACTATATCTTTTCCGGCGTAGTAACAAACCTCGACATGCGCACTGACACGCTGGCACTGGAGAATTCCAGCGATCAAGAGACCTACGAAATCCATTTCAACCCGGCCGCAATTGAAGATACTCGCCAGCTGAAAGTCGGGTCTGAAGTCACCGCGCACGCCGTTTTTGACGGGAAGCAATACAGGGCGAGCAACCTGCGTATCGAGAAAGCGAACTCCGAAGATCAAGACAAGGAAGGGCAAGCCAAGGTGCAATAGAGCGCGCCGCCTTACTTCTTCTTCAGCAGAATCCCAGCCAGCATCGCCGCTGCTGCTCCCAGCAGCCATTCGACGCGCCAGAACTGCAGCGCCTGCCATTGCACCGGGCTCTCCGGCCTATACAGGATGCCGACGCTCAGGGTAACGACCAGGCAGGCGATGCCCGCGAGAAAGAACAGCAGAGATAAGACGGACAGACCCAAACGATGGCGAATCACCGCCAGATCGAAAAAGTCCGCGAACGTCATGGGATCGGGGGGCGCGACTGGCTTCCGGTAACGTTCCTTTCCGCATAGGTGGCAGAACCGAGCCCCAGTCGAGTATTCGGTGTCGCAATCGGCGCAGAGATCATTCGTCAGGAAGGGGCGAGCGATGCGGGCGGTAGTGGGATCGGCAGGGCGCCAGTACTCCTGACTCGCGCTGCGCGCCAACCGTGCCATGGAGGGTAGTCTCCTTAGCTTTATTCTTCGCAAGCGACCATCCAAAGTTCTGGCTGGCTCTAAGTAAAAGTATCTGTGGGACTTGCACCTTTGTGAAACCTTGCTGCACCTGGATGCCCGGGCAGGATTTACCGCCAAGGATGAAAGAACTGCCAAACAATGGCACTGATTCACTTTCGCTTGGGCATTCTGAGGACTCGGCCGGCCGGAGGGGATAGACTGACGTTTTTGTTCCAGAAGCTCAGCAGCAGCAGGTCGTTCGAGGTAAATTCAATAGATTCCGGGCGAGTACTGCCGTGAGTGAAGATGTGCCGATCCAGAATCTCGTGCAGACGGGCGATAGTGATGCCTAAGGCGGCAGCGGCTTCGGTTTCGGAGTATGTATCTTTGAGGTGGCGATTTGGGTTTGTCATGTGGCGCGACCAGAAGTACCTAAATGTTTGTAGCTCCTTTTGAGCAGATGGCATATCAGGTAAACTTCTCAGTAAGCACTATTAATGAAACCTTACCGATTGTACTTTTGCTTCCTAGCACTCTACTGCTTCACCGTAGCAAGCAGTTGCTCGTCCCAGGCTGCGCAAGCGCCAGTCCCCACACGTTCCGATAACGACCCGGCCACCCGCAAGGGTTTCGACTACTTCTACAACCTGGAATATGACAAGGCGCTCCGGGAGTTCGAAGCCTCGCAGCAAGCTCATCCCGACGATCCGTTCGCGGTAAACCACGTGCTGTCCACCGTGATTTTCAGGGAGCTGTACCGAGTTGGGGCGCTCGATACAGAGGCTTACGCCGCCGACAGTTTTCTCACCAAGAAGCATCCAGAGCCGCTCGATCCTAAGGTGCACGACCGGGTTAAGCAGTTAAGCGACCAGTCGCTGGCGCTGTCGCAAGCCGAGCTCGATAAGGACCCCAACAATGTCGACGCCCTCTATGCCAGGGGTATTACGCGAGGGTTGCGCGCCACCTACATGGGAATGGGCGAAAGAGCTTGGTTTGCGGCCCTGCGGAGCGCGGTGAGCGCCCGCCACGATCATGAGCGAGTGCTGGAGTTGGATCCTAAATACGTGGATGCCAAGCTTCTGGTAGGCACTGACCTCTACATCATTGGCAGTCTCAGTTGGCCAGCTAAGGTGGCGGCGTCCGTGGTGGGTATCAGCGGCAACAAGCAGAAGGGACTGGATTATCTGCGCGAGGTGGTGGCGGGCGCGCACAGTGAGGTGGCCAGCGACGGCAAGATCGTGCTGGCCCTGTTTCTTCGCCGCGAAGAGAAATATGACGAAGCTCTCAAGGTCGTCGGCGGAATGCAGACGGACTTCCCACGAAACTTCCTGGTAGCGGCTGAGTATGCCCACTTGATGAATGCGGCCGGGCACGGCCAGGAGGCAATTGCCGCCTATCGCAAGGTAGTAGCGGGCTGTCGGGCCAATGCTTACTCGAGCTGCCGCATTGAGGTGCCGGCTTATGGGTTAGGCGAAGCTTTGCGCGGCCAGCGTGAGTACCTGGAAGCTGCGGAGGCTTACGATCTGGCCTCCAGCCACGGGAATGATCCCGAGCTTCGTCAGAAGGCGACGCTGGCTGCCGGCCAAATGTATGATGTGCTGCAAAAGCGTGACACCGCGCTGGAGAAATACCGAACTGTGATTGCTGAGGATTCCAGCACCGGCGCCGCTGACTTGGCCCGCCACTACATGAAACAAGCCTACAAGAGCCCTTAACCCCTTGTTCTCAGGTAGATTGGTATCCCGGGGAACTTCCTTCTATGCTGTTCGTATTACCTGTGTAGGGAGGCTGTATGTACTGCAACTATTGCGGAAAAGCGATCCAGGACGACGCCAACCTTTGCCCCTATTGTGGGCGCCGCATCGGCGCAGTGGCAGGTCGTAGCAAGCTGATGCGCTCGAGGAGCAATCGCAAAATTGCCGGAGTGTGCGCAGGCTTTGCCGAGTACTTCGACCTCGACGTGACCGTCGTTCGCGTGGTCTGGTTAATTGTCGCGCTGTTCGGCGGCGGAGGCGTACTGGCGTACATCATCGCATGGATCGTGATGCCCGAAGAGCCCGAATACGTCTCGGTCGCCCCCCCCGCGAACGTCCAACCGTACCAGGGGTCGTGACGCAAGCGGCCTGAACATAGGTTTGGTTGCTGGAACTGCGTCCATCGCTTCGGTGAAAAACCACTTACTACTGAGATACGGAGGGCGCGAAGGTTTGGATTCCCTCTCGCGCCTTCCTGACATTCCTTAGGGGACCATGGACGGCCTGAAGGCTAACTGCTAATTGCTGACGGCTAGTTCCTAATTGCTTCTTCTCTCATGCCCACCTTCCGCAGCGGCGACGCCAATCTCTATTACGAAATCGCCGGGGCTGGTCCCGACGTCGTCTTACTGCACCCGTTCCCGCTGAACCATCAATTCTGGGACGGAGTCATTCCCGATCTCAGGACGAGATATCGGCTGATCCTTCCCGACCTGCGCGCGCATGGTGAATCCGAAATGGGCGAGGGGCCGGTTACCATGCAAAAGCTTGCTGACGACCTGGCGGGGTTATGTCGCCAGGAACGGATCTACAAGGCTTTCTTTGTCGGAGTCTCCATCGGCGGCTATCTCCTCTTTGAGTTCTGGCGACGATACCGCGACCATGTCGCAGCGCTTGTACTCGCAAATACTCGCCCCGGAGCCGAGACAGCCGAGGGCAAGGCGAACCGGTTGCAGCTTGCCGACCGCGTCCTGCATGAAGGCAGAGACAATTTCATCGAAGAAATGCTGTCCAAACTCATGTCGCAGGCGACCCGCACCAACCGTCCCGACTTGGTGGATGTGACGCGCAAGATGATGCAAAGCATGTCGGCCGAAGACATCGCCAGCGTGCAGCGGGGCATGGCCGAGCGGGCCGATTCAGTCGCGACTCTCTCGACGATCAACGTGCCCACTCTACTCATCGCTGGCGACGAAGACAGTATTCCGCTGAGCGAATTTGAGCTTATGCGGCAGCAGATTCGAGGCAGCGGCTTGCAAGTCATCCCTCGAGCGGGCCACTACGCCGCTCGGGAAAAGCCCACTGAGTTCGGCTTACTGCTGGGGACATTCTTCGACGAAATCCTGCGGCGCTAACCTGGGCGCAGTGTCATGTGACGTTTGTCACCATCTCCAGTTTGTCCCTTGGGTACAATGGATTCGCCATGCTGGATGCCTTTCTTGTACCGGAAAAGACCGTAATCACCGCCAAGGGTGATAGCGAGGCGCTGGATATCAGTGGCGTCGCCAACCCCGTTTTTCTTGTCACCCTTTCCGTCAACGAAGTGGTTGAACAGGAATCAATCGAGATCACCGTATTCACTTCTGCTGACGGCACGACCTGGGAGGCAAAACCGGTAGCGACTTTGACGCAGAAGTTCTACCCCGGTGACTATCCGTTGTTGGTGGACTTGACGGCTGCTCCGAGCGCAAAGTTTGTTCGCGCGCACTGGGATGTCAATCGCTGGGGACGCGGTCCGACGACACCCAGGTTTGTGTGTGGCGTCCGTATCCGCGAGGTGACTCCAGAAGCCCTGCAGGAAGCCAACGCTGAGGCCAGCACTCGGCGCTAGCCAGCAAGAAGAGGCCGCGCCTCGGTGCAGCCTCTGTCCGACGCCGCAAAAAACGTTACTGCGGTTTGGGTGTCATGGCTGCTTCCGCGGCGTTTAACTGAGCCAAAAGATGTCGCGCCTGGTCTGCCTTGCCACCCTTGGGTTCCCGTTGCAGATACGCCTGCAATTCTTCCTTAGCGCCACTGTAAGATTTCAACGGAATCATGGCGTACGCCTTCAGCAGGTGGATGGCGGCCAAGTGGTTGCCATTCAATTGCTCAGCCCTGTCCGGAAACTGCAGCCCTTTGTCATAGAATCCCTTTCCGATTGAGGCGCGTGCCATTTCGTAGTATCCCTGCCATGCCAGCGGCGAAATTGCGGTTCCGAGCTCGAGCGTGCGCAGCGCATCGTCATAATGGGCTTGGGCATTATAGGCTGCGCCCAGCGCGACATAGGCCTGGCCATAGGTCGGATCGTAATGGATGGCTTGCTCAAAGTCCTGACGCCCCTGGTCGATGTGGTTGGCCCGCAGCTGTAACAGGCCACGCAAGGTCAAGGCTTCGGCAAACTGGGGATAGATCTGCAGGGCCCGCTCCAACAATTTTTGGGCGTCGTCGAATTTCCCTCCGGCGCATGCTTCGCGTGCCTTGGCATACACACTACGTGCTTTCGGGGGAACGAGCATTTCCGCGACCGATACAGTGTTCCGGTCTCCATATTCCAGCGAGGCAGCTTGGAATCGCAAGGTCACTGCGGTCCGGCCGAATTGCACGTTGACCCAGTCGCTCGCTTGTGAAACCCCGGCCTGCGCCACCACTTCGTAACGGCCAGCTGGGATGTTGTACAGTTCAAGGGTGCCGTCTTGCCGGGTGTAGGCACTGGCGAGAGTGGAGCGGGAGTAGGCGTCCTGTAGTTCTACGCGAACTCCGGCTACGGGATCTGCTTGCGGGCCCAGAACGCTTCCGCTCACCGAACCGGCATTGGAAGCTATCCGGCTTGGATTCGTGAGCAGTTCTGAATATTGAGCGCCATACTGACCGCTGGCGTGGGCGGTAAAGAAGAGCGAGAGCAGCAGTGTTGCCAAACCGGCCCGGAGAAACATGGTGCTACCTGGATCGTGAATTCATCGGGGCGTCTTACCTTTCGATCTGCCCCTCGGCAAAATCCAGGGTGCGCCGCGTTGGGCACCGCATCGTGCTGTGCTATTCGTGAGATGTAAATAGGCCCGGATAGTTGGCTGTTGGATCACAAATTATTTTTTCTGTCAAGCAGCAGTGTGGAGAACAATCAGTTGGCTTCAACCGAACCCATGCACGATCCCAAGTTCGTCACCGTTCATCCCGCGCGCAACATTCTCGGAAGTATCGGCGTCCCCGGCGACAAGTCCATCTCTCACCGCTACGCCATGCTGGCAGCTATAGCCGCTGGACGTTCACGGTTTCAGAATTTCTCGCCCGGTGCCGATTGCGCCAGTACGCTGGGCTGCGTGCGCGCTCTTGGGTGCAATGTAGAGCGCGACGAACAGGGGACGGTGGTCATTGATGGCCTGGGCCCGCAATTGCAAACCCCTGGTGCGCCCCTCGATTGCGGCAATTCCGGCTCGACGATGCGAATGTTGTCGGGTATTCTCGCAGGCCAACCGTTCAGTACGGAGCTCATCGGAGACGAGTCACTCTCGCGCCGTCCTATGCGGCGCATCATCGAGCCCTTGACCAGGATGGGCGCCCAAATTCAGTTCGAGTGAAGGCGGCTGTGCGCCGCTACACATTACAGGTAGCCGGCTGCACGGCATCGAGTATCTGGTTCCCGTCGCCAGCGCTCAAGTCAAAACCTCGTTGCTGTTCGCCGGATTGCTTGCCGAGGGCCACACCACGGTAACGGAACCCGTGCGCACTCGCGATCACGGAGAGCTCGCGCTGCGTGCCTTCGGTGCAACAGTTGATCGGCTACGAAATACAGTGACGATAGAAGGCGGTCAAGCGCTGCATCCGCTGGAGGCCTACATTCCCGGCGACAGCTCCTCTGCCGCCTTTTTCCTGTGTGCTGCCGCCATCTTCCCTGAATCGAACCTGGTGATCGACGGCGTGCTGTTGAATCCCACTCGCTCTGCTTTGCTCGACGTGTTGACCGCCATGGGTAGCCGCATCGTCCATGGTGCGCGTGGAAGAGCAGCATGGAGAGCTGTTGGGAACCATAACCCTGACTCCAGGAGTATCCAAACCAGTGGTGATTGCCGGAGCACAAACGGCGCTGCTGATCGACGAGTTGCCGGTGCTGGCGGCTATCGCTCCCTATACGGCTGGGTTGGAAGTCCGGGATGCGGGTGAGTTGCGAGTGAAGGAGTCTGACCGCTTAAGTGCGGTCACTCAAAACCTGCTGGCAATGGGCGCGCAGGTCGAACAAACCGAGGATGGATGGCGCATTCCGGGAGGGCAGCGACTACATGGCGCAGAAATCGATTCCCTCGGCGACCATCGCATCGCCATGGCGTTCGCTATCGCGGCCCTGCGGGCGCAAGGCGACAGCCTTATCCGCAACGCAGAATGTGTTGCGATTTCCTACCCCAGCTTCTTCGCTGACCTGGAGCGGCTGTTGGAAAGGTAAGTCCCTGAGGCGTCATCCTGCCGCCACAGGCGTCGCGACGCGCTTGGGAAGCAATTCGCCGATACGTCGGATCTGCGCGCCAACTCCCCGCAGCTTTTCTTCGATTCGCTCGTAGCCGCGGTCGATGTGGTAAACGCGATCGATGATGGTTTCGCCCTCAGCGACCAGGGCCGCCAACACCAGCGATGCGGAAGCGCGCAGATCGCTGGCCTGCACGGCTGCGCCGCTAAGCGGCGTTCTGCCTCGGACCACGGCTCGAGTTCCTTCGATTCTGATGTTGGCGCCCATGCGCACCAGTTCCTGCGCGTGCATGAAGCGATTCTCAAAGATATTCTCAGTGACGATGCTGACTCCCTCGGCCTGGGTCGCGAGCGCCATAAACTGCGCCTGCATGTCAGTCGGAAAGCCGGGATATTCTTCGGTGACCAAGTCTGCCGCCTTCAACGGGCGATTGCCTACCACACGGACGGAATCGCCATTTGTTTGTACTTGCACCCCGCACTCCTCCAGCTTCTGGAGTAGCGCGCCAAGATGATGAGGATCGCAGCTGGAGACCAGCAAGTCCCCTCCCGTGAGTGCGGCCGCGACGATGTAAGTGCCCGCTTCGATTCGGTCAGGAATGATGCGATGGCGGGCGCCATGCAACTTCTCCACGCCACGCACGCGAATGGTGTGCGTACCCGCGCCCTCAATCTGCGCGCCCATCTTATTGAGCAGCGTCGCCAGATCAAGCACCTCCGGTTCGCGGGCACAATTTTCCAGCACGGTTTCGCCCTCGGCCAACGCGGCCGCCATCATCAAATCTTCGGTTCCTGTCACGGTAATTTTTTCGAAGACGACTCGCGCGCCTTTCAACCGCCGCGCTTCGGCTTCGATATAGCCATGCTCCTGTGAAATCTTCGCGCCTAGCTTCTCCAGCCCTTTGAGATGAAGGTCAATCGGGCGCGCGCCGATGGCACATCCGCCCGGTAGAGAGACCCTCGCGTGTTTCATGCGGGCGAGCAGCGGTCCCAGCACCAGGGTGGACGCGCGCATGGTCTTGACCAGTTCGTACGAAGCCTCGGGATTCACCAGGTTGCGGCAGCAAATGGTGGTGCGGTGCTGGGCGCGGCCGTAGCCCAGTTCCACCTCAGCGCCCATTGCCGCCAGCAGTTTTCGCTCGGTCTCGATATCGCGTACTTGCGGAACGTTCTCCAGGATGACGGGTTCTTCCGTTAGCAGAGCCGCGGCCATTGCCGGTAGCGCGGCATTCTTGGCGCCACTGATGCGCACCGTACCCACCAACGGATTTCCGCCGCGAATGACAAACTTGTCCATGTAGGGATGTCCTAAGCCCACGCTGCGAACGCCGAATTTATGAATCACAGCGCAAACCTCATTTTACGAGGAATGGGGCCGGAGTCCCAGCGAACTTGTGCCGACAATTACAGAGCCGAACCCTGAATCCAATAAAAACTTACGATCTTAAGCAGCATCGAAAGCGGTCTCTGCTTCCACAAGTCAGATGCTCCGATCTCATCTTGGGAACTCTACTCTTCTGGCTGCGGACGAGCAACAGGGGCTCGCAAATAGGTCGCGTTCAGTGGAGAAACTCCTCACCCAGAGGACCACCTGTGGCGCGTGCGCCGGCAATAGCATCGATCGCCGGCGCTATCTGCGCGACGCCTTCTAGAGGGCGCTCGCCATCTTGGCATCTTCAGCGTTAAGGATGTGCGCGATATCGAGTGCAGAGCGCAGATCGAGGTTCTGGCTCGCGCGATTTCTTCGCTCCGTACCGAGCGTCGTTGTGGGGCGGGCACGCGCTTCATGCGGCCATCAACTGCTCCTCGAGCGCCTCGACGATTGCATCATGCAGCACCGGTCGGACCCGGCGAATACCCTGGGATGCGCGGTTGGGCCAGGTGCGATTCGTCAACAGGGTCACCGAGAGCTGGCGCGTGGGATCGATCCACAGGGAGGTGCCGGTGAATCCGAGATGCCCAAACGACGCCGCAGAAAAATGGGTGCCCGACGATGCCGATTCGGGCGATGGAGTGTCCCATCCCAGTGCTCGCGACGAACCGGCGGGAGATTCCACTCGACGCGTGAAGAGCTGTACGGTTTCGGCTTTCAGGATGGGCGCTCCGCGGCGCAACATGCACTCAGCGAAGCGCGCGACATCGATTGCCGGAGCGAAGACGCCGGCGTGTCCTGCGACGCCTCCCATCACGGAAGCGTTCTCGTCATTCACTTCGCCCTGAATGATGCGTTTGCGAAACGCGCGATCGTCTTCGGTGGGCGGAATCTGGGGCTTCCACTCCGCCGGAGGATTGAATCGCGTCTGCGTCATCCCGAGAGGGGTGAAGATCTCCTGTCGCGCGAATCAGATCGAGTGCCAGATCAGCTTGACGCGCCAGCACCTCGCCCAGCAGGATGAAGCCGACGTCGCTATACTCAGCGCGCGTGCCAGGTGCGGCAACCAGCCGAGTGGTAAGCGCGGCCCGAACCAGCTCCTCGCGAGAGCCGGCAAACTCGAACAGCTTCTCGTAAGCGGGCAGTCCGCTGGAGTGCGCCAGCAGCATGCGAAGAGTAACCGCCTCGCGCGTCGCCTGCTGATGACGAGGCGCGCGCGCCACAAAATCGGGAAGGAAATGTCCCAGAGGAATGTCGAGCGGCAATTTTCCGCGCTCGTACAGCAGCATGGCGACAGCAGTCGTCGCCACGACCTTGGTTACCGACGCCAGGTCGAAGATGGTGTCGGCCTGAACCATGCGGCGCATCGCTCCTCGTATGTGAAGCGCCCAAATCCGCGCAACGCGATCAGCGATCCGCGATGAGTAACAGCGAGTGTCGCGGCAGGGGAAGGCGCGTTGCTCGATGGCTTCGGTAATCATGGCGAAGGCCCGCGAGAATTGCTTGTCCTGAAGATCGAACGCAGATGCGAGAGATCAGTGAACTGTTGCGACGATTGGTTCAAAACCACCTCATGATGAGATCGGATGGGGGCGCAACTTATAATAGCTTGCCTGCGAAATGGCGCGGCAGATCCCTGAATCAAGAAAGGTTTCGGACCCATTGAGGCTTCGTCTTGGCCAGCTATAGCGCTTCTTCTATGTTGTCTTGTCCTGGGTAGCAGCGTTCATCTTCCAGCGCAGAAGGCGTCGGCTCCGGCCTTGACGCCGCCCGCCCCTGCCTCAGCGGGGCAAGATCGTTTTGCTCCGCTCGACGCGCTGCTCAAAGATGCCGTTGATAAAGGCCATGCGCCCCGGAGCGGTTCTACTCGTCGGCCACAACGGAACTTTTGTTTACCGCAAGGCATTCGGTTATCGCTCGCTCGATCCCAAGGAGCCGATGACTGTCGATACGATTTTCGACATGGCATCGCTCACCAAGGTTATGGCGACGACGAGTTGCGTGATGCGCCTGGTGCAGCTTGGGCAGGTGAAGCTCAACGATCCGGTCGCCAAGTACATTCCTGAGTTCGCACAGAACGGCAAAGACGAGGTCACGGTGCGGCAGTTGCTGACCCACTACTCCGGCCTACGGCCCGATCTGGACTTAAAGCAATATTGGAGCGGCCTGGAGGAGGGTTATAAGCGAGCCAATGCCGAGAAGTTGATCAACCCACCTGGCTCGACGTTCGTGTACAGCGACATTAACTTCGTAGTGCTTGGAGAATTGGTGCAACGGGTCGGCGGAATGCCGCTCGATCAGTATTCGCAAACCTACATTTTTGGTCCGTTGGGCATGACGTCCACACGTTTTCTTCCGCCGCCAGAGTGGAAGCCGCGCATCGCGCCCACTGAACGCGATGAGCGAACCGGACTGATGCTGCGCGGTGTGGTACACGATCCTACCGCGCGCCAGATGGGAGGCGTCGCTGGCGATGCGGGAGTGTTCTCGACCGCCGATGACGTCGCCAAGTTTGCGCAGACGCTGCTGAACGGCGGCGCGCCGGTGTTTTCTCCTTGGATCGTCGAGAAGATGACCACTCCGCAACAGCCGCCCAACCTGACGGACGTACGCGGCCTGGGCTGGGACATTGACTCGCCATTTTCCTCCAATCGCGGGGAACTCTTGCCTGTAGGCTCTTTCGGACACACCGGCTTTACCGGCACCTCGCTCTGGATTGACCCGACCACGAACACCTACATCATTCTGCTCACCAATGCGGTGCACATCAAGGAAGGCAACGTGGTCGCGTTGCGCAGCGAAGTAGCCACCGCGGTGGCCGCTGCGTTGCAACTGGACCCCAGCGAGGAACAGAAGATGCGGGTGGCGCGCATTACCGGCTACAACGAAGCGGCAGTCGCCAGTCGGCGCGTGGTGGTTCGCAACGGGCAAGTGTCCAACGGAATTGATGAACTGGAGGCGCACGACTTCGACGTGTTGAGAATTTCGGGGGTCGCGACGCCGAAGGTTGGCCTCGTCACCAACCAGACTGGTATCGATAGTCATGGCCGTCGCACAATCGACGTGCTGGCCCACGCGCGGGGGTTACAGCTGAGTGCCATCTTTAGTCCTGAACACGGTGTGCAGGGCACCTCCGACAGCGGCGATATTGGCAATACAAAAGACGGAGCGACGGGGGTCACGGTTTACAGCGTCTATGGCGACAGCGATGCCAAACGCCGGCCGCCGCTCGATGTTGTACGCAAGCTCGATATTCTGGTCTTCGATATCCAGGACGCCGGCGTACGCTTCTACACCTACGAGACGACGCTCGGATATTTCCTCGAGGCAGCAGCCACAACTGGGAAGCCGATTGTGGTGCTCGACCGTCCCAACCCGCTCAACGGCGCCTACGTTCAGGGCCCGGTCTCGGATACCGGGCAGCAGAGCTTCGTGAACTACTATCCCGTGCCGGTGCGCCATGGGATGACGATTGGCGAATTGGCAAAGCTGTACAACTCCGAGCGGCACATCAACGCCAACCTCACCGTGGTTCCCATGCGCGGCTGGATGCGCGGTGACTGGTTTGACTCTACAGGGGCGCTATGGGTAAATCCGTCGCCGAACTTGCGCGACCTGAATCAGGCAACGCTGTATCCCGGCGTGGCGCTAATCGAACAAACGAATGTTTCGGTAGGTCGGGGTACCGATGCTCCTTTCGAAGTGGTTGGAGCACCCTGGGTCAGTGCTAAGCGGCTGGCTGCATATCTGAACGAGCGCGAAATCGCTGGGGTTCGGTTTGTACCGATAGTGTTTACGCCGACGAGTGGACCTTATGTTCACCAGGAATGTGAAGGAGTCCATATCGTCGTCATCAACCGCGAGGTGCTGGATGCACCCGAGTTGGGTATCGAGTTGGCGGCCGCCCTTCATAATGCTGCTCCAACCGGATTCGACATCGCCCATATGAAACCGTTGCTGGTGAATCAGGCCGCCTTCATAGGGTTGCAAGCGGGACAAGATCCGCGCCGCATCGCCGACGACTGGCGCGACGGGTTCGAGCAGTTCATGCAGGTCAGGAAGAGGTATTTGATCTATTGAGCGGCCCTGTGGGCCTTGGTTTGGTCAATCGTCAGACTGCGCTCGATTACCATTTCGATTGAATCGCCCACTCCAAGCTGAATCTCAGGCCCGCGAGTGAACAGAACCGTGGCCAATCCGAGCGCGCCACCGCTGGCTGCCCCAATGCCTGCCGCTTTGCTTCCTCCGGCGATTGCCCCAATACCGGCTCCAGGTATGGCTGTACCGACGATGGTCCCGACATCCTTGCCCTTGCTGCTATCGCCCTGGATGGTCCCTTCCTTGTCTTTGACTCCGGCGGTATTTGCATCCCCAGGCGTTCCCTGTACTGCGCCGGGCAGCAATAAAGTGTAGCCATTGGGAAAGATCATGGAGGTAAAACTCATCTGCAACTCGGCGCGACCCTTGACCCTGCCAGGACGTTGCACGCGCCGGATCTCTCCCTGCACGAAGGTACCCGGGGGGATGACAATGTGGTCGTTCATCACAATGGGAAACGACGTTTGCGCGTAGACCGGGTCACCTGGTTTAGCGTTCTTAGTAGTGAGGCCCTGCTTCATAGTGAGCGGAACCCGCGTGCCTGCCGGGACGGTGATGGCGTCGTCTTTCGTAGCTGGAGGATTGTTGTTCTGCGGGACAGAGGCGGCGTGTGATGTGAGCTGCGGCGAGACATCCTCGTCCTGCGCGACGGCGACGGTCGCGGCGCTGAGAAAAACGACAAATAGGATAACTGCTGCTCTCATGTCCTTCCCATTATAATTCGGCGCGCTGGCACTAGGTTGAAACGCGCGTGAGCGTCAAAAGTCGCGGTTGCCTGGTGATGGTTTGACTGCTCGGTCAGGGCAGCATCTTGTCCGCATCCTTCCGGCGCTTCACCATAGGTGGTAGCCTCTCTTCATGGCTGATGAACACCGGGACGACAAAATACAGAGTGCGGCTATCTTGTGGGCACGCTACTCGGAGATCGCCTTCATCATTCCAGCCGCAATCGTGGTGGGGTGGGTGCTTGGCAAACTACTCGATCACTGGCTGCACACTCATTGGCTATTTATCGCGGGAGTTATCGTAGGCGCCATTCTGGGCTTCGTCCAGATGATTCGGATGGTGAGTACGCGTACGGAATAGCGACGCCCGGCTGCGAGAATTGCAAGCCATCGACAACTCTGAACTGCTCTACACGGTACATTGGTTTGTGTTCATCGCGATGCCAGAACCCACTTCCACGGCGGCGGACGATTTTTTTGCCGGCGCGTTAAAGCGTATCCGCAAATACATGATTGTGTTGGCGGTCGTTGGCTTGCTGGTGTGCCTGGTCTTCTTTCGCTGGCAGGTGGGTGTGGGATTTCTGGCGGGCGCAATTATCTCCATCGTCAATCAGCGCTGGCTGGAGCGAGCGGTGGAGGCCCTCGGTGAACGCATTACCACCAGCGATAGTAAGGAACGGGGAGGGGGCATTATCTTCCGCGCGCTACTGCGATATGTCTTCATCGCCATCGGGGCCTATGTTATATTTAATCTTTCCCGTGCAGGTCTTTACGGCTTCCTGGGCGGCATTTGCCTTCCAATTGCGGCCATAACCTGCGAAGTCGCGGTGGAATTGTTTGTCACCCTGCGGCGCGAATTCTGATTTCCAAATATCTTTTTGACGCGTACCGGCTAACGCCGGGGTGTGTCAATCAGCAGTGATCGCGTTCATAACACCGTTTTTCTACGAGTAAGCATTCATGCCTGAGCAACTTTGGATAACGGCCCTTCTGAATAAATACTTCGCCGGCTTGGCGAATGCGATTCTCGGCATCTTCCACCTGCACGCGCAATATCCGCGAGCGCCCATTCCCAATTACGTGGCCATGCAGCTGGTAGTGTTCGTGCTGATCATTCTGTTCTTTGCGACCGTACGAGCTCGCCTTTCGGTGGACGACCCGGGGAAGATGCAGCACCTGATGGAGGAGATCGACTCCTTTGTCACCAAGCAGAGCCACGAGGTAGTTGGTCATGGCTACGAACGCTATGTAGGGTATTTGACGGTCCTGGGAATTTTCATCATGTTGGGCTGTCTGCTGGGTGTGATACCCGGGTTTGAGACGCCGACGGCCATTCCTTCGGTACCCTTGGGTTGTGCGCTGGTCACCTGGTTTTATTACCACTTCCAAGGCATTCGCGCGAACGGATTCGCCTACGTGAAGAATTTCATGGGTCCGGAACCATGGCTGGCGATTCTGTTGTTTCCCATTGAAGTGTTCAGCCATCTAGCGCGAATTCTTTCGCTAACCATCCGTCTTTACGCCAACATGTTTGCCAGCGATTTGGTGATCCTGGTGTTCTTCTCGCTGGTTCCACTTGCCATCCCGGTCATTTTCATCTTGCTGCACATCGGTGTAGCGGTGATTCAGACGTATATTTTCGTGCTGCTGGCGACGGTGTACATCGGAGAAGCGGTGGCGCACGAGCATTAAAGACCAGCCGTTAGCACTTAGCATTTAGCCGTTCGTCTTCGGCAGTCGGTGATTTAGCTAAGTGCTAACTGCCAATTGCTAAGTGCTGCTTTCAAGTTTGCTGTCAGCGTGAGGGCGTCAGCTCGGTGAACGTCAACCACCCACTGGCAGCGATTCATAAGGAGAAGGAAATGAAGAAACTGATGACCGTACTCTTTTCGCTGGGGGCCATGATGTTAATGGCGATGCCAGCGTACGCGCAGGGCGGAAGCGCCGCTGCTCCGGCGACCAATTGGGTCCCCATAGCCTCAGGGTTCGGCATGGCCATTGCCGCCGGGTTGGCCGCACTCGGTCAGGGCCGAGTCGGTGGCGCCGCTTGCGAAGCCATGGCGCGCAATCCTGCTGCCCGTCCGGCTGTCCAGCTGGCGCTGATTCTGGGCCTCGCCTTCATCGAGTCGCTGGTGCTGTTCACGCTCGTGATCATTTTCGTCAAGGTCGTCTAGCTTCCGTCATTAACCGCATGGCAACGCCCTGTCTTTGGATGGGGCGTTTTGTTTGTAGGCGCCCGCGAGCATGAATGATCAGCACCTGAAATAGAATCGCTGACGTTGAACGTTTGCCGACTGTTATGACCGGAGTGCTGGATTACGAAAACGTGACCAAAGACTATGGCGTGCCATGGTCACGCCGGCGGCTGCGCGCACTTGACGGCTTTACCCTCTCACTCGAGCGGGGAGAGATCTTTGGCTTCCTGGGGCCGAATGGGGCAGGGAAGACGACCGCCATTCACCTCGCGCTAGGGTTCATGCGGTCGTCGTCGGGCACGGGTCATCTGCTGGCGGAGCCGTTTGGCAACGCGCCGACGCGGACGCGCGTCGGTTTCCTGGCCGAGAACGTAGCCCTGTATCACCGCCCCGCCGCAGACCTGCTGCGCTTTTACGGCGTTCTCAATCGCATGCGCGATCCACTGCTCAGGCAGCGATGCCACGAGGTGCTACGCCAGGTTGAACTCGAAGTCGAGACCTGCCGCAATGTGGGTAAGTTCTCTCGTGGCATGCAGCAGCGCATCGGCCTCGCGCAAGCGTTGATCAACGATCCTGAGCTGCTGATCCTCGATGAGCCCACTTCGGCGCTTGATCCACTCGCGCGCGTGTCGATGCGCGAGCTTTTGCTGGAAGCCAACCGCGCCGGCAAGACCATCTTCCTCAGTTCGCATTTGTTGTCAGAGATCGAATTGATCTGCCATCGGGTCGGCATTCTTAACAAAGGCAAGCTGGTAAAAGTGGGACGCACCGCGGAGCTGCTGGTATCGCGTGAACAATATGAGGTAAGCGCCCGAGGAATAACAGCGGACAGTTTCGAACATTCGCAAGTTCGCGACGGACAACTGATCTTCACCGTGCCAGCCTCGTCGCAACGTGAGGCCCTGGAGCGCGTGTGGTCGCTGGGTGGGGAAGTGATGAGCGTGAATCCGGTGCGGCGGACGCTGGAAGAAGTGTTCGTGTCGTGGACGGAAGGCAAAGGAGCATGATGGCCACCTGGTCGATCGCGCGCAACTTCCTTCGCGAAAACCGCTGGCCGGTATTGATCCTTTTGGCGTGGATCGTCTTTACCACAGTGGTCACCGCGGACTTCGGCCGGGCGCGGGTGCTGCCGAGCGACGTGATTTTTTTCGTGCAGCAGCAGGCGGTGTATATCTGCGCCTTCAGCGCGTTTCTGGCGGCCAATGCCATCCACAATGAACGCAAATCGCGGCGCATTCTGCTGGTGTTGTCGAAGGCGGTAAGCCGGGGCGAATACCTGCTGGCCATGCTGATCGGCACTTTAACGATGACGGTTGTCTATGACTTGCTTTTCGTGACGTGTTGCAGATGGCTGGCGCATCGCGCGGGCCTTCCGGCCGAAGGTGTATGGCTAGTGGCCGTGTTGGTCGTGGCAGCTTCGGCCATCGCGGCGGCGGTCGCCATGTTTTTTTCCACGTTCCTCAATCCCTACCTTGCGATCGCGCTCACGGTAACCATCTTCGGCGCACCCGCGCTGGTGCATGCCGAGCATCACGCGTGGTTCCGGTTGGTTCCCGGCCTTCCGGTATTGCTCGACATTCTGCGCTTTCACTTTCGCGCAGGATGGACCATCGACTGGGGCGCCGTGATAGTCACGCTGCTCGAAGCGGCGTTGTTCTGGGGACTGGCGGTGATAGTGTTTGCGTATCGGGATATTGCGGTGCCGGTGGAATGAGAGCGCTCCGCCAAACAGGCACAGAGAACGGAGACAGAAAAGGAACTCCCTCGAGTCGCCCGGCACGGCACGCGCGCTCGGGTAACAACGGGATGTGCAGGCGGATTACTTCAACAAGCCCTGCGCACCGTGAAGTGCGTATTCGAGGACTCTTCCCGGCAACACACCAAGGTAGATGGTTGCGATCAGGCTGATCGCCAATCCGACCCCAAGTCCCGCCGGAATACGCGCCACCGGCGCGTCGGTCCGTTCATCCCTCATGTACATGTACACGATAACGCGTAGGTAATAGTACGAAGCAATCGCGCTGTTGATGACGCCGATAACGGTGAGCCAAACCAAGTTGGATTGCAGGGCAGCGGAGAAGACATAGAACTTTGCAAAGAAACCGCCGGTGACGGGAATGCCAATCAGCGAAAGCAGGAAGATGGTCAGGGCGCCAGCCAGCACGGGCGAACGGCGTCCCAGTCCAGCGTAGTCGTCGAGGGTGACGTACTTCTCGCCGGCTGATGCGAAATGGCTGACCACAGCAAACGCACCGACGTTCATGGCGGCGTAAGAAGCGAGGTAAAACATGGCGGCGGAGATGCCCACTTGCTGTCCGGCTGCGAAAGCGACCAGTATGTATCCCGCGTGGGCGATGGAGGAGTAGGCCAGCAAGCGCTTGACGTTCTGTTGCACCAGCGCACCGATGTTGCCCAAGGTCATGGAGAGCGCCGCGGATACCCATATCATCCAGAACCAGCCGGGAGCGCCAGTCGCGAAGAGCACGCGCAGCAGCACGGCAAAGGCAGCCGCTTTCGGGCCGGTCGACATCAGGGCGACCACCGGAGCCGGCGAGCCTTCGTAAACGTCGGGCGTCCATACATGGAAGGGAGCGGAGGCCACTTTGAAGCCCAGTCCCACGAACATCAGGCCTACCGCCAAGTACGCCAGCGTGGATTGCTGCGTATGCAGGAAGTTTGCGATGTCGTAAATGTTCGTGGTTCCGGTGGCGCCGTAAATCATGGCTACGCCATACAGAAAGAATGCGGTGGCGAAGGAGCCGAGCAGGAAATATTTCAACGACGCCTCGGCACTTTCGGCGGCGCGGCGGCGCATGCCGGCCAGAATGTAAGTCGAGATCGAGGAAATTTCCAGCGCGATGAAGATCAGCACCAGTTCGATGGCGGACGACATCAGCATCATGCCGACGGTGCCGAAGAGAATCAGGGCATAATACTCACCGCCCGCACGAATGCTCTGCACATCAAGGTAGTCGTAGCGAGGCCGAGGATGACGACCAGCGCGACCAGCAACACGACGACATGGAAGAACACGCTGAAGGTGTCGACCCTGACCATGTGGTAGAAAGCCGTCGCCGTAAAAGCCCGTCTGGTAGGCGGTGGCGGCGAGAGCGGCTAGCGTGCCGATCACTGCCACGACGCCAAGCGGCTTTTTCGATCCCTGCTCGGGAAGGAGCGGGTCCACCATCATGACGATGATGCCGAAGACGCTGAGCACCACTTCAGGAAGAATCCGAATGTAGTCGACGGCGGGAATCATCGTCCGATCACCTGCAGTAGAGCCTCATCGCGTTACGAACGTCGGCGTGCAGCGATGGTCCTGAAGCATGGGCTGCATGCGCTTGAACCGCACTGGAGAATTGCTTTAATGTCGCGGCGACGGCAGGGTCGATGGAGTGCAGCCACAGCATGGGAGCGACGCCCATGACCAGCGCCGCAATCGCCAGCGGCCACAGCGAAACCCGCTCGCGGGCATCGAGATCGCGCAGCGTCTTGTTTGCCGGATTCGTGACTTCCCGTAGAAGACGCGCTGGTACATCCAGAGCAGGTAGCAGGCGCTCCAGATCACGCCGGTTGCCGCCAGAATGCCGTAAAGCTGCTTGGCCTGGAAGGCGCCGCTCAGCACCAGGAACTCGCCGATGAATCCGTTCAGCAACGGCAAGCCCACCGACGACAGCATGATGAACGCGAAGAACGTCGCGTACACCGGCATGGGCGTGGCCAGCCCGCCGTACTCGTGAATTCGTAGGTGTGGCGCCGGTCGTAGATCATGCCCAGCAGCATGAACAGCGCGCCAGTCGAGACGCCGTGGCTCAGCATCTGGTAGACCGCGCCGTCCACTCCGATCTGGGTGAAGCTGAAGATGCCGAGCACCACAAATCCCAGGTGGCTGACCGAGGTGTAAGCGACCAGTCGCTTGATGTTCGGCTGGATCATCGCCACCAGCGCGCCGTAGATGATGCCGATGATCGCCAGCGCGATAATCCAGGGAGCGTTGCGCCGCGCTTGCTCGGGGAACAATCCGACATTGAAGCGCAACAGGCCGTAAGTGCCCATCTTCAGCAGCACGCCGGCCAGCAGCACCGAGCCCGCGGTCGGCGCTTCCACGTGCGCGTCGGGCAGCCAGGTGTGTAACGGGAACAGCGGAACCTTCACCGCGAAGGCGACAAAGAATCCCAGGAACAGCCATAGCGCCGCGTGGTCGAATCCCGGCGACCTGGCCGCTCTGAATCGCGCTCTGGATGGTCACGAAGTCGAAGCTGCCGGTCCGGGCATACAGCCAGATGATCGCCGCCAGCATGAACACCGACGCGATCATGGTGTACAGGAAAAACTTCACGGCCGCATAAATTTGCGCCCGTGGCCGTACATGCCGATCAGCAGCGCCATCGGAATCAGCGTGGCTTCCCAGAAGAAGTAGAAGAGGAAAAGATCGAGCGCGACGAAGACGCCGATCATCGCCGTCTCCAGCACCAGCATCAGGATGAAAAATTCCTTCACCCGATCGTTGATCGACTTCCACGAGATCAGCACGCACAGCGGCATCAGGAACGTGGTCAGGATGACCAGCCACATGGAGATGCCGTCGATGCCCAGGTGGTAATGAATGTTGGGGTGCGCGATCCACGGGAGTTCGCTCGAACTGGAAGCCGCTCTGCCCGCGCACGAAATACCACGGCAGATGCAGCGACGCCAGCAACGTGATCAGCGAGACTGCCAGCGCGAACCAACGGACATCACGATCGCGGCGCGGCAGAAAGCCAGCAGGATCGCGCCCGCCAGCGGCAGAAACACCACGATGGTGAGAATGTTGTCGTTGATGAAGCTCATCGCAACCCCCGCCACACCATGAAGGCGATTACCGCGCCGCGCCCACCGCCACCCATCCCGCGTAGGAACGAATGTTGCCGGACTGCATGTGGCGCAGCGCGTCGGAAATTTCTTGCGCGCCGGCCGCGCCGCCGTCAACCGCGCCGTCGATCAGTCCGCGATCAATTCCCTTCCAGAAGACGTTGCTCGGAGAGCGCGATCAGAGGCTGAATGATGACGGCGCCGTAGAGTTCGTCGATCTTGTACTTGTCGAGAACGAAGGTATAGAACCCACCGGCCGCCTTCGCCATTTTTGCCGGCAACTCGGGCCGCTTGTAATACAGCCACCAGGCGCTGAGGAAGCCAAGCAACGCGATCGAAACCGAAATTGCCGTGAAGGCCAGCTCCGTGCTGGCGTCACCCTCCTGAGCTCCTTCCGCAGCAGCCGCTGTCGCGTGGAAGACCGGCGAGAGGAACGCGTCGAACTGATCGGAGCCCTTAAGCGAGTGGGGAATCCCCATCCATCCGCCCACCAACGAGAGCAGTGCGAGAATAATCAGCGGGACGACCATCACCCACGGGCTCTCATGGGGAGTGCCATGTCCGTGGCTACCGCCCGCAGCATGCGCATCCTCCGCGTCATGGATTGCGCCGGTGTGTCCAGCATGCTGTGCATCCGCATCATGTCCATGACCGGCGGTCTCGGGG
>CAVWLY010000023.1:0-233235 GCA_963755865.1 uncultured Acidobacteriaceae bacterium | reverse complement strand
TATCTCGCATTGAGTTCTTTGGCAACCCACTCACTTATCCACGCTGAGCCGCGCCATCAGGGAACAGTCACCGCGGTCCACGCAGTGCCAGCGCACAAAGGCTCTCTCCAGCCGGGAATTTTTAGGCCACCGGCCTCAATTTAGGGGGTGCCGGCCTAGACTTCCAGGAACGAGGCGCTGCGGGCAGCGGGTGTGGGGCGGTTCCTTGCAGTGCCCTTGCGATTTGCGGATCTGCGGGCGATACGGACGCCAGAAAAAGAGAAGGCTTTTCTTGTGCTTTGCGCGGACGTCGTAGATCGGGTGAGGGCCAGTGCTGTGCCCCGAAGAACCGACATAGCTAAGGATATCCCCTCGGCTGACTTCTTGTTCCCCGGCGAAAGGTAAGCGCCATGATCCCATGAGAGGGAATCCGGGAGGTGACCTTTCGTCGTACTTGCAAAAGTCTGGTTATCGGTATGTATGGTCCGCCGCTCTGTCGCAAGCGAAAAGTGAGAATAGCAGGTGTGGTCTGCGCGTATGTATACGGCCTTATTGGGGTGTTTAACGACCCCGGGCCTGGATGGAATGCGCTTCGCTCTGGTCCTATTTAACTTGTCGGTCTTCAAAGACCCTTACCGATAGCAGGTTTTCCAGAACGACGGTTAGACCGTGGTGCCATCTCTTTCTTCGCCAGCAGACCTGGCAGGAAACTTTGAACTCCGCAGCCGTCGCCGGTCTGCGGATGTGGGAATCGCGCTAGCGATTTCCAAGCCTGGTGTTCTTCCAGGCGTCATCTGCAGGCCGGTCAGATGGTAGTTGCCCGCTAATAGCGGTGGCCGTAGACCTCATTCTTGGCCAGCACTGCCCAGGCCATTCGTGCCAGTTTATTGGCCAGCGCAACGATCGCGATGTTCTGGTGGGTTCGTGCCGTGAGCTGCGCCAGCCACGCACTCAAACCAGACGACTGCTTGGTCCGGTGCTGCATAACGGCTCTGGCTCCTTGCACGAACAGCCTGCGCAGGTACTGGTTTCCACGCTGAGGAATCTTCCACAGCGTTTGCTTGCCTCCGGTCGAGTGTTCCTCAGGAACCACTCCCAACCAGGCGGCAAAATCACGGCCTTTGCGAAATGCCGCGCCGTTGCCGATCGTGGCGATGATCGCCGTTGATATTACAGGACCGACCCCCGGCATCGTGACCAGCCTTCGACAGGCTTCGTTCTCCTGAGCAATCTTCTCAATCGACTTGTCAGCACGGTCGATCTTCTCGGCTAGTTGCTCCAGTTCCTGCTTCAGCTCTGCGAGCAATACCAGCACCGTCCCCGACAGCTTGGACGGACCTCCTGCGAGTATGCCGGGCAATGCTTCATCCACGTAGCGCCGGCCTTTGCGCAGTGTGTGCCACGCTCGAGTAAAAGTCCACGAATCTGGTTGACCACCGCCGTTCTCCGCATCACCCAGCGTTCACGCACCCGATGCAGCGACTGTAGGTCCAGTTGGTCGTCACTCTTGACCGGCACAAAACGCATCGTCGGTCTTCCCACCGCCTCAGCGATCGCTTCCGCGTCGATGTAGTCGCTCTTGTTCGTCTTGACGTAGGGCTTCACATATTGCGCAGGGATCAGGCGCACCTCGTGCCCTTGGTCTCGCAACGCTCGCCCCAGGAAATGTGATCCTCCGCATGCTTCCATGCCGATCAGCTCCACCTTCAGGTTCGCGGTAAAGTGCAAGAGCTGCGATCGAGAAAATCGCTTCCGCAACACCACCTCTCCGCGTTGGTTCATCCCTACCAGATGAAACGTCGTCTTGCCCAAATCAATACCCAGTGTGAATAGTTCCATGGCACTCCTCCTCTTACGCAGCTTATAACCCTAGCCTCACTGTCGGGTAAAAGCGGCGGACCATTCCATTAACTTCGAGCCCGACGGGCTGAATTTAGATAGTCCCTTTTTCCAGACCCTCTTATTTACCGTGTACACTCGAACACCTAATGAGGTACTAGTAGGACGGATGCTTGGTTATTCCCAGGCTCCCATCACAAGGCCATCCAGTCTCTCCTGCCGCGTCTCGATCCAAGGGTTGTAAAACTTTTCGGTTGTCTTTATTGACCCATGCCCAAGTGCTTTGCTGACCTCTTCCATCGGGACGCCCTTCTCTAACAAAACCGAACAGCGAACGTATCGCGGAGCATATGGGGGTGCCCGTCAGTACATGCCAGAGGCGCGCAAAGACTTCCCGAAGGTCATGCTGCCAGTTGGTGACGGCACTCTGAGACTTCCCCTCCCCTGTGTTCCAAAAGAAAAACTTTTTGTTCTCGTTTGGAACCCGCAGGAGTTCTTTCGCCACTTCGGGCGGAATCCGGTACGTTGACATGCGTGCCCGTCTTCTGCCGACTCGTTATGACCCGATAGACGTGCTTGTGTGGTGCCAACTCTCCAGCGCTCCAAGGTGACGGCATCGTGTATGGCCAAGACCTGAATGGCGCATGAGCTGTACGATAGCGCGTGCACGCTGTGCTTTGGTTCCTGTGTTAAAGTTTTCGGGATCGTATCGAGGAGCGTTTCGTACTGCTCAGGGGTCAAAGGCTGAGTCGAATTTCGTCGGCGCGGTCCTTCGGGATCTTGTCAAACTTCGGCATCTTCTCAAGCCAATCGGAATCCATGCAGTAGCGCAAGAATGCCCGATAGCGCGTGAGCAGGCGACGACGCGTCTGCTTCGATGGATAGAGCGCGAGCCATCCCGCCTGGAAAGTCTTCATGTCATCGGTTGTGATTTCGTTGGGGAAGTACTTCTGTCGGTTGTCTAGGAAGGCGATCAGGCGCTCAATCTCGCGGTCGTACTTTTTGATGACTGACTCTCCCTGCTTCCTCACTGTGCCGCTTGCTGCGGAGAAAGCGTTCCTTGGCCTCAAGCAACGTGACGCGGGACTCGGCTTCGACCTGGGTAGGCGCAGGGGTCGCTCCCTCAAACTGCTCCAACAGCTTTTGTTTTTGCTTTTCGGCTTCAGCCCAGGAGCGCGTCTTAGCAGACACGTCGCCTCCCGTTTCCCGTTGTGCGTCCAGCGGAACCGCTTCCGACAATTGCAGCCCTTGCCCTTGTAAGAGGTGCTCGTCCCTGTGCGGGCAGTCCTTGTGGTGCCTCACGTAGACGGTGATGACGGGCGCGGAGAAAACGGGCATGGTGGTGCTGCAGCATGCCTGAAGAGTCTACAGTGAATTGTCAGTGATTTCTATCCGGATATCGCTGTTCACCAGTCTTTATAGGGGTTTTAAGATGGAGGCGCGGGTCGGAATCGAACCGACGCATAAAGGTTTTGCTAGAACCTTATCCCCTCTTTAACGGCTTCGCCAGGAAGCCTCCGGCATGTACCGTGCCGCGTTTCGACGCGGCCTCCATCCTCTGCGAGCGACATTAACCAGTGACCGAGCTCCACCACGCGCGCGTCATCGAGAAGTAATCCTCAGCGTTGTCAATCCCAGTGGCATTTTTGCCCGAGCTGTTCGACGGCGTTTGATCCTGACAGCAATGCATCGAGGAGACTGCCACTGCCAAGCGTAAAGGAAGGGGCGGTACCCAACCGCCGACCCGCCGAATGGTGCTCGAGCGAGTACGCCGAGGCGCGACAATCTGCTGGGAAATGCAGACCAGGGCGGCGACTTGCTGATCGTCTTGACGCGATTCAGCCATGAAGCGTGTGGGGCTTCTTCGGGTCGTCTGAATATTCGAACACGATCTCGTTTACGACGCGTTCGTGCGCTCCAAACCCGAAATCATCGGCGAGCATATCGCCGCTTTCGAAATAGACCTTCGGACAAGCGACGGCAGCTTGAAGCGCCAGGGAACGGAACCAGAAGAGATGCGTGGCGACTCGGTTGTCAGAGAAAGAGCAGGCGTTGCTTGACCGCTTCCAACCGCAGGAACGCCGTTCGATGAAGGCGACGTGGACGCAGAGCACGCCGCGACGTTCCTACATCTGCACGATGAAGCGCCGGTTCCGGCGAAGTGCCGCCATGAGCATGGCATCGCCATCTATCTGACCGAGGTGCTCCCGTTCGCAAGCCGACTCCCCCGTCCGCACCGAAGCAGTGCCCACGCTGGAGGAATTCAAAAAGCGGTTTCGGCCTTTGAGCGCATGACGAAAGTTTTAGCGAAGTTTTAGCACGCAGTAACTGTTACAGAGGTCGGAATCGGCTAAGTTATTGATTTATTGGTAGCGTCATCGGGGATCGAACCCGAACTCTCCGCCTTGAGAGGGCGGCGTGTTAACCAATTACACCATGACGCCACGGTGGATTGAGGCAGGGGTTGACTGCATTGCGCGTCAACAAACCGTAGTATATCAAAGCAGGGGCGAAAGACAGACCGCCGGACTCACAAGCCCAGTTTCCTTACCTCATCGTTGTAATACTTGCGGTAAAGAATGTCCCACTCCTGGCTTCCTTCGACAATGATCTTGCGTTGTGAGGCGATCTTCAGACGCGCTGCCTGATCGATCTTCATCTCTTCGGTCAATACCTTCTCCAGCGCCTTGCGCGCCTCCTGGCGGATGGTATTCCGGTCATCCAGGAACTCACATTCGTCGGTCTCCGCAAGCGTATCGGCCACCACGTGCGCCAGCTTGTTGAGTTTGTCTCGGGAGAGTCTCACAATACCGCCTTGTATTTTTGCGCCAGCTCCTGCTTGACCTTCTTGAACATCTCCGCGTAGCTGGCGCCGGTGCGGCGCATGTCTTCCTGGTAGGCGTCGAGGATGACGCGCACTTCTTCGTTGATGCGGTCTTCGAGCGACAGCTCTTCCAGGATGGCCGCATTCACCCGCTCCGCGACAACAGCAACTTTCCCTGCCCGGATCATCTTGGCTTCGATCAATTGATTGACCGTTTGGCGTGCCAGATAATTCACGTACTCCCGCGAAAAAATCATGTGATCTGACTCGGACTATAGCATATTTGAAGCGCCGCGCCGGTGCGCGCCGAGGGCCGCGACTGCACGGAAATCCGGTGCCATCCGCGTTCACGGCGGGCGGCAGTCCTGCCTCTGCTAACTCGACCTCTGGCGGCCAGGATGTCCTGGAGTGGACATCGGTCTCGGCGATGAACCTGATTGGAGCCCATCGATAACTCTTCACCGCGAAACCTCACCCTCCGCCGGACATCTGCGACAATAGAGGCGCGAATATGCACCCTGACGATCTGATCTCTCTGAAAGATGACATGGTGGCCTTTATTGAAGGGCATTCGATGCGCCGCCTGCCTGGGTTTATCACCGAAGATCTGCCAACCGTCTTGTGGGAAGACGACGACAATCCCGATAGCTGGAAAGACTTCGTGGAGATGGCCAAGAGCGCCTCCGCGCCGTTTGTCACCATGAGCGAAGTCATGCTGGAGAAGGAAGACATCGCGATGCTGCTGGAGCAGATTCGCGACGACAATTTTCCCGACGAAGCCGCGGCCGAAGTGCACGAGGCGCAATACCTGGTCAACTACGTAGGCAAGATCGGCTATATCCAGCTCGGCTTTGCCCATCAGGGCATCGTCTTTGTGCACGAAAACGCGACCCCATGGTACGAGCGCTACCAGCAGCTGCTGGAGTTTGTGGAAGACTTCGGAGACGTTGTTTTCGAAGACGATGAGGACGAAGAAGAAGGGTGAATGCTGCCGGCTCCCCTGCCGTAAGCCCGCAGGGCGGCGCCTGCGACATCTCCACTGGAGCGCATCGGCCTGCCGTCCCCAGCACCGGCTGGATCCTGCCCCAGGCAAACGCTGCCGCGACAGCGCCTGGCGCAACAGCGCCGGGCTTCCCCTCATCGTGGCCGAGCTGCTGGCGGAGCGCGGCGTGCGCAGCGCTGCCGAGGCTGAGTTCTTTCTTCATCCCCGCATCGAACACCTGCTCGATCCTTACGCCATGCAAGGCATGGCCGCAGCCGTCACCCGGGTGCAGGCGGCCATCGCGAGCCGGGAGCCCATCCTCATCTACGGCGACTATGACGTGGATGGCACCACGGCCATCGTGCTGCTCAAGACGGCCATCGAGATGCTCGGCGGCAAGGTGGATTTCCATGTGCCGCACCGCCTTCGCGAAGGCTATGGCATGCAGGCGGAGGTGCTGGCCGCCGCCGCGGGGCAAGGCATTCGCCTGGTCATCAGTGTCGATACCGGCATACGCGATTTCGCCGCCGCCGAAGCAGCCGCCCGCCTGGGACTCGATCTCATCGTTACCGATCATCATCTGCCGCAGGATTTGCCCACTCCCGCCTGTCCCGGCCTGCCCGAACCTGCCGACCGCCCTCGCCATCCTCAACCCCAACCAGCCGGGCTGCGGCTACGCTTGCAAGCACCTGTGCGGCGCCGGGGTAGCCTTCAAGCTCGCGCAGGCTTTGCTGGAGGCGTGGGATGTGGAGCGGACGCGGACCAAGATTCTCCCCTCCTTCCTGAAGATGCTGGCCATCGCTACGGTGGCCGATGCGGTTCCGCTGCTGGGAGAAAATCGCGTCTTCGCCAGCGTAGGGCTGGAGCAGTTGCGACGCCCCGCCAGTGCCGGCCTGCGCTCGCTGATGCAGGTGGCCAAGCTTGACCCGGCACAGCGGACTCTTACCTCGACCGACCTGGCATTCCGCATCGCGCCGCGCATCAACGCCGCCGGCCGCATGGATGTAGCCTCCGATGTGGTCGAACTCTTCACCACCCGCGATGCGGTGAGGGCGGGTGAGTTAGCCGGCAAACTCGATCGCCTGAACAGCGAGCGTCAACAGGCCGAAGCCGCCATGCTCGACCAAATCGACCGCCGCCTGCGGGAAGAACCAGGCTTCCAGTCGAGCCGCTGCATCGTGGTCGAAGGAGAAGGGTGGCATCGCGGCATCATTGGCATCCTTGCCTCGCGCGTCGTCGACCGTATGCAGCGCCCGGCAATGGTCATTGCGCTCGAAGGCGGAGAGGCGTACGGCTCCGGCCGCTCGGTCCCCGGCTTTCATCTTCTGGACGCGATCGAAAGCTGCAAGCAGCTCTTCACCCGCTTCGGCGGCCATTCCCACGCTGTCGGTTTTTCTCTCCCTGCGGCGCGCCTGCCGGAGCTGAAGAGCCACCTCGAAGCCTGGGCCGCGCTGCACGTGGAGGAGGCGGCGCCCAGCCTGCGCTGCCATGCGGTCTTGCCCCTCGATCAGATCACCCAGGCCCTCTTCACCTGGTTGCGCCGCCTGGAGCCGCTGGGCACTGGCAACGAGGAGCCGGTCTTCGTCGCCTACAACGTCCGCCTCACGGCTCCGGTGCGGCCCATCAAGGATCGCCACATATGCCTGCAACTCGCCCAGGGGGCGCGTGGCGCCAGTTGGTCTGCCCTGGGTTGGGATTGGGCGGCGCGCGTCCAGGCGCTCGGCCTGGAGCAAGGCTCAGTCGTCCACCTGGCTTACAAGCTGCGGGAGAACGTGCATCCGGAATACGGCGGCCTGGAACTCGAGATCGCGGACCTGATCCGGCCGGCTGGACTCGGCCAGGCGGATAAACTCCGTGCATGCCACGAGGCTTTTTCATTACCTTCGAGGGCCTGGATGGGTCGGGCAAAAGCACCCAGCTTCGCCGCCTGAAAGAGTGGCTGGAAAGCAATGGATTGGCGGTGACGGCGACCCGCCAGCCAGGGGGCACGCGGGTAGGCGATCGCATTCGCGCCCTGCTGCTTGACTCGCGCACCGAAAACCTTTCCTCCTTCACGGAGTTGGGGCTGATGTTCTCCGATCGCGCGCAATCGATCGCCGAGGTCATCGAGCCGGCACTGGAGGCCGGGCACATCGTGCTCTGCGACCGATTTACCGATTCCAGCGAAGCCTACCAGGGCGGCGGCCGGCAACTGGGCAGCCAGATCGTGCGCGACCTTCATGCCAGCTTGTGCGGCGGCCTGCCAGCCCGACCTGACCCTGCTGCTGCTGCCGGATTTTGATCGCTCGCTGGCCCGCGCGCGCCGGCGCAACGAGCGTGCGGTTGCGGCCACAGGAAGCGACGAAAACCGCTTTGAAACGGAAAGCTCCGCCTTCTACCGCCGCGTCTTCGACAAATACCAGGAGATTGCCGCCCGCGAGCCTTTGCGTGTGGTCGTAATCGACAGCGATGGCTCCATTGATGAAGTCCACCAGCTCATCGTACAAGTGGTACGAGGGCGTTTATTGGCGGCGGGCATGTTGGGCTGAGCTGCGGCGATTTTATGGGCACAACCTATTCACCGGCGTCGCGCGAGAAGCGGCAGTGGACCGTGCTGGAGCGCGATGGCTATCGCTTTCCCCCGGGCTTGCAGCTGAATCTGCCGTTTTATCTGCTGCGCCGCTTCTTCAAGCCGGCCAATCCGATCGCGCTCTTCGAGCATCTGGTGAAAACCTATGGGCGCATGGCCCATTACCGCCTGGGCCTCTCCCACATTGTCTTTATCAACGAACCCGAATTTATCCACGAGATCCTCATCAACCAGCCGCAACACTTCATCAAGGAGCGGACGCAACGGCGCATGAAAATTTTGCTGGGCGAGGGGCTGATCACCAGCGATGGGGAAGTACACCGGCGCCAACGGCGCATCGCTGCTCCCGCCTTCCACCGCCAGCGCATCCAGGCCTACGGCGTCATCATGGTGGATCGCGCGGCCCACATGCGCGCCCGGTGGCAACCGGGCAAGTCCATCGACATTGCCTCGCAGATGATGCAACTAGCGCTGCAGGTCGTGGCCCGAACGCTCTTCAACACCGACGTTACCGAGGATGTGCTGCAGATCAACGACGAGGTCAACGTCATCATGCAGCTCTACAACTTCCTGATTGCGCTGCCTCGCGCCGAAGCGTATTTGCACTGGCCTATTCCTGGGCTGGTCCGCTTCCGCCGCGCCCGCAGCCGTCTGGACAAAGTGGTGCAGCGCATGATCGCAGACCACCGCGCGGATGGAGTGGACCGGGGGGACCTGCTCTCCATGTTGCTGGCCTCGCGCGACGAGGAATCCGACCACTCCGGTATGACCGACGAACAACTGCGCGATGAGGTGCTCACCATTTTTCTTGCAGGCTACGAGACGGTGGCCAATGCGCTCACCTGGACCTGGTACCTGCTCTCGCAAAATCCTCAAGCGGAGGCTAGTCTGCATGCGGAGATCGACGCCGTGCTGGGCAGCGGACGCCTGCCCACGCTCGAGGATCTGCCTCGGCTTCGATATACGGAGATGGTGTTTGCCGAGTCCATGCGCCTGTACCCGCCGGCGTGGGCCATGGGCCGGCAGTCTACCGCGGATGTAGAATTGGGCCCCTATCGCTTTCCTTCGGGCACTTATTTTTTCTTCAGCCAATACATCATTCAACGCAGTCCGGAATATTTTCCCGACCCTTTGCGCTTCGACCCCAACCGCTTTCTGCCGGAACAAAAGGCCGGCCGCCCGCGCTTTGCCTATTTTCCCTTCGGCGCCGGCAACCGGCAGTGTATCGGGGAGGCATTTGCCTGGATGGAAGGGGTTCTGATGGTGGCCACGATCGCACAGCGATGGCGGCTGCGGTTTGTTCCCGGACAGACCGTCGACGTGCAGCCCAAGATCACGCTGCGGCCCAAGTATCCCGATGATGTTTGTTCCCGAGTTGCGGTAGAGGAAATGCTGGACATGCATCTGAGAGAGGGCCGGGGCGCACAGCAGGTCCCTCCGCTCGGCTGCGCTACGGTTGACAATTCTGTTTGGGTACGAGATTCCACCACCCAAACGAAAGAAGCTTTGGGTGCCCCATTTGCCCCGATTTCCAGCGGAGGCTTGTGGCGTTGATACACCCCGTGCGCCTTTCCGTAATGAAAGGCGCACACGCGGACCTCTCCAGCACAGCGTGGCGGACATCGGGGTCAAGCCGTACGCCGCCCCGGCGTGCCGTGGGGCTTGAGTGCGCTACCATGCCTCCCCCACTCGTTTGTCATTAGGACCGGAGTGACCTGCTGTCCGGTCTTGGTTTCCTTTTTGCTAGTCTCTTGATATGGGCTTCGATCAATTTGCTGGAAATGTGGCCACGGTCCGCCATCTGAGGGAGGCGATCGCAGCGGAACGCATGCCCCCTGCGCTTATTCTTGCCGGCCCGCGCGGCGCCGGCAAATATACCCTGGCCATCATGCTGGCGCAGACCATGGCCTGCCTGCAGCACCCGGTCAGCGACGGCCTGCCCGACTTCTGCGGAGTTTGCAGCAACTGCACCCGCATCGCGCTCTCATTGCCGCTGGCTGAGCGCGTAAGCGAAGCCATCGCTGCCCGGGAAGAATTGCGTGAGGTGGACAAGAAAGAGACCCGCATCCTCATCCAAACCCATCCCGATGTGGTGGTCGTTCCTCCCGACCCACCCCAGTTGCTGATCAAGCTGGGCCAGGTACGCAGTGTGCTGCAACGCATCTATCGTCTCCCCGCCGATGCACCACGCGCGATGTATATCTTTACCAGCACAGCCTTCATGAAGGAGGCTGCTAATTCCCTGCTCAAAATTCTCGAGGAGCCGCCAGCGTACGCTCACATTTTTTTGCTGGCAGAAAATCCCGGCGAGCTTCTACCCACTATCCGTTCCCGCTCCAGCATCTTTCGCCTGGGCGCATTGCCCCCGGAACAGATCGAAGCGGTGCTTGCCGAGCGTCGTAAGGATTGGAAACCGAAGCAGCGCGCACTGGTCGCACGCCTCGCGGAAGGCGCCATCGGTCAAGCCATCGGCTTCGATCTTGAAAGCTATCTGGCGAGCCGCCAGGACGCGTTGGTGATCTTGTACAACGCCACTGGGGACGGTGCCGGTGAGGCCGACTATGGAGCTCTCTTCCGGGTAACCGAGACCTACCGCGCGGGCGCCGAGGGCCAGCAAAAAACCAGCGCACTGTTGCACGCCTTCGCCAGCCTGCTGGAAGACCTCTTGCTGCTGCATTCGGGAGCCGGCCATTTGATTCGCAACATCGACCTGACAGCCGAACTGACACGGCTATCGCAAACCATCACTGTAGCCTGGATTGAGGCGGCTGTGCGGGGCCTGGATCAAGTGGAACAAGGCATGCGGAGAAATCTGCTGCGGTCTTTGTCCCTCGACGCCTTCGCTGTCGGCTTATCCGCGCCATGATTCCGTAATGCGCCATTTTCTGCCGATTTTTGACATTTAAACCCTATCGGCAACATCCTGCATCCTACCCACTAGATTTCACATTGAGACTATGCCTGATTCTTCTGCCATTCCGGTTCGCCGCGTCTACGATGCGCGCCCTGCCAAGGCGAAAACGAAAGTCAATGGACATGATCCATCGTCGGTGGCTTCCGTTAGCCCTGCGGGACCGCGCAAGCTCATTCGTCCACACCTCCCGGCACGTGCCTCGACGAGCCGCTATCCCGCCCTCCTCTCCGCAATTGCTCCTATTCATCCGGCCCACCATCGATCGGATTCGACCGCGGAGAGTTCTCACGCGGAAGCGTTCTACTTTCAAAAGCAGATCCAGAGCCAGACTTTGATGATGTTTGTGCTCGAAGATGGGGAGCAGATCGAGGGCACGATCGAATGGTACGACCGCAATGCGATCAAAGTGCGGCAGGGCAGAGTCCGCACGCTTATCTATAAAGCCGGTATCAAATACCTATACAAAGCAGCAGATCATAACAGCGCGTAGCCATCAACGGGCGGCTTTGAGCAGGCGGTCGCGAATGGCAACACCAAGCCCTTCGTCGTCCGGCAATGGACAAACGATGACGGTGGCCCCGGCCGCATCCAATTCCCGCAGTCCTGCAAAGAGCCTGCCGGGCGAGCTCCTCCTGATCGGTTAGATCTCCCCAGCGATAGATCAGATATGGACGTGCCGACGTTCACATCGCTGGGCAACATGATGCCGACCACTTCGCCCGCAGTTTGGAGCTTTTCAGCGAGGGGCAGAAGTTCGTTCACTCCCGACTCCAGGAGAATGAGCCGTGCGCGGGGCGAGTAGTGCTTGAGGCCTATGCCTGGGGAGGGCTGCGCTGCGAAACCAGGCTCCCGGTGCTCATGATAGGCAACCAGCGATGGGCACAACGCCTGCAGCTGCGCAAAAGTCACCATGCCCGGACGATAGAGGATGGGCGGATCCTCACAGACATCGACCACTGTCGATTCGAGCCCCAGGGCTGTCTCCCCCGAATCGATGACCGCGTCGATGCGCCCATCCAGGTCCTCAAGAACAAATTCCGCGCGCGTGGGGCTGGTTCGACCAAAGGAATTCGCGCTGGGCGCCGCCACCGGCAATCCAGCGAGTTCGATCAATCTTCGGGCAACCGGATGACGCGGCATCCTCACTCCTACTCGCGGCCGTCCCGCAGTGACAATGGCCGGTACGCGTGGGCCTTTCGGCAGCAACAAGGTCAAAGGACCAGGCCAGAAGGCTTCCATCAACAAGCGGCCGTTGCGCGGAATTTCGCTGGCCACCATGTTCAGCTTTTCCTCGCTGACTACGTGCACGATGAGCGGATCCCATGACGGCCTCTGCTTAGCCTCGAAGATGGCTTGGACCGCCCTCTCGTCCAGCGCATTTGCGCCCAATCCATAAACGGTCTCGGTCGGGAATGCCACTGTGCCGCCGCCCTGCAGCAGTTCGGCGCCCTGCAACAACGACGCCATCGATGCCGGCGAATCGATGGCATTGGCATCAACGGCTAGTCGCAGTGTTTTTTTTGGGGTCACCTGTGCCATTTTGCCACGGCGCCCTGGCTGGTAGAGCACTTTGCGCGCCCGGCCTTGGTTGCTCTGTATACACAGGAAGTGAAAGTGCTTTAGACTCCGGCCTATGCAGGCCATGGAAACGGAAGTAAAGATACGGGTACTGGACCGCGATGCCTTCGAGAGCAAGCTGCCGGCACTTGGTTTCGCGCGGGTCACCGCCCGCACCCTGGAGCGGAACACACTTTATGACACGCCCGACCGCAACCTGCGCAACTCGCGGCAAATCCTGCGCATTCGCCAATATGGCAACAAGTGGGTGGTCACCCACAAAAGCGTTCCCAGTGGCCTTACCGAAGAGGGCCGGCACAAGAATCGGGTAGAAACTGAGACGGTGGTCGAGGATGGCCCGGTGCTGGGGAAGGTCTTCGAGGCGCTTGGCTTCAGTCCCGTATTCGTCTATGAAAAATGGCGAACGGAATGGGCCGATCAGCAGGGCCATTGCGTGCTGGACGAAACGCCCCTGGGTATCTACGCCGAACTGGAAGGCCCGAGCGACTGGATCGACGCAACGGCGCAACAGCTCGGCATCCGCGACAGCGAGTTCATTACGCTCAGTTACGGTCGCATTTTCGAGTGCTGGCGGGATGAGACCGGATCCAGGGCGGAGAACTTCACCTTTGATGAGATTCCCGAGAGCTTCCGCTCGTAGACGTTCAGCAATCTAAGGCTCGACAACTATAGCCTTGCGATCCATACCCACCATGGGTATACTCACCGTCAGGATTCGTCAGGTAAATTGCAGAATCCCTATAAATCGAAGATATTCCAATTCGTTGAAGCACCTGCCTTCAGCCGGCATCGGGAGGATTATCTCGATGATGAGGGCTTCAGAGAGCTCCAGGAGAGCCTAGCCGCCAATCCCGAAGCCGGAGACCTGATACCTGCCACAGGTGGGATTCGCAAAGTTCGATGGAAGGACTCTCGAAGAGGCAAAGGAAAACGGGGCGGCCTGCGTATTGTCTACTACTGCTTTCTGACCGATGAAGAAATATGGTTGTTGACGTTATACGACAAGGATCAGGCGATCGACCTGACCAAAGACGAGAAAGAGCAACTGCGGCGGGCCCTGGAAGCGGAACGTGCTGTTCGAAAAGGCAGGAGCCGAAAATGAGCAAGCAAAAAACGGTCAAACGGAAAATATTTTCCGAACTCATGGAAGGCTTGGACGCGATGAAAGAGCATCGTGAAGGTAAAGTGACTCTTCGTACCCATAAACTCCCCGTTGCAGCGATTGAAGAGTCGCCCGGGGCCGAGTTCTTCGTTGCCGTACGTAAAGAATTCAATGTTTCACGCTCTGTCTGGGCGAATCTGTTGAGAGTCAGCCCTCGGACCGTAGAGAAATGGGAACAAGGGGGCCAGGTAAGTCCTTTAGCCGCAACCTTCGTTGAACTGGTCTCGCATTACCCAGATACTATTGAACGCTTGCAAACCCTGCCTAAACATGTTTCCCATTCCGAGGGCAAAACGAGACCTCCCTCTAAACGCCAGAGCCGGCCGCGAGCGGTACAAACGGTGAATCGTGCATCGAATGCCAAAAAACTTCGAGCGCGTTACCGTCCTTCAAGAATCAAGGTGCTGTTCGTCGGCGAAGCACCGCCGACAGGTGGAACATTCTTCTATGCTGGCAACAGTCAGATGTATCGCCATCTCAGAGAAACTCTGCAACCGCGGTTAGGAGACCCGCACGACTTTCTGCAGGCATTTAAGGATCGCGGATATTTTTTGGATGATCTAGTGCCGGAACCTTTCGACCAAATTCCTGCCGAAGAACGTGCCCCGATCTTTAAGAAAAACGTACCACTTTTAGCCCGGCGATTGACTCGTTATCAGCCGGAGATCGTTGTCACGCTTCTAAAGCGCATAGGCCCTTTTGTTCAAGACGCGATATCTCAGGCGGGCGCTGACGTGAAGCACTATTGCGTTCCATTCCCGGGAAATGGCCAGCAAGGCAATTTCCGCCGGGAAATGGCGGAAATCGCTCCACTTCTACCTTGATAGCTCCGAAGTCATTCAGGGAGCTGCCCGCAAAAGCGCCTGGCGGCGCCGCTAGATATAGCCAGGACCCAGCGCTAGGCGTCGACGCCGTGGCACTTCTTGTATTTCTTGCCTGAGCCGCAAGGACAAAGATCGTTCCGGCCTACCTTTTCTCCGGTTCGCCGCTGATGCGTGGGAGCATCGGAACTTCCGTTGGCGCCGGCCATCCGGGCTTGTTCGAGCTCGCGCTTCTTCTTGCGTTGAAACTCCTGCTCCAGGGCATCGATCGTCGTCGAGGGCGCCCGCACGGGGACCGGGACAGGTACGGACGGGGGCCGCGGCGGCGTGGAAGCGGGAATAGCTCGAGTTCCATTGCCTTCTACCGTAACCGGTTGGCCAACCGGAGAACTGACCGGAGGAACGAATTCACTCGAGATCTCAGGCGCCTGCCGGCGGGGTAGCTGGGTAATTGGCTGGCCATCGGGCCCGACGATCTGCATCAGGAACAGGAAACGGACCGTGTCCTCCTGAAAGCGTCCCATCATGGCTTCAAACATGTCGAAGGACTCTTTCTTGTAGGCAACCAGCGGATCCTGCTGGCCGTACCCGCGCAGACCGATGCCTTCCTTAAGGTGGTCCATGCTGAGCAGATGGTCTTTCCACAAACCGTCGAGAACGCTGAGCATGACCATGCGCTCGTGATAGCGCATGGTGGTACTGCCGAGGAGGGCTTCCTTCATCTCATACTTCTCTTTCAAACGGTCGAACAGCGTCTCGCCCAACTCGTGGCGGTTCAGGCTGTTCAGATCGATGCCTTCCTTTTCCAGATCGATGCCGAACTGAGAGGCCAGCTGGCTCTTTAACCCGTTGATATCCCACTGGTCGGGATGCATTGCCTCCGGAGCGTGCTGTTCCATCGCCGCGCTTAGCAGATTGGCAACATAGTCCTCGAGGATCAGCTCCTTTTGATCGAGCCCTTCGAGCAGCTGCTGGCGCGTTCCATACACCGCCGTACGCTGCTTGTTCATCACGTCGTCGTATTCAAGCAGGTGTTTGCGGGCTTCGAAGTTCTGCCCTTCCACTGCCTTCTGCGCGGCCTCGATGCGGCTGCTGATCATGCGCGACTCAATGGGCACACCTTCTTCCATGCCCAGCCGTTGCAGCAGGTTTGATACCCACTCCTTGGCGAAGATGCGCATCAGGTCATCTTCGAGCGAGAGATAAAACCGCGAAGCACCGGGATCGCCCTGGCGGCCGGCGCGGCCGCGCAGCTGGTTGTCAATGCGCCGTGACTCATGCCGTTCCGTGCCTACGATGTGCAGTCCACCGGCAGCAATCACCTCTTCGTGCTCGCGCTCAGCGGTGGCTGCATACTGGGCGTAAGCCTTATCCCATATCTCCTGGCTGGTCTCGAATTCCTGCCCCTGGTAGTAGAAGCGCATCATGCCCGGGCCAGCCATGGGATTGATGGCTCCCTGAGCCGCGTTGACCGCTTGCGCCATGCCCTTCTTCAACAGCTCCTGCTTGGCGGCGAATTCCGCGTTGCCCCCGAGCACAATGTCGGTACCGCGGCCGGCCATGTTGGTGGCAATGGTTACCATACCAAGGCGCCCGGCCTGGGCTACGATCTCCGCCTCGCGCTCGTGAAACTTGGCGTTGAGCACTACATGCTTCACGCCCTTGCGTTGCAGGATCGACGACAGCAGCTCCGACTTCTCGATCGAAGTGGTACCCACCAGCACCGGTTGCTTCTCTTCGTGGAGCCGCGAAATCTCATCGGCCACAGCAAAATATTTTTCTTTGGCGGTGCGAAAGACCACGTCCGGATTTTCCAGGCGGCGCATCGGCTTGTTGGTGGGAATGACCACGATCTCGAGCTTGTAGATATTCTCGAATTCCGTGGCCTCTGTTTCCGCCGTGCCGGTCATGCCAGAGAGCTTCTTGTACAGGCGAAAGTAATTCTGGAACGTGATGGTGGCCAGCGTCTGATCTTCGCGGCGAATGTTCACCTGCTCCTTGGCCTCGATCGCCTGATGCAGTCCATCGCTCCAACGGCGCCCGGGCATCAATCGGCCGGTAAATTCGTCGACGATGATGACTTCGCCGTCCTTCACCACGTAGGCCACATCACGGCGGTACAGTGAATGCGCCTTGATCGCAACCTCGACGTGATGCTTTAAATCCCAGTTCTCCGGATCGGCGATGTTGCCGATGCCCAGTAACTGCTCGATCTTCTCCCAACCTTCGTCGGTCACGCTGATGGTCTTATGCTTTTCATCGACTACGAAATCGCCGGTCAGGATCTTTTCTTCGCCCCGTTCGATCTCTTCCCCTTGTTCGAGCGATGGCAGGATGCGGTTCACGCGGGCATACTTGTCCGTGGTCTGATCCGTGGGGCCGCTGATGATCAAGGGAGTGCGGGCTTCATCGATTAGGATCGAGTCGACCTCATCGACGATCGCGAAGTAGTGTCCACGCTGCACACAATCAGCATGGTCAAACTTCATATTGTCGCGCAGGTAGTCAAAACCGAATTCGTTGTTGGTGCCGTAGGTGATGTCGGACCCATAGGCGGCGCGGCGCTGGGAGTCATCGAGATCGTGCACAATCACGCCGACGGTCAGGCCCAGGAACTCGTAAATCTTGCCCATCCACTCGGCATCGCGTTTGGCCAGGTAATCATTCACCGTCACCACGTGCACGCCATGGCCCGCCAGCGCATTCAGGTAGCAAGGCAGGGTCGCTACCAGGGTCTTGCCTTCGCCCGTCTTCATCTCGGCGATCTTGCCCTGGTGCAGCACCATGCCGCCTATCAATTGGACATCAAAGTGACGCATCTGCAGCACCCGCCGGCCAGCCTCGCGGACCACCGCAAAGGCCTCGGGTAGAATCTCGTTCAGCACCACTTTTTCTTCCGCTACGCGCTCTTCGGCGTCGTCAATGCCGTCCAGCCGCGCGGCGATGCGGGCGCGGAACTCCAGCGTCTTGGCGCGGAGTTCATCGTCCGACAGAGCCTTCATGGCAGGCTCGAGAGACCCGGTCTGTTCGACCATGGGCATCATCCGCTTGATCACGCGTTCGTTACTGGTTCCGAAAATCTTAGTTAAAGTGCTTGCGATCAATGGATAATTCCTTTGCTGCCCCGGGGGCCACGGTTACCACTCTAGTTTAGTTCACCCCGGGTATTTGGTGCAGAATACCCTGCTGGCGGAGGGCCAGAAGATACCCCATGGCTAAACGATTTTTTCTGATGGTGTTGATTTTGCTGCAAGCCGGAGCATCTCTCGGCCAGATGAGGATGGCGATGCCCGATACCGGAGATCCGGTACCTCCGGAGCAACTGCCCGCGCCGCAACGCATTGAGGGTGTTGGCAATGTGCGCTTTCCGATTTCTGCGAATGCCCAGGCCCAGGTGTGGTTTGAGCAGGGCTACAACCTGCTTTACGATTTTTGGGATTATGAGGCCGATCGGGCTTTTGAAGAATCCATCCGTTCCGACGCCAATTGCGCCATGTGCTATTGGGGGCTTTACCAGGCGGAGAGCTTCAACCACAGCCTGACAAAGAGCTACGCGCAAGCGTCGCTCGAAAAGGCGGTTGCCCTTGAAGGGCACGCAACAGCGCGCGAGAAGCTCTATATCCAAGCCGCCGAAGCCCACGAAGCAGCGGTACGCGAAGCCGGCTCCGAGGACAAGGCAAAATTCGACCACGAAATCGAAATTCTGCGCACCCTGGTGAAAGAGAACCCGAGCGATACGAATGCCCGCATCGCTCTCTCTGAGGCTGTCGACGATGGCTATGACGACAATGGAGAGGCGCGCAAGGGCAAGAAGGAGGAGCTTGCTCTCTTGCAAGGTGTGCTCAAGGATGAGCCTCAGAACTCGGCCGCGAACCACCTCTGGATCCACGCTGTCGAAGCCGGTCCACACCCGGAACAGGCTTTGCACAGCGCGGAGATTCTGGGCTCGCTTGCACCAGCTTCGGGGCACATGGTGCACATGCCGGGACACATCTTTTACCGCACTGGAGCTTACTCCCGGGCCCAGATCGCATTCGACGCTTCAGCCCGGGCCGATGAAAGCTACATGCGCCAACAGCACATCGCGCCGGACAATGACTGGAACTACATCCACAACCTGATGTATTCCATCGCCAATCTACTGGAGGCCGGGCAGTTGCAGGAGGCGGCACAGGTTTCGGTCAAATTGGGGAAGGCACGCGGTCATCTGGAAGACACTCTCTACCCCTGGTCGCCCCGCGATGCCATTGCCCGTCTCAATCCCGCGCTACCGGTTGCTTTGCGCACTGCGGACTGGCCGCGCGTCGTGGACTTGGTCAACGCCGCAAATCTCTCCCAGGACATGCCGCACATGGAATTCCTAGCCGGCGGACTTTCGCAATTTGCCCTGGGCATGCAGTCTGTGGAGGCACATGAACCGGATGTAGCCGAACGCCACTCGGTGTTGCTCGATTCGAGCTTATGGCGCATGTCGGAACAGATAAAAGACCAGGAAGCGAAGGAAAAGAAAGCCGCAGTGCCCACAGGTAATCAAAGCATGTCGCCTGATCCCCTGCCCCAGCCTCTGCTCAAAATGCTCTCCATCATGTCGCTGGAACTGCGTGCTTCCATGATGGCTACGCAAAACAACGTTCCCGAAGCGGAAAAGCTCTTCGCCTCCGCGCTCCGGGAAGAGAAGGAGCTGGGCTACCGCGAGCCTCCCTTCTACATTCGGCCGGTGGCGGAAAGTGAAGCGGCGGCGATGATGGCAGCCGGTAAATGGCCTGAGGCTGAAGCTGCATTTAAGAGGGCGCTTGTGGAACGTCCCAACTCTGGTTTCGCGCTTTATGGGATTGCCCAGGTGAAGGAGAAGACGCGAGATGCCGGTGCAACCGCGGTGGCTTACAAGCAGTTCCTCAGCGCGTGGAAGACGGCGGACCCGGGATTGCCAGAGATGCAACATGCGCAGCAGTGGGTGAGCCAACACGCAGCGGCTGGCAATTCCGGCTCGCTGAGCTGTTCTGCAGGTCCCTCGGCTTCGCTCTAATCACAAACGAGTGGGGGAGGCATGGTAGCCCACTCAAGCCAAAGTACGGCTTGAATGGGGCACCCAAAGCTTTGTTGCCCGTGTAATTGCTCCCTTAACTTGCCACAGGCGAGTCGGCTCCTTGATGACAAGGGGAGGGTAGCGCTCACCTCAGCAGGCGTTATAGGGGATGGACAGAGCCGAAGGGTAAGATGATGGGGCATCTTTCAGGAGGTACTTTGGACGAAGAGATATTGCAAGCCGAGGCTTCCCTCGCAACTCCGCCAGCGCCAAAGCGCGGCCTGCACTGGATATTCGTAGGCGCAGAGGGTCTCCGGGCGGGATGGGGTGTTCTGCTGTTCGTCGTGCTTTTTATCGGATTTAGCTTTCTCTCCTTCCAGGTGTTGAAGCGCCTACTTCCTCCAAGTCACCATTCAGCACTGTTTCCCTTGAGAATGGCGTTCATTTCGGAAGGCTCGCAGCTTGTACCGCTGTTGTTGGCGACGGCGATCATGGCTCTGATCGAGCGCCGGCCTCTCCTGGCATACGGATATCAAGGCAAAGCGAGAGCGGTGCGCTTCATTTCCGGCCTGGTTTGGGGATTCGTTGCGCTTTCCGCCTTGGTGCTGGTTTTGTGGAAGGCAGGGTTGCTGGTCTTTGACGGAGTACAGTTGCACGGCCCTGCCATCTGGAAATACGCCCTGGGCTGGGGATTGCTGTTCCTGGTGGTAGGCATCTTCGAGGAATCGACCTTGCGCGGCTATCTGCAGTTCACGTTGACCCGAGGCATTGGGTTCTGGTGGGGAGCGCTGGTGCTGTCGTTTCTATTCGGATTTTCCCACGGCACCAATCCCGGCGAGACGACGGTGGGGCTATTTAACGCAGCGGCCGTAGGCCTGGTTTTCTGTCTCAGCCTTTGGTACACGGGGTCGCTATGGTGGGCGGTAGGCTGCCATGCGAGCTGGGACTGGGCAGAGTCCTATTTCTATGGGACCTCCGACAGCGGGATGGTGGCCCAGGGCCATCTACTCGGTGAACACCCCACTGGACAGATGCTGTGGAGCGGGGGCCCAACCGGCCCCGAGGGCAGCCTCCTGGCTTTTGGGCTGCTCATCCTCATGGCGTTGGCCATGTGGCTCTGGTGGGGGCGCAGAGTGCAGTCACCTTTCCGCGGCAGCGGCTGGAGACCAGCATGGAGCAGAAAAGGTCTGGAGAGGGTTGGAAATGAGTCCTTCAGCGGCTAAAGCCGATCTCATTGTGAAGCGTCTACGTACGGCCTAAAGGCCGTACCCTTCATGGCCTTGGGCCGTACCCTTCACAAACCTACTCGCGTTGTAATTACAGGTGGGCAGGATCGGCTGTTTCCGTCTCCAATCCCAATTCCGCAAAGGCCTCCTGGGCCTTCCCCTGGTCGAATTTTCCCTCGCGCGCCAAGCGGGAGAGCGTTGCCGCCACGATCGATTCCGCGTTCACCTCGAAGTGGCGGCGCAGATATTCCCGATTATCGCTGCGGCCGAAGCCATCCGTGCCCAGTGACACCAGCCGGGTCGAGAGCCAGGGTGAAAGCTGATCGGGCACGACCTTCATATAATCGCTGGCCGCGATAATGGGGCCCTCGGTTCCCTTGAGGGTTTCAAGAATGTAGGGAACTTTTTCCGGCTGCGTTGGATGCAGGCGATTCCAGCGTTCCACGCCCAACGCTTCACGCCTTAGCTCGTTGTAGCTGGTAACGCTCCAGACGTCGGTCTGAACACCATACTTCTCGGCCAGAATGCCTTGCGCCCGAACGACCTCGTTCAGAATAGGCCCGCTGCCAAAGAGCTGCGCCGTGGCCTTGCCTCCGGAGGCAGCCTGGAAGCGATAAATGCCGCGGACGATGCCTTCGCGAACCCCCTCGGGCATGGCGGGCATGGCATAGTCCTCGTTGTACATGGTGATGTAGTAGAAGACGGCTTCACCTTCCTGGTACATGCGGCGGATGCCGTCCTGGACGATCACGGCCAGCTCATAGACGTAGGCCGGGTCGTAGCTGAGACAGGTGGGAACAGTGCTGGCCAGCACGTGACTATGCCCGTCCTGGTGCTGCAGCCCTTCTCCCAGCATGGTGGTGCGGCCGGCGGTCCCTCCCATCAGGAAACCCTTGCCACGCGAATCGGCAAAGGCCCAGATCATGTCCCCAACCCGCTGAAAACCAAACATCGAGTAATACATGTAGAACGGGATCATGGGTATGCGGTAATTGGAGTAGGCGGTTCCGGCTGCGGTAAAGGAAGCCATGGAGCCGGCTTCGGTGATGCCCTCCTCCAAAATCTGGCCGTCCTGCTCTTCGCGATAGTAGAGCAGCATGTCGTTATCGTGCGGGGTGTACTTCTGTCCCTCAGGGGCGTAGATGGCCACCTGGCGAATAGCGGACTCCAGACCGAAGGTCCGGGCCTCATCAGGCACGATGGGCACGATCAGTTTGCCAATCGCCGGATCTTTCAGCAGATGGCGAAGGATGCTGACAAATCCCATGGTGGTCGAGACCGCGCGTCCTTTGGAACCGGCCGTCCACTCGCTGAACTCCTTCAGCGGGGGAGCCTTGAACGCCAGCTTCGGCGTCTCACGATGGGGCAGATAGCCACCCAGTGCTTTGCGCCGCTCCTGAAGGTAGACGATCTCCGGGCTGTCCGGCGACGGCCGATACGGTTTACCCAGCTTCGCCTGTTGCTCCGGCACCGGTATCTTAAAGCGCTTTACAAACTGGGCCAGTCCGCTGTCGGTAAGTTTCTTCTCCTGGTGGGAAGCATTGCGGGCCTGGTTAGCGCCCATGCCGTACCCTTTGACGGTTTTGGCCAGGATGACAGCGGGCGAGCCATGATGATTGATCGCCTTGCGGTAAGCGTTGTAGATCTTCACCCGGTCGTGGCCGCCGCGATGCAGATTTTCCAGCTGCTCGTCTGTCTTGTCACTCACCATTTCGAGCAGTTCGGGATATTTGCCAAAAAACTCCTGCCGCAGGTAGGCCCCGCCTTTGGCCTTGAACGCTTGATAGTCGCCATCGACGCACTCTTCCATCCTCTTGAGCAGCAGGCCGGAAGAATCGCGCTCGAATAGTTCATCCCAATCGCTGCCCCAGACGACCTTGATGACGAGCCAGCCTGCTCCGCGGAAGGTGCCTTCCAGCTCATCGATGATGCGCTTATTGCCGCGCACCGGGCCGTCCAGGCGCTGCAGGTTGCAGTTCACCACAAAGATCAGGTTGTCGAGCTTTTCACGGGAGGCGACGTTGAGCGCGCCCAGAGTATCCACCTCGTCAGTCTCGCCATCTCCAACGAATGCCCAGATTTTGCGGTCGGTTTTTTGAATAAGGCTGCGGTTCTCCAGGTAGCGCATGAAGCGCGCCTGGTAGATCGCATTGAGGGGTCCAATGCCCATGGAAACAGTAGGAAAGCGCCAGAAATCCGGCATCAGCCACGGATGGGGATAGGAAGACAGCCCAGGCTTACCCCGCAGTTCGTGGCGGAAGTGCAGCAGGCGATCATCATCAAACCGTCCTTCGAGGTAAGCGCGTGCATAGACACCTGGAGAAGCGTGGCCCTGGAAGTAGATAAAGTCGCCCGGCTGGTCTCCATAGGTAGCGCGGAAGAAATGCTCGTAGCCCACTTCGAGCAAAGTGGCCAGCGAGGAGTAGGTGGAGAGATGGCCGCCAATGCCTGCATCCTTCTTATTCTGACCATGCACCATGGCCATCGCGTTCCAGCGAATCAGGGCTTCCAGCCGCTCCTCGAGCTTGCGGTCCCCGGGGTAGGGCACCTCGTCATGCTTAGGAATGGTATTCAGGTAGGGCGTGGTTAGCGCGCTGGGAGTGGAGATACCGGCCTCGCGCGCCCGCTGCCGTAATGCGGCAATCAGCTCCGCGCCTTGTACCGGACCTTCGCCGACGACCAGGTCGTCAAAGGCCTCAATCCACTCTGCTACCTCTTCGGAAAACTTCGATTGCGCGGGAAGAGCGAGTTTGGTTTCCATAATTTTGGCCTCTTCCAGTATATCGTTCCCAAACAGATCTCCGGATCCCTCTCCTTGCTGTGCCTTTCGGGGCGAGGGTGGAAGGCGACGAATCCTGATCCCAAGGTTCTCAACCCTATGCTAGATTGATGCCATCCCGATCATGTCCCTCTCTTCCTTTTCTAAAAGCCAAGCCGAAGTGATTGACCTGCAACAGCAGGTGGCCCGCCTACAGGCATTGCTCGAAGTCTCTCGCCAGGTGCATGCGGCGGTTCGGCCGGAAGAAGTGCTGCAATCAGTTCTGCGCATCGTGGTGCGCGAGCTGGAAATGGCCGGGGCCCACGTAACCGAACCCGCTCTCACTGTGGGCGATATGCCCCCCGAACCTTGGGACGGCTGCGCTCGCTACGCTCTGCTGAGCAAAGACGGAACGCAACTGACCGAGCTGATGGTAAACCCCGGGCCGGGCAAGACGCTGTCGCTCTACGAGCAGGATTTTCTGGAAGGGCTGGTATTGCAGGCCGGGGTCGCGGTCGAGAATGCACACTACCATGAGCGCGCTGTGGAATGGGCTCGAGTGCAACAGGATTTGGACGCCGCCCGCGCCATTCAGCGCAGCCTGCTGCCGCAGCAGATGTCGGAGATCTCCGGCTATTCCGTCGCCGTACGATCGAGCACCTGTTATGAGGTTGGCGGAGACTACGTAGACATTGTGAGTCTCCCCGATGGGGGCGAGATCATGGTGGTGGCGGATGTCGCCGGCAAGGGCCTGGCCTCGGCCATCGTCGCCACTTCTTTCCGCTCAGCCTTTCGCGCCATGGCGCTCGCTGGGCTCCCGCTGGCCGAACTGGCCGCGCGCATGAACCAGCATCACTATGGCGAAGGGCAGGAAGCCCGCCGGCGCTACGTAACCGCGATCTTCCTCAAACTGGACCCGCAGACGCATACCGTCGAAGTCGTCAATGCCGGCCACAACCCCGGATTTCTGATCGCCGGGGAGAGGGCAGTGCATGAGATCGAGGCCAGCGGCACCCCCATCGGGCTGGTCCCAATGATGGAATACACCTCCGAAACCCTCGACTTCCCACCCGGATCGCGGCTGCTTTTCTACACGGATGGGCTCACTGAAGTGTTTCAGGGCGATGACGAATACGGTCCAGAACGTTTGCTTGCAACATTTCGGGAGTGCAAGTCGCAGGACTGTACTGCTATCCTCAAGGTCCTGTGGCAACAATTGGCTGATTTTTCCCGGGGAGAGCCGCAGCAAGACGACATGACGGCCTTGGCATTGGTGCGAATGCAGTGCTAGTGAGGGATGAGCAAAATGGTTGAAACCAGGGGCACGGCGGTGGAAGTCAAGCTTCCATCGCGGCTGGGCTTCGAAAAAGTAGCGATGGGCACGGCTGCCAGCGTTGCCAAGCTCATGGGCTTTCCCGACGACCGCATTGAAGACCTTAAGACCGCCCTGGCCGAGGCGTGCATCAACGCCATTGAACACGGAAACCTGCTTGAACGATAACCTCTGCGTGGGGGTGATTCTTTCTGCCAGCGATGAAGCGCTGGAGGTGAAAGTGATGGATACAGGTTCTGGCATCGCCAAGGCCCCTTCCAAGCCAGACATCGACCGCAAGATGCACGGTGAAGAGGATCCCCGCGGCATGGGTATGTTTCTGATCCAGTCCCTGGTGGACGAAGCGGAGTGGGTCAAAGGAAGCCCGGGAAAAGGCAGCTACGTAAGGCTGGTCATCAGGCTGGCTAAGGAGAATGAGTAAAGTGCAGACGGAGACGAAAGCAAAAGTTGATGAGGTTATCGCCGCGAATGGACGGCCGGTCACCGTTCTTCGCTTCACAGGCGATATCTCCAGCAGTTCGCGGGACACCGTGCTTGGAACTTATGAGGGCGTGGTCAAGAGCCGCCCGGTATTGATCGATTTCTCCAAAGTGGAGTACATCAATTCCAGTGGAATTGCACTTGTCATCCAGATGTTGATGGAAGCCAGCAAGGCTGACCAGACGATCGCCGCATTCGGGCTTACGCCGCACTTCCAAAAGGTGTTTACGATGGTGGGGATTACCAAATACGCTGCCCTTCACCGGGATGAGGCCACGGCCATCGCCTCGCTGTAAACCCTTCTGGCAAAGCGTACCTCAGGGGCTAAACAGGTTGCGGAATAAGTCGGAGAGGCATGGAAATGTTTCCCTCAGCGGCTTCTAAAGCCGGTCCTGTTTTCAAGCATTTATGTACGGTCTGAAGCCCGTACCCTTCAAAAACCAGAACCTGTTTAGCCCGGACACCCATTCCTCAAAACCCATCGGCCTTCAGGCCCTGAGGTACGCTTTGCCCTCTATGCCTCTGCGGAAATTTAAGGAAATAAATACCTCAGGGCCTAAAGGCCAACGAATTTGCCCGGTCGATGTCCGGGCTAAAGCCCAGACTACCCAACAGGGCTTCTACTTGGCCCGGGGATGTGTCCGGTCGTAGACCTGCGTGACCTGCCCGACGGTGAGTTGGGTATAGCGCTGGGTGGTTGAGAGTCGCTCGTGTCCCAGCAGCTCCTGAATAGCCCGCAGGTCAGCACCCTCCTCCAGCATGTGGGTGCCGAAGGCGTGGCGTAGCGTGTGCGGGTGAATCTCTGCCGGCAGTCCTTTGGCGAGCGAGATTCGCTTGACGATCCGCCCCACGCTCCTGGTCGTCAGACGCCCGCTTCCCTTCATCTGCAGGTTCAACAGCAACGCGTCGGTCGACTTGGCCTCGAGCTTGACGGCGCGCGACGGAAGATAAGCCCGAATCGCATCTGCCGCTGCATCTCCCAGGGGAACATAGCGCTGCTTGCGCCCCTTGCCCCGGACCAGGATCACTTCCCGCGCCCAATGCACGTCGGCCACATTGAGTCCCACCAGCTCTGCGTTGCGGATGCCGCATCCATAGAGCAATTCGAAGATCATGCGATCGCGCTCCGGCCACGCAGCAACCGTCTCCGCCGAAGCCGTCTCCACCAGGTGGTTCATCTGCTCAATCGAGGGCACGCGCGGTAGATGCTTGGGCAGCTTGGGAGTAGCCACCAGAGCGGCGGGATTACTGGTCACGTGCCCTGCCCGGGCCATCCATTGAAACCAGGACCGCACCGCTGCCAGCGACCTGGCCACCGACGCCTTCGCCAACCCCCGGCTGTAGAGTTCTCCCAGGTAGCCCCGTATCTGCAGATGATCCACGGAGTGCATTTCGACGCCCTGCCCGCTCTGCTCGATCAGATAGGCGGCAAAATTGTCGATCTCCCGCCTGTAAGCCCGCACGGTATGCGGAGACGCGGCCCGCTCATGCGCCAGCATGGCCAGGAACTCCTCCGCCAACTGCCTGGACGGCGGTTTCATTTTCCGGTCACTCGTGTGGCCCGGGGATGATGAGCGCGATGCACGGCTTTCAACCTGCCCAGCGCCAGGTGGGTGTATACCTGCGTGGTCGATATATCGGCATGCCCCAGCAGGGTCTGCACGGTCCTCAGATCGGCTCCGTTCTCCACCATATGCGTGGCGCAGCTATGGCGCAGCACGTGCGGGCTGGCACGGACATCCAGCTGCTTTACCAGGCGCCATACCCATTGCCGGGTAAGTCCGGCGCCGCGTATGGAGAGAAAGAGCCGGCTCTCCCGCGGGCGGATCGCCAGCGCCGGCCGGCCGCGGGTCAAATACGCTTCCAAAGCCTCGACCGCTGCACGCCCCAAGGGCACAATGCGCTCCTTGTCCCCTTTGCCGCGCACCAGCATGCGGCCCTCCGCCAGGGACAGATCTTCGACCCCCAGCCCGGTGAGCTCGGAGACGCGCACTCCGCCGGCGTACAGCATCTCCACGATGGCGCGATCGCGCAGGGCTACCGCATCCGCCTGGGGATGCTCGGCCGCCGTCCCGGCCTGTTCCATCATGCGCTCCACCTCCGACTGGGCCAGCGCCTTGGGCAGAACCTTCCACGACGAAGGGGACTCGAGGTTCACCGTCGGATCGTGCCCGATTCGCTTATCCAGCAGCAGCCATTTGTAGAAGCCGCGCAGGCAGGAGAGCTTGCGCGCGATCGAGCGCGACTGCACCCCATGCTTCTGCAGATGCTCAAGAAACCCGGCCACCTGCCCCTGCCCGGCGGTCATGGCAGCGCATGGGTACCTTCGAGGTATTCGGCGAAGAGGCACAGGTCCCGCTGATAGGCCTCGCAGGTCAGCGGCCGCAGACCCTTCTCCACGCGCAGATAGGCAAGGTACTGGCGCAGGATGCCGGGATGGTTGGGGGCGAGCACAGCCTCGATTATCTGCTCCCGGCGCGCTGACCGCCGCAGCCCGGCCGGCGCAGGAACCAAGAGAGACAGCCGTGCCACATTCACCAACCGTTCACGCCGGAAGTGCAAAATTGCGTCAGATCGCGGACAATAGAAGAGGGCATATGCCCCGCCAGGAGCGACCTTCCGCTTTGACCAGTAGCAAGTCCAGCACCCATCATCTCTCTTTCCCCCAAAGAATTTGTCGACGCGGTTCTCTCCCGGGAGCCAGCCATCGCCGTCTTTGACTGCGATGGAACACTGTGGAGCGGAGACTCCGGCTACGACTTCATGGTCTGGTCGATCGAAGAAGGCATCGTCTCACGCAACGCGAGTGACTGGATCGACTCCCGCTACCGCCTATACCTGGCAGGCAAGGTCTCGGAACTCGCCATGTGCGGGGAGATGGTCCAGATCTATGACGGCCTGAGTGAAGCGGAAATCCGCCGTGCAGCGGCCGCCTTCTTCCAGTCGCGCTTTCTGGACAAGATCTTCCCCGAAATGCAATGCCCTGGTTTCGTCGTTGAATGATCGCGGAACCGAGATCTGGGTGGTCAGTTCGACCAACAACTGGGTCATTGAAGAAGGCGTTCGCGGCTTTAACATTCCGCCTTCCCGGGTGATTTCCGCGCGTGCCCATGTGGCTGGCGGGGTCATTACCAGCAAGCTGCTCGATGTACCCACCGGCGAAGGCAAGGCCGAATCGCTGATAAAGGCAGGCGTCGCGGCCCCCGACGCGGTATTCGGCAACTCCATTCACGATGCGGCGATGCTCGAGATCGCGCGCCAGGCCTTTCCCGTCAACCCGACGCCGGCACTGCTGCAGATCGCGGCCCGGCAGGGGTGGCCCGTCTTTTACCCGGATGGCACTGTGCCCGAACCCGCATAATGCCTCAACATCGCAGCCTGTATTGGGCCCCGCGGAGAACGTTCGTTCCCTATATCCAGACGGTCTGGCGCGGGCTACGTCTAAAATCATATGACCGTGCAGAAAGACTCCAGCCGATCGAGAACGGACGCGAAGGTGGTTCGGCTGGTTGTTGCCGCGCTGATCCTGCGCGAACAAAAGGTTCTGATCTGCCAGAGGCGGCCGGATCAACCGATGGCGCTGAAATGGGAATTTCCCGGTGGCAAGGTGGAGGACGGCGAGAGCGCGGAGCAAGCTCTACGGCGCGAACTCGATGAGGAGTTGGGGATCGCCGCCGATATCGGCAACCGCGTGGCGCACACCCGCCATACCTACCGCAGCGGCAGTGCGATTGACCTGCAGTTTTTTGCCGTTTACCAGTTCACCGGCGAAATGACGAACCGCATCTTTCATGACCTGCGCTGGTGCCCGCTGCGCGAGCTGACCCGCTATGACTTTCTCGCCGCCGACAGGATTCTCATCCGCGAGCTGGCAGCGGGCAAGCTGCTCTAACGATTCTCTCAAAACTGAAAATAGATGAAGTCGCGATGGCCAAAAAAGCCGAAGAAGGCGATCGCGTACACACATGCGTTGTAAGCCAGGGCGCGAAACGCCGGCCGGGCCCAGAGCCGCGGGACCCGCGCAGGGTGGGCGATCCACCACTCGATGACAAACATGGCAACGATCGATAAGACCAGGTAGGGAGCCGTGGCCCGGCTGAAGCCACCAACCTTCAGCAAGAGAGGATCCAGCCGCCCCAGGGGAAAAAGATGGGTGGCGACAAACCAGGCGTCTCGCAGGTTGTTGGCACGAAAAAATATCCAGGCGAAGGTCACCAGGCTGAAGGTGAAAACAGTCCTGACCACCGTCAGCCGGCCGAACCGCGCGGTGAAAGGGGCCGTGGCCTGGGCCACGATCAAGTAGACCCCGTGCAAAAACCCCCAGGCGACAAAGGTCCAGTTGGCGCCGTGCCAAAGCCCGCTGATCACAAAGGTGATCATCAGGTTGGCGTAATGCCGGGATAACTTCACCCGGTTCCCGCCCAACGGAATATAGAGGTAATCGCGAAACCAGGTGGACAGCGAGATGTGCCATCGCCTCCAGAACTCGCCCACCGAACGGCTGAAGTACGGCTGCATGAAATTGATACGCAGCTCGTAGCCCATCATCCGCGCCAGGCCCAACGCAATGTCGGTGTAGCCGGAAAAATCGCAGTAAATCTGAATGGAAAATAGCAGCGTGGCCAGCGACAGCGCTGCCCCGTTGTAATGCCGCGGCGTGTCATAAATGAGCTTTACAAAATCAGCGACATTGTCAGCCAGCACCATTTTCTTGAACAGACCCCAAAGGGCCTGCACCAGGCCAGCCCGCACGCCGGCAAAGCTGACCTCCGGCTCGCGATGAAACTGGGGCAGAAGTTCGTAAGGCCGCTCGATCGGCCCGGCCACCATTTGCGGAAAGAAGGCAACGTAGAGTGCGTACTCCAGCAGATTCTTTTCCGCCGGTACTCTCCGCCGGTAAACCTCGATGGTGTAACTCATCGCCTGAAAGGTATGGAAGGAAAGGCCGACGGGCAAAATGATCGCCAGCAGCGGCGGATCAAACCGCAGACCAAAGAGGTGTGACGCGCTGCGAAACGAGCCGGTCAGAAAATTGAAGTACTTGAACACGGCCAATAGTCCGAGATTGCAAAACAGGCTTATTCCCAGGTACAGACGGCGCCGCGCCAGCTGCTCCGCCTTTTCGATCTGCAGGCCGGCCACGTAGTCGATCACCGTGATGGCCCAGATCACAAAGATGTAACGCGTGCTCCAGCACATGTAGAAGTAGTAGCTGGCGACAAGCAGAATGACTTTGCGGGGAGTGCCGCGCGTGACCAGGAAAAGCAGCCACACGAGGATAAAAAATAACAGGAACTGAAAGCTATTGAAGAGCATGGGAGCTCTCCTTCAGCAGCTGAAACAACGCCTCCGTATAGACCCGCGCGCCGGCTTCATTCAGGTGCGTCTGATCGGCAAAGAGCCGATTGGGATAAAGAAAGTAGTCCGGACCGAGCAGCTTGCACGAGGTGGTCTGCTGGAGCAGCGCGGCAAACCGTTCGTCATACCCTGCCGCAGGCGCGGCTTCTCCCTGACGCAGATAAAAGGGCACGTAGTAACAATCCATGTGATACTGCCGCACTAATTGATTCAGTTGATCGATCTGCGCGCTTTGCGCGGGAGCAACCCGCGCTGAAGACCTGCGCTGGCTGGTCGGAATCCAAGATGAAAGTCTTCCGGCAGGCGCCCGCCGGGAAAATGGCTCTGCTCGGTGATCAGATGGTAGCCTCGCTCGGCGATCACCGCGCGCTCGTTCTCTTCCGACTCGCGGTAGTAAGCTCACCACGCCGCCGTGGCTGGGCGCTGCAAGCAGGAAGGCGGTCAGGTCTCTGAGAAAATTACGAAAGGGAAAGAGCGCATCGATGACGGCGTGGTCGTCGGGAATGAGATGAAAGATGCCGCGCCGAGGCGGATCTGGATTCCAGGGGAGCGTGAGCAGCAGCACGTTAGGCGCCTGGCCTCGCGCACACATCGCCTGAAGCGGCGGCAAGAATAAATCGCTACCCGGAAAACCGGAGTTGAAGGACGAGACACGCAGATGGTTCGCCGAACTCATCTGGTCAAACCATGCGGGAACAAAACCTGCCAGGATCTTGCTATTGCCGAAGATCAAGACCCGGGTGACTGCAGGACGGCAGGAAAGACCTGTCCCTTTTGCTCCCATCGCAGCTTGGCGCTGAAGACTATATCGGAGCCATTCTTCAGGTAGGGCAGAGCCGCGGGACAGCCCGTAAAACGCCGCCCAGAATATCGACGAAGAACAAAATCGTCCAGCCAAAAGCCGACGGGGTCCTCCGCTTCGCCGGGGACTCCTGCTTGGCGGCGTCAGAGAGAGAGTTGGGAGCTGCTTCGACGTCCAAGATAGACCTTGAACTCTCATCGTATTACATGCGGTTGGAGCATTTTCACGTCTGCTGTGTACTAGTGAGGGTAGCGAAGCGAAGCACTCTGCAGGTTGCGCATTTACGTACGGGCCTGAAGACGCTGCGTGAGAACCGGCCAATCCAGGAGCAAGTCCAATGTGCGCACTATAGTTTTTTTGCCGCACCGGCGACAAATGCTGGGTGCCCCATTCAAGCCGTCCTTTGGCTCGAGTGGGATAATGGCTCTCGATGTGCCAATTCCCGTTCGCCACTGCCGCAGGGAGATGAAGAGTCCGCAGAAGCGGTACCGGTTCTCGGACCACTGTCGGGACTGGGAGGCAGGTACCCTTCTACGGAATCATTTTCCTTGCGCGGGCGTGGCAAATGGGAAGCGGCACATCGAGAGCCATTATCCCACTCAAGCCAAAGGACGGCTTGAATGGGGCACCCAGCACTTGTCGCCGGTGTGGCAAAAAAAACTACTCCCGGATCGGCGGGTTTTCACGCAGCACTCTAGCCCGCGCCGCTGGTAAACATCATCACCAGCGACAGCACGATGACCACAGCCGCGGTGAGCCAGGCCACGACGTTGAACCAGCCGGAGTTTACAAAATCGCCCATCAGGTCTTTGCGATTGATGAGCAGGAGCATGAAGACGATCACCAGGGGCAGCAAGACGCCGTTCAACACCTGCGACAGGATGACCATGCTGATCAGTTTGGCGTTGGGAACGAACAGGACGGCCAGCGCCCCGCCCGCCACCAGGAGGGTATAGAGCCAGTAGAAGACAGGGCGCATCTTTGAAGCCGCCATCCAGGCCCGACTGCAGACCCAGCCCCTCGCATACCGTGTAGGCAGTGGAAAGGGGCAGAATCGAGGCAGCAAAGAGCGAAGCATTGAACAGCCCGACGGCGAACAACAGGAAAGCGTAACGCCCGGCCAGCGGCTTCATCGCCTGGGCCGCGTCCGCCGCTTCCTTGATCGCTCCCATGCCATGGGCAAACAGCGTGGCGGCACAGGCGACCACGATGAACCAGGCCACGATGTTGGTGAAGAACGACCCGATGATGACGTCGAGACGTGAAGCCGCATAGCTCTTCGCCGTAACCCCCTTCTCCACGATCGAAGACTGGAGGTAGAACTGCATCCAGGGAGAAATGGTGGTGCCGATAACCGCCACGATCATGTAAATGTAACTTTTTGAGTGCCATATAGGGCCTTTGGGCAACTCGACCGTAGCCACCATGGCTTCATGCCAGCTGGGCTGGGAAAGAACGCCGGTGACGATATAGGCAATATAGAAAACCGACGCCGCCAGAAAGACCTTTTCGACGCTCTTGAAGTCTCCCTTAACCACCAGAAGCCAGATCAACAGGGCGCTGCCGGGCACGGAAATAAATTTGCTGACGTGGAAGAGCTGCATACTTCCGGCAATGCCGACGAACTCCGTCATGACGTTACCGAAATTGACCACTACCAGCAGCAACATCAAGATGAAAGTCATGCGCAACCCGAATTCTTCGCGGATCAGGTCGCTCAGGCCCTTGCCGGTAACCGCGCCCATGCGCGCGCACATTTCCTGCACCACCAGCAAAGCCACGGTGATGGGGATCATGGTCCACAGCAGGGTGTAGCCGAATTGAGCTCCGGCGTTGGAGTAGGTGAGGATGCCGCCCGAATCGTTATCGATATTGGCGGTGATAAATCCCGGCCCCAGCACGGCGAGGAAGAGCAGTATGCGGATTCGCCAGCGCTTGAGCATGCGGTCGAGGTGAAGATTTCAATTTTGAATTTCAGGCTATTGCGGTTTCACTGCTTGGCCCGCAGAAACGCGATGACATGGTCCGCCTGCACTACACCCACCAGCCGGTTGGCACCATCCAGCACCGGCAGCGCATGCAAATTGTACTTGTCGAAAAGTTCTGCGACTTCATCCTGGTGAGCTTCGGCCGGACAAGAGATAATGCGCGGTTCTGCCAGAACCGCCACCCGCGTCTCGGGCAAGGCCAGTATCAGGCGCGACAGCGGAACGACTCCCTGGAGCACATCGTTATGGCCGGTGAGATAAATCTCGGTTACTCCCTCCGGGTCGCCATCGAACTCCCGCAGCGCGCGCACCGCGTCCGCGACTGTGGCACCTGAGCCCACCTTCACGCAGTCGGTGGTCATTCGACCGGCAGCGGAATCTTCCCGGAATTCGAGCAGCTCCTCCACCTCATGTCGCTCTTCGGGCTCCATCTCCTCGAGAATCGCCTCGGAACGCTCGTCGGAGAGCTCGGCCAGCAGATCGGCGGCCGCGCCGGGATCCATCTCTTCCACGATGTCGGCAACGCGGCCGGAATCGAGCGATTCGAGCAGGGACTTCTGCAGGCGAGGCTCTACTTCCTCCAGCGCTTCTGCTGCAACCTCCTCATCGAGGGAGCCGAAGACCGCTTCCCGCTCAGGAGGCGGCAGGTCTTCCAGGATGTCCGCGAGATCGGAGGGGTGCATATGAGCCAGCCGCTCATGCTCGATCTTCAGCTTGACCCGGCGTGCCGGATCCACTTCGATGAGATCCACGAACTCCCAGGGAATGATGCTGGCGCGGAAGCGCATGGCGAAGTTTGCCAGCGTGTGCCTGGGCATCGTACCTTTGAGCAGCCTGCGAACCGCGCCCCGAAGGCCGATCGCAACCTCAGCGACCCGCAGCCCCTCACGGCCATTCTGTGGAAACCACTGCAGATCGATGTCGTTGACCCGCACCACCTTCCGGCCATGGACGTCGATAATCTGCCGATCCAGCACGTCCTGCTGGAGGAGCAGAAGGTTTTCATCCCCGCGAAGGGGCTGAAGCAGGGCGTCCTCGCGTAATTCGAGGGTTCCGGCAGGCGTCTGCAGTACATCTTTCACCGCAACCAGCCTGGTTCCCTCCCGTGTCTTCAGCAGCAGTCCGGCCACGTTGCCCGCGGCGGGTCCAGTGGCCACCGCGACGTCTTTCAGCCGGCCCTGCACGCGACCCTGCCGATCCGTGATCAGCGTACCGAGCAGGAGGGTAAGGCTGGCGTGCGTAGTGTGCTTTTCGTGCATCGAAGGCCGGTTGCAGTCTAACAGCCGTTGAGGGGAAGGTTGGAGCAGGTTAGTAAGAGAGACGCGGCAGGGTCAATTTAGTAACCCTGGGAGGTGGCTGACACTCTCGCTTCGTCTTGGGGATCGAATCGAGCTCCCTCAAGATTGGATGCTAGTAGGGAGAACTGCAGATCCAACCATTAAGGTCCTAAGGTCAAGCGGGCTGGTATCCCACTCAAGCCAAAACCGGGCTTGAATGGGGCACCCATCCTTTGTTGCCGGTGAATGACACTGAGTTAGGGCTGGAAGGCTGGCTTAGTTTGGTCTTTCGGGGCGGCTCTTCGGATGAAAACGCTCATCGAGGGGCTGTCTGCCCTGGAAGCCAGCGTCTACGGTGTGCCAGTAGTCAATCTTTGCTTCACCCAACTGCCAGCAGAGTAGAACGATCTGGTCGCCGATCTGGCATGGGAAGTCGAGCAATCCCTTGTCAAGATCCTTTACCTGGACGCCAATCGAGTCAATTTCCTGGATCGCATCCTGGGCTTGCTGGACTGAGGCGCGCTGGGCCATGCGCTTACGCGCAACTGCCGCGACATCCACCAGCATCCCTCCCGAGAGAAAGATATTCTGACTGAGCATCTGCAATTCCGCTTCGACCAGCCCAGCACTTGCCTTGCCCTCGATCGCCCGCCGCAGAAGGGATTCGAGAATCGGCAAAAGTGACTGCGCCTCATCCAGCGAGAATGTCTTCATCACTACGACCTTCGTCCACAGCCATGATAAACCACCTTGATTTGTGGCCCCTTGGCGAGGCAGGTATCATGACAGAGCGATGAGTTTGCCCGATACCATCTTCATTTTCGGACTGGCGCTGGTAATTTTTGGGCCCAAGAAGCTGCCGGAGATCGGCCGTCAGTTAGGCAAACTGGTGCTCGAATTCCGCCGCGCCAGCAACGAATTCAAGATGCAGATTGAGGAAGAGTTACGCGCAGCCGAATTGGCGGATCGGCAGAAGCAAATTGCCGCCCCGCCAGTGACTCCGTCACCGTCCCCGGAACCCACGTCAGAGGCCCTGACTATAAGGCCGCCAAGCAACGGAACCACTGTAAGCACAGAGAGCCCATCGTCGAGGGTCATTCCGGTGCACGAAGAAGTCGCGGAACTGGAAGCAGTCGCGGGGGACCACCCGGAACTGGCCGCCAACGGCCTCAAACACGAGCCGGAGCAGGCAACCACGCATCATGACTGACATCGTGGATCGGGCCCGCACAGCAGTGACGGAAAGAGCGGAATTGCCGGGCATGAGCCTCCTGGAACACCTGGAGGAACTGCGCAAGCGCATTATTCATTCCGGACTCTACCTGGTCGCCGCCTTCTTCATCGCTTACTTTTTCCGCCAGAAGCTGTTTGCGTTCATGGAGCAGCCCATTGTTTCGGCCCTCAAGGCGCACCATCTGGACCCTCACCTGGTCTATCTGAACCCGGTAGATCCCTTTAATTTCTTCATCAAAATCAGCCTGGTCGGGGGGGCCATCCTGGCTTCGCCCTTCATTCTGTTCCAGGTCTGGCTGTTCATCGCCCCCGGGCTTTACCGGCAGGAGAAGCGATACATCCTGCCATTCATGACGGCGACCGTCGGACTATTTCTAACCGGCGCTTTTTTCGGCTACCACTACGTTTACCCCGGCGCCCTCAACTTCCTTATTGGGTACGGCGATCAGTTCCGGCCGATGGTCACCGTGGGCGAGTACACGGAGCTCTTCATGACCGTGATCCTGGGCCTGGGGATCACCTTCGAGCTGCCGATCCTGGTCTTCTTTCTGGCCCTCTTCGGCATCGTGAACGCGAGTTTTCTGTGGAAGAATATCCGCTACGCTATCCTGGTTATTTTCATCATCGCCGCGATCATCACCCCAACTCCGGATGTGTTGACGATGTGTGTCTTTGCCGCTCCGATGCTCGCGCTTTACCTGGTCAGTATTGGCGTCGCTTACATGGTCCACCCCAGCCGCAGGAACCGCCAAAAACAGGCGTCATGAACCGCTACTTCTTTGTGTCCCGGCCGCTTGGCGCCGCGCTGCTCTATTGCTTATTGAGTGGAATGGCCAAGGCGCAGACGGCATCGCCGCTCCCACGCTTTGACGGCGAACGCGCACTGACGTACACCAGGGAATTCGTCGCTACGGGTCCCCGTTGGGTGGGCAGCCCGGGACATGCGAAGGCCCAGGCCTTCCTCGAACGACAGTTCGCTAAAGACGAGTTGGTGAAAGACAGCTTTACCGCATCCACGCCCGCCGGGCCTCTGGCCATGACGAACTACATTGTCAAATTTCCCGGCAGCAAGGACGGCATCATCGTACTGGCTACCCACTACGACACCAACTACCCGCTGAAAGATACCGGCTACGCGGGCGCGAATGATGGTGGCTCGAGCACCGGCCTGCTGTTGCAGTTGGCCAACAGCTTCCGGGGGAAGAAGTTGGATGGATACAGTGTGTGGCTGGTTTTCTTTGACGGAGAAGAGGCGATCAAGGGCTGGACAGACGCCGACTCGACCTATGGCAGCCGGCACCTCGCGGCCAAGTGGCAGGCCGATGGGACCCTCAAACACATCAAAGCCTTTCTGCTAGCCGATATGATCGGTGACCGCGATCTCGCAGTGGAGCGGGACTTGAGCTCCACCCAGTGGCTGCTCGACCTGGTAGGACGGGCAGCTGCCAAGTTCGGCGACCAGTCTTATTTTTTCCAACGAGAGAATACGGTGGGCGACGATCACACTCCATTTGTGCAACGCGGCGTGCCCTGCTGCCGACATCATCGATTTCGATTATGGATATCAAAACGCGTTTTGGCACACCCCCCAGGACACCATGGATAAGCTGAGCGCCAAGAGCCTGACCATCGTGGGCGACGTCTTCCTGGAAACGGTGCAGCTGTTGAATCAGCGGTGAAGTTTCTCCCAAAAACAAATGGGGGGGTGAGGGCGTCCCCGCAGGTTTGAAAATCCGCTCCCCCGGACTCAAAGCCCGGCGTATTGTCAACGATTTACGGCAAATCGTAAACGTAGATGTCGCGTGCCCGTCTGGGGAATTTTTTCCCTTGGGCGGGCGTGGTAAACGGGAAATAGCACATCGAGAGCCACTTTCCCACTCAAGCCAAAAGACGGCTTGAATGGGCCACCCAGCCACGGACTCAAAGCCCGGCGCATTGTCAACGATTTACGGCAAGTCGAAAACGTAGATGTCGCGTTCCCCTCTGCGGAGTTTTTCCCTTGGGCGGGGTTGGCAAACGGGAAATGGCACATCGAGAGCCGCTATCCCACTCAAGCCAAAGGACGGCTTGAATGGGCCACCCAGCGTTTGTGAGCTGCAAAGCGGCCTGTTCAGTTATTTTTAAAATTCGATATTTTTGGGTCCTTTTTAAGGATTAGCAGCTCAGCGGGGGTGGACAAAGGGGTTTAAGGGGGTCTTTTTGGTGGGAAAGGGAACTCCCAGGTCTGGAACAGAACCGAACAGGGCCGGTGGCGGTGCTTGCGAGGGGGCAAAGCGTTGGGCGAAGACGGACTGGCTGGGGTCATTCGTTGGGGCACACGCCACGGCGGCATTGATTTGCGGGTTGGGTGCAGGGGCGGATTTCTTCTCTGCAGAGAGGGCGCGACGGTCGGGGATGAAGTTTTGCATGGCCACGATCATGGAAATGGCCTTGATCTGCCCGGTAATGCTGTTTCGGGTCATTTCGGGGCTGAGGTAGGCGAGTTCCCAGAGGCGTGCCAGTACTTGCTCGCGGTCCGGGCCCACGGGGCGCATTTCCTCCACGGCGCACCCCACGGCTCGCCGGGGCAGGTCGGCGTCCTGCTGGACAAGCTGTTGCTGGACGGCGGCGCGATGCTCGTGCATGAAGGCGCAGACACTGGGTTTGGCTTTGGTGTCGGCGGCGGAGTCGGGGTTGAGGCCGACCGCTTCGGCGGCACGACGGTCGGTCATGGCGCCAGCAAGGACCAGAAGGGCAAAGGCTATTTCTTGATCGGTGATGGGATCGCTGACTTCATTTTTGGGCATAGGTGGCTCCTTTGGCTGCAAGAGTGCGGGTGTTGACCGCAAAGTGCATGGTGTGAATGGAGATTTAGAGGGAAAGAGCTGTGGTATCCCACATCTCGCGAAAAACGAGCGAGATATGGGGCCCACCCATCCTCTGTGAGGGAACGAGAGGATGTTGAATTTTCCTGGTTGCGGGATGCTTGGATTGCTTATTTTGGGACAGGGATCGGGTGTGACACCGGACAGCGGTAAAACTGCCCTTCGCTCGCCTTAGGCCGAAACTACCGGCAACTGCCGACCAACGGGTGGGTGACGAGAGGCCGCCCGCTGTGCCGAAATCATCTGCGGAGAGGATATCGCGCTTGTGGAAACGGAGTTAGCCGCCGAGACTCTTTTCCTGAATCGCCGGTTATCGTTTCGGAGGTTACTTTGGGTTGACTGGTTATCTGCCTCTACTGCGCGACGCGAAGGCTGATGGTCATGCCGGGTTCAATGCGATGGCCTGCAAGCGGACTCTGGCTCAACACTGTGCCGGCGGGATCGACGGTGTCCGCAGGCGCCATTTCTCCCGCCGCGGCGTCGGTGTCTGCCGCAGCGGGCTCGCTCGAGTAGCTATTCTCCACCGGCCCGACTTTCAACCCCGCGTGCACCACCAAAGCTGTCGCCGACGCCAGCGGCAAGCCGACCAACTGGGGCATAACGAATGCGGGGGGCGGCGTAATCAAAGGGCTGCTCACCAGGAGGCTGACGCTGGGGCGCTCCACGCCGGCTGCCCCCTGTTGGGGATTCTGCGCGATCACCGTTCCTGGCTGAACACCGCCATAGGGCATCTGCGCGGTCTCTTCGAGGTCCAACCCCAGCCGACGCACTTCGATAGCCGCCACTCGTTCCTGCTGGCCCACAACCTTGGGGATCGCCACCCGCTGCGGACCCAGGCTCTCGGTCACCCGCATGCGCCATTCGCGGCGCACGATGGCACCCGGCAAAGGAGATTGCGCCAGCACCCGGCCTGCCGGCACATCGACGCTGTAGTACTTGTTGTCGATGCCCAGGTTCAATCCCATATTGGCCGTCCGGTGCACGGCTTCAGCTACCGTGAGCCCCTGCAGATCCGGAACCTTCACCTCGGCTCCATGGATGGCAAAATGCATCGTCATCACTGCCGAAACCAGCCCCGCCATGGCAAGCGTCATCCCAGCAAGGACCAGGCGGAAGAAATTGATCATGCTCCCTCGTAGGTGATCTCGTAATCGATGGCTGCTGCTTTTTCCAGCATCCTGGAAACAGAGCAGTACTTGTTCTTGGACAGTGCAACCGCATCTTCGGCAGCCTTGGCTGAGACCTTTCCGCCCAGGTGGTAAATGAGATGGATGTGGCTGAAGGTGCGGGGCGGCGCCGGCGCCTGTTCGGCAACCGCAGAAACCGTCAGCGAGGTGAACGGTTCCCGCTTCTTGTGCAAAATCGAGACCACGTCGACCGCCGTGCAGCTGCACAAGGCCATTAGCACCAGCTCCATGGGACTGGGGCCGCCCAGGTGTGCGGCGTCCGCGTCCAGGACGACGTGATGGCCGCTGTGGGACTCGGCATCGTACTGCTGGTCTTGCTTCCAGGTGACAGTCGCACGCATGCCCTAAGTCTATCCAGTTGGCCACCGCTGGGGCATTGGACGATAGTGGGCCGACCTCACCTGGTTAACCCGCAGGATTTGGCTTGACGGCGCGATACAGGCCAGCGATGCCGAAACTGTAGGGGGTCCAGGAAGCCTCCCTAAAGCCTATCGATTGCATGGTTTGCAGCAGTTGGGGAGGAGTGGGGAAGTGGTGGACGGAGTGGGGAAGATAGCGATACGGTCCGGAGACTCCTGAGAGCAGCGAACCTACCGCGGGAAGAACCCGGCGGAAGTAGAAGGCATAGAGCTTGCCCATCACGCCGCCCGGCTCGCTGAAGTCGAGAATACCCAGCTGCCCGCCCGGCTTCAACGTACGGTAGAACTCCTCCAGGCCCGCCTGGTAGTTGGCCAGGTTACGAAAACCGAAGGCGGTGATGAGTAGATCGAGAGAACCTGTGGGCAGGGGAAGATGAAGGGCGTCGGCCTCAAAGGCGATCCCTCCCTGGGGGGCGAATTTCGCCGCACCGCGCAGCAACATCTGGTGGGCGAAGTCAGCGGCCAGCACCGGCCGTCCACCCTTTGGCCTGCGGCGCAGCAATGCCAGCGTCATATCGCCGGTTCCGCAGCAGAGGTCGAGAATTTGTGCGTCCGGACGAGCGAGCACCTGGCGAAAGCTGCGAGCTGCCCGGCGCCACCAAATGCGGTCAATGTTGCAGGAGAGGACGTGGTTCAGCAGATCGTAGCGCGGGGCGATCTGATCGAACATCGAACGGACCGCGGCCGCCGCACTTGCTTCGTCCCCGGTTCCTTCGGGTTGAGCGCCAGGCGCGGCCACGGCTATTTGCCGTCCGCGGAGAGGCGGCGGATCGCATCGATGGCCGCGACCACCTCGGCGTCGGTTACGTCCTCGGCCACCACCGCATTGCCCAGGCCCTGCAGAAGGACGAAGCGGCGCACTCCGGCCCGATTCTTCTTGTCCCCGGATGCAGCCTGTAACAGGCGTTTGGTGCTGACAGAGGGCAATGCCGGGGGCTCAAAGTAGCGGATCAGACCCTCGATGCGCCGCGCGGCTTCCGCGGTTACCAGGTTTCGCTGGCGGCTGATGTACAACGCCGCGATCATACCCCAGGCGACAGCTTCGCCATGCAGCAGGGCACGATAACCGCTGGCCGCCTCAATGGCATGGCCGAGGGTGTGGCCGAAATTGAGAAGCATGCGCACACCGAACTCCCGCTCATCCAGACTGACCACCTCGGCCTTAATCCGATGGAGGCCGCGACCATCTTCTCCAGTGAAGCAGGATCGCCCTGGTCAAGGAGCTCGCGATGGCTCTCGATGAAGCGGAAGAGCGCCGCGTCCCGGATGAGCCCAGCCTTGATGCTTTCGTAAATCCCGGCGCGTAGTTCCCGGTGAGGAAGGGTGTGGAGCAGGCTGATGTCGGCCACCACTTCCAGCGGGGGGTAGAAGCAGCCCACCAGGTTCTTGCCGGTTTGCAAATTCGCCCCGGTCTTGCCCCCCACCGAGGAATCCACCTGCGACAACAGGGTCGTTGGCATCTGGATGTAATCAATTCCGCGCATGTAGATGGAGCTGAGAAACCCGCCCATGTCGCCGATCACACCGCCACCGAAGGCAATCAGCAGGGAGGAGCGATCTGCTCCAGCCCTAGCCATCTCCGTGGCCAGCCGTTCCACCTGGGCCATGCGTTTGTGGCGCTCGCCTGGGGGTAGAAAGAGAACGACCGGTTCCTGGGGAAGCGATGCCTGTAGGCGGTGGCCCCAAAGGGCCCAGATCTCCGGTGAGGTTAAGAGAAAGATGAGCTTGCGCTTCTTGCCGGTGAGCGCCGGCATGCGTTTGGCTAGGGAATCGAGGATGCCGCTTCCCACAGAAACGGTGTATTGCCCCGACTTGGTCTTGACCGAGATCTTGCGCACGCTTGGTCCATCGTATCGCAACCCTCAGGAGGTGCTTGCGCTGTGTGCTTTGGTGGAGAGCAGAGAAGCGGCTGCAGCCGCGATCACCACCAGGACAATAAAGCCGAGCGAGACGCCGACCGGTACATGGACCCATTTCGCCAGCATCATCTTCGCGCCCACAAAGCCCAGAATCGTAGCCAGCCCGACGTGGAGATAGCGCAACCGGTCCAGCAAGCCGGCCAACAGGAAGTACAGCGACCGCAATCCGAGAATGGCGAAGATGTTTGAGGTGTAGACCACAAACGGGTGGTGGGAGATGGCGAGCACAGCCGGCACGGAATCTACCGCGAAGACGAGATCGACCAGTTCGATGGCGATCACCGCAAGCACAAAGGTAGATTTGGGGCCGGTGCCCCAGCGTTTTGTCCATTGTGCAACCCACTTGGCCGGAGCGGGAGCGGCCCCGGCCTTTTTTCCCCGCAGAAGCCGCAGCGCGGCTACCAACAGGATGGCCCCGAAAACGTACTGAATCCAGGCAAAGCGCAGCAGCAATTCGATCCCGGTAAAGATGAATAACCCGCGCATAACGATGGCGCCCAGGACGCCCAACAGGAGCGCCTTTCTTTGCGCTTCTGCGCTCAGGCCGAAGGCGCGGAAGAGCAGCAGGAAGACGAAGAGATTATCGATGCTGAGGGAGAGCTCGATCAGGTAGCCGGAGGTGAATTCGAGCGCTGTCTGATGCTCCTCAACGTGTCCGATCCATATGCCGAAACAGGCGGCGAGGGAAAAGACAAACAAGACGAAAATAATGCTGTCGCGGGTTCGGGCAGAGGCCTTACCGAGGCTGAGAACGGCCAGGTCAGCCACGATCAGGAACAGCACCACAACGTGGAAACCTATCCAGTATGCGATCGGAGCGCCATCCAGCATGATGCAATCCTAGCCTACGGTGGCTGGTGAGGAAGGAACAGCCTGAGGTGCTTCCCAAGAACAAATGTGGGCGGCGGCCAAGGCGCACTGCAGATCCCGGTTCGGCTACGCTCGGAGGCTGTGACTTTCTTGATTTCTTTCAGGTATTGGTGGCCGGAAAGCTCTGAAGATCGTCGGCCAACAAGCATCCTCGGGGTTCCCTCGGCTATGCTCGGGACAGGCTCTTCGACTGCGCGCCAAAAGCCCTTTGTTAAGCGATAGATCTGCGAGGCGCTTCGCTCAGAGGTTGTGACTTTATTGATTTTTGCGCTGTTTGGCAGCACCTAACCTTTTTGTTTTCAGCGTCGGCTTTTGTGTGCAACCAATAAAGTCACAAACTCTCAGGATGACGGCCTTGTGGGAGTTTTGAAAAACCTTCCGGTTGAGTGTGCCAAAACGCGTTTTGATATCCGTGATCGAAATCGATGATGTCGGCATGACGCACGACACTAGTTGCGCGTAAGGCAGGCGGCGAAAAAGCCGTCTCCATGGTAAGCGCCGGGAAGCAATCGCACGAAGTCATCCGGCAAGGCGCCCGGGAAGAGCCGGTCTGCTGTGCCCGGGCGGAGCACGCCTTCACCCTCCAGCGCCCGGACTTGCGGACGCCAGGGGAGCAGGCGGAAGCCCCTCTGCCGCTGCAACGCCTCGGCCACCACCTGCTTCGTTCTCTTCGGCTTCGAGGGAGCAGGTGGAGTAGACAAGCCTCCCACCCTGGCGCAAGGAACGCATCGCCGAGCAGAGAAGACGTACCTGGCGTTCATGCTGGCGCGCAAAATCATCCACCGTGATCCGATGCCTTATCTCCGGATTGCGGGCCAGGGTTCCCGTTCCGCTGCAGGGGGCGTCGCAGAGCACCAGGTCGAATGCATCCTGGAACGGCAACTCCGTGGCATCGAGAACGCGGAAGCGAATCTGTCCCGGCTGCCCGGCAAGGAGGACCTGCATGGCTTTGAGCCGCGAAGGGCTGATATCGCAGGCGGTAATCGTGGCGGTCGGATTGCGCTCGGCCAGGATGGCGGTCTTCCCTCCCGGAGCTGCACAGCAATCCAGGATGGCAGTGCCCTGCCCCGCTAACTCCGCAACCAGTTGCGATCCCTCATCCTGCATGCGCGCTACCCGCGCGCCTGTCACCTCTCCGGCAACCGCCCGCCAGGCGCGGGCTACGAAGCTTCCCGGCTCCAGTTGTAAAGCCGGTTCTGCATCCGACGAGGGGAGGCGAATCGTGGTGGGGGGAGGAAGCTGGTCGTAACGGCAGATGGCGTCAGCCGCCTGGCTGCCATACGCCGCCACCCATCGTTCCACCATCCACGGCGGATGCGCAGCGGAGGCATCCGCCTCCTGCAGCTTTGGCGCCTGCGCCAGTTTGCGCAGGACGGCGTTGGCCAGCCCCACGGCGTAGGGATTTCCCGATTGGCGGACAAGTTCCACGCTCTCAAAAATAGCGGCGTGTGCCGGGATGCGATCCAGCAACAGTAACTGTAACGCTCCCAACTCGAGCGCAACCTGCACCGGATCGGCCAGGTGACCTTTGCTCCGGGTGAGCGCCTCACGGATACGCTGCTGCAATACCAGTTGCCAGCGCAGCACCCCCATCACCAGAGTGGTTGCCAGATTTCGGTCGAGAGGCGATAACGCCTCCACGCGCCTGGAATGGAGCAGCACGTCACTGTGCGACTCCGGCTTGCGCTTGAGTTCCAGCAGCAGATCGAAAGCGGCTTTCCGGGCGGGCGCGATCATGACATGGCGAGGCTCTCATGCGGACGGGGAGCCGTGCCGCGCAGAAAATCCGCTACCGGCATTCGCTTCTTTCCTTCCACTTGAACCTCCAACAGCTCGAGCCGCGTGCCCGAACCCGCAGCCACGAACAGGCGATCTCCATCTACCATCAGTTCTCCGGCCGGGATGTCGGTAGCTCCAGCGGGCTGCATGCGATGGAGGGTGAGCTTTTTTCCACGGAAGAAGGTGTATGCGCCGGGCCAGGGCTGAAAGCCGCGCCAGCGGTTGTAAATCTCGGGAGCGGACCGCGTGAAATCGACCAGAGCATCTTCGCGCTGGAGGATCGGCGCCAGCGAGGCCTTGGCATCATCCTGCGGAATCGGGTGAATCGTGCCCGCCTCGAGACCTTCGAGCGTCTCGAGCATGAGGCTGGCTCCGCTCTGGGCGAGCAAAGGAAAAGCTGCTCGGCTGTCTGGTCAGGTCCGATGGCCAGGGTACGTTGCAAGCAGAATGTCGCCTGTATCCAGACCCTGATCGATGCGCATGGTGGTGGCGCCGGTCACGGTTTCGCCGTTAGCCACCGCCCACTGGATGGGAGCGGCGCCGCGGTACTTAGGCAGCAGCGAGGCATGAAGGTTGAGGTTGCCCCATCGCGGCAGGTGCAGCATCCACTCCGGGATGATGCGGCCGTAAGCCACTACGATGATGGCGTCCGGCTGGATCGCCTCCAGGCGAGATCGCAACTCCAGATTGTTCTTGATCTTTTCCGGCTGGACTACCGGCAAGGCCGGCCGCGCTTGCCAGCATCTTGACCGGGGGCGGGGAAGGATCCTGATCGCGGCCCCTTACCCTATCCGGCTGGGTTACCACCAGCTCGATACTGTGGCCGGCCGCAATGAGTTGCTCAAGGGTGGGGATGGCGAACTGCGGAGTGCCGCAAAAGACGAGCCTCACCTACCATTCCCCGGCTCGCTGCAACTTGCGTATCTTGCGCAACACAAAGTCGCGCTTGAGGGCACTGATGCGGAAGATAAAGAGAATCCCGTCCAGGTGATCGATCTCATGCTGAAAGGCGCGCGCCAGGAGGTCATCGGCTTCGCGTTCAAACCAATTGCCCTGCACATCCTGGGCGCGTATTTTGACCTTCGCGGCGCGCGCGACTTTCTCGCGAATATCAGGCAGGCTGAGACAGCCCTCCTCCTCGAAGATTTTTCCTTCTTTGGTGACCACCTCGGGATTGATCAGGGCGATCTTGTCTTCAGGAGTTTTCTGAAAGCTGAGATCGATCACGGTCAAACGTTTGGGAATCCCAATTTGCGGGGCGGCGAGGCCGATGCCATGAGCGATGTACATGGACTCGAACATATCGTCGACCAGCTTTTTCAAACCCTCGTCAAACACGGTGACGGGCTCGGACGGCCGCTGCAGGATGGGGTCGGGAAACTTAACAATGGGATAGACCATGCGACCGGATATCTTCCTTAAAATCTGCGAATCTGCTCCAGGTATCCCTGGTAGTTCCTGCTGAGTTCTCCGGCCGAGTCGCCACCAAACTTTTCCAGCGCGAGCTTTGCCACGATGAAGGCAACCATCGCTTCGGCTGCCACTCCAGCGGCAGGCACGACGCAGACATCGGAACGCTCGTACGCAGCCTTGGTCGCCTCCCGCGTAGCATAGGAAACGGAGCCGAGCGGGCGGCGTAGGGTGGAGATCGGCTTTAAATAGCCGCGCACCACGACATCTTCACCGTTTGAGACGCCACCCTCGATGCCACCAGCATTGTTGTGTTCTCGAGTGAACCTGGTGGGTGCGGCGCCATTCTCCTCCGGGCTATAGCCGATGGCATCATGCACCGCGGAACCAAAAGACTCGGCAGCCGTGACCCCCTGGCCAACTTCCACTGCCTTCACTGCCTGCAGCGACATCACCGCCCAGGCGAGTAATCCATCCAACCGCTCATCCCAATTGGCATACGTGCCGAGACCTGGCGGGACGCCGTGGACGACCACTTCGAAAACTCCACCGATGGAATCGCCGGTGCGCAAGACATGATCCACTTCCGCCTTCATCCGCTCTTCCGTTTCCGGATCGACGCAGTTCAATAGGATCGCATCGCGTTGGTTCAGCGCCTTGATCTCTTCCCAGGAGGCAATGCGCGGCAGTTCTACGCGGCCAACGCGCACCACATGGCTGGCGATCTCGATGCCCAGCGATTTTAGCAGCAACTTGGCCAAGGCGCCCGCCGCCACACGAGCGGTGGATTCGCGCGCGGAGGCCCGCTCGAGCACATAGCGAGCATCGGGAAAATCGTACTTCAGCGAACCGGCGAGATCGGCGTGGCCTGGCCGCGGCGAAGCCACGGCTTTGTGCTTTGCCGGATCGCCCGCTCCCACAGGCAGAACATCAGTCCAGTTCTTCCAGTCGCGATTTTCAATTTGGATGGAAACCGGCGAACCGATGGTCTTGCCATGGCGCACCCCGGAGAGGATGTGCGCGCGGTCCTGCTCGATGTGCATACGGCCGCCACGGCCGAAGCCCTGCTGGCGCCGCCACAACTCCCGGTCGATGAATGCAAGATCGACGTCGAGGCCCGCAGGGCAGTCCGGAAATGAGGGCGATGAGGCACTCGCCGTGTGATTCACCAGCCGTTGAGAAACGTAGCATGTTATGAGGCGAGCAGACCTAACGTTTGATTGTAGACGATTTCACCCTGGACGATCTGCTTACGCCACGGATCAGTTGTGGACGATCCAGTCGTACTGCGTCTCCTCCAGGGGAACGACAGAGAGCCGTGACTGACGGACCAGGGGCGAAGCTTGAAAGAGCTGTTGCTGCTTGATTTCCGCCAGGGTTTTTGGCCGCTTGATCGCCGGGCCGGCGGCAATGCGAACCAAGGGAACTTTGGGATCGGATAAATCGACGGACGTGACGTGGGCCAGGCCCACCGCCGCCTTTTCGTCGCCGGTGTGATAGATGACGAGCTTATCGCCCTTCTTCATTGCGCGGAGATTCTTAACCGCTTGCGGATTGGTCACGCCTGTCCAGTCGGTTTCCTTTTCCCGCACCAGATCGGCAAAAGAATAGGCGGTGGGCTCGGTCTTCAGCAGATAGTTCATGGTCTACTCCTCGGACGGGGGCTTGGGCTTGAGGAAGGTTGCCGTGTTGAGCAGCGGCCTGTCCATGGAACGCACCCAGTCGGTCATCTCGCCTGCCTCTCCCCCTTGCGCTTCGTGGCGCTCAAATTCGCTGCGCATGGTGTGCATCTTGGCGTCGATATCGTCGAGGTAGTTGAGCAGCACTGCTTCTGGAATCATGGGCAGTTTGGGCGAACCGAACTCCAGTTTGCCATGATGGCTCAGGACCATGTGCTCGACCAGAATGCGCAGCGCTGGAGGAAAATCCGGCAGTGTCGCCAGCTTCTTCTCAATCATTGAGATGCCGATGGTGATGTGCCCTACGAGTTGTCCCTCCAGGGTGTAGTCGAAGCTGGTGCCCCAACGCAACTCCTCCAGCTTGCCGACGTCATGCAGAATGGCGCCGGTCAGGAGCAGGTCACGGTTAATCTCAGGATAATGCTGCGCAGCCAGGTCACAGATGCCCACGAGCGAGACTACATGCTCCAACAGGCCGCCCAGCCAGGCATGGTGGAGGGTTTTGGCGGCCGGGGCCTCACGGAAAGCTACGGCAAAGACTGGATCGTTGAGAAAAGAACGTACCAGCGCCTGCAGAGAAAGATCAGAGAAGCTGTCGACGGACCGAACCAGCGCCTGCCATAACTCCTCCACGTCTTTGCGGGTGTGGGGAACGTAGTCTGCCAGTTCGAACTCGTCCCCGGTAGCGAGGCGGAGCTTTTCCAGGTTCAGCTGGAGGCGGCCGTTGTAGCGGCAGACTTCCCCGCGAACCTTAACCACGTCTCCCTGCTCAAAGACGGCAACGGCGTCGGCGAAATTGTCCCACATGCGGGATTCAATCTGGCCAGTACGGTCGCCCAGGGTCAGCGCCATATACTGGCCGCCGTCCTTTCGGCTGCGCAATTGCCTGGAGGTGACGGCGAAGAAAGAGACTACTGGCTGGTTTTCGAATTTGCCTAGATCCGCGACGTAAATCTCTTTCATTTCGCTAAGGTTGCGCGCCGGGAGGCGTTGCCGGACTGGGTGGGGCGGTAGCGGGCGCCGGCTGGCTTGTCTCGGGGGCGGCGGCCGGCTGGCTGGCGCCTGAAGCGGGCGGCTGGGTGCTTGCAGGCGCCGGTTTGCCCAGATAGGGTGCGGGGGTTTGGTCCGGCTCCTTGGGCTTGGCGGAGTAGCGGGTCTTTTCGCCCTTCTGCTTGGCCTTTTTCTGCGCTGCCGTCTGGTCGGCCAGCCCCAGTGGCGCGTCCTGTACCTTCTGTGACGCCAGGTCTTCGGGGGTCGGCGGTGGGGGGGCATCCGCCGTCCCAGACTTGTCTTTCTTCACCTTCTTGACGGGAGGGCGGTTGCTCAGGCGGGTCTTCTTTTCATTTACCGGAGCCGGTGCGCCGGTTATCGTACCGTCCGGGTTTACGTAACGCGTTTCCGGAGTGGTAACGGTTGGATTGGTGTCTGGACCGACCGAGGGGACGCTGGACGTAGCGACCTGCGAGGCAGGAAGAGATTCGCGCGGGGCCTGCCCGAAACGGATCTTCTCTTTCTTACCAGGCTTCTCCACGTTCTGGTCGTTATTGCTCGCCTGTTGCGTGGTCGCTGTTTTGGCGCCAGTCGCTGTGCCGGCGGCAGAGGCCTGGGTTGCGCCAGCGGCCGGGGCCGCCGTGCTCGCACCAGTTGCCGGCGCCGCTGGGGTTTGAGCAGACGCCGCCTGGGCCGCAGACGCCGCGGTTGACCTGTCCCGGCCACGGAAGCGAGCACGGGCAAATTTCTTCTTCTTTTTAGGCGGGGGCGGCGTGTAGGCGCTATAGGTCAGGCGCATTTCATTGCCACTGGCCCCGGTATCCACTACTCCCGGCTTGAGTTCTACGTAGGCCTCTTCGCGCAGCTTGGTCAGGTACACCCTCAGTGCCGGCTGCATACGCTCCATGAAGAGGGCTTCTTCCACTTGCGGCTCCACCTGCTTGTAGCTGGCATCACCGCCCAGCGTATGCTGGGTGACCTGCAGAATGATGAAGCCCTGCTTGGTGCGAATCGGTTGCGTGTGCTGGCCGGCATTCAAGGCGAAGACCTTGTCTTCAATTTCCTTCCCCAACATTCCGCGGCGATACTCGCCCAACACGACGCTCTTCGGCGCGGTGGGGTCCGTGGGGGCCGGCTTGGCCAAATCTTCGAACTTTGCACCCGCGGCCAGTTTGGCTTCTATGGCCTCGGCTTGCGCCTGCGCCGCCGCGACCTGGGCCGGATCTGCCCCCTCTGTCCCCGCCTGCGCAGGGGTGGGAATCAAAATCTCGTTCAGGGTCACCGACTCCGGCTGGGCAAACTCACTTTCGTGCTCCTTGAAGTATCTCTGTACTTCCGCCGGCGACATGGTAATGTGCCGCCCGACCTCGTCCCGCACCACCTGCTGGGTAATGATGCCGTTGCGGATGTTCGCTTTGAAGTCTTCATACGATACGCCCTGCTGCTGCGCAGCCTTCTCCAGGTCTTCGAGCGAATCCAGATGATTCTGCTTTCTGATATTGTCCAGGCTGCTTGATCAACTCGGTTTCGCCGGTGATTCCCAGTTCCTTGCCTTTGGAGAGCAGGAGCTGCTGATCAATCAGATCGCGCAGCAGATCGGCTTGTTTCTGCTGTAGCTCGCGGGCAGGAATGGCCTGCTGTTTGGCCTCGCCATCGAGTTGTTCCGCGGCTCGATCGTAGTCCGACTGGGTGATGATCTGGTCATTCACCCGGGCGACAATATCTTCCACCACCTTGCCGTTGACCGGCGCCAGCGCGGCCGGGTTCTGCGGGGTTTGGGCATTCGCGGTTTGGGTGTTGGTGGCCTGGGCCAGGGATGGGACAGCGCTAAGACTCGCGCTCAGGATCAAAATCGCCGTGGATTGCCGAAATTTAGGTGAACGTCATGGGTTCTGGACATCTCGTATCGCTGGTACGCTGCTGAGCATTTCACTTCTACGCTGCAGTGGAGAGGAAGCGATGTGCGGCTTTCCCTGGGAAAAGCCGCGGCCGAATTCGTTGCCCTCTATACACCAGAAGTAAAGTGCTCTAGCTCTTACGTGGTAGTTTGCCTGGTTTCGCACCGAGCACCGTTGTGCGGCTAGTGAAACAGACCGGATTTCCTAAGGTTTTGCGCACTCGAGTACGTATCAGATCAGCTTACGTCCAATGATATACTTCGAGTCAAGAACACTCCGGGCCGCGCAGCAGGGCTGCCTTCCTTCGCGCCCCTCCGGACCCAGAGGAAACCCGCAATTATGGCCTCCCGCACACGACGGTTTTTGTTCTCCATTCTCCTCTTCTTTGTGATTTGTGGCTGTCCTTGGCACGGTGGTGAGCCAGAGGCTGGGCGCGCAATCCAGTACCGATGAGTCCGCGCTGCGCGACGATTTGCGCTCCTTCACCAGTGTTTATGACCTGGTGGAACAAAACTACGCCGAGCCGCTGACCGGCGACAAAGCGGAAAAGGCTGTCTACGATGGGGCCATTCCCGGCATGCTGCGGGTGCTCGACCCCCATTCCAGCTTTTACGATCCAAAAGCCTACGCCAAGATGCGCGAAGATCAGCATGGCAAGTACTACGGCGTAGGCATGCTGATTCAGCCCCAGAACAACAAGATTGTCGTGGTCAGTCCTTTTGAAGGCACACCTTCCTTCAAGGCCGGCATACGGCCCGGAGACGTGATTGTCGCGGTAGACGGCAAGTCCACGGACAACATGAATTCGGAAGACGTCGCCAACGTGCTCAAAGGGCCCAAAGGTACCCACGTGCAGATTACGATCGCACGCGAGGGCGCGGCCAAGCCGCTGGTATTCGACCTGATCCGGGATGAGATCCCGCACAACAGCATCGACCTTACGTACATGATCCGGCCCACTGTCGGCTACGTGCACATCACCAACTTCCAGGAGACGACCGGCCGTGAGCTCTCGGATGCGCTGGATCACTTCGGCAGTATCGATGGGCTGATTCTCGATCTGCGGGGAAATCCTGGCGGCTTATTGAGTGAAGCGGTGGCGGTATGCGACAAGTTCCTGGAGAAGGGCCAGGTGATTGTCTCCCAGCGTGGGCGTGCCTTCCCTGAACAGACCTATCGCGCGACCCATGGCAACGGCGGCCACGAATATCCCATCGTGGTGCTGGTCAATCACGGCACCGCCTCGGCTGCTGAAATTGTTTCCGGTGCGCTGCAGGATCACGATCGCGCGATCATCGCCGGCGAGACCACCTTCGGCAAAGGACTGGTGCAAACCGTCTATCCCTTGTCTGAAAACACCGGACTCGCGCTGACGACGTATCACTACTACACGCCCAGCGGCCGGCTCATTCAGCGCAATTACAACGGAGTCTCGCTTTACGACTACTACTACAACCACGACCAGCCGCAGGATACGAAGAGTCGTGAGGTGAAGGCCACCGACTCCGGAAGAACGGTCTTTGGCGGAGGCGGGATCACACCCGACGACAAGATCGACACTCCGAAGTCCGTCCCCGTTCAGGACGTGTTGCTGGAACATTACGCGTTCTTCAATTTCGCCAAGCACTACATGGCCAACCGGACCGTGGGCAAAGACTTCCAGGTGGACGACGCGGTGATGGACTCCTTCAAGCAATTCCTGACCAGCCAGCAGATTCCCTACACCGATGCGGATCTGACCCCGGTCATGGATTGGGTCAAGGCCAACATCAAGGCTGAGATCTTCACCACCCAGTTTGGCCAGGAAGAGGGTTTGAAGGTGCGGGCAAATTGGGATCCCATGATCAACAAGGCGCTCGATTACCTGCCCCAGGCAAAGGCGCTGGAAGACTGCAGCCAAGCACGCGGAAACACAACGCGCCAGCGTGCGGGGAAACCAGTAGTAGCGGCCCATCGCCTGGCTACACCCGTGCGTTGCCCTCCGGGGCTTAAAGAGGGTGCTTGGGGACCGGAAGAGAAACCGCAGTCTCCACTACGGTCCTAGTGAAAAACGAGTGGGGGAGGCATGGTAGCCCACTCAAGCCAAAGTACGGCTTGACCCCGATTTCCTGCCACGCTGTGCCAGAGAGGTCCGCGTGTGCGCCTTTCAATAAGGAAAGGCGCATGCGGTGTATCAATGCCACAAGCCTCCGCAGGAAATCGGGGCAAATGGGCACCCAAAGCTTTTGTTGCCCGTGTAATTGACAGCCATTTATCCGACGGCTTTTGATGCCCTTCGTTGGGCGAGGTTTTTTGCGGCCTGTAAAGTGGCGCGCTGATACAAGGGATGAAGCTCCAGGGTAGTCCAGGGCTGCAACTACGACTGTGACGGCTGGGTGTAGATGGAATGCAGTCGTTCTTTGAGGTCAGCGGCCGTCAGCTCTACATTGGCCGGCGAAGCGCTCTTGAGGGCATCCGGAAGGCTGCTGCCATAACGGATCATGAGCGAAAGCAGCTTGCGCGCATCCCAATAGCGCGGCATGTAACGCCGCGGATCTGAGAGACAGCGAAATAGCCATCCCAAATACATGCGGTCTGCCCATCTGGGAATCTGCACCTGGTCGCCGCTCAGGAAGGCAATGGCCGCCCCGATGCAATGGATGGAAGGCTTGCAGTTGAGCTCGCTTCTCAGATAAAGCCCGAGGCGCTCCTGCGTGCCGCCCCCGAGGGTCACGACAATATGGCGAGGACGCCGCTCGTCGATCCGCTGCAGGAGCGCAGGATCAAGAATTGTCTTGCCGTAAAGCGGGGCGATGTATCGGTCGTCGGCGGCCAACTCAATCCCCTGCCGCCGCAGCCACGCGCAATTTCTGCGCGCGCTTTCCTCGCTGGCCATGATCCAGAAGCTCCCGCCAGGCTGGTAAAAGTCGGGCTGCTTCAACAGCGAAGATAAGATACTTCAGGCCTGAAACCCGGCGAATGGAATCGCGCTTGAGACGATTCCAGATCATAACCATGAAGGCACTGTCAGTGATTACCAGGTCTGCGCCCTGGAGAGCTTCACGATATTCCGGATCGTGGGCCAGATTCTTTAGCGCTGGGGCTGCGGGAACCACCAGCAGGCCGCCCCCGCTGATGCGGGCGATCGCTTCATCTGCATCTCCGACGAAGAATCGGATTCCCAGAATCTGCCGGAACTGAGCGCTTGCCGTCGCCACTGCTGTCACTCCCACAGTTTCCCGTAGACTCAGTCTAGATCGACCATCAGAGTTGCTTAATCCAACTGGGCATCGCACCAATTCGCAGTAACCCTGATTACGCTCTAGATACTGCCATCATTTCGCTCTCGATCCATGCGTAGGTTTTCGCCAGGCCTTCTTTCAGGCGGATCGAAGGTTCCCATCCCAGATACTGTTTAATCTTGGTGTTATCGCTGTTGCGTCCGTTGACGCCTTTGGGCGCGTCCAGGTTGTACTTGCGCTCCAGCTTCACTCCGGCGATCTCTTCGGCCATATCCACCAATTGATTGATGGTGACCAGTTCGCTGCTGCCCAGATTGATGGGCTCGTGAATTTCGCTTTCGAGGATCGCCTGCGTGCCCCGGGTGCAATCGTCGATATACATGAAGCTGCGGGTCTGTTTGCCGTCACCCCATATTTCGATTTGATGCTTGCCCGATGCCTTGGCCTCGATGACCTTGCGGCAGATGGCAGCAGGCGCTTTTTCACGTCCGCCGGTCCAGGTACCCAGAGGACCGTAGACATTGTGGTAGCGGGCCACGCGGCATTGCAGACCAAAGTCCTCTTCAAAGTGGCGGCACATGCGTTCGCTGAACAGCTTCTCCCAGCCGTAGCCGTCTTCGGGGAGCGCCGGATAGGCGTCCTCTTCCTTAAGCGCAACTACGTCCGGGTTTTTTGCTTGTCGCCGTTGTACACGCAGGCGGAGGAGGCGTAAAAAAATCGCTCGACGCCCTTTTCCCGTGCGGCCATCAGCATGTGCGTATTGGTCAACACGCTCAACATGCAGAGGGCTTTGTTGTTCTCGATAAAACCCATGCCGCCCATATCCGCGGCCAGTTGGAAGACTACCTGAGCGCCCTGCGCCGCCTTCATGCAACTGTCTTTGTCTTTGAGATCCAGAGACAGATTGGACACACCGGGCGACGTCTGGTACCACTCGTCCAGCGGCTTTACGTCCACCGCGCGGATGACATTTGCTCCGTTGTCCAGGAGGCTCTTGACCAGATGTCCGCCGATGAAACCCCCGGCGCCGCACACCACTACCTTGGCGTTTTTCAGCTTCATGTAACAGGCCCCCAATGCAAATCCGCCGCCGGCCGGCCTTACGCAAAGACCTTCTTGTCACAATGCCGCGGCAACGGTTAGTCTCTCACACTCCACGCACAGCTACCTGACCCTGGAACATCATAGGTAACCATAACGGACGACTTCAACACAGAGCGCCGTGTGCTTCCTGGTCCAATTCCTCGAAGGAAGGCCTGGAGGAGAGCGATCTTCGGCCGCGCCAGCGCTTTTCGCCGTATCCAGGTGAAGTTTGCCCGGCAACTCCGCCAGGGCCTTGCGCAAGGTGGCTGCAGCATCGGTAAATGTTGGATAACGCGTATCGCGGCCTATCTTTGCCGCCACGCGCAAGATGCCGATCGCCCCCAGCTGCTCGAGGATGTCCGCATCGCGCAGGATCGTGCCCTCGATTGCGGACGGACTCAGATGGGGTTGGTGGGTGCGGATCGCTTCCACGACCTGTGCAACTTTTGTCGTAGGGAAGCCGGCCTGGAGAAGCGCCGCCGGCGCTTGCTTCATCGCGTAGCTGACATTATCCCAGCCGGAAAGTTCTGACCGGATCTTCGGGCCGATGACCGATAAAGACGCCCAGATCATGCAGCCACGCCGCAGCATACACCACGTCGTCGTCGTAGGCGAGCCCTCGCCCAACCAATCGGGTCAACGCATAGAGCCGCGGCTGATGTCCCAGCTTATCCACGGGCAATGCCTGGCTGCGCACATACTCAGCCAACGGGGAACGAAAGTCGTAGCCCGCGGCGGTGTCGTTTTTTGTGTCGCGCAACGTTGTGTCCATCGACGGTTTAACCTTGGGAGATGCACTTTGCCCCCAGTTGTCTGAGGAGTCAACGGGGTAATGGGTTGCTTTTCGGTGCAGCACCTTCGGCGCCACTTCATTATATTGGTTGAGGAATAGGGCGGCGGAGTCGCAAAGTGCTCGTCAGTGGTAGATGATTTTGACCATTTCGTGTCACACTTTCATTACCCATGATCAAACTGGATGCTCATGAAAGACTCCGGCGCGCAGCCTCGGTGCTGGCGCACGAAGGGACGAACGCGGGTGACCGGACACTGCTTCTTCAGGCGTGGGAATTTCTGCGCGGACTCCGCAGTGACGACTTCCCGGTGGACATGCGGCCGGCGTTCAACTTCTTACAGCACGAGATCGCGCGGGCGGAATCGGAAGACGTCAGCGCCCGTGACGTGGCTTTCCTGACCAACAAATTTCGGCAACTGGAATTGATGTGGGTCGAAAACCCCGGAGGCGGCACGAGAGGGGAGAGCCCAGACAAAAACGCGTAGTGCTACGGCGGCAGACGAGTCGAGGGGGTGCACTACGGTCGGTGGCAAGAAACTTCGACGAGTTGAGGGCGGCGGGCACACTTGCGAAGTTGCGTCAGGGAAAGGCGCACAGCAGGTCCCCGTTCGACTTCGCTCAGGGCAGGCTCTCGGCTTCGCTCCTAATGACTAACGAGTGGGGGGAGGCATGGTAGCCCACTCAAGCCAAAGTACGGCTTGAATGGGGCACCCAAAGCTTTTGTTGCCGGTGCAATTTGTCCCTTGACTTGCCACAGGCAAGTCCGCTCCTCGGGATGACAAGGGTGGGGTAGGGCTTCCATGAGGAAGTAGCTAGCGGCTGAAAGAATTGCATGTCGGTTTCCCGCCGTGCAGCAGCTCCAGAGTTTGCTGCCACGGCACGCCGGAACGGGCGGATGACAATTCCAGGGAGTCGATTGGACGTGATCTCCGCGCTTATCTGGCCTGCCTCCGAAATCCCAACGGCGATCTCCCCAGAGGAAGTCCATCTCTGGGCCTGGCTTCTCGAACCAGCTGCAGCGGATCTGCCTGCTCACATCGACATCCTGGGACCCGCGGAACTGGACCGGATGCAACGTTTTCATTTTGCTCCGGATCGCTTACGCTATGCGGTCGCCCATGCCAACCTGCGCAGGATTCTCGGCGGCTATCTCAACCAGCCTGCGAAAGAACTCAGCTTCCATGCCAATCGCTTCGGCAAACCCGAATTGGCCGGCGAGGGGTCTTCCCTTCACTTCAGCCTGAGCCATTGCCAGAGCATTGCCGTTTTGGCGGTGGCCTACGGACTACCAGTGGGCGTGGATGTGGAACAGGTAAGGCCCATCGAACCGGAAGTGGCCGCAACGAATTTCTCCAGCAGCGAGCTTTCTGAGTTGAGTGGGCTTCAGGGCGATGCCTGGCTTGGCGGCTTCTATCGCTGCTGGACGCGCAAGGAAGCAATTCTCAAGGCCGAAGGAGTGGGTCTTCATCGTGCGCTCGACAGCTTCGATGTTGGGTTGATGCCGGACGCGCCACCGGAGCTGCTACGAACGCGGGCGCGCTTTCAATATCCGTGGAAGCTTTACGATGTGTCGCCGGCAGCGGGCACAATCGGAGCCCTCGCAACCGCTCATGGCGAAGCCAGGATCGCCCGTTTCAGCTTTCATCCCTGACTCAAAGTCGGCCCTGACACAAGACAAGAGCCAAAACCGAAGCTCGATGGATCCTACCCAAGGCTCACGAAAATGTAGATGCTCCATGCCCTTCTGGGGGAATTTTTTCCTTGGGCGGCCGTGGCAAAACGGAAATGGCACATCGAGAGCCGCTATCCCACTCAAGCCAAAGTACGGCTTGAATGGGCCACCCAGCCTAGAAAGAGTCATCCCTCAGTGGCTAAAGCCGGACCTGTTTGCAAACACTTATGTACGAGCTAATGCTCGCTGCGGCGAGGTAGCTCGTACCCTTCAGAAACCGGAGTTTTTCCGCAAGCTCTAAAGTCGTGCCCTGATACAAGGCATGAGTTTTTCCGCAGCCTATCAAGCCACTCTGCTTCTCGAACCTGCGTTCCCATTCTTCAGCATTTTGTGGCTGATCTCCCGGGCAAGTGAAATCACCTGGGGCCGATTCAAGATCGTACGATGAGTTCCGGGGATCAGCCGCGTCTCACACTGACCCAGAACTTTTCCCGCCCACGCGCTTGCCGGCTCGGCCTTGGTACCCGGCTCGTCCTGGGCGACAAACAAAGTGATGTTCCCGGGATACGGTCTCAATTCGTAATCGCGCAGAGCGAGCGCGAGGTATCCTTCCGCTTCCACTTTGCCATGGGTCTTTCCTGCACGGCGTGACCGGGCCGCCAGCCAGGCCTTGATCTTTATCCGCTGATAGTCGATTCTGCGACGCAGCAATTCGCGCATTCCAAATTCGCGCAGCTTGAACTCTGCGCGCGCACGAGAAAAAGAAGCCTTCAACGAATCCCAATCACGAAAGGGCTGATGCACGGCCTTGCCCGTATCGGGGTCGCAATCCAAAAGCGCCAATAGACCCATGGTTTCGCCCTGCTCCCTGAGCTGGCAGGCCATCTCAAAGACCACCAGGCCGCCGGAAGAATGCCCGGCAAAATTGTAGGGGCCGGAGGGCTGAACCGCGCGGACCTGGCGCAGATAATTTTCGGCCAGGGTCCTCAGCTCCGCTTGATGCTCATCGATCGATGCCGGTAGCTGCAGACCGTACACCGGTTGCTCCGGCCCCAATTGGGCCGCCAACTCGATAAAACTCAACAGGCTCCCCCCTATGCCATGGGCAATGAAAAGCGGCGGCAGATGTGCGCCCGCCTGGAGCGTTACCAGTGCCGGCCATTTCCCTTGCAGGACTCTGACGGAGGTAAGTGGCCAAACCGTGGATGGTCGGATGTTCCACCAGCACAGAGTGAGGGCAGCTTGCAGCCGAACCACCCCTCGATCTGGACCAACATACGCGCTGCCAACAGGGAGTGCCCACCCAGCGAAAAGAAATCGTCATGGATACCGACCGTCTCGACCTTAAGCAGCCTTTCCCAGATTGCCTTGAGGCGCGCTTCGACCGCATCCACGCGGATGGCGCTGGCGCAGGAGTAGGCGAAGTCGCGGTTGGAGACGCATCGCATCCAGAGCCTGGCCATCCACCTTACCGCCGGCGGTGGTGGGGAAAGAGGGTACCGATACAAACTCCGCAGGGATCATGTAAGGAGGCAATTGCCGGCCCAGCGACTCCTTCCATTGGCTCACCCGGGAAGCCCGCTCGCCAACCACGAAAGCAACCAGGCGCCGGTCGCCAGCCTCGAGTTCGATCGCCCGCACCACCGCGGCCTGCACTCCTTCGCATTCCCTGAGTGCCGATTCAATCTCTCCCAGCTCGATGCGGAACCCTCGAATTTTGACCTGGCCGTCGAGCCGGCCCAGAAAGTCGAAACTGCCGTCCTCGAGCTGAACGGCAAGATCTCCGCTCTTATAGATCCAACCTTTTGCGCCGTCAACAAAAGGATCGGGAAGGAAGCACGCCCGGTTAAGATCGGGCCGATTGAGGTAACCGAGACCCACACCCGCCCCACCGATATACATCTCGCCCACTTCACCCTGCGGCACCGGCTGAAGCTGGGAATCGAGAAGATGGATGCTGACATTCGGCAACGGAAAGCCGATGGTGATCTTTGCGACATCGGATTCGATTCTCGCCCGGGTTGCGCATATGGCCGTTTCGCTCGGCCCATATTGGTTCCAGAGCACGCGGCACATCCTGGCTAAGCTTCGGGCAAGCGTGAGGGGCAGGACCTCACCGCCGGAGATGAGCTGCATCCTCGCATCGCCCTGCCACCCTTCCTCGAGTAACAGGCGAAACATGGTGGGAGTCGCGAACATGACCGTCGCCGCGGAAGCACGCATTTGTTCGATCCGCGAACCGCCGCCCATGATCAGGTTCTTCTCTACCAGGTACAAACTGGCGCCGAAGGCGAGAGGCAAATAAATTTCGAGACATGCGACGTCGAAGGCGATCGTGGACCAGGCAAGCACGACGTCCTCTGTCCGCAGCATCAAGTCCTGGCCAACGCCGCGGATGGTGTTGGCCAGCGCTCCATGGGTGATGCTTACCCCCTTTGGCTTGCCCGTCGAACCGGAGGTATAGATCACATAAGCGAGGCTGTCACCGGAAACCGTGCTGGTCGCAGGGCGCTCCGGAGTCGGGCCCACCGGCCTTCGCTTGACCCAGAGATCATCGAGATGAATCACCTGGGCGGAAGTACTGGGGAGTGCGCCAGCCAAATCATCGAGAGTGAGCACAAAGGGAGGAGCGGAGTCTTCCAGCATAAAAGCGATCCGCTGGTGCGGCGCCGCCGGATCGAGGGGTATGTATGCGCCGCCCGCCTTCCATATACCGAGCAGCCCGGCAACCATCTCCGGCGAGCGGTCAAGGAAGACTCCTACCAAGGTGCCGCTCGTCACGCCGGCCTCTTTAAGCCCGCACGCGATTCGCTCAGCGTTCAGGTTCAATTCGCGATAAGTGACTCGCCAGCCTTCACATGCTATGGCTAAAGCCTCCGGAAACTCGGAGGCTCCACGCTCGAACAACTGCAGCACGTACATGGGCTGTCTCCGTCGCTCCAAGAATGTTGGGGCGCCATCCAATGGCTTTGGGTCTTCAGGGGGAGTCCGAGGGTCGCCTTGTCTGGCACGGTCACAATGAACTGGAATTGCCTGAGCCGGTCATAAAGGCGAGACTAACTCGGCGCATGACCATACTTGTCACGGCAATGTCCGCAGATTGTCATTTCTCGACTATCTGGCTTCGGAAGGTGAAGAGCAATGCGCTCAGCCGAATCATACACCCCGGCTACATCATTTGCCTTCGTCGCGAAGGGCCAGGCTGATGAGCGTCTTTTGTTCGAGGTCGTGCGCCTTGGCCGAGCCGGTCGCCGGACTGGCTGCCGCCGAACGCTTGATGCTGAGCACCTTGCGTTCCGGAAAGAGCCTGCGCAACCGCGGCACCACAAACGAGAGCGCCCCCATGTTGTCCGGCTCTTCCTGCACCCAAACCACTTCGCGCGCCTCAGGATGACGGGCGATTTCCGCCGTCAGTTCCGCCTCCGGCCAGGGATATAGCTGTTCCAGAAAGACGATGCCGGTGGTGCTGTCCTTGTGCTTCGCCCGTTCGATGCGCAACTCGTGACCGATTTTTCCGGTGCAGAGCAGCAGACGCTTGACCTGCTGAACCTCTGTTTCCGGCAGGACATTCTGGAAGCGCGGCAACTCGAAGGCGGCCACCGGCGAACTCGCATCGGGATTGCGCAGCATGCTCTTGGGAGTGAATACGATCAGCGGCTTGCGCCATGCTCGCATCGCCTGCCGGCGCAACAGGTGGAAGTACTGCGCGGCCGTAGAGGGCTGGCAGATTTGTATATTGTCGTGCGCAGCCAATTGCAGGTAGCGCTCCAACCGGGCACTGGAATGCTCCGGTCCCTGCCCTTCATAGCCATGCGGCAGCAGCATCACCACGCCGCTTAAGAGTCCCCACTTGTCTTCACCCGGAGGCAATGAACTGGTCGATGATAATCTGCGCGCCGTTGGCAAAGTCACCGAACTGCGCCTCCCATAGCACCAGCGCCTCGGGATAATCGCGGCTATAGCCGTATTCGAAGCCAAGAACAGCTGCTTCGGACAGCATCGAGTTATATACCTCGAAGCGGGCCTGATCCGGAGCCAGGTTGGCCAGGGGAATATAGTGCTGTTCGTTTTCGATATCCACCAGCACGCTATGGCGCTGGTTGAAGGTGCCACGCTGGCTATCCTGGCCGCTGAGACGCACCGGCGTACCTTGCAGCAGCAGCGAGCCAAAGGCCAGGGCTTCAGCCATGCCGTAATCGAAGAGCCGCTCGCCGCGTCCCATCTCCCTGCGCTGTTCGAGCAGCTTCTTGATTTTGGGATGAATATGAAACTGCCGCGGATACGTGGTAAGGCTGTTGCTGATTTCCTCGATAGCGGCAGCGCTTAACCCGGTGTCGACCTCGTACTCAGGCTTGTACGGTCCGCCAGAGTAATTCGACCAATAGCCAGGAAGCTTTGCCAGCACCGCACGTTTGGCCATCCTGGTCGCTTGCTTCTGCGCTTCGGCAAGCTCAACTGCAGTTCTTTGACCCGCGCGGAAGGATCCACGCCGATTTGCCTGGCATAGATCTCGTACAGCGGAGGATGATTCTTGATCTTTGCGTAGCGCAGTGGCTGGGTGATGGTAGGGTCATCCACCTCACTGTGGCCGTGGCGCCGATAACCGACCAGATCGATGATCACATCGGTGTGGAATGTGTAGCGGTATTCGACGGCCAGCGAGGCGACACGAATCGCGGCTTCGGATCTTCCGCGTTCACGTGGAAGATGGGAATCGGCAACCGCTTGCCGATATCGGAGGAGAAGCGCGAAGAGTAGCACTCCTCGGGGTCGGCGGTAAAACCAATCAGATTGTTCACGATGATCTGAATGGTGCCGCCCACGGTAAAGCCGGGCATGGTCCCCAGACTCAGCGTTTCTGCCCAGATGCCCTGGCCGGCAAACGCCGCATCGCCATGGATGAGCACCGGCAGCACCTTGGCCTGACCGGCTTCTCCCAAACGCACCTGCCGGGCGCGCGCACGGCCCATGGCAACCGGATCCACCGCTTCCAGGTGGCTGGGGTTCGATACCAGATGCAGGCTGATTCTTCCCGCCGCTTCTGGGGAGAAATTCACCCGTGGCGCCGACGTGATACTTCACGTCACCGCCGCCCAGGATGCTGCGCGGATTGGCATCTTCGAATTTTGAAAAGATGTCGGCGGCGGACTTACCGAAGGTGTTCGCCATCACGTTCAAGCGCCCACGGTGGCTCATCCCTATGACGGCCTTCATCGCGCCATGATCAGCGGCGCGGTTCAGAATCTCGTCAAGAAAGGGAATCAACACGGTGACGCCTTCCAGCGAGAAACGCTTGGTGCCGAGATAGCGCGACTGAATCACCTGCTCGAAGAGATCGGCCTGGATCAAGCGTTCGAGAATCTGGCGCTGGTCCGGCGCCGGCGCCGACTGCTCCATGCGCTCCTGGATCCATTCCCGCCGGGCTGCGTCGGGAAGATGCATGAACTCGACCCCGATGCTTCCGCAGTAATAGCCCTTGGCTTCCTCGGCAGCCTCGCCATCGAAGTTCAATTCCGGAACCGGCGCCGGCAGCAGGTATTGCCCCAGCGGGTCGAGTTTTGCCTGCAGATAGCCCCAGCGGCGAAAGGCATCGAAGATCTGATCGCGTTGCGAAATCAACAAGTTGCCGGGGTGACTTTCCAGGGGAAGATTTTTGGTGACCATAGTCGTATGTCTACGGCTTCATTATAACTTCCGGGAAGAAGAGAAACCGCAGCCCTCCACCGCGCTGCGCTTCGGTCGACAATCAGCTTTCTAGCACGGGTCGTGGCGTGAAAAAGAGAACTGCAGATCCCTCGGCTTCGCTCGGGATGACAACAGCGGAGGGCGGCGCTCACCTCAGCATCCGTTATGAGGGACGGACTGAGATACAGCAGGTCCACTCCTACTATGCTACCCACGGATTTCCTGGGGAACTGGTGGCGTTGGTCGGCACTGCATACGCCTTGCTCTACGGCAAGGCGAATCGCGGATGCGTACAGTGCTGCGTGGCAGGAAATGCGGCTACGCCCGGTCGGGATGACAATTCTGTTTGGGTACCGGCCTCCACCACCCAAGCAGATTGTCAACCCGGCAGTCACTCGCGGTGGCGAGTGAAGAGCAGAAATTACAACGGCAACAAAAGCATTGGGTGGCCCATTCAAGCCGTACTTTGGCTTGAGTGGGCGGCGAACCTGCTGTTTCTCCGCCTATTCCTGCAGAACGGCTTTTGTCAGGTTGCGTGGATTGTCCACATCAATCCCGTTCTGGATCGCCAGCTGGTAGGCAAGCAACTGCAGCGGAACCACCTCCAGCATGGTGGCTAACAGATCTTCGGTTTTGGGAACCTCGATGCAGTGGTTGGCAAGCTCGGCGGCCTCCTCATCTCCCTCGGTCGCGATCGGCCAGGATGGTCGCGCCCTGCGCCCGCATGTCCCTCATCAACTGCAGCACCTTGCGATAGCGCAGCATGGCGTCCGGATCCGATGGGTCACTGGTGGCAATCACCACCAACGGTGCATCCGGGCTCACCAACGCGTTGGGACCATGCTTCAACTCACCCGCCGGATAGCCCTCCGCCTGCAGATAGGCCGATTCCTTCAGCTTCAGCGCTCCTTCACGGGCAATCGCATAGTGGACGCCGCGACCCAGATAGAGAAAGGCGCGCGACCCCTTCAGCGACGGCGCCAGACCGGCGATCTGCTGCTGCCACCTTGCCAGGGCAGGCTCCAGCAGCGCGGGTAGCCGGCGCAGGTCCTCGGCGTGGCTTTCGACCGTCGGCGACGTCATTCTTCCCCGAATGCGCGCCAGGTAAAGCGCCAGCGAGTACAGGACGGCCAGCTGCGTAGTAAAACTCTTGGTCGCCGGTATGGCCTTTTCCGGCCCGGCGCAGGTGGGCAAGGAAGCATCCGCCTCTTGCGCCATGCTGGAGCGAGGGTTATTGGTGATGGCCAGTGTAGGCAAGCCGCGCGACTTGGCTTCCCGCAATCCAGCCAGCGTGTCCGCCGTCTCGCCGGACTGGGAGATGACCAGAACCCCCGGATCCTGAATCGTGTGCGTCGAGCGGTAGACGTACTCGCTGGCATATTCGACATCGACGATCAAGCCGGCCAGATCCTCCAGCATGATCTCCGCGGCCAGCCCCGCGTGGCGGCTGGAGCCACTGGCGGCGATCACCAGGCGCGCCCGTCCACGCAGCGCATCCGCAACCGGCTGAAAGACGTCGGTGGCAAGCTTGCCGTTGGGCGCATAACGTTCGATGGTGTCGGCGAGCGCCCGCGGCTGCTCATAAATCTCACGCAGCATCGCGTGCTCAAAAACGTCGCCGGCTTGCATCATGAACACTCCATCCTTTGGCTTATCTATACCACCCTTAACTCACGATACAGATAGAATCGTTGAGCGCGGTTTACGGTTTTCGCTTGAGGTCGCCCTTGCTCCGGATTCTCCCCATGACTCTGCTGCTCAGCTCTCTTATCGCCGGCGGCCAGGCCCAGCCTCCGGCTCCCCCGCCCCCGCCCCTGCCCTTGATGCCTCTTCCGCTCAAGTGAAGCCGGGCACAGGCGAGTTTCTCATCAACAACGGCTTCGGCATCGCTCTCGAAGGTTACCAGGAGCCTCGCCTGGAACGCGCCAAACAGCGCTTTCTGAACATCCTCTCGCGGCAAACCGGGATCCCCCTGTGGCGCGAGGCTGTGCTCAATAAGCCGCAGTTCTTCATCAAGACCACGGGGCCGAGCGCACCTGTGCAACAGGTGGATGAAGACGAGTCCTATCATCTGCAGATTACGGCGAATGAGGTGCACCTCGAAGCCGCCAATCCGCTGGGCGTGCTGCACGGCCTGCAAACCTTTCTGCAGCTCGTCCGCATCACGCCGCGAGGCTTCATCGTTCCGGCCATGACCATCGACGATCAGCCGCGCTTTCCCTGGCGGGGATTGATGCTGGACGTGGGCCGTCATTTCATGCCCCTCGATGTGGTCTATCGCACGCTCGACGGCATGGAAGCGGTCAAGCTGAACGTCTTCCATTGGCACCTCTCCGAAGATCAGGGCTTCCGGGTGGAGAGCAAGAAATTTCCCTTGCTGCAGGAGAAGGGCTCCGACGGCCTCTTCTATACCCAGGAAGAAATCCGCAACGTCATCGAGTACGCGCGCGACCGGGGCATCCGCGTGGTGCCGGAATTCGATATGCCCGGACACGCGACGGCCTGGTTTGTGGGCTATCCGGATTTAGCCAGCGGCCCCGGCCCTTATCAAATCGAGCGCAATTGGGGCGTCTTCGATCCGGCGATGGACCCTACACGCGACAGCACCTACAAATTTCTCGACACCTTCATCGGCGAAATGGCCAGCCTCTTCCCCGACGCCTACTTCCACGTCGGCGGAGATGAGTGCAACGGCAAGGAATGGGACGCGAACCCGCGCATCCAGCAGTTCATGAAGGCCCATGCGATCAAAGACAACGCCGCTCTGCAGGCGTATTTCAGCGCCAAGGTGCAGAAGATCGTCGCCGGGCACAAGAAGATCATGGTGGGTTGGGATGAGGTTCTGCAGCCCGGCACTCCGAAGGATGTGGTCATCCAGTCCTGGCGCGGCCCGCAGTTTGTTGGCCAGGCGGTGCGCAGGCGGCAATCGCGCCCTGTTGTCGGCCGGCTACTATATCGATTTGAACCAGTCCGCGGCTGAACACTACGCGGCCGACCCGGAGGGAGACGGGCCAACGACCCTGAGCAGCGAAGAGAGCAAGCGCATTCTGGGCGGTGAGGCCACGATGTGGTCGGAATATGTCACCCCGGAAAATGTCGATAGCCGCATCTGGCCGCGAACCGCCGCCATTGCCGAACGCTTTTGGTCGCCCCGCGATACCCGTGATGTCGCATCCATGTACGCCCGGCTGGCGATCATTTCCCAGCAGCTGAACGACTACGGGCTGGAACATAACTCCAGCTATCCCGCCATGCTGAGCCGCATGACCGGCGAGCCCGATCCGTTACCGCTGCGCGTCTTCGGCGACGTGATGCAGCCTCCCCGTACTTTACGCGCGCGAAGAGCTGCGCGAGTACGATGCCTTCACCCCGCTGAACCGGCTGGTCGATGCCATTCCTCCGGAGAGCGACACCGCACGCCAGTTCCTCGATATGGTCAACCGCATCGTCGCGGAAGAGCCTACGCCGGAAGACTGGGACCAGGCGCAGGAATGGCTGGTGCTGTGGCGCGACAACGATGCGCAACTGCAGCCTCTGCTCGCCAAGTCCGAACTGACTCAGGAGCTGGCGCCGGTCTCCACCAACCTGCACCATGTCTCGCAGGCCGGCCTGGACGCGATTGGCTATCTGCGCGAACACAAGAGCGCGCCGGCCGACTGGAGGACCCGTCAACTTGCCTTTCTCAAGACCGCGGAGAAGCCGCAGGCCGTGCTGGTGAACATGATTGCTCCAGCGGTCGCCAAGCTGGTGGAGGCCACCACAGGCTCCTCATTGCTTCACGATAGCTTGATAGCTTCCTCGCTAAGGATTGAAACATGCACGTAACAATATTCGTCGAGACTCCAAGCTATGAGTGATGGCCGTTGGGTGCTGTTGATTGCCAGTGAGCTGGGTGGGACTAACTCCGTATCCGACCGCGCCATGGAGCGGCTGTGCAACGCGATCGGAGAAGAAGGCTACGAGGTAGTCAGGACATCGACACCGGAGGACGGGCTTTCGCTGGTGAAATCGGATCCATCGCACAGCGCCATCCTGCTCGATTGGGATCTCGAGGAAGAACATCAGTTCGACGAACGCGCGGCGTTGAAGATCATCCGCGCCGTCCGCCGCAGAAATAAGAAGGTGCCCATCTTCCTGATCGCGGATCGGACGCTGGTCAGCGAGCTGCCGCTGGAAGTGGTGAAGCAGGTACACGAGTACATCCACCTCTTCGGAGATACACCGGCTTTCATCGCCAACCGGGTGGACTTCGCCGTCGCTCGCTACAACGAGCAGCTGCTGCCTCCTTATTTTCGCGAGCTCAAGAAATATACCGATCAGGGCGCTTACTCCTGGGACGCCCCGGGGCATATGGGCGGCGTGGCCTTCCTCAAGCATCCGGTGGGCATGCAGTTTCACCGCTTCTTCGGCGAAAATCTGCTGCGCGCCGACCTGGGAATCTCCACCTCATCGCTCGGTTCCTGGCTTGACCACATCGGGCCTCCGGCGGAATCGGAGCGCAATGCCGCGCGCATCTTCGGAGCGGATTGGACCTTTTACGTCCTGAGCGGTTCTTCCACTTCGAACCAGATCGTGGGCCACGGCGTGATCGGCAACAACGATATCGTGCTGGTGGACGCAAACTGCCACAAGTCGATCTGCCACTCGCTCACCGTGACCGGCGCTCGGCCGGTGTACTTCAAGCCCACCCGGAACGGCTACGGGATGATCGGGCTGGTGCCCTTGCGGCGCTTCTCCCCGGAGCACATCCAGCAACTGATCAAGGAGAGCCCGTTCAGCGCCGACGCGCCGTCGCAGGAACCCACCTATGCGGTGGTGACCAATTCCACCTACGACGGCTTTTGCTATGACGTACAGCGGGTTACCACCGAGCTGGCGCGCAGCGTGCCCCGCATCCACTTCGACGAGGCATGGTACGCCTACGCCAAATTCCACTCCATTTATCGCGGACGCTTCGCCATGGATGTGCCCGACGATATGCCGAACCGGCCGCTGCTCTTCGCCGTGCAATCGACGCACAAGATGCTGGCGGCGTTTTCCATGGCATCGATGATCCACGTCAAGCTAAGCGACCGCGCGCCGCTGGACTTCGATCAGTTCAATGAAGCCTTCATGATGCACGGCACGACTTCGCCCTTCTATCCCATGATCGCGTCGCTCGATGTGGCCACGTCGATGATGGACGAACCGGCCGGCCCGACGCTGATGTACGAGACCATTCAGGATGCGATCAGCTTCAGGAAGGCCATGTCTTCGATTGCTCATCGGCTGCGCTCGGCCAATGGGGAGGAATGGTTCTTCCGCGTCTACCAGCCGGATACGGTGACCGATCCGATGACTGGGCAGACTTCTCTTTTTGAGGAGACCCCCGACTCGCTGCTCATCCAGTCGCCAGAATGCTGGACACTCAAGCCGGAGGAAGACTGGCATGGCTTCAGGGATGAAGACATCGCTGAAGACCATTGCATGCTCGACCCCACCAAGGTCACGATCCTCATGCCTGGCATCAATTCCCGGGGAGAACTGGCGGAATGGGGCATCCCAGCGGCGATCCTCACCGAGTTTCTCGATGCCCGGCTGGTGGAGATTGCCCGCACCGGCGACTACACGGCGTTGATCCTCTTCTCGGTGGGAACCAGCAAAGGAAAATGGGGCAGCCTGCTGGAGACGCTTTTCGAGTTCAAGCGCCTCTACGATAACGAGGGAACCTTGTATGAAGCTTTGCCGGATTTGGTTGCCGAGCATCCGCACCGCTACCGCGACATGACGTTGAAGGAACTGAGCGACGAAATGCACGCGGCCATGGGGGAATTGAATCTGACCAATCTGCTTCACCAGGCATGCGATGTGGACCCGGAACCTGTGCTGACGCCCGCTCAGACGTATCAGAAGCTGATCCGGAATGGCACGGAGAAGGTTCGTATCTCTGAGATGGCGCGCCGGCTGGCGGGCGTGATGCTGGTTCCCTACCCTCCCGGCATCCCGGTGCGCATGCCGGGAGAGCGCCTGGGCGACATCGACAGCCCCACCATTCGCCTGCTGCTGGCATTGGAAAAATTTGGCAAGCAGTTTCCCGGCTTTGAACGCGAGGTTCACGGGATCGAGGTGGATGCCGAGGGCGATTACTGGATGCGCAGCGTGATCGAATCTGCCGCTATCCCGCGCGGAAAAAACGGCGCCACTCCAGGACGCAACGCCAAGCGTAAGCCCAGGAAACCGGCTGCTGCCACCTAACCAACTTCAATCCCTGAAGGAGTGTCCCGTGTTCGTCCAGGATACATGGGTAACCGCAAAGTGCTAGCAAGTTCTTGGTTCTCGGCCCCGGGAAGGACCGTGGCGGGTCCGCCCGGTGCGGGCTTCGGTGGTTGAAAAGCTCCGAGCGGCATAGGTAAAATGAGCACCCTCGGGGTTCCCTCGGCTACGCTCGGGACAGGCTCTTCTGACTGCGCGCCAAAAACCCTTTGTTAAGCGATAGATCTGCGAGGCGCTTCGCTCAGAGGTTGTGACTTTATTGATTTTTGCGCTGTTTGGCAGCACCTAACCTTTTTGTTTTCAGCGTTGGCTTTTGTGTGCAACCAATAAAGTCACAAACTCTCAGGATGACGGTGTTGTGGGAGTTTTGAAAAACCTTCCGGTTGAGTGTGCCAAGAACTCAAAAATTAAAAAAGTCACAACCTCTCAGGATGACGTTTTTGCGGCGAGTTGGAGACGCAAAAAAACCAGCGTCTTCTTGGATTTCTATTGTCTGACAATTGACCTTAATCTTCTTCGAAGCGAGCTCGGATGACTGATCCGAGTGAAAGCAGTCGAAAAAAACATTTTCGGCCCATGTACGCTGAGGCGAACATGGGGCACCCGTGCAGGGATCTAAATCCGTCCAGGGGTGTGCGGTTGCGGTTTACCGATGAGTTCTCTGCGTCGACAAGTAAACGCATAACGCTGCATAGGTTAGTCTAGGCAGTGCGTTTGAACCTATGCCCAAAATCCCCAGGCGCCGGTGGCGCATCGCTTTTCTGTTGGCCGTCGGAGTGCTGGTCAACTACTTCGACCGGGTCAACCTCTCAGTGGCCCACGCTGCCCTCATCACCACCTTCGCCATCTCCAATATTACTTTCGGCTATCTCTCCGCCGCCTATAACTGGACCTATGCGCTGTGCCAGCTTCCGGTGGGCGTGGTGCTGGACAAATTCGGCGTGCGCCGCGTAGGACGCATCAGCAGCCTTGTGTGGAGCGTCGCCTCGTTCGCCGCCGCCATTACTCCAAACCTGGGCGGCTTCTTCGCCGCACGCCTGCTGCTGGGCATAGGAGAAGCTCCCACCTTTCCCTCCAACGCTAAAGCCATCGGCTACTGGTTTCCCGCAAAGGAGCGGAGTTCGGCGACATCCATCTTCGACGGCTCCGCCAAATTCGCATCGGCAATCGGCGTGCCGCTCATTGGAATGCTGCTATTGAAGGTCGGCTGGCGCTGGAGTTTTGCCGCCACCGGCCTGGTCAGCTTCCTCTACTTCCTGCTCTTCTACCGCGTCTATCGCGACCCCGTGGATGATCCGGGGCTCACCGACCGCGAACGGGATTACATCCTGGAGCGAGATGCAGTGGCGCCGGCTCTGCCCCTGGAAACCGCATCCTTCGGCTACCTGATACGACAGCCGAAAGTGATTGGCATTACCCTCGGCTTCGGCGCCTACAACTACGTTTTCTACCTGCTGCTCACCTGGCTGCCCAGCTATCTCTCCCAAGCCCTGCACATCGACCTGCTGCACTCGTTTCTCTACACCGGCGTGCCCTGGTTGTTTGGCACGGCCTGCGAACTGGTGGTTGGAGGATGGCTGGTAGACCGGCTGCTGGAGCGGGGATGGAATGCCAGCAGCGTGCAGCGCGCGGTGCTGATCGGCGGCACCACCATGGGCCTGGGCATCATTGGCGCGGCCTATGCCCAGACGGCTACCAGCGCGCTGATCTGGATCAGCATCTCGTTGGGAGGCCTGTCGGCTGCGGCAGCCGTCGGTTGGTCTGTGCCCTCGTTGATCGGCCCTCGCGGCAGTGTGGGCACCCTGGGCGGGATCATGAATTTTTCCAGCCAGGTTTCGGGCATTGTGGCGCCCATCGTGACCGGCTACCTGGTCAGCGCCCGGCACTCATTTGGATGGGCATTTGGCGTCTCCGCGATTTACCTGTGCATCGGGATCTCGGCCTACATCTTTCTGCTGGGCCGTATCGAAAAGATTCCCAGCCAGCCTCAGCTGATGCCGCGCGTAATCCTTGGTAGCCCCGGTGCGCGAATTGAAGACAGAGAAACTGCCGCTTGGGATTGACCGTCAGCTTCAGGTAGTTCGCGGCATCCGCGCCCCGGGGGTTGGCGATGTACTCCGCCGCCGTGTTGTGGGCTGCCTGCCTCGTCGGAGAAGTGCAGTTGCCATAGCGCCTCCAGCCCAGGCGATTTCGCCAGCGTTTCAAAGGTTGGCGTGGAGCCGCCCTTTTTGGCCCCGTTGTTCATTATGGCTACGCGCGGCGCAATCGCATCCACCAACGCCGGGCTCGAGCTCTGAAACAATCCGTGATGCGAAACCACCAATATGTCCACCTTGCCCAGCCTGTTCATCGGGGCACATCAACTGCATTTCCTTATCCCAAGTGAGATCGCCCAGGTCAAGAATTCTGACCTTGCCAAAGGTGAACAGGGTGCCCAGGGAGCGCGCATTGTCCGTCTGGTCTTCGGGCCTGGTCTCCGAGTCCTTGCAGTAAGGCATTCGGTTGCCCAGCTCCGGGCAACGGATGGCTGAGCAGCTCGCCGTTGGAGCTGATCACCGACTGCCTTGATCCCCGGAATCGGCAAAACGTCGCCCGGCTTGGGCACAATATGGCCGTAATGGCCGCTGGTCAGAAGCTGTTGATAGGCCGCATAGTCTTTGTTGTTGCCCGGATCGGTGGGACTGTTGGGCCCATGGTCGATGAATGTGCCCACGGGAATCTTCGCCACCAGCTCGGGAAGTCCGCCAAGGTGATCCGCATGATAGTGGGTCAGCAACAGGTAATCGATCTTGCTCACGCCGGCATCTTTGGCCGCGGCGACGATGCGTCCGGCATCCAGGCCGTTGTTCCCTGCCCATCCGGTATCGATCAGCAGCGACTTCCCTGCCGGGGTGACAAAGAGCGTCGACTGCCCGCCGTCCACATCGATGAAGTAAACCTGGAGCGAATGGCTCTTGGCCGCCTGCGCTCCGGCGAGCATGGACCACGCTAAAACCGCAGCCAACAGGCACCACGCCTGCAGTCGCCTGCGAGCGGTCGATGAAAACTCTTCCTTACCTGTCATGACTTGTCCTTCATGGTTTGGGGGGATGGCAATGCACGCATGGCTCGATCGAATGGCTACGCGCCAGGATCGAGCACGACTTTCATCAGATTTGGCTCGCCGGCGTGAAGCCGGGCGAACCATTGCGGGCCATCGCTCAGAGGAGCGACCGCTGTAATCAATGACTTCACCTTGATTTTCCCGTTGGCCAGCAATTCCATCGCCTCAGGATATTCGCCCGACGAGGCGCACGATCCCTGCAGGCGAATCTGCCTGGAGACCACAACCTGCAGCGGGATCTTGACCTGGGGAGAAATGTTGCCGATGAGTGTCACCGTTCCGCCTTTGCGCACGCTGGCGATGGAGGCGGCGATGGTTTCCTCTCGTCCCACTGCTTCAAGGACCAGGTCCACGCCCCTGCCGCCCGTGCGGCGCAGGATCTCCTGCACCAGCTCGCTTCCTGAAAGCAGTAGCGTCGCGTCGGCGCCGAGTTTCTCGGCCCGCTCCAGGCGAGAGCGATCGATATCCGCGATCAGCACCTGGGAAGCCCCTGCGGCCTTCGCCGCCTGCAGGGTGAGTAAACCGATCATCCCCGCGCCGATCACCAGGGCCGTCTCGCCGCCCTTCATCTCGGAAACGCGCACGGCGTGCAATGCAACCGAGACGGCTTCGAGCATGGCCGCCTCCTGGAACTCGAGCGCTTCAGGAAGGTGATAGGTGATACGCTGCGGCACGACGACATACTCCGCAAAGGCGCCGGCGCGGCGAAAGTCTCCGCAGGAAACCCCAATCACCTGCCGGTTATTGCATAGATTGATATCACCCTGGAGACAGAACTCGCACTGGCCGCAGTAGACGGTGGAGTCGAAGGTCACCCGATCGCCGGGCTTGAACTTGCTCACACCGCTGCCTACCGCCGCTACCACCCCGGCCGCTTCATGACCCATGACGATGGGCGGAATCCGCCTGCCGGAAGTGCCGTCGTAGCCGTGGACGTCGCTGCCGCAGATGCCACAGGCAGCGACGCGCACCAGGATCTCGTCCACACCGGGAACGGGCGCGGGAAGATCCGCGATGTCGAGCTGATTGTATTCGGAGAGCAGAGAGCTTTCATAGTGGTCTTTAGGGTACATCGTGAGCGCTCGCATCCTCAAGCAGCGGCACGATCCATGTACGATGATCCTAGCTGCCTCTTCTCGCCTTCCCCATGAGCACACGCAGTCTTCAACGCAGGCTGATCGCAGGATTCGGCGCCAACACCTTCAGCCGCCTCTCCACCACCCTGACTCAGATTTTTTCCGTTCCTGTCTTCCTCAGCCATTGGGGCGTGCACCTGTACGGCGAGTGGATTCTGCTCAATACCATTCCCAGCTACCTCGGGCTTAGCGATGTTGGTTTCGGCAGCGTTGCCGGCAACGAGATGACCATGCTGGCGGCGGCAAAGAACTTCGAGCAGGCGCTGGTGGTTTTTCAGAGTGTCTGGGTGCTTACTACGGTCATTACCAGCCTGATCGGCCTGCTGCTGATCGCAGCCGTCTGGTTGCTCCCGTTAGGCGCATGGCTGCACATGCACGCAATCAGCGCGGCAGACACCAAGACTGATCGTCTTGCTGCTTGGTCTGGCAGTTCTGTTGGGCATGCAGGAGACCTTGTTCCAGGCGGCATTTCGCTGCGTGGGCAAATATCCGCTGGGGACCATGGCCAAGAGCCTGGTGGTGCTGGCAGCCTTTTTGAGCACCATGCTTGGCGTTGGGCTCCATCTGTCTCCTGTCCCGGTCACTGTGTTGTATGTTGCCGTCAATGCGGTGGGCGTGCTTGCCTTGTGGATTTTGCTCAGGCGCGAAGTACCCTGGATTCGCTTTGGCATGCGGCACGCGCAATGGGCGGTTATCCGCCGCCTCACTGGCCCGGCGCTGTCGTTTATGAGTTTCCCGCTGGTCAACGCTCTGAACCTGCAGGGCATCCTGGTAGTGATCGGTTACGTGATGGGTCCCATTGCGGTAGTGACCTTCAATACGGCGCGAACCATCTCCCGCAGCGCCACCCAGGGAATGAACCTGATCAATAATTCGATCTGGCCGGAGATGTCGGCGGCCTTCGGCAGGGGAGCCATGGACGTTGCCCGGATGCTTCACCGGCGTGCGTGCCAGATTTCGCTGGTGTTATGCCTGGGTATCACCCTTGGGTTGGCACTGCTGGGTGATTGGATCTGGAGAGTATGGACCGTCGGCAAAGTACCGATCGACCCGGTGCTGCTCAACATCATGTTGCTGCAGATGGTGGTTTCAGCGTTTTGGTTCACCAGTTCGGTGGTGCCGATGGCCACCAATCAGCACCAGCGGATGGCGCGGGCGATGCTGACCGCCACTTGCCTGGCCTTGGTGCTCGCCTGGCTATTGATGCACGTTCCCTCGCTCGGCTTGCGCGGCGCGGCAATCGCATTGGTGGCAGGCGATGTGTTTACTGCCTTCTATGTATTGCGGGAGAGTCTGCAGCTACTGGGAGACACGCTGGGCGGTTTTGCGCGCAGCATGCTGGATCTGTCACTGCTGGAGCGCCTTTGGCGGAGACCAAGGCTGCCGCTTGCGGAAGAGAAATAATCGACGCCTAGTGTTAACGACTCACCACACTAGTGTCCTGTCCCTGAAGTTCCTGGAACAATTCGAGGAATCGAAAATGTTCCAGAAACTGCGCTCAGGGGCTGAAGCCCATCTGGTTTTGCCGTGTTTGCGGCACGACTGAAGTCGTGCCCTGATACAAAGCCGAAGAGGAGTTCTTTAACGAACTTTAGGGACGGGACACTAGTGGACCGTAACAGCTGATTTGGTAGAGCCGCAGGGGCTAAAGCCCTCGTCCTACCGGCCCTTTCGGCACGACTGAAGTCGTGCCCTGATACAAAGCACTTTTTGAAATTAGCTCGAAACGGACTGACCCGGACATTAGTTTTGCAGTCATCAATAAAGCCGTGCCCTGATACAGAACATTAGTTTTTCCGCAGCCTGTAAAGTCGGGCCTGATACAAAGCACGAGAGCCGTACCCCTTAGAAGGGGCGCGCATTTTCACAGATTTCGTTCTACTCCTGAATCAGCTGTTACAGGCCACCAGGTTCCATTCTTTTGTTCGGTAAGTGGCCGGCGCTGCGATTTTCGACATCAGATTTCCCGAGCCCCTTGAGGATCGCTCCCTCCTATACTGTGTTTGGCCAACGGCCTGTGCTGGTTGGACTTCAACCGCAGGAAAGGTGCTTCATGGACGAAAAGAATCAGGATAAAGAATTAGGCATGCACCGCGGCATCGCCAGGAGAGACTTCCTTAACGGCGTAGCGGTCACCGCGGGGTCCTCCATGGCCAGAGGATTTGTGCCCGGCCTCGAGTGGATGGCAGAAGCTACAGGGCCGTTTGCCCAGGATCGCCCCGGTTATTATCCGCCCACGCTCACGGGCATGCGGGGAAGTCATGATGGATCCTTTGAAAGCGCGCATGCAGCCCGCGATGGCGACTTTAAGTTGGGTACTCCCGCCGAGACGGGCGAGACCTACGATCTGGTCGTAGTAGGAGCGGGGATCAGCGGCCTGGCCGCAGCCTATTTTCGGCGCAAGCAGGATCCGTCCGCACGCATCCTGATCATCGACAATCACGACGACTTCGGTGGTCATGCCAAGCGCAATGAGTTTCATGTTAACGGCCGTATGCTATTGGCCAATGGCGGCACTGTCGCTATCGAATCTCCCTTTCCGTACAGTACAGAAGCCCGGGGTTTGCTCACCGAGCTGGGGATCCAGCCTGCGGTACTGGAAAAAAGCTCTGACAACAGCAGCGTGTACAAGGGGCTGAAGTCCGCTTACTTCTTCGATAAGGAGACTTTCGGCGCAGACCAGCTTGTGGTGGGCGTACCCGCGCCTCGTGCCAGGCAAGACGGTATTTCATGGTCCGACTTTCTGGCCAAGACTCCTCTGAGGGCACAGGTGCAGAAAGATATCGCCCGGCTGCAGGAAGCGAAGGTCGACTATATGCCAGGGCTCTCGTCGGACGAAAAGAAGGATCGGCTTTCCAGAATGAGCTACAAAGACTTTCTCTTGAAGCAGGTCAAGGTCGATCCTGGGGTCATTCCCTTTTACCAGACGCGGACGCACGGACTTTTCGGTGTTGGCATCGACGCAGTTTCGGCGTTGGATTGCTGGGGCTTGAGATTTCCTGGATTCCAGGGAATGGACATCGCGCCGGGACCTTATCCCCGGATGGGTTTCACCGCCATGGGCGAGGCAACCCCGAATAAGGAGTCCTATCACTTTCATTTTCCGGACGGCAACGCGTCGATCGCCCGTCTACTGGTGCGCTCACTGGTACCAGCGGCTGTGCCAGGCAGCACAGCTGAGGACATCGTCACAGCGAAGGTCGATTACAGCAAGCTGGACCGGGCGGACTCCAAGGTCCGAATTCGATTGAGCAGCACAGCTGTTCGCGTTCGCCATGCTGGCGATCCAGCGTCGGCCAGGGAGGTGGAGATCAGCTACGCGCGCGCGGGAGCGGTCTACAACGTTCACACCAAGACTACAGTGCTGGCGTGCTGGAATATGATGATTCCGTTTATCTGCCCCGAGCTTCCCAGCGCCCAGAAGGATGCGCTGCGCTATGGCTCGAAGGTTCCACTGGTTTACAGTGTCGTGGCGGTCAAGAACTGGAAGGCGTTTGAAAAGCTGGGCATCCAGCGTGTTTCGTCTCCCGGCATGTATCACACAGGAGTTGGCCTGGACCAGGCAGTCAGCATTGGCGGCTATCAGTGCTCGCAAACGCCCGATGAGCCAATCCTGCTGCGCATGACGCGGACCCCGTGTATGCCTGGCCTTTCCGAGCGGGAACAACACAAGGCTGGACGCTACGCTCTGCTCGCTACACCCTACGAGACTTTCGAGCGGAATATTCGCGATCAACTGGCGCGGATATTGTCGCCCGGAGGTTTCGACCCTGCTGCGGATATCTCGGCTATCACCGTAAATCGGTGGTCACACGGCTACGCGTATGAATATAACCCGTTGTGGGATCCCGACTGGCCTGAAGGGCAGAAGCCCTGTGAGATCGCAAGGAAGCAGTTCGGCCGGATTGCGATTGCGAATTCCGACGCAGCGGCCGCAGCCTACACTGACCAGGCCATCAACCAGGCATACCGCGCTGTTCACGAACTGGCCTGATTCCAGATCGCGATTTTCCTTGACACGCGTGGCTTGTTTTCTTAGGTTGCTAATTTATAGTAAGGTTTTTGCACTTTGCCCTTTCCGGCCACCACGCGTGTGAAGTGATCGACCATGGCATCGCTCAGGACTCAGCGATGCTATGAGCGGGCCTCGTTGTCTTCAAGATATTTTTGGCAAATGACAATCTAGACCTTCCACGGTGTCACTGCACAGTCTCGATGTGTTATCCCTCAGGCGTTCGCTGAACCTTGTGAGCCGCGAGTTGCAAGCGATCCTCCAGCAAGGACTTCCGCACGATCGTCCTGTTAAGAATGTGGAGAGTGCTGAATGAGTTCTGGAATCCGGCTATTGGCTGACCGCAGAGCAGTGTTGTTTGTGTTGTTCGCGCTGCTTTTCTCCCGTGTCCCCGTTCGGGCACAAAACGCCACAGGAAGGATTCTTGGCACGGTCACAGATGCACAAGGCGCCGTAATCACCGGCGCCCACATCACGGTCACCAATGCGGGTACAGCTATTGCTTCAAAGACAGTGAGCAATAACCAAGGCTTTTATCAGATATTAGATCTGCCGATAGGATCGTATGCCGTCTCCGCAGAACACCCTGGCTTCGCCACGGAGGCGACTCCGGCACAACAGCTGGATATCAATCAATCGCTGAGAGTCGATCTCCACATGCAGGTGGGTTCGGTCTCAGAGACCGTGACTACGGACGCGACCGCCTCGCAGGTAGAAACCGTGAACCCGACGATCGGGGGAACCGTCACCGGCGCGCCCATTCAGAATCTGCCTTTGAACGGACGCAATACGCTGGATCTGGCGTTGACGTTGCCCGGCGTGGTCCCGATCGCAGACGATCTGGGAACTTATGGAACAAGCAACGGGGGATCCAACGGACTGGGCGGGATCAGTATTGCCGGCGGACGCGGGGACGCTGTCACCTACTTGCTCGATGGCGGAATCAACAATCGCGTAACCAGCAACCAGGTCGTCTTCAATCCAAATCCAGAGGCGGTGGAAGAGTTCCGCCTTCTGGAAAACAACTACACCGTCGAATATGGCCGCAATGGGGGCGGCACGATCTCTGAGGTCATCAAGTCGGGAACGAATTCTCTGCACGGCAGTTTGTATGACTACTTCCGAAATGACGCTCTGAATGCCAGCGACTACTTCGATAACCAGCAGGGAAATCCCCGTCCCGTGCTGAAACGCAACCAGTTTGGCGGCACCATAGGCGGACCGATCATCATCCCTGGATTGGTCCATGGAAAGGACCGGTTTTTCTTCTTTTTTGGTTACCAGGGGCAACGCCAGAAGCAAACGGTGAATGAAGGACTGGTGACAACATACACGCCGGCGGAGCTCAACGGCGACTTCTCGCAGTTCAACAACTCTGGTCCGGACCCGAGTGTCGTCTCCTTTCTTCAAACCAACCCTTACTACCAGCCGGATGCAGCCAAAGCCGCGCAGGCAATCATCGATCCGACGACGATCGATCCGGTTGCCCAGTCGTATGTCAAGGCTGGATTGATTCCAACCGCCCCGACGGGCCTGATTTTCCCTCTGGGCGGCGCGGTCGATAACTCCGACCAATACCTGGGGAAATTCGATTTCTATGTGACCCAGTCGGATCGTATTTCCTTAACCGCCGGCACCAACAAAGAGCCTATCCTCAATCCGTTCTTCGGAGCGAATGTTGCCGGATTCTCTGCCAACCAAACCACCTGGGATAACTTCGCAAACCTCGCCTACACGAAGACGATTTCCGCCACCAAGCTCAACGAGTTTCATGCGACGGCCCAGCGTTTCTACCAGACGGTTGTTCCTGCCAGCAAGCAGCCAACTCCCACGCAGTTGGGCGTCATGATCCAATCCGACGATCCGTTCGGGCCGCCGAACCTCTACTTCAACAGCGGACTTTCCATTGGCTACGACCCCAATGTCAGCCGGAAGGCCGACAACACCTACGCAATTACGGATACGTTCAGCTGGAGTCGCGGCCGGCACACCTGGAAGTTCGGGGGACGGTTTTCGATTCTCCAGGAAAATTCGGTGTACGCCTACCAGACGAACGGGAGCTTTTACTTCTATGGACCGGGCAGCGTTGGATCTGGGAATGACCTGGCCGATTTTCTGTTCGGCGCATCCGACGAGTACTACCAGGCGTCAAAGGCGCCCAGCAATGAACATCAGAGACAATTTGCCGCTTTTGGAATGGACGAATGGAAAGTAACACCACGGCTCACGTTTACAGTAGGGCTCCGCTACGAGTACACATCGCCGGAAAAAGATACGAGAGGGTACAGCTTCACCATCGTCCCTGGCCTGCAATCGCAGCGATACGTGAATGCTCCCACAGACCTGGTCTTCCCGGGAGATCCCGGGGCGCCTACGGGTTGGTATTACCCTGACTATACAAACATCGCGCCGCGGTTCGGCTTTGCCTGGGATCCGTATGGAAACGGACGCACCAGCCTTCGTGGCGGTTTTGGGATGTTCTACGACACTTTGAACGGGTGGATGTCCGATTGGGCGACCGACGAACCTCCCTTCGCCGGCAGTGCCGATCTTTTTTTCAATCCCAGTGGGAACGGACCGAACACAACGTTGGCGCAGCCTTACGAAACAGCAGGCGCACCTGACCCATTCCCCTCGCAGATTCCTCCACCCGGGGATCTGGATTTCGAGGCCGCAGGCCTGATTCCTTTCGGAAACGGAAGCAACAACTTCGTAAATGCGCACCTCAAAACGCCGTATATCTACCAATACAACCTCGACCTTCAGCAACAACTCGCGAGTACTCTGATGATGGAGCTCGGTTATGTGGGAAGCTCCTCTCACAAGTTGCTGACGTGGTTGGATGAGAATCCGTTCATACTGGGAACCACTACCCGCATCCTCAATCAATCACTGCCCGCGGACTCTCCAAATTTCGGCTACATCACTACGTTTGACGGGCTGAACGATGCGAACTATAACGGCCTGATTGCCAGCCTCACCAAGAGAATGGCGGACGTAGGCCACCTGGGGCAAATGTTCTTCACCCTGGGATATACGTGGTCTCACAATCTGGATAACGGCTCCGGGTTCAACTCGCGCAATACGCAGATTGCTTCCTACGATCACCATGCCCTTTACGGTAACTCCGACTTCGACCTCCGCCAGCGTTTGACCTTTAGTGGCGGGTGGGATCTGCCGTTTACGCGTATGTGGTCGAGCGGACCCCACTGGCTCACCGACGGCTGGAGTCTCTATCCAATTTTCTTTGCCCAGTCCGGCATTCCGCTCGATGCGCTGGCAGGCCTGCATCAGAGTCAAGACATTCCGGGTCCTTCGGGCGCAGGGGACCGCGAAGTTGTTCGAGCAAACCAGGTGACCAGTTCCATTGCAACGTTCGATCCTCATAGGGTGCAGACAATCAACGGTGTCACGGCAAACTACTACTTCGACCCCAATGATTTTGCGGTTCCGGACTGTTTCAGCAGCTCTGAAATTCCGGGTTCGGGAGCTCCCGGAGCGTGTCCCGCCCCAACCTATGGCACCTTCGGCAGGAATTCGTTCTATGGACCCAGACGCGTCAACCTCGATCTGGCATTGGAAAAATCGACGGACCTGACTGAGACCTTGAAACTTCTTTTCCGCGTTGAAGCCTTTAACATCGCAAACCACACTGAATTCCGGCCGCCTTCGTCTTCTTCGTTCGCCTCGGGAACCTTCGGGCAAATTTCAGGAACGTATGACCCCAGAATCCTTCAACTGGCTTTACGACTAAAGTTCTAGAGGACCGTAACAGCTGATTTGGTAGCCTCAGCGGCTAAAGCCCAATTCTTTCTCAGCCCTTTGCGGCCCGACTAAAGAGGTTGCGGAAAAAGTCGCTGAACATAGAAAAAGTCATCCCTCAGTGGCTAAAGCCGGACCTCTTTGCAAACACTTACGTACGAGCTGAAGCTCGTACCCTTCAAAAACCGGAGTTTTTCCGCAAGCTCTAAAGTCGGGCCCTGATACAAAGCATTTCGCAGATTTCGTTCTACTCCTGAATCAGCTGTTACAGGCCACTAGAGCTGTTTTAATGATTACTGTGTCCGGTCCGGCTTCGTTGTCATGATGGCAGGACGCCGCACGGCATGTCTCTGACCTCAGTAAGAATTGCGGTGGTATGGACGAACGAGGAAAAAAGCCAGGGGGGGGTTGCCCCATCGATCGTCGAGATTTTCTCAACGGCGTCGCGCTTACCATCGGCGCTTCGCTGTTTCCTGTCGAGAATTTATTTGGGCAGGACGCAGGCCCCGACTCCTCGGCACAAGAATACTTTCTCGCCCGGGGAATCACCCAGCAGGACGCACGTTACTATCCGCCCTCACTGAGTGGCATGCGCGGCAGCCACCCCGGTTCTTTTGAAGCTGCTCACGCGCTCCGCGACGGCCGATCTTCGACGGGCGCGAACGACACCGGAGAACGCTATGATCTCATCGTTGTGGGCGGCGGCATCAGCGGCCTGGCCGCGGCATACTTCTACCGCAAGGCCATGGGGGCGGGGGCAAAAATCCTCATCCTCGATAACCACGATGATTTTGGAGGACACGCCAAACGTAACGAATTCCATCCTGACAACCGGCTACTGCTTGGCTATGGCGGCACGCAATCGATCGAAGCACCGGGGCATTACAGCAAGGAGTCCATCGGGCTCTTGAAAGAACTGGGCATTGAGGTTCAACGCTTTTACCAATACTTCGATCAGAAGCTCTATACCTCCATGAAACTGCAGCGGGGAATCTTCTTTGATCGAGAAACGTTCGGGCAAGAGAAACTAGTCCTCGGCCCCGATAACGGCGATTACATAAACTCGTTCGTTCCAGTAGAGTCGGTCGCCCAGATGCCGATCGACGCGCAGGCTCGCAAGGATCTGGTTCGCCTACATGTGGAATCCATCGACTATCTCCCCGGCCTAACGCCCGAAGAGAAGCGCGCGAGGCTGGCAACCATAAGCTACAAAGATTTCCTTCTGCAAATTGCCAAGGTGCACCCACAAATCGTGGAGGTATATCAGACGCTGCCCCATGACCTCTACTGCGTCGGCATCGACGCTGTATCGGCCATCGCCTGCCGGCAGATGGGTTATCCCGGGTTCAAAGGGATGAAGATCGCCTCTCGACACCACCGCGAAGAGGATGAAGAAGAAGGAGAAGAGGAGCCCTATATCTTTCACTTCCCTGACGGGAATGCGTCGATTGCACGTTTAATGGTGCGGTCGCTGGTGCCGGGTTCGGCCCCCGGGAGCACGATGGAAGACATCGTCACGGCGAAGATGGATTACACCAGATTGGACCAGTCTTCCTCCCCGGTTCGCATCCGGCTGAACAGCACGGCCGTGCGGGTCAGGAACCTCAGCGAAGAGGGGGCGGTGCAGGCGGTAGAGGTGACCTACTCTCTCGCCGGAAAGCTGCACAAAGTTCGTGGGAGCTCGAGCGTTCTCGCTTGCTACAACTGCGTTGTTCCGTATCTTTGTCCCGAGATGTCCGAGCCGCAAAAGGAGGCGCTGGCCTACGCGGTCAAGCAGCCTCTCGTCTACGTGAACGTCCAGCTCCGCAATTGGAAGGCCTTTGAAAAGTTGGGCGTGAGTGGAATCTATGCCCCCAACAGCTATTTCAGCAGCACCGTGCTTGATTTTCCGGTATCCATGGGCAGCTACAAATTCCCGTCCTCTCCGGAGGAGCCTTGTTTACTGCACCTTCTTCGCACGCCGTGTAAACCGGGTTTGACAGCGAAGGAGCAATTCAAGGCCGGGCGCTACGAACTTTTCACCACGCCCTATGCAACCTTCGAACAGAAGATTCACGACCAATTGAATCGCATGCTCGCGGCCGGCGGATTTGAATCCTCCCGCGACATCCAGGCGATCACGGTAAACCGGTGGCCGCATGGTTATGCCTACGAATACAACTCCCTCTTCGAGCCTCAGAACCGTCCTTCCTCGGAACGCCCTTGCGTTTTGGGGCGGAAGCCGTTCGGAAGGATCACGATTGCCAATTCCGACTCCGATGGGCATGCCTACACGAACATCGCCATCGATCAGGCATATCGCGCCGTGCAGGAAGTCATCGCCATGAACGAGCCGGCTCATAAAGGCGCTTGAGCGGAGGGCGCTGGCAGGAAAATGTATCGCCCCATCCTTCGATGGGGCGATGTTGCAAACGGCCAGATTGGAAGAGGTTTTGGGCTATTTCATTAAGGTTCGCGGGACTCAGGGACGACCGCCGCAGCCGCCTGGAAACCGATCTTCGAATGGGTTCCGTCGCAAAATGGCTTGTTGGTCGATGCTCCACAGCGACAGAGAGAGATGGCGGGTTTGCCGGTCAGATCGATTAACGTGCCGTCGGTGTTCACCAGCTTGATAGGACCCTCGACGCGAAACGGTCCGTTTGGCCGGACCGTGATGGTTACTTCCCCTTCAGCCATGCAAGACTCCAGTTAAGAGATGTGAGTTCCAGTTGAGTCTAAGGCAGTTTCGCAATTGCGAAACTGCCCAGCATCCGTAAGAGCTAGTCGCTATCGAGGTTCTGGGTCGCTTTGGGTTCGTCCTGCGGCGGTTTGGGCTGAGGCTCCTGGATATTTCCCGGGGTGGCGGTGGTTGAGCTCGGTACCGGGCCGGCAACGTTCGAGCTTTTGCCGACTTTCTGGCCCTTCCAGCCCGTAGTACTTACATTTTGCGCGGTGCTACCGGTATCGCAGCCCATGACTATCCCACAAGACACAAGCAGCAAGAGAACGGACGCTCGAAACATGATTGCTCCTTGAGAGGGATCTTAGGCTATTGGGATGTGGAAGGGAAAGACTTAGGACGCAGAAAGACTAAACAGAACAGGCCGCGGTCTTGCAGGGCCAATATTCGCCGGGAAGCTGAAGGAAAAGACGGTGTTGAGCCGCCTCTTCCTTCACGAAGCTGACTACAGACTACAGAACCTGAACGTTCTCTGCCTGCCAACCCTTAGGGCCTTTGGTTACGTTGAACTGAACCGCCTGGCCTTCTTGAAGAGTGCGGAAGCCGTTCGCTTGAATCGCTGTGTGGTGCACAAAAACATCCTCACCATTTGCACGGCTCAAAAAGCCGAACCCCTTGGCATCGTTGAACCACTTCACTGTACCTTGTTCCATTGTGTTTCTTCCTTAGTAAAGAGATGACGCTGAATTCAATCGGGGTATCTGCAGGTAGTGCGGACTCCTAAAGCAGAACGAGCTGAGAACCAAAATCGTATTCGACGCTCTTTTAGGATATACCGCTGATGCAACAAGCGCAATGAAAAAATTGCCGGTATGGGCGAAAAAATGCTCGCTTTTCTACTCGTACTTCAGTGATTCTACAGGATCCATCCGCGCCGCCCGCACCGCCGGAACGGTGCCAAAGGCGACCCCCACCGCGCACGAGACCAGGATGGCGACCACCGCCGATAGCCACGAGACCTGAAGCCGGTAATTGGTAAAAAAAGCGATGGCAAGCGGCAAAGCCATGGCCAGAATCGTCCCCACCACCCCCCCGCTGAGCGAGATCAGCACCGCCTCGGCAAGAAACTGCAGTTGAATCTCCCGGAAAGTCGCTCCCAACGCCTTGCGAATGCCGATCTCCCGGATCCTCGAACGCACCGTGGCCAGCATGATATTCATGATGCCCACCCCGCTGACCAGCAGGGTCACCAGGGAAAACATGAGCAGGATAATGCTGAACGCAGTGGCTGTTTTCCCTGCCATGGAAAGCACCTCGGAGAGATCGCCCACGTCGTACACGGATTCGGAGCGATGCCTGCCCTTGATGGCCTTCAAAATAGCCTGGGTGGCCCAGGGAACACTGCCCGAGTCGGTCATGGAGAAGTAGATCTGGTTGACCGCGTCGGTGCCGGTGAAATAGCGCGCGACGGTGTACGGGATAAGCACCGTTTCATCGACAATTTCCGACTGCCCAAAGGTTGCCACTCGCTCGCGAAAAACGCCGATGATGACGAAGGGCACGCTGGAGATGGCCAGCGTCTTGCCTACGGCTTCCTGGGCGCTGCCGAACTGGGTCAACGCAAACCGCTCCGTGACCAGGGCCGCGTGACTGTGGGTGATCGAGTCCTGCTGATCGAAAAAGCGTCCGGCGATCAGGTAAAGCCGGCGTATGTCGGTATACTCCGGATTCACTCCAAGGATCAGGACATCGCGTTCCTTGCCCCCGCCGCTGGTGAAGGACTGGTGCAGATTGAGCACCGGCGATGCGGCCTGGATGCCGGGGACCTGCTGCTCCACGGCGCGCATATCGTCCACCGTCAGGTAATCGCGCACCGAAGCGATGCTGGCATCCGACAGCCCGGCGTACTCTGCCCAGATCAGGTTGGTGCCGATGTTTTGAATGGAGGTGAGTACGTATCGCCTGCCGGAGAGCCCGATGGTCACCACCAGGATCAACGAGGCGGTCCCAATCACCATACCCAGGGCGGTCAGGGCGAAGCGAATCTGGTTGAGACGAAACGAGTCGATGGCCAGCAACACGATCTCGCGGAACGCAATGCTCTGGCGTCGCGAGCTGCGTCGGAACGTCGTCGATGGTCAAACGCTCATCGCTTGCCCCAGGAACACCAGGGTGACCCCCAGCGAGACCAGAAAAACACCCGCCCAACGCCGCGGGCTGACCCGCTCACGCAGAAAGAATACCGCTCCGCAGCGCTCCGGCCACGTAGCTCAGGGCGGTTACCGGCACCACGAAGCTTACATTCAGAAAGGAAAGCGCGCCCAGCAGGGAGAAAAACGCCAGCGCCATCATACTCGACTCCTGCCCACATCCACCCCACCCGCAGGGCGCGAAGAATCACGCGGGCAATCGCCAGCGGGACGAAAATCCTTTACTTCTCCGACCGCCTTCATGGCGCGGGAGACGCACAATTCGCCACCAGTGCCGGCCACGACGATCAGCGTAAAGAGAATTACCTCAACCAAACTAGCTGTGCTCCATGCCTGTCGGGCTGCGCTCTAGGCTGCGCGGGTTGGTCTGCCCGACTACCAACACACCCAGGCAGATGATAGCGATACCCAGCCAGCGCAAAGGCGAAACCGGCTCGCCCAACATGAAATACCCGAGCAGCGCGGAAACGCCATAGGCTACCGAGGACGCCGGCTGTACATAGCTGTAATCCGCCCAGGACAAAACCAGCACATTGGCCAGGAAAAAGGTAAGCAGAGAGGCAACCCCAAGCCAAATGGAGCCGGTGCCGAAGACGCGCAAGGCGGTGTGCAGCGCTTCCGTGGGCGGCCAGATGGCAAGCCTGCCTGCCTGCTTCATGCCCTTGCCCAGCAAAACATTCCCCAGAGGGCCCGCGATGACCATCACCAGGATCAGCAAAAACGTTTTCAGATGCAGTGGTTTCTGAGAATTCATTCCATCCGGCCGCAAACTCTGATTGTACTAGGGCATGGAGCGGCCCCGGCCTCGACCACAAAGTTTGCTTTTCTCCCGGCGTGCGGCAGAAACTTTCGTTATAACTATAGTTTGGTGAAGAATGCAGGCTTTGCATTCCGAGAGGTGTTCCCACTTTGTGTGGCATTGCCGGCTTTACCCAGAAAGGCTGGACTTCCGATCCTGATCGGATTCGCGCGGCGACCGCGACCCTGACCCATCGCGGACCAGACCAGCAGGGGGTTTTCTCCTCCCGCTTGTGCTCCCTGGGCGCGACCCGATTGAAGATTCTCGATTTGGCTGCGGGCGATCAGCCGATGACCTCGAGCGACGGCGACACGGTCATCGTATTCAACGGCGAAATCTATAACCACCTCGAGCTGCGGCCCGAGCTCGAGGCTCTCGGCTACCAGTTTCACACCCATTGCGATACCGAGACCGTGCTTTACGCCTTCCTCGCCTGGGACACCGCTTGTTTTGCCCGCATGCGCGGCATGTTCGCCGTCGCGCTGTGGCGCAAGTCGACCAGGCGGCTCATTCTGGCTCGAGACCGCATGGGCATCAAGCCTCTCTACCTGGCGAAGTATGGAGAGGACCTGCTCTTTGGCTCCGAGCTCAAGGCCATCCTCATCCATCCTGAAGTTGAGCGCCGCCTGAGCATGGAAGGGCTGGACTGCTATCTGTCTCTGAATTACGTTCCCTGCCCCTGGACCCTGGTGAACGGGGTGGAGAAGCTTCCCCCGGGCTGTTGGTATGAGTGGCACGACGGCCAGGTGCGCACTGAATCCTACTGGCGCCTGCCCGCTCCCGCGCCCCGCGCGCTCGACCTCGAGAGCGCCAAGCAAGAACTGGACTTTCTGCTGCAGCAGTCGGTTCGCGAGCACCTGCTCTCCGACGTGCCCCTGGGTGTCTGGCTGAGCGGCGGCATCGACTCTTCCACCATCCTGCACTACGCGGCCGGCACCAACCATGCCGCGCCTGAAGACTTTTTCCATCTCTTTCAACGGCCGCAGCTTTGATGAGACGGAGCATATTCAGCAGGTGGTATCGCACTATGGAACCGATCATGAACAGCTCGACCTGAACCCGCAAGAGGATCTGCAAGGCGCCATCGAGCAGTTCGCTTACTACTCGGATGAACCCAGCGCCGATGCAGGAGCGCTGCCGGTCTGGTTTCTCTCCCGCATGTGCAAGACGCATGCCACGGTGGCCTTGAGCGGAGAAGGCGCGGATGAGATCTTTGCCGGATACCTTACCTATCGCGCCAACCAGCTTGCCCGGACCGCCCGAACCTTGCCTGCCCCCGCGATCAAGCTGGCGCTCGATGGGCTTGCGCTTCTGGCCCGTCTCCGATGAGAAGATCAGCCTGGAATACAAACTCAAACGCTTTCTTGAGGGCTGCCTGCTCTCCCCGGAACGGGCCCATGTCCACTGGAATGGAACCTTCTCCGAGCCGGCCAAGGCGGCCTTATTGCGCCGTCCATTGCCGCCCGGCCATGGGCAACATCCTGGGCCGCCTGGCCAACTCTCTGGCCGCCCACGACGGCCTATACCCGTATCTCGCGTTCGATCAACAGTACTATCTGGCCGATGACATTCTGGTGAAGTCGGATCGCATGAGCATGGCCCATGCCGTCGAAGTGCGGCCTCCTTTTCTTGACCATCGCATCGTCGAGTTTGCCGCCACCTTGCCCGACACGCTGAAAATGCGCGGCTCGCGCCAGAAGCTTCTCCTGAAGGAATTGATGAAGGACAAACTGCCGCCATCGATTCTCCATCGCAAGAAAGTCGGCTTCGATATTCCCGCGCACGAGTGGCTCCGCGGATCTCTTCGCCCACTTCTGCTGGACACTTTGAAAGAAGGCCTTTCTGAACACGCTGACCTCTTCCGCGCCGACACCATCGAGAGCTATTTGCGGCTTCACCTGGACAGGCGAGCCAACCTGGGATACCACCTATGGGGTTTAATGATCCTGTTTCTCTGGATGAAACAATGGCGCATTCAGTCGACGCCGGCGTCGACACAAAAACTACCAGTCCTGGTAGCCGAAGGGGCTGGCACACCTATCTAGCCGTCTTGCTTTTGTTTGCCGCTGCAGTCTACCTGGGTTGCATCGTCTCCCCGCCCTCGCTGATGGATGACGTCGATGCCGTGCAGGGCCAGATCGCGCGCAACATGCTCGACTCCGGCGATTGGGTCACGGCGCGTCTGGATGGTGTGCTCTACCTGGAGAAAGTCTCCCCTGCTCTATTGGCTGATGGCGATCTCCTATAAGGTCTTCGGCGCCTATGACTGGGCCGCGCGTATTCCGATTGCCTCTCCTCGCATTGGCCTTTGCTGGTTGACTGCAGCCTTCGGCGGCTGGGCCTTCGGCAGGCGGCCTGGATTCCTATGCCGGCCTGTGCATGGCAACCTGCGTCGGGCTCTTCCTCTTTACCCGCATCCTTATTCCCGGACGTCATGCTGACCCTCACCATCGCCCTGGCGATGTGGGCCTTTCTTGCGGGTGCTGGATGAAGAGGAACGCATCCCACGGGCCTGGGCAGCTACACCCTGGCCGCAAGTCCTCGGCGTCGGCTTGCTGCTGAAAAGCCTGATCGGCCTGGTCTTCCCGCTGGGCGCAGCGATCCTCTATCTGCTGCTCACCCGCCAGCTCTTCTCCTGGCGCATCTGGAAGCGGCTTCGACCCTTCAGCAGACTTCGCCATCATGCTGCTCGTCGCCGCTCCCTGGCATATTCTTGGCCACTCTGCGTCAACCCGCCTTATTTCAGCCTTCACATGCGCAGCGTTCCCGGCGAGTATCACGGCTTCCTGTGGTTTTACTTCATCAACGAGCAATTATTGCGCTTCCTCAACCTGCGCTATCCGCGCGATTACGACACCGTGCCGCGCCTTTATTTCTGGCTCTTTCATCCTGGTCTGGCTCTTCCCCTGGAGTGTTTATCTGCCCGCTGCCTTCAAGCTCTCCTATCGGCCCGTGACCGCGCCGGGCAAGCACCCGGCTGCTGGCCCTCTGCTGGACCGGCTTCTGCTGTGTTTTTCACCTTCTCCACCACCCAGGAGTATTACTCCATGCCCTGTCTACCCGGCGCATGGCGCTGCTGATTGGCTCGGCGATGGCGACGGAGGGAAAACCGTGTGCGCTGGGGAACACGCGCGCTGACCGTGATCTTCACCGTTGCCGCGGTCGCGGCGATTGCCATCCTGATCGCCGATCGCCATGTGCCCACCCCGGGAGACATTACCACAGGCCTCAGCATCCAATCCGGCCGCCTACAAGCTGTCGCTGGGCCACATGGAAGATCTCACCCTGAACTCATTTGCCTACCTTCGCTTGCCGCTCGCCCTGGCCGCGGTCGCCTTCCTCATCGGCGCTGTGGGCACCCTCCTGAGGGCCAGCCAAGCGCGTTTACCTGGCGATTGCGGTGTGATGGTGGTCTTCTTTCATGCGGCGCGCCTGGCGATGGTCACCTTCGACCCTTATCTCTCTTCCAAGCCCTTGGTCGAGCCATCCTGGAGAGCTCGCCGCGGCGATTCATCGTCGATCACCACTACTACTGGTTATTCTTCCATCTCCTTCTATACCGAACGGACTGAGCTGCTGCTGAACGGAAGCGTTCTTCAATAATGGTCGTATGGATCGTATGCTCCTGGGGTTCAGCCAACGTATTTATCGACGACGCAGATTTCAGGCAGCTCTGGGGGCGGCCTGAGCGATATTACATCTTCGCCCGGGACAAGCCAGGTTGATCATCTTCAAGTCGCTCGGTGAACCGCAGAACCAGCTACAATTACCCGTTCCTTAAGAGTGGCGGCAAAGTGCTGCTCGACCAATCATGCCAATTGCTAGAAACTGGCCATACAATGTAAACTACTTGATAAACGATCTTCGGGAGAAACTATGAAAATTGCCGTACTTGGAGGCGATGGCTACTGTGGTTGGGCTACCGCTCTCTACCTATCGAAACGCGGCCATTCCGTTGCCATCATCGACAACTTCGTGCGCCGTCTTTGGGACCACGAACTGGGAGTGCAGTCCCTCACTCCGATTCGCCCGCTGGCCGATCGCTTGCGCGTGTGGCACGAGCTTACCGGCAAGTCGATCGAGCTCTTCGTTGGCGATGTGACGGACTACGAGTTTCTGGCTTCGACCATCAAGACCTTTGAGCCTGAAGCCGTGATCCACTTCGCCGAGCAGCGCTCCGCGCCCTATTCGATGATTGATCGCAACCACGCTGTCGGCACCCAGGTGAACAATGTCGTGGGCACGCTGAATCTGCTCTTCGCCCTGCGCGAATTCCAGCCCGACTGCCACCTGGTCAAGCTCGGCACCATGGGTGAATACGGCACGCCCAATATCGATATCGAAGAGGGATACATCACCATCGAGCACAACGGCCGCAAAGACGTGCTCCCGTATCCCAAGCAGCCGGGATCGTTTTATCACCTCTCCAAGGTCCACGACAGCCACAACATGATGTTCGCCTGCAGGATCTGGGGAACTCGCGCCACCGATCTGAACCAGGGCGTGGTGTATGGAACCATGACCGACGAAGTCGCCCTGGATGAAGCGCTGATCAACCGCTTTGACTATGACGAGGTCTTCGGCACGGTGCTCAATCGCTTCTGCGCCCAGGCGGCCCTTGGCCACCCCCTCACGGTCTACGGCAAAGGCGGCCAGACGCGCGGCTTCCTGGATATTCGCGACACTGTGCGCTGCGTGGAGCTTGCCTGTCTGAATCCCGCGGCCAAGGGAGAGTTCCGCGTCTTCAATCAATTCACCGAGCAGTTTTCTGTGCTGGATCTAGCCCACCTGGTGCAGAACGCCGGCAAGCAAATGGGGCTGAAAGTCGAGATCGACTATTTGCCCGATCCTCGCGTGGAAGCGGAGCAGCATTACTACAATGCGAAGCACTCCAAGCTCATTGATCTTGGCCTTGCGCCGCACTTTCTCTCCGATTCCCTGCTGGATTCACTCATCGATATTGCGGTTCGCTACCGCGATCGCATCGACACGGCACTGTTTCTGCCGCGGGTGAACTGGCGCCACACCAGGAACGATAGGCGTGTGGAAAAGCCCGTCTTGGCCAAGACAGCACTGTAGAGGAGTGTCATTTAGAAATCGTCCTGCACACGGATCCCGGGCCACTCCGCTTCGTCATGCCGAGTGCGGGATGACCACCGAACGCTTCGTTGCCCAAGCCAAGATGTTGTGCATCTCATCGGAAGCGCATGCGGATCCGCAGCCTTCGCAGAAAACGGGGAATGGGCACTGCGGGTAATTCTCTTGCCGTAAGTCCTTAGACTCCGCTCGGGGGCCTTCTCCGCCGCTCGAATGGCCGCAGCTGGGTCGACCGGGACTAACTCGCCATTGCGAATGTAGTAGTAACCATCTCTCCAGCGAATGCTGTTACGGGTAAAGCTGGTCAGCCATATGCAAGCGGCCAGCATATCCCAGACCGGAAGCAGCCACAGCTTCTTGTAAATGCCTGGCTGCTTCAAACCCCACCTGCCAATCACTTCCATCATGGCGATACGGAAGGCGAAATATGCGCTCAAATAGGCAAACGCTACTTCCGGCGTGGGCTGGACAAAGATCGCTGCCAGCGCCCAGGGCAAACCAAGGGTAAAAATCAGGCCCAGATGTCCCCACGGACGCATGATGCGCATGACCACCGTCCAACGCAGGCGCTTCAGGAAAAGGTCGCGCAGCGACTGGAAATCTGACACCGTGTGAATCGAATAGTTCAGAAGTTCTACTTCATAGCCTTGCTCTGCAATCAAGCGTCCCACCAGCAGATCGTCCGCCGGACGATTTTCAATCGCCGCATAGCCGCCAAAGCCGGCGAGATGCTTACGCGTAGTGGCAATCGTTGGACCCAGGGCAAACTTAACTCCATCCAATTGCCTGGCAACCAGAATCCCGGCATAAAAGTCAGAGAGCATGCCCACGGATTGAACGCGCTGCACAAAGGTTTTTTCTTCGCTGGGAACGGGCACGTAAAAGCATGTGACTGCTCCCACCTTCGGATCCGCCAGCGCGGCAACAATGGTGCGCAGATAATCCGGTTGCACACGCACGTCGCTGTCGCTCATCACCACGGTTTCGTATTTTGCTTCCGCAGTCAGTCGCGCCAGCTTGGCGACTTTATCGTTGGTAGCTACCCGGCCGGAGCCGATCAGGACGCGGATCTGACATTCGGGAAAGTCGCGAATGAGCCTCTGAATCGTCGGCAATGCAGGCTCAGATGCATCCCCTACGCAAAAGACAATTTCGTATTCCGGATAATCCTGGCGGCAGAAGCTGGCGAGATTTTCATAGGCATCGGGATCGAGTCCCCGAATGGGCTTGAGATTACTCACCGGAGGGGTGTAGCTGGTAGAAGCGGGTCATCTGCGCGAACTCGAAAAAACTGCCATGCGCTAAACAGCGCAAGAGAGTAATAAATCAAAGGGATTGCAGCCATCCCCAATATCGCGAAATGAAAAAAACTCAGGATCATTCAGTCCCTAATTCCTATCATGGATTGATTATCTCCTAAGCCTGCGATGCAGCATTTCGAGACGCCAGCGTGTGCGTGACTTTCTCAAGCACGTCGTACTTGAGACGGACAAGTGCCGTGCTGTTTCATCCGCCTTCCATCGAAGAGCCAAGCCAGGTACCTCATCCTCTATCTACAACACTTCTTGTTGATGCTAGCCGGAAACCATTCAACCCATACAACCGAAATTCTATAAGCGTCTTACTTTCAATCGCTTGAAGAGCAGAGTCCGGACTTTTCCCACAACCTCCGGTTGACACTGAACGGCCCGCAATAGGCGAAAATAAGGCGAAGATTACAGCCATGCCAACCGCCCAGCCATCTGCGCGCACAAATAGAAGCTACCCTGGCGGAAAGAATTCCTTCGGCGCTCACGCCGATGGCCGCGTGTTCCCTACCCGGTTGCGCCTACAGGGATTCGCTGAGATCGATCTCCTGCTGCATGGCGGATTCCCTGTCGGCGCCCTCAGCGAGATGGTTGGACCGGAATGCTCCGGACGCACCTCGCTGGCGCTCACATTTGTCGCCGGCATGACCCAGGCAGGCAAGGTGTGCGCCTGGGTAGATGTTTCCGATACCTTGCATCCTGAATCGGCAGCAGCCATGGGAGTGGACCTCTCGCGGCTGCTCTGGATACGCTGCGGTCGTCTCCCGCTACTCCTCCGCAAGCCTCAGTGCGCGGATTGCGCATGGCAGAAAAACCATCCAAGGTAAAGCCGGGGTTGCCAGCAGGCGGGTGGCGGCCATCCCCGAATGGAGGCCAAAGGCCTTTCTGCCGCAGTCAGCGATTTGCTGTGACTCCTCGCTGCGCGGAAGCACTCCACAAACCGCGCCCGCAAGGCAAGAAACAGAATCACGGTCCGCCGCCTGCAAGCGCTTCCGGCTTCTGGCATCAAAACGGCCTCCAGAGGCAAATCCTGGGCGCGGCTGGAACAGGCACTACGGGTTACGGATCTACTGCTCCAGGCAGGTGGCTTCAGCTGCATCGTGCTGGATATGGGCAGCCTGAACGCGGAGTATGCCTTGCGTGTGCCCCTGGCGACATGGTTTCGCTTCCGTGCCGCAGCAGAGCGATTGCAATCGAATGTGTTGCTGCTGACCCAACATGCCTGCTCCAGGAACAGCGCCGGCCTGGTGCTTCGTCTTGAGCCGGGCAGCGTGCTTGCTCCTGACTCGACCATCTTTACCGGTCTCGAACATCGGGCCGAGTTAGCCCGCCAGCGTTTTCCTCAGTCTCCTGGCAATGTATTCCCCATGCGCAAGCCAGCCGCAAAGCGTGCCAACAGCACAGTGGCAGGGCAGAACCCTTTGGGCAGGCCGCTCGATGACGGAACGATATGCCTGCGTCGATGTAAAGGAATTTCCGCTGCAGGCTCTCCTGCGCCTACGGCCGGAGCTGCAGAGCAAGCCAGTAGCCGTGCTCGATGGCGAGCCGCCATTCGAGCAGGTGTGCTCGCTCAACAGTGCGGCGCTAAACCTGGGGATAGCCCTGGGCATGACAAGGTTGGAAATGGAGATGTTTCCTACCGCCCTGGTATTGCCACGCTCACGCGCCGAGGAGGCAGCGGCCCGAGCAGCTTTGCTGGAGTGTGCCGGCGGCTTCTCCCCCCGGGTGGAAGATCAGAGCAGTGACAGTTACTTTACCTGCGTAATCGACATTGCCGGCACGGAAACTCTCTTCGGCTCCCCGGATACTCTGGGCGAGAACCTGCTCAAAAAGACACAAGCACTTGTGCATACAAGCATCCATCGCTATCAGCAGCAACTTTCATGCCGCCAGGTGCCTGGCGCGCGGGCACTCTTCCGGCAAATGCGCAGGATACGGGTGGTGCCGCGAGGAATGGAATGCGCTGCGCTCGCGCCTTTACCACTCACGGTTCTCGATCTTTCCCCGGAACATGCGGAAACATTCGCCATGTGGGGCATCACGACACTCGGAGCACTGGCGAATCTCAAGGAAACCGAATTGATTGCCCGGCTTGGACAACCGGGCAAAGAAATGCGCCTGCTGGCACGCGGAGAATCGCCGCATTTATTTAGCGCGATCGAGGCCAGCCTGGCTCTCGAAGAGCGAATGGAACTGGACTCACCAGTGGAACTGCTCGATTCGCTGCTTTTTATCCTGGGAGTGATGCTCGATCAGCTGATTGTGCGCGCCCAATCACGCATACTGGCGCTGGCCTCGATCACGCTCCATCTGGATCTTGAAGGGAGCGACCTTGAAACCGGCAACAGGCATACCCGCACGGTGCGGCCCGCACTGCCGAACAATGATCGAAAACTATGGCTGAAGCTCATCCATCTGGATCTGCAGGCGCATCCTCCGCAGGCAGCCATCCTTGGCGCTCACCTTGAGCGCACAACCGGGCAGCACCAGCAAAGTGCAGCTTGGACTTTTTTCTCCGCAAGTACCAGAGCCTATGCGGCTGGATGTTACCCTGGCGCGCATTCGCAGCATTGTAGGCGAAGGCTGCGCGGGTCATGCGGTGCTCAAAGACACGCATCGCCCGGAAGCCTTTCGCGTCGAACCTTTTGTTGTGCCCTCTTCGACTGCGCCTGACGCGAAACCTGGAACGCAGCGCGTCGCCATGCGGCAATTACGGCCGGCGGAAGCCGTGACTGTCACCGTGCGCGATCGGCAACCGGACTCCTTCATCTTTCGCGAGAAGCGATACACCGTCGAGCGTGCTTACGGGCCCTGGTCTTCCGGCGGAGACTGGTGGAGACCTACTCTCTGGTCGCTCGAGCAATGGGACCTGGTGGCCAGGGCTGATGATGCTGCCAATCAGTGCAACCTGGCTCTGTTGCTGCCTGACCCGTGATCTTACCCAGGAACGTTGGCAGGTAGAGGCGCTCTATGACTGAGCGCTATGTCGAACTGCATGCAGCCAGCGCATTCAGTTTTCTTGAAGGCGCATCGCTGCCAGAAGACCTTATCCAGCGCGCTGCCGAGCTCAATATGCCGGCCATGGCTCTGCTGGATCGGAACGGAGTTTACGGCGCGGCGCGATTTCATACCCTTGCGCGTAAGCACGGGGTACGGGCACATGTGGGCGCGGAGATTGCGGTATCCAGCCTGGGCAATCGACTCATGCCTCCGGCATGGTTACCCCATCGCCATGTTCCCGAACCTGCGCGCCTGCCCCTGCTCTGCACTTCCCGCGCTGGGTATCAAAATCTCTGTCAACTGATTACCCGGTTCAAGATGCGCGAGACGACCAAATGCGAAGGCGCAGCTACGCTCGAAGACCTGGAAGAGTACTCTTCCGGACTGGTCTGCCTGACCGGCGGCGATGAAGGCCCGGTGGCGGCGGCATTGATGCACGGAGGAGAATCTGCAGCCGTAAAAGTTGCCGAACAGCTAATCCGAGTCTTCGGACGACAGAATGTCTATATCGAAGTTCAGCGCCATGACGAGCGTGAGGAAGAGTGGCGCAACCAGGCTGCCATCCGCATTGCCCAACGCCTGCGCTTGCCTTTGCTGGCTACCAACGGTGTTCGTTATGCAACTGCGTATGACAGAGAAATTCTCGATGTGTTTACTGCGATACGCCACCATACTGACCTGGAACAGGCTGGACGCCTGCTCACCGTCAATAACCAACGCCATCTGCGCGATGCGCGGGAGATGACGGGCCGATTCAGCGATCTTCCCCAGGCCATTGCGAATACTGTGGCTTTGTCTGAGCGGCTGGAATTTGAACTCCATGATCTGGGCTATGAATTTCCCCGCTATCCGGTTCCGGAAGGCGAAACCATGGATAGCTTTCTGCGCCAGCGTGTGGCGGAGGGCGTATTAAAACGCTACGGCGCCAAGCACAATCGCAAGTTACTGGAAAAAGCGGAAAAGCAGGTTGAGCATGAGCTGGCCTTGATTCAGAAACTTGGATTTGCCGGCTATTTTCTGATCGTGTGGGACCTGGTTGATTTCTGCAAGCGGAACGACATCCTGGTGCAAGGCCGGGGGAGTGCAGCGAATTCCGCCGTCTGCTATGCGCTTGAAATTACCGCCGTCGATCCGGTTGGCATGGACTTGCTCTTTGAACGCTTCCTGAGCGAAAGCCGCGGGGAATGGCCTGACATCGATCTCGATCTGCCCTCCGGAGATAAGCGTGAGCAGGCGATTCAGTACATCTATCACGCGCTACGGGGAGCTTGGCGCCGCGGTGACCGCCAATGTGATTACCTATCGCGGCAAATCAGCGGCGCGCGAAGTGGGAAAGGCGATGGGCTTCGATCCTGAGACCCTGGGGCGCCTCTCGAGCCTGGTGTCGCAGTGGGAGTGGAAGGGGAAGAATGACACCCTGGAAAATTCTTTTCTCCATGCGGGCTTCGATGTCGAAGCACGCGCATATCCACAAATTTCTCGAGCTTTGCATGCGGATTCAGGACCTGCCGCGGCATCTTGGCCAACACTCGGGAGGCATGGTGATATGCCAGGGCCAGTTGGATCATGTGGTGCCGCTGGAACGAACCTCCATGCCCGGCCGAACCGTGGTCCAGTGGGATAAGGAAGACTGCGCCGACCTGGGCCTCATCAAGGTGGATTTGCTGGGTCTGGGCATGATGGCGGTCATCCAGGAGTCCCTTACCCTGGTCGCGCAGCATTACGATCAACCTGTCGACCTGGCACAGTTGCCCCAGGATCCGCTGGTGTACGAAACCCTGCAGCGCGCCGATACGGTGGGCATGTTTCAAGTGGAAAGCCGGGCGCAGATGGCTTCGTTGCCGCGCAATCACCCGGACAAATTCTATGACCTGGTGGTGCAGGTGGCCATCATCCGGCCTGGACCCATTGTAGGCAAGATGATGCACCCCTACATGCGCCGGCGGCAGAAAAAAGAAGCAGTTACTTATCCTCATCCATCGCTGATACCAGTGCTCAAACGGACATTGGGTGTTCCTTTATTTCAGGAACAGCTCTTGCGCATGGCCATGACGGTGGCTGATTTTTCCGGTGCGGAAGCAGAAGAATTGCGCCGTGCCGTCGGCATGCGCCGTTCGTGGCAGCGCATGGAGCAACTGGAAGTGAAGCTGCGCAGTGGCATGACGAAAAACGGCCTGGATGCAGCCACCCAGGCAACCATTATTCAAAACATTACTTCCTTCGCGCTCTATGGCTTCCCTGAATCCCACGCCGCCAGCTTCGCGTTGATTGCTTACGCATCCGCTTATTTCAAGGTGCGTTACCTGGCTGCGTTTACCTGCGCCATTCTCAACAATCAGCCCATGGGTTTTTACATGCCTGCTGTACTGGTAAAGGATGCGCAACGTCATGGCCTGCGCATACGCCCGATCGATGTGCAGGTCTCGGAGTGGAAGTGCGCGATCGAGCATGAAAGCAGTGGCGAGCTCTCGCTGCGCATGGGGTCTGATGTATGCCAAAGGATTACGGCAGGAGGTGGGGGAAGCGATGGTCGAATCCCGCATGCAATCCGGCCCGTTCAGCTCCGCCGAAGATCTTACGCTGCGTGTCCCGCTGCTGCATCGCAAAGAGCTCACTCTGCTGGCCCGCATCGGCGCTTTGAATTCGCTCGATGGCATCGATCATCGGCGCGATGCGGTTTGGCAGGTAGAAGAATCGGTCAGGCCGGTGGGCCCTTTGCTAAAGTCAGCACATCATAGTTCCAGCTCTTCTCCACTACAGCAAATGAACTACGGAGGAGAGGCTAAGTGCGGACTACTCCGGCACTGGCTTGACGGTGGGAAAGCATCCACTGCACTACCGCCGGCAGGAGCTGCGAGCGAGGAAGGTACTGATCCGCATGCGAATTGCGGAATTATCAAGACGGCGCCTATGTACGCGCGGCGGGTTGTGTCATTGCGCGGCAGCGCCCAGGCACCGCCAAGGGATTCATCTTTCTCTCGATGGAAGATGAGACCGGCATCGCCAATGTCATCATCACTCCCGATCTTTATGAGCGGGAGCGGGTAGTGGTCACACGCAGCAAATTTGTTCTGGTCGAGGGTGGGCTGCAGAATCAGGACGGCGTAATCCATATCAAGGCCAGACGCATACAGCCGCTGGCCTTCAGCAACCTGGAAGTACGCTCACACGACTTCCATTAAGCCAACCTCTTGCCTGCCGTGCTGGTAAAGGATGCGCGATGTCCCGGGGCCGGAAAAGAGGTGCCTGGGAGCCAGGCTTTGGCGACATGGGATTGACGATAGCTGGCGGCAGGGCTATAGTCGCTGTCATTTACCCTCTTAGAAAAGGTCCCATGCTCAGCTATTGCAAGGGCCCAGAAGTTCCGTTTCGCAGCGAAACCATTTACCAGGCGTTCGCATCTGCCGCTCGCACGTTTCCTGATCGCATCGGGCTTATATCGCGGCCTGATTCCGTCCGCTGGACGTACCGCCAGTTGCTTGACGAGGTGGACAAGACAGCGCGCGGCCTCACAAGTCTAGGATTGCGCGCCGGCGACCGTGTTGGAATATGGGCAGCCAGTTGTACCGAATGGGTTCTGCTACAACTCGCCTGTCCTAAAAAAGGGATCGTGGTCGTCACCGTGAATCCCGCCTATCGTGCAACGGATCTCGGCTACATCATTCACAAGTCAAACATGCTTGCAATTTTCCATCACTCGCGCGATGCCCGTGCGGACTATGACGCGATACTCGCCGAAGCGCGAGCCAGCCAGACGTCCGCCCTTGAGTTCGATATCCGGATCGGCACTGACTCCTGGTCTGCTATGGTCGGCCATGGAAACGACATCCCAAACCCGCCCGTTGATCCACATGCTGTCGCAAACATTCAATACACATCGGGCACTACCGGCAATCCGAAAGGGATTCTTCTCACACACCATAATGTTGTCAACAATGCCTGGTTTACTGCGCTAAGGCTTTACTTGACCGAACACGACCGGATTTGCCAAACTTTTCCCCTTTACCACTGTGCCGGCTACGCCAGCAGTTCCCTCACAGCCTTAATCTCAGGCGCCACCTTTGTTCTTCCATCACGCATGTTCGACCCGAGCGCCACTTTACAAACCATCGAAGAAGAGCGGGTGACTCTACTTTATGGTGTCCCATCCATGTTTATCGCAGAACTCGAGTATCCGGAATTCGATCGGTTTGACATGACTTCGCTTCGAGCGGCGATTGTCGGAGGAGCACCCTGCCCGATCGAATTGATGCGCCGTATGACAGAACGCCTGGGGGTGACTCAGATATACGACATTTATGGGCAGACGGAAGCCTCGCCTATCATCACAATGTCTACAAAAGACGATGGCTTTGAGCTACGCGCGACAACGATCGGCTGTCCAATGCCGAATACTGAAGTCAAAATTGCGGATCTCTTGACTGGGGAGACCGCCCCAATCGGACAGCAGGGCGAACTTTGCGCGCGCGGATACATGGTCATGGAGGGGTACGATGGTGACTCCGAAGCAACACGAAGAGCGATCGACGCGGACGGATGGCTGCACACTGGCGATCTCGCCATCATGCGCCGTGATGGCTACTTGAACATTACCGGCCGTGCAAAGGACATGATCCTGCGCGGCGGAGAAAACATCTATCCTCGTGAAATAGAGAATCTTCTCCACACCCACCCTAAGGTAGCTGACGCGCACGTATTCGGCATACCTGATGAAAAACTTGGCGAAATCGTAGTAGCGTGGATTCGTCACAAGCCTGGCGACGTTGCCACCGAGAACGAGATCTACGCGTTCTGCCGTGGTAAATTCGCTCACTTCAAGGTTCCTCAGCACGTCCGCTTCGTCAATGAGTTCCCTCTGACCGCCAGTGGCAAGGTGCAGAAGTTCCGTATGCGTGAAATGGAGATTGAGATGCGCGAGTTAGGGACAGTGACGAAAATCCAAACGACCTCTTCTTGAGCAATAAAAATGCCGGGCCCTACCAACCGGCGGCTCTTGTTTTTTTAACCGTTCAATCGCTGATGAGCCGGTGGGGCATTAACGCGTAAGGCGCCCTGTAGAACCCCCTAGGTATAAGACGGGTGCCCCACGTTCGCCTCAGCGTACGTGGGCCGAAAATGATATGTTTCGGTTGCTTTTCCTACTTTGGCCTGGATCTACTGGTTGATATCGCAAAAGCTATGGTGGGGCTTCCCCCGGATTTCCTGTTGAATTTGGTGGCGTTGGCAAACTTAATGCGGCTTTCCTTACAGAAAGCCGCACACGTGGATGTTGGTGAGTGCCACGTAGCAGGAAATCCGGGTCGCCCATCGTTTCGGCCCAGGTACGCTTTGGCGAACCCGGGGCACCCGTCCCAGTTACAGACACCTTCTGCGGGGAAAGATTCTGTTTAGAGGCTTTCCTGCAGAAACATCTGCTTGATGCCCCGCAAGGCCTGCCGGGTTCGTTCTTCGTTCTCAATCAGGGAAAAGCGCACGTGCTCGTCCCCGTGCTCACCGAAGCCAACTCCCGGGCTGACCGCGACCTTGGCCTCGGTCAGGAGCTTCTTGGAAAATTCGAGCGAGCCCATCGCTTTGTATCGCTCAGGAATGGAGGCCCAGACAAACATCGTGGCCTTCGGCAGTCGCCACTTGCCAGTTCAATTGATTCAGCCCCTTAACCAGCACATCGCGCCGCTTGCGGTAGGTCTCACATATCTCCTGCACACACTCCTGCGGGCCCTCCAGGGCCAGGATCGAAGCAACCTGAATAGGCGTGAAGGTGCCGTAATCGAAGTAGCTCTTGAGCCGCCCCAAGGCCGCCACCAACTCAGGATTGCCCACCATGAAGCCCACTCGCCAGCCAGGCATGTTGTAGCTCTTGGACAAGGTGAAGAACTCGACCGCGATATCCTTCGCTCCCGGTACCTGCAGGATCGACGGCGCGCGATATCCATCGAAGACCATATCGGCATAAGCCAGATCATGCACCAGGTAGATTTGAAATTCTTTGCACAGGGCGACGACGCGCTCGAAAAATGCCAAATCCACGCACTGCGTGGTGGGATTCGCCGGGAAATTCAGGATCAACATCTTGGGCCGCGGATACATCAGAGGGACGCTCTGTTCCAGCTCCGCCAGAAAATCGTCGGTGCTGTGCACCGGGATACCGCGAACGTTGGCCCCCGCAATCACCGGCCCATAGATGTGGATCGGATAGCTGGGACTCGGCACCGCCACCACATCCCCACGGTCAAGCGTAGCCAGGCATAGATGGGCAATGCCCTCCTTGGAACCGATGGTGACAATCGCTTCGGTCAGTGGATCCAGCTCCACGTCATAGCGTCTGAGGTACCAGTTGCAAATCGCCTTGCGCAGCCGCGGAATCCCTTTAGACAAAGAGTAGCGATGAGTGGCGGTCTTGCCCGCCGCTTCAATCATCTTGTCCACGATGTGCTTGGGCGTGGCGCCGTCGGGGTTGCCCATGCCGAAATCGATAATGTCTTCTCCGCGCGCCCGCGCGGCAGCCTTCAGCTCGCCGGTGATGTTGAAGACATACGGCGGCAGGCGTTTCAACCTTAAAAACTCTTGCATTGGCCTTGTTCCTATCGTTTTACTGAATACGCTCATAGCGATAGCCTTCGACTTCCAGAGCATTGGCAATGGCGGTGATATGCGCGGCGCCCCGTGTTTCAAGCGTGATGTCAATGACAGTGTCGCCCAGATTGACGCCGTAGTACGCACGGTTGTGTAAGGTCTCGACAATGTTTGCCCGCTGATCGGAGAGGATCTTCGTCAGGTGATGCAGAGCTCCGGGACGATCGGCGAGATGGACGCGAATGCGCACCCGGCGGCCGTCCTTGACCAGGCCGCGTTCGATAATCCTGGCCAGGAGACTTACATCGATGTTGCCTCCGCAGACCAGGACTGCGGTTCGTTCTCCCCTTAGCGAGGTCTTTTTTTGCAGCAGAGCCGCCAGGGCCACAGCTCCGGCTCCTTCGGCCAGGGTTTTCTCCCTTTCCAGCAGGACCAGGATCGCGTTGGCGATCTCCTCTTCATCGACGGTGACGATCTCGTCGACAAAGCGTTCCACCTGGGGCAGGGTGAGATCTCCGGCGCGCCGGACCGCGATTCCGTCCGCAATCGTCGCTTCTGCCGGCAGGGTGACCGGGCCTCCATGCTCGATCGCGCGCAACATGGAGGGAAGGCGCTCCGTCTGCACCCCGACCACGCGAATAGCCGGGTTGCTCTCTTTCAAGGCGCAGGCCACGCCGCTGATCAGTCCCCCGCCGCCGATAGGTACGACCACTGCCTCCAGGCCCTGAACCTGCTGCAGCAGTTCAAGGCCGATGGTCCCTTGACCGTTGATGACCGCATGGTCATCGAAAGGATGCAGAAACGTCATGCCTTCCAGCTTGCAGATCCGGAGCGCTTCGTCACAGGCCTCATCGTAGTTTGCGCCGTGCAGGATCACATCGGCTCCAAATCCACGGGTGGCTGAGATCTTCACCAGGGGGGTCATGAGCGGCATGACAATCCGTGCCAGAACACCACGCTGGGTGGCGTGGTAGGCCACGGCCTGGGCATGATTGCCCGCACTGGCGGCGATCACCCCGCGCCGCTTCTCGTCATCGCTCAGCAGGAGAATCCGGTTGAGCGCACCGCGCTCTTTGAAGGCTCCGGTTCGCTGCAGATTATCCAGCTTGAGAAAGACCTGTTGACCGGTCATCTCGGAGAGAGCGGCCGAGAGTTGGCAGGGGGAAAAATAGATGAAATCGCGGATTCTTTGTTCTGCTTGCTTTATTTCAACGAGGGAGACGTCCACATATGGATTAAAGCATTTCTGCTACTGGCGTAAAAGTGGAACGGGAGATGCCTCCCGTCGGCGATGACAGAAGAGAGAGACGAGCTCCTTAGGCAGTTGCGTTTAGGAAGGGCGCACAGTAGGTCCCCCGGCTACTCTCTTAATGACAAACAAGTGGGGGAGGCATGGTAGCCCACTCAAGCCAAAGAACGGCTTGACCCCGATTTCCTGCCACGTTGTGCTAGTGTCCTGTCCCTGAAGTTCCTGGAACAATTCGAGGAATCGAAAATGTTCCAGAAACTGCACTCAGGGGCTGAAGCCCATTTGGTTTTGCAGTGTTTGCGGCACGACTGAAGTCGTGCCCTGATACAAAGCCGAAGAGGAGTTCTTTAACGAACTTTAGGGACGGGACACTAGAGAGGTCGGCGTGTGCGCCTTTCATTAAGGAAAGGCGCATGGGGAGTATCAACGTCACAAGCCTCCGCAGGAAATCGGGGAAATGGGGCACCCAGAGCTTTTGTTGCAGTGGAGGCCCTCCGCAGCCTTCTCGACCGGGATCGCGGTAGACTGAGAATCACGATGAAGGCAAATGAATCCGGTACCATCGCCGTTCTGGCGGAAAAGCCTTCGGTTGCGCGTGACATTGCCCGGGTCCTCGGAGCCGAGAAGCGGGGCAAAGGCTACCTGCAGGGAAATGGCTACGTGGTCACCTGGGCCATTGGACACCTGGTTTCCCTGGCCGAGCCGCATCAAATCAATCCCCAGTGGCGGCAATGGCGCCTGGAGACACTCCCATCCTGCCCGAGCATTGGCCCCTGGTGGTCTACGAGCGCAGCAAAGAGCAGTTCGAAGTAGTGCAACAGATACTCCTGTCTCCTCGCGTATCGCGCATCGTGTGCGCCACGGATGCCGGGCGGGAAGGAGAACTGATTTTCCGCTACATCTACGAGGCGACCAAAAGCGAAAAGCCGTTCAGCAGACTATGGATCTCCTCGCTGACGCCCGGACGCCATCCGCAAAGGATTCTCGAGCCTTCGTCCCGGCAGCGACTATGACCGGCTGGCCGACGCCGCCTCGCGGCCGGAGCCGGGCCGATTGGCTGGTGGGCATGAATCTGTCGCGCGCCTACTCGATCGTCTACAACGAAGAGCTTTCCGTCGGCCGCGTCCAAACCCCGACACTGGCCATGATCGTCGATCGCGAACTCGCCCTGCGACGCTTCGTGCCCGAAGATTATCTCCAGGTGGTGGCCACCTTCCAGGCCAACCAGGACGCAGCTATGACGGTACCTGGTTCCGTCCCCACAGCCAAGTCCAGCGAAGAGAAAGATGCATCTGCCAACAACAGATTGCCCGCCGATGGCCAGGAAGCCAACCAGATCATAGCGCGGGCACGGACGGGCCAAGCCGCCATCGAGAGCTTAGCTCGGAAACAGTGCGCATGCTGCCGCCCCTGCTGTATGACCTGACGGAACTGCAGCGGCATGCCAACCGTCTTTACGGCTTCAGCGCGCAAAAGACACTCGATCTGGCGCAGGCGCTTTACGAGCAGCACAAACTCATCAGCTATCCCCGGACCGACAGCCGCTATCTTTCGACCGATATCGCGGAGACGGTTCCCAAAATCGTGGCCGCCATCTCCGGACCCTACCGGCAGCAACTGGCTCCGGGAACCGGGGAGCGTCGCCCTGGGCAAGCGTTATGTCGACGACAACAAGGTCAGCGATCATCACGCCATTATTCCCACCACGGTTGCAATGCAGCCAGGCAGGCTCTCCGATGAAGAGAGCAAGATCTACGACCTGGTTTGCCGGCGCCTGCTCATGTTGTGGCATGACGACCATCTGCAGGAAGTAACCACGGTGATTACGGCAATCCGCAGCGAGAACCATCGTGGACCGATATCGCACCACGGGAACGGTGGTGCGACAAACAGGCTGGAAGATTCTCGACGTGGGCGGCGAAGTACGACGGGAGCCGAAGAAAGATTCCGAACAGAAGCCGATCGACCAGGCGCTGCCGGCAACACTCGCGCAGGGTCAGGCGCAGACGGTAACCAACGTTGAAGCCCTGAAGAAGAAGACCCGGCCGCCGCAACGATTTACCGATGCCACGATCCTGACCGCGATGCAAACCGCGGGCAGAACCCTGGATGAGAAAGAGCTATCCGATGCCATGAAGGAAACCGGGCTCGGCACCCCGGCGACTCGGGCAGCCATCATTGAAGTGCTTTTGAAACGCGGCTATGTCACCAGGACAGGCAAGAGCCTGGAGGCCACCGATAAAGGGATACACCTGATAGAGGTGGTGCACCCCGAAGTGAAGAGTCCCGCGATGACGGGCCAATGGGAGGCCTTTCTCAACCGGATCCAGCAAGGTGAGGCGCAGCTCGACCCCTTTCTCGAACGCATCAGCGATTACGTTCGCTCGGTAGTGGGCCGCGTAAGCCAAACCACACCGGTAGCTCGAACGGCGCCGCCCCCGCTCAGGCCGAAACAACCGCTCCCAAGGAAGCTCCCGTCAGAAAGACTATCGCCAGCGATGCAACGCCTCAGCCAGTTGCTGCAAAGCGTATTCGGCTTTTCCAGCTTCCGGCCGAACCAGGAGGCGGTGTGCCAGGCGGTGACCGCAGGAGAAGATGCGCTTCTGGTCATGCCGACCGGGTCGGGCAAGTCGCTCTGCTATCAATTGCCTGGATTGGCACGTGGTGGAACCACGCTGGTGATCAGTCCGCTCATTGCCTTGATGGATGACCAGGTGCGCAAGCTGAAGGACCTTGGCTTGTCCGCCGAGTGCATCCACTCCGGCCGCGACCGTGAGAGCTCGCGGCAAGCTTGCGTCGACTACATGAAGGGCAACCTGCAGTTTCTGTTTATCGCTCCGGAGCGGCTTCGCGTGCCGGGCTTTCCAGAGATGCTTGCCAAACGAAAGCCCGTCGCTCATCGCCATCGATGAAGCGCACTGCATCTCGCAATGGGGTCACGACTTTCGTCCCGGACTACCGCATGCTGGGCCAGTACCTGCCGACTCTTCGTCCTGCGCCGGCGCTGGCGCTCACCGCAACGGCGACGCCGCTGGTGCAGAAAGACATCGCGGCACAGCTTGGGCTGAGCACGGTCAAGCACTTCATCCATGGCTTTCGCCGGGAGAATATCGGCATCGAAATTGTGGAGGCGCTACCCTCCCAACGGCCCACGCTGGCGCGGACGATCCTGCTCGAAGCCGGCAACCGCCCGGCGATTGTGTACACGCCGACACGCAAACAGGCCGAAGCTCTGTCCGCATCCTGGGGCAGCGAGTTTCGCGTGGCCGGATACCATGCCGGGCTCGATGCCCAACGGCGGCGGCGAGTGCAGGAAGAATTCATGGGCGGCAAACTGGACGTCATGGTAGCCACCACGGCCTTCGGCATGGGCATCGATAAGGCGGATGTCCGGACCGTGATCCACACTGCATTTCCCGGCAGCCTGGAAGGCTACTACCAGGAGATCGGCCGCGCAGGACGCGATGGAAAGCCCAGTCGCGCCGTGCTGATGTATTCCTACGCAGACCGCCACACACACGATTTCTTTTTCGGCCGGGACTACCCGCCGGTCGCGTTGCTGGACCGCATTTTTGCCAAGCTTGGCGCCGAGCCGCAAAGCAAAGAAGCAGTGCGCAAACTGGCCAAGATGGAAGAAGACATCTTCGACAAGGCTCTGGAAAAACTTTGGATTCACAAGGGCGCAGTGCTGGACTATGCGGAGAATGTAAGCCGCGGGGTGGAGAGTTGGCGGGCTTCCTACACTCTGCAGGCGGAGCAGAAGCAGGACCAGATCGAGGAGATCATCCGCTTCGCGGAGAGCCACCATTGCCGCATGACGTCACTGGTTCACCACTTCGGGGACACGTCGGATAGCGGGGCGGGCTGCGGAATCTGCGATTTCTGCGCGCCTGCCAATTGCGTTGCGCAAAGATTTCGCGGAGCTACGCATGCGGAGCGAATCGCTTGTGATCGGGTTCTCAAAAAGCTGCGATCCTTGCCCGCGAGATCTACGGGAAAACTGCATGCCGAGCTGTTCCCGGAAAACGAAATGAGCCGGGACGACTTCGAAGAGGTTCTGGGGGCGATGGCCCGGGCAGAACTGCTGGCGTTTGCCGATGCCGTTTTTGAGAAGCAGGGCAAGCGGATTCCCTACCGGACGGTCAGCCTTTTGCCGGCCGGGCTGAACTTCAATGAGACCCAAACGGCGCCTTTCATCATGAGAGATGCGGTGGCTGCGGTGGCTTCCCCCAAACGCGGCAAGAAGGGTGCGACCGGTGCGACGCTGCGGCAAGGCAAGCTAAGCAAGCCGGCTTCGGTTGAGGCTCCGCCGCCGGAACGGCAGGCTCGCCTGGAACAGGCGTTGCGGGCGTGGCGTTTGACCGAGGCGAAACGCAGAAACATGCCCGCCTTTCGGATCTTTGGCGACCGACGTTGCGCAATATCGCCAGCACCTGCCCCAAGAGCGACTCCGCCCTGCTTGCCGTGCCGGGCATTGGCATGGGCACCGTAGAAAAGTATGGCGCCCAAATCTACCACCTGGTCGCCAGCGCGGAGTGAAACTGGGCGAGGGATAATGAGTCAAATGTTGGAGACGTTAAACCATCGCAATGGTGTTTAGTGGAGCACTCCATGGATGGCGTAGCTACAGCCAGAGGATGACGAAAAACGCCCGGGGATGATGGGCCTCATCCGCGAACTGCTGCGCCCTTACCGGGGCAGTCTGGCCATTATTCTTGCGGCGATGGTCGTCCAGAGCGCGATGACGCTGGCCGCTCCGTGGCCGCTCAAGATCGTCCTCGACAACGTAGTCGTCGGCCGCAAGCTCGATCCCTGGATGGCCCGCCCTGTTGAGGCCGTTGCTGACGCATGGCCACCGCGTACATCTTGCAATGCTGGCGGCGCTTGCCGTGGTCTTCATCGCCGTCTTGAACGCCGCCGCATCGTACCTCGCCAATTACTACACCGAGAGCGTGGGCCAGTGGGTGGCCAACGATCTCCGCATGCGGACCTACCATCATCTGCAATATCTTTCGCTGCGCTACTACGACACCCACCAGTCCGGCGTCCTGCTGAGCACGATTACCGCCGACGTGCTCACCATCCAAAACTTTGCCTCGTCGGCCACCCTGGGCATTGTGGTGGATATGATCACCATCCTGGGCATGCTGGTGATCATGTTCTGCATGAACTGGGACTTTACCTTGATCGCGGTCGCAGTGACGCCATTGATGCTATTGCTGGCGTCCCGGTTCAAGAAGGCGGTCAAGAAATCGACCCACGAAGTACGCAAGCAGCAGAGCAACATCGTGGCCGTCGTACAGCAGGATCTCGAATCGATCCGTGTGGTCACGGCCTTCGGGCGGCAGGAACTGGAACAGGAAGCACTCCTGGCCGTCAGCCATGCAACCGTGGCCGCCGCGCTGAAAGCGCGTCAGGTCAAAGCACTGCTCTCGCCCCTCGTTTCCATCATCGTGGCATTCTGTATTGGTTTCGTGCTCTGGCGCGGCTCCCTGCTCATTCTTGCCGGACGGATGACGGCGGGGGAATTGACCGTCTTTCTCTCCTACCTGGCTTCATTTTTCAAGCCGGTGAAGGACCTCGCCAGCATGAATAACTCCATCGCCCAGACCGCGGTGGCGGTGGAGCGCATCCGGACGATTCTCGATGCCGACGCCATACTTCCCGAGAAACCGGATGCGCGCGAGCAAACGATTCGCGGGGAAATCGTCTTCGATCATGTGGCCTTTGCCTATGATGAAAGCTGTCCCGTGCTGCGCGATGTAAGCTTCACCGTCAAGCCCGGACAGATGATCGGCGTGGTCGGGCCCACGGGCGGCGGCAAATCGACGATCATGAGCCTGATTCCCCGGTTTTACGATCCCAGCGCAGGCAAGGTTCTGATTGACGGCATCGATGTCCGCGACTATCGATTGCAGGCCTTGCGCAACCAGATCGGCTATGTGCTGCAGGAGACCGTGCTCTTCCGCGGAACGGTGCGGGATAACATCGCGTACGGCCGTGAGGGCGCGACCGACGAGGAGATCGTCGAGGCGGCAAAGCTGGCCAACGCGGACGAGTTCATCTCCCGCATGCCCAATGGCTATCAAACCTTCGTCGGCGATCGGGGCGACACCCTCTCCGGCGGCCAGCGGCAGCGCATCGGAATCGCGCGCGCGATCATACGCAATAACCCAATCCTGATTCTCGACGAACCAACGGCCGCCCTGGACACCGAATCGGAGAGACTGGTCATTGAAGCGCTGGAACGATTGATGAAAGGACGAACCGTGCTCACCATTGCGCACCGGCTGAGCACCATCCGCGATGCGGATAAAATCATCGTGTTGAAAGACGGCGTGGTCGCAGAGCAGGGGACGCACGACCAGCTGCTGGCGATGGGTGGAACCTACGCCGAGCTGTATAGTGTACAGTTCGATACAACAGCGGCCAAGGCCGCCACCTGAAGGCGGCGAAACCCCTTATATGTCCCGTGACTTGATCGTTCTCCCTGACGACTCTGCCCAGCCGATTCTGGATGCGATCGACGGGCGCGAAAAAATCGCTGCGCATCAAGATGTTTATCTTTACCGATCCATCGCTGCTGGATGCGGTGATCGCCGCCCATCAACGCGGTGTCAACGTACGCATCATGCTGAATCCCAGGCGCCGCAATGGGGTTTCAGAGAACGATGAGAGCCGCAGCAAGCTGGAGGCAGCCGGCATTGAGGTGCGCGACAGCAATCCGGCCTTTGATCTTACCCACGAAAAGTCCATGGTGGTCGACGATACCACCGCTTTTGTAAAGTCGCTGAACTGGCAGACCAAGAATTTAACCAGCACTCGCGACTACGCGATCATCACCAGGCACGCGCACGAAGTGGAAGAGATTATCAACGGCTTCGAAGCCGATTGGAACCGCCAGGATTTCGCCTCCAAGCATCTGATCTGGTGCCGCGGCAATGGGCGGGAACGGATTGCGCAGTTCATCAACCAGGCCAAGCACTCGTTGTGGTTACAAAATGAACGCTACCAGGATCAGATGATCATCGAGTGCCTGGTGCGGGCAAAAGAGCGCGGAGTAAAAGTTCACGTGATGGCGCGGCCAGCGCACACGCTCAAGAAGGACAAATTGATTGAGGGCGTGGGCGGGCTCCGCATTTTGAGCGACATAGGCATCAAAGTACGGAAGCTTAAGGCGTTAAAGCTTCATGCCAAAATGCTGCTTGCCGATGGTGAGCGCGCCATTATCGGGTCCATCAACCTGGCGCCCGGCAGTTTTGACAGCAGGCGGGAATTGGCGATCGAAGTGGACGATAAACACATCGTGGATCGACTGCAAGAGGTCGTGAAGCGCGACTGGAAGAAAGCTCGCCCGCTTGATCTGACGGACAAAGGACTGCTGGCCGAGCTGGAAAAGCGCGGAGGCAACGGACGTCGAAGAGCTCGGCCTCGAGGAAGAGGCGTCCGACACACCCTCTCCAGCGCCCGGACCTAGATCTGGGAAAAGGACGTCGGCCTGAGTATCAGGTTGGAGATGTTGCTCACGATCGCTTCGGAGCTGTATTTGGGCAGCGCCGACAGCTTTTTCCATTGCGGATCGGTGCGAAACGCGTCCCACTTCACATCTATATCCGAAATATCTGGAAAACTGACCATGTAGGTCAACTGGGGCAGACGAGGTCCAATCAATGTGTCGCCGAAAAACACCTGCCAGAAGCCGGCACGCTGCAAAGATCTCAAATTCACCGTTGTGGAACATGTCCACTTTGCGCACGTGGTCCTGCTGACTTGGGCTCTCGTAGGTGCGCAGCTGAAAGACTCGTTTGCCGTGCTGTGCAGTAACGGGAGGAACCACCAGCCTCGGCCAGCCTTCAAACGCGATCATGAGCGAGCTTTCGATCCGCTCGAAAGCAGGCGCGACAGCCGGCGCGCTCCAGAATGGGGCAGCAGCCTTCATAAATTCCTCATCCTTGGCCAACTGCAGCTCGGTCATGACCAGTGATTCCAGGGTGGTCGATGGGATAAGCAGGTAGAGGGCAGGGGTTTCGGGGCCAAGGTCAAGGTTGAAGGCGCCGATGGGCGAGAAACCCATCCGGTTCAACGCAGGAATCAGGGCATCGGCCAGGTAGCTCTGCAGCAGCTTTCCCTGCGGTCCTTGCTGGAGCTGGTACTTGCGCAGTTCATAGTACTCGCGGGCCTTGCTTGCAGGCGCCTGAGCCCGGGAATCGTTCGGTGTCAAAGCAACCGCCGCTGCGGCCAGGGACGAAGTCAGGAAATGGCGTCTTTGCAAAGCTCCTCCGGACAAAGGAGAATTTTAAAGCATTTCTTCTGTTACTGTGGCGTGGCTGGAATTACGCGTGAAGAAAGGAGACGTGCATGCAAAGGCGTGAACTTCTCAAGCTTGGAGCCGCCATCGCCGGCGGATGGGCAACCGGCGGAGCAGGGCAAGCGCTCCCCCCGGCAATGCCCATCCCAATCCCGACAATCGACACCCACATTCACCTCTTCGATCCTGGGCGTCCAGGCGGCGTACCGTGGCCGGCGAAGACCGACACCGCCCTCTACAAAGCCGCCCTGCCCGAGCGGTACAAGAGCCTTGCAGGCCCGTTTGGAGTGGTTGGCGCGATCGTGATCGAAGCCAGCAACCTGGCCAGCGATAACGATTGGGTACTCAACGTAGCAGCCAACCATCCGATCATCGTGGGCATGGTCGGGGACCTGATTCCGGGTACTCCTGGGTATCAAAAGGACCTCGATCGGTTGCACGCGAACCCGCTCTTCCTCGGCATCCGGTATGGCAATCTATGGGATCGGGACCTGGCCGTCGATGCCAAGAAGCCTGAATTCCTTCCCGGGCTGAAGATGTTGGCCGAGCGTGGCCTGGTGCTCGATAGCGCGAATCCCGATCTCAGCCTCATCCGCGCAATCGCCGGCGTCTCGGACCATATTCCCGAGTTGCGGATCGTGATCGACCATCTGCCCACTGCACGCGTGCCCACCGAGGCAGCCGCCCGCGATGAGTATTGGTCGCTGCTGCATCACCTGGCGCAAAACAAGAACGTCTTCGTCAAGCTTTCCGAAGTCATCGCTGCCCGCATCGAACAGGCGGGCGGCCCCACCTTTGACCAGGACACGCTCAGCGCCCTTTGGGACGTCTTCGGTGAAGATCACGTTCTCTATGCCAGCGACTGGCCAAATAGCGACCATCATGCAACCTACGCGGAGACCATCACGACTGTGCGGGACTTTGTTAAAACTAAGGGCCGCAAAGCCGAAGAGAAGTTTTTCTGGAAGAACTCGGTTGCCGCCTACCGCTGGCATCGGCGGCAGGCAGACCAACCCATGTTGCAGCAAAAGGCATAACCGAATACCAAAAGGCGGCAAGTAGTTATTGTTAGACCGGCGCTAAAACTCTGTCCTCTCAGGAGAGATCTTCACAGCTTCAATAGCTCACTGAGAGACAATGGGGAGAATGAGAGCCGAGGGATATTTCGGATCGTGATAGATCGTATTTGTCGCCTTGACTGATGTCTGATCGTCTGCGGAGCGTTTGCCCGTATTCAGATTTCGGTCGAAGCGAGGAAAGTTGCTGCTGCTGACCTCAAGGCGAATCCTATGCCCCTTGAGGAAGACATTGCTGGTGGACCACAAGTCGATATGGAACTGATAGACCCGGCCCGGTTCCATAGCTTGCGCCCTGGCATCCGAGTCCCGGTATGCAGCGCGGACAATGCCCTCGGTCAGATTTTGCGCATAGCCATTGGGCCATACATCGACCAGCTTTGCAGTGAAGTCGGTGTCGATGGCCGAAGAACTGGCGTAAAGTTCCAGGGTAACCGGACCTGTTACCTCGGTATCCTGCATCAGCTGAGGAGTCGAGTACGACAGTACATCGTCGCGAGCTTCGACCGGGCGTTGATCCCGAGGCCCTGCGGCGAGGTGCTCCCCGTCGCAGCATAAAGGGCCGCCCGTAGTCGGCGCCGGCTTCATCGGATCGTACACATAGCTTTCTGAGGCGTCCCCCGGAGCCAAACGAGTCGATAGCAGCCCAGCCGAGGATGGGCCCGCGGCTTTCGCGCGTGATTCCAGGAAATATTTCGTCTCCTGGGCACGGGCAAGAGGCCATGCATCTTCATCTCGCCAAACATTGGTACCCATGACGAAGATGCGCACCGGCTTGCCAGTGGCGAAGCGGTTCTTTACTCCATGGAAAAGATAGTCGTACCAAAGCAGAATGACGTCGTTTTCATCGTAGTCCGCGGCCGCTGGACCAAAATCCAAATCGCCGATCTTTCTGCCTGAACCGGCGTGGCCACCGATCACCACCAGTAGCTTCTGATTTTCTCTAGCGGAAGCGTTTCCGGCCTTGGATAGCAAACCCTCATAATTCTTCAGGGAGCCACCCTGAAATATGTCATACCACGCCGCGACTGTAAGTGCTGGGACCTGGATCGACGGGTAATTCTCCTCGATCGACCAACGCTTCCAATAGTCGTCGTAATCCGGATGAGCAAGCCAATCCAGAAAATAGGGCGCCGCTTGGTGCTTCAGATCATCCTGGCTGGGAGAGAAATTCAGGTTGAAAAGCGGGTATTTTGTCAGCGGCAGCACCTCCGCCCCTCCTCTTGCGTTGGTATCAGCCTTGAGGATACGGTTCATCGTGTCCTGTGCCAGGCCGGAGGTCCAGGATTCATTGAACCACTGTTCAAATGCGCCTCCCTGGTAGGTCCACCCATTGTGGTAGTTGCTCGCGGTTACCACCGGACAGATGCCGGCCAGGTGGGGCGGATGACTGATCGCTGTGAGCATCTGCGTCGCTCCGACATAGGAGCCGCCGAACATTCCCACTCTACCGTCGGCATGAGGAAGTGCCGCTGCCCACTCGACCGTGTCATAGCCATCCTCGGACTCGTGCTTGAACGGGTACCACTCGCCTTCAGAGGTGTAGCGGCCGCGCACATCCTGAATCACAACCACGTAGCCTTTAGCTGCTGCCCTCATCCCAAAGGCGAACTCGCCGTTCTTGTCGTACGGCGTACGCTGCAACAGAACTGGAAATTTGCCCTCACTGCGGGGCCGGTAAATGTCTGCCCGTAATTTGACCCCGTCGCGCATGGCGGCGGGCACCCCGCGCTCAACCACAACCTCATACGTTTGCCGGCTTTCCTGGGCCCAGCCATGAGAGCCCGGCGAGGCAAGAATCGCCATCACGACGAGAGAAACTTTGATCCGCATGCAGCTCCTCGGCGCACGAATTGTATTGCCGTGCCATTAGAACACGGGGCATCAGCACCGACCTCCACCCATTTCTTCAGACATTCGCGGAAAAATGGTATAACCCGCCTGTATGCCTTTCCCTTCTCCTCCTGATGCCCTCAGCCGCCGGCGGTTCCTGCGGCAAAGCTTTGCCTTTAGTGCGCTAGCCAGCCTTGGATCGTTCTCAGGCGTGGCCGGCCCCGTGCCATCAGACCCTGCCGCCGCGCCGCTGCTGGTGCTAGGCGATTGGGGATACGAAGATCCGACGGCCCAATCCCGGGTGGCTGCAGGCTTGCGCGCATATGCCAAACAGCATTCGGTTCGCGCACAGGCGCTGTTTCTGTTGGGAGACAACTGGTATGGCGAGTTGGCGGGAGGCGCCACCTCCACACGCTGGCAAACACACTTCGAAGAGATGTACCCGGCCGGCGACTTCCCTTGCCCCGCGTTTGCCGTGCTGGGAAACCACGATTATCAGCGATGGCCCGAAAGCAAAGTGGATGCGGAGCTGGAGTACGCACGCAGCGGACGCAATGGTGACGCCCCTACCCGCTGGACAATGCCCTCGCGCTGGTATCGCTTTGAGTTTCCCGCCAAGGAGCCACTGGCTACGTTTCTGGCGCTCGATAGTAATATGCCGGCTGCGGACGGCAAGGAGAGTCACGGGCGGGATTTCACCCTGACTCCGCAGCAACAGGCAGAGCAACTGACATGGCTCGAAGCCGAGCTAAAGCGTCCCCGCACCACTCCTTTTCTGGGGGTCATCGCGCATCATCCCGTCTACTCCGATGGACCCCACGGAGACCACCCGGTGCTGGTTCGCGATTGGGACCCCTTATTCCGCAAATATCGTGTGGACCTCTACATGGCGGGCCACGACCACGACTTGCAGCACCTGGAGTTCGATGGACATCCGACCAGCCATTTCCTTTCCGGCGGTGGCGGCGCAGACTTGTACACGCTCAAGGTCGATCCTGCGAAGCGCGGGCCCTATGCGCAGAAGGTTTACGGCTTTAGCCATATCTCGGTAACGAGGAGGCTGATGACCCTGCGGCACCTGGATCAGAATGGCAACACACTGCACGCTTTCACCAGGACGCCGGAGGGTAAGGTCGCGATCGTAAGTTAGCGACGTTCGACGTTTGCTACCCCACCGCATCTGGGATATATTTCCGCACACGCAGCACAGCGGAGCGGCGCTCCATCATGATCCCAGAACCATTGCCAAAGACGAGCGCGTCCCCCGTAAAGAAGATTTTGTGGATTGTCATCGGGGCGGCAGTCGTTATCTGGTTCATCCTGCAGCGGAACACTTCCCGGCCTGCTCCGGATGGTTACCAGCAATCCAGTGTCGGCTCCGCGTCCCGGTCCAATAGTTCCCTCGCCAACGACATGTCGGCCGGCACGCCCGCTAACCCCAGCGCAGGTTCCTCCCAGGTTCCACAGGAGCAGAATGAACGGGTTGAGAGATACCCCATGCTGGATGCTCCGGATGAGGTGGCCCCAGAGCAGGATTTCCTCATTCAGGTTTCGCTGACGGAACAGCAGATCACACCCGACGTTCAAATCCTCAACGGAGGAGCCAACGGCAAGCTGGCTTTCTCGCTTCCACGTACGCCAGATAACTCGTGGCCGATCGAGGTCGTTCTCATGGCGCCCGGCCTGGAATTTACTCGCGGAACAACGCAGGTGAGCAGCATCGTTTTACCGCTACATGGGAACGCCACCTCTGCCACCTTCTGGGCCAAAGCCGGACCAAAAGCTGTGAAACTCGGCGTGGTTCATCTCTTGGCCACATTTAACTATCACAGTGAGTTTCTGGCTCGCATCCAACGGGATATCCAGATAAAGGGCTCCACGCCCGCAGTTACCGCGGAGGCTCCCCCAACGAGGCGGACGGTCAAATCCTCCGGAGCGGTTCTGGATACATCCGCCGAATTCAACGCTCCCCCCGTGCCACCGGACCTTACGCTCATCATCAAGGGTGACGGGATCGAGGTTTTTTCCCCTTATTTCAACCGTCCGGTCACCGGCACGATGCCCAGCCTGAAAGGCTTTCCAGAATGGCTGGCACAGCACGCCCCGGTCAATGCCGGGCGCGGCTCAGAGCTCCTAAAAGACCCGAATGAGAGTCGCGAAAACGCTGATGGGTTTGGACAAGAGCTCTATGACAACTACGCTCCCGACCTGTTCAAGAAAGCCTTTTGGATGTTGTTCGATGCCCACGGCCAAAACTTCCGCACCATTCAGATCTATTCCGATAATCCGGATATTCCCTGGGAGTATATGAAGCCGGTTCGCGAAAACGGACGGGATCGCCAGCCCTTTCTTGGCCTTGACTACTCCATAGCGCGTTGGCACATGACTGACGGGCTTAGGGAACATCCTCCCTTTACGGAAAGAATCGCAAAGACGTTTGTGATTGCACCCCACTACACGGGCACGCGCACACTGGACGCCGAAGCTAAAGAGACGCAGGCGCTGGCCCAGTTGGACGGCTACACCCCGGTGAATGGAAATATGAATGCAATGGAAGAATTCTTCCACAACTCGCCGCAAGGGATCGTCCATTTCGCGGGGCATGGGGAGTTAAATTCGACCCGTGGCGATTACGAAATCCTGCTGGAAGATGGCGCGTTGGGTACCCAAAGGTGGCGCAGCATGGCAAAGGATGATCCAGCGAGTCAGACTTTCTTCTTCTTCAACGCCTGCGATGTTGGACAGGCAAAGCTCGCGGGGAATTTTGTCGATGGCTGGGGGCCGGCGGTGCTAGGCAAAGGCGCCAGCGGATATATCGGCGCTTTGTTTCCAGTCGATGACGAGGTCGCTGCCAGTTTCTCCATCTACTTTTATAAGTTACTGCACGACCAGATGAAAACCGGGCCGGCGGATGTAAGTGCCATCCTCGAGCAAACGCGGCGCGATGTCTACAAAGACACCCACAACAATCCCACCGCACTGGCCTACGTACTTTACGGCGATACAAACCTGAAGTTTATCAAGTAGCCGTCGACTTATAAGTCGTTTGTGCCGGAATGCATGTTCAGGTATTCTTCGCCGAACGCCTGCGGCTCCTTCGCTTACACCATCTGTGAAAATGACTTACGGATGGTTTGCCTCGGCGCTGTCCGGGGCTTTTTTCGGTTGGCTGTGCATCTGCAAATATTCAACTCCCCAGTCCGTGGGCATCTCTACTGCACCTCCCCGCGTTCCGGCGCTGGTAGAACCCAGCAGCGTCTCGAGCGGAGAAGAGGCTCCGCGGTCCCCGCCCCGAACCACGCCTTCAGAAGTTCAGCACATCCGGGTTGGATAACGGGGTCGAGGTCGACAACAGAACATAAGTGTCTGTTCCATACGGCGGACCAATCCGAAACCTTCCCCCCGGCAACGGGATCTGGTCAAGCCGGCCATCCTCCTGCGGATAGCGATTGCCGCCGCCCTGTAGCGGAAACAACAGTTTTCCCGTTCCCTGGCAATCGATCGCCAACACATAAACCCAGCGCGAGCTGGTGCGCGTGTCTCCGCGGGCCTGCAGCAGCATCTGGTAGCGGTCGCCCTGGTAACTCGGTCCTTTGTCCTCCGCGATGACACGATCACTTTCCCGCTGCAAGGCCAGATGGTAAGGATAAGTCGGAATCGCCCGCCACACTGGGCTGCAGTAGCAACCATCCATTCAGCTTGGCAAGCTTGGCAGCAGACTGCTTCAGCGTGGCCGCGGTATCAGCTCCCGGCGCCGCAATCGAGGGGACCCAGTTGGTGCGAATAGGATATGGCGAATCGGGCGAGCAGCCATTGCCATAACCCGCAGGTGTCTGGCGGCCGGCGATCAACTCGCCCCGGTTGTACCAGGCATACGCCGGCGCCGGCATCCGTACAATGCCCACCAGAAGATACATCGCCTGGTCCTCGTTGGTTGTGCTCTGCGCAGCGCTCTGTGGGATCATTCATCTGAAGCTGGCTGGCCAACTCCGCAGGCGGAGGCACGTTGAGCCAAACCAGCGCGTCCTTTGCGACTCTTTCGCTGCAACAGCTCCGCCGTGAGCTTGGCGCCTAAGGGGAGCGCGCCGCGAACGCCGGCCTTTTGCAAGGTCCATTGCGAGCCGTCCCAGCCAATAAGCTAGTTCCAGCGCTTCGCGGGATGGATCATTGACCAATCGCACGCCCGACGATCGAACCTCGCTCACGGCAGAGTTAATCTGCGCTTGGGTCAGATTCGAAGCCGGCACCCAGAAGTACAAGCTCGGCTTTTCCGCGGGAACCCATTTCGCCAATTCGAAAACATCTTTGGCAGCAACCTTCGCGCCGGCAGGGGAAACAACGGTGCGACGGAGCGGTTGATTCCCGCGCGTTGCGGTGATGCGCAGGGTCACCTTTCACCAGGTCCCTGAGCGAGCGCAACAAACTCGCTCCCGATCCCGATATCTGAAACCGAACCGATGTCGAGGAGTACTCCCTCGTCATCCACGCTCAAGACTGCCGCACGCACCTTGCCGCTTCCCGCTTCCCCGCCGAAGAGAGGTTGCTCTTTCCGCTGCTTGGTTCCATCGAGTACTGGCTGCTGATCAGAGAAGCCCTGCACTTCCAGATCGACCTGCACCCGCTTCCAAAGATCGATTCGCCGGAATATTGGCCGGGCAGCGCCTGCAGCGCATCGATCAACGCCATGGTGAAGACGCCATGCGGGGGTGAAGCATCGGGAAGCTCCTTGGCTTTCTGGTCAACCTGCGTCGCCGCCAGGACCAACGCCGCATTGTCTTTGCGATCCTCCGGCGCGATCACCGGCGTGCCATCGGAGTTCACGTCCGGCGCCTCGGCAATATCCCGGGGATCGTAGGCCAGCATGCGCGCCACTGTCCTGGGCCCTACCTCAGCCCCACGCGCCGTGCCCCCGGAGTGACAGGTATCGAAGATGGCCGTCAAGCGAATTCCTTTATCGAGAGCCTTATTGAAGATGCGCGCCATCTCCCGATCCCGAATATCTTCCGCTGCCCAGATAGGCATCTGCCGGCACGATCGTGTTGTCCAGAGGAGTGGGCTTTCCCCCAAGATCGAAGGTCTGCTTATTCGATTTTGTATTGACTCGCAGCGAACCATGCCCAGCGATGTAAAGTACGACGATATCTCCTTTCTGTGGCTGCTCCACCAGGTACTTATTCATGGCCGCCAGGATGCCCTGCTCGAGTCGCCGCGCCATTTTCGAGAAGATGGATATGCTGGTCATCGTCGGGAAAGCCGAACTTACTGCTGGTCAGCACGGTGCGCATCGAAGCAACGTCGTAAGTGGGGCCAGACAAGGTTGTAAAAGAGCGGCGCCCCAGGGGCGAAGCGGCCGGTGTTTACTCCGGCTGGATGTTTTACGGTCGTGTTGGCCGGCTGGTAGGTATCGATACCAATGAGCAGCGCATACTTCTCTGCCCAGACGCGTGGAGCATAGGCGCAAGAAGGCAGAAAGCAATAACAAAAGCCCGCGCGGCAGGCATGGATCTGGACTCCGGGTGAGCAAAATCGCCAAATTGTAGCACGGAATTTCAGACGCGTTCGGCGTTCTTTAGAGTATGCTGCTATGTGTTTCCCCCTTCTGCATCGGCCCATTTCAGCGGTTTCAGGAGTTCACCATGTCGATCTCCCGCCGAACCTTCTCGGGCAATGCGCTTGCTCTTGCTTTTGCCTCGGCTCTTTTCAGTTCTGACGCCGCTCTTGCCTTGCCGTGATCCGGGCAGCTTCCAGTGAAGAGGCGCCGCACGACGCTTACGAATTCTGGAACGGCTTCTTCGATAGCGTCAACACGGGCAGCCCCGACTTCCAGCAAGGCGCACGCGCAGGGACCGCGGGACTGGCGGATCCAGCAGCGGAAACGCAGTATTTGCACTATAAGGCCGATGCGAAACAGCTTCGCTATGCGACCGATATTACTCACGATGAGTTGCTCGACCATGACGGAGATGTTGCGGTCAGTATTCAACTCTCGAAGTTCCGCAACGGATCAGGCACCGACAACGCAAAAAACTCAGCAGTTGCGCATCGACGCTACCCAGACCCACGCTTACATGAACCTTCTTGCGCCTCTTGCCTGGACCGCCATCGCTTCTCTTAAGCCGGGCCTCGGAGGCAAGATACCAAGCCTCGACCAACTTGGATTCAAATCCGACCAGGCGACGAGCGCGACCAGCAATATTCTGCTCACCAAAGGCACAGGCAAGCTTGCCGTGAATGTCAGCCAACCTCCCAACGATACGCAGTTCGTCAAAATACTGAAGGTCATGATCACCGGAGCCAAGCTGGTGGCGCCGATGGTGGTGTTGCCGGCGATCAGTGTGCCCGCGCTCAGCGCCTTCAGTGAGGCCTTCGGCTACTGGGAGGACCGCACTCGTTTCGTGATGAACGGCAATCTCACTACGGCGTTGCTACCCAACAGGCGATGAGTGATCCGACGCGCGATGACTCCTATATCGGCCTACTCAATGGCGACTACGTCATGGTGGCGAAGAAGGATACCGCCCAGCTTGCCAAGGAGTTGCCGAATCTCGATCTCACTCAGGGCTGGCTCGTCCGTAAGGATGCCGACACCAGCAAGCCGCTGGAAACTCGAAAGGACGCTGCCGTACCGGGCATGACCTATACGACGATGCGCCTCGCCGTCAAGCCCATCGACGGTCGTGCCCCACCAGCAAAGCTGCGGCATCGGATGACAGCTCGGCTACCGAGCCGAGCAAAAAGCCAAAGAAGAAACCCTAACGTGAGCTTTCGTATGCCGGCCAAGACGGCGATTCCAGATCACACGTTCCGTGCTGAAGCGCGACGCCGGTCTGGGAGTGGGTTACCAAGCAGACGCAAGCGTTCGCTCTCGCGCTCCATCGATCGCGTACGACCGCGAAGCAGATCATTGAGCGAAATCGTTCCGCAAATCTGCTGGCTCTTACGGTCGACAACGTGAAGCGTAGCCAAGCCCTCGGTAGCCATGATCTCCGCCGCCCCGCGCGCTGTTCCGTCGGCGTATGTGTAGAACGCGGGTAACGCTTCCGGTTTCCCCGGGACCGGAGTCATCAATTCCCGCACGATCACAAGTTCGAGTGTAAATCCACGCCGTATTCCCGGCTAAGGTGGTAGCCCCTACGGCTTAGCTTCTCAGTAACCAACGGCTTGCAAAGCTTGCGCCGCCCGGCCTAGCGTCATCATTCCGAAAAGAAAGGCACTTGCCGCCCGGCGTCCGGCCGGCTGTGTTCGACTTTGCCCTGGCGGACGTAGTACCAGCCGGCCGGCTGACCGCCCGGGGCGTCCTGGAAGTCGCCGTTGACGAGCACGGGCTTGCCGGCATCGGCCGGCACGGCCCGCTCCCCCTCGGCGCGGCCCATCATGGGCACGAAGAACGTCGGCTGCAAAGGTTCGGCCTGGAGGACGCCCTTGACTTTCTTGAACAGGTACAGGGTCTGCTGGTAGCGCTGCCCGAGGGGAACCACCAATCGGCCACCCTCCTGAAGTTGCTCCACCAGCGGCTTGGGAACGTTCTCCGGCGAGCAAGTGACGATGATCTTGTCGAAGGGCGCATGTTCGGCCCAGCCTTGATAGCCGTCGCCGATCTTGGTCTTGACGTTATTGTAACCCAGCCGGCGGAGCGTCTGCGCTGCTCGTTTTCCGAGCGTCTCGACAATCTCGATCGAGTAGACTTCCGACACGAGCCCGCTGAGCACGGCGGCCTGGTATCCGCTGCCGGTGCCGATCTCCAGGACCTTGTCCGTCGGCTGCGGCTGGAGTTGCTCGGTCATGTAGGCCACGGTGAACGGCGACGAGATAGTCTGGCCCTCGCCGATCGGCATCGCCGATATCGAAGTAGGCGTATCGCCGCATCGAGGCGGGAACGAACTCGTGCCGCGGGGTAGCGCGCATCGCGTCGCAGACCCGAGGGTCCTTCACGCCCGCGGCAACCACTTCGTACTCGACCATGCGCGCCCGTGCATCGGCCCAGGAATCGCGGTTCTGCCCGCGTGAGACAGCCGAGATTAAGAGGGTGCCGAGCACCAAACAGCCGAACAGGCAGGGCCGTGCGATTCGTGCAGACAGGCCTGGCCACCGGCCATGACCGGCGGGAATGTCCGGCCGACGTTGCTCTGCTTCAGCACGTGTTGTGGCAGGCGTCAACGCGTTGCTCCTTGATCACCGATGCGGCTGACATTCAGCCGCCGCCCTCCATTGTCTGCCGCACAAGGCCGAATCGCAAGCCGACAGATGGCAAGCACGACCTTCGTCGGCGGCCTCGCCCGGCTCGTGGACTTGGAACTTGACGGTGACGTGACCGCGGTCGCCAGCCAGTTCACTCCAAGCGTTGCGGCATCGGAGATAGAGGTCGCCACCTGCCTCCAATTGAAGCGAACCCTTGGCCCCCAGTTCAAACTCGGGGCCTAGTTGATAGTCCTTCATCAAGACACCCACCAACCGGCCGCGGCCCTGGTCATCGCCATCGGTATCGACGGCCTCGGGCTTTCCCGCGATCTGCCAGGTGCCCGCGGCAACGTACTCGTACCGCGTCCCCGCGCGGACGGCTTAGGCCAGCCGGTTGCCATCCGCGGCCCGCCGCAACCGTGACCGTCTGAGTTTGTCCGGGCCGCAGGCAGGTGAACTTCTTGTTCCAGTCCCACGCACAGAGGTCGACGCGGTAGCCACGGCTGATTTGCTGGAGGAAGAAGAGATATTCGAAGAACAATTCTCGGGGCGTCGCAGCGTAGGTCTGCTCAAAGCTGACGTCCTTGCCGGCCAAGATTCCGCGGCCAAGCTGTCGGAACTGATGGGAGTAGTTGGGGTTGGAGGCCAGGAAATGGCACAGTGCCCAGCGCGAAGCATAATTCTGCCAGCAGTCGCCGGTGACCTGCGTGGGCGAAAGGGTCGCGGCGAGCGATTGTGGCGGGTTCTCGTGGAGGAACTTAATCTCGCGATGCTCGGCGCGGACTGCGGCGTCTCCCTCCTTCCAGAAATGGCCCATTTCCGCCATCCCCTCGGAATACCAAACCGGACCGATGCGGCCGAATGTCTGATAGCAATAGGCATGGACCGCTTCGTGCTGGACGACCTCCAATCGCGCCGAGGCATACACGACCGACTTGGCAACCGGCCGCGCCCCTCCTTTTTGACTTGCAACAAGGTCACACCGCCGAAGGTCCTGACCGCGCGGACCCCGGCCAGAGCGGTGGTGGCTACGGGGAATTCATCCGGGTTGCGGATGACGTAGCACTCGATCACGCCGTGCATCGGCTGGCCCCAATATGCGGACATCCACCCCAGCATGGCCTCGAGCCGCTCGACAAATTCATCGGCCTTGTCGCGCGAAAGATCGGTGTGGATCAGGAAATGACGAGAATGAACGTCCCTGACGGCGCCCGGCTCGACATCTTTCGGTCTTCCGGAAGTTTGTGCCTGCACGTCATGCGTACGGCACTCCACATAGAAGCCCAGAAACGAAATGATCGCCGCGGGCCACAGCCAGCCCGAGAACCGCACACAATACAAATCCATTTGGCTCCCTTCGAGCGGCCACCTTCAGCGCCCGACTGGAGGGGATTACCGTATGGATCACAGAACGAACATCAAGTTGAGGCGTGCAGTTTAGCAGAAAGCCACAGATCAACAAGCCAAAAACTAGGCGACCGCAACGTCGAGGCGATCAGCTCACGTCACTTCACCGCCATCGGAGCGTCGGGGGTCGTGCTCAGAGCATTTGCCAACGGGGGGCCCTTGGGCATTCGCGCCGTGAAGAATTGCGGCACATGGTCGCAACGGAGGTTACAAGTCGGGCCCGCAAGCTCCCCTATGAGCACCTCACCGGTGATGGCGGCACTTGTCGGGGCAACACAGGGCCGGGCGACACGGTGGGCAGGGTAGCGGCTTGCGGCAGTAGTTATCGCAACAGCAGCAGGCTACACAAGGTGGCGGGCAAGGCAGCGGCTTGCGGCAATAGCAATCCGGGCACGAACAGCATTGATAAGGTGGCGGGCAAGGCAGTGGCTTGCAACAGTAGGGCTCTGGACAGCAGAGTACACCATTGCCATCACAAGGCCCTGCGTGTTGGTGGCATCGGCAGTTGCCAGCCGCCGCCGAAACCGAGTGGGCGGTGACGACCATCACGATGAGCGTCACGCCGAGTTTCCATGCAGACACAGTTTGCAACCTCCTTGACTCCATCTTTGCTCTCGGCAAGTTCGTTCAAGAGGAAATGGAAAAACTGCGGGTCGCTGCAGATCCGGTAGATTGCCACTTGTCAGCGCCCTCGGCAGATTCAAAACAACCGTAAATTCGCGGCTTGCGAACAAGCCGTAATACCTGCAGCTTGTATAGCCGCTGGGCGCTACGATGACACAATGCGGCCACTCGACGGAAAGCGGCGCTGCAAAGCCGACAGAGAAGTACGCAGGTTACGCACTGCGTTTCACGATCGCATGCCAGATTAATCGCACCCGCACCAACTGAACTAAAAATACAGCACATTTGTTCCTTCTGAAGAAGGAACAGAGCGCGCCTCAAAAGTGCAGGGCCGATCAGATTGCTGAAAATTGGTTGTAGGAGGCGACTCCAGTCGCCGATTTGTGGCGGCTTTCGGGCATTCGGCGACAGGAGTCGCGTCCTACAGTGAAAAACTGATTGGCCCTGCCTCAAAAGTGGGGCGCAGTAAAGCCCTATGGCGCGAATGGGGAAAATAGGTTAGATTGGCGATTTCTTGATTGAAACCTGTATCAGGAGGTTGCCGTGTATCGACGTGACATTCGCGTGAACAATCCCACCGAAGCTTTGATTGTTGAGCAAGCGCTGGCGATGTTTCGAGAGATGGAGTGGACTGCAAATGCAGCGCCTGATGGACAAGTGCTCGCTCAAGTGGAACAGCTTGCCGTGACACGAGGTCGCGAGTTTACTCGCAAAAGTTTGGAAGCCGTTGTGAATCAGCAGGCCGAAGAGGTCGAAAAAAAGGGGCGCGCAGCCGAAGCTGTCCATGTGGCGGATCGCGGCATCATCGCGGACGCTACAAACGCTCCGTCCTCACGGCGGCCGGTGCGGTGACGTTGCGTCGCGTCTACTTCGTTTGTCGCCAATGCCGCCTCGGCGTGCATCCTCTGGACGTTCGCCTAGCAGCCCGTTGAAAATGTCCTTGTTGCCAAGTTGTGAGAACAAGAATATGATGTCGCCATCGTAGCACGCCGGAGGCAATGACGATGGCATTGGGAAAACGAAGCGATGAGCAGCAGGAGATGTGGGTGGCCACCACCAGCCTGCCGAGGTCGGAAGGACACGTGTTCTACCGGAAGCTCAATCGGATGCTGATGGAGGCGGGATTCGATCGCACGGTCGAGGCGATCTGCGAGCCCTATTACCACAGCCACTTGGGCCGCCCCTCGATTCCGCCGGGCGTGTACTTTCGCATGCTGTTGGTCGGGTATTTTGAGGGCATCGGCTCGCAACGGGGCATTGCTTGGCGTTGTGCCGACAGCCTTTCGCTGCGGGAGTTCCTTGGCGTCCCGCTCACGGAAGAGACGCCCGACCATTCGAGCCTCACCCGAGTCCGTGACCGGCTGCCGCTGGAGGTTCATACGGCCGTCTTTCAATGGGTGCTGACGCTGGCGGCCGAGAAGAAGCTGATCACAGGTAAGACCGTGGCCGTCGATTCCACCACGCTGGAGGCCAACGCCGCCATGAAGTCGATCGTGCGCCGGGATACCGGCGAGGATTGGAAGGAATATCTGCGGCGTCTGCTCGAAGAACGGGAAGGTGTCGAAAACGCTACGGATGAGGAGCTGCGCCGCTTCGATCGAGAGCGAAAGGACAAACGGGTATCGAACGAGGAATGGATGTCGCCGACCGATCCCGAGAGCCGCATTGGCAAGATGAAGGACGGGCGAACCCACCTGCTGTACAAGGCGGAACACGTCGTGGATCTGAAAACCGAGGTCGTGTTGGCAGCCCCGATCTATCCTGGCGATGTGGGCGACCCGGACACGATGGTCGATAGCGTGATGGAGGCCCAGACGAACCTTTCCGAGGCGGGCGTTGATGTCGAGATCGAAGAGGCGGCTGCCGACAAGGGCTATCATGCGACCGACACCTTGGAACTTGCCGATTGGCTGAACATCCGCACGTACATTCCCGAACGGAAGAGCAAGGGGAAGCGGAATTGGCACAATGTGCCGGAGGAGAAGCGTCGGGCAGTGATCAACAATCGGCATCGCACCGGGGGCGCACGGAGCAAGCGGCTGCAACGTCTGCGAAGCGAACTTGTGGAAAGGAGCTTCGCCCATGTGTGCGACACCGGCGGTGCCCGGCGGAGTTGGTTGCGTGGGATCGAGAAGGTCCAAAAGCGTTACCTGATTGCCGCAGTGGCGAGAAACCTGGGCTTGATCATGCGCAAGGTGTTTGGAATCGGGACACCGAGGAGCTTGCAGACCGAGGGCGGCCTTGTTTTTTCTGTTTGTCTTGCCTGGCTTCACGTTTGTCACGATGTCCGACGCTGGTGCCCCGTTTCGGCCTCACGACACGCTGTTCCACTTTTTTGCACCACCGCACTTTGATCGAAGAAAAGTCCGGCGATTTCGGCCTATTTCAACGGGCTGCTAGGCGTGACCGATTCCACGAGCCATCAGGCACAACGTTTGTTGTGCTTGGCAGGCAGCAGTTGGTCATTTGATCGGGCAGCCCAGCACTTGCGGGAATTCTGCGGGCTATCGGTATCGGACAACAAGATACGCGATGTTTGCCAACGTCACGGCGTGGCTGCTGCGGCTTGGCAACGCGAAAGGAAGGAGGCGCACCAAGGGTTTCGCAACGCCACCGGCGACATCGAGTTTTCCACCGACGGCACGAGCGTAAATACGTGGGAAGGCTGGCGTGAAATGCGTTTGGGCATCTTTTCCAAGCGTCATCGCGGCGAAGCGGCGGCTCCCGAAAATTGGGACGACCGCGAGTTGCCCGCGCCGCACGTTCGCGTGGCGTTTGCCGCCATCGAAAACAGCGAACGCTTCGGCACGCGTTGGGGGCAGTGGGTTCAGCGACTCGGCATTCAGGACACGGCGAAGATCACAGCACTGGCCGACGGAGCCGGTTGGATATGGCAGCAAGTGGCCATGCATTTTCCCGGAGCCAGCGGGGTGCTGGACATCTACCACGCCTTGGAACATATCGCGGATGCAGCCAAGGCGGTCTACGGACAAAATACCGTCCGCTGCCGACGGTGGATCGAGTCGATGCGCACGCTCCTACTTTCCGGCGGCTGGCCCGCCGTGCGACAACGCTTGCGGGCGGCATGGTTGCGAACCAAGAAGCGATCGCATCGAAAGACGTTGCAGTCCTTGGCCAGCTACTTGGGCAAACACCGCTGGCACCTCGATTATGCCCTGCGGTTGGCCGAGGGGCGGTCGATCGGCAGCGGCCAAGTGGAGGGGGCTTGTAAGCATGTTATCGGTCGGAGATTAAAGCAAACGGGGGCTCGCTGGCGAGTTCGTCGTGTGAACCGGATGGCAAGCCTCTGCTGCCTGGTTTACAGCGACCATTGGGACCTCTATTGGGCGGCATCCTGAAACGACCGCCATAATCCGTTACTGCACCCCAAAAGTGCCTCCATGTTGCACGCGTTCTTGCTGGTCAGTAAAATACGAGTGTCATGTGGTGAGGTAGCGAGTGCAGGTTCAACTCCTGTCTCGCGCACTTTCTGAGCCGGACAAGAGGCGTCGCCCGGAAGCTAGTCGCCAAACGGAATGGCGGTTTTGGCCGCTGGCATCGTGCGTTGTTCCGGCGGGCTGCAATGCGTTTCGCGGAAGGAAATTGGGCCCATGCGCCGAAAGGCATGGACAATCGGACTGGTGCTCCGACCGAGTTTGATTGGCACCTTGGCTGCCGCTGCTGGCTTGACCAGCCGTGCTGGAAACATGGGGGGACAAGCCACCCGTGGCGCCCGTTATTTGCGGTCAGTCGGAACGCTAATGCTGCTGACGGCGCTCGGCGGTCTCGCGCATGCCGCCGATTCGCCCGACGACACTGGCGGAAAAACGCAAATCACCAATGCGCTCGGCATGAAGCTGGTGTTGATCCCGCCGGGCAAGTTCATGATGGGTAGCCAAGAATCGCCGGATGAGTTGGTTGCCTTTTTCAACAAGAGGTATGGCCAAGACCTTCTACAAGCCAAGTACTTCGAGGAACGAACATCCAGACCACTTTGTGCAGATCAGCCGCCCCTTCTATCTGGGCGCCTGTCCGGTGACCCGCAGTCAGTTTCGCCGATTTGTCGAAGACAAGCAGTACAAGACGGAAGCCGAGAAAGGCCCGGAGCCCGGGGCGTACGGTTGGAACCCCGACACGAGGTCCTACGAGTTCAATGCCAAGTATTCCTGGCGGAACGTGGGCTTCGAACAAACCGACGAACACCCCGTGGTCAACGTGAGTTGGAACGACGCCGTGGCCTTCTGCCAATGGCTCAGCAACAGGGAAGGCAGCACCTACCGACTGCCGAGCGAGGCCGAGTGGGAGTACGCCTGCCGGGCCGGCTCGACGACGCGGTATTACAGCGGCGACGATCCGGAAACGCTCGCCCGAGTGGCCAACGTGGCCGACGCGTCGGCCAAGGCAAACTTCCCAAAATTGAAGCACACGATCCGCGCCAAAGACGGCTACGTGTTCACTTCTCCGGTGGGCTCGTTCAAGCCCAACGCCTTCGGCCTGTACGACATGCACGGCAATGTCTGGCAGTGGTGCTCGGACTGGTACGCCACTGTGTACTATATCGGCAAGCCGGTCGACCCAGTCGGCCCCGACTACGGCCAGTACCGCGTCCTTCGCGGCGGCTCCTGGAACAACTGGCCCATCCGCTGCCGTTCGGCCGCACGCGGCTGGTTCGAGCCGGACGACCGGAACATTACCGCGGGCATTCGTGTGGCCAGGATGCCCTGAGAAAAGTGGGGAGCGTGTAGCGGTAAGCGCGTGCTAGCCGCCGTCGCCTGTTGCCGACTATGGCGATCCGAGACAGCGTGACTGATTGCCCCCTCCGGCAGCCAAAGCAATTTTGCGTTCATGCGGGGCAGGGCCGATCGGGAATCCAACTCGCTGGCGGCGAAGGGCGACCCGTGGAAAAGCGGCCGGAAGCGGCTTGTTTGGCCCCACAGATCACTCCCGCACCAGCAGCACCAAGAGGTGGCACGCCAGGAACATGACAGATGGCCGCCCAGGCCGCCAGCGACAGAGTCGCATCGGGGACTGTGTCACAAATCTTCCGAATGAAAAAGCTATTGGGCGAGCGATGATTCTTCTGTATCATCCGCCGCATGACGCCCATTGATGTGCTCCGAGCCGTAACGGAAGCCGAGATCGGTCGAGAAATCATCCGGCTTGTTCCCCATTGGTATGAGGCGGATTGTGGCCCGGAACGAGTACTCGATTCCTATCGAATCCTACACGGCCCATTTCTACAACCACGGCACGCTGCCGCCTAATCTCAGCGAGTTGTTGGCGAAAATCTGTGCCAGAACCGAAGAACTGCCGCTAGACCGCTTCCTGGAGTACGCCGGCGCCATGGATGTTCTCACCGAGAGTTTCGCTACCGAGTGGCTTTGTATGCAATCGAGGGAACCGGATTGGGTTAAACTCATCAAATACCTGGAGACCGTCTCTCGACGCACCAGCGAGAACTTGCCGGTTGCTCTGACGCTTATCATTCGGCCCGGCACGGGCATTGGAGACATTACCCAAGCCTCACTTGCAGAAGTTCTTTGATCGGCTCGCTGCGTCGCCCTATACGTTCACTTACCTCGCCGTCGATGCCGACCTCCGTCTGATGAACTACGGCTCCGTGGAATGGTCTCAGGTCAACAACGCCACGTCCCACAAATTCTATCCTGAGTTCCTCCATCCGATTCATAGCGTCATGGATGACACGGATCTCGTCGCCCACCTTACGCCGCATGGCGATCTGGTCATTATGGACAAGGCGGGCGTTTTGGCGACGAAACGCAAAAAGAAGTGGAAACTCTACGATGCCCGGTCCTTCAAGAGCAGCCTTGCCTATTGCTTGGGAAATCGAGAGGTCGCGGCGAACCTCATCGAAGTGGTCTTCGACCTCAGCTTCAAACGGCAGGGGGCGCTGTTGGTTTACGACCCCGAGCATCGGATTCTGGAACGCATCCTGAATCCCGAGAGCATTATGTCCCCGCTTTGGCAACGGAATGGCAAGGCGATCCAGAACCGACTCTGCGGACAAGTTCTGATAAAGACTTCGATTGAAGACATTGCCATTGGCAAGAAGGCCGGTTCCATCAAGAAGAAGAGGCAACTGATCGAATTGGCCTGCATCGACGGTGCGATTGTCTTCGATGACACCAATCTACTGGCGGTTGGGGCATTGATTCGCTCGCATCCCGACGCCGGAAGCCAGTTGGGAGCCCGGATCAACGCCGCAAAATCGGCCTATCTTTGGGGCGCTCACCCCATTGCCGTGAGTTCCGATGGCGACGTAACCGTCCATTTCCAGAGTCGAAGCGGCAATGAACGCTGCGATGCGGTAATGAATTTCCTGTGAGCGCAAATGAGGCCGGCGACGTGCCGAACCTCGGCCGTTTCCCTGACGCCGCCTTCAGCGTCGTCTGTTGTCGCTATGCAGCACGGGAAGTTATCAATGGTGGCTGTTCGCCATCTGCCGACAGCACGTTTTGGTAAGCCAGGCTCACCCAATCCGCGAATTGTTCCGGCAAAACGCCGCCGCGTTCGACCGTCACGTATTTGGTCAATCCTTTATAGACTGTCCCCGGCGGTGCGATCCCAAGCTCCTCCGCTTCGTATCCTTCGGGCAGGGCCAAGCCGACGATCAACCTTTTGTTGGTTTTCAACCAGACCGCCGCATAAGGCTGACTCTTAGGTGCAATGCTCGCTGTGAACCTGACATAACACCCGAATAAATGGCAATTTGTGTCGGAAGACACGTCCATGAGCAGCCGACCGACTTCCATGAATTGCGGGCGAAGCGGTTCCCAGGCAAGTCCGCTCACTTTGGCAATGATGTGCTGCGGCAAAGTTCCCATTAGTCGGCTCCAGTCTCATACTCGTGCTGTCGGAGCCGGAATATACCAGGAATTGCCCGCACGCCAAACCGATGTTTTCTCCCCCCAGAACAAAATGCGTTGCTGGCACTGCTAGCTTAGGGTCCAAGGTCGCCACGACGATGGTCGCCGACGTCAGGAAAGGTGCTCGGCAGCACAAAACCGACGGAGGGCTAGCTTACCACCCCGCGAAAAGGCCGTAAAACGAGGAAACCTGAGCAACACTTGACGCCGCCGGCGTTTCAATCGGAGTCTGGCCCACAGGCCGCGCCGATATGGTTCTATCCCTGTCGTACTAGGAGTTCCGCCCATGCTTGAAGCACCGCGCACGGCCGTGGATCAGAAGTTGGTCAACCCGGCAACTCTACAGTGCAGTCTGAAGGAGATGGCGGCCAAGATCAAATCATCTGACCAGGGCGCCAAAGATCGGCGAGAAGAGCCCCAAGGTCCGACGTTGATAATCCGCGGCAAGTGATGCCCTAGCAGCCCGTTGAAATAGGCCGAAATCGCCGGACTTTTCTTCGATCAAAGTGCGGTGGTGCAAAAAAGTGGAACAGCGTGTCGTGAGGCCGAAACGGGGCACCAGCGTCGGACATCGTGACAAACGTGAAGCCAGGCAAGACAAACAGAAAAAACAAGGCCGCCCTCGGTCTGCAAGCTCCTCGGTGTCCCGATTCCAAACACCTTGCGCATGATCAAGCCCAGGTTTCTCGCCACTGCGGCAATCAGGTAACGCTTTTGGACCTTCTCGATCCCACGCAACCAACTCCGCCGGGCACCGCCGGTGTCGCACACATGGGCGAAGCTCCTTTCCACAAGTTCGCTTCGCAGACGTTGCAGCCGCTTGCTCCGTGCGCCCCCGGTGCGATGCCGATTGTTGATCACTGCCCGACGCTTCTCCTCCGGCACATTGTGCCAATTCCGCTTCCCCTTGCTCTTCCGTTCGGGAATGTACGTGCGGATGTTCAGCCAATCGGCAAGTTCCAAGGTGTCGGTCGCATGATAGCCCTTGTCGGCAGCCGCCTCTTCGATCTCGACATCAACGCCCGCCTCGGAAAGGTTCGTCTGGGCCTCCATCACGCTATCGACCATCGTGTCCGGGTCGCCCACATCGCCAGGATAGATCGGGGCTGCCAACACGACCTCGGTTTTCAGATCCACGACGTGTTCCGCCTTGTACAGCAGGTGGGTTCGCCCGTCCTTCATCTTGCCAATGCGGCTCTCGGGATCGGTCGGCGACATCCATTCCTCGTTCGATACCCGTTTGTCCTTTCGCTCTCGATCGAAGCGGCGCAGCTCCTCATCCGTAGCGTTTTCGACACCTTCCCGTTCTTCGAGCAGACGCCGCAGATATTCCTTCCAATCCTCGCCGGTATCCCGGCGCACGATCGACTTCATGGCGGCGTTGGCCTCCAGCGTGGTGGAATCGACGGCCACGGTCTTACCTGTGATCAGCTTCTTCTCGGCCGCCAGCGTCAGCACCCATTGAAAGACGGCCGTATGAACCTCCAGCGGCAGCCGGTCACGGACTCGGGTGAGGCTCGAATGGTCGGGCGTCTCTTCCGTGAGCGGGACGCCAAGGAACTCCCGCAGCGAAAGGCTGTCGGCACAACGCCAAGCAATGCCCCGTTGCGAGCCGATGCCCTCAAAATACCCGACCAACAGCATGCGAAAGTACACGCCCGGCGGAATCGAGGGGCGGCCCAAGTGGCTGTGGTAATAGGGCTCGCAGATCGCCTCGACCGTGCGATCGAATCCCGCCTCCATCAGCATCCGATTGAGCTTCCGGTAGAACACGTGTCCTTCCGACCTCGGCAGGCTGGTGGTGGCCACCCACATCTCCTGCTGCTCATCGCTTCGTTTTCCCAATGCCATCGTCATTGCCTCCGGCGTGCTACGATGGCGACATCATATTCTTGTTCTCACAACTTGGCAACAAGGACATTTTCAACGGGCTGCTAGCATCGCGTGTGTCTGCCAATTTAATCGGTCAGCACGCAGCGGCTCAGATTCTTCGCCGTGAGGAACTCATTCAACCGGTAGCGATCGAGGGAATCGAGGCGGCCCCCTATCGCCAATCAAAAGAGCGTAGCCAGGTTGATTTGGCCGATTCCTTCGCCGTCAGCCCAGGTCCACGTGTGTCGCCGTTAATTCCCAATGCGCGTAGCATCGGCGCTTGCTCGTAAAGCCAGCCCATCCGGTTCCAGGGCTATTTGAGGTATACTAATTCGCATGGTGTCACCGCATCAGATCAGATGGTCCCGGCTCGGGCTCGTCGGTTACCTTCTACGGCATGGTGCGGCGGTAAACGAGGTGTTCGGGTACTCATAAGGGCGAAGGGACCATGACTCGGCAGACACGCAGAGAGTTTCTAAAAACCACCGCAGTCGCGTCGCTGGCGGCGGCGCAAGCCAGCGCGTCGCCTCGCGCGGGTTTGGGCGTCGAAGCACGACCATTCCAGGTCGCGAGCTACTATTTTCCCAATTATCACTTGGGCGACGCCCGCAACGAAAAGTTAAAGGGCCGGGAATGGAGCGAATGGGAATTGGTCAAAGCGGCCAGGCCCCGCTTTCCGGGCCATCACCAACCCAATGTTCCGCTCTGGGGCTACACGGATGAATCCGACCCAAAGACGATGGCCCAAAAGATTGGCACCGCCGCCGATCACGGCATCGACGCCTTCATTTTCGACTGGTACTACTACGAGGATGGTCTGTATTTGGAACGTGGTTTGGAAAAGGGGTTCTTCGGCGCAGCGAACAACCGTCGGTTGAAGTTCGCCCTGATGTGGGCCAACTGCGACTGGGTGGATATCCACCCCTATAAGCTCGGCGCGCGCAAACGCTGTTGTTTCCCGGCCGTATCTCGCCGAAAACCTTCGACACAATGACCGACTACGTCGTCTCAACGTACTTCAAGCATCCCAGCTACTGGCTTATCGACGGGCGGCCGTACTTTTCCGTGTATGAGCTGACCAAGCTGTTGGAAACCTTCGGCTCCGTTGACGCCGCGCGAGCCGCGCTGGACCAGTTCCGCAAGAAGACGGAGGCGGCCGGCTTTCCTGGACTGCATCTGAATGTCGTCGTTTGGGGACATCCCATTCTCCCCCAGGAACACACTCCCGCCAATGCATCCCGGTTGGTCAGACAGCTCGGTTTCGACAGTGTGACGTCGTACGTCTGGATTCACCACGTGAACTTGCCGAGCTTTCCCGCAACGGACTATGATTTCGTTCGCGACAAGTACTTCGAGTACTGGGGGCAGGCGGAAAAGATGTTCGATGTACCCTATTATCCCAACGTTTCGATGGGCTGGGATCCAAGTCCGCGGGCCAACCAGTCGGACCCCTTCGTCAACCGCGGCTATCCCTTCATGGCCACGATTCGCGGTAACACGCCCGAGCAGTTCAAGAAGGCATTGGAGATGGCCAAGCAGCGTCTTCAGCAACGTCCGGCCAATCAGCGAATCGTCACGATCAATTGCTGGAACGAGTGGACCGAAGGCAGCTACCTAGAGCCGGACGCCGTTCACGGCATGGCCTATCTTGAAGCCATCGAGCAAGTATTTGGACGGCGTTAGCCGACGTCTCCCAGTTGGCATCCTGCCCGGGGACGTTCTCGGCAGCGTGCTGTTCTCCATCCCCGGACTAGCGTTGATGTGCAGTCGAGGACTTGGCTGGCCATTTCCATGGGGGGATATAATAGAAGCATACCGCGTGCGCCCAGGGTAGCCGACGCATTCAATTCTGCCGCCGAGCCTCGTCGGCGAAAGAGTGAAGAGTTACGTACGCGGCGCGAGCCCTGGCTGTGGGAGTCCTGTCGTAACGGTGCGGCATGCCTAAAGGTTCGGAGCACTGGCTGGGTTGCATTGTGCGAGCCGGCGGAACGCAAGAATCGGAAGGAGATGCAACGATGAGCGTTTGCTGCGGCGCCCCTGGCAAGCGGAAAACGCCGACGTGGGTGCAAAAAGTCCGAGAGATTTTCGCATGGCTCCTCCCGAGTGCCATCCTGGTGCTCGTGCCCAAGTGTCCCGTTTGCCTGGCCGCGTATGTGGCGCTTTGGACCGGGATCGGCCTGTCGCTTTCCACGGCAACCTACCTGCGCTGGGTGCTGCTGTTCGTGTGCGTCGCCTCATTGCTCTTCCTGGTGGTGAAACGTCTGGATCGCATAAGGGCCATCTTTCGTTACTTTAAAAAGGAGACCGAACAATGCAACACCAAATAGCTAGTCGAGAGGAATGGCTTGCAGCCCGGCTCGGGCTGCTAAAGGAGGAGAAGGAGCTAACGCGGCGCAGCGACGAGCTGGCGCGGCGGCGGCAAGAGTTGCCGTGGGTTCGGATCGACAGGGAGTACCGATTCGACACCGATGAGGGGAACGCCTCGCTGGCAGACCTCTTCCGAGGGCGCTCGCAACTGCTCGTCTACCACTTCATGTTCGGGCCCGACTACATGGCGGGGTGCCCGTCCTGCTCGGCGATCGCCGACGGGTTCGACGGCTTCGTGGTGCACTTGGCCAACCATGACGTGATGCTCTGGGCGGTTTCGCGGACGCGGCTCGCGAAACTCCAGGCGTACAAGTGGCGAATGGGCTGGACCTTTCCCTGGGCGTCCTCGCTCGGCAGCGACTTCAACTTCGACTTCAACGTCTCGTTCACCGAGGAGCAACAGCGCGAGGGGGGCATCGAATATAACTACGAGCGCGGCGGCCACGCAATGGACGCGACGCAGGTGATCCCGGCGCCCGTCGCCGACAACGCGGCCATGACTGGAACTGACGTGGCCACCTACACTCGCGAGAGGCCGGGCATGAGCGCGTTCGTGCTCGAGGACGGTGTCGTCTACCACACCTATTCGACCTATGCGCGTGGTCTGGATGGCCTTTGGGGCATGTACCAGTGGCTCGACCGCGCCCCCAAGGGACGCAACGAGACAGGCGTCTGGTGGCGCCGCCACGACGAATACGAGCCGCTTCGTCAAAAGGCCGACTCGTGTTGCCACGCGGAGGCGCACGCGTGAACGCTCGCCACTGCTGCCAGACAGCGACGCGAGACCGCGTCGACGCTCTTCGGCCCGCGCCGCGCTAGAGCCGCGGTGATGAGATCGCAGTTTGAACGGCTCTGGCCGCCTCTGCCGGGCGCGACAGGGGTATCTGCGCCGCTAGCCCAAGGCAGGGAAAGCATCCTTCCGGTGCCTACTCGTCGAAAGTGTCGTCGTTGTACGTGGTCAACACGTTGTCAACCGCGTTTGTCAGGGACTTCAAAGTGCTGGCCGGGCCCAAAGCCCAGGATCCCTCAGTCGACGAGTGTGCCGCAAATGGCTCTGTCAACACGGCATCTTGGACTCTGGCTTGATTTGCAAAAACGGTTTGCACTTGGCCCTGGACCGGCCGGTGCGTATCGGCCAAGTCATCCGCTAGCACTGAAGATGCCGCTACATGCCCGAGCGTTCCCACGTCGTTCCACACGCTGGCACTTCTGGCAAGAGCACCCCGAGTCGACGAATCCGCAACGTCAGCCATCAACGCGTTGACGGCGCTCGATACGGCCGGCTGGAGCCTATCGGCCTCTGAGGTCGTCACCAAAGCCGATGCGAGGGAAACGCCGGGAGCATCGCTTTGGACCGGCGCTGGCTCGGTTGCCAAGGCCGCGGCGGCCTGGCTCGGTACAGCCACCGCGCTGGTTACGTCCGCCGACGCAGCGGCGGCCATCACCATGGGAGCAGCCGCCGGGAAGGTCGCCGGGCGTCGGTGTGCCGGCCGGCAGCGTCGCTTGCCAAGCGCTGGCAAGCATGGTGAGGTCACTGATGTTAACCTGTCCGTCGTGGTTCAAATCGGCCGACAAAAAGCCCTGGCTGGTCTGTTGCCAATGCGAAGCCAGCGAGGTCAGGTCGCTGATGTTCACCAGGCCGTCCTGGTTGGCATCGCCGGGAAGCACATTGAAGCGGAAGTTGAAGTTGCCGCCGGCCGTGCCATTGCCGGAAGGATAGACGTTATCCCCGGTATCGGTGGTGCTCGCGGGATTGGTCCATTCGCCGTCCAAGTGATTACCGGCGGCGTCCCGGATCGGGTCGCTGCCGTTGGCATTGAGTGCCAGCATCAACTGGTCCGCCCCGATCGACAGCGGCAGGATCCAGGTGGCAGTAAAGGTCGTCGAATTGTAACTGAACGTGCTACCCGCGACATTGTAGGACGGCACGTTGACGCCGGTCAGCAACAAGTCGGACTGATCGACGGTGACGTTTTCATTGAACGTCACCTTGATCTGATTGATGCCGGACCACGGCAAAGACAGCAGTTGCGCGCCCGTGCCGACCGGGATCGAGTAGGGGGAGGCCCAGCCGGGGCCAAGATACTGCGACGTTGGTCACCGTTGGCAACTGCGTTTGACCGGCCGCGGCCGTCAAGGTGGCGTGGGTGAACCCAAAAATAGGCGTCCGCCACACCTGCGGTCCCTCTAGAAAATTATTGGCGACCACCTGGAGCTGGATTGCGGCGCCAATGTGAGAGCTTGCCGTCCAGGTCGCAGTGACTTGAGTCCACGGCAAACCTGGGGCTACGCCCGTTACCGTGCCCGTGCCGACGACGACGCCGCCGGCCAGGATGTTGAGCGTAACGTTCGGGCCGTTATTAAGGCCGCTGTTGGCAAGATTGGCGTAGTAGATCGACGCGGTGTAGGTCGTGTCCGACACAGCGATTGCACTGATCCCGGTCGTTGTCATCGTAAGACCGGCGCCCGTTTGGGCGACCTGACTGCTGATGGGGCTGCTGAGTTGTTCTCCGGGGAAATAGAAGAACATGTTCGTTGCCCCACCGGGCATCGAGCCCGAATAGTTGGGGACGAAATTCCCATTCGCAGGGACATTGGTAACGGTATTGTCGACTCCGCCGCTCGGATTCCAACTGTCATAAACGCCGCTGTTGTCCGTGCTCAGGTTAGCAGTTACCGTCCAGCCGGAAAGCGTGGCAGTCATGGGCCCCACAACCGAACCGTGACTATTGTTCGCGTTAATAATGTAGCTGGCCGTATCTGAAGCGAAATCGCCATCGGGCACAGGAACGGCAACAGGCACGCCGAGCGCGATGGTCGTGGCGCTGGCCGTGGGTGTGTTGGTAGAATCGCCGTTAGCATTAGTGGCCCGTACGCGGTAGTAGTACGTCGTGCTGGCCGTCAGCCCCGTGGCGTTGTAGGTGGTCGCGTTGGCGGCAACCGTCACCGTGGTCAGCCCCGTAGAGAAGTCGGAACTGGTGGCCTGGTCAATCTTGAAGCCGGTTTCGTTGCTCGAGTTGTCCGTCCAACTCAGATTGATCTGGTTCGACGAGGCGGCGGTGGCCGAAAGAGCGCTGGGAGGATTCGGAAGGGCCTGGGCGGGCGTGCTAAAGAAGATGCCGCTAATCGCAGCATTGACATTGCTCCCTGCAAGGTTGGTGAAGTGGAGACGGACGTTGCCACTCAAGTTCAGCACCACGTATTTTCCGTTGGCGAAGGACGAGATGGTCTGTGCGCTGATTAACTGCGCCGCCGCTCACCGCATCGTACGCAGCAATTGATTCGCTGCGGCTGAGGTTATCCCAGTCAAGGCAATAAATTGCTACCTGACGAGTTCCGCCGGTGACGTTGATGGTGAGGTCAAAGGAGGTGCTGCTGTACATGACGCCGGCGATACGGTCGCTGTGATTGCTGGCCTTCTGGAGGGCGCGAACATCGCTGGTAGAGGATGCCCATGTCCAGACGCTTTGGCCGGACGTGCTAACGGTCGCATAGCTCGGATAGCTAGAGGAATCGCCGATAACATTGTAGCCGTCGGCGCCATAGCCTGCAGCGACCCAACTGCCCTGGGTCGTCGTGTCGATGGCAATCAGCGATGCCGACGTCGACGCCGCTGCCTGCGTCGCCGCGTTGCTCGTATTGGAATTGGCCGAGTCTCCGATGGCGTTGGTGGCCCGCACGCGGTAGTAGTACGTCGTGCCGGACGACAGCCCCGTGGCGTTGTAGGTAGTCGTGTTGGCAGCCACCGTCACCGTGGTCAGGCCCGCGGTGAAGTCGGAACTGGTGGCCTGGTCAATCTTGAAGCCGCTCTCGTTGTTCGAGTTGTCGGTCCAACTCAGATTGATCTGACTCGACGATGCGGCCGTGGCCGTCAAACCGCTGGGAGGAGGCGGAATGGTGCCTTGCGTGGTGGCGCTGGCCGGGGCAGAGTTCGCCGAATCGCATGCCGTTGATGGTGGCGCGTACGCGGTAGTAGTAGGTGTTGCCGGACGACAGACCGGTGGCGTTGTAGGTAGTCGCGTTCGCGGCCACGGTCACCGTGGTCAGGCCTGCGGAAATGGAGCTGTTGGTGGCCTGGTCAATCTTGAAACCAGTCTCGTTGTTCGAGTTATCCGTCCAGCTCAGATTGATCTGGCTGGTAGAAACGGCGGTGGCCGTCAAGCCGCTAGGAGCGTTCGGAAGGTTGCCGGGCGTCAAGCTCGTCAGAGTGGCATTGGCGAATGCAAACGTAGGCACCTGCCACTGTTGGTTGGCTGCCGGTCCTTCGAGGAAGTTGGTCGCCACGACCTGCAACTGAATGGTCTGGCCGGCGTAAGCCGCGGGGCACACCCAGCCCGCGGTGACCGCAGTCCAGGGCGAGCCTTGCGTCAGCCCCGCGAGGTGACCCGAGCTGACGACGACGCCATTGGCTAGGATGTTGAACGCAACGACTGCCGACGGGTTGGCGGTGCAAGTCCTCGAGCTTACGTTGGCATATTGGATGGTCGCGGTATAGGTCGTACCCGCCACGGCGGTCGCATTGATCCCGGTCGTGGTCATCGTGAGGCTTGCACCCGGTTGGGCACCGCCCACGATGCCATTGTAAGCGTACTGTTCGCCGGGGTAATACACGAAAGCGTTGTAGCTGGAAGCCGGCTGATTCCCGAGCGAGGCGCATTGTTGCCGGAGGGGCTATCGCCGCTGCTGGTGACATTGTCGAGCACCCCATTCGGATTCCAACCGCCCGACGAATAGTATCCACCGTTGGCGGTGCTCGGGCTGGCGTAAGCTCCAACCCGAGAGCGTGCCCGTGATAGGCTGCGTGAAAGTGCCGCCGCCGCCATTGTGGCCGCTCGCGTCAAGGTAGTAACCGGCGCGTATCCGAGGCAAAACTGCCATCGGGCACAGGTATCGCAACAGGCGTGCCGCCGATACGCCGGTCATGGCGCTGGCCGTGGCGGTGTTGGCCGAGTCGCCTCCCGAGTTGGTCGCCCGTACGCGGAAGTAATACGTGGAGCTGCTCGACAGGCCGGTGGCCGAGTAGTAATTCACGTTGGGACCGACCGTCGTCGTGGTCACGCCCGTGCTGAAGTCCGAGCTTGTGGACTGGTCGATCTTGAACCCACTCTCGTTGGTCGAGTTGTCGGTCCAGTTCAGGTTGATTTGGCTGGCGTTGACGCCCGCGGCCACCAGACCGCTGGGAGCCGCCGGAGGCGTCGTGATATCGGCCAGCCGGATGTTGTCCATGCACACCGGCTTCGAGATGCCGGAATAGACAAACATGATATCTAACGGAATGCCGTCGTCCTCGGGCGGGCAGGTCCAGGTGAGGGTAAGGTCCCTGAAATTGCCGGGGGTGACCCAATTCGGGTCAACCGTATGTGCCGACGCGACCGTGGTGCCGTAACCGTTGTAGCTCCCACCGGTGTCGCCGGGCTGAGGAGGCACCGTTTGGCCCGTAGCATAGTCGTACCTATTCGTGTGGCTCGGCAAGCTATACGATCCGGACCCGAGGGTAAAGTCCATCTCCACATTGGGAAACGACGGGTTACTTGCGTTGACCAACGGATTGCCCAACGCCACCGTCACCTGGTACGTGACGCCTGCATGGGCGACCGTAGCCGCGATCATGGGCGGATAGGCAAAGTCGTTCGGGTTGCCGCCATCAACGGCCGTGTTGGGCTGCTGGTCAACCCAGAAGTTATAGGTGCCGCCCGGGGCCGGCTGCACACAAAAGAAATTGGTGCCACTGGCCGGCGCCGGCAGGTGACCGTCCACGTAGTTAAAGTACTGGTTGACCCCCAGGTCGTTGCGCTCGTTATACAATCCTTCGCCATTCGGGCCGGGCCCATTGCCACCTTGCGCCGTCTTGCCATAACCGGGCGGGCTGAAGCGAGGATCCAGCGCGTTGGAGTTCATGGCTTGCCAATAACGAGAGTCCGAGTAGCCAGGGTAATTAGCCTGGGTATCGGGCAGCACGGCTGCCTGGTACCAGTTCACATTGTTGTTTGTCTGCCAGGTCTGGGCTTCGAAATCACCGTTGTAAATCGGAATATTCACCGACAGCAATTGCCGTGCTTCGAGCGGCTCCAGACGCAGGCCTCTGATCAACCCCGAGCCACTGGCAACGGCCGTTTTCCGCCGCTGCCGACGAGACTTCCGAATCGACAATCCTGTAGGCAAAGCAAATAGTAAACTCATGTTAGCGTACTAGTCCTGCGTAATGGAATTTCCTCAGCGGCCATCGCCGCTGACAGCCGCCGACAACAAGAAAGAATGCCGCGACAACGGCAGTACGATGATGCCGTATCCAGTCGGGGATCTCTGCTCGCGCGCGGCATACCCCCGTCGGCACCGAAAGGTTCAGCCTTACAATAAAGAAATCCTGCGAAAATGTCAAACAAAGCTGCAAATATGTCGGCCGAAGCAGGACAGCTTATCTCCGATCTTAGCGCCGTTGGGGAAAGAGAGGGAAATCTAGCCCCGGCTTGATCGGTTGCTCAGATGGGGTATGCTTATGCGTAGCCATTGGAGTCTCCTGGAATCAGGTGCCGAGCATGAGTGTCAGGGGCACGGTGGCGGGTGTCGGACGTACTTTTTTGACACCACCTGCTAAGCCATATAAACACCGAGGCGCAAAGTAGATGGATTAGTTACTTAGCAACCTACCCGGAGGGTAAGCGAATGGTTAGCGGCCACACTGGAAATGTGGTGCCCCGTAAGGAGTTGCGGGTTCGAGCCCCGTGCCCTCCGCTTTAGAGCCACTTGCATAATCGATGTAAGTGGCTTTATCTGTTTGGACTTAGACGCTATAAGTGCGTCCCATTGCCATGGCTATTGCGGGCACAATTGCCAAATAGTCCGATAAAAGCGGCAATAATAGTCCGATAATGGCTTGCCAAAAGTCCGATACCCTGTATATTCTCCTTGATCGGACATTCACATCCACTGCTGGCATGGGACAGCGGGGACTGTTATGGCAACCCGTAGTCGGCAAAATTGGAAGTTGGACAGCCAGGGCGAATACGCCCGTCAGGTCGGCTGGAAGCACAGCCGCAACGGAAAGCTGATCCAACACAAATTCCGTTTGGGGCCTGACCTCAAGGAGGCCAAACGCCGGGAGCAAAAACTGCTGGAATTGTGGGGCCAGGTCGAGAAGGATTCTGCCAGCCAGCCTCTCGTGTGGCCTTCTTTCGCCCTCGACCTGGGGAAACATATCGCGAAGGGGAGATTCCAGATCGAACTCTCCAGAAAGCCCCACGACGGCCCCGAAGCCTACGCCCGGTATCTGCATCGTCTGCAACGCCATTATCCGATGGTCTCGCTTATCGCCGAGGACGAGGAAGCATACGTTTCCGGGGCTGCCGCAAATCGCACGATGGCGCAGGACGAACTTGGAGAAATGCAGCAGCAGATCGCCGTTAGGGAAGCCCAGCACGTACGTGGAGGAAATATCGGCGAGATCGACCTGTCCCAGAAGGGCGGCATGTTGCACGATGCGATGAGGGCCTACATCGAATGGATCAAGAAGGACTACTTCCGAACGGTACTGGGAAGGGTCAATGACGGTGGACGTACCAAGATGCGGCAGATCGAGACCCTTATGACCCGCCATGACAACCAGCCCCTCTCGATGCTGGATGAGACGGCGGTCGAAGAGATGTTTCGCTTCTGGCGACAATGCCCGTTCAGGAAGGGCAGTACGGAACCGATCAGCCGAAAATCCGCCGAGAACTACATCGGCGAGTTGAAGCGATTCTTCCGCTGGCTGCACAAGTGCAAGGACTTCGATTGGCGGAAGCCGGAGAATTTCGACGAGATCAAGACGAAGGTCGATGCGGCTCCCGGCGACCAACAACGGAAGCTGGTACAGGTCGATACGTTTCTCGCTTGACGAGCTTCGGTTGCTGAACGAGTACGCCACGCCGTTGGAGCGGGTTTTCGTCCTTCTCGGCATCAACTGCGGATTCGGGGTTGCGGAAAGTGCGAGCCTGTTGGTTGGCGAGGTGGTTCTCTTCCAGGGCCATGAGGACCGACACCAGGAAATCCTGGGCTACCCGACCACCGACGCCGATTCGTTCATCAAGCGGATAAGGCGCAAGAATGGCGTGTACGGCGAACACGCACTTTTCCCGCAGACCGTCGAAGCCTTGCAGTGGTCGTTGGAACGCCGGCGAAAGCACCCCAAGTTCCACTCGGAAGCCGTTCTGCTTCTCAATGACAAAGGTGAAGCCTACAACCGGCCAACGAAAGGCAATTTTCGAAACCAGCAGATACCAAATCGCTTCGCAGACCTTCTGCGGCGAATTCGGCGGGAGCATCCTGATTTTCCTCGCCTCTCATTCGGGAAACTGCGGAAGACGGCGGGGGATCTCATCAGACGTTTCGCCGGCGGCGAGATCCACGCGGTTTTCATGTGTCACGGCCAGCCGGTTGCCACCGACAATCTTACCGATGTCTACTCGAATCGACCGTTTGGGAAGGTGTTCAAGGCCATTCGAGAAGTACAGGACTACTTGCAGCCGGTCTTCGCAGTCTGCTGGTCGGGTCAATTTCAACTCCCGTTTGTCTCAGGTCGTCTACCGTTCTCCAACACGGGATAGAATTCTACAACTACATGACCAAGGACTATCTGTTCGGGCCATTGCCGACGAGGTCGGTCGGTCTCGTACTACGGTACACCGGCACATACGACTGCACCGTGGCCTCGACGCTGGGACCGTGTTGCCGCAACAGGGCAGCCCCTAAGCTACCGCCAGGGGACGGGCGGCTGACAACCTTTGCACATCTCTGTGACACTCGGCACCGCCCCGCCGTCCACTATCCAGGCACTCCGATCCCACCCCGCCCCGCCCCCTCGCCGTCGAACGAGTTCTCCTTCGGAGTCCCCTGGGACGAAGTTCCGCCCCCGCCCCGAGCCGTCCGATTATCCAGGCACTCCTCGCCCACTACGAACGCGATGTAGCCAACCCTTACGGAACCGCATGAAAACAAACTGAGTTCCCCGCCCCGATCCGCCCCTCGCCATCAAGAAAGTCCTCCTTGGGAGCCGCTTGGACGAAACTCCGAGCCCAGTCTGAGCAGCGTGCATTCCGCAGTCCCCTCCGATCCACCCCTCAGGGAGTCCCTGCGTGGGCTGCACCGAAATCAGAGCCAACCCAGTCACAGGCCTCACGACCGACGACGGATGTCTATGTCGGCATCTATTTGATCCGCATCCCCGCGCTTACCCGTTGGACAAGCACGCTTTGAGCCTGGTCATGGAAGACAATCGAGAGTCTTCGTTGGTGCGCGATATTGTTGATCGGGACGGGTGTGTCGTCGACAACGGGTGTCTCATCCCAGGGTGGAACCTCGGTCCGCCGGTCATAAAGTCATATATGCATTCATACCCAACGAACTATGGTGACCCGGAAACGCCTAGCGACCGGGACAGCCGTTACTCGGGCCTTCGCATCGATATCCCGATGGGCCGGGTAACAAGCGTGCGGTTTTCCCTAAAAGTGCTCAATGGGCTCTATGTATCCGTCTTAATTGGATTGTTGGTATTCTTTATCAAGCCGGTCAGGGTGGACGTGCGATTTGGGACGGGCGTTGGCGCCGTATTCGCCGCGATCGCAAGCAAGTACGTGATCGCCTCGTCATTGCCGGAAGATGGACAGCTCATGCTAGTTGACGAGTTGTACGCATTAGGAACCGCGATTATCTTCCTGTGCTCCTGGAATCCGCTTTCGCCCACCATTTGGTTGAAACGGACCATCATTTGGCCGCAAAGCGACTGGATCGGATTACTTTCCTACTGTTTGCCGGGGCGTACATCGCCGCAAACTTTTGGCTAATGTGGTAGTCGTCGCCTTGAGGAACCGTATGGATATCACCAACATCGACCGCGTGCCCGCCTTCGCCACCAAGGACGGCTCTGAAATCCGTGAGCTGCTGGCGTATCGGAACTCCTGCATCCATCGCCAGTCGTTGGCCGAGGCTCGGCTTCCAGTCGGCGGGGCGACCACGCCCCACTGCCATCCCGTGACGGAAGAGATCTACTACGTCCTGGAAGGTCAGGGGTCAATGCAAATCGACAGCGAGAGCCGTCCGGTCGGACCCGGGGACGCGATCGCCATTCCGCCCGGCGCCCGCCACCAGATCTGCAACACCGGCTCGGTCGTCCTCAAGTTCCTTTGCTGCTGCGCACCCGCCTACGAGGACGAGGACACCGTGCTGGATAAGGACGGATGACGAGGGGCGGGCGACGTCCGCCACTTTGCACAATCATAAGCAGCCGTTGTTGAGTCGCTCGGCATCAACAGCAGCTCCAATCGATGGTTTCGTGCTTGGCGTCCACGAAAGTGACCGACCGAAAGACACGCCGGAACCGATTCTTGGCTGCCTCCGACATTAGGCACGGGTCGATGACGGTCACGCTCAACGGTCGGCCGTCGGTCTGGCGTGCCCGAGCTACTTCGGCAAACTGCATCTGCGCCATCACGTCGAAGTCGGACATCGAGAACCCGACAATTACGGCGTGGTCGGCTTCATAAAGGGCTCGCATTCCACGCGCCGACACGACGCCTAGGCCCGGGATTTGGTGCAGTTGCTTGTACGCTCCGAGTCCGGCGATGGCAACAGTTCTCGGCGATACGCCCTCAGGAATCGCTTGGAGATTACGACCGGAAATCCATTTCTGCAACTGCTCCACTGTTTGGCAGCGCCACAAACGGCAATCGTCCTCGACGCTGCCCGTGTTGGTCTCGCGTCGGTTCGCGTTTTCCTTGTCGAAGAGCAGGTCGAGCTTCGAGAAAGACTCGGAACGGTGGGCGACTATCCAGTCGATGGAGCCGTGCAGCTTACATACGGCGATCCCGTCGTCGCCTTCTCGCCCCGTTCCGTGGTTCCAAGCCTTACCGATACCAGACAGCGAGCGTTCCGCGAGCGTATCGTAGTTGAACTTCAACACGGAATCGCAGGTGTCGATCGCTTTGGCCCAGCGACTTATCGGCGTGAGGTCGGCCCGTCCCTCCTCTTCAATAATGACATCACGAAGGGCGTCTTCAAGGCGTGGCAGCCAAGCCTCGATCGACTCCGCCATGTTCCAGGACGTTCCTGGCCCGTCCTGTTGCCCGGCAGGAGAAAGTTGCTGCGTGAGGCGGTGAACCTCTATGTCGAAGTGGGCGTAGTGGAAGACTTCCTCGATGTTCAGGGCGAACGAATCGCCTGACCGGTCGATTTCTGAAAGCCAATCCAACCGTTGCCGCAGCGAATCAAGCCACTCCCGCATTTCGTCATGCGGAAGCCGTTGGATGAGCAACGGGAGCAATTCCGTCGCAACCGGCATTCCGGCGGGCTTCGAAAATCCGGCGCCAAGGATGAACACTCGTTTGGCTTGCGGCATGCGTCATGCTCCCCGAACCCGCAATTTGGCTCCCCCGTGAAGAACATCCGTTCCGCACGAGAAACTGACTTGATCTCGCTTCCTGGGGTTCATTTTACGTCAAATCCCGCCGCCTGACAGCCACAGGTCGGGCGGGCGGAGCCGCATGCGGACGAGGCTCGGAGGTGTCCCACCTAATGAGCCCGTCCCATGGAACCGATCTCCAAGTTTCCTGCCAAGGATTCTCCATTTTCAGGAAAGGAACACCACCCCGACAGCCCTACATACCGTATGCAGACCTTCTGGCAATGGCTGTCGCAGCTCAAGGAAACCTACTTCTCTTTCGACCCCGAGCAGTACGACCAGCTCTTCGACAATGAACTGGAGAAGGTCATCCAGCGAGTCCAAGACCCCGCCCACCGGCAGATCATTGAACGCCTCAGGGGCTTCGAGTGGGTCTCGTACATCGCCGCCTCGGTGCGAAACGCAGGCTACCGCGACCAACGGGAAGTCCAGGAGCGGGCGCACGATGTCGTGGTGAAGCTGCTCACCGGCGGGTTGTTCACGAATTACGACGAGGACAGGCACGGACCGTTCGACCTGCGATTCAAGTGCGCCGTGGGGAACGCCATCAGGAATCTCGTCGAGAAGGAACGGAACCGGCGGCACTGGCTGCCGACCGTTTCCATCGGTCAGGAGTTCGAGCCTGGCGGCGTGACCGACTTGCCCGACCGTGCGTCGAGTCGCCAGGACGGCGAGAAGGTCATCGGTGACTTCAGGCGACTCGTCCACAGGCGGCTGGGCGACGTCGCGGCGGCGGTGCTTGACGCAAGGATGGCGGGCGGCGAGACGAAGTCGCTGGTGGGCGACCCGTCGCTCGGCAGCCCGGGTCGATGGGTCATCAAGCGGACGGTGCAGGAGATCAAGGCGTTGGCGAGGGAGTATGCCGTGTCCGTCGGCGACTCGGAACTGCTGCGGATGGTCCAGAGGGCGATGGCGGCGGAGGGGGAAACGGTGGCGAAGAGGCGGGTCTCGATGGCGGCGAGGCAGGCGGTGGGGGCGTGAGGGTGTTCGACCCGTTTGCGATTTCTACTCGCTCCACGTAGAATCAGTACAGTGGCAGTAACCCCATTGATCGCCTCGGGAATAAGGCGGGGAAACGGGCATGAAGAAGAGCGGGTCGCAGAATGGCAAGTCTCCTTCTCAGTTGATAGACGCGAGAATCAAGGAGCTAGGCGACTGGCGGGGCAAGATGCTCGCCCGGCTCCGTATCTTAGTCAAGGAAGCCGATCCCGAGGTCGTCGAGGAGTGGAAGTGGAGAGGGGTTCCGGTGTGGTCGCACGACGGATTGATCTGCACAGGCGAGACTTACAAGAAAGTCGTGAAGATGACCTTCGCCAAAGGGGCGGCTCTGAAGGATCCATCGGGCCTCTTCAACTCCAGTCTTGAAGGGAACACAAGGCGTGCCATCGACTTCCACGAGGGCGAGAAGATAGACGGGAGGGCGTTGAAGGCTCTCGTTCGCGCCGCCGTGACCCTGAACAAGTCCAAAGCCCAACACTAATCCACACCGCTCGGGAATGGCGCGAGTCAGTTTGTCCGAACCGGCTCTGCTGGCAGTGTGCGGCACGCGATGTAGCGGGAGCAAACCGCAAAAAGCGTCCTTCGAGTGTTACCGCCGGCGATTGTACGCTCCCCGGCAGGCGGCTATGTTGAACAGTTGTGACAAGGACACTTGCCTGCGAGGTATCTTGCGATGAACGCTCCAGTCTCTCGTCGTTCGGCGTTGCGAGACCTGGCCGCCGTTGCGGTCGCTGCCTGGGGCCCGAAGTCCTTGGCTGCCGTAGAGCCGGCACGGCTCGAGAAGTCCGCCCTCTCAAGGGCAAGATCAATCACTCCGTCTGCCGCTGGTGCTACGACAAGATCCCGCTGGACGACCTCTGCCAGGCGGCGAAGCGCATCGGGCTCAAGTCGATCGAGCTGCTCGACCCGGGGATTGGCCGACCGTCCAGAAGTCACGGCCTGACCTGCGCCATGGCGAACGGCGCCCACGGCATCCCCGAGGGTTCAACCGCCTGGAGCACCACGCCAAGCTGGTGCCCGGGATGATCGAAGCGGATCCGGCCTGCGCCGACGCCGGGCTCCCCAATGTCATCTGCTTCTCGGGCAACCGCGGCGGGCATGGACGACGAGCTGGGCCTGGACAACTGCGCCATCGGCGCTGAAGCAGATCGTCGGGCTGGCGGAGAAGCACCGAAGGTCACCGTCTGCATGGAGCTGCTCAACAGCAAGGTCGACCACCACGACTACATGTGCGACCACACCGCCTGGGGCGTCGAGCTGTGCAAGCGGGTCGGCTCCGAGCGGTTCAAGCTCCTCTACGACATCTACCACATGCAGATCATGGAGGGCGACGTCGATCGCGCACCATCCGGACAACCACGCCGTCCATCGCCCACTACCACACCGGCGGCGTCCCCGGCCGGCACGAGATCGACCAGACGCAGGAGCTCAACTACCCGGCGATGATGCGGGCCATCGTGGCCACCGGATCCAGGGCTTCGTCGCCCAGGAGTTCATCCCGCGCGCGATCCCATCACCTCGCTCGCGGAGGCCGTCGCGATCTGCGACGTGGAATAAGAAGGATACGGAGAAGCCGGTGGCGGCTCACTACTTTCATGAACGACCAACCGACCAAGACAGACCAGCAACCCGACGACCCGCGTGTCCGTTTCGCGGCAGAACGGACGCTCCTCGCGTGGATGCGAACCGGCTTGGCTCTGATGGGTTTCGGCTTCGTGGTCGCCCGCTTCGGTCTGTTCCTGCGGGAGATCGCCGCAGCCGGTCAGGTCACCGCTCACCAGCATTCCACGGGCTGGTCCCTCTGGATCGGGACGGCGCTCATCGGGCTCGGCGTTGCCGTCAGCCTGTTGGCGTCGTTCGAGTATCTATCGCTTCGTCTGCTTGGTCCAAGCAGGGACGGGCCTACATGCCCCGCACGGCCTTGCTTGCCGTCGTTGTCGGCCGTCATTCTCGCCGTCCTTGGGATCGTGATGGCGTTGTACCTGATCCTGGCGACTTACTGAACGGCTACTTTCGCAACAACGCGAAGCCCTTCGGTGCGGGCGGCTCGTCGCGTCTTGCGGTCCGGTGGACGGGGAGAAGGAACTCAGGTTTTCAGGTTGGTCTCGCGCCGAGTAACCGTTCACACCCTGGGGATTCTGGAGACGCGAACCGATTACAGTTGTTCGGGCAGTTTTTCGCATTACCCCAAATGCCAATATTAGTTTGTGCCCCCCGAATCCCGAATCCGCCTATCGGTGGATCGCTACTGCAACGTGAAGTGGTTGCTGCCCGAGTGCACACTAAAGTCCGACCGCGTGTCGCCATGCTCGACGCGGAGCTCGAAGGGACCATCCGAATCGACCAAAAGACGGCGCTGGCCTGGCTTGCTCCCGGCGGGCGTGGCCACGAGCGTGACCGTGTGGCAATTGAAGCGGTACCGTTCGCAGCCGCAACGCTCCTGCGACTCTAGCACCCAAACTAGCCGGTTGTTCGGGGCGTCTGGTTGAAGTCCGATGCCGAATTCGAGGAAATAGAGGATTGGGATGATCCCCGAACAGCCGACATAATCCGATTTGGCCGGCTTCCCCGGCGGATGGCGTCCGGGGCATAGTTCTCCCAAACCGAGCCCGTGCGTTGGAACACCTCGGCGACGATTTGCAGGTCCTCGCGGGCGATTTGGCGGGCTAGGTTCTGTTTGCCATAGCGCTGTAGTCCGCGAATGACCATGGTGTTGGTCGACGCCCAAACCGACCCTTTCTCGTAGCCGCCAGCCGGATCGAAACCCTTCTGGTCGGCTGGGAAGGAGGGCACGCGATGCTTGCGGCCGAAGCTCCGCGGGTTGGTTAGCTCGGCCGCCAAGGCGTCGGCCTGCTCGGCTGTGGCCACGCCCGCCAGCAACGTCGTGAAGGCCCCCACGGTCTTCACCTGCGACTGTTCGCCGTTGACCGTGAGGTCGAAGTAGAACTTCCGCTGCGGATTCCACATTTTCGCATTGATCGTGGCCGACAACTCCGCGGCTTCTCTGCGAAACGCCGCGGCCTCGTCGTGTTTGCCCAACTGGTCGGCGATCTCGGCGAGCTCACCGGCAAAGAGGACCATTTCGGAGGAAATGTCCACTGCCGTGCCGCCGCCAACGAGGGAAGGATTGCGGGGCGAGTTGTCCAATTCGCCCCAATCGGTCACGTACAGGCCGTTGCCCTGGCGAAGGTATTTTTGCAGCGCCTGGTAGTAACGGACCAGCGGCTCGTAGACCGTGCGTAGTCGGGAATGGTCACCGGTCACGCGGACGCATTCCAGTTCCGCCCATGCAAAGAGCGGATGGTTCAGCGAGTCGAGCGTCAGGCTAGGCGGCGGCTCGGGGGCGGCGCGGCCCACGTACTTGACGGAGAAACCCTTGCCGGACATGTCCCCCCAGCGGCTGAAGAGGCTATTGCGCTCGCGGTTGACCCAGGGGCCGAAATCCTGACCCGTGGCCCGGACAATCTCCCGGCAAATCTCCCCGTCGGCGTGCTGCTTAGCGTAAAAATTGTCCAGCGTGCCAATCCCCGGCACCAAGGGATGGGCGTAATTGCAGAACATCGTCATCAGACATGAGTCCCAGACGAAGATGTTGTCATTGAAGGCGGCGTCGATGAACTGCGAGACGAAACCGCTGTCGGGCTTGGGCTCGTAGAAGTTCCTGAAGGCCACTTCCCAGGTCTTCCAATACATCTGGACGTAGAGCGGATTTTCATCGTAGATCGGCGCCGGGAGCTTGTCTTTCGTCCGGGAGAATTGCGGCAGCGGCGCCGGCACGTATTTCTTCTTGGCAAAGTATTGTCCTTGCGGCCCCTCCGGCGGCGCAGCGCCCAGGGACGAAATCAAGGCGGTCACGAGGATTGCCAGCGGCAAGAACATCCGACCCGATCGGACAACGAGCAAGAATGACATAGCGATTCTCCTGGCTGTTGTTTCTTAGGGCTGCCTAAGTCCTAACCGTCACCCTAACCCTACGTCATTCCTGCCGACGATACGAGCGTCACCCCTCGCACCTTGCTCGCGGTCGTTGTCGGCATCATTCTCGGCATACTGGGCATCGTGATGGCGGCGAACCTGATCCTGGCGACTTACTGAATGGCTACTTTCGCAACAAAGCGAAACCTTTCGGAGCCGGCGGCTCGTCGGGTCGTGCGGTCCGGTGGAAGCCGATCTTCGCCAAAGCCTCGTAGATCGTTTCGAGGGTCACTTCGCCGAGATTCGAGATTCCGAGCAGCCGCTCCGGCGTGCAGTTCAGGAGATCCCGAACGGTGAAGATGCCCTCCTCCTCCAGGCAATTGACGGTGCGAACGCTGAGGTCGGTCTCCGCCAGGCTCACGTCCAGTCGGTCATCCGCCTTTTGATCCTTCGCCCAGTCAGGAATGGGAATCCGTGTGACAGCCATGTGATCCTCCGTGGGTTGGATCTCTCACTTTACTTCCTTCTTCACATCGCCTTCAAGTTCCTTGACCTCCGCCTTGACTTTCTGTTCCGCCTTCTGTACGTCCGATTTCGCTTTGCCTTTGTCCACCGTAATCGTAGTGTTGACCTTGTCGCCCTTGGTGTCGGGAGTGGGACGCGAAACGATGAACCATCCTCGGTAAACCCCGACTAACATAAGACAGAATCAAGAGCACAAGCAGCAATCTGATCAATGAACGCATGACAGGCTCCCTTCGTTTGCTCGGTATCATACAAAAACGAGGTGGGGGATGGAACAGGAGTTGCGTCCCACACCCTTCCGTCAAACCACCGACAGGGTCGGATACCGTTTCCGGTAAAAGTGTCCCTTACGGCTCCGGAGAAGATAATCCAGCCAGTATCCCGGCAAGTCGCCCTTCAGCAGGAACGCCGTCCTCACGGATTCGTCGCCGTATTCCTCCAGCACCCGCCGGACGAACTTCGGGCTGACCGCAGTCCGACTCGAAGAATCCGCGAATGACATCCTGCTCATCCTCGGTCAAGCCTTCGCCCTTCTTCTTCAATCCTGCGACCAGGGTCGTGAAGTGCGTCATGATCTCCTTGCCCTCGTCGGGGTTGAGGAACACGCCGAGACCGTCCTTCTCCTCCAGCAGGTCTTCCGGGATCTTCATCTCCGGACGACCCTTCTTCAGTCCGTGCTTCTCGACGACCTCTTTCACTTCCTCCTGCGGTCTCGACTCCCATTGCCAGCGGAGTTCCTTCTGCCAGTCCGCCGCCATCGACAATCCGTCAGGATACACCGCCAGATCCTTGCCGTCATGGAAGGCCATCATCTTCTCGTGCATTTCGGACATCATCTGCCTCACCTGCGCCTCGTACTCCTTGCGAGTACCGGCACACGATGGCAGGGCTCTGGCGCTTCATCGTCCTTTTCAGGTCATCGACATCGACCTTGGAGGCATCGTCCCAAGACTGCTGCTCGCCCGACCAGTACCACTCCCCACGCCACGGCACCAGGCTTCCGAAGATGAGTTGCCCCGGCTTGAACGGATTCCGCTTCATGTTGATCCTGATTTGGTACGGCTGGTCGTTGATGATGTTCACCGCTTGCAGCGTTTCGCTTGCTGACCGACATCGAGCCGGTAGAACGAGGCATGCCGCTCGTACCAGCTCCGCAAGTCCTTGCGGTCGTCATCCGAAATGTCGAGGACTCCCGCCAGGATGTCGATGGCCCCCAGCCCGGACCAACGGGTACACTCCTGGCAGACGAAGTCGTCGGTGTGTGCGATCTCCGATCCTCCAGGCGGCTGCTCGTCCATGTAGCGGGCGAACAGCGTCCGGAACATGAAGGAATGGGTGCCAAGCCAGATCAATTTCCGCTTCACGTCCCAGCCGTGGTCGTTGGGGCGTGCCGAGAAACGCCTTCACGCCGGAATCCTTGGGGACGGCGGAAAAGGCCTCGGACAGGAAAGCGCTGGCGGCATCGGCGACACGCCGGAGATCCTGATGCGTCGGCGAGATGGTCAGTTCGTCGATGAACGCCGGGTACAAGACCCAAAGGAAATGAAGGAAGCGGTCGGGATGGAAGCCCGTTCCAAGGTCGCCGCCGTTTTCTCCCGAGGTCAACGGAAGGGCGGTGCCGAAGAACTCGGCGTTGTAGCGTTCGTAGGCTGCCCATATCCCGGTGCCGTTGTGGAGGTCTTCGGCGAAGTCGACCAGGATGCCCGCGAGTTCGCCAAGCGTCTTGGGAGGCAGCCGGAGGGTATCGTAGGCGAAGCCGCGCTGCGTCTTCGAGAGCATTCGCCGAAGCTGCCTCACCATCTGGGGAAGATGCGAGTCGCCTTGCCCTTGAAATCTCTTGCGGACGATGCTGCGTCGTAATCCATGATAGTCATCCCCGAACCCACAACCTCTACTTCAAGTGCTTCGTCGAAAAAGTCCTCGATCCTCTTCCTGTTCTCCGGGGTCATGAAGTCCGGGACCGCCGTGACCGTTCTTGGGAACGCGGACGAGGGTGCTCTCGACGCCCGCCTTCCGCAGCGCCTCGTCCAGCAGTTCGCTCTGGTTCATGGGCACCAGCTTGTCCTCCTCGCCGTGCATGATGAGGAAGGGAGCGGAGTCCTTGCCGACGTAGGCGATGGGGTTCGCCTTGGCGGCGAGTTCCTGCTTGTCCTTGACCGGACCGCCGACGAGCCGCGCCATCGGGGAGTCCGGCTTGTCCTGCCAGCCGCCCATCTTGGTGAAATCGGTCGGTCCGAACCAGTCCACGACGCACTGCACCCGGCTGGACTGGTCCAGGTTCCCGCCCGTGCCCTCCAGTTCCTTCACGCCTGCCGGTCGTGCCCAGCAGGGCGACGAGGTGACCGCCCGCCGAAGCGCCCCAGACGCCGATGTGACCGGCATCGAGGCTGTACTTCTCGGCGTTGGCCCGCAGCCAGCGGATGGCTGCCTTGCAGTCCTCGATCTGGGCGGGGAAGAGGGCGTGCTGGCTGAAGCGGTAGTTGATGCTCGCCACGGCGTAGCCCTTGGTGACGAAGCGGGAACGGCCGGGCAGTCTTCCTTGCTGCCAGCGGACCAGCCGCCTCCGTGAATCCACACGATGACCGGCAGAGGGTGGTCCGCCTTGGCGGGCAGGTAGAGGTCGAGCTTGTTGCGGGCGTGACCCCCGGCAACGTATTCCAGGTCGCGGTGGACCTGCGTATCTGGCGGCAGGGCTGGATTGCCCAGCTGCTTGTTGCGGCTTTGGCTTGGGCTGGTCCGCAGCCTGAAGCAGCGCCGAAGTACCGAGTGCCACGATGATGCCGATGAGCCAGAGTCTCTTGTTCATGGTGAGCCTGCGATTGGTAAGAGTGTGAGCGTCGAGTCGACATTAGCGCATATTGATTATACGTGCCCGCGACCGCGTAGCAGAAATGTTCAAGGCAACGTGAGCTTCCATTGGTTGATCCACTTTAACAACCGGATGTCGCCGCTAAGGTTAGCACCCGTTGAAAGCCCGGTCGGTCAATGACGAGTAACATGGTTCGCGTCACCTTAGTCGGTCGCAGCTGCTACTTGCGATGCAGCAGCGATTCAATCGTCTGTTGCACGTCGCGGGCTCCCTGTTGTACCTGCCGACGAGCGTATTGCTCGCCGATCCAAGCCGACGTGAGATTGGCCAGCGTGACCGCGACATAGACGATCACCGCCAGCAACCACCAGCGGACGGACGACGCAGCCGGCTTTTGTGGGCGATCAGTGAACTCTTGGTTTCCCATTGTCTCGTTCCTCCCTTCAGGCTGTCACGATACAAGGTTGCGGTTTGGTTGCATAGTGCCCGTTCCGCCTAGGACGACGTAGCGAGTTAGCGATGACTGCGACAAGCAGGCGAGGGAAAAGGTCGCGGGGATTCCCGCCGCCCGGGCTTCGTCTCCCATGCCCCCGGATCCGTGATAACGCGCCTCTGCCGCCGACTCGCCGTGCAGCCCATGGATTACCACTCTTCTTCCTCGTCCCAGGGACCGTATCCCCGGTTCACGCTGCACCCATGGTCGAACACCACGCCGTCCTCGAAAACTTGCACTTCAAGACAGTAGTCGTCGTAACTGCTGACGCACGAATCCTCCGGCAGGTCAGCCAGCAGTTCCCTGAGTTCGCCGATCGTGGCAGGATAGAAACGGATGCCGGTAGTGTCCATGATGATTCTCCTTCTCAAAAAAGTTCTCCTCGCGTCTTGTAGGCGATCTTTCGCTCGGTCGTCCCACAGTTCTCAATCTACGAAATCGAGACCGAACGAATCAAACGGATTCGTGACTGTTGCATCATCCGCCGCCCGAACGGCAAGGTTCCTTTCCACGCAGCGATCCACGCCACGGCAACTCGAAACCCCGGCAGAAACACTCCCGCAGGCGGCAAATGGTTTGCACGCCTCCGGACTCGTCGCCTTGAAAAGCTGCCGATTGGCAGTCAAGGTTGTTCCCAGAGTGGGAACATGGACGACGACCGATGTTCAGGTTCCGAACATGCCGAAGTCGCAGACCTATGCGCCTGTTCGGATGTCCGAACACGGTCTCGGGAACCGCGTTCCTGGCAAGATCGCCGTTTGCAACCGGTCCGCCGTTCCGGAACCACTTCCGCCCGAGACCTCGGGGATGTTCCCAAGGACCTCGGCAGGCGACAGGATTCAGGGACCGGAACGCCTCACGGGGTCGTCGGGAGCATCGCCGAATCGTCGAGATTTCCTTGAAAAACTCGTTCGCGAAACGATATATTAGGATGGCGGAGAGGAAGAGAAACAGACAGACCAACAGAAGACGGCTCCTCTTGCTCTCCGCCAGGGAACAAAACAAAGAGCCGTCCTTCTTTTTGGAGCGGGGTGAAAAGCAGGAAGCAGGAACAGTACGACCGACAAGCGAGACGCCAGGCAGCCAAGTGGCTGTTGGGTCTGACGAACGATCTGGACTGGGGGACGAAGGTCTGGGACGACCTCGAACAGAAGACCGTACCCAAGCACCGCAACACCAAGCAGCACTTCCTCGCCTTTCTCCAGGGCGTCCCCTTCGCCTTTCCCCGCCGACCCTCGCAACGGGCGATCGTCCGGCACTTCCTCGGCGAGGAGACGGTCTATTTCACCGGCAGCAGGGGCGACGAGACCTTGCTACTTTTGGACATAGACTGCCACAAGAAAGGGTCGCCCGAGGGAGCAAGGCAGTTCGCCGAGTACCTGAAGCGGAAGTACTTCCCGAACCTCTACTACGAGACCTCCACCAACGGCAACGGCATCCACGGCTATATCCTCGTGGACAAGTGGGCGTGGAGCGAAGCGGACTACAACGTCGCGCTCAAGGAGGTCGAGAAGTGGCTCAAGCGGGTCCTCGCCTCGACGGACTTCGACGTGGAGACGGTCGAACTCAAGGGTTGGTGTCCCTCGGTCGTCTGGGGCACGGACCACAAGCGGCAGGTTTCACGGTTCACCATGGGCGGACTCGCCAAGATGCCCCGTGACTGGACGAGGTTCAGTGAGTGGAAGAGGACCACGCGCCTGACCGCCGACGACCTGAAGAATCTGCCCGAGCTCCATCCGGTCGAGGTGACGCCTGTCGTCGAGCTGAAGGTCGAGAGGCAGGAGGCAGCCGCAAGCGTACGGGGGAAACTGATCGACAAGGGGAAATTCGAGAAGTACCTCCCGTTGGCGCAAAGGTTCGTGCCCGAGCCCGAGCTTGTCAGCGCCCAAGTCCAGGGTCGCGGTCACCGCCGAGGACGTGGCGATCTTCCTCGTCCTGCTGGAGTTCTTCGGCGAGAACCCGAATCCGGACGGCTCGATGCCTCACAAACGATTCGCCGGAATGTGGGCTCGCATGTACCTCGACGGCGACGTGAGTCGGGCGTTCGACAACAAGAGGTTCGCCTGGGTCAGGAATCGGGTCTCGGAGTGCGGCGGCATCGAGTGGGAGGACGTGACCTTCAGCATGGGAGTCGGGGACGGGAAGGGGAAGGCGGCGAAATGGAAGGCTTCGAGTCAGTTGCGGGCGTTGATGGTGGAGTACGAGGGGAGTCGGGGTGCCGAGAGCGAGGTTCGGTTGTATGAATAACCTATGCATTTCCACCAAAGGATACACAAATGAACTCCCCCGCATCCAAGAAGCCCATGACCAAGACGGAGATGATCGCCGCTTTGGCTGAGACCACCGGTCTGGACAGAAGACAGGTCGTCGGTTTGTTCGATGAACTTGCCAAGCTCATCGAGAAGGAACTCGACGACGGCGCGGGAGCAGTCAACATCTTCAATCTGTTGAAGGTGAAAGTCGTCCGCAACCCCGCTACGCCGGAACGCAAACCCGTATGCGGATCGTTCGGCCCGCTTCTTCATGGAAGACCATACGCAGTACCTCATCCTGAACACCGTGACGGCCCTCTACTCGGTGGGCATTTTTGGCAAAGTCACTTCCCATGACATCAGATCGGACCCATTATGCGGGTACTCCAAACCGTCAGGAAAAAGGTAGATTTTCGGGCGAAGGGCTCGAAATGTATATGCAAGGTGCGATACATGAAACCACGTAAACGAATTCTGATCGCCGACGATGATTCGACGAACCTCTCCATCCTCAGTCGGGTTCTATCCAAGGACTACAAGGTGGAGACCGTCCCTACCGGCAATGAATGTTTGTCACAGCTTATGCGTTTCAGACCTCACCTCGTGCTGTTGAATATTTTGATTCCTGGCATTAGCGGGCACGAGACTTGCCGCCGAATCAAAGTCAGCCCTCTGGGAGATATTGTGCGTGTCATCATTGTTTCCGCCATAGAAACACACGCCAATTCGATGCATGGCACTGCCCGTTTGGCCGACGATCACCTTATCACGCCATTCGATGACGAGATAGTGCTCTCGAAGGTACGGTCCCAGTTCGAGGCAATGGATACAGATTCGGACTCGATGAGTGACGCTAAGCTTTTTGGACTCGACAACCAGATGAGTGAGCCGCAGCGGGCACGCTTTGCGGCGGCTCTGCGAAGGCTAGTGGAAAAGTCCAGCGTTCGCCAACCGCCAACCCACTCGCCTCAGACAACAAGAAGCCCCGCTTAAGGACAGCGGGGCTTCTCAACGCAGGCTATCTCAGGGAGAGATGTGCTATCTTGCGGCCAGGCTTGGCATCATGTAGGACGAGTACAACTTGTCTTCCCCTTGGATATGTTCCAGCCACCAATCCTTGAGGAACACCAACACATCACGAGCCGTCACCACATTCAGGTGCGTTCGCAAGCCGATTGTCCGTTGCCGCATTTTATCATGCACGGCCTTATGAGCCTCGAATTGAGGAAAGTCTGCTTCCCTCATTCGCTCTTCTTCATGCTTGAAATGGGTTTGCGTATACTTGACTAGTGTGTCGAGGATTCGCTTTTTCAACACGTCCTTCGTTGGGTCTTGCCAAGCGGCGTACAGTTCGTTGATGCAATCGATGACCTGTTTGTGCTCGGCGTCGAGCGATGGATCGTTCACACTGTAGTAGTCTTTCCAGGCGATATAGGCCATTACGACTTCCCCTAATAGCGAAGGTCATTGAAGAAAAGAGCCCACTACTAAAAAGGTATTACACAACCCGTTCGTGTGTCGGGAGAAATCCCATTTCTGGCCTGTTCATAGTGCTGTTGTCGGATACTTTGCAGCTTACTTTTCGGCCCAACCGCTACAATCGGTCACACGCTGGTATATGGTTCCGCAGGCTGGGGTGCATCGTAGAGTTGCACCAACCCCTTGGGCGTTCCAAAGGTTGCTGGTTTTTGGGAAAGTGAACGATGTCGAAGCAACGGCGTTATGATCGTGTGGCTTTTTATTGCGGAGTGCAACTGACCGTGCTGCCAAACAGGCCCACCACACCCTGACCTGCCCCCGTTTTCTGTACCAGGGGTTATGAGAGTATCGTTTGGGTTGACGGGCACCGCCGAGGAAGAAACGTGGCTGCGGCAGCAACTGGCGTATATCTACGTCTTCGGCGACAGGGAATACGCCAAGAACGAATTGCCGAACGATCTGGATCCTGACGACTCCGAATGGGAGGGATTTCGGGCGCTGAAAGGCTTGGAGGACCGTGATCCCAACTGCCTGGACATTGACTACGATTTCAACGACGCGGAGAGCGAACTCTGGATCTATGCCGCGGAATCCGGCAATCCCGACCTCGCCGTCCACATGGTACAGCGGTTTCTGAAACAGTTTCGTCCAAACGAGTGTTGGTCGTTGACCTACTCATGGACATGTTCGAAACTCCGGGTGGGCGAATTCGGGGGTGGCGGCGTATTCGTCACCGCCGACGAAATCAAATGGGATGACGCCGCCGGTTTCGTCGAAAAGCAGCGTCACGCGTTCATTGCGAACCGGCAGAAAGAGCGGTCGTAGGCATACCATAATAAAATCGCATGAAGATGGGATCCGCTGATACGGCGGAATGGAATTGACTGAGAGATTGGATAGCGTTTGATCGGCTGTTGTTCCGCAGGAATGTTCCTCGGACAGCCAAGCGGGGAATGCTGGCGACTTGGTTGCCTAATACTTGTCCCTGCGAGTTGACCACGCGCACCGGAGACGGTGCGCCGAGACTCGCAGGGACAAGCATGGTATCAGGTGACTCTTGGAGCGAAACTCCGAACAGGCCGCTGGCTGACGCGCCGAGACCCGACAATACAAAGCCGCCTCGGACCAAGATTATTCTCGATTTGTGCGGCGGCAGCGGCGCATGGAGCCAACCCTACAAGGAAGCGGGATACGACGTACGAGTTGTTACGCTCCCCGACTATGACTTGTTCACATACCAACCCCCGTCGAACGTTTACGGCATCCTGGCGGCGCCCACCTGCACGCAGTTCTCGCTCGCAAGAACCACGGCGAAAACGCCACGGGATTTGCGTGGCGGCATGGCGCTCGTGAAGCGATGCCTGGAGATCATCTGGGAAGCTCGCTTTGCAGGAACTCTCCATTTTTGGGCCTTGGAGAATCCGATGGGTTACGGAGTCGCTCTCGACGCCGCCGCCAAAGGCATGGGGCTTGCCGGGAAGCCCGAGGGCATGAGCGGCGCGAAGGCTCCCGTGATGTGGGCGGAAGGACGGCGGGAGGACGTGCTGAATTACGTCGCCCAGGACGTGCGGACGACATTGGAGCTGGCTTCTGAGTGCGAAGCCCTTGGCGTTCTTCGTTGGGTCGCCCGTAGCGGCAAGGTGCGTTGCATGAATTTGGGAGAGGGATGGCTGACGGTCGATCGGGCACTGGAACTGCCAGTCCCGGATACGTCGTGGATGTCGGAGCCGTGGAAACAGGCGACATTTACGGGGTGGATGGGGTGAGAGGAAAGTGACGTAGTCGCGGGGGCTTTCCGGCGTTTTGACTTTACGGATGGCTGTTGGCTACGAGACGAGCAAGGCAGGATCGCTTAGTTGGTATCAAAAAGGAAGGCAATTCAGAATGGCGAATGCCTTTGTGTTTCAGCCGACACCTCAATCTCTGACGGTGGTCGCTGCCTTTCATCCCATGGCCGACAAAAGCTGTTCCGCCGCTTCCCGTGGCGAGTCCAGCACGATGTGGGCGTCAGTCATCGTGAGCGGGATAGGATGGCCACGGGAGTACGCGGCTTTGATGAACTACACACTACCCTGGCGTCACGTGGCCTTGAGAAGGAGAACCGGCACGTTGAGACAATGCCGCACTTCACAAGCGGTTGCTCCGAGAAACAGGTCGCCCAGCAAACGGTGTCCGTGAGTGCTCATGGCCACGAGGTCGCAGCCGTTTTCTTGAACCCACTTGACGATTTGCTTGGCCGGCGGCGTGCCGTAGGCAAGTTCCGCGTCGGCGGGGACGCCGAAGGCTTCAAATTCGGCTTTCACCTCGTTCAAGTACGCCTGTCCCTCCTCGACCTCCTCGCCGGCTGCGTTCGGGCCGTGCCATTGGGCCACGGCGCTGGTTGCCACGTGGAGAAGCACGACGCGACTGTTCATAAACTTCGCGAGCTTCTTGACGTGTTCGATAATCGCCCGGTCGGTCGGCAGTGGCATCCAACGTCACGAGAATCGTCTTGTACATGGGCGTTCCTTTCGTGCAACGGAAGGCCGTCATCCCCCGAGGATGACCTTCCAGGCCTGTTGCAGCGAGTCCGGCAAACCGAAGATGTCCATCGCAGTAATCAACACGGCGCTACCCCACCCGGCGATCAGCAAGAACCAACCGAGTTTCCATTTGCCCATTCTCTTGCGGGAAGACGTGAAAAGCAAGAGCGGGAACATGGCAAACGGGAGTTGCAGGGCGAGCACCACCTGGCTGAGAGTCAGCAGGTCGGTCACGCTGCTGTCGCCGCGAAGACCGATCACGAAGACCGCCGGCAAAATGGCCAGGGTGCGGGTGATGAGCCGCCGCACCCACGGGGAAATCCGCCAGTGCATGAATCCCTCCATCACCACCTGCCCGGCGAGCGTGCCGGTGATGGTGCTGCTCTGCCCGCTGGCGAAGAGGGCCACGGCGAACAGCGTGCTCGCGGCAGCCGTTCCCAACAGCGGCGCGAGCGTCAGGTAGGCGATGCGAATCCAGTCGCTATCGGGGCTGAAGGTCACCACCGCGCCGCCCGACACGGTTACGCTCTCCTTGCCGAAAAACACGATCGCAGCCAGCACCATGATGGCGGCGTTGACGAAGAAGGCAATCGTCAAGGCCACGACCGAGTCGATCGTGTTGAAGCGGATGGCGCGGCGAATGGACCGTTCGTCCTTCCCCAGCCTGCGGGTCTGAACCAGGGCCGAGTGCAAGTAAAGGTTGTGGGGCATGACCGTGGCCCCAATGATGCCGATGGCCAATAGAGCATGCCCGCCTGGCGAAAGCTCGGACTCACCAGGGCAAGCCCCATCTCGGAAAAGCTCGGTTGCGTTTGCGGAAGGACGAAAATCTCGATGAAGTAACACACCGAGATGGTTGCCACGAGCAGAAGCACGACGGCCTCGATGGTTCGCATGCCGAACCGCTGCAGGCCCAAGAGCAACAACACGTCCAACCCCGTGATAATGACGGCCCACAGCAACGGGATATGGAACATCAGGTTCAGCGCTACGGCGCTGCCCGAGCACCTCGGCCAGGTCACAGGCGCCGATGGCCACCTCGCACAACAGCCAGTTGGGCCAGCGAGTCCAGCGGGGATACCAGTCGCGGCAGCATTGGGCAAGGTCCTTGCCGGTCACCACGCCCAGCCGGGCGGCAATCACCTGCATGAAGATGGCCATCAGGCTGGCCATGCCGACGACCCACAACAGCCCGTACTTGTACTGGGCGCCGCCTTGCAGGTCCGTCCCCCAGTTGCCAGGGTCCATATAGCCGACGCTGACGAGAATCGCCGGTCCCGAGAAGGCCCACCACTGCCGCCAGAAGCCGGCCTGATGGTCGGGCAGTTCCACGCTGCCATGCACTCCTTCCAGGGAGACGTGGCCGACCGACGGAGCAACGGCGATGCCGCCGCCACTGTCGGCCGCGGCGGACAGGAAAGTATCGGCTTGCGGAAGTGTCCCCGTCGGCCCCGTCTTTCCGCCAGCCCTGACCACGATGATCCTATGTGGCCCCCAAGTCGAAGTTTTGGCAAGCCAAATAAGCATATTTGGCTGCAAAAACCTGCCGAGGGAAGTGTAGAAAGGGAGAGAAGAAAGGCAAGCCCCTAATACGGTGTCAGCGAAATGCTGAGGGGGCGTCTGGGAGATGCCCGCAAGGGCCCTAGGAGAGTCGCTACCGGGGCCGTACCAGGATGCTGGCCGCCATTTCCCGGCTCAGGCTGATCGGACGGCCTCCGACCTCAACCGTCACGATGCCCGCCGAGGGCTGGTTCTCCAGTACCGTCCCTTCGCGCCAACGTCAAACCGCCATCGCGGAGGTAGCGAAGAAAATCGGGCGACCGATCCGGCACACGCAAGAGCACGAACGGGGTCTTCGACGGCGCACTCCGCCAAAGGGGTTCCTTCCGCGGTCCTCATCTTGCCATCGGCGTCGGGAATCGGGTCTCCGTGAGGGTCGCGGGCGGGATGCCCCAAGTATTCGTCGATGCGGGCCACCAGGCGGTCGGAAACGGCGTGCTCCAGGTTCTCGGCCTCCTCATGCACTTCGTCCCAAGGGAGCCCCAGGGTATTGGTGAGGTATAGCTCAAGCAGGCGATGGTTGCGCACCACGCGGATCGCCACTCTCTGGCCCTTCTTGGTGAGGCGGACGCCTTGATGCGCCGCATACTTCACCAGCCCCGCTTCGGCGAGCCGCTGAAGCATCAACGTCACGCTGCCCGGCGTGATCTTCAGGCGGCGAGCCAGTTCGCCGGTGGGGGCACCGCCCGAGGCGTCGGACAGTTGGTAGATTGCCTTGAGATAGTTCTCTACCGTAACGCTCTCCATGTGCATCCCCCGCTGGTAGTAATGGAATCCCGAATAGCCTTTCCCCTGCTCGGCCGCTCCATTCTATGCGGTGTTCTGACGACCCACGACAATTTTGGCAGTAAACCACGCTTTCGGAAAGCCCGTGGCAGGGCGGCCTGGGACTGGAAAATCGGCTCCGTCGCTGCGGATGCTTGCCCGTGGCCGAATGCACGTATAATTTGGGCGGCAAAATGAAAGAGTTTGGGTCGCCAACTTCCCACGACAAGTCGGAGACTGTATGCACATCCTTACCGGATTCCTTCTTGCCGGACTGTTGGGCAAGAACAAGTTTCAGCCGCCGAACGCTCATGCCGATGCTCCGCACCGGCCCGGTCCAGACGGCGCATTGGATGCCCGGACGGGTCCGACTTCGCGTGCCTTCCCTGGCGGAAAACGGGCAGGTGCGGCGTTGGTGCGGGAAAAGCTGCCGACGATCCAGGGCGTGCAGTCGGTCAAGCTGAACCCTGCCACCGGCAGCGTGCTCATTGTCTACCGAGAAGACGAAGTGCGGCCGGAGTTGCTCTTCGCCGCCGTCGTCCGCCTGATGAATCTGGACGCCGAATTGAAGCGGATGCCGCAGCCGGTCGTCACTCGGGAATTGAGGGAAATCCTGAGCAGCGTGAATCGGATGGTGTACGACCGGACTGGCGGGCTGATTGATCTCTGGTCGGCCGGGCTCATTATGTTGGCCGCCATCGGCATCCAGAGACTTTTTGCGCAAGGGATGCGGGCCTTTCCGGCGGGGCTCACGCTTGTTTGGTGGGGCATGGCCTCGCTGCTGGGCGGCCGGCAATCGTAGCTGTGTGTGAGGAATGTTGATAATGTTCTGGCACAAACGGCAACCGCTTCTGCACTGCGAAATTATCCATGCCCTTCCTGGAAGGGTGCGGATTCGCTGCCGCGCACTGCGCTACCTTGCCATGTATGTCGCCGAAATCCGACAGCGATTGGAGGACTTGTCGCCGATTTGCCAGGCGCGGGTCAATATCCTCACGCAGAATGTCCTTCTCCACTATGACCACACCCAAGTGTCGGCGGAGGATGTCCTGGAACTGACGGAATTGGTGATCGGCTCGTACTCATTGACGGCCTACAAGGCGGAACGAGCCGAACAGAACCGTCCGACCGTGAACGAGCGACGGCTGCAAGAGGGATCGCTGTCCGACATGCTCATGCGCATCGGAGTCACCACCGCAACGCTCGTTTTCTACTTTTTCCGCAAGCCAATGGGCCACGGGCCGGCCACGCTCTCGGGCCGGTTCCTTAACCGTTCCGTCGCTGACGGCCGCCTCGCTGGCAATCCCCATCTTCCGCAGCGGACTGAGTTCATTGGCAACCACGTTTCGCCCGAACGCCGATACGCTGAGCGCCACTGCGATTCTGGCGAGCATCGCCAGCGGCCGAGGGCTATCGGCGCTGACGATCATTTGGCTGGCCGACATCGCCGAATTGCTCACCGCTTATACGATGGGCCGCACCCGCCGCGCGATCCGCAACATGCTTTCGGTTGGCGAAGAGACCGTCTGGCGGTTGCGGGACGATGGCACGCGAGGAGCGTGTGGACCTCGATCAACTCCATGCCGACGATCGGATCATGGTCCACACCGGCGAGAAGATCAGCGTGGACGGGGTGGTGGAGTCGGGCGAGGCGGCCGTCGATCAGGCGTCGATCACCGGCGAATACATGCCCTTGCGCAAGGCCGGGGGCGAGCAGGTATTTGCCGGAACCGTAGTCAAGAGCGGCCGGTTGGTGATTCGGGCGGTGAAGGTGGGCGACCAGACTGCCGTGGCCCGCATCGTCCACATGGTCGAAGAGGCCACGCACCGCAAGGCGAACGTCCAGACCATCGCCGATCGCTTTTCGGCCCAGTTCATTCCGGTCAATTTCCTCCTGGCTTTGATCGTGTACCTGGTGACGGGCAAGAGCAGCCGCGCGCTGAACATGCTCATCATCGATTACTCCTGCGGCGTCCGGCTCTCCACGGCAACCGCCTTGTCGGCTTCCATCTGTACGGCGGCGAGGAATGGAATCCTCATCAAGGGGAGCAATTACCTGGAACTGCTGGCCGAGGCCGACACGCTGATCTTCGACAAGACCGGCACCATGACCGTAGGCCGCCCGGAGGTGATTAGCGTTATTTCCATGAAGGCCGAAGTGCCGGTCCGCGACGTGCTGCAATATGCGGGCGCAGCCGAAGAGACGAGCACCCATCCGATGGCGGCTGCCATCGTGGAGAAGGTGCGGCGTAACGGCTGGCAGATACCATTCCACCACGATACCCAGGTGCATACGGCCCGTGGTGTCGAAACGCAAGTGGACGGTCGGATCATCCGCGTGGGAAGCCGCCGCTTCATGCAGGAAAACGCCATCGAACTGGCGCCTGCCGTGGAGGCCGTCAATCGCCTGGTTCGTGCGGGCGAGAACATCGTCTACGTCGCCGAGGGTGGCGAACTTCTGGGTGTGTTGGGCATCCAAGATGCCTTGCGGGAAAACATGAAGAAGGCCATCAATCGACTCCGCTATACGGGCATTGATGACATCGTGCTCTTGACCGGCGATGTCGAGCAACACGCCGAGATCATCGCTGACCGGATGACAGTGGATCGCTATCGGGCGGAGGCCATGCCCGACGACAAGGCAGAAACGGTCTTGAAGCTTCAATCGAAGGGCACGCACGTGGTGATGGTCGGCGACGGCATCAACGACGCCCCGGCCCTGGCTTACGCCGACGTGGGAATCGCTATGGGCGGCACTCGGACGGATATTGCGATGGAAGCAGCGGACATTACGGTCACCGGAGACGATCCGTTGATGATCCCGGCGGTCATTCACCTGTCGAAGCGGACGATGCAGACCATTCGCCAGAACTTCGCCGCGGCGGTCGGCGTGAACACGGTGGGACTCGTGCTGGCCTCCATTGGCGTTCTGCCGGTGTTCTGGGGCGCGGTGCTCCATAATAGTTGCACCGTAGCCGTGGTGCTCAATTCATCCCGCCTGTTGTTTCATGACGTGGAACGGAGGGCTCGATGATCGCATCCAGGAAGCCGGTCGTGACCATTGATCATTTCCTTCCCGGTCGGGTCCGCGTGCGGCTGTCGGTTACCCCTGGAGACGTGCAGCGGATGCTTGCCGGGGTACGTGAACACCCGGGGATGGAGTCGATTAGCTTTTCTCCCGTCACACGGTCGATACTAGCCCGTTTCAACCCCCACGAGATCAGCCAGGAGGAAATCGTCCTGCGTATCGCCTTTCACCTGTCATTGGATTGCGATGCCGCGCCTGTTCGGCTCTTGGCCGAACCTGAGCAACGGCCCTCGCTGGGCGGCAGCGCTGCCGTGTCTGCCGCTGCACTGGCCTTGTCACTCGTGATGCACGGACTGAAGACGGCCAACGGATCGCAGACACGATGGGATTGGCTCGCTGGGCTTGGCACGGCAGGCGCGGTGGTGGACCACGCCCGGAAAGAACTTCGTGAGCGCGGCACGTTCGATCCAGAAGTCCTCTCGCTGGCTTACCTCGTTACAGCCTTTGGTCGCGGTAACTTGCTGACGGCCTCGGTCGTCACCTGGCTGGCGTCCTTCGGACGGCACTTGGTCGCGCTTCCTCCCACCGGCGTACAAGTGCGGCCTATGGAAGTGCGTGGGCGCGGAAACGGCCAGTCCCGCTACGAAGTGATGATCAGCCCCGACGTGGATGTTCCTGAGCGAGTGCGAATACTCAGCGCGCTCCAGGGGCTCCTCAAATACGCGATTACTGGTGGCGGGGCGCACCCTTTCCGCACTTTGTTGGAGGACCTCCGGGACGTGTCGAAGGTCCACGGAGAAGTGCTGGAGGGGTTCGGACGGATGCCACAGGGAATCCCGATACGTTTTAATTAAATCCTCGCAATACTCTCAAAGGAACAACACTTATGACTATCAGTTCAGATCATGTGACTGGGTTCGTCGTGGGCGTGGGCGTCGCCTCGCTGGGGTTTTACATGTACAAGAAGAACGAGGCGCAAATCGACGAGTGGTTGCGCGGTCAGTCGATCAATTTCCCCTTCGCGGGCTTTCAAGCCAAAGACGAGTCCGGCAAGTCGCTCGAAGAATTGCTGCGTGAGAAGGAGCGGCTGGAAGACTTGATCGCCGAGCGCGAGATGGCCGAGAAGTCGAAGACTGAGGCTGCGCCGGCACCGGCGTGAGCTTCCTCGGGCTTGCCCGTTGATCCAGCTCGCTATGATCGGCTTCAAGGATCCGTGCGACAGCCGATCACGTATCAGGGGCGAGCACCCCAGAATGTTCGCAGGAAGGGAAGTCAAGTGAGTTGGTTCGACGTTACTGGACTCTGCCTCGGCTTTGGGATTGATGTATTTGCCTCAGCAAGTGCGTTCGGCGCTGGGCTCGCCGGGCTATCGCGGCTCCGGGCATGCCAACTGTCCTTGAACTTGGCGATACTGCAATTCGCCCTATTGATTGCGGGTTGGTTTCTGGGCGTCGAGGCAGCCCATCGCATGGGAGTGTGGGTGGTCTGGCCGGATACTATCTTCGTGCTCCTTGTGGCGATAAAAATGTCCTGCCCGGGCAAACCAAGTCATGCCCCCCGAGAGACATCGGGTGTGGAGCGAACCATGTCGCTCTTGGGGATGACAACCAGTGCGAAGACAGTTGTTTTGGTATGGGGATTCGTCCTCGCGTCTCTGAACGTTCAACAAGGCTCGATGGGGTTGCTGGTTGGGGCGCTCGCGTTTATGCTAACGGGCGTCGGTATTCTGGCTGGCGACCGTTTCCGTGTGCATCTTCCTCAGGGGTTGAAATGGGCAGGTGCGTGCGCTCTGCTGCTGACAGCTGCACACATGCAAGCGTCGCTACTGCTGTGTTCTCCGCAGGTTTAGCACGTGAGTATCGATCTCGACGGCGAACGGTGTGAGCGTTCTTCCTTGTCGGCGCACGTTGCGGAGGGCGATGTACCGATGCGGTTCGACGCTTCGACTCCATCCCAACAGCACGGGGAACTGCGATTCTTCCCACAATGAGAAGAAGGCAGGGCGGCATCTCCGATCTGCCGCTTGTCCAATCGACAAGGCGAACGCTCCGGACCGAACTGTCAGGCGCGAAAGTCGAGCCAGTATCGTCGCCAAGACCCCCGCCCCCGCCGCCTCCTCCATGCCGAGGCGCAGACCGCTGCGCCTGCCGCCGGAAGCAGCCCGGTCCCAGAGCGGGCGTGTTCGTCGACGAGACCTGAGACTTGAGGCCGCCGTCGGTCTCGAATGCGACTGGAAGCGTCCTTTCCGGGTCGCTGGTCGCCCTTCACCTCGCCGCCCGGTAGACCATTGTCCCGCCCGTCTTTGCCATCTCCACCTGCCCGCTCGCCAAGCCCCGTAACACGTCTCGTGGCGAGCGATGGCCACCCTAGTCCATGGTATCGACCGAGCCTGCCGGAACGCAACGGGGGAAAACCGCGACGTGCCTTGGAGGGTTACGATCCTCGGGTCGAGTCGCCAGTTTACCACTTTGCCACTTTCAAATATAGCGGGGTGGGCGGAGCCGTTCATGAATCATCTTGTCTATCCTGCCGTTCAGTCGTATCTCCGACCGAACCGTAATCCGGGCCAGACCGTGCCATCATGCCGCCCGATAGACCCTCGCCCCGTTGACCTTCTGCAACACCACTTGCTTCGACGCCAACAGCCCCTTCAGGACCTCGCCCAGGCTCTCGGGCGAGAGCCGGACAACCTTCCGCAAACAGTCGAGGGAGACGCCCACTGCTCCCGCCTGCGCTATCAGGCTCGCCACATTGTCGGCGGCGGAGGGTTCGTCGGCGACGTGTTCCAGCCATTGCCAAAAGGACCGCATAAGGTATGTATGATCCCTGGCGTCAGGTATTGGCGCTCGCGATGCGAAGGTTCGGAGTCAGTCTCGATGCTGCCGCCCGGGGCATGGGGCTTGCCGGGAAAACCAAGGGCATGAGCGGCGCTAACGCTCCCGTGATATGGGCGGAAGGAGGGAGGGAGGAGGTGCTGAAGTACGTCGCCCAGGACGTGCGGTCTTGTATGGAGGTGGCGACGGCTTGTGAGGCTCTTGGCGCTCTTCCTTGGGTCGCACGGAGCGGCAAGGTGTGGACCATGCGGTTGCCTTGGGGTTGGCTAACGGTGTCGGAAGCCGTTGGACTGCCGCTTCCGGACACGTCCTGGATGTCGGAGCCGTGGTCGCGGGCGACGTTTACGGAGTGGATGGGGTGAGGGGAGGGTGACTTGGTCGTCGGGGCTTTCCGGTGTCTTGTATTCGCAGACGGCGATATCGGACTGGATTGGCAGGGGAATTTGCTGCAAGGCGGGGATGATGGGACTGGTCCGGAAATGGAACGATTTCTAACACGCACGTTAGTCTGGACTTCGGGTTGCAGTTAGAGCGTTGCCCGAGGCACGCCCAGGCTACGGCCGACCGCGCTACTTCATGTACGTCTGGCAGTGGGGACTATGGTCATTGATCCTCGGTCTCTCCTAAGAATTGGCGAAAATGGTTACAATCGCTCTGTTGGTCCGAAAAGTCGAGCCTCTTCTCACACGTGGAGATCCACGATGACCGATCACGACAAATCCATGCCGGAACTCCTCGAAGATCTGGCGAAGCTGCGTCAGCGAGTCGCCGAGTTGGAGCAAACTGAGCAGCCCTTACGAGAAACGGAGGAGCGTTTCCGAAGGGTCGTCGAAGAAGGGCCCATGGGGATCCTCTTAGTCACCACGGATGGCCGCATTCGGCACTGCAATCGAAAACTCTGCGAGATGCTAGGTTATGCAGAGGACGAAATCGTGGCTCGTGGTGTCGCCGGAATCACACACCCCGACGATTGGGACACGAATCATCCCTTGGTCATAAGTCTTTGGCACGGCGAAATCCCACAATACCAAGTTGAAAAACGCTACCTCCGCAAAGACGGCCAAGTGATCTGGGGCCAGCTCACGGTGTCGCTGATCCGTGATGAGATGGGCACGCCTATTGATACGATCGGTATGATTGAGGACGTCACCGACCGGAAACAGGCTGAGGAAGCGTTGCGGCAGGCCCACGACGAGCTTGAAAGGCGGGTCAAGGATCGCACTGCGGATCTGGCAAGGGTGACGGAAGAACTCCGGTCGAGCGAAGAGCGGCTGCGGTTGGCCCAAGCGGTAGCACGGGTGGGCACTTTCGAGGCGGACGTCCAGACCGGCGCAATTACCTGGACCCCAGAGCTAGAGGTCCTGTACGGCCTGTTACCAGGCGATTTCCCTGGGACCCGAATCGGCGTGGGAAAGTCTCGTCCATTCTGCGGATCGAGAAGAGGCTTCTCGACTGATAGAGCGTACCCTGGCGACGGGCAAGCCCGTAGAAGGGGAATGGTGCGTGGTGTGGCCGGATGCCACCCTGCATTGGCTGGCAGGACGTTGGCAAGCCATCAGCGACGAATTCGGCAAGCCGGTAAAAGTGGTCGGAGTGAACATCGACATCACCGAGCGAAAACAAGCCGAGGAGGCCCTGCGCAACCGGGAGTATCTACTTCGAAACGTGCTCGATACTAATCCCAACATCATCTTCGTCAAGGACCGGGATTCGAGAATCCTGCTGGGCAATGAGGCATTGGCTCGGTTCTACGGAACTTCGCTGGAGCAACTGGTTGGGCGGTTGCATACGGACATTCATGCCCGACTTGGGGTATCACCAGAGGATATCACCCAATGGCTCGCGGATGATCGGGCGGCGATCGACACCGGCGTGACACAGGTCGTGGAAGATCACGGTACACGGAAGGATGGCAGTGCGCGTTGGTTCCACACCACCAAGCTCCAAATATCGCTACCCGACGGCAATCGTGGCGTGCTCGTCGTTTCCGAGGACGTTACCGAGCGAAAGCATGCTGAGAAAGCACTGCGCCGGAGTGAAGAGAAGTACCGAGGGCTGGCAGAGGCGTTGGAAAAAGAATATCGGACGCTCAGACACCTGCTACAATCTAGCGACCACGAACGGCAACTGATCGCCTATGAAATTCATGACGAACTCGCCCAACAGCTGGCCGGAGCGATCATGCAGTGCCAGACGTTCATGCACCTAAAGGACACGAGACCAGGAGATGCGGCCAAAGCGTTTGACGCTGGTATGACGATGCTCAGGCAGGGACATACTGAGGCCCGTCGCCTGATTAGCGGCGTTCGACCACCGATCCTCGATGAGGAAGGTGTCATCCCAGCCATCACCCATGTGGTGAATGAGGAAAGGCGTCGGAGAGGGCCAAAGATCGAGTTCCGCAGTGATGTCGAATTCGACCGGCTTGCTCCGATCCTGGAAAATGCGATCTACCGAATCGTCCAAGAGGGGCTGACGAACGCTTGCAGGTACAGCAAGAGCGAACGGGTGCAGGTATCGCTGGTGCAGCACGGCGACAGCCTTCAGATTACGGTTCAGGATTGGGGTGTGGGGTTCGATGCCGGTGCAGTCGACGAGAATCACTTTGGCTTGTCGGGCATCCGAGAGCGAGCAAGACTTCTCGGGGGCAGGAGTACGGTACAAACCGCTTCGGGAAAAGGTACATGCATCACCGTCGAAGTGCCGGTCGTGGCGAAAGAGTGATTGTTGTTCCCTTTTTATCGTCTTGGGTAATCCTGGCCCTACCGCTCGGGAAGCCGCCACGAACCCGCCGTCATCCTCCACGATAAGCGCAGTCCCCCTGCGCCTGCTGTCGGAAGCCGGCAGGTTTCGGAGCGGGCGTGTTCGTCGACGAGACCGGCTCGGCAAAACCGCACGCTACGGGTGGCCCGTAACTAATCCTTTGTCGTGCCGTCCCACCAGCTTGGCCAGACTGAGTAGCTTCGAACTAATCTTCAAGTGATCCTGTTCGGCAACGTCGGCATTAATTTCAAAGCGAATCCGATTCTCGTCCAAAAAGAAGTTCATCGTGCCGCCACGTTCGGCGAAGCCTGGTTCCTCACCGACCAGCAAGATTGAGGACTGCCGCGCCTTCTGAATGGCGGCCAACTTCTGGTTCTCTTCAATGGCGGCGGAAACAAACAAGATATGACAGGGCTGCGCAGTCGCTCATGGATGCGAAACGGCGAACGACAATGGGCCGGCCGTCAACCTGTTTCGAGCGGGCAATTTCATCCAATACACCACCAAAGGAATCCGCTCCAAGCACGCCAATCACCAATGGCGAACGCTCATCGACAAAAGCCTCGGCGGGCCACTGGACATAGCGGCCGAACTGATAGAGATAGGCCGCCTTGATGGCGTACTCGCGGCTATTGTCGGCGCCATCGTCAGGTTGTGCCTGGAGCTCTCCCACCGCAAGGGCAAACACAGTCAGGCAGGTGAACGCGACCAACAACCGTTGGCCAGTTGAAACAAGACCATCGCGGCAGGTGAAGTATTGCAAGGAGCCTGGACAACTTGGCAATCGCCCCAAAGAGGCGCGGTGTCGCTTTGCCCAGGTCAGCGGCCTCGGCTGCGAGTTCGCCCACGCGCATTTTTCGCCCCAAACGGCCATGGTTTCTAGTGTCGCCACGCCAATGTTCCATAAACGCCGCGTGGGACCTCCGTCGCGTACGTCGGGGAGGCGAAGGTATTTCCCAAAAACTCATAGTGGTGCGCCTGGAGCAGATTCTGGCCCACGGCCGCCACTTCCCAGTGAGTGCGTGGCCGCCACGCCATACGCATGTCCATCGTGATGTAGCTGGGCACACCCAGGCCAGTCAAACTGTCGACGTATCGCCCCATCAAGTCGAATTCCACGTCTTTCCGCAAGTCCCATGCGGAACGGAAATAAACCTGATTACAGGGATCAGTACCTTGCTGTGTCTGCTGCGGCGGATCGGCTTGCACGTGCATCTGAAAAAAAGTGTACTCAGCGTACAATCGCCACCAATCGGATACCGTATAGTTGCAAAAGAGTTCGGTCCCGTAAGTTTCGCCCGACGGCCCGCTGGTGACTTGCAGGGGAACGATCAGATGCGGCGGCGCCGGCGTGGCTTCACCGAAGGGAAACCCAGGCACGACGCATTGAAGTTGGCTATAATTGCTGTAAAATAAGGCGACGTCCCATGAGAACCGGTCGCTTGCCTGCTCGCGGCATCCAATCTCGTAAGTAAAGGCGTTTTCCGGCTCAATCCGTCCGCCGACAACCTGCGGGTACACGTTCGGAACAATCGGCGGCATGGTGATAGTTCCTTGCTCATCGACGCGCAAGCGCCTCGACCGCCCGCGAGATCGCGCACGCAAGCGGAGTGGTGGTGATCGGGCGTCCACAACAGCCTGGCGCTCGGTTGATATTGCAGGCCGTCGTAGGGGTCCTCCTCCAGCTTCGTACCGATCGTAAAGGTCAACAGGTCCTGGACAAGCGTAATTTCGTCCTGAATGAACTGACTGGCGTAATTGGTGGTGAAATAGGGGAATGGAAAATACGTCGTGAATGTGTCGCCGCCAGGAAAGTAGCTCTCCACGTTGCGGACCCCTACGCCACACGTAATGCTCTGGCGGTCGGTCAGCGGAAAGCGGTACAGAAAATCGACGTCGAACGTCCGCACCTGTTCCGTCTGCAAAATGTCGCTGCGCATAAAGTCGTCGTAGTAGGCTTGCAACGTCCAGTCGGAATCCTGGTCGTTAACGTGCCGCCACCGCAGCAACAGGTTCTCGCCGTTCTGATTTTCAGGCAATGCGGGATTGGTCGGTATAACACTGTTGTCGGTGCTGCCGACGTAGTGGTCACCCTGGATGGTGATCGTGTTCGACTTGTCGAGATCGGGCACCCAATCGGCGCGGAAACCGAAGCGGCCTTGCTGCCACGAGTCGTCGACGCGGCCCGTGGGGTCGAAGCCAGGCCCTTGGTTGAATTGCTTCGCGTAGATACGATAATCGCAGTTGTCGCCAATCCGACCTCCGTAGCGGACGCCGTCCATGAGTTGCTTCTGGCTGCCGCCGCCGGCGGTGGCATATGCGCCTTGAGTGTCGCCCGCCTTCTTGGTGATGATGTTGATTACACCGTTAACGGCGTTGATGCCCCACAGCGTCCCGCCTGGTCCGCGGATCACTTCAATTCGATCCACGTCTTCCAGGAGCACATCCTGCACGTTCCAGAAGACGCCGTTGAAGTCGGGGTTAAAAACGGACCGTCCATCGATCAGCACCAATAACTTGTTGCTGTAGGCAGAGTTGAATCCACGGCAGGATATCGCCCACGTGTTGGAATTGACCTGCGCTACGTCCAGCCCCGGCGCCATCCGTAGGGCCTCGGGAACGCAGGTGGCGCCGCTCCGGCGGATCATCTCCGAAGTGATGACGAACACAGCCGCCGCCGAATGCCCGATCGTGCTCTGCTCCTTCGTCACCGAGGTGACGGGAGTGTCCATTGACGGGACGACGACGGGAGTCTTGGCAAGTTGATCGACATCGAGATTAAGGATGTCGTCCGCAGGTTTCTTGCTAACGGCTGCCGGCCGACTGGCTTGCCGCGGCAGACGCGTTTTCTTGAGCGACCAGCGACGCAGGAGAGCCTGCCAATGCGATCAGCAAAGTCCAGACTATTATCTGCGCCGGCAGCCGGCCGGGTTTGCCGATCATATTTCCCCCCGTTGATCGACGGATCCGTGGTGTGCCGATGTGGCAGGCAAGCGAAGTTGCCGATGCCTACAGATCGGTATCGACCCCCTCAATAAATGGCGTTAGCCCGATCCGCGCGGGCCCAGGCGTTGACCGCGGGCAGCCGCGTTTTCTCGGAAGAAACAAGCGATGGTAGAAAATTTCGCATTCCGGGAAGGGTACGGCGATCCAATCCATTTTCGGGCCCGATGCGGGCGACCGTGCCGACTATCGTGACTTTTACGGCCGTCGACTGCCGCTGTGACGGTCCTGCGCCTTCGATTAGTCACCACCTCATTGCGACCAGACGGCAGGTACTGTTCCCTGTATTGCGTAACCTAGGGTTATTGGAGGACACATTAGGAGTTTATTGGAATCGGGGAGCGGTTGAGGCGGCGTTGGAGACATTTGTGTCCATGGGATGCGATTTACGGCCTTCGATGAAATACCGCAGCATCAACGCGAAGCTCAGTCTATTAACGGCGGTGGCTGCCGGCGTGGCTTTGTCTCTTTCTTGCATAGCCTTCTTCATCAACAACGCGTGGATGATTCGTGCCTCGAAGCTCCAACAGCTATCTGCTTTGGCCACGATCCTCGGGTCCAATACGACGGCGGCAGTGGAATTCAACGACGCGAAGACGGCTCGGGAGCTACTTTCTTCGCTTCGCCAGCAGCCATCGGTGGAGTTCGCAATTTTATATGACGCCCACGGCAAGCCGTTCGCCACCTATCCCGCCAACCTACAAGAAGATGTCCTGGCTCCCCTGCCGCCATCAGCACGCGGCAAGGCCGTAGCAGTTCCTGGCCATTTGGATATCGCACAAGACGTCGTCCGGGGTGGCGAGAAGGTGAGCACCATTTACGTGCGCACGGCTACCACCGAGTTGCAGCAACAGATATGGCATTTTGTGTGGATTACGCTTGTCGTGCTCTTAGTCTCGCTTGTGATGTCGATGCTTTTAGCGCACCGCCTCCAAGGCATCGTTACCATGCCGATCCGGCGACTGGTGGAGGCCATGCGGCGAATTGCCGATGAAGGCGACTATTCGATTCGCGTGGAAAGACTTGCCAGGGACGAATTGGGCGTGTTGAGTGACGGATTCAATGCCATGCTCGACCAGATCGACATCGGCCGGAAGAGTCTGCAGCAAGCCCGAGACGAGTTGGAAGACCGCGTGGCCAGCCGCACCGCGGAACTCCAGGTGGCCATGAACGCCTCTGAAGCAGCCAACCGCGCCAAGAGCGAGTTTCTGGCCAACATGAGTCATGAAATACGTACCCCCATGACCGCCATCCTTGGCTTTTCCGACGTGCTCACACAAGACAATCTCACGGAAAGTGAACGGAAGGACTTCCTGGCCACCATCCGCAGCAACGGCAACCACCTACTGGGTATCATCAACGATATCCTCGATATCTCGAAGATCGAGGCTGGCAAGATGACCATGGAGCAGATCGGCTGCTCGCCGCATCGTCTGGCAAGCGAGGTGGCATCGCTGATGCGGCCGCGGGCAAGCGCCAAGGGCCTTTCACTGGAGGTCGAATATCGCGGATCGATTCCAGCGACTGTCCGTACCGATCCGACACGGCTTCGCCAAATCTTGATCAACTTGCTGGGCAACGCCATTAAGTTTACGGACCTGGGTGGCGTACGACTTGTGGTTAGCCTACTGCCGGAGTCCCAAGGCACAGAGCCTCATCTTGCCTTCGAGGTCATCGACTCAGGCGTGGGAATGACACCAGAGCAGTGGGCCGCAATCTTCAAGCCGTTCTGCCAGGCCGACAATTCCATGACGCGGCGATTCGGCGGCACGGGCCTCGGCTTGGCCATCAGCCGGCACCTGGCACAAATGCTCGGCGGCGACATCACTGGCCAAGCCGCCCCGGGGAAGGGAAGTTCGTTCGTGGTCTCGGTGACAACCGGCTCGCTGAGTGGTGTTGCCATGATCGAGGGAAGCTCGGAGGCGCTGTGTGCGGATAAGGAAACGCCTCGCGGTGCAAGTGCCGCCGATATCCGCCTCTCGACGCGAGTGCTGTTGGCCGAAGACGGTCCCGACAACCAGCAGCTCATTGCCTACGTGCTGAGACACCGAGGCGCTATCGTCGATGTGGCTGAGAACGGGCAAATCGCCATCGACATGGTGCTCCACGCCCAGGAGAGCCAGCAGCCGTTCGACTGCATTCTCATGGACATGCAGATGCCGGTCCTGGATGGTTACGGTGCCACACGTTGCCTGCGCGACGCGGGTTGCCGTCTACCCATCATTGCCCTGACGGCGCACGCCATGAGCGGCGACCGGGACAAATGTATTGCCGCAGGATGCACCGACTACCTCACGAAGCCCATCGATCGCACAGCGCTGGTGGAAACAGTGGCACGGCACAGCCAGTCTTGCGCCGAGCAGTTGTCACTCCCTATTTGAGACTATGGGTCAAATCGAGGGACTGTGCATGTTTGATTCAACTCATATTCGTGCTCCGACGCATTTCCCTTGGACGAACCTCGTGGCTGGTTCCACGGTCCTGGCCGGCTGTTACCTCGTCAGCCAGAATAACTGGCTGCTTTTCCATAATCTCGTGGAGACCTTTGCGGCTATCGTAGCCTGCGCGATATTCATGCTCTTTTGGAACGCGCGGCGGTTCGTGGACAATGGATTCTTCTTGCTAATTGGGATTGCATGCCTGTTTGCGGGCATCCTTGATCTGTTGCATGCCTGGAGCTACCACGGCGTGTCGGTATTCCCTGGCGCATTGGGGGACGACTCCATTCAATTGAAGACCGCCGGCCGTTGGATGGCCAGCTTTTCGTTTTTGGTTGCGCCGCTGCTATTGCGACGCCGGATCAACGCCGTCGTCGCGTTGGGGGCGTATGCCGGTGTTTTTGTTCTCGTGGTCTATTGCGTGTTCTGGAATGTGATGCCCGATTGCTACGTGCCGGGGCATGGCATGACGCGTTTCGAGCATCTAGGCCGGGCAATTAGCGGCACTGCGTTCCTTGCGGCAGCCGGGCTTCTGATCAGCCGGCGCAAGGAACTTGCTCCTGATGTCTTCCGTCTCTTATTGGCATCGTGGCTGGCCAGCGCCGCCTCCGAGTTTGCATCCACCACCGCCGTTGACTTCCATGGATCCCTTAAGGTGGCCGCGCATTTGTTCGAGCTCCTATCGCTGTATCTGATTTATAAATCGTTCGTGGAGGTGGGGTTGTCGAAGCCCTACGATCTCGTTTTTCGAAGCCTCAAGCAAAACGAAGAAGCGTCACAGCGTCAACAGCAGCTTCTTGAAGTCGTGCTTGATACCGTGCAAACAGGCATCGTTGCCTGTGATGCCGACGGCGTACTGTCATTCTTCAATCGCGCCTCGCGCGAGTTCCACGGTCTCGCCCTGGAACCCATTCCTGCGGACCAATGGGCGGAACACTATGACCTTTACCAAGCGGATGGGAAGAGCCGGCTGAGAACCCAAGACATCGCGCTATTTCGGGCATTAAGGGGCGAGGAGGTTCGGGATGCCACAATGATGATCGTGCCCCAAGACGGGCCGGCGCGGACTCTTGTGTGCGACGGACGGCCGCTGATCGACAAGGCCGGCCGCAGGACCGGGGCCGTCGTGGCAATGCACGACGTCACTGACCAGCGGTCTGCGGAGGAATCGTTGCAATGGAAAACGGCGTTCCTTGAGGCCCAGGTGAACTCCTGCCTCGACGGAATCCTAGTGGTCGACAATGAGGGCAAGCGGCTGCTGATCAACCAACGTCTCATCGACTTATTTGCTGTTCCTCGGCCTATTCTCACCGATTCCGACGACGAAAAACTGCTCCAGTATGTCGTAAGCCAAGTCAAGGATCCCCGGCAATTTATTGAAAGAGTCAGATATCTTAACCAGCACCTGAGCGAGACCAGCCGGGATGTAGTGGAGTTCAAAAATGGGATGGTTTTCGACAGATACTCCTCTCCCGTTCTTGGCGAGGGTGGCCAATACTACGGTCGAATCTGGGCATTCCGCGACATGACCGAACAGCGACGGGCGGACGAGGCCATGCAAAAAGGGCTGGCGGAGACCGAGCGAGTCAACCGCTTGATGCAGGGACGCGAGACGCGCATTGCGGCGCTGAAGCTGGAGGTCAATGCCCTCCTAGCAGAGTTGGGGCGTGGGCCGAGCTATCGAAACGGGGAGGATCAGCAAGTTCGAATCGCCGCGGCTGGGATTTCAGCAACGCCGCGGGAGGGCGGCACGTCGTGCTGCGACGCGGCTTCGCGCAAGCCTGCCCCGCCAAAAGCAGCTATTGAATACCCCGTCCGTGACCTCGGGTTGGAAAAGCCCAAGGTGGACGTAGCGTTCATCCCCATTCTGTGCTCCGCTCCCTTGCTTTACGCCAGGACCCACGGCTATTTCGCTCGCAATGGCCTGGACGTGACGCTGACGCCTGCGCCGGGTGGAGCGGAGTCAAGGATTTGCTTGCGTTCGGTCACACCGATGCGGCACACCTGATGTCGCCCATGCCGCTGGCCGTCCGCCAGGGCCTGGACGGCCGTCGCACCGAGGTCCGACTAGCCTGCATCCAGAACGTCAACGGCCAAGCCTTCACTTTGGCGAAGAAGCATGCCGGCATCAGGGACGTGCGTGAGATGAAAGGTTTCACCTTCGGCGTACCCTATCGTTTCTCGATGCACTACTACCTGTTGTGTCTCTTCCTGGCGGAGCACGGTCTTGACCCGCTTCGCGACGTGAACATCATTGAGATCTCCCCTCCAAGAATGCCCGGCTACATCGAGACCGGGCGGGTGGACGGAGTTTTGCGCCCGAACCCTTTAACCAGATTCCCGTATGCCGTGGCACGGGCTTCATCTATACCCTGTCCAAGAGGATTTGGTCGGGGCACCCGTGCTGCTGCTTTGCCAGCACCGAGGAGTTCATTAGAAAGCATCCCAAGACCTACCAGGCGATGCTTCGCAGCGTCATGGAAGCGGAACTGGCCCTGCACCAGGCATCACCGGGAGATCGACGGGAAATTGCGGTCGAATTGAGTGAGCCGGGCATCCTCAACCAGCCAGATCCGGAACCTGTGATTCAGGCCCTCTCGGGCGAATATGACGATGGCCGGGGCCAACATTGCGTCGACCACGACCGCATGGACTTCCTGCCCACACCTTGGCCGGAGTACGGCAGTTGGATTCTATCGCAGCAGCAACGATGGAAGCAGTTACCTCGCCGTGTGGACTATCGGGAAGTGGTCGAGGGCTGCTTTGACGCTACAACTCGCGAGATAGCGAAGGCCCTGGGCTTTGAGGAGCCGGGGCCAAATCTAAAGGGCGTCAAGAACTTCCGCGTCGGCGATCCCTTCGGCTACATGAAGTCTCAGCCTTTCTGCGCATTCGCAGAGCAGGCTGAACTGGAGATTCCGCCAATCGAGCAGCGCATTGCCCGTCTCAGTGCCTGGTTGGCGGCTGCCGCCGGCGGACGAGGATTGCCCAACATCGAAGTGCGGGCGAACGACGCCTTCGGCGCGTTGGAACAGTTGGCCAGCGACTTGCTCAAGAACATGCAGTTCACGCAGGATGCCCTCCAAGAGCAGAAAGAAACACTCGAACGCACGGTGAATGAGCGCCTGGCGGAAATCGACCAGCACCGCCGCAACGCCATCAGCATTGCCGAGGATGCCGACGCCGCCAGCCGAGCCAAGAGCACATTCCTGGCCAATATGAGCCACGAGATCCGCACCCCCATGACGGCGATTCTTGGTTATGCCGATCTACTGACAGATCCCAACCTCAGTGCGAGCAATCGAAATAATTACCTGAGCGTGATCCGCCGTAGCGGCGAGCACCTGCTCTCGCTCATCAACGACATTCTGGATCTCTCGAAGATCGAGGCCGGGAGGCTCTCCTTGGACATTGGGCGATGCAACGTGGTGTCGCTGTTGGCCGAAGTGGCCAGTCTGCTGCGTCCCCGTGCCGAAGAGCACGGAGTCTCTCTTGGGATCGAGTATGCGGGGCCGATTCCCGAGACTATCCTCGCCGATGGCAATCGGCTGCGGCAGGCTGTGGTCAATCTGGCCGGCAACGCGGTCAAGTTCACAGAGCATGGGAGCATACGAATCGCAGTGTCGTTCCTTCCCGCATGGCACGGCGAGATACCGGCGATTGCGGTTGAGGTGATCGACACAGGCATTGGCATTCGTAGCGAAATCCTGCCACATCTCTTCCAGCCATTCAGGCAGGGCGACGCATCCGTTTCCAAAGCGTTTGGTGGCACGGGCCTTGGGCTGTCCATCTCGCGTCACATCGCTGTACTGATGGGCGGAGAATTGACCGCAACCAGCGTTTGGGGAAAGGGTAGCACGTTCACATTGACAGTGCCCACGGGCGAACTCACGGGCATCCCCATGCTTGCCCAGCCCGTTGAAGTCGAGCATGACACTGCCGCCGACAACTTCGTGGACTCGATCGCGGATCTCAAGGGAATACGTGTGTTATTGGCGGAAGACGGCTTAGACAATCGGCAATTAATCGAGGCATTTGTACGGAAGGCCGGCGCCGAGATCGAGGCCGTCGAGAACGGTCGCTTCGCCGTGGACCAAGCGGAAGCCGGGTCCTTTGATTTGATCCTGATGGATATGAATATGCCGGAGATGGACGGCCACGAAGCTACCCGCCTGCTCCGCGCACACGACTACCGGAAGCCGATCGTGGCGCTTACGGCGTACGCAATGGAAAGCGACGCCGCCCAATGTCTGGCATCCGGCTGCACCGAGCATCTGCCCAAGCCGATCAACCGCGCCCGATTGATTCAGACGATCGCCCGGCTAGTCGGCCGCGAGAATTCCGTGAGCCCACTGACGCCTCTGCCAGGAGGCGATAGCAGCGGCCTGGCAGCTTCGGCTCCGTTTGTCGAGGGGGCACGAAGCCCGGTGCGTCCGGCACCACTCGCGGCCGCTGAGGAATCGGTTTGTCAGCAGGAAATCATCGTTTCGCAATTTATCGATGATCCCGAGATGACGCCAATCATTGGTGGGTTCGTGGAACGTCTGCCTGGCCAACTCGACGCCATGCGCCGTTCGTTAACCGACGGCCAGTACGATGAGTTGCAACGGCTGGCACACACGCTAAAAGGGGCCGGGGGCTCTTATGGTTACCCGTCGCTCACCGAGGCATGCCGACGGCTGGAGGATACCGTCAAGATGCAGGACTGCCGTGCGGCCGAAGCCGCCCTGTCGGCCCTGGCCGCACAAATCCACGCTGTTCAGAAGGGGTGCGCTGCCGGCGCCCACACAGGAGGAACGTCACCGTGAAGCTCTTGATTATCGACGACAGCCCTGATGCCTTGCAAGTCGCCAGGGCTCGTCTAACTAAAGAGAATCTCGACATTATTTGTGCGGAGGGTGGAATTACTGGACTAGAGATCGCCCGCCGCGAAAAGCCGGACATCATCCTTCTCGATCTAGACATGCCCGACATGTCGGGCTTGGACACATGCCGAGCGCTGAAGGCGGACCTCGATCTGTGCATGATCCCCGTTTTATTTCTCACCGGTTCCGCTACGCCAGAAGACAAGGTGCAAGGTTTGGACCTTGGAGCGGTGGACTACATTACCAAGCCCTTCGACGCCTTCGAGCTCCGAGCACGCGTTCGGGCAGCCTTGCGGACCAAACACCTGCAAGATCTCTTGATCGAGCACGCGCAAATCGATCCGCTGACCGGGCTGCCTAACCGTCGGGTGCTTATGGAACGCCTTCAGCACGAGTGGGCCCGCATCGAGCGGAATGGCGGGCAGTTGTCGTTCATTATGGTCGATATCGACCATTTCAAGCGAGTCAACGACGTGCATGGTCACCAGATAGGCGACAAGATGCTCCAGGAAGTGGCCGCAATCATCTCCCAACAATGCCGCGAGGTCGACCTGCCCGCCCGTTATGGCGGCGAAGAGTTTGCCATCGTTGTTGCCGGCGAAACAACGTCCGGGGCAGCTTGCTTGGCGGATCGCTGCCGCGAGGAAATCGCCAACGCTCGCGTCACGGTTAATGGTGAAACGATTGCGGTGACGGCGAGCTTTGGCGTGGCGAGTGCAAACAACCTGCCCTCGCTCGATGTTCTGATGAAGCAAGCCGATGAGGCCTTGTATCGGGCAAAACAGGCAGGGCGCAACCTGGTGTGCTCCTGTGATCAGGCCACGGTACTAACATAGGAATACTGTCTGGAAGGACGCCGCTGGGAGAGTAAAGCAGCACAGCTATGCACGCAAGGCAACGGGAGCGCAGGTCTGCTAACTAACGAGCACGACGGCAACAATTGAAGTCGCGATCCAAGCTGCATTAGCAAATGCTCTACGGTCACGTTTTCTGCGAGGGGCGAATGATGGCGAAAGTGCTGGTCGTCGATGACGCGGTCGAGATTGTCAACCTACTAGTCCACATCCTGACGGAACAGGGATACGAGGTATCTACGGCATGTAACGGTCGAGAAGCCCTGGAAGTCGTACGCCTGGAACAGCCGGACGCCATCCTTCTGGATGTCATGATGCCGGAAATGGATGGCATCGAGGCGTGCCGCCGACTCAAGTCCAACGCCGACACCAACGCAATTCCCGTCATTCTCTTGACCGCCAAAGATACGGACGAAGATATCGTCGCCGGCCTGGACGCAGGGGCGGACGACTATCTCAGGAAGCCGTTCAGCAAACGGGTTCTGCGGCCCGACTTCGGGCAGCAATTCGCACGAAAGAAAGCCATGATACCGTCGTTCAGATCAACGAGACTCTTCGTGCCGAGATTGCTGAGCGCTGTGCGGCCGAAGAAAGAGTGAGGCAACAGGCGATTGCTATCCGCTCCGCCCACGAGGAAACGATCCATCGATTGGTTGGGGCGTCATTATGGCGTGACGTGGAAACAGGAATGCACATCAGGAGGACCGGACTATTTAGCGGGGTTATTGCCAAAGTGCTTGACTGGTCCTCGACAGACATCGAACTGATCCAATTCGCAGCACCGTTGCACGATGTCGGTAAAATTGGCATTCCAGACGCTATCCTTCGCAAACCGGGGAAACTGAGCCAAGATGAATTTGAGATCATGAAAACTCATACGGTCATCGGTGCCAAAATGTTGGCCGATTCTCAGGCACCGATGCTCCAGATGGCTCGCGAAATTGCCCTGTACCATCACGAGTACTGGGACGGAACCGGATATCCGATGGGAATCGCCAGGGCCGACATCCCCGAATGCGCCCGTATTGTCGCCATCGTCGATGTGTACGATGCCCTGACCCACGACCGAGTCTATCGGCGAGCCATGTCCGAGGAGGAAACGCTGACGATGATGCAGCGCGATGGAGGGACCCACTTCGACCCGCTTCTGCTAGCAACCTTCTTCACACAACTTGAGGAAATTCATTTCATTGCCCAGGACAACCCCGAACCGCTAACGAGCGATACTTTTTCGGCAGACCCCTGTGTGTGGCTGCCGGAGCCATCGATAGCTGTCCCTCCACAGCCAGAAATAGTGGCGACAGAAATGGCCCAGCCTTGATGAAGTGGCTGACCGGCTTAGTAATACATTCCCTATAGGCGGCCACTTCAACGTAAGCCATTATCGTCAATCATCTCGTGCCAGAATCAGTACCGTGTTAGAGTGGCTATCGGAGGCTAGTTCACATGTGTCTGTGGGGTAAACGATGTTGGAGCAGCGTCGTCACAAACGTGTGGCGTTCTATTGCAGTCTTCAATTGACCGTTTTGCCAAACGGGCCTAGCACGCCAGCGAGGTCTTATGACATCAGCGTCGGAGGAGTGGGGGGTCACGTCGGACATTTTCCCGGACCGGGGACAAACCATCCGCATTCGATTTCACCTGCCCAAAGGGTCAAACAAATGGACCGACGAGGATGTGTTGGGGAGAGTTGCCTACTCTTGCGCAGATGAAGGCGACGATCGCATAGGTATTGGAGTTTTGGAGCGGATTCCTGAATCCGTATCACCCGTGTTGGCACGCCGACTCAATGCTCTGTAAGCCGCAACCAGTTTGTCCGCATCAGCAACGGATGAGAACGACACTCCGACCAAGAAAACAAAGAAGCCCGCACACCGCGGGAGGCGGGCTTCTTGCTGAGCATTGTTCCGCGGAAGAGGCGGGGCGCCGACCTTGGTTACCTGCTGCCTTCCCTGTCGGGCCAGCGGTCAAAACCCAGCGTGTCGGCCCTTCCTTTCGGCTCGCCAACTCTCTGCAACCTAGCACGGTCCTGCAAAACCGGACACCCCGACAATGACCTGCGTGGCGTTTCACAATTCGTTGGCATAGCGAGTCAATTCGTTTGACGTAGGTGTCCAACTGTCCACCACATCGCTGTATTTCACGAGGCCGGTGTGTCTGAGGCGTTTTTCCACTAGGACCCTCTCCGGTGGACCCTGCCAGGAACCTGCCAGTACGGCTGGTCCTTCGCAGAGTAGATTCTGCTGAGCACAGGGCCGGGGCCCCTTTTCCACCCTGCAAAGGGCCGACATGTCGCAATTGGCCTAATTGAATTGTCTTTGTGGATTATGCGGGCAAGGGTCGCCGCTTCCACATGCAAGTAGGTAGCCTTTCATGCGAAATATGCTACCTTTCATGCGAATCCTGCCCGCCCTGTAAGTTCACGCGGCAGGCAAATAATCACGCTCTGTTGTTGGGAAGAGCCATGAGCGAATGCCATCGAGACATTCTTCTTGTTGACGACGATGCCGTCATACGTGCGGTTCTCTCGGATATGCTCGAACCGGCCGGCTATAAGGTTCGGCACGCCAGCAACGGAATTGACGCGTTGCAAATTGTGCAGGAAGACCACCCGTCGATTGTAATTACCGATTGGATCATGTCTCCGATGGATGGCATCGAATTCTGTCGTCTGCTGCGTCAGAAGAAACTACCGCACTATGCGTATGTGATTCTCTTGACCGCCAAATCACAGTCGGAGGACCTCGTCAAGGGACTTGGCGCCGGAGCCGACGATTTCCTGACCAAACCGGTCAATCACTGTGAGTTGCTTGCCCGATTGCAAACCGCGATGCGAATCCTGGAACAGGAACGCCAACTGAACGAACTTGCTCGACAGGATCCTCTGACGAAAGTATTGAATCGTCGTACTTTTGTAAGCGTCCGGCGGAACACATCTTCTGCCGTAGGATAGGCTGAGTTTCATCGGCCGAGAGGGTCTCGGCTTGAGGGAACTTTCGGGAGCCTAACCATGAAGAAGCGTCAACGGCGAGGCGATTCAGAGAGAAGGCAACAATGGCAAGCGACGATGCGACAGTGGCAGGAAAGCGGGCAGTCGGTCCGGGAGTATTGTCGCGAGCGAGGGCTTAGGGAATCGGCGTTTTATTTTTGGCGACGAGAACTCGCCCAACGCGAAGCAGCCAGTGCTGAACGGCAGAATGGGGATGGAGAACTTCCAACGGGCGACGTTTCGCGTGTTGATCAATCGCCACCGTCCCGGCGGAGGTCTCGCACTCGACACGTCGGGCCCCGATTCTTGCCGGTTCAGGTGGTGGCTGATCGGGAGCGACCTACGGCGGGCGGCGTCGAGATCCTTGTGGGCGGGGATCGTGTGGTCCGCGTGCAGCCAGGGTTCGATCGCCAGGTGCTGGCCGATGTGCTACATGTTCTGGAGGTCCGGCCGTGCTGAGCCTATCGGAATTGGTGCGGATTTACGTATGCCTCACGCCCACGGATATGAGAAAGAGCTTCGATACCCTGGCCGCTTTGGTGCGGGAGGGACTGGGCTACGATCCGCTCTCGGGCCATTTGTTTGTCTTCCGCAGTCGCCGTGGCGATCGCGTCAAGTTGTTGTGGTGGGATCGTGATGGGCTGACGCTCTATTACCGGCGGTTGGAAGAAGGAACCTTTCGATTCCCCACGACCAACGACCCGCAAGCGCGGAGCATCGAAGTGTCGGCGCAGGAGTTGTCGCTGATCCTGTGGGGCATTGATCCGGCCAGTGTGAAGCGAGAGAAGCGTTACGTGGCCAAGGTGGGCTGAAGCCGCGCGGAAAAAAGTGCATGGCGGACGAACCAGCGGCCCTGCTGATGCGTAGCAACGGGCATGAGCACGGACGCCGCACCTCTGCCTGATCCTGCCCTGTTGCCCGACGACCCGGCGTTGCTGAAGCAGTTGGTTGTGCAGTTGCTGGAAGAGTTGCAGAAGGCCAACGCGCGGCTGGAGCGTCAAGAACACCACATGAACCTGTTGCTGCGGCGTCTCTATGGTAGCACCAGCGAACGGCTTGACCCGCAGCAGGGGCTGTTATTCGATCCCAGTGTCGGCGAAGCGCAATCCACGACCAATCTGCCCACCTCGGATGCTTCGCCTGCGCCCCGTTCTTCCGCGACCAATCGCGACAAGCATGGCCGTGGGCGGATTCCCGACACGATCGAGCGCGAGGAACTGGTTCACGATTTGACGGATGCGGAGAAGGCGGCCCTGGGCGGCGAGGAGAACCTGGTCGAACTGCCTCCCGAGAGGAGCGAGCAGCTCGACTGGCGACCTTCGGCGCTGTTCGTCGTGGTCCATGTACGGAAGAAATACGCCCGCCGCCACCAGCTACCCGAGAGCGGCCTAACGCTTTCGGAACAGAATGTGGTGTTGGCCCGCAAGCCGCCCGAGGCGATCCCCGGCGGCCTGCCCGGGCCGGGACTGTTGGCGAGATCATCACCAGCAAGTACGGCGATCATCTACCGCTGCACCGCCTGGAAGGGATCTTCGAGCGGCAAGGGATGCGAATCCCACGACAGACCAGCGACGGTTGGGTGTTGGCCTGTGCCGAGCTGTGCCGCCCCTTACATCGGCTGATGATCGAGGTGGTGCTCGGTTCCACAGCGCTGCACACCGATGACACGCCGGTGAAGGTTCGCGATGCCTGGCAGAAATTGAAGTACACGGGCCGCTTTTGGACCTACGTGGGCGACCAGCAGCATCCGCTGACGGTTTTTGAATATACGACCAGCCGCAAGCGTGACGGGCCAGCGGAGTTCCTGAAAAACTATCGCGGATACCTACAGGCGGACGCCTTTGGCGGCTACGACGGGATTTATACCGGCTCCGACGGCTGGATCGTGGAGGCCGGGTGCTGGGCTCACGCGCGGCGGAAATACCACGAAAGCCGCCGCCTCGACGCGCCGCGGATGGAAACCGCCTTGGTGTGGATCGGGCAACTCTACGCTATCGAAAAGGTAACCGTTCATACGCCGGTGAGTAACGAGGCGGCAGCATGACCGGCGAAGTGAGCATGGACAGCGTCAGCCACGAACGTGAAAGTGTTGCGACCTTGCTGACGGCAGGTTTCGATTACCGTCAACATCGTCTCCACGAAGCGGCTACCACTTGCGCTTTGCGTGCCGAACGACAACTTCCGCCAAATGACGGCGTGGCGAAGAGCGCGTTCGCTGCCATTGTTGGTTGGTTCCACGTCTTCATGGTCCAAAAAGGTCCACAGCCACTGCCGATGGTCGTACAATTCGTTGCACATGCCCAGCAAACGCTTGTTGCCGCTGAAGGCACCGCGCAGCAACAAGGCTTCGATCTCCGTGCGGATCGGCATCATCAGGCGTTTCATTCCCACACGAGTGAGCGTCCCGTCGCGGTAGCGCGCCCACGCCGCGAACAGTTTGCGTGTCGGCCGCATCAGGTCGTTTCCCAGTCGTTTCACCTGCGGGTCGTCGCTGTCGATCAAGGCTTGAAAGTCGCGTTTCAGATGCGCCCAGCACCATTGCAGGCGATCCAAACACCAGTACATCTTGGCCCGGTCGCACATCACTACGCCATCGAAGCGGTCGGTCAAGAGTTCCCCGAGCACGGTGGCCGCCCGCGTCAAGCGCAGGGCGAAGACGGTGAAGCGTGCAGCGACAAAGGCCCAGAGCCACGTTTTCAGCGGACCTTCCTTGTTCGGCGTTTCATCAATCCCCAACTGCGACTGTGGCGGCAGTGCCGCCGCCAACTCGTCGTAAGCGGGACGGAGCGCGTCGGTTGCTTGTTTTTGCAACTTGACCGTCCAGGCTGGAGAGCAAGGTTGCTGCAAGATCGTCTCCAGGAAGAGGGCCGTTCGCCGCTTGCTTTGGCGGAAGTAGGCCATCAACAAGGCCACAAATGCCACCAGCCGTGGCCCAGCCTGCCCCACCGGCACTCCGGCCGGCAACTCGGCACAGGTGCTTTCTCCGCAGCACGGACAAACCAGTCGATGTTGTTGGTATTCCGTCACGTGGGGCTTGATTTCGGGAAGTTCCCACACCTGATGCCGCAGCGGTTCGGGGTCCGTGCCGGAGAGTTTCTCGCCGCAACGTCGGCACTCCTTGGGCTTCAGCGGCTGGACATCGTCACACTGTTCGGTCGGCAGGAGTGCTCGCTCGTGCTTGGGGTGCCCTGGTTGCCCACCACGCTTTTTCCGGGACTTCGCCTTGCGGGACGGGGGTTTTGCGTGCGGATGCTGAGTGCTGGGCGGCAGCGACGAGTTCTGCGGTGTCTTGTTGAATCGCTCCTCCAGTTGTTGAATCTTTGCCAACAGCACGCGGATAATTGCCTGGGCCTCCGGTGGCTGCCGTGCAATCAGTTCTTCCGTGATCTTCATTTCCAGCAACATGCCCTATATGTCCCCAAAATCGCCTTCCGTGACCAGATCAGTTTTGCAAAAATCTCACCCCGGCGCGTGAACCGTTACATCGAAAAGGAACTACGCCAACGACGCGCCAGCCAGTGGCAAGGGCTATCATTCCAGAAACAGGCGGCCCGCGTGGCTGCCGAACGACAAACACGGTCGCGTCCCCTGCTAGAGAGCTTTCATGCTTGGCTGGAGTCGGAATCGCCCAAAGTCCTGCCGAAAAGTTCGGCCCGAGCGGCCATGGACTACACCCTCTCGAACTGGACGGCGCTGTGCCGCTACACGGAGTCGGGTTGGCTCGACATCGACAACAATGCCGCAGAAAACTCTTTGCGGGGCATCTGTCTCGGCCGCCGTAACTGGCTTTTCTGCGGCAGCGACCGCGGTGGCCACGCGGCAGCGGTTTGTTTCAGTCTTCTTGCCTCCTGCAAGCGTCACGGCCACGATCCCTTCGTCTACCTCCGTGATGTGTTTCGGCGTCTCCCGGCCCTCCTGCCAACCGGCGAACGCGACGCCCTCTTGAATCTGCTTCCTGATCGTTGGCGCCCAGCCGAATAACTTCCGCCCTGGCGCCTCACGCTGACAAGTTGCCGCCCACGCGTTCCGCCGGACGCTTACAACATCCCTGAACAACGGGTAGACGGCTGATCCCCGTCGCACGGTGCGGTCGACTGTCGTGGAAGACGCCTGTGCCACGACAGCCGACCGACCGGCCCAGGAACGCAGTTGAACCATGCCCGACGACTACGACCCCTTGACGCTGTGGAATGATGCGAAAGAGGTTCTCGAACCATTGAGATTGTTGTGCGCGGCCATCGACGCGCTGGAACAAGACGAATCCGTGAACTTCTATGGTGAGTATTCGGGCTATGCAACCATCCCCTACGGGCTAGTGGGCCTGTAAAACGGGCAAGGAGTAGGGAATGCAACGGTCACACGGGAAAGAACGAGCCAGTCATCCCGACCCCGAGTCATGCTCCGCTGCCCACAAGGTCACCGGCGAAGCGTTGAGCAGCTACGCCCAAGTCACACAGACGGCGTCGCTTGCCGCAAACGTGCCGCGCTCACGTTGGCCAGCTCCGGTCGATCATTTCGCGTTGGCAGCGGCGCGGCCTGGTCAGCCGGCGATTCGTGCTCGACGGTCGTGAGTTGACTGAATTACGAGTCGCGGCGATCTCTCCGGCGACGCCGAGCGCGTGCAGATTATCGAGTGCGTGTAACGGCTGGAGCATGCCGGCGTCTGCCCACCCGACATCATCAAACGGCTGGCGCGGAAGACCGGGTCGCAGCAAGGCCACGACGGCCATGAGCCACCGACTATTATCACGCCGATAGCGCCGAGCATAAACTGTCCGACCCATCCCAATCATCCTGCGACCATTCCGCCAGGAGCGATGCGATCGCGGCATCGTTGATGCCCGACGCCGGTGAGCTGTCAGACGTGTGGACTGCCACGGATGTGATCGCCATGCTTGCGTTGATCGTCCTGGGCAGGCTGCCGCTGCTGCCGGTGAAGTTCGTGTCCCCCGAGTACCTGTGTGCCGTGCCCAGGGGCAAGGCGGAGGTCTTCAGAACGGTTTCGCCACTGCCGTTGAGCGTAACCGCCGCCCGATCAACCTTCCAGATGCCGTGGACGGCAGAAGCCGTGGGCCTCGAGACGACAGGCAATGCTTGGCTTGTCGCCAGATCCTGCAGCCTCGAAGACAAATCCCTTGTGCCGGGCGTCACCACGGCGGGAATGCTCGATACCGCCGACGGGAGACCGTTCACACTAAGGGTCCCGGCCACGGCGGACGCATGGACGACATTCGGTACATCGCTTTGGATCAGTGCCAGTTGGGCTGGCAACGTCGCGGCGGCCAACGCTTGTGGAGCGGCCGCCGGGAACGATCCTGGCGCCGGGGTGCCCGCCGGCAAGGTCGCTTGCCAGTTGCTGGCAAGCATGGTGAGGTCACTGATGTTGACCTGCCCGTCGTGGTTCAAATCGGCCGACAAAAAGCCCTGGCTGGTCTGCTGCCATTGCGAAGCCAGCGCGGTCAGGTCGCTGATGTTCACCAGGCCGTCCTGGTTGGCATCGCCGGGAAGCACATTGAAGCGGAAGGTGAAGTTGCCGCCGGCCGTGCCGCTGCCGGAAGGATAACTGCTTGAACTGGACTGCGTGGTGCTGGTCGGATTGGTCCATTCGCCGTCCAGGCGGTTACCGGCAGCATCTTCGATGGGATTGCTGCCGTTGGCATTCAGCGCCAGCATCAACTGGTCAGCCCCGATCGACAGCGGCAGGGTCCAGGTGGCGGTGAAGGTGTTCGCGTCGTAGCTGAACGTGCCGCCCGCGACATTGTACGACGGCACGTTGATGCCGGTCAGCAGCAGGTCCGACTGATTGACGGTGACACTCTCATTGAACGTTACCTTGATCCGGTTGATGCCGGACCAGGGCAAGGGAAGCAGTTGCGCGCCCGTGCCCACGGGGATCGAGTAGGCCGAGGCCCAGCCGGCGCCAGATACCGCGACGTTGGTCACCGCTGGCGACTGTGCCGCGTCGGGCTGTGGCCGTCAAAGTAGCGTGGGTCAAACCAAAATTAGCCATCGACCACGGCTGCGTTCCCTCCAAAAAGTTGTTTGCGACCACCTGGAGCTGGATCGCGGCGCCAATGTGAGAAGTTGCCGTCCAGATCGCAGTCACTTGAGTCCACGGCGAACCTGGGGCCAAGCCGGATAAGGAGCCTGTACCAACGACGACGCCGTTGGCCAAGATGTTAAGCGTAACATTCGGGCCGTTGTTAAGGCCATAGTTGGCAAGGTTGGCGTAGTAGATCGACGCGGTGTAGGTGGTGCCCGACACCGCGGTGGCACTGATCCCAGTCGTGGTCAACGTGAGACCGGCGCCGGTTTGGGCGACTTGGCTGCCGATAGCACCGGTGAGCTGTTCTCCGGGGTAATAGAAGAACAGGTTCGTTGCCCCACCAGGCATCGAGCCGGCATAATTGGTATAGAAATTCCCGTGAGCAGGCGAATTGGTGACAGTATTGTCGACCCCGCCGTACGGATTCCAACTGCTATAAACTCCGCTGTTGTCCGTGCTCGGGTTGGCCGTTACCGTCCAACCGGAAAGCGTGGCCGTCATGGGGCCCACAAAAGGACCGTGATTGCCATTGTTCGCGTTGATATCGAAGCCGGCCGTATCCGAAGCAAAATCGCCATCGGGCACAGTAATGGCAACAGGCGTGCCGGGTTGGCTGGTCGTGGCGCTGGCCGTGGAGGTGTTGGCCGAATCGCCGACGGTGTTGATGGCTCGAACGCGATAGTAGTACGTGGTGTGGTTCGAGAGACCGGTGGCGTTGTAACTGGTCACGTTGGCGCCCACCGTCGCCGTGGTCAGGTTCTGGGTGAAGTCGGAACTGGTGGCCTGATCAATTTCGAAGCCGGTCTGATTGATGGCATTGTTCGTCCAAGCCAGGTTGATTTGACTCGCTGAAACGGCCGTTGCCGTCAGACCGCTGGGAGCGGGCGGAGGACTGACGGGTATTGTGACCGTGAGTTGGGCGTTGTCAAACCCGGCATCGCTCGTGGTCCACGGCGCTGGTCCTTCGCCTGCCGAACCATGACCTACCCCCATCTGCCCTTCCGAAAAATTGGACGCAATCGCTTGGAGTTGGATGCTTTGGCCACTCGTCGTGGCCGTCCAAGTTGTGGTAAGGGTATACCATTGGCCAGCCGTGGGCGAGATCAAGGTATTGCTGGCCACCATTTGGCCGTTGGCGACGATGTCCAACTCGAAGTTCGGGGATTGGACCGGAAAACCGTCGGCAGCCAATGTTGCTGGGGAATAACCATCGGCGGTTTCCCAGGCTGGGTCCGAAACCGCGATTGTCGCCGTATAGGTGGCCCCAGCCACCGTGGTGGCCGTAATCCCCGTTGAATCTAGCTGGACTGTTTGTCCCGGTATGATTCCATATTTTGGCCAGTCGTAAGTCCACGGCCAGCCGTTGAAGAGTTCGCCTCCGAAAACTTCCAGATACTGCGACCCTTCTACGGGCCCGTTCCACTTCACAACGTTCGTGACCTGAGCATACGGCTCCCAGCCGGCGTATGTTCCGCCATCGTACGTAGTGGGGTTGATGGTCACGGTCCAGCCGGGGATAGTGCCAATCTGTGGTGTCGTGAGCGTGGCCTCGCCGCTCGACGGCGTGCACGCGCCCGTCGACGTCTGCTCGAACCCACCATCAGGCACCATAATGGCAATAGGCGTGTTGGTCGTGGCGCTCGCCGTGGACGAGTTCGCAGAATTGCCGAGGGAGTTGGTAGCTCGGACACGATAGTAGTACGTGATGTTGTTCGAGAGACCGGTAGCGCTGTAAGTGGTCACGTTGGTGCCGACCGTCACCGTGGTCAGGTTCTGGGTGAAGCCAGAACTGGTGGCCTGGTCAATCTGAAAACCCGTCTGATTCGCGGCGTTGTTCGTCCAAGCCAGGTTGATCTGGCTCCCTGAGACGTCCGTTGCCGTCAGACTGCTGGGAGCGGCCGGAAGGCCAGACGCCGTGACTGTGAGGGTCGCGTTGGCAAAGCCAAAAGAAGGCACCTCGTACTGCTGCGTGTTTCCCGGTCCTTCGATGAAGTTCGTCGCCACCACCTGGATCTGGATCGCTTGACCGGCGTAGGCGGCAGGAACCACCCAGCCCACAGACACGGGAGTCCAAGGTGCCCCTTGAGCTAGCCCCGACAAGTGGCCCGAGCTTACCACAACGCCATTGGCCAGGATGTTGAGCGTAACATTCGCCGACGGGTTGGCGGCGCAATTGCTCCAACTCACGTTGGCGTACTCGATCGTCGCGGTGTAGATGCTGCCCGCCACCGCGCTTGAACTAATCCCGGTCGTCGTCATCGTCAGGCTGCGCCCGGCGGCCCGGCTACGACGGTATTCCAACCGTACGCTTCACCGGGGTAGTACATGAAAGCGTTGTAGCTCGAGCCCGGCTGATTGCCCAACGACGTCGCGTTGGCGCTGTAAGGGCTACTGCCGCTGCTGGTGACACTGTCCACCGCACCGTACGGCTCCCAGCCCGAATAGGATCCGCCGTTGGCAGTGGTCGGGCTGGCGCTTAAACTCCAGCCGGAAAGCGTGCCAGTCATGGGCGATGTAAACGTAAGATTGCCGCCCGAATTCGAGTTAATGTAGTAATTGGCCGCGTCCGTAAAATTGCCGTCGGGCACAGGGATGGCAACTGGCGTGCCGGTCGTGCCGGCGGTCGCGGCGATCATCGTGGCGGTGTTGGCAGAAACTCCGCCACCGTTATAGGCCCTTACGCGGTAGTAGTACGTGGTATTGCTCGAAAGACCGGTGGCGCTGTAGTAGGGCGTGGTAACGCCAACCGTCGTTGTGGTCACGCCCGTGCTGAAGTCGGAGCTTGTGGACTGGTCGATCTGGAACCCCGTCACGTTGGTCGCGTTGTCGGTCCAACTCAGGTTGACCTGGCTCGTGGAGGCGCCCGCGGCGATCAGGTTGCTGGGAGGTGCCGGGGACGTCGTGATATCGGACAGTCGGACGTTGCTCATGCACGTCGTCTGCGACACGCCGTGATAGATCAACTGGATATCCAGGGGCATGCCGTTGTCGATGGGCGGACAGGTCCAGGTGAGCGTGAGGTCCTTGAAGGTGCCTGGAGCGATCTGCCAACTGCTGCCGGTCGTGAAAGTATTGGCGACCGTCGTGCCGTAGGCGTTGTAATACAACGAACTGTCCCCGCTCTGCGGAGATGCCGTTTGGCCAGCAGCATAGTTGTAACTATTCGTGCCACTGGGCTCGTAAAACGTGCCTGCCCCAAGGGTAAAGCCGAGCTCAACGTTGGGGAACGAGTTACCTGAGTTGACCAACGGATTTCCCAACGCCACCGTCACTTGATACGTTTCGCCCGCCTGGGCGACGGTAGCCGCGATCATCGGCGGAAAGTGAATATCGTTATGGTTGCCGGTATCACCCGTGGTGTTTGGCTGCTGGTCAATCCAGAAGTGATAGGTTGCATTCGGGGCCGGCATTAGACAAAAGAAATTGACGCCACTGGCCGGCGCCGGCAATTGACCGCTCACGTAATTAAAATACTGGTTGTACCCCAGGTCGTTGTGCTCGCTATACTCGCCTTCGCCATTTGGGCCGGGCCCACCCCCGGCCTCCGCTGTCTTACCCCAACCGGACACGCCAAAACGCGGGTCCAACTGGTTGTAGTTCGGAGCTTGGGTACCCGGCGCTACCGCCTGCTGAGTCCAGTTCACATAGTCATTGCTGACCCACGTCGGTGATTGGAAATTGCCGTTTAGTAGAGGAATCACTGACAGCAACTGGCGGTCTTCGAGCGTCTCCAAACGCAGGCTTCTGAGCCCTAAGCGACTGGCAACAGGCGTTTTCTGCCGATGGAGACGGGATTTTCGGTCCGATGACCTTGCGGGCAGAGCAATAAGTGGATTCATGATAACGTACTCGTCCTGCGTAAAAAAAACTTCCTCACCGGCCACCTTCACTGACAGCCGCCCGACAACAAGAACAACGAACGTGAGAACGGCGATAGGATGATGCCGCATCGAGTCGGCAATCGGCGTACGTCTCCGCCCCCGTTCGGTGACGAACGTTCCAACTCTGCAATATAAACAAACTGGCGAGTATGTCAAGCAATCGGCGAGGATTACCCACCTATGCCTGCGGTCCAGCTAGCCACATGTTTACTGGCATTGCTTGGTGCCAACCTGAGTTCGCGGTAAAGAGGCGGGAAGAGAACGCCGCGGAAGCACCGAAAGATGCAGCGATTGACGGCAATGTATGCTCACCCACCGCAAAGGCACGTCTAATTCCGCTATTCCGCCGCCAGTGGCAACTTGCTAGCCGTGATATCTTGGATTTGTCCAACAGAGGGACCCAAGCTATGAGCCTTGAATTTCGGCGGGACCGGGATTGCGGTCCTTGCGGCGGGAGCCGGCGTACATCTCATACTTGAGCAGCCGGCAATCGATGTCGGCGTTGAAGAAAGGGAATTTCCGGCTGGGTGTCAGGTGGATCTTCTTGGCCAGGTCGAGGTTGCCTGTGAAGACGTATCCAGTCAAGCCCTGGCACTTCTGCTTGAAAAAGTCGCCAATCCGCTCATAGAGCTTTTCGAGCTGTGAGATCTCTCCCATTCGCATGCCATATTCCGGGTTCATCACAACAATGAACGGCGGCGGCGGTAGAAGTGTCTCGGCGAAGTCGCAGACCCCGAACTCGATGAGATGGTCTACTCCGGCGGTGGCTGCGTTCTTCCTTGTAGCCTTGACCGCATCCGGATCGATGTCGGTGGCGATGATACGAGGGGTCGGCTTCTTTTCCCCGGCCCTCATCGTCTCACGGCGGACAGCCTTCCACGCCGCGTCGTTGAAGCCCTTCAGGTGCATGAAGCCATAGTTGGCATGCAACAGGCCAGGCGCGCGGTTCTGGGCGATGAGGGCCGCCTCAATGGCGAGCGTGCCGCTGCCGCACATCGGCGCCACCAGCGGCATCTCGCCGGTGTAGCCTGTTGCCATGATCACTGCCGCAGCCAGCGTCTCCTGCATCGGCGCCTTGTGCGGGATTCGACGATATCCGCGGTCGGCAAGCTTGTTACCCGAGGTGTTCAGGTACAGCCACGCCCGGTCGTCTTTCCAGTAAAGGTTGATGACGATGTGCGTCCGCTGCGGCCCAGAGTCAGGCCGCCGATGCTGCTTCTTCATGATGCGGTCGACGATGGCATCTTTGAGCTTGAGGTTGGGGAACATCGAATTATTGATCGTCGGGTTGTCAACGTACGAGACGATGGAGATGTACTCATCCGTTGGGATGATGTCCTCCCATGGCAGCCTCGCCGTCGCCCAGTAGAGGGCCTCGGCATCTTGGCACTCGAACTCATCGAGCAGGTACAGCACGGCGAACGCTGTATGCAGCCAGAGGTTGAGCCGCATCGAATCGGCAAGCGTGCCTTCTATCTCGATGCCGGTCCTGCGGACGAGCAGTACATTGTGCCCGAGAGCCTCAATCTCTTTCTGCAACCATTCCGACAGGTATGGCGCACAGGTAATGAGCAAACGGCTTTTCTTCTGGAAATCCATGGTGATATGATAACCGCAGGGGGGGCTAAAAGTCAAAGCTGCCTGCCCACCGCGGACATATACGGCGATATGTGTCGTGCGGCGACACAATTCGAGTGACTTGATGAGACAGGGGCTCGGCGCTGGCACGCGTTAACGACCTAACCGTCTGGCGCAGAGCAGAGGGGGACTACAAACTCGGGGCAAAACCTGCCGATGTACGGGCGTGAAAAGCCGAGCCACGGCCGCAGAGGACGATTGGCGGCAAGCAACGGCGCTGGTAAGCTGTGGAGCGCCCGCTGAAATAGGTAAACGTGTCGACCTTGTGATGGTCGCACGAGCCGATCAAGTTACGGTGATTTGTCGCCGCCGACCCCGCAGGGCAAGCACGACCAGCAGCAATCCACCGCTGGCCAGAAGAACAAACGCGGCCGGCTCGGGTGCGATCATCGCGCCCGGCACAACTTCGCCCGTGGCCAGGATTGTCGCCTGGTAACAATCCGGCAGTCCGTCTGGATGCGTGAACACGATCTGGTTCAACTCGCTGGCAGCAAGCCCCGAAGCCGACGAGCCGAAAAACAGCTCATTCGCCCCGCCGCCGTTCATCGCGCCATTCCAATCGGCGACCGTCAGCATGCCCGACCAAGCGATCGACGAGCTGTCGGCTAACTTCAAGACGCTGCTGGCGCCGCCCATGTCGATGGTGGAATTGCTCTGCAGCGATAATGCGCCGAGTGTATTCGTCTGGCTGAACCCCGCTGCACTCAATGTTCCGCCGGCGAGTTCCACAGCGGACCCAGCCGGCAGAGCGTTGTTGGCCCCTAGGGCCAGTGTGCCGGCCTCGATGGTGGTCCGGCCTGCGTAAGTGTTCGCACCGCTTAGGGTCAGCCTGCCGGCACCCTCTTTCTCCAGGCAGCCGTTCCACGGCTGCGAACCACCGCCACTGATGACGCCTCCGTAGACTGAATCAGTTGCATCTCCAACGAGCAACTCGCCAGTACCGAGCAATGTTGCCGCCCAAGGCGCCGCCGCCATTGAGATGAGAGATATGTCCGATCTGATTGCTGAAATCCAAAGTTGCTCCAGCGACATTAGCTAGCGTAACCGCTGTGTTGGAGGGAGCCATGCGGAGCGTGCCTGCGTTGATGGTTGCCGCGCCGAAATTCGTACTGGCATCATTGAGCACGAGCGTTCCCGTCCCCTGTTTGATCAAGCTTCCTGTGGTTTCCGTGACTTGGCCATTGAATGTCGCAGTGGTGGCGTCGCCGACGGTGAGGGTCGCGGAACCGATCGACACGGTGCTGCCCCCATCGCCCCCGCTAAGCGAGGCGATTGTTTGATTTTGTCCGTTAAGATCGAGTGTCTTGAGGCTTCCGGTTGAAAAGACAACCGCGGTCGTGGTCGGCAGGCGGTCATTGCCGCCGGCGAGCTGTAGGGTGCCGCCGTTGATCGTCGTGGCGCCGGCATACGTATTCTGGCCGGAGAGCGTCACACTGCCGCAGACCGCAAGGCTTCCATTGCCGCTAATCACACCGCCGTAGGCAGATCCCTGTCCACTATTGAGAGTCAATGTGCCCGAGCCGAGCGTGATGTTGCCGCCCAGGGTCCCGCCGCCGTTGAGCGTCGAAATCGTCTGGCTCTGGCCGTTGAGGTCGAGCGATGCGCCGGTGACGTTCGCCAACGTGAGCGCTGTGGTAGTGGGCAAACGGTTGCTGCCGCCAGAGAGTTGCAGCGTGCCCGCATTGAGCGTTGTGTCGCCGCCATAAGTGTTGGCGCCGGAAAGGGTGAGCGTGCCGCTGCCCTGTTTGACGAGGCTGCCGCTGCCGCCGCTGATTACACCGGCGAAGGTCGTGTTGGTGGCATCTCCGACGGTCAGCGCACTGACTGCGGCGGACTTAAAAACCACGTTGCCACCCGTTGTGCCGCCGCCGCTAAGCGAGGCAATCGTCTGATTCTGATTCAGATTCAGACCAACGCCGTAGGTATTTGCCAAGGTAACGGCGGTGGTCGTGGGGAGGCAGTTGTCGCCGCCGGCCAGGGTCAGCGTGCCGCTGTTGATGGTCGTAGAGCCGGTGTAGGTGTTAGCGCCGTAGAGCGCCAAGCCGCCGCCATATTGCATGACTAGATTTCCGCTTCCGCTAATGACTCCAGAGTAGCTTCCGCCGGCCACGCTGAGGGTGCCGCCGCCGAGAGTGACATTCCCTCCTGCGCTGCCGCCGCCGTTTAAAACCCCAATGGCCTGGTTTTGGCCATTCAGATCGAAGGTCGCCCCGGCCGTGTTTGCCAGCGTGACTGTTGTCGCCACGGGCAGGCGGTTGTTACCGCCCGAAAGCCGCAAGGTGCCGGCATTGATCGCCGTTCCGCCCCCGTAGCCCGGGTTGGAGTTGTCGCCGGAGATGGTCAATGTTGCGTTGCCCTGTTTGACGAGACCGCCGCCGCCGCTGATAACGCCGCTGAAATCGAAGGCCGCCGTTCCGTCGCCCTGAAAAGTCGTATTGTTGGCTAACCAAATGTTCGAGCCGACGTTATAGGTGAGACCGGCTGCGCCAGCCATCGCGTTGAGGTTGACCACAGGAGTGGTCGAGCCGTTGTTGGCGAAGTTCAAGTAGTTGCTGCTGGAAGAACTATCGATGTTGATTGCAGCCGCTCCACTGGCGGAACCCGTTCCCTGGAGGTCAAGGATGTTCAGCGAGAGCGGGCCAACAATATTATCGGTGTTTGTGTTGCTCAGACCGTTGCTCAGAACCGTCGCGTTGTTGCCGACGAAGGTCAATTCCGTGGTGGTGTTACTGACGGGAGTTGCGTTCCAATTCGTACCTGCCGACCACTGGTCCGTGGCCGCATTGCCAGGCGTATACGTGTAGACCGCGGCAAGCGCCGCCTGCCAACTGATGCATGAGGTCAATCCTGTGGCCAGGAGAAACGTCGCGATTGACTTTCGTAATGCACGAGACGCCGTGATCGAAATGCTCAAAATGTTGCTCATCTTCCCGTTGTTGTCTAAGTTTGTAGGATGTGACATCGTGGAATCGATAGGTTGACGTGAAAGATTGCAGGCTGCCTCAGCAACCACCGCCTTTGGCGGTGTGCCGTCTACCGATCCCGTGACGTTCGTCTGCAAATACGGCGTCGACTTCGTCCGACCGCGCCAATAGTGGCAAAACATCCATAATAGCAAATCGCGTCCTTTGATTCAAGTATTTGTATAGCCCCAGGGATGGGCAACAGACTGGTCTGCCGAGCCAACGAGAGGGCGGCGAGAACACAAGCGACCTGTCAACTGACCGGCAGCCGCCAAGTTGCCTCCGGCGGTCTAGATGGGGCGATACGCTGATTCTCACGTCGCCCTGCTGGGCTGCGTTTTTTCTTAGACGTTGCCGAACCGTTGGCAATCGGCAACCGCGCGGGCGACGTGGCTAAGCGGCTTGGTATTTCGGCGGGCAGTATCAGTCAGCTACGGCGGGAGGTTGCTGAGTCGTGAAAAGAGAGTTTGTCGGTGAAGGGCCCGGTAACGCCAAGGCTGCGCTGACAGCCGCGTGATGCATGGACTCCATTACTGTTCCTCTTGCTGCTCCTGCTCCGGTTGCTGCTGGGGAAAGTAGTTGCCGGTGTTCATGTAGTATGGCGCCGCCACGCCCTGCAAGTTTTCGCTCTTCCGATAGGGCTGTTGCGGGTTCACTCCCTGCATCTGCTGCGAACTATTGTCCGGTCCGCGAATGTCGCCGTTGAACTGCTGGTTCAAAGAACGCTGCTCGATCTGTGGCTGCACCAGGAACGTGTAATTGTCGAAGGTATCTCCTTGCCGACGGAAAAGGTACATGTACGGGCTGACACCGGAAGACGGCCGAAATCCAGCAAACGCTTTTTCGGATGCAGATTGCGGAGCAACGCCCATACCAGCATTTGGTTGCGTCATACTGCGATTCATCTCCGGCATAGTGCGCGACATCGGCTGGGACTGCGTCTCCGACGACCCTAGAGGCTGCGCCGTGGGCGCTATCGGCATACGTGGCCCACCGGACGTTGAGGCCCTCGATTGACCGAAAACGCCCCCAGAGGCCGAAGTAGTCGTGGGCATCATCGGATAATCCGTAGGCGTGCCAGTCATCGCCGAGCGAGGCAATTGCTCGGTCCGGCCGCCTGGCGTTGCACGCGTACGTTGTTCACCAGCCTGCCGCGTTGCCTGACCCTGTCTTTGATCCATTCGGCTCAGGCCGGGCCCGATCGGCGTTGCATAAGGCACGGAAGGCATGGCGGCGGGCCCCGGAGCCGTCGCCGGCGGTTGCATCGGGTCCGTCTGTTCGTCCTCCCCTGACGCGTTGACAACACAACTACACAACAACAACGTTCCCACTCCAATCGCTATCTGCATGACATCCACTCCCTTTTTCATCTTCGCAGGCAGACGTGGCGTTCTCGCCCCGCCTCTGGATCCCGTTGCCGGTAGCCGGGCAACGGAGGTGCGTACTATAGGTAGATGACCCTTCCCTAACAATATCGAAGTGAGTGTGAACCAGGAGAATTAGGTAGCGCACGGCGAAAATGGCAGTCTTGGGAGGATTGGATCGCCAACGACCATTGCCCAGAGCACCGACTGCCTTGTTCGGTATCGGCACGCGCCATCCACGTGCAAGCCTTCTTACGCCGAGGCGGCTGCTGAGGATACCCAGAGCAATAACGCCATACCGAATCCTGCCGAACAAAGCGCAAACGGAGCGGTAGGTGGGTTTGGTTGGCGATTCAGCCCTTCTGGTCCGAAGGACAGCAATATCAACGAAAAGAGAAGTAAGACTCCCCCGAGACAGAAACCAACAACTGCCACAGCGATACAGACCAGCCCGAAAATGCGTTCTGACATCAGTTGAGCATTTGTTTCGGCGGTGCGGTGTGTGTGGCTCTAAGCCTTCTTGCTCTTTGCCTTTTTCCGCCCCTGCCCCTTGGTGTTTTTACCCCTTCCTCGCCATCATTCCGAACAGGCCGTGAACGCAAGACGCGACACAAGAGGCGTTGGCCGGTTGGCCACGACCGTTTGGCAAGCCGTTCGTTTGGACCACTCTCTCGCCGCCCTCGCTTGTGATGTATGTGCTTCATGAAAGCGGATGGGAAGGGATTCGAACCCCCGGTAGACTTTCGCCTACAGCGGTTTTCAAGACCGCCGCCTTAGACCACTCGGCCACCCATCCAAAATCGTTTGTCGACGCCCCAAAGGCAACGCCGCCTTTGACACAAAAAAGCGGCGAGGCCACATGGGCAAGTTTAACCTGAAATACAGGGCCGGTAAAGCGGGCCAGAACTGCAAAGCGGCGACGCTGAAAGGGCCTGAGACTGACATTTACCAAGCGGTAGGTGACGATCGGCGACCGTACCATTCGGTTGTCGCACCGGGCAATCGAAGGCGTCACCGTCCACGGATCGGCTGGCTTATTCACTCTCGCCGGTGTCGAGGTGCCATATCCCGTGCATCCGGACTTGCCACCCGACGAGCGCATTCGGTGCCGGTGTTGCGCTATCAACGAAATCGAAGGCGATATGCCAGGCAACGGTCTGGACAGCGGCAGCGAAGAGGCGGAGTAGATGCAAAGTTTTGTATCTGAGGGCGGATCGGCTAACGCCGCCGTCGCCAAGCATAGGCCAGCAAACTGATGGCACCGATGCTGAGGAGGACGAAGGTGGAGGGTTCGGGTACAGGCTGGTCTGAGAACCTGATCCCATCAAGCAGAACCCCCACGGCATACTGAGGTTCATCCTGAGGTTCCGTTACGACGAGACTGACTTGGAGATCTGCGCTTTGGCCGGCAAATGCCGAAACATTCCCCGCATACCACTGCGAACCAGAGACGTTGTTCATGGGTATCTCGGTTCCGTTCAACGACACCGCCAGATGGTACGCCTGCAAATCGGGAGCTTGCCAATAACTTGCAAGAAGACACAGCCAGGGCGCATTGTTGGGAACGACACCATTCTGTGAGATAGAGGTGCTGTAGGGGGCACTGAGGTGATCCCCCTGAAATGTACCTTCGCTGGGGCATTGAAGTAACCGTTCATACGCCGGTGAGTAACGAGGCGGCAGCATGACCGGCGAAGTGAGCATGGACAGCGTCAGCCACGAACGTGAAAGTGTTGCGACCTTGCTGACGGCAGGTTTCGATTACCGTCAACATCGTCTCCACGAAGCGGCTACCACTTGCGCTTTGCGTGCCGAACGACAACTTCCGCCAAATGACGGCGTGGCGAAGAGCGCGTTCGCTGCCATTGTTGGTTGGTTCCACGTCTTCATGGTCCAAAAAGGTCCACAGCCACTGCCGATGGTCGTACAATTCGTTGCACATGCCCAGCAAACGCTTGTTGCCGCTGAAGGCACCGCGCAGCAACAAGGCTTCGATCTCCGTGCGGATCGGCATCATCAGGCGTTTCATTCCCACACGAGTGAGCGTCCCGTCGCGGTAGCGCGCCCACGCCGCGAACAGTTTGCGTGTCGGCCGCATCAGGTCGTTTCCCAGTCGTTTCACCTGCGGGTCGTCGCTGTCGATCAAGGCTTGAAAGTCGCGTTTCAGATGCGCCCAGCACCATTGCAGGCGATCCAAACACCAGTACATCTTGGCCCGGTCGCACATCACTACGCCATCGAAGCGGTCGGTCAAGAGTTCCCCGAGCACGGTGGCCGCCCGCGTCAAGCGCAGGGCGAAGACGGTGAAGCGTGCAGCGACAAAGGCCCAGAGCCACGTTTTCAGCGGACCTTCCTTGTTCGGCGTTTCATCAATCCCCAACTGCGACTGTGGCGGCAGTGCCGCCGCCAACTCGTCGTAAGCGGGACGGAGCGCGTCGGTTGCTTGTTTTTGCAACTTGACCGTCCAGGCTGGAGAGCAAGGTTGCTGCAAGATCGTCTCCAGGAAGAGGGCCGTTCGCCGCTTGCTTTGGCGGAAGTAGGCCATCAACAAGGCCACAAATGCCACCAGCCGTGGCCCAGCCTGCCCCACCGGCACTCCGGCCGGCAACTCGGCACAGGTGCTTTCTCCGCAGCACGGACAAACCAGTCGATGTTGTTGGTATTCCGTCACGTGGGGCTTGATTTCGGGAAGTTCCCACACCTGATGCCGCAGCGGTTCGGGGTCCGTGCCGGAGAGTTTCTCGCCGCAACGTCGGCACTCCTTGGGCTTCAGCGGCTGGACATCGTCACACTGTTCGGTCGGCAGGAGTGCTCGCTCGTGCTTGGGGTGCCCTGGTTGCCCACCACGCTTTTTCCGGGACTTCGCCTTGCGGGACGGGGGTTTTGCGTGCGGATGCTGAGTGCTGGGCGGCAGCGACGAGTTCTGCGGTGTCTTGTTGAATCGCTCCTCCAGTTGTTGAATCTTTGCCAACAGCACGCGGATAATTGCCTGGGCCTCCGGTGGCTGCCGTGCAATCAGTTCTTCCGTGATCTTCATTTCCAGCAACATGCCCTATATGTCCCCAAAATCGCCTTCCGTGACCAGATCAGTTTTGCAAAAATCTCACCCCGGCGCGTGAACCGTTACGGCATTGAAGCATCAACGAATAGCTGCCTTGAAGCGGAGACATGCCAGGGAACCAGCCATATTGAGGAGCACCACCGTCCTGAACCGATACGGCGGCACCGTCCATAGCAATACTGTCGTAAGAAGCGTAGTTACGCGCTGTGCCGCCGGTGTTCGCTGTCCAGTATGGGAGTGCCTGGGAAAGAGCTATGGACGACCCAGGTGACGTGCCGTAGACGTTCGCATTCTCAAAATCAAGATTTTGAAACGGTGCCGCCACAGCCGCGTGCATGCCGAAGCCAAAGAGCATAGCAATGGTCGTCAGAGTCGTCGTCGAACGGAACATGGCCGTACCCCCTTATCACCCCGGAAGAGCCACGCGACAGACAATCTCTGCCGCGCCGGACTTTTGACATATGACGCAGAATATAGCTTGGCTACGACGCGATTACCATCACCAGAAATAGGGGGGAATCGGGGGGGAGAGCCGACGGCGAGAACGTCACCAAGCTAATGGTTGCAGTACGCGCGTTACGAGCGCGTCGCCGCCACTCATTCCGCGTGGACGCGGCCGGTGGAGCCTTCGAGCTTGGCCCAGAAGGGATGCTGACGGTCGCCGCGGGTGCGGACGTCTTCTAGCATCACGCGCAGATCGGGATGGATCATTTGGTCGGCGCCGTTGAGACGCCGGCCGTTGACGGTGATCGTCGAACGCTGCTTGAAGTCGAGCATCTTCGGCGAAAGCCACACGGTCACTTGGCTGGTGCCGGTGCGGATGTTGATGCCGTTGGTCTTGTTGATCTGGGCCTTGATCTGAACGGGCTGAGCGCCGCGCGGCGGCGGCCAGTCGCTGGGATCGACGGCCGACCGCGGCGGCAAGCCCTGGACCTCGACCCACCAAAAGAAATTGTCCCAGGGACGCATCGTTTCGCAGGTAAAATCGCGAGGGAAGAAGTTGCGGTGAATGCGGCCCATCCAATCGAAGATCCGCAAAATCTCGTCGTAAAAATCCTCGTGCCCTCGGCCCTCATACTCCACAACCGTGGTGTCGAAGCCGCGGCGGAGGTAACGATCCAAGTCGCGAGCGTTCTTCGTCAACTTGGCGCCGTCCAGCTCGCCGGCCACGACGTAGAACGGCACATTGTGGGCGTTCTCCCAATAGAGCTGGCAGTAGCGGTCGGCTTGGGCCACGATGGGAATCACGCCCGCCCAAAGGTCGGGATGCGCCAACCCGATGTCCCAAGCGGCGTCGCCGCCCATCGAGTGGCCGGAAAGAAACACGCGGTCGGTGTCGATCGAAAACCGCCGGCAGGCGTCGCGAAGCGAGTTCAGCACGGCGGCATGCTCGGCCGCCGAATAGCCGTATCGCTTTTGGTGCTCGGTTGACCACACCGGCGCGATCACGATATAGCCATAGCGCGAGGCTTGGCCGGTACGCTGGCCGCTCTTGCCCCGCGTGCCAGCCCACCAATCGATCTGCGTTTCGGCGGTCGTGGTCTCGCCGCTGAGGGTGACAATCGTCGGATAGGTGCGATAGGGGTCGTACTCCGGCGGGAGTTGCAGGTAATAGGTCACGGGCGAATCCTTGGCCAGGCCCGGCACCTCGATCTCGTAGTAACCGGGCTTATCGGCCACGGGTTCCGGCGGCGCGATCGGAGGCTTCATGTGGGCCAGAAGCTGGGCCACCATCGCCGCGTCGCCCCCTCGCTCTTTTTCAATGTACTCGAGCGCCTGTCGGCGCTCGGGCCCTTGACGTTTGCTGAGGTACTGGCAGATCAGCCGGCGGACGCGATAGGCAGCAATCGCCACCGGCAGCTTTTCTGTGGCCGCATCGGCGCCCAACAGCCAGCCGCTGATGGCCAGGGCGACTTTCTCGGTGTCGGGCGTTTGGGCATCGTCGGCATTTTGTAAAAACGCCGCCATGCGATCCAAGGTGTTCGCGTCGATCTCGGCCTCCATTTCGTCGAGGATCGGCTTGAGGTTTTCACGCTCGATGGTGTCCGGGATCCGGGCGCCAGGGCTTTAAGCTGCTTGATCACCTCTTGGCGGCGAGCCGCGCCCGTCGCGTAGGTCTGCATCATGTCGCGGACGCCCTGGAGAATCTCGCCGCCAACGCCGTCGGTCGGAAACTGCTGGAGCTTGGCGGCCACGAGCCGGTGCTGGCCGGCGTCGCGGCGCAATTTCAGTTCGGCTAACAGCCGCTCGGCCGAAAGTTGAGCAATTGCCCGCAACGAAGGGGCCAGTTGCTCCTTGAGGCCGGGATCGTTGGGCATCGCGGCCAGCAGCTTCTCCAACGCCTGCCGGGCATCTTCGTATCGCTCGCATTGCAAGTAAAAGCGAGCAACTTTTTTGTAGTGCTCGGCGTCTTTGGGGTTAATTTGCTTCCACAGAATGTCGTGCAAAGTCTTGGGCGGGATCGAACTGGTGGCCATCCGCATGTCCCAGACGTGCGAGATGCCCTCGACCTTCGTCCACTGCGGCGTCAGTTCGGTGATGCCTTGGATAACGTCCACCGGCCCCCGGCCAGTCGCCATCGTAAAGGTTCGCCGACCATACTCGTCGAAGGGCTCAATCTTAAGCGGCTGGCCAACCGATTTGATCGACGAGCCGGAGTGCAGCACCCGCTGGCGGATGCCGAACTTCTCGTCGACCTGTCGGCTCTCTTCCTGGCGAACCTCGTGCACCAGCCGGTCGGAAACGAAAGTCCGTCGCAATTCGTCGTCGAGGAAGACGATCAATTGAAGCGCGGGTCCGCTATCGGGATGTGCCGTGTCGGGCGAGTCGGCCAGACTGGCGACCTTCCCTAACTTGCCTCGCAATACGCGGCCATCTTTCAGCACGATCTCCGCGCCGCCAGCGGAGCCGACGATCCCCAAGATGACCATGGGGGCCAGCAATGCGGCCCACGCCACGGTACGAAACCGCGCGAGGCAAGTCCCACACTGTCTGCGGCCGAGGTGCTGCATGTTGCTCTTCTTCTCTGTCCCGATGCTCCACAAACGTACTTCATTGTCGTCCGCCTGCCAGTCGAGTCAAGTTACCCATCCGCTATCTTCGGCAAAGTCATTGCATTCGACACCATGGTATCTTCGTCCTAGTCGGCAGGATCGCCCTGCGGAAAAACGTGGATGGCCAGGTTGCCTCAGGTTCGCTGCAAAACGCGACTCGCCAGCCCGATACATTCAAGTGCGGCTGTCCTTACACTTGGAGAAGCAACCCGCGATGATGGATCCGGCCATAAAAGGCGCCGTGGGACTTTGCGTCCTCTTAGTGGGCGCGTCGGCGGCGATGATGTTTCGCCACAGTCGGCCGCAGTCGGCCGCCGAGGTTGCGGCCGAAGACGAGGTGCTGTTGCGCTGGTGCGCCGATTCGGGTTTCGCAGGCAATCGCCTGCGGGCGAGGCAAGCGCTGACGGACGCCGAGGGAGGCGCAGCCCGAAGCGAGCCCGGCCCGGCCGGCCACGGTGGTTCCGCCGCTGGATCGCCGCGAATCGCCACCCTCGATGGCCTCCGAGAATCCGGAACCTGATCGACCGGCCGCTTCGCACTGGGGCACGTCGATGGAGATGATGTTGCCCATGGCAGCGCCACCCGACGCGTCGGCGCACACACACACGGTGGTCGACGGCGACACCTTGGCCTCGTTGGCCGAGCGTTACCTGGGTTCGTGCTCCCGAGCCGGGGAACTCTTCCAGGCCAACCGAGACGTGCTGAGCGATCCCGAGCTATTGCCCATCGGCGTAGAGCTAAAGCTTCCGCCGCGCCAACGACCCTAATTCGGCGCACTAACACACTCCTAACATAGTGCTTATCTTCCGCTAGCGCTTCCTTGCTAGCGTCATACTGGATTGGTTCCCCTCGATTTCGATTGAGATGGCGTCGGATGAGGGAACTGACGGGAGCCTCTTGCATGGAGGGCGATCGCATGTTGGTTTTGAGCCGAAAATCGGGCGAGCGAGTCCTCGTCGGCGAGGACGTCGAGGTGGTCGTGTTAGAGGTTGACGGGGATCGGGTGAAGCTAGGCTTCACGGCTCCTCGCTATGTGCCTATCTGCCGGGCCGAAATTCATCAGGAACTGGCCGACTGCCTGGCCGCATTTGCTGACGCCGACTTTCCAGGGTGAGCGGCCGGACGCGCAGCAGCCAACATTTCCCCCCGTCGTTGCCGGCGGGCGTTCTTAGCCCGTATGGCAGCCATCAGTCGCAAACAGAAAGCCGGTGTCTTGATGATGAAAGAAATCCGCAGAGCGGTAGTTGTCGTATTGGTTGGCCTGCTGGCACTAGCTACAGCCGGGGTTGCTAAGGTGCCGGCACAAGCCGCCGAGCCGAATACCGCCAAGGTATCGCTTCCCGAAGCCCCGAAGGACGAGGACGAGTTCTATGTCCATGTCGATAAAGTCATTTCTCCCACCGAGTTGATGGTGACGGTTCTCGACGTGTGGCAGCCCATGGATCGACTGCGCGGGCCGCGATGGCCTCAGGGAAAGGCGAAGGTTCAGCCGACAACGAGGAAAATCATTTTGGAAGAAACATCCGTTCCCGACAATGCCGAGCAAAAGAAGGCGGCCTTGGATTTCATCATCAAGACCATCAAAGAGTCCGGCGATGAACTCATCACCAGCGGCAGCAACATAGCCACGAAAAAAGAATCCGGCCGGGAGGTTATCTGCATAACGGCCTACGTGTACGTAAAGGCCGGTTTCACGCTCAACAATGCCCTGGTTCGCCGCGGACTGGCGACCACGACCAATCCGCTCTACTTCTCCTGGCAGAACGAGGCGAAGCAAAAAAAACTCGGCATTTGGCGAGACCAGAAGTAGCGATGGAACTCGGTCCCGGTCAAGGCGCCCGATTGGCTCTGGTTAGCGTCGGACGTTGCGCCGAGTTCTCCCATGCGGCGAGTTCCTTCTCTCTGGACTCGCCATTGCCAAAGATGGCGTCGTGTGCCATTTGCTCGTACATCACGGCGTCGTTCTCAATGATCGACGAATCGCCCTCGCGCCGAAACAAGAACGACAGCACATATTGGCCGTACTTTCCCAGATTTTGCCGTGAATGCCGATACTCGTGGCAAAAGGTTACGGCAATGGTGCCATCGTTCTCGCAGAACAATTCCCGCTTCACCACAAGTCGGCCCCGAAGCATGTCATACTTCGCCAGAGCCACTTGGGGATCCGCCTTGGTCCGGTACTCGTCACCAAAAACGACGAGCCCCTTCTCGTGCTTCGCACGCACCCACTTGGCAACCGCCGGGTTCACCCTGTCCAGAATGGCCAAAGCGGGAGACAACCCATTCCAGCGGGCCTCGACGGTTGCCTTATCCGCGATGCAACGCGCCGAAGAGATGCAATACGGGTCGAGGCCGGACAACGGAAGCATCCCTGGCATCGTGCCGTCACCATGGGATGCCCAAAGACACAGCAAGCCGCAGACGCCAGATACGCCGATCAAAGCATGCAGCACATAGCGGGGAACGTTCCGCAAGTCCCTCGCGGCCAACTTGCTCTGCCTCACGAGCAGGTCTTCGACGAGCCGCCACACCGATTCGTGCCCCGTCAGAGCGGTTCCAGGTGACTTGGACATGATTGCACCATTCTCGGAAACCACCGTTAGCATTTCATTAGCTCTGTATTAGTTTATCGTTATGGTGCCGTGCATTCAAGTCGGAAAAATTCACCAATTGGCCATAGGAACGAACGCCATGAACGGAGCAGTCGACAGCCGCGAGCTCAGACGCTAACACAACTCTAACGTCATGCTAACACTTGGCCCATCTACACAGCCCGAGAGTGTACGGCCGCGCTGTGACGATCAGATGGCCCCGCGCTCACGATGGCGGCACATCGCGCGCCCGCGGAGAAGTCGGCCCCATGGACTGACTAGGCGTGCCGGTCGGTTTGAAACCGAGCTTTTGCGCCTTGGCGAAGTCATCGCTCGCCTTGGCCGTTACGCCTTTTATCTGATAGACCAGGCCCCGCATGTGATACAGCGAACCGGCATTCGGCTCGCACTCGATGGCCTTGGTGAAGTCAGCGATCGCCCGGTCGAAAGCGCCTTTCTTCACGTAGGCGCCCGCACGGCAGCAATAGAACGCGGCCCTCTTCGGCGCTAATTGAATCGCCTTCGTGCTGTCGGCAATGGCATCGTCCAGTCTGCCCAACTGCGAGTAAGCCAACGCGCGGCCATGGCGAGGCAGGGGGTCCTCCGAATTGATTTCGATCGCCATGGTGAAGTCGGTGCTGGCCTTTTTCCATTCCCCTTTCTGCGCGTAGCAATTGCCGCGATCGTAAGCTGCCCGGGCGCCGTACGCCCCATTGGGATCGCGGCGGATGACGTCGGAAAAACCCTTGATGGCCTTGTCCCAGTTCTTGTTCTTCGCCGCCGTTTGGGCGCGGTTCAAGACACCGGCGGCCGGATCAGGCAGCAAGCCGCAACCCGCCGTCAAAGCACCCACAAGCAAACAAACTGCCGCCGTCCGAGCCATGAATACTCTCACGTTCACCTCCCTTTAATCAGCCTACACGCTATTCGCCCCTCTGCCAAGCGTTTTAGGCTGCCGACAAGTGGCATCGGACCACCTTAAAAGGCTATGCAATCATAGGCTACCGACGGAGCGCCTTCACAAATTCGGCCACGGTCTGGTAATACTCGCTCGGCATCGGGTCATTGTGGTCGTGTCCTGGAAGACAGACGAACTTCTTAGGCTCGTTGGCTGCCGCGAACAGTCGCTGGCCGAATCGTAGCGGTACGATCGTGTCAGCATCGCCGTGGGCTTGCAACACCGGGCCATGGTAGCTGCCAATCTTGCTGGCCGAGTCAAATCGCGTCCGCATAGCCCAACGCACAGGAATGAAGGGATAGTGGTAGGCGGCGACGCTGGGCAACGAGTCAAAGGAACTTTCCACGATCAGAGCTCGGGCACCGTCGTGGGCGACCAGATCGACGGCTACGGCGCCTCCAAGCGATTCGCCCATTAGTACCACGTCGGCCTCGGAAATCTTCTCGCGTGCGGCCAACCAAGCACGCGCGGCCCGGGCGTCCGATAGCACGCCGGCCTCGCTTGGTTTGCCCTGGCTCCGCCCGTAACCGCGGTAATCGAAAATCAGCACCGATACGCCAACCGCTTGATGCAGCATACGCAGCACGTCGGCCCGGTGCGTAATGTTGCCGCCGTTGCCGTGACAAAAGAGCACAGCGCCGTAAGCCTTCTCCTTCGCCACATACCAGCCATGCAGCCGTGTTCCGTCGGCCGCCTGAAACCAGGCGTCCTCAAACCGCAGATCGGCCGGGCGCCAGTCGCCTTCCGGATATCGCAGCGGAAAGTAGATCAGCGAGTCTTCGAGGATCATGGCCGCCAGCACCACTAGAAGATACACGGTCAGGGCAACGCGAATGGCACACCACAAACGTCCGAGGCCACGGCTGCCGCCCACGGCCGTCGCCGGTCCACTAACACCGCCTTCGTCGACCACCGGAGTCGTCTCCATCGCGGCCCTTCAACACTACGACCTCCCGCCGCCCGAAAGCGACGCGAGGTCGTGAATATCCGAAAGCCGTCGCCACGAATTAGTGGAACTTGTAGTTCGGGTTCTTAACGTCAAAGTCGGCGTCGGTAAAGCCGTTATTGAGCTTCAGGTTCAAATACGTGTACTCTTCGAGCAACTCCGGCTTTGCGCCCTGCTGCTTCGGCCAATCATACGATTCGTAGCGGATAGGCAGATTCAACTCGTCGTCGACGAAGATTCGCGCCACATTGAAGAGGAAATTTCGTCGGGGCACCGGGTGGAGAACTTCGATGCAGGTGCATACCCGATTGTTAATCTTGGCGCCCTTGTAGAACTTGACTTCGCACTCCCCATACTTCACATCCTGCTCGCCGACTTCAACGAGGCGGCGGGTCATGTTCAGGATGCCCAACTCCGTGAGCGGATAGCGTTGGTTCCGCATGGCAATCGGTCCGTCCGGCTTCAGCGACACCGTGCCGAACATGGTTTTTTCCAGGCCCGTACCGTGCGCCCACATGTTCCCATTGTTCTGGCCCTCGATAAAGAGCACCTCGCGGCCCTTGAGGTCCGCTGGGCCGAGGAAGTACATGTAAACGCTAAACGGGTGATGGCGCAACTTCACGAACATGTACTGGAAGTCGCCAACCTTGCCGGCGATTCGTTCGCGTTTTGCTATGGTGGCCGAATAGTCTTGGATCTTCTCGACATTGCCAAGGCCGGAATAGGCCCAACGCAAGGTGGGCATTAGGGGGTGTTCCCCCGTTTGGCCGGGGCCTAATTGCGGCGCCGCTCCGGCCGACAACGCGGCCTCCGAGCGGTCGGCCACTTGATAGGCCGGACGCCGAGCCAGGGCCGTCGAGTCCGCGGGCGCGGCCGATCCGTCGGCACTCGGCGCGTTGCTTGCCGCCGCCGCATCCGCGGGGGGTAACCCGCCCTCAGGCTGTTGTCGACGCAGAAGGCCCGGCCCGGCCAGGGCCGCCTGGATAAGGAGTGTCCCAATTCCTGCGGTGCAAGCCGCCGATAGCAGCCATTTCCGCGACTTGGCAATCGCAAAAGCCATGTAATATCCTCCTTGCAGGGTGTCGCAAGCGTTGAAGACTGTTGGACGCACAGTCGAGCGGCACCTAAAGGTTCTTCCTTGACATCCAATGTGTACGCCAACGAGCAAGTCGTGTGCCAAGCCGCTCCGTTCGGCTCTTCCCGCGTCTATTCGGGAATATAGGCAAGAAACACTGGCCTCTTCGTCCATCAGGGCCCGCAATTTCCAGTCCTGACGTCCGTGCTTCCTCGACCTTATCGCAAATTTCTGTCGTCAAAATTACAATGATTGTTTTTCCAGGGCCGCCTTGCCTAATCGTTGAGGTACGCACCGGCGAGCCGACCCATGGCCAATCGCTATATCTTACCCAGTTCTCTCCCCCGTGAGGAGTCCAATTTGATGCCGCCGTCGGAAATGCAGCTTGCGACAATCCTATCCCATCCCTTCGAGCAAAACACGTATATTGCCCAGCTTCGCTCTCGAACGGACTGCGTCGTCGTGGATCCGGGCCTCGAGCCCAACAAGATCGTTGGCTATCTCGAGGAGCATGGGCTTACGCCGGCGGCCATTCTGATCACGCACGGGCACAGCGATCACATCGCCGGCAACGCGGCCCTCAAAGAGCACTGGCCCGACTGCCCGGTGGTGATCGGTGCCGGCGACGCCGCCAAGCTGACCGATCCGTGGCAGAATCTTTCGGCCAACTTCGGCATGTCGCTGGTCAGCCCGGCCGCTGATCTAACCGTCGACGACGGCGAGACTTACGAGGCAGCCGGGTTCACATTCCGCGTTTTGGCCATTCCTGGCCACTCGGCCGGCCATGTTGTCTATCTATGGGAAGGCCAGCGACCCGGCGGTGGTTTTCGTGGGCGATGTGATTTTCTCCGGCAGCATCGGTCGGACCGACTTCCCCGACGGCAACCATCGCCAATTGATCGACGGCATTCGCACCAAGCTCTTCACCTTGCCCGGCGACACGATCCTCCTGTCCGGCCACGGCGAACCGACCACCGTCGGCGAGGAGAAGCGGAGCAATCCGTTCGTGGGCGGTCTTTGATGCTGCCGAGGAGCGTGCCTTAGCATTGCGGGACCTTTCCGAACCGCCTTCCAATCCACCGGTTGCGGAGTCTGGATGAGATAGCAGAGGATTTTTCTCATCCGATAGCTTACCCAGCGGTGGCGACAGGCATAGACCGGCATTCCCCAAACACGATCAGGCCGAGAGCGCCGACGACAAACTGCCCGACAAGTCCAGACTGTCCTGGGACCATTCTCCTAGGAGCGACGCGATCGCGGCATCCCTGATGCCCGAGGCCGGCGAGTTGGCCCACGCGACCCGGACAATTAAAGGGGCCGGGCTCACAGTTGCGTTGATCAGTACGCTAAGGCTGTCGTCGCTGCTAGAGAAGGTCGTGTCACCCGCGTAGGCCGCCGTGATCGCGTCGCTGTCCAGGGTCAAGGCGGAACTCTTGAGAACGTCCCACTCGTACATCGTCGCCGTGCCACTCCGCTTGCCCACGCTATAACCAGCCAGGGCACTCTCGGACATCACATTCGACCGGCTAGGCGCGGCCGCTGCGCCGGTCTCGCTCGTCGGCGTAGCCACCATCAACAACGGAGCCACAGCAGGCAACGATCCCGCGGCTGGCTCGCTCGATGGCGGCGTGACCTGCGAGGCACTCAAAAGGGCCGCGGGGGCGCTTGTGCCATCTCCGGTAGAGATATCAAAGGCCGCAGTCGCCGGACTATTCGCCGAAAGCGTAATGCCATACTGGGTCACCGTCGCGGTGACGCCGCTGCCGGAAACCAGCGTCACGGTCGGCGGACTGGCAAAGGGCACCGGAAACATATAGGACACAGTGCCACTGAGAAGATAGGTGTTGCACACCACTCGGTTGTAACCCGTGACCCCGGATCGGCATGGCTCGCAGAACGTGGCTACGCCTCCGCCGGAGCCCATTACCGGGGCGGGCGCCTTTCCTGGATAGAAACTGGCATCGTCGTAAATGATTCCCGTAGGATTGCTGGGATCGTAGTAGAACATGGACTGGTTGAGTGCGCCGATCTCGCAGTCTTGGAAGATCAGCGTTGCCCGGATGGGCGGATTCGTTGGCGTGTAGCGGGCGATCAGGTATTGAGTGCCAAGGTCCGTCGGCTCATGTGCCGGAGGCTCAAAATAGGCGTTCGTGAAGGTTACATTTTGCACTTCGCAAAGGGCGCCGGGACTGTAGAGAATGTAGGTGGGCGTGACGCCGCTGCCGCCTTGGTTCGACTCGTGCCACGCCTTCGACTCCACATCCAGCAGCGGGAGTTGCCAGTTCTTGAAGCCGGAGATATTTGGACCGAGTTCGATGACATTCAAGCAGTCGAGTCCAATCACGGGCAGTTGCAGGCTACCCAATTGCCAGAGGGTGCTTGTAAAGGGATTCGAGTCGGAGATTTGTCCAAAGCGTATGGCCGTGCGGACGTTGGTGATGTCTTGACATTGAAAACGAACGTGATCCAACTCAGGCACGCCATCGGCGCAGAAGCTCACTGCCGTATCGGCGCCTACCATCTTGCCGAGGACCTCAATGTCGCCGGACACGTTGACGAGACGGTAGAACGTGCATGAAAACACATCGGTATCGTGAGCGTCAACGGCCGCAGGAAGCTGAGTAATCCGGTCATATCCCGGCATCAAGCTGTCTTTGAGGCCGCCGTACGTCAGCATGACCGCAGCGTCTTGCTGAGCGTCCGCGCCGTAGTAGCCTACCTTTGGGTTCGGGGAAGAGGCGCTCGCCAAATCGAGGCAGTTATAGAAGCACGCGTTCGGATCGCAGAAAATCGATACGGGATTATTGGACCGCCAGACGACCGGCGTCTTAATCGCGTACCCACCCGCCGGGATGTATAGCGGAATACCTGCGGCATCGGCCGCAGCAAAGGCCGCATCGAGTCCTGCGCGCGCGTCGGCCATTCCCCAGAGAGTCGACTGGTTGAGTTGCAATGCGTACGGCGGCTTCGGTTGGCCCGAGGCATCGAGCCGCGTCATCTGCCACGCTCCATCTTGGACATAGTAAAGAGCATTGACGCAGGTCCTGCCGCTAGGATCAATCAGGATCGCCGGCTGGTTGGAAGGCAACGTCTGTTGCCAGCGACTGGCCAGCGCCGTGAGGTCACTGATGTCGACTCGCCCGTCGTTGTTGACATCCGCCGAGACCGCCCCCTGGCCGGTCTGCTGCCACTGCGAGCCAAGCGCGGTTAGGTCACTGATGTTCACTACGCCGTCCTGATTGGCATCGCCGGGAAGCACGTTAAAGCAGAAGACGAAGTTGCCGCCGGCGGTGCCGTCGCCGGAAGGATAGACGCTGCCACTGGTATCGGCTGTGCTCAAGGGATTCGACCAATCGCCGTCCAGGTGATTGCCCAACGCGTCTTGGATCGGATCGCTGCCGTCGGCGTTCAACGTCAGTGTCAGTTTGTCATCCCCAATCGGTTGTGGCAAGGTCCACGTCGCGGTGAAGTTGCTCGCATCGTAGCTAAATGTGCCGCCAGCCGCGTTGTACCAGGGCACGTTGATGCCGGTCAGCGACAGATCCGATTGGTCGACGGTCACATTCTCGCTAAAAGTCACCTTGATCTGATTGAGGTTCGTCTCGGAGATGGGGAGCAGTTGGACACCGCTGCCAACGGGTACGGAGTATCCACCGGTCGACGCGGCGCTTGAAGTCAAGAAGACTCCGACCACGCGCAGAGCGTCGGGCGTGGTTGCCGCAACCGATTTGTCAGCGCTGTTGATAGCCAGATCGCTCGCCTCTGCTGCGGTAGAGATATCAAAGGCCGCAGTCGCCGGACTATTCGCCGAAAGCGTAATGCCATACTGGGTCACCGTCGCGGTGACGCCGCTGCCGGAAACCAGCGTCACGGTCGGCGGACTGGCAAAGGGCACCGGAAACATATAGGACACGCTGCCACTGAGAAGATAGGTGTTGCACACCACTCGGTTGTAACCCGTGACCCCGGATCGGCATGGCTCGCAGAACGTGGCTAAGCCTCCGCCGGAGCCCATTACCGGGGCGGGCGCCTTTCCCGGATAGAAACTGGCATCGTCGTAAATGATTCCCGTAGGATTGCTGGGATCGTAGTAGAACATGGACTGGTTGAGTGCGCCGATCTCGCAGTCTTGGAAGATCAGCGTTGCCCGGATGGGAGGATTCGTTGGCGTGTAGCGGGCGATCAGGTATTGAGTGCCAAGGTCCGTCGGCTCATGTGCCGGAGGCTCAAAATAGGCGTTCGTGAAGGTTACATTTTGCACTTCGCAAGGGGCGCCGGGACTGTAGAGAATGTAGGTGGGCGTGACGCCGCTGCCGCCTTGGTTCGACTCGTGCCACGCCTTCGACTCCACATCTAACAGCGGGAGTTGCCAGTTCTTGAAGCCCGAAATATTTGGACCGAGTTCGATGACATTCAAGCAGTCGAGTCCAATCACAGGAAGTTGCAGACTACCCAATTGCCAGAGGGTGCTTGTAAAGGGATTCGAGTCGGAGATTTGTCCAAAGCGTATGGCCGTGCGGACGTTGGTGATATCTTGACATTGAAAACGAACGTGATCCAACTCAGGCAGGCCATCGGCGCAGAAGCTCACTGCGGTATCGGCGTTTTCCATCTTGCCGAGGACCTCAATGTCGCCGGTGACGTTAACGAAGCGATAGAGCGTGCCGGAGAAGAGATAAGCTGGTGCAATGCGGCCTTGATAGGCGCCGTCGAAGGCCATACAACTCACGGCGGCCGGAAGTTGGGTAATTCGGCCGTAACTCGTCATCCCCACGTTGGGGAGGCCGCCGTAGGTTAGCATGCATGCGGCATCCGACTGAGCATCTTGCTTATAGTAGGTCTTTGACAGGTAGTAGGCGCCGGTGCTGCTGTTATACGCCAATCCGATGTCGTTGTAGAAGCAAGCGTTCGGGTCGGAAATGATGGATACCGGATTGTTGCTTCGCCAAACGCACGGCGTATTGATGGCATAGGCCCCCGCCGGAATGTAGAGCGGCAGCCCTGTAGCGTCCGCCACCGCAAAGGCGGCCTCTAGCCCAGGCGTAGCGTCGGACATATTGATTAGCGTGGCGGCATTGAACTGCAGCGCATAGGGCGGTTTTAAGGCAAGGCCATCGCTGGTGGCTCGCTGCATGGCCCATGCGCTCGAATCGACGTAGTACAGGGCATTGATGCAGGTCTGGCCGCTAGGAGCTACCAGCGTCGCCGGCTGGTCGCAGACCGGGTGGCCCGAGGGTGGCTGGCCCGATGGCAATGTTGCTTGCCAGCTACTCGCAAGGCCCACAAGGTCGCCGATATCGACTCGCCCGTCGCCGTTGAAATCCGCCGATAGCGAACCCTGGCCAGTCTGCTGCCACTGCGAGCTGAGCGCGGTTAGGTCACTGATGTTCACCACGCCGTCCTGGTTGGCATCGCCGGGAAGTACATTGAAGCGGAAATCGAAGTTGCCGCCGGCGGTGCCGTTGCCGGAAGGATAGACGCTGCCACTGGTATCGGCGGTGCTCGCTGGATTCATCCATTCGCCATCCAACCGGTTGCCGGCAGCATCCTCGATGGGATTGCTTCCGTCTGCATTCAATGCGAGGAGCAGCTTGTCGGGGCCAATCGACTGCGCGAGCGTCCATGTGGCGGTAAACGTGGTCGCATCGTAGCGGAACGTGCCGCCGCTGACGTTGTACGCCGAGGTGTTAACACCCGACAGGAGCAGATCCGACTGATTGACCACGACGTTTTCACTGAAAACGACTTCGATCTGGTTGATATCGTTCCACGGTAACGTCGCCAGTTGCGCCCCACTCCCTACTGGAATCGAGTAACCCTTATAGAACGGGGAGGTCGGCGCCCAGCCCGTGTTTCGAACCAAGACGCCGGTCACCGTCGGCGACTGCGAAGTCGCATCGCTTCGCACGTTGGGCGAAGCCTCCGAGCCGACTACCGCCGGCTGTGGACCGGATCCAGCTTGCGTCAAGCCAAAGACGTCTCCTGCTCCGGGCAAGCTCAGGCTTACGGCCAGCAGGCAACGATCTTCCAGCGGCTCGATCGTCAGCCTTCGACCGAACGGGTCGCGTTGGAACTTCGTCCGCTCTGAAGAAGCGGACGGCCTCTCAACGGCGAGCCTAACTAAAGAACACCATCTGCGCCTCGAAACTCGAACGTAGCAACGCCATCACAAGCCCCCCAAAAAACGATTATCGACGGCCACGCCATTCACCCCACATTAAGGTAGAACAGGCTTGGTTGAAACCCTTCGATACCCGCCGGGGTCATTCTGAGCGAAGCGAAGAATCTCTCGGGGAAATGGGAGATCCTTCGCTTCGCTCAGGATGACATTGGGAGGGTTTCAACAAACCCGGTAGAACATTGAATGTATTCCGGCGCGAGAAATATCAATAAGCTGATATGCGGGAGCTCAAGGGTGATGGCCGTGCTTGCGGCATGGCTAGGCGGTGCGCAACACAATGTTTGATTCGCGTACCCGAGCCTTCTTAGAGCCACCGCTTGCAACCGCAGAAGCCGAAGAGCGTCGTACCGCCGAGCGCGACCAACACCATCGTTGACGGCTCGGGCGTCGACGCGGCCGCAAGGGCCATGCCCACTTGTGGCTGAGGAACCGCGCCAAGCCGCTGGTCGAAATTCATGGGGATGTCGAACTGATTCGCGGAATTGGTCAAATAGGGAGTCGTTGTATCAGTCGGCGAGTAAGTCTGGGCGTGAATGACTGAATCAGCTTCGTCAAACTGGAACAGCCGCATGTAGCCATCGCCGCCGTGAATGGATTGATAATTGGACATCAATTCGTAGACCGGCTGCCCAGCGGCATCCGTTGCTACGGTGTGGTAGTCGTACAACTCGTGCCCACAAAGCACCATAAAGACCTGCGGGTTGCCATTCACCAAACCCAAATTGTTGCCCGTTAGTGCGCCGCTCCACAATTGCTTGCCCCAGGCGCCAACCTTGTCCTTTAAGCCAAAGAAAGCATGCGTGTTGATGATGGTTGGCATGCCCGGATGGGCTGAAATCACGCTTTGAGCCCAGTTTAACTCGGCCTTCGGCGCATGATACTCGAGGTCTAGCACCAGGTAGTTTCGTCCTTCGGCGTCAAAAGTCTGGTACGAACTCAGGCCGTCGGCACTAGCACCACCGTACCAGTCCTCGCCGACAAAGTTCGAAGTGCCAAAGTATTTTATGTAAGACTTTGCCACGGTGTCGTGGTTGCCCCGGCACGTTCCCCAGGGCAAATTGTCGGCACTACTTAGCTGAAACAGTGTATTGTGCGCCAGAGCGTACTGTTTGCCGCTTCCAGTTTGCGTGATGTCGCCTAACTGAGCAACGAAGGCAATATTCTGACTCGCCTGATTGTTCAGAATCCAGTTGACTTGGCCCTGAAGCATTTGCGGATGCGATAGCACCTCATACTGAGTGTCGGGAATGGCGACAAATGTGAACGCCGCTATTGCCGACGTCGCCAAGAAGTGGACTGTGACAAAGACTGTGCCCGCGATGAGCGCAGGCAGGGATGCCCGATCGGTTCTCATGCTAGTCCTGGTGCGGGGGCAAGTAGTGGAGCAAAGGTGGTGTATCTCAACGGTCCCCGGATCCGTGGGCCTCGAAGTCGCGGATCGCATCTTGAAGAGACTGAGACGACTAGGCTCGATACTAGGTGCAAATTGAAAATATTGGAAGCGCGTATTTTTTCCGGGTGGTGCGACATATCTAAAAAGAGCCAGACTCTTTGTCTTGACTCAGGCGTGGAAACGTGGTGCTTCAGACCCGAAAGCAACGCCAAGAACGAGTAAACCTGAACCTTTTCCGAGCCGGACGGGGCCGAATACGTCTTGAAGGACCGCTATCGCAGCCCAGCATCAAGACGCCCCTCCCGGTTGCTGGACATCGTCGCGGTGCCTGGGCTAAAGCCGCGTCAGAACATGCGATGCACCCGGCAAACGGAATCGTCCGAAAGATTCCCTTCACACGAGTCTGCGCGTCGTTGGGAAAGAGCGAAGTGGTTGCGGCCAAGCATATTTGCAAGTCACCGATGGGGACTGCAAGCCGTATTGGAAGTAGGACGGTCTCCCCGATTCTGCCTGGAGCGTGTCCGAGCAGATGTCAACTGGAAACTGTCGGTGCGATATCTCAGCGGCAGTTGTCCCAACCATTATTGGTAGTGCGGGTCGAGAATCTGAGCCGTGACAAAGACAAAGGCCTTGTAAACCACAACCATCGCCCCTGCCACGCCAAACAACAGGGCGCATACGAAAAAGACGGTCAGCCAAACCATCTCTCGCATCGGCGCGTACACTTCCGCAACATTCATTTGTGCCACCAGGAACCACGGCGAATTGGGCACGGCACGCACGGCCGCCAGCACGGGCACGCCCTCGTTGTCAACGCCTTCCACGATCCCTTCCTGGCCTAAGGCCGCCTTCACCACGGAAAAGTCTGTGTGGTCCAGGGCTACATGGCGCTCAAGGGTTGTGTTCTTCTCAGTCTTGAGTTCATTGAGACAGACGGCTTCGTTGCCTTCGCGGCGGATCAACAGCGTCTTGGCCGTCTGGCTGGGCGTCGGCCAAGTCTGGATAAAGGGGTAGAGGTCGGTACTAGGGTCAATCCTCAGCATTAATATGCCGAGCGGCCGGCCGTTGCCCTGCTCGTCGAGAATGGGCACAAAGAGGCGGAGACCAACCGTCTTGGTGCGTTCACTCCGGTAGAAGTCCGTGAATGTCAGTTGCCCTGAACGCAGTGCTTCACTGACCGTCTGATACGTGATGGGAGAGAGCGGCTCCTTCATTTTCGAGAACCCCATCCACTTTTTGCCAGCGGCGTCAAACAAGGCGACTCGATCATAATGCTGGCTCGCCTGAAAGTGGTCGAGCCACGACCGAAGCTGTTCTTGCAGAGGCAAGTCTTGCGGCCGCTCGCTGCAACGCCGCACCAGATCCGAGAAGGGTCTGTTCTTATAAAAAACCGCGGCGTCCTCCAAGCGTTCCTTCCGCCACATCGCGAGTTGGCTCACCTTAAGATCGGCGATGGCGGTAAGATTGTAGTCAGCCTTGGTTCGGCAACTGTCTCGCTGGCTTTGGTAGATAAGCCAGCCTAACGTGACGATGCCTGCGGCCCAGCTAACGAAAACCAGGAGCAGCATCGGCTGAGTGTAGAATCGGTCTCTCATTCTGTCTTCCTCATTTGGACGCCGCTCGGATACGCCACCGGCATAGGCCCGCCATCCTAAAGCGTCTGATGCGTCATTCCACGGTACAGACCACAATGGGTTTACTATGTCGATCTGGATGCGGCTGACGTGGCAGAGGCCCATGTCGGCGTGCAGCCGAATTGACGTAACCTCTTGTGCTGCAAGGTAGCCGAGGCGGGAATCGAACCCGCACGGGCGATAAAGCCCACGGGATTTTAAATCGGGATAGCCTATGCAGTACCGAATCCAAAACGATGCAAAACCATGTTTTCCCCGAGAAATCGAGGTATGCAGTACTGCGGCCGATCCTTTTCGACCGTCTGCGAAACTGGTTTTAGGTAACATTCAAGGTAACAGTGTGAATTGATAGAATGACATTGCCGGGTTTGGGGTAGCTCCCCAGCATGGCCGGCCGTGGGTTGCGTCGGCACCACCGCACAGCCCAGGCCGACCGCCCGGCTGAAAGGTGGTGCATCATGGATAGTGTTCAGGCACTCGCAAAACAGCGGCAAGCGGCCGAATCCAAACGCAATATCCAGCGGCAAGCGGCCGAGTTACGGGAGCAATGGCTTGACGCATGGAATCAGCTAGCAGCCTTTGCCAAGTGGCTGGAAGTCCCAACAGGTGCGAAGCCCGGCAAGCACTTCCAAAAGGGCGAATCACTCATTCGCACCGTTGCTAAGGTTCTGGAAGAATCGGACCAGGCCAAGCACCTCGTTGCGGTTGCTAACTGCGCACACACAGCCGGCGACGATGAGCCGGGGATGCTCTTCATTGTCGAGCTGCTACAATCGGCCCTTGATTCCGCAATTCGGAAAGGTGAGATTGCAAAACGCTGGCAATGGGCGTTTGGCGAAGCGTGGCCCGGTTGCGAATCCCTAGCCTTTCCCGACGTTCGCTCCCTATCTGACGAAGTGACCCAGGTTCAGCGCGAGCTTGAGGGGTTCGATGCGAACGCGAAAGCCGAGCCGTCGGCAACGGAGCAGCCCCAGGACAATGGCAAAATAACATCCACGGGCATTGCGCCCCGCGATGCGTGGTTTGTGACTCAGTATGAAGCCCGTGGCACGGATACCTACCACAAGCCGGCGAAGATTTTCGCGAAGTGGGACGCCATGACCGCGACGGCACGAGCCGAAATCTGCCCGGACAGTCCGAACAAAATCGCCCAAGGCACGGTTGCGAGCGCTATCAAGCGTGCCATCGAAGCCCGCGACAACAAAGAGCCAACGAAGCCCCGGCGGAGCCCGCGAAAGAGGGCATAGCGAAAAATGCCCTGTGTTGCCCCGCGTTGCCCCGCCCGTTGCCCCGCGTTTGTCGCGTTGTGTTGCCCCGCGTGCCCCGTGTTCAATTACGGGCATGACAAAGCTACTCACCCAATCCGAAGCGGCCGACTTTCTACAGTTGACCCCGCGACAGGTGTTGCGACTCGCAAACCGCGGCGAACTGCCCCGCGTGGTTTTCCCAAACAAGGAAATCAGGTTTGACGTTGCGGACCTTTCGCAATTCATCGAATCGCACAAGCGGCCGGCGGCCGAAGGGGGCAACCGATGAAACGGCCCCAGGAGCAAGCCCCGACCATCGGCCGTGGTTCAATCCATGCCGACGAATTGATCGACCTGCGAACATTCGGCAAGCGGCTAGGTCTTGGCCCTCGCGTGCTGTGCGATCTTCAGCGGGCCGGGCTGCGTACGTGTTTGCTTGGCCGGCGAAAGTACGTTGTCGGTCGGTGGGCTCTTGATTTTGCCGAGCAACAGGCCAGCGACCACGGGCAGGGAGGCGACGGCGATGAATAGCAGATTCACCCCTGACGAACTGCGCCGCGCCATCATTGCCCTTGGCGTTATCGAGGAACGCGGCGACCGTGACGAATGGGCTTTGATCCTAAGCGAAGCCCATGATTCTGCGCCAAACGGCAGCCCGTGGGGCAACGCAACAGGCAATCAGCGCCTTGGCGGTGCGATGCTTGCCAATCGGCTGGCAGACCTGTTGGGCGAGCAACGCGACCGATGCGAACAGGCCGCGGCGGACGTGTTCACACCGCAGCGACACCGGGCCGTGTTCGATGCCATTATTTCCTACGCTGAGGAATTGACGGGCCAGCCTTCGCGCCGCGACCCCGCCACCATGTCAACACCGACCGAACGGCCCGCCGTGCGGATTGTAGCAGACCGGGAGGGCGTAGCGTGACCGACCTTCGCGTTTCTGTTGGCAATCCGAACGGCGACGGCAAGCGGCCCGTGGTCTATAGACACAATGGCCAAGAGTATCCCGACCAAGTTGACGTGCAAGACGGCTGGAAGCGGGAGCAATCATTGCGGCGAGCGCTCGAGGCCCTTGGACTTCCGGCCGATAATCTGCCGAGTCTTGCGCCTGAAGTGGTCAGACTGGCGGCGGAAACTGATGGCAAGGCCGAAGGCGAGCCAAAGGCGCCACGGTTTCCACTCATTAGTAGCGAGGCCCTCGACGGCGAAGATTACACCCCGAGCCCCATTATCACTGAAGCCCTATTTGCCGGCAGCCCAGCCGTTATCGGCGGCATGTTCAAGACGGGCAAGACCCTATTGGGAATTGACGCGGCAATCAGCATTGCCACCGGGCGGCCGTTTCTCGGTTCTTGGACGGTTCCCGAGCCGCGCGGGGTGGTCTACTTCACTGGCGAGGGCGGCCCGGCGGTTGCCCAAGAGTATGGCCGACGCATCGCAACATCAAAGGGAATCACTCTTGCCGACGTGACTCAATTGCATTGGTGTTTTTCCGTGCCGCGATTGGAAGACCTACGCGACTTGACGCCTTTGCCAAAGTTTTGGACGACACCGCGGCGGAAGTTGCCATTCTCGACAATTTGATGCTTTGCCTGAGCGGCGACAACGCCGGGAATGTTTACAGCATGGGCGGGATTCTCGGCAAGGCGGTTTGTCTATGCTTGGAGCATAGTTGCACTCCGATTTTTATTCATCATTTCAAGCGGACCCGCGCCACGGCTGACCCCTACGCCCCAGGTGAGTTGGCCGACCTGACACAAGCCGGCGTTGCCGAGATTGCTGGCCAGTGGCTATTGCTGACCCGACGCGAAGCCTACAGCCCCGCACAGGCGGGCGAGCATAAGCTGTGGTTGAACATCGGCGGGCGCATGGGCCATTCGTCATTGCACGCCCTAGACGTTCACGAAGGCAGCCGAGCGGATCCAGGCGGGCGACGGTGGGAAGTGGACGTATTGCAGCCCGAAGAGGCCCGCCAAGCCGGCCGTGGTGCCCAGCAAGAGGCCAGAGAGGCGGCACAGCGGGCGAAGGCGGAAGCAACCCTAGAGAATGACCGAGGGGCGATTGTCTCCATGATGGTCAAGCTGAAGGCCCCGCCAACCAAAACCGAATTGCGGGCCCGGGCACCGTTTGGGCATGGTCGGTTTGATCGGGCCTTTGCTTCCTTGGCGGATGATGGCACCGTGACACCGGCAGAGGTTCAGAAGGGCAACAATCGGAGATACGACGCATGGGAGTTGCGGTCTACCGAATGACGAAATCGCATTGGCCCGCATCGGCCCGGGCGGGTGAATTGGGCGGGTAGGCCGTTGCAATCGCATCGGACCCGCCCAGCCCCTCTTTATAAGAGGGCAGGCGGGCGGGCTGATGCGAATGATGAAAGGCGATATGAAAACCAAAGAAATAAGGAAAGCGAAGGTGGGCCGATGCAACGCCAGACCGAAGCCGGCAAAGTGGCCACCGGCACACCTGGCATTGCCCGACACCCTTGAAGGTATTGAGCGTGGGCGGATCGAACAGCGGGAGCTATTCGGTCGCGACGATTCGCGCGAGGGCGTCTTGGCGCGGCTGACAGGGGGTAGGGGGGTCGATTCTTTTTGACGCGAGGCCGGGAAACCGCACTGTAGGCTGACGCGAACCGGAGCAACCCCGGTCTAAGAAAAAATCCGTGAGGCAAAAAATGAGCCCGACGAAAGGCAAGACACAATCCCCCAAGCACCTGAAGGCCGCAACACGGCGATGGTGGGAGTCTGTTGTGGGTGAATATCAGTTGGAATCACACCATCTGAAATTGTTGACCGCGGCTGCGGAGTGTTGGGACCGGGCACAACAGGCCCGTGAGATTCTGGTGGCGGAAGGGCTTTGCACAACGGACCGATTCGGCCAGCGACGAGCCCATCCAGCGGCGGCAATTGAGCGTGATGCAAAAGGACTGTTTGCCCGACTGGTGCGAGAGTTGGGGCTTGACGTAGAAGGGCCGAGCGAAAGCCGCCCGCCAAGAATTGGTGGTCAGCAGTACTAATGACTTTGGGAGTAAAAAACGATGGCGATGAGAAAACAGAAGCGGCAGCGACAACATACGGCCCTCCGCCCAGGCACCTTGGCGCTGATTCTTTTGTGCGGCCAAGACTTTTTTGACGACTTGCCGGACGGCGTGGCCGCCAATCACGTCATGTTACGTGCGGCGTGGCTCGATCCCGAAATCAGGACACTCGTTTATGCGAGGCAAGCTGCGAGCGAGCCCGACAGGGTGCCATGGGCCTTAATTGAATTCGGAGAATGAGTTCAACCCGGCATTTCGCCGGAGACAACCCTTGTTTTAAGGAGATTGACGTGACAGGACTAAGCGAACGTGTGACACGGCTATTCAACACCGAGGCCGGTCAACAGCTATTGGAGGAAGTCGAGGCCAACAGCGCGGCAGAAAATGCAAAGCGACATTCCGAGCTTGCCGCGGAGTATGTGGCAGAACAAGGCCAACTCGACGCACAGGCGGCGAAGCTGCAACCCAAGATTCAGGCCGCGGAGGAGGATCTCAAAAAAGCTATCGCGGTAATGACGGCCAAGAGAAACGCATGGGGCTATCTTAACCGCCAAATGGCCGACATCGACGCCACCGCCCGCCGAAAACTTAGCGGGCTGGCGGCAAAACTGGCGGTGACGTCCGATTCGTCGATTGACGCGTTCATTGTCGAGTTGGACCGGGTCCGAGAACGGGTGCTGACAATCTCAATTAGCGAGCGCGAGGAGCCGGCGACGGAGAAAAGCGGCTGGCTTTCCCGCGTTTTCAGCAACAGGCCGAGCATCGAAAAGCGGTTGGAGCTTGTCGAGGCAGCCCGCACAAATGCGGAGGCGCTGAAGCTGTTGGACGCCGATGTTGACGCCGAGCTTGCAAAAATCCGGGCAACACTTCCGCGTGGTGAAGTGGAGCAAGTCGAGGTTGCAAGCATGAAGGTAGAGGAGGCCCAACAATGAGCTTGCAAAACATGGAAATCGAGCTATGCCCGTGGGCCGTTCAAGGGTGGTGCGCACGTTACAACGTGTCCCACGTCGGCGGTTTTTCGGACGGCAGCCGATGGAAACGGCCGGCGGTTATTGCCCCAGGTGCGTTTTCGCAAGCTTTAGACGATGGGATGATCTTGCTCGTCGAGGGCCACGACGAGCGAGTAGTTTTTGCCGACAGTTTTTGCATGAACGGCGAGCTGTCTCTTATGGAAAAGCCCGAAGGGCTGGCTTTTCGGGCGTGGTTGCCGAAGGGCGACATTGCAAACCGTGTTCGGCGTGACGTTCAGACAGGCCGACTACTTGGAGCCTCTTGGGGCGGCCCGACGATTGTGCAACGTTTCGACGCGAAGCGGGGTTTCGATGTTTTCGAGCGAATCCAGTTGCGGGAAGTCAGTCTGGTTTCCGAAGGGTATTGCCCAGACACGCGCATTGAGATTGTTACCGCGGCACAATTTCGCGATGGCAGCCCGTCCATCCGGTTTCGTTTTTGATGTTCGGCCCGAGCCGGCGGCGGTAGCTTTCGGCCGGGCAAGCGATTGCGGGGGCGTGGTCGGCGTTTGGCTGACTGCCCCCCGCGGATTTTCAATCGCGTGAGAGGCCCATAGAGGGCCGGGAGTGTTCAAGGTGTCAAACATCGACCAGGGCAACAGGAACGCAACAGCGGCGAAGCTGGCGGGCCGTTTTCGGAGTGAGCAAGCATGATCGACGCAATAATCCATTATCGAGGTTCCAACAGCGAACGGCGGCGACTTCCCGCGGTCCCCGTGGTCGGTTGCTACATCATCGGCCCGGGTGCAGAGGAGCGGCGACCGTGGATAGTGTCGGCCGTGGTGGTCGTGGGCGTGGGGAGTGACCACCTATTGACCAGGGCGGAGGAAAGCCGATAATACCGTTGTCGGCCAATCATCGACGGCCGGCAAGGGCTTCTAACCCTTACGTGAGATTCTGAGATGGTTTCCAACAAACAGGCCCCGGGCCGTGGTATCCGTGTGCGTGTTCAAGCGTTGATCCGCAAAGGCGGGGAGCAAGGCACGTGCGGCAGCCTCACGCTGCTTAGAAGCGGGTATCACGGCCCGCGGTCTTTCTTGGAGTGGTCCCCATGAGTGACGACGAAATCAAGGTAACAGTCTGCAAGTATCCCGACCGGGAAAACCTAGTCTTGCGATACGTCGATCCCGTGACCGGCAAGCAGCAAACGAAATCGGCCGGCACGCCCATCGAAGCAACGGCGATCGGCAAGGCGGCTGTGTGGCAGGATGAATTGCGAACCGGCCGGTATCAGGCCCCGAGCCGATTGACGTGGAAAGAGTTTCGCCAGCGGTACGAAGCCGAGAAGCTAATCGGCCTGGCACCTGGCACGCAAGCAACGGCGGGGGAATCCCTCGACTGTTTCGAGCGAGTAATCAATCCCGACCGGCTGGTCAAGTTGACGGCCGCCGTAATGAGCCGGTTTCAAGCTGAGCTTCGCAAGCCGCGAGAGATCATCAAGGGCGACAAGAAGATCCTCAAGCCAGTGATAAAGGACAGCTCGATAGCCAAGCACTTGCGCCACGTGAAGGCCGCGCTTCGCTGGGGTGCCAAGATGGGATTGCTGGCCAAGGCCCCGAGCATCGAAATGCCGCGGCTGGCCAAGGGGCAAGCGTTGATGCGTGGCCGGCCAATTACAGCCGAAGAGTTTGACCGAATGATAGCAGCGGTCCCAAAGGTTCGACCGGACGACGCGCCGGCGTGGGAGCGGCTGTTGCGTGGCCTATGGTTATCGGGCTTGCGGCTGGGTGAAGCGTTAACCGTATCGTGGGACCGTGACTCGCCATTCCACGTCGATCTAACCGGCCGACGGCCGGCCCTACGCATCTACGCCGAAGCACAGAAGGCCCGGCGCGATGAAGTGATTCCATTGACCCCAGACTTTGCCGAGTTTCTACAGGCCACACCGGAAGCCGAGCGGGGCGGGCGGCTATTCCTACCGATGACACGGGCAACAGGCAAGCCGATGGTTCCCCAGGAAGTCGGCCGCGTGGTGTCGGCTATCGGCAAGAAGGCCGGCGCGGTGGTGAACAAGGCCGATGGCAAGTTTGCATCGGCACACGACCTGCGCCGGGCGTTCGGCACGCGATGGTCACGAAAGGTTATGCCCGCCGTCCTAAAGCGGCTGATGCGTCATTCGACCGTCCAGACCACGATGGCCTACTATGTCGACCTCGACGCCGCGGACGTGGCCGACCAGCTATGGGCGGGCTATACGGCGACGGCCGGCAGCGATTCGGCCCAAGGTAACATTTCAGGTAACAATCGCCCCAAACAGGCCCATGCTGACATGCAGCAGAATTGACGTAACCTGTTGTGTTG
>CAVWLY010000022.1:0-11717 GCA_963755865.1 uncultured Acidobacteriaceae bacterium | reverse complement strand
TCGGTTCCCAGCGTAATGTCGGTCGATACCGCACGCCCTCGATCGCGAAGTCAAATTGAATGCGGCGGCCGTTTGCCGGAATGACCCCGCCTGTGATTGATCGACGACCCATGGGATCCTCGTGACTAATTGGAGAGAGTCCCGTTCTCTACGCCTCATAGCAGCAATCGGCCAACTGCGGCCCGATGGAAGTTCAATTGCGTCGCTCCATACCGGTCAGTCACCCAGAAGTCGGCCGCGGCGACGATACTGTTGCGACTCGCGTGACAGCGTTCGTAGCCTCGCCGAACAGCGTGACCGAAAAAGCGGCATAAATGACCGCGCATGGAGGTGCACGAGCGCTACGCTCCGCTTGCTCGTTCCGTGGCGCCAGCGGACCGGTAACACCGTTACTCCTCGATTGGCCACAACCCAATAAAGATAGCTGAAGTCCCAACTCTACGCTCGAGCAAGTCATGAACCCTGATGTTCTCAAGACCACCGTAGATAATGGCATCGCTGTCGTGACGCTCGGCAGCGCGAATCGAATCTTTCTCGACCAAGAGATGACTGACGCGCTAACGACGGGTCTGGAAGGGCTGGCCGGCAATCCGGACGTCCGAGTCGTCGTGCTGACCGGAGGCGCCCCCGGCTATTTTGTTCGTCACTATTCCGTCACCGCTCTCCTTCGCTTCGCAGAGACTGTTCGCGATTCCGGGCGCGAGTGGGCCGATAACGCAACATACCACGGAGGATTCATTGACCGGGCCATCGGGCTCTGCGAAACGATGGCCAAGCCGACTATCGCGGCAATCTCCGGGACTGCCCTGGCAGGCGCGTTCGAGCTCTCGCTTGCCTGTGATCTCCGGATCGCTCAGGACGGCGAGTACCTTATCGGGCTGCCGGAATCCAATATTGGCCTGCTACCGGGTGCGGGCGGAACTCAAAAACTAGCACGAACCATCGGGACGCCGGCGGCGCTGGCACACATTCTTTTGGGCACGCCGGTCTCACCTAAAGAAGCGGCGCGGCAGGGGCTCGTGCATCAGACCGTTACCGGCAAGGCGGTCGATCGCGCGCTTGAGATTGCACGGCGGCTGGCTGCCCTCCCGAGGGACTCGTTGGCCTATATCAAGCGCCTGGTTCGCAGCGCGACAGAGATGCCCTTGGAAAGGGGACTCGCGCTCGAGCGCAATCTCTTCATGCGACTGTGTATAACCGACGAGGCGGTTGCGAGGATGAGATCCTATGAGCGGCTCAATATCACATCGCCCTCTCGCTCGATCGAAGTGGGACCGGAGTTTCATTCATGACTGCGGTGCCGTCACCGCTGCGCGTAATCGAGGAGACTCCCGCCTTCTGGCGGGTTGTGTTTGACTATCCGCCCTTCAACGTGGTCGACGACACCATGTATGAGGGTCTGCAGAACCTGCTCGCCCGAATCGATGCCAGCCCGAGCCTCCGCGTCATCGTGTTCGAGAGCGCGATGAAAGACTTCTATCTGAGCCATTTCGACTTGACGGGTAAGCTCGGCAACATCACTACTGCGGTCGGCAACTCCGGCTTTCCGCTCCTGATGGATACGTTCGTAAGACTGACGCGATCTCCGGTTGCCAGCATCGCAAAAATCCGTGGCTGCGTCCGCGGCGTAAGCAGCGAATTCGTGCTCGCTTGCGACATGCGATTTGCGTCACGCGAGAACATGCACCTCGGGCAACCAGAGGTCGCGGTCGGCTTGCACCCCGGTGGCGGTGCTACGGAGCGCCTGCCGCACCTGGTCGGTCGTGGGCGCGCGCTAGAGATCGTTCTCAGCGGAAACGACTTCGACGGCGATACCGCGGAGCGATATGGGTACGTTAACCGTGCACTTCCCGAAGCCGAACTCGACGGCTTTGTTGACGCGCTCGCGCGACGCATCGCCTCCTTCGATCGGCGGGCCATCGCAGCGGCAAAGAACCTCGTCAACCAAGTCTCGCTGCCATCCGCCGACCAGCTTCTCGGCTCGTTCACCTCCTTTCAGACGGCGTTGACCTGGCCCGAGGCTCAGGAGCGCATTCTGAAGCTCCTCGCGCGCGGCCTACAAAAGGACAGTGAATTCGAGCGTCAATGGCCTTCGGTGCTCGGCACTCTGCTTGATACTTAAGCGATACACCATGGCGATTCGGTTTTCGCTTCCGGGGTGTCGCCGGACGCGGCTTGCCGACATTCAGGCGCTTTGACCGGTTTCGGGTAGTATTTCTCGATAACGGTAGCAGTCGACGAGGTGGTCGGTCACCATACCGATCGCCTGCATGTACGCGTAAACGACCGTCGGACCCACGAAGCTGAAGCCCCGATGCTTCAGATCCTTGCTAAACGACTCAGATTCACGCGACGTGGCTGGAATCTGGCGCGTCGTCTTCCAGCGATTTACCTTCGGGCGACCGTCGACGAAGCGCCAGCAGTAGGCGTCGAACTTGCCGAATTCATCCTGCACTTTGAGGAACGCCCGTGCGTTCTGCACGGCTCCCACAAGCTTCATCCGGTTCCGGATCACTCCAGGATTGGCAACAAGTTGCCCAGATTTGTCGCTCGGTGAAACGCGCTACCTTCTCGGGATCGAATTGTGCGAACGCTCGCCGATAGCCGTCCCGCTTCCTGAGCACAAGCAGCCAGTTCAATCCAGCCTGCGCCCCCGACAGTACGAGCCCCTCGAAGTGCTTACGTTCGCTATGAATAGGTACGCCCCACTCGCGATCGTGATACTCGACCAGCTGCGAATCACCGGCCTTTGCCCACGCGCACCTTTTTTTCCCAAAGCGCGCCACCTGTGGCATCTATAGACAATTAATCGGCAGCGCCAGCAGCTTCCTCGATGAGCGCTGCTACTTCCTTTGGATGGGATAAGAAAATCGCGTGACTGCCCGGAAGCTCGATCGTCTTCGACTTGGCTCTGCTAGTCATGAAACGCTCGAGGTTCGGGTTGATCATTCGGTCTCGTCTGGCCACTACAGCGTAGCTGGGCTTGCTTGACCAGGCCGCGACCGTTACTTTTGCAGAGAAGGCCTCCACCGAAATGGGTACCTGCGATATGGCCATAAACTGCGAAACTGCCTTAGGCAGATCAGCGGCAAAGTCCTTGGGAAAGGACTCGGGTTTCACCTGCAGGAAACCTCCACCGACAGGTGCAATGTCATTACTCGCCGGCGGAGTTTTGCCATTGAGCATCCCGGCACTTTCTCCGACGTTTGGCTCGAACGCGGCTACATAAACCAGCCCTTTGACCGAATTGTGAGCGCCCGCTTCGGTGATGACCATGCCGCCATAGCTATGGCCTACAAGAACGCAGGGACCCGACCGATCGAGAATGGACTTAGTTGCCGCAACATCGGCCTCAAAGGTAGTCTCAGGAATCTGCGCGACATACACGGTGTACCCGTCGCGCTCGAGTATTTCCACCACTGGTTTCCAGCCCGAACCATCAGCGAAGGCACCGTGGACGAGGACGACACTCTTAACGGCTGCCTGCCCCACCGGCGCGAGAACTATTCCCAACGACGCAACAACGGTGAGCAAGAGACTTTTCATGGTGATTACCCCTTATTAAATCATCCTCCGGCGAGTCGACTCACGCTAATGGCGGCTCGGCAGGGGCTAAGCGCTCACGCCAGCATAGAAGCGTCGCTAGCAAGGTGGAGGTCGTAAAAGCCTCTATTTCGGTCGCATCGCGCCCGTCCGAATCCTGAGTCCCTTCGGAATGAGAGGACAACATGACGATGAGATATGGAGCGGGCTGCCCGGGAAAGCACTCTAATATGGCGCGAGGAGCTCGCAGAAGCCGCGATTAGATCGATACCAAAGGTTGCGAGGCGTTCCGGATTGATTGAGGGGTTTGTCCGTACGTGCGCAGAAAACTTCTGCGCATGCGCTCGCGGTCTCGGAACCCGTTGATCCGCGCGACGGTTTCGACTGGCAGCCGTCCTTGCTCGAGCATGAATCGCGCAGATTCCAGGCGCAGGTTCTCCACCGCCTTGGCAGGGGATATACCCGTCTCGAGCGTAAATACGCGACTGAATTGCCGAGGACTTAAACAGGCTGCCTGGGCCAATTTCTCTATGCTGAGTAGTTTTGAAAGATTGCGCCTGGCGAACTGCAGCGCGTCTTGGATACGATCGGACTTGGCGTCCAGGGTGAGAAGTGCTGAGTGTTGGGACTGTCCTCCGGCACGCCGGTGGTGGATTACCATATTCCGCGCAGCTTCACGCGCTTTGTCGGACCCAAGATCCCGCTCAATCAGCGAGAGCGCCAGATCAATCCCGGCTGTCATACCGGCAGACGTCCAGATGGGACCGTCTTGAACAAAAATGCGATCGATTTCGACGCGCGTCTTCGGGAATCGGCGCTTCAGCTCGGGCCCAAACATCCAGTGGGTGGTCGACCGCCGCCCATCAAGCAAGCCTGCGTCGCCCAGTATGAATGCCCCGACGCACACCGCTGCGATACGGCGAGCCCTGCTCTCACGCAAGAACTCGACAACGTCGTCAGGGGGTTTACGGGTATCCGGTGGCGACCCCACGATTATCGTGTCTAAGGCCGCTTCCCCGACCTTTTCGGTTTGAACAACCATCCCGAAGGAGTTCGCTAAGGGCCCACCAACCGGGGACACGACGTGCGGCTCGTAATAGGGCTGTGCGAGCATAGCGTTGGCGGCTTCGAATGCCGCCAGCGGCGCAAAGCTGAGATTCGCAAACCCCGGAGAAAGCAACAGACCAACCCGAAGAATAACGACCTCCGTTGCGACGCGGACACCACATTCGAGCCATGCTGGCGCAGTACGTTGATCCTCCGGACATCCTACGCGTGCGCCCTTTTCCACTCAAGGACCGCCCCGACTAAAGTGGCGGCGCCCGTCGGCCCCACCCGGCAGTGAATGTCCGAAAGAGAGGCTTTTTTGACGTTCCATTCGCCAGCCGTGGCGTGCCAAATTGCACAGCGAGGACCTTCCCTGAAAACACGGTCTAGGCTTATTGAGTCTTGCGTAAGTACGTGACGAGATCAAAACAGCTCCGCCTGTTTCCAGAATGCGGTCACGAGCGTGGCACGTCGTTGCATCGAGCGCAGGTTCCTCCGAGCGCGCTCGGCCAGGTCAATGAAGTTCGTGGCGCAGTAGTTGGGCATGGCGTGATGCTTGAGATAACCCCAGATGCATTCGACGGGGTTCATTTCCGGGGCGTAGGCCGGCAGACGCTCGAGCACGATGCGGCCACGCTGGGCCTCCACATGGGTGCGCACGAGCTTCGAGCGGTGGGCCTGCAGACCGTCCCAGATGATCAGCAGCTTCTTGCCGATCGTCACCTGCAGGGCTTTGAGAAATTCGACGATCTGGGGGCTCTTGATCGAGCCATTGAACAGGCGAAAATAGAATCGCCAGTAGCTGATCCCGGCAATCACCGACAGCTGCTTCCAGCTGAAGCGGTACTGCAGCACCGGCGTTTCACCCTTCGGAGCCCAGGTTCTCGCGCGACAAGGTCTCTCGGACAGACCCGACTCGTCTATAAAGACGATTACTCGGCCTTGTCGCGCAGCGATTTTTTTAGCGCGGGCCACCTCTTGGCTTTCCAGGTGCGGATCGCCCGCTCGTCGCGCTCGCGCGCCTGGCCGCTCGGCCGCTGCACGCTCCAGCCGAGCCGCCCGAGCAGCCGCCATACTGAGGAGGGCACCATCGAGACCGAGAATCTCTCCTCGATCAATCGCGCAATCCGCGGCAACGTCCACAGCTCCGTCGCAAATCCGGCTGCCAGCGACCCTGCCTTTAGCAACCGCACCAGCTCCTCGCGTTGCGATTCGGATAGCCGCTCCGGGCGCCCGAAGTGTTCGGCGCGACGTAGCGCCTTCAGTCCTCCCTGCTGGCGCAGCCTCTCCCAACGCATCACCGTCTGGCGCGATACGCCCACCCGACGGGCGACCTCCGCTTGCGGCTGCCCCGCCGCCAGCAGCCTCGCTCCGTGCCGTCGACGCCGCTCGAGCTCTTTGCGCTTCTGTGAGTGCCTCATCAGTACTCCGAATGTAACCATTCCGGGTACTTGGACCGCAAGAAGCGGAAAAAGTGTCACTCACTTACGCAATTCTCAATAGTACCTAGTTCCATAAATACGATGATGTACAAATCTGGCATGTATTCCGCTCCCATGGCACTATGGGTGACCAGGGAGGGACATGCATGCCAAGAAAATGCCCGTATCTCATTGAGTTGTCCGCAGCCGAGCGCGCCCGCCTCGAAGCCATGGCGCGTAGATATACGTCACCGTATCGAGACGTCATCCGCGCCAAGATCATCCTGTACGCCGCCGCCGGCCTCGAGAACGAGGAGATCGCTGCGCGCTTGGACACGCCGCGCCAAATTGTCAGCAAATGGCGCAAGCGTTTCTACCGGGAGCGTATGGCAGGCCTGGAGGAACGCTCCCGCACCGGGCGCCCAGTGCTCTTTCCCCCCCAGCCTCGCGGTAGCCGTTAAGGCTCTGGCCTGCGAACTGCCGTATCAATCTGAGGTGCCGCTGTCGCGGTGGAGCCTGCCAGAGATCCGCCGCGAGCTCATCGAGCGGGGGCTGGTCGCCTCCATCGGTGAAACGACCCTGTGGCGCTGGCTCACTGAGGATGCGATCCGTCCGTGGTCGCACCGCAGTTGGATCTTTCCGCGCGACCCGGACTTCGAGCGCAAGGCCGCCCGCGTACTCGATCTTTACGAGGGCCGCTGGCAAGGTGCGGCGCTTTCCCCGCAGGACTGCGTGATCTGCGCTGACGAGAAGACCAGTGTCCAGGCGCGTCGCCGCCGTCACCCAACGCTCGCCACGGCACCGGCGCGGCCGATGCGAGTGGAACACGAGTATCAACGTTTGGGAGCCTGGACGTATCTGGCGGCCTGGGATGTGCGACGCGCCCGAGTATTCGGACGCTGCGAGCGTAGCAGCAGTATCGCTGCCTTCGATCGCCTGGTGGCGCACGTCATGACTCGGCGGCCATACCGCTGTGCCCCGCGGGTATTCTGGGTCATGGACAACGGCAGCCTCCACCGTGGCGCGCGCTGTCTCGCTCGACTTCAGGAGCGTTGGCCCAACCTCATCCCGGTACACACCCCGGTGCACGCCAGCTGGCTCAATCAGGTCGAGATCTATTTCTCTGTGGTGCAACGCAAAGCCCTCACGCCCAACGACTTCCGCTCTCTGAGCGAACTCGAACAGCGGCTGTTGAGCTTTCAAAAGCACTACGAGAACGTCGCTCAACCTTTTCAATGGCGATTCACCCGCCGCGATTTGCGTCGGCTGATGCGCAAGCTCGACACCGCACCCGCGAGACTTGCCATGGCTGCCTGACGAGGGGCTCTGAATACGTCACCGAACTTATGGTCCTGAGTACTTAGAGAGATTCATGGAAGCGTACCGGCGTATTGTATTGGCTTCGCGTCCCGCAGCCCTTCCGGCTCTCGACAGTTTTCGACTGGAGACGAGCGCAATGCCGCAGCCAGCGCTTGGCCAACTGTTGGTGCGCACGCGCTATCTCTCGCTGGACCCCTACATGCGCGGCCGCATGAGTTCGGGGGCCTCCTATGCGCAACCCGTAGCTGTCGGGGACACAATGGAGGGCGAGGCAATAGCGGATGTCTTGGAGTCGCGAAGTCCCGATTTTCGGCAGGGCGATATTGTGCGCGCCATGGTCGGGTGGCGCAGCCACGCCGTGATTAGTGCCGCGGATGCGCGGCAAGTTCCGAGCGGAGTGATTCCTGTCACGGCCTATCTAGGGGTCCTCGGAATGCCGGGATTTACCGCGTATGCGGGACTGCGAGTCATCGGTCAACCAAAACCCGGCGAGACCGTGGTTGTCTCCGCCGCCACAGGTCCGGTGGGATCACTGGTTGGGCAGTTAGCCAAACGGGCCGGCGCACGGGCCATCGGCATCGCCGGTAGCGCCGCTAAATGCCACTATCTGATCAGCGATCTTGGTTTTGACGCTGCAGTTGATCGACACGCCGGGGATTTCGCGCGTGTGCTCCCAGATTTGGCTCCTGATGGCATCGATGTGTACTTCGAAACCGCCGGAGGAGCCGTTTGGCAGGCGGTATTGCAGCTGCTCAATCGGTACGCACGTGTTCCTGTCTGTGGCTTGATTGCGCTCTATAACGGCGTGCCACAGACCGGTCGAGACTGGCTCGGAGAGACGATGCTCACTGTTCTCAGGCGTAGCCTGCTCATCCGTGGCTTCATCTATTCCGAGTTCGTTCCCGATTACTACGATGAATTCTTGGAAGAGATCGGTCCCCTCGTGGCGAATGGCGATATTCGCTATCGCGAGCAAATCACGGAAGGGCTTGCAGCGGCGCCCAGCGCTTTTATCGGGATGCTTGAAGGCCGAAATTTTGGCAAAGTAATAGTTAAGGTGTCTTGAGAGGTTTGTCCTCCTGGTCAACTATAGGTGTCTTGCGTTCGCTGGCTGGCATCGGGTGCTGGTGACGAGTCATCCGGCTTTGCGGATTTAGATGAGGGTCAGAGCCATGTTCAGTTGGAGGAAGGTCGCCTCACAAAGGATCGACAGCACTCGTGACCGGCTTGGCTATGGCCCGAGACGCCCATGGCACGTTTGCGCGGCGGTGCTTCTGGTAGGCTGCGCCCCGGCGGCCGCGACGGACGCGCCCCATGCGTTCTCCATAAGCGAAAAGTCCTTTCGCTGCATGAGGGAGATGACGCATATCGGCCATTTCTACGTTGACAATTTGGTCGGCAATCTCAAGGGCACTGTGCAAGTCGCCAAATCGAGGACCGGCGGAGTGTATCCGGTGGGCTCAGTGCTACAACTCGTGCCCACTGAGGCAATGGTAAAGCGTGAGCAGGGTTTCAACGTGGTGACGCACGACTGGGAATTCTTTGAGCTTGATGTGTCCCCGGCCGGCTCAATAATTCGCACGCGCGGTTTCGCGTCGGTGGTTAATCGGTTCGGAGGCAATTGCTTTGCCTGTCACATCAGAGCGCGCCCGGAGTGGGATCTTGTGTGTAGTACAACGCACGGATGCAGTCCCATTCCCGTCACCATCGCCATGAGCGGGGCGCTGCAGCGGACTGACCCGCGGTGTAAGAATCAGGGCCCGCCCAGCGCAAAGGACGCTGCGGCGCTCCTTCAGCTCGCCGAGATTCAGAAAGCATTGGCCGCGGCGCCCGCGATCAAGCAATAAGGCCTTGATTTCATTTTGCAGGGGCGGGCTTCTCGGTGAACGGGATAGCTCCATGGCGAGAGGCTCGAGAGAAACGCAGTCTGGGCACCGAATTCCAATGTGCCGTGTAGCGGCGTTGTCAACATTGGTCACTCGCCGAGCACTGCTTCGAGGCGATCACGTCCAGTCCGACAATTACCCCCCAGCAGCCGAACGCTTAACAGCACGAACCCTCCCCGCCTCGGAAGCCACCCTTCAACCCGAAAGCCGACAGCGACACGGCACGTTTTTTCGCCGTCGCCACAGTGGCGGTGGCGCCACGAAGTCGGAGAGGCGGGGGATAAACCTTGCCTACGGTGCGATCGGTCGCCTTAGCATGCAGGCGCGGTAAGGACGCCGAGTAATTAGCTCGAAATCATCAGTTTAGGCTTTTGACTAAGCTGGGGTGTTCGGCAGCTTGCGTACGCCCACGACTACTCGGGAACGGAGCGTTACGGAGCAACTGAGTGGCTGTCGGTATAGGTTTGCCATGCAGCGTACATCCGTTGACGCGCGCGAAGTCGTCGGCCCATGTCAGAGTCTGTGCGGCAGGGTTCGCTTTACAATTCGCCGCGAGGAGCTCCTGAAAGCCAGACTTGAAGTTCAGGCGCGGATAGCTTTCAAATACTTCCTCGATCACGACCCGCAGGACCTGATCTATGTCCAAGCCCATGGCATCGAATCCTGCCCCTAAGTGCACCAAAGCGATTTCCATCGCCATACGCGAAGCGATGTCGGCCGTAGTAATCGGAAACGAACGCGGGATAGATGAAGCCACGGATGAGCAGGCTACGCCTGAGAACAGTGAGCATCGTCTCTCCGAGCCAGTCTCGACCCGTCTGTGGCACGCCGTTATAGAGCGCAATCAAGCCACAGACAGGAACACGTGCGTACCGATTGAGCAGCCGCAATGATCATATGTCGAAATTGCCTACATTTTTGCCGGCGTGGGACCACCTCATGTTTGGGCATGCAAACGCCCGCTGGTCCACGTCCGGAAAGGAGGCATCAATGTCATCCGCTATGTTTCTGCATGTCGGTAAGATCGCCGATGAGGTTGCAGAGGGGTTAGCCAACAATGCCTCGATCTTGGGCGATCCGCGACCTCCAAGATATTGCTCAAATACCCGACGCATTCGTAGCGTCGCCGATCGTTAGGGAGGTGGCTTATGGCTAAGTCTAACAAGGAAATCGCACTCGAAGCGCTCAAGAGGGCCTTTATCGAACGGGATCCAACGGTCGTTCAGTTATTTGCGAGCAACTACAAACAGCACAATCCGGTGATCCCGGATGGTCCTTCCGCCATAGCCAAATTGATTCCGACGCTTACCGCTCTCACGTATGAACCCGGCATGGCGGTCGCGGAGGGCGACCTCGTTATGGTCCATGGGCGTTACACCGGTTGGGGTCCAAAACCGATGGTGGCGGTAGATATTTTCCGTCTTAACGATGGGAAGGTGGTGGAACACTGGGACGTGTTGCAGGAGGAGGTCCCAGCGGCCGAGACAGCCAGTGGCAACGCGATGTTCACAAAACCTGACTGAGCACCCAACTATCTTAGAAGATCGTAGGCGATGCGGCTAAACATATGGGCTCCTCTTTCGGACTTCTATTCCGACGGTAGTTCCAGCTGACAACGCTGCCAAAGCAGGGCTGTTCGCGCGCCGAAAGTGATGCTGACTCGGACAGATCTGGCAGCCTCATCTTTGGTGGAAGACGAGAAAAAGTACTTTGACCATCTCACAGAACGGGGTGACACATGATCAGAAAAGCGCGTGCGGTATGGCGTGGCACGGGCCGCGCTGGCACCGGTCATCTTTCGGCCGATTCTGGCGTACTGGATGAGACGCCTTATTCCTTCAAGACCCGCTTCGAATCCGAAAAGGGAACCAACCCGGAGGAGCTGATCGCCGCGGCGCATGCCGGCTGCTTCACGATGGCGTTGGCCTTTCAACTACAGGCTGCTGGATTCGTGCCGACCGAACTAACCACCGAGGCTGCGGTCAGCCTTGAACAGGAGGGACAAGGGTTCCGAATTAGCCGGTCCGACCTTACTCTGCGCGCAAGCGTGCCCAATCTGGACAAGGAGACCTTCGCGCGGCTGGCGGGGGACGCTGAAAACAACTGCCCCGTTTCCAAGGTATTGAACGCGGAAATCTCGCTAAAAGCATCGCTGATTTGATCGTCCGCCAACCCGGCGTCCCGAGCTCGCGTTCAGGATCAGACATCGTCGATGGCGCAACGCCAGCAACGATCGGAGGCCGGAAGTGACCCGCACCTCTTCACTGCGTCCATTCTCGCCTTCGGCCCTAGACATCGGAACGGACGCATGATCATCAGCTACGAAAGCGATTCAGAGGCCATTCCAAAGGCTGTCCTGCGGCGCTTGGCAAAAATGATCCGGGTCTGCTCGGCAAGGTGAGCCCGCTGGGGTGACAAGATGGCGCGCACGATTGCGCGCAGGATGGGATGAGGCCAGCAGCACGATGGCGCCCGCGGGCGACGCGGGATCGTCGAGGTT
>CAVWLY010000021.1:0-65557 GCA_963755865.1 uncultured Acidobacteriaceae bacterium | reverse complement strand
TACGCATCGAACATGTTGAAAGACATGGGCTCCGACCAGGTCTTTGCCTATCACTTCTCGCCGTTCACCTTTGGCCGGCCGACCACCGAAATGCTGACCCGCAAAGAGCTGACCCTCGACGACGCCTTGGCCATGCGCGATCTTCCGCACGTGAAGGCGGCCACCGCAAGCCTGCGCATCATGATGCCGCAAACCGGCACGGGAACCTTTGCGGTGAAATACGAGGGCCGCAAGTCCAAGAACACCATTCTCGACGGCAACCTCCCAACCACCATACAGACCGATGACCTCCCCATCGCTCACGGGCGCTGGTTCACCGATACCGAAAATGAACACCGCAGCCTGGTGGCCGTCCTGGGCTACGATACCGCCGAAAAACTCTTCGAAGATCAGGACCCCATCGGCAAGGAGATCAACATTGAGGGCGAACTGTTCCAGGTGATCGGAGTCATGGCCAAGCGCAAGGCGGCCTTCGGCAATGGCTCGAATCCCGAAGACAACATTGTGCGCATGCCCATTTCCACCATGCACAAACTGCATCCCGAGCAAAAACAGTATTGGATCACCGTCAAGTCCACCTCGCACGGCGACATGGACACCACCATGGATGAAATGCGCGCGCTGCTGCGCCGCCGCCGTCACCTCAATCCCGATCAACCGGATAATTTCGCCGTATTCAGCCAGGACGCGCTGAGCGATACCTGGAACCAACTAACCGGTGGAATCTTCATCTTCATGTTCGCGGTGTCGAGCGTGGCGCTGATCGTAGGCGGGGTCGGCGTGATGAACATCATGCTGGTCTCGGTCACCGAGCGCACTCGCGAGATCGGCGTGCGTAAAGCCATCGGGGCACGCAAGCGCGATGTCCTGCTGCAGTTCACCCTGGAAGCCATCACCTTGACCGGGGTCGGTGGGATTATCGGGATCGTGATTGGCGGTGCGCTGACCGCCCTGGTCCCGCTGAGTATTCCCTTCCCTGCCGGCAAGCATGTCGCTGTCGTGGGTGCTCACGGCAACTCTAGTGTCGGTCTTGATCGGCCTGGTGTTCGGAATCTACCCTGCGTGGAAGGCCGCGAATCTCGACCCCATCGAGGCGCTGCGCTACGAGTGACAGAGCGGGCATATCGTCTTTCGCGATGATGCCTGAACCAATTTCTGAAAACGCTTTGCTGAAACAATTGGATTGGACTCGCGGAGAGCTGGCTGAAGGACTGCGGTGCTACCACGCAGAGGAATTCTTTGCGGCCCACGAGCACTGGGAACTGGTGTGGCTGAAATTACCGGAGCCCGAGAAGAGTTTCCTGCAAGGGTTGATTCAGGTGGCGGCAGCGTTGTATCACCTTCAACGCGGAAATCCGGAAGGGACTGTGTCATTGCTGCGTGCGGCGCTAGGGCGGCTTGATCCCCACTCGCCCTCCTTCGCAGGAATATCCGTTGCGCCGCTGTGTCAGGAAATTCGCGAGTGGCTAAAGACGCTGGAAGCAGGCGGCGCGCCGTCCTACTCACCTTTCCCGCAAATCCAGCCGGATAAGTAGTCGGGTCGCGGCTCAGTTGGCGATAACAGGCGTGGGTGTTGAAAAAGTCACTGCAATTAGCAGGTGAGATTTAGCGAAAGCATGTTAGAAGGGGAACATGTTGCGCTGGATTTCAATTTTCGGAGGCCTGCTGATCATGATGGGGCACCACTCCCGCTCAGAAGCGTTGTTCTACTACTTCCGTCTGGAAGATCAAGTTCCGAAAAACCATCTGCTGCGGCTGATCGACAAACACATCAGCTTTGAGTTTGTGCGCGAGCGACTGAAAGACAGCTACAGCGAAACCGGACGACCCTCGATCGATCCCGAGCTCCTGCTGCGCATTCTGCTGATCGGCTATTTGTACGGCATTACCAGCGAGCGCAAGCTGGTGGAAGAGTTGCGCATGCATCTGGCGTGGCGCTGGTTCACCGGTCTGGGTTTCGATCAAGAGATTCCGCATCACTCCACCTTCTCCAAGAACCGGCACGGACGCTTTCAGGCGTCGAAGCTATTTGAGCAGTTGTTTGAGGAGATCGTGCGGCAGTGTGTGGAGGTGGGGCTGGTGCAGGGGAAGCATCTGTCGGTGGACGGCAGCTTCGTCGAGGCGAATGCGGCCAAAGAGAGCCGGATTCCACGCGAACAGTTAGCGGAAGCAGCCCAAGTCAACCACACGGTGCGCCAGTATCTGGTGGAACTGGAAGAGCAAAACCCGGTGGAAGAACCGGTGCACGAGCAAGATCAAGTGTCGACCACCGATCCGGACTCGACCTATGCCACGAAAGGCGGCACGCCGGCCCGGCTGGGTTATTACGACAACTATCTGGTGGACAATCAAAGCTGCGTGATTGTGGGAGTGCAAGCGACGGCAGCACGGATGAGTCAGGAGACGGTGGCCGCACAAGACATGCTCACACGTTTCACGCAATGGCAAGGCGGAGCACCGGAATCGCTGGCTGCTGACACGACGTACGGCAACGGGGAGTTCCTGCAATGGTTGGCGGATCGGAGCATCACTCCTTACATGCGAACCCGCGATAGTATCCACAGAAAGAACAGCCCGTTCTACGGCCCAGAGCGGTTCACTTACCAACCGGAAAGCAATAGCTATCGCTGCCCCGCAGGTCAGCAACTCAACTACGGCGGTCGGAGTGATCGCAACCGCACCTATGTCTACATTGGAACCCGCAAACGGTGTGGGCCATGCTCGCAAAGGCCACAGTGCACCAGCGCAGCCTTCCGCTGTCTTGCCATCCACATGCATGAGCCGGCTCGGCAACGGGCACGCGAACTAGCCAGCACGCCAGAGTTCGCTAACGCACAACGGCAAAGGAAAAAAGTAGAAGCGTTGTTCGCGGAACTCAAGAATCAGATCGGACTACGCCGCCTGCGCCTGCGCCGAATGAAGTTCGTGCGCGAGCAGTTCTTCCTGGCGGCTGCAGCGCAAAACATTAAACGGCTGGTCCGCTTCCTGAGCCAAGCCCCGAGTCCCACCCTCGCTGCAACCGCCTAGTTAACCGGTCGGAAAGAAGTAAAGAACGAACACCACCTGAAAACAACCAGGCGAGTATCATCCCTGCTGAAGGGAGTTTTTCAACACCCACAGGCCTTCGCAGGAAATGGCTGTTGTCGCCAGGAAGAGAAGACCTCCGGGAGAAGCTCCAATGATTGCGGATCTGTGATCTGCCGACCACGAAGTTGGCCCAAACCGGCTTCTGTGAGATCGGAGAAAACAAGTTGCCCTTCAGCCCGGACCGTGCCGCGCTTGTCAGCGATTACTTGTTCTATCGATCTATCGCCAGTCATCCAAAATTGGAGCCAGATTCTATGCATAAAGGCTGGACCGCGGCTTACCCCGTTTATCTCTCGCTTTGGAATTATTCAGACGAATCCCTGAAATCCTTGGGTCCAAGCTTACGCAGACCCTGTAAAAGCTGTTCCACAATCGACGTGTCCGCGAACCATTTTTCTGCATCTTCGCGGTAGTACTTCAGGTCGAGATATATGGGATGGTGCTTACGTACCAACTCGATGGCGGCGCGCGCTATTTCTTGGTAATTGAGCTGGCCACAGGCCGCGGCAATCGCCATTTGGGGCCAGGGGTCCTCGGGCATATTGATTTTCTTTACGACTTGTAATGCTGTTTGGTACTCGCCCTTACGATAGTGATTGTAGAAATAAGGCAGGTAACACCAGTCAGGAAAATTAGGGTTGAGTGCCATGGCACGCTGCACCAGGGCTAGGCCGCGGTCCCATTCGCCGGAGAAAGCGATCAGCAAACCCAAGTAGGCTCGAGTGTGGCTGTTGCGGGGATTGAGCGCCATCGCGCGCTCCGCGGCGTCACCAAACGCGGTATAGTCCCTGGCAAAGAAGTGGGCCTCGGCAAGCTGCTGCCATCCCAACTGACAGGCGGGGTTGATGGTTACGGCACGCCAGGCAGCTTCGAGAGCGCGCTCCATCGGTTTTTCCAAAGGATTTAGACGGTGCACATATTCCCAGCAGTATAGGTTGGAAAGACAGGCCCAGGCGTCCGCATGATTGGGCTGCCGGTCGAGTACACGCTCGAAGGCCGTCCGGAGCTTGGCGTGCTCCTCAGCTTTGAGTTGCAAGACGTATGCGAACCACCGCGATACCAATTGCGATGCACTTGCCTCTTCCAAGGGCTTTTCCCGGGTGGCAGTCGCCATGGAGCGGACGAGTACGCCGTGTCCACCCGCGACCGTCGCCACTATTCGGTCCGTCACATCGTCCAGGGTTTCAAATGGACCGCCGTCACTGAGTTCGCGGTTGTAAGTCTCAGCCCAAAGCTGCACTCCGCTCGTGGCATCCACTAGTTGCGCGTTGATGCGGAGGGCGCGTCCCCGTTTGCGAATGCTCCCTTCCACCACGTAGCGTGCGCCCAGTTCGCGGCCGACGGCACGAATATCTGTCGAACGGCTTTTGTACGTCATCGCGGAGTTGTAGGCCACGACTCGGAGATACGGGAAGCGCGAGAGTCCAGCCGTTATGTCTTCGGTCAGGCCGTCCGCGAGCGATTCGAATTCCTTGTCGGACGCGGTGATCTTGAACGGTAAGACAGCAACCCAGAGTCCTTCTTCAGCGCGAGCGGCTGCCGCCTCAGTGGCAGGGACGCCCCGTGGAGGGGAAGAGACTTGCCCCCTACCGACGCTACTCTTGTACGCCAGCAAATCCTCGCGGATGCCTGCTGCGGTTTGGTAGCGAAGATTGCGATCTTTATGGAGTGCCTTCGTAACGATGCGTTCGAGTTCCAAGCCGTCATACTGAACCAGGTGACGCAAAGGTTCTGGTGCACGATTCAGAATTGCTTCCGCGACGATACCGTTGGTAGCCCCTTTGAACGCCAACTGAGCAGTCGCCATTTCATAAAGAACTATGCCAAACGAGAAGATGTCGGTTCGGGCGTCCAAAACTTCTCCACGCACTTGCTCGGGTGACATGTAAGCCGCTGTGCCCATCACGACACCAGGCATGGTGAGTCCGATTTCCGCTGCAGTACCAGTGGCATCGGCCGTTACCGTGGCCTCATCGATCGACTTCGAACTCAATTTGGCCAGGCCGAAATCCAAAATCTTGGCGTGACACGCTTAGTAAGGAAAATATTCGCAGGCTTAATGTCGCGGTGCACAATTCCCAACTGGTGCGCTGCATCCAAACCATCAGCGATCTCGGCACCCAGGTCCAGCACCTGCGCCAAAGAGAGTGGATGGCTGGCGATGCAGTCCTTCAACATCTGTCCGTCCAACAACTCCATGGCGATGAAGGGCCGACTGTTTTCTTCGCCGATGTCGTAGATGGTGCAGATGTTCGGATGATTTAAAGCCGAAGCCGCCTCCGCTTCGCGGCGAAATCGTTCTAAAGCCGCCGGATCATGGGCTAACTCGCCAGAGGGAAACTTAAGTGCGACCAAGCGGTGCAGGCGGATATCCTCCGCCTTGTGCACCACGCCCATGCCACCCCCGCCCAATTTCTCAAGGATGCGGTAGTGCGAAATCGTAATCCCGAGGAGCGCGTCAGGTGCTGCCATTTTCTCACTTAAGCTTGTGCGAGCAGAAGTATCCGAAGTTTCATGTCTTAGTGGGTGGGCACCAGTATTGGGGCGCCTTTGTCCTTCACGAAGAACACGAGAAATTTCGCCGGTTCGGTTTGGCTTGCGTTCCGCCCAACGATGTGCACATCATCTGGGCCCTCGTAGAAGGTCTGCCCAGGTGCCAGAGTCATTTCACTTCCGCCTCTCACTGCATCACGATCGAACCTTCCAGCACATAAATAAATCCATAGGCATTGTGGCGATGTATGGGGTCCGAACCGCCCGGCGGATATTCCACAGTAATCATCCGACCTTCTTTGCCTGGAAACTCTGCCAGGTCTTTCGACATGAGCTGCGTTACCTTGGCCTGCTGTGCTACCAGCGTGCAGGGCATGAGACAAGCCAGCGCCACAATTACTTTTGCGAACGTCATAAATTAACCTTTCGCTTGACGACGCCATTTCAAAGCGTCGTGTGTTTTGGACGATACTTCCCAGTTACGCGTAGTGCCATACGAGTTGCTGTTCAGGGCACAGCTAAGCTTTGATTAGTCGCCGTCCTGCCGGCCACGTGACTCGTAGGAACTGAGGACGAGTGGCGCAATCTCGTCGTGTGTAGGCGACGTACGACGTCAGGTGTACTTTGCCATACTCGCTTACCAGGGTGTCCGCGGTGGTGATATCAGCTAGCTTTTTTGTGACTCTCTTTCTCCCTGGTCACGGCCGCGACGCTTGAGGGCTGAGGATGCACACTCGGAATTTGTGCTGCGGGCTGACTCGAGCCAGGTTTCGAAACGCGTCTCGCCGAGTCGCGCGTCATTTCCTGGAACTAGTGTTCTCTCGCTGAGTTTCGCCCCAGCGTAAAGCGCGTTTGGATCAGCGACCACTTCGCGGGGATCTTTGAGTGTGGCTAAGCGCCGCCGGACCAGCTCATCCACGCGAAACTGTTCCGGACCTCCAATTTCGACGATGCCGTTTACCGGAGGGCCTACCGCAACCTTGCCTACGGCACTCGCGACATCGTCCGCAGACATCGGCTGGAAAAGCACATGAGGCAAATGAACCTTGCCATCGACCATGGAAATGTCAGCAAGCCCCTTGACGAACTCGAAGAACTGGGTCGCCCGGACGATGGAGTAGGGGATTGAGGATTCTTTGATCAATTTCTCCTGGGCCATTTTTGCGCGGAAGTAGCCGCTCTCGAGCAGGCGGTCAGTTCCTACCACCGACAACGCAACGTGATGTCCCACGCCTGCGGCCGCTTCATTATTGAGGAGGTTGCGGGTTGATGTTTCGAAGAACTTCATTACCGCCGCATCTTCCCACGAGGGAGAGTTCGAGACGTCAACGACTGCCGATGCACCCTTCAGAGCGTTCGGACAGTCCTTCGCCGGTGACGGAGTTAACGCCGGTATCGGGTGATGCAGCCACCGCTTCGTGCCCGTGCTCGCGAAGCTTGTTGACGAGCTTTGATCCAATGAGTCCAGTACCGCCGATCACTAAGATTTTCATAATTGTCTCCTTAAGTTTCGACTTCGGGATTTCGAACCTGCCGGTCCGTCGTCGCTAAGACCGAGCGTCCCATTGTGGACACTATTTCGTTAAGAGCACTCGTTGTGGTTGAGCAAATCGTGGAGCAGGGGAGGATGCGTGAGCGAGGCCGGTTCAGCCAAACCAGGTCTAGGACCCTCTACACCTCTTTGGCCCTGCCCTTGTCCCTATTTTGGATGCGACCAACCGACGTCAAGTCGCGGTGGATGCGGGAGCAGTACGCACGATAATTCTTTCACTCGCTGGGGGCATTTTCCATCACCACCGTCGGGCGGGCCGGTTGCGGTATTTTTTGGGATTGGAGCAAATGCTCCAGAAATGATTGATTCTAGAAAGGATTATTTGGTGGACCTGGCCGGGATCGAACCGGCGACCTCTTCCATGCCATGGAAGCGCGCTCCCAGCTGCGCCACAGGCCCACTTCTTGAGGAAGGCAGACGCCTTGATGGCGGGCGTCTTAGGTATTTTCTCCCACCTGCAAAGCTTAGTCAAACCTCCCGTGGCACGGCTAGGTGAAGCTGCTCGAACCGAAAGCGTGCAGGTTTCCCGGACGTGTGATTGTGTTTCGTCCATTACCGGCCTCAATCCCGACTTGTAGGGTGATGCCCTTGGCCATCTGATTTAGTTCGCCAGTCCAATCTGCGTCGAGCGGGACCCGGCTATTGAAGCTGAGGTCACGCGCCTGCCACTTCTGGACCGGACGCCGCAAAACGCGACTTCGCTGCAATGGAGTGACACTGCCACGGTTTCGTGCGGTAGCATCCAACTAAACCCGTGAGCCAGGTTTCCCTTCCACCTCGTCTGCGAGCATCTCTGAAATTCTCCCCTGCTGGGAGCGTAAGAAACATGAGATCCGTGTTGCTATATCTTTTCCTGACCAGCGTTGCATTGGCACAGACGCCCGCAACTGCGCCAATCGCGTCCGGGGCATCCGCCTTCAGCAGTCCGTTGCAAATGCAGCGGCCGTTTCGGTGCTGCCTGATCTCGACCGCCTGCAAGCGGCTGCATCGCGGGCCACGCTCGACCTTCAGCAGCTACGCATTGATAAATGGAAGACTGACGGAGAGTCCAAAAGGCAATCTGAAGCCAACGCCGAATCCGTGCAGCGAAACCTGACCTCCGCCCTGCCCGGACTGATTGACGCCGTACGCGCCGCACCTCAGGATGTGAATGCCGAGTTCAAGCTCTATCGCAATCTCAACGTTTTGTACGATGTCTTTGCATCTCTCACGGAGGCTACGGGAGCTTTCGGTCCAAGAGGCGACTATGAGGCCCTGGCGCAGCAGCTCGAGACTATCGATTCTGTGCGACGTGACTTGGCAGATTCGCTCGAACGCCTGACTTCCTCAACGCAGTCCCAACTGGTTCAGTTACAGAATCAGCTTCGCACCTACCAACAGGCCGCGGCCGCAGCAGCGGCGGCTCCTCCCAAAAAAGTCGTTGTGGACGATACGGAGCCGCCAAAGAAGGCCGTGCACAAAAAGAAAAAGCCGGCAACGCCCGCCAATGCCACGCCTCCCGATGCGTCCAAGGCGAATTCCAACGATAGCAGCGGCGCTTCTAGTCCCAAGCCGTAAGGGTTGAGTCGAAGGACCTCTCCTTTACCCGTCCTGGCTGGGAACATTTGGCCCCTCTCCGGGGTCTATTTCATAAGTCCTCCCCCGGCGGACCAGCCGCGCTTGTGTCGACGTTGCCGGGCTTATGGGTTGCTGGACGGGCGACCGATCGCCGAGATCGTTGCGGGAGTTGTTGCTGGCTCCGAATCTATTTATCATCGAGGTACGCCTTCATGGCGGGAGCAATAACATTGAGCGACCTCGCAAGTGTGCTGGATGTCCGCACAGCGGAAGCAGCGATTGTGGCCGAATTAAAGGCCGGATCGGAAGATGCTTTTTACTGGCTCATCGCGCACTATAACCAACCGGTCTATAGCCTGGTGTACCGCATTCTCGACGACCCATCCGACGCCGCCGACACCGCCCAGGAAGTATTTATCAAGGTTTTTCGTGGGATCAGGAATTTCAACGCCGACTCCAGCTTGAAGACGTGGATCTACCGGATCGCAGTGCATGAGGCCTCCAATCACCGCCGCTGGTGGTTCCGGCATAAAGGGCAGGAGACCTCGATCGAACCTCGCGCGAACGGAGACGAGTCCTGTCTCGGGATGAAGGACACGCTGGTGGATGAAGGTAAGTCTCCACTGCAGAGCGTGCACGACGAAGAGCTACGGGCCCGGGTGGAATGTGAATTGAAAGCCCTGACAGAGCCGTACCGCACGACGGTGATCTTGCGCGACATCGAAGAACTGTCTTACGAGCAAATCGCCGAGGTAATGGATGTCTCCCTGGGGACGGTGAAGTCACGGTTGGTGCGCGGACGTGAGGCATTGCGAAAGCGCATGGAGCGTCACCTGTCGGCTTTTGGAATGAACCCGGGCGTGGCCCGCCATGCCAAACATCGCAAAGATCCAGTTGGTGCCAAGAAGGTTGAGGTTATGCCATGAAGTGCTCAGTTGCGAAGCGTCTCATGTCGTCATACCTGGACGGCGCGATGGCGCGCAGCCAATTGGCTCAGGTGAATGAACACTTGCAGGGCTGCGAGGAATGCGCCGGACACTATTCGTCGGGACAAAGAGTTCAAATGCTGGTTGGGTCGTTGGGCCGGAAAGTGGCCCCGCCTGACCTGGCCCTTCGCCTTCGCGTTGCCGCTTCACAGGAGCTGGCCAATGCCCAGCGTTCGCGCTGGGAGATGATGCGCGTGCGTTGGGAGAACGCCTTCAATGCGATCATGGTTCCGGCCACGGCTGGCATAATAACTACCCTGATCGTCTTTGGCTTGCTGATCAGTTTTCTCTATCCCTCGCAAGTAAGGGCGTCCAACGATGTGCCCACCATGCTCTACACCCCGGCGCAGTTGCAATTCACGCCTTTCGAGCTGTCGGGCGTGGCCAGTGCGGAGTCGCTGGTCGTAGAAGCTTATGTCGGGCCCGATGGCCGGGTGGAGGATTACCGGATCTTGTCGGCTCCTGAAGACGAAGCAGCCATCCTGCCGCAACTGAAGAACATGCTGATCTTCACCACCTTCCAGCCGGCCACCGCCTTCGGACAGCCAACGGCGAGCCGGGTGATCCTGTCGTTTTCAAAGGTCCAGGTCAGAGGATAGGGCGCCTGATTTTCCAGGCTTGTGGACGCCAGTGACGGTCAACGCGCCATTTGCGCGCCCCCTACTCTGCTCGTAAACTGTAGTAGCTGATTCCCGCCGCAGTTGTTTCAGGAGGCTTTTCTGGGCTGTTTTCGCCGTTGGTTTGTCCTGCCGCTGGCGCTGGCGTCGCTCACCTGCGCCGCCCGGGCGCAGTCCAAAGCCACCCTTGACGTGAGTGAGATGTTGTTCGGTGTGGTAGCCGCTATGAACGTCTGCGGATACGACCAGGAATTGCAGTCGTCGTCGCCCATTCGCATGGAAGTTCGATCCGACCTCGTTGAAGCCAGCAAATCGCCTGGCGCTGCCGCGGCAGCAAAAGAGATGTGCCAGTTCTACCGCGACCACCAGCAAAGTGACGGAGCCCACGACCTGGCCGAATATGTCTCGCTCGCCCTCTACCTGGGGCCGCCACCTGACTTCGCTCCCAAGGTCAAGGAATCCGATATGCCTCCGGATTCGACTTACGTATTGGGATTCGTGTCCCTGCTTAAGCAGTACTACACAGCGGCCAATATGCATTCCATCTGGCTCCGGCACCAACCGCAGTACCTTGCCTTGATCGACCAGTACCACGAGCCAGTCGCTCACATGATCACCGCAACCGACAATTACTTGCGGATGCCGCTCGCCGGATATATGGGCCGCACTTTCACCATCTATCTGGAACCGATGAGCGCTCCAGGGCAGGTGAACTCGCGCAACTATCTTCAGGATTATTACTACCTGGTGATCTCACCCAGCGGCGACAACATCCACATGGAGGCGCTGCGGCATACGTATCTGCATTTCGTACTCGATCCGCTCATCGCCAAACGCGCCACCGCCTTGGACCGCCTGAAACCAGTACTCGTGGCGGTCCAAAAAGCACCCATGGCGCCGGACTACAAGGTGGATCCAGGGCTGCTCGTCGTGGAATGTTTGATTCGCGCGATCGAGGCGCGCGCCCCCCTTGACCCCAAACTGCCGGAAAAGGAACGTCAGGCCATGCTGCAACGGGACGAAGCCGAAGGCTTCATCTTTACCCGGTACTTCTACGAGCAACTGAAAGATTTCCAGAAGGAAAACCGGGGCCTGCAGGACGCTTTTCCGGACTGGCTGCATAATATCGACGTCACTGCGGAGAAGAAGCGCGCCAGCGAAACTGAGTTTGCATCGCAAGCAACGCCCGAGGTGGTGCGGGCCGCGAAACCTGCATCTCAACAAAAGTTGGATTTGGCGGAGCGCGAACTGGTAAGCGGCGATCCTGCGGGAGCGCAAAAGCTGGCCGAAGAAGCGCTCAACGACAAGGAAGATCCAGCGCGAGCTTATTTCGTGCTGGCTCGCGCGGCCAGCATGAGCGGCAACATGCAAGGAGCGCAGGAGAACTTTCAAAAGGCGCTGACCGCAACCAAGGATCCTCGCATAGCAGCCTGGTGTCACATCTATCTGGGCCGTATTCTGGACTTGCAGGACGAGCGGGAAAATGCGATCGCGCAATATCAGGCGGCACTGAGTGGCGCGGATGCATCGCCGGATACTAAGAAGGCAGCGGAGCGGGGGATCAAGGAACCCTATCAGCCGCCGACCGCAAAGCAGGAGCAGCAATAGCCAGGCATCGATGGGGAGGCCAGCGTTTCTTCCCTCTAGAAAGGACGAATCGTAATGAAATCGAGATTCGCAATTTTAACCTTACTGTTGGCAGCAGCCACGGCGATGGCCCAGACGCAGCCGACTCAGAATTCCAGCAGCCAACCGCCGGCACAGAGTGGCGCCCAGAAACCCGGCGGGCACAAGGTGCTGCAGGCGAAGTCGCAGGATGAAATGAAGGCCTACCAGGATGCGTCAACCAAGACCGATCCTGCCCAAATGGAAGCAGCGGCAGACGCGTTCGCCGCAAAGTATCCGAACAGTGATCTGAGGGCTGCGCTCTACATTCGCGCAATGAACGGCTATGGCCAGGCAAACAACTCGGAGAAGGTGATCGCGATGGGACGTAAAGCGATCGCGGCAGATCCCAGCAACCCGATTCCGCTGGTACAGGTCGGGTCCGCGTTAGCTGAGGGCACGCGCGACACCGATATGGACCGCGACCAGCGTCTTGTCGAAGCCGCCAAGGACGCTCAGGGCGCAATCGACAACATTAACAGTCTCATGGCGCCCCCGGATGCACCCGCTGACCGGGTCGCCGCCGTCAAGGCCAGCATTGTAACCATGGCCTACGACACCCTGGGCATGGTCGATCTCGATAAGAAGGATTACGCCGGCGCTGAGCAGCAATTGCAGAAAGCGGTGGAAGTCAGCAAGGCGCAGCCCGAAGCCGTCGTCTATCTGCGCTTGTCGGTAGCACAGGACCAGTTGAAACAATATCCGCAGGCACTGGATTCCGCCATCAAGGCCGAGCAGTATGCGCCGCCGGGAAGCGCGGCCCAGAATCTGGCGAAGCAGCAACAGGTCCGATTGCAGAAACTGATGGCCGGCGCCAGTCCGGCTCCCAGCGGTACGGCCCCGGGTGCTCCGGCGCCCACGACACCGCCGACGCAGGCGCCTGCACAAACGCCACCTGCGCAGACGGCTCCGAATACGCCGCCCCATTGAGGTATAAGGACCACGATGGCTTCAACCGACAAGTACCGTAGGTTCAAGCCATCGAACCCAAATGAACTCTGGACCGCATGATCTTTGCGCACTGGAGGAAGCTCTCGGGCATCGCTTCCAGCGGCGCGAACTGCTTGAGCAGGCCGTCACCCACGCCTCCTATGCGCGCGAGACGGAATCGCAGAGTGCTGCAGAGGGAACTCCCGCGCTATCGGCCGACAATGAGCAGATGGAGTTTCTAGGCGACGCGGTGCTGGGGTTCGTGGTGAGCCGGGAACTTTTCCAGCGCTTTCCGGAATATCAAGAAGGAGAACTCTCCAAGCTACGCGCCCATCTGGTTAGCGCTCGCCACCTGCTTCGCCCGGCACGGGAACTGGAAATCGGCCGATACCTTCGCCTGGGAAAGGGCGAAGAACGAAGCGGAGGCCGCAACAAGGTGGCTCTGCTGGTGGATTCGTTGGAGGCCATCATAGCCGCGCTGTTCCTTGATGCCGGTTTGGACCTCGCACATCGCTTCATCCAGCAAGCGATCCTGGAGCCCGGGCTGGCCGAGGTTCATCAGGGCGGTAGCAAGAAGCTTCCGGTAATTGACTACAAATCGGCGTTGCAGGAAGCCGTCCATGCCAGCGGACGTTCGCAACCGCATTATGTGCTGATCAAGGAAGAAGGTCCGGACCATCGTAAGGTATTCACCATGGAGGCGCAGGTTCCGGCGTCCACCAATGGTGAGGAGGGGTTCGCGCGCCGCGCGGAGGGCAATACCAAGAAACTGGCCGAGCAAAGAGCTGCACGCGAGGCCTGGGATTTTTTACAATCGCTAAAAAGAGACTCTGGGATACGAGATACTGATCCTCCCGGCGAGCTCTCCGAACCTTCATGAACGAAGTCCGCACCGAGTCCTCTGTCGAGACAGTTATCGAGGCGCCCACCACTGCCGGTGCCCGTCCCCCAGCCCGCGCCCGTTCAGGTGGCATGCACTCCCTGCAGTCGCTGGCCACCACTATCGTGATCTCCGTCTTCGTCATCGCGTTTATTGTGCAGGCCTTCCAAATTCCTTCCCCGTCGATGGAGCGGACCTTGCTGGTTGGCGACTACCTGCTAGTGGACAAAGCACACGACGGCCATTCCACATTCTGGCGATGGCTCATGCCGTACCGGCCCATACGCCGGCAGGACATCATCGTCTTCCGCTATCCCCTCGATCCGCGGCAGCACTTCGTTAAGCGCGTAGTAGCCGTTCCCGGCGATCATCTCAGGCTCATCGATAAACATGTTTACGTCAATGGGACCCGTCAGGATGATGCCTATGCCACCTTTCACTGGGAGCAACAGGATGGATTCCGGGACAACTTTCCCGACGGCAATTTAATGGTTCTGGGAATGTCGTCGCCCTGGTACCTGCAAGTTAAGAAGCTGCTTGACGACGGTGAGCTAATCGTCCCCGAAGGATCTTTCTTTGTACTGGGCGACAATCGCGATGACAGCTCCGACTCCCGCTACTGGGGATTTGTGCCCGCGGAAAATATCGTTGGCCGTCCGCTCGTGATCTACTGGTCGGTACGGCGCTCCACCGCCGCGGCGGCTGATGGGCTTCCGTCTGATAAACTTTCGAGTCTGGCATACGACGTTACTCATATGTTGCAGGACATGCGCTGGCACCGAATTCTGCACACGGTGAAATAACGTTGTCTTGACGGGACATAGCTTCGGCTACCTCGAGGGCCGGGCGTTTATCAATTGCTTTTTTACGGGCGTGCCTGAGGGCGGCCCGTTCAAGACCTAAGGAAGATTGCTTTTGGCTCCTACGAAAAAGATTGAGAAGCGTCCGCCTGCCCCCGCGCAGACACCGGAAAAGCTGGCCAAGCCTAAGGAGACGATGCCGGAGTTTATTGCCTCCATCGCCATTGTCCTGGTGACCGGGTTGTTCATCATTACCTTTGCGCTGCAGGCATTCACCATTCCGTCGAGTTCGATGGAGAACACACTGCTCATTGGCGACCATGTATTCGTCGACCGCATGCTGCTGGCTCCGAAGACCAGTTGGATCGGCAGGCTGATTCCCTATCGTGACCCTCGCCACGGTGATGTCTTTGTCTTCATCTCCCCGGCCCAGCCTGGGCTCTACGTGGTCAAACGCGTCATGGGTATCCCCGGCGACCGGATTCATCTGCAGGATGGGGTGGTTTATCGCAACGGAGAACGCCTGGATGAGCCGTATGTGCGTCGATGCGATGCCAATATGATTGCGGCTGGCATGTGCGCACCTTACAACGCATACCGCGATAACTTCCCCAATGTGCCCGTAAGCGATTACGAAGACGTGACCCCCGAGTGGCGGCTCACCATGCCCTCCCACGTGCAGAATGGCGACCTTGTGGTGCCGCCCGGCAGTGTTTTTGCGATGGGTGACAATCGCGATGTCAGCCTCGATTCCCGTTATTGGGGCTTCGTTCCGCGTGAGAACATCATTGGACGCCCCATGTTCATCTACTGGTCGTTCGTTACCCCGCGTGATGAATACGAACGGCAGACTATCGGAGATCGCATTCAGTGGATGTTCAACATCCTGTTCCACTTCTTTAGCCAGACACGCTGGTCCCGCATGTTCCATGTGGTGCATTGATGCCGGGCCGCGCTGCACGGCGAATGATGTGGGCAATTCTGCTGATCGTTCTGCTGGCAGTGCTGGTGCCACCGTTCGTTAACGTGAACCGATATCGCAAGCGCGTAACCGAGGCTATTGGCCGGGCATTGGGTCGCGATGTTACCGTCTCCCGAATTGCCCTGAAACTTCTGCCCCGCCCCGGGATCGTGCTCTCAGACTTTGTGGTAGCTGAGAGCCCGAGCTATGGCGCCGAGCCCATGCTGCACGCCGATAGCGTCACCGCCTTCCTTCGCTTGACCTCACTTTGGCGGGGCCGGCTGGAAATCGGGACTCTGGACCTGGACAGCCCCAGCCTGAATCTGGTTCGCCGCTCCGACGGGCACTGGAATGTGGAGGAGCTTGTCGAACGAGCGTCCCAGGTTTCTTCGGCTCCCACTGCGAAATCCCGCCCGGAGGAGCGCCCGCGCTTTCCTTACGTCGAGGCTTCCAGTGGGCGAATTAACTTCAAGCTCGGCGAGGTGAAGAAGTCCTTCGCCTTCACCGATGCCGATTTCGCGCTTTGGCTAGAGTCCGAGAATCAATGGGGCATTCGGTTGGAAGCGCGGCCCATGCGCACCGATGTGGACGTCCACGACACCGGTACACTCAAGTTGGATGGGCGTTTCCAACGGGCTTCAAGTTTGCGTGACACACCGCTCGATCTCAAGCTTACCTACAGCGGGGGTCCGCTCGGGCAGCTCACCAAGCTGATCTATGGCCGCGACCGGGGCTGGCGCGGCAACGTTCGGTCCACCGCGGCATTGACCGGAACTCCGCTCGCGCTTGGCGTCACACTGGACGCCCAAGTGGATAACTTTCGCCGTTACGACATCGCCCTGGGTGAGGCGTTGCGCCTTCTCGTGCGCTGCACCGGCACGTACTCGTCGCCCGAGGGGGCCTTGCAGGATGTGCAATGTGAATCGCCCGTTGGTGCGGGCGTGCTCGATGTTCGTGGCAACGCCCAGGGGTGGGCCGGCGAGGCATATGACTTGAGCATCTCAGCCGATAAGATTCCGGCTGGGCGAATTGTCGCTTTCGCCCGCCATGCAAAAAAAGACCTGCCCGCGGATCTGACCGCGACCGGCGAGTTCGAAGGCGTGTTCTCCGTCCGCAGGCAGCCTGGGGGCGCGCCAGCTTGGGCAGGCGGCGGACGCACGAACCTGTTGGTTCTGCATTCCAGCGCATTGAAGCAAGACTTGCAGATCGGAACCATGGAGATCGCAATCCCTGCGCCGACTGCGGCCGGATCCACACGCCTCAGGCATCTTGCCTCCCGTAAAACCACTACCCCGGCAAATCCGGAGTTGCGGCTTGTGGTAAAGCCTTTTCCAATTCCGCTTGGGGCACTTTCGCCCGCTACCGCCAGCGCGGTGTTTGATGAGGACCACTACAGCGTCAATCTTAAGGGCGAAGCGGAACTGACGCGCCTGCTAAATATAGCCAAAGCACTTGGAATTGGCACCCCAGGGGTTGGGCTCGCAGGAATGGCTCAAATCGACCTCGACGTGGCCGGAGCATGGGTTGGATTTGCGCCTCCCGGCACTTCGGGAAACCTGCAACTGCGGTCTGTGACGGCGGAATTGCAAGGAGTAGCGGAACCCTTGCTCCTCTCTTCCGCCGCGGCAACTCTTGCCAACCAACAGGTAACCGTCGCTTCGTTTACGGCAGCGTTCGCCAGGGGACCAGAACTAAGTGGATCGGCGAGTTTCCCCGTTCACTGCACTGCTCCCGAAAGCTGCCTCCTACACTTCGACGTTCGTTCCGATGACGCCTCCCTGACGCGCTTGAACCAACTGGTGAATCCAAGCTATTTCAATCGGCCGTGGTATCACCTGCTGGATATCGGGCAGAGGCACGAGGATGCCTTGCTGAAGTTGCGGGCCAGCGGGCACTTCTCCAGCCTTCGCTTCGAGGTGGGGACAGCCGTCGCCAACAACGTGAGCGCGACCGTCGAGTTCGACGCGGGCAAACTGCGCGTGCGCGACTTGCGCGCCGACATTCTCGGAGGTCGGCACAACGGAGTATGGACGGCCGATTTCACGGTGTCGCCACCCACCTATTCCGGTACCGGCAGCTTGACTCGCGTATCGATGGCGCAATTGGCAACTCTAATGCACGACAGTTGGGCTGCCGGTGTGGTTGATGCGCAATACAGCCTGGCGATGCGCGGTTTGGACTCCGCCCACCTGCGCGATTCGGCCACCGGCTCTGCCGACTTCACCTGGAACGACGGTTCCTTGCGTCATGTTGTCCTCGATGGTCGTGGCGCTCCTTTGGTATTTTCTAACTTCGCCGGCAAGGTGGCTTTGGAAAACGGAACCTTTACCCTGGGTGACTGCAAATTGCAATCGGGAGGCGCCAACTACGTCGTCAAGGGCACAGCCTCTTATGACCGCAGCCTGGCGGTTCGACTGGAGCGTGCGGGTGGACGCTCCTACGTGATCTCGGGGTCGCTGGACAAGCCTCACGTCGAGACTTCCACCGCGCCCTCAACCGAGGCGGCATTGCAATGAAGCGAACCCAACACTTATTCGTTCCTGTCGTGCTGCTGGCGGCAACTGCGAGCCTGGTCGCCGGCAACAAGCCGGAGCCTCAGCATGACAATCACAGCTCCGACTTTCGCGCGATGGAGAAGAAGATCGCATACCTGAAGCAGAATGCGGCACGGCCTCACCCTGATCTCAAGCCCACCGAAATCACCGAGGCCGAAGCCAATGCCTACTTCAACGAGGGAGGGGTGAAGCTGCCAAAGGGAGTGAGCCATGTGCGGCTAGCGGCAGGACCGGGATCGATCGATGGTCATGCGCAGGTGGATTTCGAAGCACTGACGCAGGGAAAAACTTCGTCGAATCCATTGCTCGGCTTATTCAGCGGGACGCATGACATTCACGTAGTGGCCCAAGCCTCAGGTTCCAACGGCACCGGCAGCATTCACGAGCAATCGGTTGCGCTCGACGGCGTCGAGGTACCACAAATGCTCTTGCAGCTTTTCGTTCAGCATTTCCTCACGCCCAAATATCCCAACGTCGGCATCACCAGTACGTTCAAGCTGCCGTTGCGTATTGACAGCGCTGTGGTGGACACCGGACAAGTGCGACTGATCCAGAAATAGTCCGGCGAATCTCTGTCATTGTGTGCAAGAATGTGGTCATGAAACGACCATTTGCCGCTACAGTTTGGCGCGAAGGGGACTGGTATGTTTCCCAGTGCCTCGAGGTCGATGTCGCCAGTCAGGGCGAGACCGAAGAAGAGGCACTTGCTAACCTAAAGGAAGCCTTGGAGCTACACTTCGAACCACCGCAAGCGACTCGTCCCCCCAAAGTTCGCACCATCGAGGTCGAGGTTGGGACGGCTTAATCCCCAGCCCTTTCGCGAGGTCAAGCGACGGCTTGAAGCAGCAGGATTCGCCGAGATAACCCAGAAGGGTAGTCACGTTAAGTTTGTACGGCGAATCGGAGAGACCGTCGATACGGCCATTGTGCCGCGCAAAAAGGAAATACCAGTCGGTACTTTGCGCAGTATCTTGAGTCAAGCCCATATCGATCCCGACGATTGGGATGCGCTGAGTTGACGGAAGCAATTACCCGCCGCAAGCAGCGGCAGCCTACTGGCCACATGTTAGTATCGAATTTAAACTGCAATGTTCCATAACGCTAACCCTGTTGACATCTTTTTTCAGGTCATCGTGCTGCTTTTTGCTATCTGCGTGCACGAGTCGGCACACGCCTGGATGGCCAACCGCCTGGGCGATCCGACGGCAAAGATGCTCGGCAGGATTTCCCTCAACCCGCTGGTGCACATCGATCCCTTTGGCACGATCCTGATGCCGCTGATCTTAATTGTGCTGGGTTTTCCCCCCTTCGGCTGGGCCAAGCCTACGCCGGTGGATCCGCGCAACTTCAAGAACCAGGTGCGCGACGACATTCTTACCGCCGTCGCCGGGCCGGTGAGCAACTTCCTGACCGCGTTCATATCCGTGGTGGTTCTGGCTATCATCGCGCACGGTTCGAATACGCCGATCGGCAGGTACGCCCACACGAGTAGCACTGCCGCAGCGCTGACCACGCTGTTCTACGACGCGATGTGGATCAACGTAATCCTTGCCGTTTTTAATTTGATTCCGTTGCCGCCGCTGGATGGTAGCCATGTCATCCGCCATTTTCTTTCTTACAATGCGCTGCGCGTCTATGACCGGATTGGTTATGCGGGGTTAGTGGTGGTGATCTTCATCCTGCCGATGATTGGTCTCGACATAATTGGTATGCTGATTACGCCTTTCATGGCTTTCTTCCGAGCGCTTCTGGCTGTGTTCCTGGGTTTCCGATGACCGATACGAACCGCACCAAAAAAGGCCGCGTGCTTAGCGGCATGCGACCTACCGGAAAGCTGCATCTCGGCAATTATGTCGGCGCGCTGCGCAATTGGGTGGGCTTGCAGGACCAGTACGACTGCTTTTTCTTCATCGCCGATTGGCACGCCCTCACCACCGACTACGCCGACACCCGCAGCGTCAAACAAAATTCGCTTGAGGTCATGATCGACTACCTCGCTGCCGGGCTCGATCCTGAACGCAGCACGCTGTTCATCCAGTCGCATGTGCTGCAGCACGCGGAGTTGCACCTGCTGTTCAGCATGATCACTCCGCTGGGATGGCTGGAACGCGTGCCCAGCTACAAGGAGCAACGTGAGAACCTCCGGGACAAAGATCTCGGCACCTACGGCTTTCTCGGATATCCGCTGCTGCAGTCTGCCGACATTTTGATTTACCAGGCGGATTTTGTTCCTGTTGGTGAGGACCAGGTGCCACACGTGGAATTGACGCGCGAAGTGGCGCGACGGTTCAACCAGTTCTATCCGCGCAAGGTGTCGGACGGCGACCGCGATCCGCAGCGTGAGATGGTTTTTCCCGAGCCAAAACCTTTGCTGACGCCGTCACCGAAACTGCCCGGCACCGATGGCCGTAAGATGTCGAAGTCATATGGCAACACCATCCTGCTGAGTGAGCCTGAAGCTTCCTTGCGACAGAAGCTGAAGACCATGGTGACCGACCCGGCGCGCATCCGGCGGACCGATCCTGGCAATCCTGATGTGTGCCCAGTTGGTGACTTGCACAAAATCTTCAGCACCACGGAAACTATGGCAAAGGTTTACGAAGGCTGCCGCAGTGCCGGCATCGGCTGCATCGAGTGCAAGGGTTGGATGGCTGATAGCCTATGGCAAGAGCTGGCTCCTATCCAGGAGCGGCGCCAGAAGTACGAAGCCGATCCTAAACAGGCATGGGACATCCTGGAAGAGGGATCAAGAAAGGCGCGGGCCGTTGCCGAGGCGACAATGACGGAAGCCAGGGCCGCTGCCAATTTGTCGCATGAGTACGAAGCGCCGGTGCAGAGTGTGGCCGAAGGCAAGTAGACTTACCCAAAGCCAAAAACGTTGTGTTGGGAAAACTCCAAGATCGCATGCACTGTCCAGAGTGCGGTATTGCTGTACCCTCTGAGATCGTCAGATTCGATGATTCGTTCCTATGTGCGCAGTGCAACTCGGAACTGGAGATCGCACCAGCATATTTGCGGTGGCCCTCTGTTGTTAGTGGATCAATTGTATTCGTACTCCTCTGGCGCTTACACGGTCGGGGTTTATGGACGTACTTAGTATCATTCCCTGTCGCTGTAGCTGTGTACGTACTTATGATCAAACTCGGGATGCGTTACGCTCCCCCAGTTTTGAGGCGGCATGACCTCGATGAGATTACTACCCTCAACCTAGGGCCTCCGGTGGCTAGAGGCGATAAGAAAGGCTAATCAACGCTGTTACTCAATGGCTGAGGAATCACAACCCGCAACCCCCGCCGCGACAGTGCAATCGGCCGCTCCACAGGCGATGCCCCGCAAGAACGACGCCGACCAGTCCTCCTTCTCAGTCATCGTGGGCCAGGTGTACGACGGCCCGCTCGACCTCCTGCTCGATCTCATTCGCAAGCAGGACATCGACATTTACGACATTCCGATTGCGAAGATCACCGAGCAATACCTTAAATACGTCGAGACGATGAAGCAGTTCGATGTGGACGTTGCAGCCGAATTCATCTATACGGCGTCGCTGCTGATCCACATCAAGTCGAAAATGCTGCTGCCGCGTGATCCCGATGCGCCCACGGGAGAGGAAGATCCGCGACTGGAGCTGGTCAACCGCCTGCTGGAGCACGAGCGCTTCAAGACGGCCGCGCAGATGCTGATGCAGAAGCAGCAGATCGAGGAAGCGGTGTGGTCGAACCCGGCGCTAAAGGAATTCCGCGATGCGGAGGGCACCGAGCCGGAAATGGCCACCGACGTGGTGGACCTGGTCAGAACATTCCAGCAGATTCTGGACCGGGCGCGACACAAGCCGTCGTTTAATGTGGACGAGGAAAGCGTCACGGTTTCGCAGATGATTGACTATGTGCGGCGGCGGCTGGCGCTGGAAGACCGGCCCATCCGCTTGAAGCAGTTGTTGCGCAATATGCGCTCGCGGTCGGCGCTGGTGTGTGCGTTCCTGGCGATTCTGGAACTCATTCGCCTGCAGGCTGTACTGGCGCGTCAGGACAACGTCTTCGGCGAGATCGTGCTGAAAAAGCATACCGGCTTCGACGCCCTCATGGCGGAAAAGCCGCCCGTGCAGGATGATTGGAGATGAAAGCAGCCCTCAGCTGTCGGCTCTCAGCCGTCAGCTTGTTGCATAGTACCAATTAGGATTGAGCTGACAGCCGATAGCTGACAGCTAATAGCAACTTACATGAGCCTGAAAGCCAAAGTCGAAGCCGTTATCTACGCCACCGAAGAACCGGTGACGCTGGACCAACTTGCGTCGCTGTTACGCGACGAAGTGCTGGCGGAGTTGCGAGCGGAGGAAGATGCTCGTCTCGCGCTCAACGAAGTCATTTCTGACGGTCCTGCGCCGCCTGAGTCGGACGAACTGGAAGATGACGCCGCGTTCGACGGCATCCCAGTACAATCGGCGGCCGCCCAGAACGTTCGCGCGGAAGTTCCCGAGCCCGCGCCCCTCAGCGAGAAGGACAAGAAAGCCGAAGCCAAAGAAGAGCTCAGGACCATCAAAGCACGGCTGAGCGCCATCGTTGACGAGCTTACCTCCGAGTATTCCTCCAGTGACCGCGGCATGGAGATTCGCCAGATCGCGGGCGGCTATCGCATGGCTACCAAGCCCGAGCATCACGATGTGGTTGTCAATTTTGCCAAGAGCCTGAAGCCGCCGGTGCGGCTGTCGTTGCAAGCGCTGGAAACGCTCGCGGTCATCGCCTACAAGCAACCGGTTACGGTACCGGAGATCAGCGAGATTCGCGGCGTTGATACCTCCGGAGTCATCGCCACCCTGCTCGATCGCAAACTCGTTACCACCGCCGGGCGCAAGCAAGTCATCGGCCGGCCAATTCTCTACCGGACGACGAAAGAATTCCTGCTGCGCTTCGGGCTCAACGACGTCTCTGAGTTGCCCAGCATGGAAGAGTTCGAGAAGCTCGGCGATCCGCAAGCTGACTTGTTCGCCGCGCGCTAAGGAGAAAGGCCGAAGCCCGACGCCGATCGTCCACTCGAAGTTTCCAACGACAAACGAACCAGAACCCGTGACCGAAGCGGTGCCTGAAAACTTCGACTGCCAATCCTCTCGTGGGCGACACCACAATGCCCGCCGACGGAACCTACGCCACCGAAGCCGAAGCCGGAAGCTCGCCGGAGAAGCCGTAGCCGCATGCCTGCTGAACGACTCCAGAAGATCATTGCCGCTGCCGGAATCGCCTCGCGGCGCAAGGCCGAGGAGCTTATCACCAGCGGGCTGGTATCGGTCAATGGGCAGATCGTCACCGAACTGGGCAGCAAGGCCGATCCAGAGCACGACCACATCAAGGTCAACGGCAAACTGCTGAAGGGGCCGGAGCGCCCAGTCTACCTTCTGCTCAACAAACCGAGGGGATATGTGACCACAGTCACTGATCCCGAAGGCCGTCCTACGGTATTAGATCTAGTGCGGGGTATCGGGGCGCGCATTTATCCGGTCGGCCGTCTCGATTACCTGAGCGAAGGCTTACTGCTGCTCACCAACGATGGCGAACTGGCGCAGAAGCTGATGCACGCCTCGTCGCACGTAGCCAAGACATACCTGGTAAAGATTGCCGGCAAAGCTACCGAGGAACAGATCGACAAGCTGCGCGCGGGCGTCATGCTTCCCGCGGAACGCAAATCACTGAAGACTCCTGCGGACCGCGCGCCGAAAACCGGCTGGAAGCGAAGGTCCACTGCGGTCAAGACTGCGCCGGTGCGAATCAAGCTGGTACGCGACACCGCCAATCCCTGGTACGAGGTCACGCTGGTGGAAGGACGGAATCGGCAGATTCGCCGGATGTTCGAGCAAATCGACCATCACGTGGAAAAAATCAAGCGGGTGCGCTATGGGCCGCTTACGCTGGACGTCGAACCGGGTGAGTTTCGGCATCTAACTGCGCAGGAAGTGGCGCAACTGAAAGGCGGATCAGAGACAGGACGGCGCAGAAAAGCAGGTCCCTCCACCAGGACTGAAGAATATGTAGAAGGAAACTTGCGTCGGCCAACGGAGTGGGTTCGCTCAAGGTCCAGCGCCGTAGGGGCGGAATAGTTTAGCCCAGCAGGCAGCCGAAGGCGGAGTGCTGGGCAGAGTAGAAAGCAAATCCGAGTCCCTTCAGGGACGGCACAGCTCTCACTCCCTGAAGTCCTGAATCAGGTGATGTCGATGATTTTGAACTACTGGAGATCGAATGACAGATTTTAGCGAGCTGGTTCCGGCGCACGTGAGAAAGCTGGCCAGCTATAAGCCCGGCAAATCGCTGCGGCTGGCGGAATTGGAGAGCGGCATGCGTTGTATCAAGATGGCTTCGAACGAAAATCCCTTCGGCCCCTCTCCACTGGCAATTGAAGCGATGGAGGTAGCCGCTCACGAAGTCAATTTTTATCCAGACAACGGCGTCACTGAGTTGACCGCGCGTCTGGCGGAACTCCACGAGGTCGAGCCGGCGCAAATCCTGGTGACTGCAGGTTCAAGCGCCCTGCTCGATATCATGGCGCGCACGCTGCTGGGCCCCGGCCTGAACGCCGTCACCAGCAAGCTCTCGTTCATTGTGTATCCCATCGTCACCCGCGCGACCGGCGCGCAATTCATCGAAGTCCCGACCGTTAACGATGGTTACGATCTTGATCGCATCCTTGCCGCCGTCGATGTCAACACTCGTCTGGTTTATCTCTCCAATCCGAACAATCCGACGGGAACGATTCTGGACGCGAACGCCATTGACCGTTTCCTCGACCAATTACCGTCGCACGTCATCACCGTCCTGGATGAGGCTTACTACGACTACGCCACATATTTCGCTGCCCAGCGTAACTTCGACTATTCCCACGCGCTGGACTATGTGCGTCAGGGACGCCGGGTGATAGTACTGCGCACCTTCTCCAAGTCGCACGGCTTGGCTGGAGTGCGCGTTGGTTATGGCATGGGTCCCGCGGAGTTGATGGGATACTTCGCGCGCCTGAAACCGGCGTTCATGGTTTCTTCGTTGGGCGAGGCGGCAGCGTTGGCCGCACTGGCTGACACCGACCACATTCAGCGTGCGCTCGAGACCAATGCCGCCGAAACAAAAGTGTTAACGCCTGCGATCTCAGATATGGGGATTCGGGTGACACCCACCTGGACGAACTTCCTCTTTTGCCGGATTGGCGAAGATGCAGCCGGCCTTTGCAGAACCCTGCTGGACGACGGCATCATCGTTCGTCACATGAGTGGCTCGTGGGGAGCGCCGGACGCATTCCGAGTCACCATCGGAACGCCGGAGCAGAACCAACACTTCCTGCGAGCGCTGAAGCGGGCCCGCTCTCGCGTTCCGGCGTAGCGCGAAATTTACCCCTAAGTCGCAACCAACTTCCGCGCCATTGCCAGCGCCCCCTCCGCGCCGCTTTTGCCTCCCAGAAATACCGGAGCCTTCGGAACGACACGCTGAATCTCTCTCCGGAATGAGTCGCGCACTGCGGCGACGTACTGGAAGACACTGCCTGCAAGCCCGAAGCTCACGACATCACTGGGCTGCCACAAGCGCCGAAAAACGACTTCCGCCAATCCCGCCAGCTCCGCTCCAGCCCGAATCACGAGGTGGCGCGCGTAGGAGTCACCGGCATCGGCCGCGGCCAACACTTCCGGGAGAAGCGCAGCAAAATCCGGCGCCGGGGATGCATTGGCAGCAACGATAAGTTCATCGTAGGAGTCAACGTGCCACAATTTCGGAATGCGATCGCTGAGTTCGGTGTAACCTCCGGCATCCAGCGCATGAGTCACCGCCGCCACAGCCTGCACGCCAATCCAGTACCCCGAACCCTCATCGGAGATGGCATATCCCCAACCCCCGGCGCGCGCGGTGCGGCCGGATTCATGACGCCCATACGCGATCGAACCCGTCCCAGAGATCACCACAACTCCAGAAGCTCCGCCGAGCGCGGCCTCGTGTGCTACGACCACATCACCCACAACTTCAATTTTTCCGGAGATTGACTTGGCAAGCAGCCGTGCGATCTTTTGTCGCACCTCGTCACGTGCGGCGCCGGCAATTCCTGCGCAAAGTGCGACAACGTGCGCAGGCTTGATCCCGGCCTGCTGGCAAACCTGACGCACACCCTGGTGCAATACTGAGCGCACCTCGCCTTCGCCGACTCGCACAACGTTGCTGCCGCCCGCTTGCACGGACGCAAGTACGCTCTTTTCATCGCCGAGCACGAATGTAGTTTGGGAACCGCCGCCGTCGATCCCGAGGAAATACGCCACGGCTTGGATTATCGCAGAGCGAGCCACTATGCCGGCTAGAGGAATTGGAGAAGTCACAGCCATCCGTGATAATGGCTCCGCAGAACCAACACTACCCGACGCCAGATTCCATGAACCTCTTCGACCTCACGCTAATTGCGGTCTATCTGCTGGGCATTACGCTTTTCGGCCTGCGATTCCGCAAGCAGCAGCGCTCCCTGCGTGATTACTTTCTGGCCGACCGCGACATTCCCTGGTGGGCGATTGCCCTGTCCATCGTGGCCGCCGAAACCAGCACGCTCACTGTCATCGGCGTACCCGGTCTGGCCTACGACACCAACTTCACCTTCCTGCAACTGGTGATGGGTTATCTGGTCGGACGGGTCATCATCAGCTACCTGCTGCTACCGCATTACTTTCGCGGCGATCTCTTCACCGCGTATCAACTCATAGAGCGCCGCTTTGGAAGACGTTTGCACTCGCTGACCGCAGGTCTATTTCTGGTGACCCGCGCTGCGGCCGAAGGGGTGCGCCTGTTTGCGGTTGCGCTCGTCGTGGGAATTGCGCTGGGGCCGCTTCTTGGCAACATAAGCGCACTGCAGCGTGACGTGTTGTCGATCGGCATTGTTACCCTGCTCACGCTGCTGTACACCTTCGAGGGCGGAATGGCTGCGGTCATCTGGACTGATGTCGTACAACTGGCAATTTATCTGGCGGGGACAATCGTTGGCCTGTTCACTATCCTGCACCTGGTGCCCGGCGGATGGGCGACCATCCACGCGCAAGCTGCGAGCGCAGGCAAGTTTCGCGTCTTCGACTTCGCTCCCGACTTCTACCGGACTTATACCTTTTGGTCGGGAGTCGTCGGCGGAGCTTTTCTCACCACCGCAAGTCACGGCACCGATCAACTGATCGTGCAGCGACTGCTGGCCGCGCGGAACGAAGCGCAATCGAAGTTGGCGTTACTTAGCAGTGGCGTCGCGGTGTTCTTCCAGTTCTCGCTGTTCCTTCTGATCGGCGCCATGCTGTGGGTCTTCTACCGCATCTCTCCACCGGCGATTCCGTTCGACAAGGCCGACCGCATCTTCCCCACGTTTATCGTGACTTATATGCCACATGGCATATCGGGGATTCTCGTTGCCGCCATTCTTGCCGCTGCCATGTCGAATCTGAGTGCAGCTCTGAACTCGCTATCCTCCACGTCGATGGTTGATTTCTATCTGCGACGAAGGCCGGACACATCTGAGCGACGTCGCGTGTTACTGTCGCGCCTGGCGACCATCGCTTGGGGATTGGCCCTCTTCGGGCTGGCGATCGCATCGCGCCACGGCGGCAAGGTGGTTGAACTGGGCCTCAGCATAGCGTCTGTTGCTTATGGAGCGCTGTTGGGAGTATTCCTGCTCGGAGTACTCACTCGCCGCGCCAATGAGCGCGGCAGCATGATTGGGATGGCCATCGGTTTCTGCGCGAACTTGTACATCTGGCAAGGCGCTGCAATGCTGCATTGGCTGCAGCGAACAACTGGCGCACCTTTGGCAGTGCTGGCAATATCGCGGCCGATTCCCTTCCCCTGGTATGTGCTGATCGGCAGCGTGATTACCTTCGCCGTCGGGTATAGTTGCAGCCTGTTGTTTGCCTCGTCCGATGACGCTGCCCATGGCCCAATCTCCTAACTCGCCCAGCCAAGCTCCTACGCTTTCTCGTGATCTAGGGGTCAGCCACGCGACTGCCCTGGTTGTGGGCACACTGATTGGGAGCGGAATTTTCCTGGTCCCGGCCGAGATGATGCAGGCTGTCGGATCGGCTGGTCTGGTTTATCTGGCGTGGATTGTTGGAGGAGTGCTCTCGTTCGCGGGCGCTCTCACCTACGCCGAATTGGGTGCGATGAAACCGCAAGCCGGCGGTGAGTACGTCTACATCCGCGACGCTTACGGCCCGCTACCGGGCTTCCTATATGCCTGGACAACGTTTGCCGTCTCCAAGCCAGCCTCGGTAGCGACCATCACAACTGGATTTGTACGGATCCTTGGGACCTTTCCGGCCTTGGCCTTCGTGAATCACGCCGCGATTCGGGGGCCCCTCCTCATCACCTATGGCCAATTTGTTGCAATAGGCTGCCGCAATCTTCATCACATGGCTCAACTACATTGGCGTCAAGCGGGCAGGAGAGTTTCAACTGCTGTTCACCGTGCTAAAAGTCGCCATGATCATCGCCGTGGGTGTGCTTGGATTCAGCGCGGCCAGCGGTACCTTGCGAAACTTCAGCACCCATTTCACGGGCGCGACTGGCGGTGTCGCCGGCTTCATGGCCGCACTGGTTGCAGCGCTATGGGCCTACGATGGCTGGAACGACTTGAACATGGTCGGAGGCGAGATTCGCGATCCGGGACGCAATATTCCGATCGCCCTGCTTGCCGGTGTGGCGACCGTGGCTGGCCTCTACATGCTGACCAATGCGGCTGTGCAATATGTGCTGCCAGCCGCGGCCATTGCTGCATCACCTGGTCCTGCCTCGGAGGCAACCGCAATCGCGGTCGGACTGTGGGGTGCGGCCATCGTGTCCGCCGGAATGGCGATCTCCATGCTCGTCACCTTGAACGGCACCACCATGAGTGGCGCGCGCGTGCCCTTTGCGCTGGCGCGGGACGGCTATTTTTTCAAGGCCATGGCGGAAGTTCATCCCCGCTTCCATACTCCATCGGTCGCGCTGTTGGTGCAGTTGGCCCTGTCCATGTTTCTCCTACTGTTTGCAGGCAATTTCAGACAATTGTTCTCGCTGGCTATTTTTGCTGAGTGGCTCTTTTACATGATTACCGCCAGCGCGGTTTTCGTGCTTCGCCGGAAGGAGCCAAATGCAGCGCGGCCGTTCCGTACCTGGGGATATCCCATTGTGCCTTTAATGTTTATTGTGGCCGCAGCTGTGCTGCTCTATTACACATTCATGCAGAACGCGAGGAACTCCGCCTGGGGTGTGGTCGTAATTCTGGCGGGAGTACCGATCTATTTGTACTTTGCGAGGAAGAGGAAGGCGGTGGTTAGTGGTTAGTGGTTAGTGGTTAGTGGTTAGTGGTTAGTGGTTAGTGGTTAGTGGTTAGTGGTTAGCGGTTAGCGGTTAGTGGTTAGTGCCCTATCGACCCGCCCTACTGGTTGAGTTTGCTAAATGCTAATGGCTAATGGCTAGTTGCTAATCGCTAGTTGCTCACTGCTATCCATTTGCTGCCGCTTTCACCTGCCTGGCGCGTTCATACACCTTCACGTATTCGCGGGCTGAGTACATCCAGGAATACTCCTGCGCCATGCCGTTGCGCATCAGCGCCTGCCAGGGGCTTGCATCGGAACGATACAAATCGGTGGCCGCCTGTAAGCTCTCCAGCAACGCTTCGCCGGTGTATGCCTTGAACTTGAAGCCAGTGCCCTTCAGGGTTTGCCGGTCAAATTGCTCGACCGTGTCATCCAGTCCGCCCGTGGCGCGCACCACCGGCACCGTTCCGTAGCGCATGCTGTAGACCTGGTTCAGACCACAGGGTTCGTAGCGCGAGGGCATGAGGAAGATGTCGCTACCAGCTTCGATCTTGTGCGCCAAGGGGTTGTCGTAAGCGATCTTCACCGCGAACTTTTGCGGATACTGTTTGTTGAGCTTGCGGAACAAGTCTTCGTACTCGCGGTCGCCGCTGCCCAGCACCACCATGATGAAGTCTTGCCGCGCCAGGCGATCGGCCACCTGGAGGATAAGATCAAATCCCTTCTGAGCGGCGAAGCGGGATACGATTCCCACCACCGGCAACTGCGTTTCTTCAGCCAAACCAAATTCCTTCAGCAGGTCTGCCTTACACTTGGTTTTACCGATGAGGTCGCCGGCCGAGTAGTGCGCCGCGATGAAGTGATCGTTCTCGGGGTTCCATTCCTCATAGTTCACGGCATTAAGGATGCCGCTGACAGTTCCAGAACGCGCCCGCAACACGCCCTCCAGGCCGAAGCCATACTCAGAGGTCTGGATTTCCTGGCTATACTTCCGGCTGACGGTGGTGATGTAGTCGGCCATGGTGATAGCGCCTTTGAGAAAATTCACCTTGCCATAGAACTCCAGCTTCGACATGGTGAACAAATCCCAAGGCAACATCAGCAGCGGCAGGATCTCGGGCGGAAAGATTCCCTGGTATCCGATATTGTGAATGGTAAGAACGCTGGGAGTGTTCGCAAACGCGGGATCTTCGTCGTACAGCGTCTTCAGCAGTATGGGAATCAGGGCCGTCTGCCAGTCGTGGCAATGAAGCACGTCGGGCGTGCCCAGCATCTTGGCCGATTCCAGAACGGCGCGGCAAAATAGTGCAAACCTTTCGGCGTTGTCATGATAGTCGCCCAGCGGTGTGCCGTAGAGCGAGTCGCGGTCGAAGAACGGAGGGTAGTCGATGAAATAGAATTGCACTCCGGCGCGAACGCCCCCGTCGAGGATCGAACAAAAGCGGTAACGGTCATCGAAGGGAACGGTAATGCTGGAGATCACGACGCGGGGGTTGTCGAGTTTGGTCTGCTTGTAGCGCGGCAGGAACACGGTGACTTGATGGCCCAAACTGGCGAGCGCGGGCGGCAAGGCTCCTATGACATCCGCCAGCCCACCCGTCTTGGAAAAAGGTACGCACTCGGATGCCGCAAAGGCGATATTCATGAGACCTCCCGGCGCAAACGGAGATGTGCTGCCGTCGCAACGCCGAACTGCGTAACTGGACTGCGCACTATGATGTTAGAAATGCCGAAACAGTTGAGTCTAATTGGCGAGTTGAAAGAGGGTCAATGTGGCAAAGACCGCACCGAACAAATCCGCTGCTGGCACTAAGCGGAAACCGAAGCTCGGGCAGAACTTTCTCACTGATTTAGGCGCGGCCCGGCGCATCGTCGAGGCCTTGGGAGATGTGTCCAATCGCACCGTCATCGAGATCGGCCCCGGCCGGGGCGTGCTCACCGACGTACTGGTTACGCGGGCTAAGCGGGTCATCGGCATCGAGCTTGATCGGGTCATGGCAGCGCAGTTACGCATGCGGTACGCCACCAAGCCAAATGTCGAAATCCTCGAATCGGATTTCGTAGCCGCGGAGTTTACCTCCATGGTCGGCGGACGGCCGGGGCCGCTGCACGATCTGCGACCCACTCAACCCGAGACGGTGGACGTAGTCGGCAACCTGCCGTATTACATCACCTCCGATATTGTGTTGCGGATTCTGGAACTGCACCAGAACATTGAGCGTGCGGTGATCATGGTGCAGCGCGAAGTGGCCGACCGCATTGCAGCGGCGCCAGGCAGCCGGGACTACGGACTGCTCTCCGCTACCGTGCAACTGTTCGCCCGTGTCGACGACCTGTTCACGCTGCCGCCGGGAGCATTCTCACCTCCGCCGCAGGTCCACTCCAGCGTGCTGCGGCTCACCATGGCTCCGCGACTGGAGGAATTGCAAGTTGAAGAAGCGTCGTTTGTCGCGTTTCTAAAACTTGCCTTCGCTCAGAAACGCAAAACATTGCTGAACAATCTTCGCGGCCAGTACAAAGATACGGTCGTTCATGCAGCACTGAAGTCGTCCGGATTACGCGCTGACGTTCGGGCTGAGGCTATGCCCCTGGAAAAAGCGGCGGCCGTGTTCCGCGCTTTGCAACGGGCGTAAACTTGCCTCAGAGATCGCTGTAACGCCGCGCCGAACCTGTACGCCAACCGCGGGCGACGTTGTGCAGCAAAGGATCGGCACTATGGCCACCGCAGTTCGTCAGCCGGCGGTTGCAGGACGCTTCTATCCCGCCAATGCACAGCATCTTCGGGCAGAGGTTGAGACCTACGTTACCGCTCGCGCTGATGCTTCAGTGCAGTCCGAACCAAAGATTCACGCGCTCGGCTGTGTAGTGCCCCATGCCGGATACATTTACTCCGGACACGTCGCCGGAGCTGTCTATCGCCGCCTCGAGTTGCCGCGGCGGCTGGTGATTCTCTGCCCCAACCACACTGGCCGGGGCCAGCCACTAGCTATCATGAGCGAAGGCGCATGGCACACGCCGTTGGGCGACGCCACTATCGACGATGCCATGGCGGGCCAGTTGAAGGCGCGCATGCCCCTGCTCTCCGAAGACCCGGAGGCCCATCGTTACGAGCACGCGCTGGAAGTCCAGCTACCTTTTCTGCAGGTGCTCGCGCCGGGGTTTCAGTTTGTGCCCATCACAGTGGGAACCAGCAATTTCGAGGTGCTAAGCGCGCTCGGGGTCGTTATCGGGAGCGTGGCCGCGGAAGCCGGGCAGCCGGTGCTCATCATCGCATCCAGCGACATGAATCACTATGAGAGCGATGACGTAACCCGGGTCAAAGATCGCCGCGCCATCGATCAGATGCTGGCCCTCGATCCACGTGGGTTATACCACACGGTACATGAAGGCAACATTAGCATGTGCGGATACGGTCCCGCGGTGGTGATGCTCACCGCAGCCAGGAAGCTCGGCGCTCATCATGCGGACCTGATTCGCTATGCCACCTCTGGCGACGTTTCGGGGGACCGCGAAATGGTGGTCGGATACGCCGGAATTGCCGTGTCTTGAACTTCCTACTTAACGTACAAAAGGCGGCCCAGAAGGCCGCCCTTTTTCAACTTGCAATCTTCACTCAGCGGTGAGTACCGCCCGAGCTGTGGCCGGCGGTAGCAGTTGAGTGGCCTGCCGACGCCCCAGCAGCTCCACCGCTTGAACCTGCGCTCGCTCCATACGACGGACCGACCGCCATGGGACTGACCATCACCGCTGTCGGCGCCGGAGCAGGAACCGCGAACACGTGTCCCGCCTGCCCGGCGTGTCCACCACCGAAAGCGTTGTAGCGGGCGGCGAAAACGTGCTCATTGACGGCACGATCCGGTACGGCAGGGCTATTGAAACTTCTGGCAACGCCGGTTGCGCCAACTGCGCGTCCGCGAATGACGCTGCTGAATGCCGGAGACAGGCGGCCGCCGGCAATATAGGGAGTTGTATTAGCGCTCTTAACCATAACGGTCGGTCTTACAGATTGGGCTGCCGTCACGACCGGAGGAGTAGGCGCTGTCCAACCCGCCGGCGGCTTCGTCACAACTGGAGTGGTCTGGAACCGGTTGTAATACCAGCCGTTGTTGTAGCCACTACCTGGAACCCACGCCCATCCGACTCCGCCGCCTAAGAAAGCCCACGATCCGTAGTGAAAAGGCAACCATCCCCAGGGGTATTGCGAAGCAAACGCGTACCCCAGGCCGGGCGTGTACGCCCACGCGCCAAACGAGTAGGGGTCCCACCCCATCATGGAGTTGGCGAAGCCATACGGTTGCCAGACATACCCGTACCCGTTAGCCATGAAGAAATTTCCATAGTAGTTCAGGTCCTGCAATCCATAACCAGACCTGGGTCCGGGGTTACCAGGATTAGTGTTGTAGGCCTCCTGATAAGCTTCGCGCTCGCGGTTCCAAGCATCCGCGGGAAGCGGCTCAGCGCCGGCCACAACCTTGTACTCGGACGGATTTGCCGGATCAAGCGTGAGAGTTTCCTTGTGCTTGACGTTCACCATCTGTGGCTGGCCCGCCAGTTCAACATTTCCTTTGAATACGGAAAGGTGCACCCGGTCGGAACTGGATTCCAGCCGGAATTGCGCATCCCGCTGCACCAGGAAGGTTGAATCGCCACTCCTTACGTCATAGATGTCGTCGCCTTTGGAGCGGGCGTCGAGATAAATAACACCCTTGGCCAGTTCGATCTTGTTAATCTTGGCGCCATTGTCGTTCATCGACAACCCGAGGAACTGGACTTCCGAGTTCTCCGCGATACGCACAGCGCTTCCGTTTTCGAATTCGACTTCGGCCAGACCATCATTCCCGGTCACGATTCGCACGCCTTGGGTGATCGGCGTATTCAAGATGGCGCGTTCCAATCCTTCTCCCGTTGCCCGGTCGGTTTGCACCTGCCCGCTCAGGTAGCTCAAACGGACAATCCTGACGTGCGACTCTGCGAACGCGCCAGTCGCCGCCGCCAGCACAAACGCTGTAATCAGTGCTAAAGCAGATTTCACGTGGGGTGCCATACCGTACTCCTGGGGTGCGTTTCTTATTTTCTAACTCTTTTTCTAACTCTCGAGACCAGATCGGCGGGGCTGAGATCTTGGGCCTCGTCGAGGCCTTCTCTTCTTGATCCTATTAAACACTAATTGGATGCGAAGTTGTGACAGAAATGTAGATGGCTGCCAAATTCAATCGCCAGGTTAAGGCTGGTCCGCGGTTTCCTGCCCCTGGCCGCCTGCGTTCCGCGTGCCCAGGAGCTGTTGAGCAGTCTGTCTGCTGATGTTCATCATGTTGGGATCGTCGGCAATCTTCCGCAAAATTGGCTCTATCGCATTCAGCTCCTCGGCGTAATGCTTCGCCCTAAGTCCCTCCAACTCCTTTAGCTGAGCATCCAGACCGAGCTTGTCATAGCGATACCCGAAGGCCAGCTTACGGCCATAATCGATGGTATTGGCAATCGAGGTGAAGAGGCGCGTCAGCTCCTGCACATCTGTGTTTTGCGACCAGTTGTAGCTGCTCGAACCATGTACCGTTGCCGACTGATACGCGAGTGTCTTGTTTCCGGTCTGGGCAATTCGCTTCAGATGTGAATCGAAATCGCCTTGGAAAAAGTTGAGCTTCTTGGCCAGACTGAAGATCTTGGAGCGGTTGGCCTCCGACATGGTGAAGCTCTGCTTAAAAAGTTCGCTGTCGCCTCCGGTAGCCGGGTCGGGAGCAGGTGTCCCCTGAAAATGGGTCGTGCCGTCTGCCTGCACCGTGATGATGTACGTCTGCCAGGGGATTCCCTGGCTCCAATCGAAATTGAAGGTTACGGCGGGCTGGTCGGAAGGAATGGCCTTTTGTTGCGCGGAGACGGGCAAGACCAATAGCAGGGTCACGAAAGCAAAGCACAATCTCATGCTGAGCAGAGATTCTATCCGATTTTCTTGCCACAGAAGCTATTGCAGACTCTTAGCGTTGAATTCAACCGGTGGTTGCATGCTGACGCCGCAAAGTACCCGCAGTGTGCAGGTGGCAAATGGCGATCGCCAGCGCGTCGGCTACATCCGGCGGCTCAGGGGGTGCAGGTAAATCGAGCAGGCGCGCAACCATCATCTGTACCTGCGACTTCTCGGCCCTGCCATATCCCACCACCGCCGATTTAATGGAAAGAGGAGAGTAGGCAACAACCTCCAGCCCGGCCTGAGCTGCCACCAACATGGCAACTCCGCGAACGTGGCCCAGCTTCAGGGCCGACTTAACGTTGACCGCGTAAAAAACGTCTTCGATGGCGACTTGCTCAGGTGTGTAGGTAGCGATGATTTCGGTCAGCTTCTCGCAAATCTTCTTCAGGCGGATTTCCAGCGGTTCCCGCGGTAATAGGCGGATCGCACCGCTACAACGGTGATGCAATGCGCCGTCATCGTCCTGCTCGACCACGCCGTAGCCGGTGTATTCGCCGCCGCAATCGATTCCCAAGATGCGCATGAGCTTCCCGCCTGTCGCGAGTGTAGCAGCATAGGCAGAGAATTCAGCGGTGAAATCGGTGTATGCAGCGGGCTGGTAAATGGGGTTCGACGGCCTGATTCTTAACCACGGATCTGCACGGATGAACCCGGACTTCTTGTTTTTCTCATGACCTCAAAAAATCAAACCCGTGAAAATCCGTGGCCATCCGGGGTTGATGTGGTTTTCCTCTTTGACCGTTTGCGTTGTTGTCATTGGGGGCCGGCTTCAGCCCGCGAAGATCTGCTGTTTCCGACTCTTCAGCAAACTTTGAAGCCGTGCCTCTTCAACCGTCCGATCCGGTCTTACGGAGGCCGCGGCAAGCCTGAATTCACCTTCATGCGCGAACTCAGCCGGCCCGTTGCCATCCACCACAGCATTCGGAAGTCGCTGATGAATGACCAGAATGGGTGTCCGAAAGTGGCGGGCGTGTTCTTTTCCAGCAGGAAGTGCCCGGTCCACGCAAAGCCGTAGCCGAGCGGAATCCACAGCAGCGCATACCAGGGATGCCCCGTCGCGAAGGCAACGATCGCAACGATTAGGCCCAGGGTCGTTCCTATAGCGTGCATCCAGCGATTTCCTGGTTCGCTGTGCTGTTCCAAGTAGAAGCTGAAGAACTCGTCGTAGGAACGGAATGTCCGCGCCTCAGACATGACAACCACCCCTTCGCCGAGCGAGTCCAGGATAGCTCGGCCTCCTCGCGTCAGTGTACCCCCGAATGCAGAAATCCCGCGATGGCTTTACTATTTCTATGGGGGGTTCTGCCGAACATGAGAATTGGAATTTTGACCGGCGGTGGAGACTGTCCTGGACTAAATGCCGTCATACGCGCTGTAGTGCGCAAAGGCGCCATGCACTACGACGACCAGTTTGTCGGCTTTATGGAAGGGTGGCGCGGGGTCTTCGAGAACAAAACCATGGAAGTGGATATGGAGGCGATCTCTGGCATTCTGCCTCGAGGTGGCACCATCCTGCGCACTTCGCGGACTAACCCGGCCAAGCGTGAAGGCGGGTTGCAACACTGTATGGAAGTCTTGCGGGCCAACCGTGTCGAGGCCCTGATCACCATTGGCGGCGACGACACCATGAGCGTAGCGCAACGCATGTACGAAATGGGCGTGAAGGTGGTCGGGGTTCCCAAGACGATCGACAACGACCTGATGGGCACTGACTTCTGTTTTGGTTTCGACACCGCCGTGAACACCGCGACCGAAGCCATTGACCGGGTGCATACTACTGCGGAAGCCCATCAGCGCGTGATGGTGGTGGAAGTGATGGGCCGCGATTCCGGCTGGATTGCGATGTATAGCGGTATCGCGGGAGGGGCGGACGTCATACTTATTCCCGAGCGGCCTTTCGACATCGAAGAGGTTGCCGAGCGCATCCGCATCCGCCATGCGCGCGGCCGTTATTTCAGCATCGTCGTGGTGGCAGAGGGAGCGAAATTCGCCAGCGATGCGGATACGCCACAAGGCGCGGCGGTGGTCACCGATATGGGTAAAGACGAGTTTGGTCACGTGCGCCTGGGCGGTATTGGACAGATCCTGGCGCGCGAACTCGAACACCGCACCGGGCTCGAGACCCGCAATGTCGTCCTGGGGCACATCCAGCGCGGGGGCAGCCCCAGCGCTTTCGATCGCGTGCTGGCGTCACGCTATGGAATAGGCGCCATCGATCAGGTCCACAAAGGCGAATTCGGAGTCATGGTCGCACTCCGGGGCACGGACATCGTAGCGATCCCGTTGATCGATGCCATCCACAAGACTCGCCCCGTGGATCCGGAACTGGTGGAAGTGGCAATGGGACTGATCGATCCCATTCCTACTATTTCGGTCAACAAGTAAGTAGGGTCCAGGAATGCCTTGGAGGTCACTGATGCACCGTCAACCAGCGCCGTGGCTGCTCGCCGCGGCGGTACTTTGCTGCGCGTCGGCAATGGCGCAAAGTCCTTTTGCTCCGAAAGTTTCAGGGCCGCTATCACAGCGAGTCGTGGCCTACCAGATTGACGCGAAGTACGATCCCCCGAAACATACGGTGGAGGCCACCGAGACGCTGACCTATCACAACCTGACTGGTCAGCCCCTGGATACCTTTCCGTTTCACCTCTATCTGAATGCATTTCAGCAGAAGTCCACCTGGATACACGAGGCGCACCGCGACGGCAACTTTCGCACTAGTAGCCTGCACACATGGAAGCCTGAGGACTATGGCGCGAACGAAGTGAGCTCGTTCGAGGTCGTCGGCATGGGAGACCTGACCAAGCAGATGAAGTTCATCTCCCCGGACGATGGCAATCCCGACGACAAGACTGTCTTTCAGGTGAAGCTGCCGCGTCCCGTCGCTCCGGGCGAAAGTGTGCAGTTCAAAATCAAGTTCAAGGCAACCTTTCCTGAAGTGATTGCACGCACCGGCTACAAGCGAACTTTCCTGCTCGCGGGGCAATGGTTTCCCAAGGTCGGCGTCTGGTGGCATGGGCAATGGAACTGTCACCAGTTCCATGCCCTCACCGAGTTCTTTGCGGATTTCGGCACTTATGACGTGAAGGTCACCCTACCGAAGGATTACATCATCGGCGCAACCGGTGTGCAGACCAGCGAGACCGACAACGGCAACGGGACCAAGACCGTCGCTTTCCATGCGGAAGATGTGCACGACTTCGCCTGGACTGCCGACCCCAACTTCAAGGTCGTAGAAAACATTTTCGACGGCAGTGTCGGACCAGTGAAAATTCGGCTGCTCACCTACGACAGCCATAAGAGTTCCGGGCAGCCCTACATCACTTGCGTCAAAGAGAGCATGAAGCGCTTTGACGAGTGGTACGGTCCCTATCCTTACGCGCAGCTTACGGTGGTTGATCCCCCGCATGGCGCAGGTGAAGCCGGGGGCATGGAGTACCCCACCTTCATCACCGGCGACAGTGGCTGGTTTATCCCCAAGGGAATTCACCTGATCGATCTCGTCACCGAACACGAGTTCGGCCACCAGTATTGGTACGGCATGGTTGCCACCAACGAATTCGAGAACGGCTGGCTGGATGAAGGAATCAACAGTTACACCGAAGTAAAAGTGCTCGACAACATGTACGGTGAAAATGCCAGCATCATTAATTTGCTGGGAGCACAGTTCGGTGAGCGCGGCCTGCAACGACTGGAATATCTCGGCGTGGCCGATACTGATCCGCTCGCGCGAGCCAGTTACACCGATATGAGCATGTCCTCGTACGGTGGCGTCACTTATGGCAAAACCGCGACCATGCTGGTCACATTGGAGACGATCGTTGGCGAGCAGACGCTTAAGAATGCGCTGCACACTTATTTTATGAAGTATCGGTTTACCCATCCCACGCAAGAAGACTTCATGCGTACCGTGAACGAAGTTGCCGGCCAGGATTTGAGCTGGTATTGGAACCAGGCAGTCTACGGAACTCAGGTGCTGGACTACGAAGTCGAACGTGCTGACTCAAATCCGGTGAGGTGGTATGACGACAATCTGAAAGAGAAAAAGGGCGAGACGGAGTATGAGACCCAGGTCATCTTGCATCGTAAGGGCGACTTTATCTTTCCGGTAGAGGCGGAGGTGAAGTTCGACAACGGCGAGAGCACGCGCGAACGGTGGGACGGTAAAGACCGCTGGGTCCGATATGTCTATCACAAGAAAGCCAAGGTGGAGTCGGTACAAATCGATCCGGATTATCAGGTCACGCTGGATCGCGACTATCTCAATAACAGCCAGGTCACGAGTTTGCAGCATGGAGCGATTCATAAGATCGGAATGTACTGGCTATTTCTGACTCAATTCATGGCGCAGTGCCTAAGCTGGTTGGCCTAAAAGGAGCGGAGACCATGGCAGACAACGAAAAAGCTCCAGTTGGCGCTGGTTTCAGCCTTCTCTGGCGCCGGCAAGGTGTGCTCTGGTGGTTGTTTGTGGTGAACATCTTGTGTGGCGCGATGGGAACGGTCGCCGCTGTGAGGACGCTGAGCCGTGCGCTGGGTCACAGTTTGGCCGGACAGCCTCTCACCAAAGGCTTTGACTTGGGAATGTTCATCGAGCTGTTCCGGTTGCCGGAAGTCAGCCTGATGCGCCCTTCAACCACCTCATATCTCTTCGCCTTCGTGTTTTTCCTCTTCATGTTGTTTGTCAGTGGCGGGATTCTGGAAACCTACCGGCAGGACCGCCGGCTGAACACTGGCGAATTCTTCGCTTCCTCAGGGGCATTCTTCTGGCGTTTCGTGCGGCTGATGCTGCTATCGATTATTCCCTTCCTCATTGCTGGTTCCATCTATCAGAGTCTCGACAAGCTGGCGAACTACGTTGGAGACAAGGCAATCGCCGATCAGGTTGGCATCTTCCTAGGGTTCGCCGCCATGATCGTGTTTGTGCTGCTGGCTCTGGCCGTGCGCCTTTGGTTCGATGTGGCACAGGTACGAGCCGTGGCCCTGAACCAGCGCGGTATGTGGCGCAATACCTGGAGAGCGTTCAGCATCACGGTTCATGACCTTCCCAGCCTGTACTGGATGTATTTCCGCATCAGCCTGTTCGCGTGGATCACGCTCGCCATCGGCCTGCTGATCTGGGCCAAGCTGCCGCCGACAGCCACACCTGTCACGTTTGTTCTGTTGGAATTGATTCTTCTAGCGCAGTTGGTAACGCGACTCTGGCAACTGGCCAGCGCGACCGTCTGGTACAAGGACCATGCGGAAGTGGTCGCGGCCGAACCGGTGGCTTTCTCCCCGCCGCAGCCGGAAGAGGTGATCGTGGTGGCTGAAACTCCCGTCGTTTCCGAACCGGATTTGCCGCCGCTCAGCGAACCCAGCGCGCCGCCGAAAGCAGGGTCAGAACCGGGCGAAGATACCAAACTCAGAAACGATCTTTGAGAATTTGGTCACAGGTCGAGCTTTGTCCACAAAACAACGGGGCGCATGGTGCGCCCCGTGTCGAGAACAACTCGGTTCCTGCTACTCTTCTTCCTGCAGCCGAGCGATTACGCCCAGATCTTCCAACGTCGTAACGTCACCCTTCACTTCCCCGCTGGAGGCCAGTTCACGCAGCAGGCGGCGCATGATCTTGCCGGAGCGCGTCTTGGGCAACTGGTCGGTGAAGCGAATGTCATCGGGCTTCGCCATCGAGCCGATCTCTTTCGCCACCCACTGCCGCAACTCCTCCTTCAACTCGGGCGACGGTTGATGTCCCATCTCTAGCGTTACGAACGCCGCTACAGCCTGTCCCTTCATCTCGTCGGGACGGCCAACCACCGCAGCTTCCGCCACCTTCTCGTGGGCCACCAGCGCCGATTCAATCTCCATCGTGCTGAGGCGGTGTCCGGAGACATTGAGAACGTCGTCCACGCGCCCCATGATCCAGAAGTAGCCGTCCTTATCTTCGCGGGCGCCGTCGCCTGTGAAGTACACACCCGGAATGTCAGACCAGTACTGCCGGATATATCGGTCGGGATCGTTGTACACCGTGCGCAGCATGGCCGGCCACGGTTTCTTGAGCACCAGGTACCCGCCCGATCCGAGCGGAACACGCTCGCCGCTGCGGGTCACAACTTCGGCTGATATCCCCGGAAATGGACGCGTACCGGAGCCGGGCTTGGTGGCCACCGCTCCCGGAATGGGCGTGATCATGATCATGCCCGTCTCAGTCTGCCACCAGGTATCCACGATCGGACAACGGTTCCCGCCAATCACTTCGCGGTACCACATCCACGCCTCAGGATTGATCGGTTCGCCGACAGTCCCGAGTAGGCGAAGGCTGCTGAGGTCATGCTTCTTGGGCCATTCGTCTCCCCATTTAATGAAGGTGCGGATCGCGGTGGGCGCAGTGTAGAGAGTGTTGACCTTGTGCTTCTCGATGATCGCCCAGAAGCGATCGAACGCAGGAAAGTTGGGCGCACCTTCGTACATGACTACGGTCGCGCCGTTCTGCAGCGGGCCATAGACGATGTAGCTGTGCCCCGTCACCCATCCGATATCCGCTGTGCACCAGAACGTGTCTTCGTCCTTTAGATCAAAGACCCACTTGGTGGTGATGTAGGTTCCAACGGAGTAGCCGCCGGTCGTGTGCACAATGCCCTTCGGCTTTCCCGTCGTGCCAGAGGTGTAAAGAATGTAGAGAGGATGCTCAGAGTCGAGTTCCGCTGCCGGGCAATTGTCACTGGCTTTGGCCATCAACTCGTGCCACCAATGGTCGCGACCTTCCTTCATGGTTTGCTCGGACCCGGTGCGCTTGAACACGACCACATGCTTCACTGACGGACAGCGATCCATGGCTTCATCAACCGCTGCCTTCAGCTTAACTTCGCCGCCGCGACGATACGATCCATCCTGCGTGACCACGGCAATCGCCTCCTGGTCGGTAATACGGTCCACCAGTGCGTTCGCCGAGAAGCCGCCGAAAATCACCGAGTGCGGCGCACCGATGCGCGCGCAAGCCAGCATGGCGATGGCCAGCTCGGGACACATCCCCATGTAGATGGCGACGCGATCGCCCGACTTCACGCCCAGGGACTTCAGCACGTTGGCGAACTTCTTCACTTCGGTAAGCAACTGCTGATAGGTGAGCGTCGTGACCTCTCCAGGTTCGCTCTCCCAGATAATGGCGGCCTTATTCTTGCGCCAAGTCTCGCAGTGGCGGTCAAGACAGTTATAGGAAAGGTTGATCTTGCCACCGAGAAACCATTTTGCCCATGGCAGGTCCCACTCCATAACTTTGTCCCAGGGTTTGAACCAGTGCAGATCGCGTGCGATGTCGGCCCAGAAAGCTTCCGGATCGGCAGCAGCGCGGGCGCAAATCTTGTCGTACTCCTCTTTGCTCTTTATGTGTGCGTTCTTGCTGAATTCTGGTGGTGGTGGGAAACTGCGTGTTTCGGTGAGAATCGAGTCAATGTTTGGGCCCGCTGCCTGCTGTGTTGACGACATTAAAAATGCCTCCGATGAATCGTTTTGTTGGCGCTAATACTGTACTGCATCGGCGGGCCGATGTAATGCATTTTGGCCCGTCGCCGGTAGATTACTGCCGGAACCGTTTCACTTGCCTTTGGAAGGCCCCGCTCCGACAGGCTGATTGTCCAGGGCTGCCCTCATCTGATGCCATGCGTGCCGGGCTTCCTCTACCGAGCCTTCGTCCTCGATAGTGGTGATGTCGCCCGGATTCTTCTCCTGGGTGACCGCCTTTAACACGCGCCGCATGATCTTGCCACTGCGCGTCTTGGGAAGCATGTCCACGAAGTTCAGCTCTCCTATGACCGCAACTGGCCCCAGTTCGTGACGCACCTGGTCAAGCAGCTTCTGCTTCAGTTCATCTGATGGAATGAAGCCTTGTCGGAGCACAACGAACGCCGAAATCACTTCGCCGCGCAGTTCGTCAGGCCGGCCAATGACTCCTGATTCCGCAACCGCGGGATGGCCAAGCAGAGCGGTCTCCACTTCGATGGTGCCGATGCGATGACCTGCAATCTTGATGATCTCATCGGCACGGCCCGCGAACCAGACATAACCGTCCTGATCGATTTGCGCCGAATCGCCGGTGTAATAAACACCGGGAATAATCTGCCAATAATCGCGGCCGTAGCGTTCCTTTTCGCCCCACAAATCCGGGGTCAATCCCGGGAAAGGCCGCTTGATCACCATGATGCCTTTTTCATTGACTCCGCAAGGAGTGCCATCGAGCGCCACGACTTCGGCGTCAATCCCAGGCATGGGAACCGTCGATGAGCCGGGCTTGATTGGCAACATCCCCAATCCATAAGGATTGCCAAATACCGGCCCGCTGGTTTCCGTCTGCCACATATGGTCGATAACCGGAATCTGGTTCTTGAAAATCTTCTTCTGCAGCCATTCCCAGGCCGGTGCATTCAGCACCTCACCGGCGCAAAACACCCGTTCCAGATATTTGTAATCGACACTTCCGAAGGGACCATCGCCGTAGCGCATCAGCAATCGCACTGCGGTTGGCGAGGTGAAAATTCCGGTGACTCGATACTCCTCCATCAGCGTCTTCCACGTGCCCTCGGGCGTCGGATAATCGAGTGCCCCTTCGAAAACCACCGTGGTCGCACCCGCAATCAATGGAGCGTACACGATGTAGCTATGACCCACGATCCAACCGATATCAGATGTTGACCACCAGACATCAGTGGACTTCAGGCCGAAAAGCCACTGTCCCATGCTATGGATGTGAACTTGATAGCCGCCATGCGTGTGGACGGCCAGCTTGGGAGTCGCGGTCGTGCCCGACGTGGCCAGGATGAACGCCGGCTCATTGGCTTCCATCTGCACGTAGTCGCCGCTTTCACCCGCGCCGTGCTCCAGGAACTGCTCCCAATAGATATCGCGCCCTGCGCGCATGGGAGTTTCTCCGGCTGTCCGCTTAAGAACGATAACGTGCTCGACTTTGTCGCCAGCATTGTCTAACGCCTCATCAACAATCTCTTTCAGCCGGGTATCTTTGCCCTTGCGATAGGTGACGTCGGCGGTAAAGACCAACTTCGAGCCGCTGGCTTGAATGCGGTCGCCCAGCGCCTTCGCACCAAATCCGGCAAACACCACCGAGTGAATTGCACCGATACGGACCGTCGCCAACATCAGGATGATTGCTTCGGGAGATGTCGGCATGTAGATGGTGAGGCGATCGCCCTTTTTGACGCCCATGCCGCGCAATGCTTTTGCCGTCTGCTCCACTTCGTAGAGCAAGTGTGCGTAAGTGAAAACACGCCGTTCGCCACGTTCATTGATGTAAACCACCGCTGTGTGTCCGCCCCAGCCGCGCTTTACGTGGTGATCGAGCGCGTTGTAGGCCAGGTTGGTCTGTGCGCCGACGTACCACTTGAAAGTCGGAGGATTCCATTCCAACACCTTGTCCCACTTGCGGAACCATGGCAACTGGTCTGCCGCGCGTCCCCAAAAACCTTCCGGATCCTGCTTTCCCTCTTCAATCCACTTCTGCGCTACCGGACTGATCAGGCCATGCGCGGAATGAGGAGTGGGCTCCTCAATGCCGGCCTTTATTGTGTCGTGTGCTTCCGGAATTGTCGTTGCACTAGCCATGGGAGAAACTCCTTTTCACTTGATCGCAGCAATCTAGGACGCGCGACTTAAACGTTTCAATCAAGAAACTTGGCCGGATTGCTTTAGGGCCATCCGGCCAGCATCATTCCTTCATACGTGCTTGGGGCGCCGAGCTATGAACTCAGCCAAGAGCGCCACAGCAGCCAGCACCGCCGCTGTATAGAACGCCATCTGGTAGTTATGGTACTTGTCGAATAACACGCCGCCGATTCTAGGTCCGATAATTCCAGCCACGCCCCATGCCGTAAACAGCATGCCGTAGTTCATGCCGGCATTCTTTGCGCCGAAGAAGTCGGCGGTGGCCGAGGCATTCACTGACAACTGCGTGCCATAGCACCAGTACACGATAAACACCATGACATACAGGAAAGCCACTGAGCCGCCTGCCAGGTAGAGCACAGGCATCGAAATCATGGAGATAGCAATCATCAGTCGCAATACGTTTAATCGACCCAGGGCGTCTGACATCCATCCTGACAAAATTCGTCCGGAGGCGTTGCCGGCGGCTCCTACCACCAGTCCCATCGTGGCTAACGCCGCGCTGGAAATGTGCACGCTCTTAGCGAAGGGCACCAACTGGCTGATGACCATCAAGCCGGCAGAAGTTCCCAGCGCGTAGGCAATCCACATGAAGTAAAAGGCTGGGGTCCGCAACACCTCGCCGGGAGTAAATTCTTGCGTGGTCGCGCTCGTCTTGGCAGTCGCTGGCGCCGGGGTCCATCCAGCAGGCTTATACCCGGCTGGAGGGTTCTTCAGCAGGAACGCTCCGATAACGGTCATCACCAGGAAAATTGCGCCCAGAATCATGAATGTGGTGTGGACGCCATAAGCCGGAATGAGTTTCAAATTGGCAAGAGGGCCGAACAGCGCCGACCCGGCTCCATAACCGCCAACCGCCAATCCCACCGCCAAGCCGCGTTTATCGGGAAACCACTTGGCCATAACCGGAATGGGTGTCGCGTAACCGAAACCGTTACCCAATCCGCCGATCACCCCGAAGCAGACGAAAAGATACGTCAGGCTACTGGTGAACGCGCACAGGAAGAAACCTAGGCTCACCAAAATTGCGCCGGTGAGAGACACCCAGAAGGGACCGAACTTGTCCTGGAGACGACCAGCGACAATGAAGGTAAGTGCGAACACCACGACCGCGATGGTGAATACCATGGAAGTGTCGGCGCGCTTCCATCCAAACTCCTTCTCCAGCGGCGCGACGAAAACGCTCCAGGCATAGAGCGTGCCCAGGGCAATATTCATCATCAGTCCGCCGACGACGCGCCACCAACGATTCAACCCGGTGCTGCCAATCTCAATCGACTGGTCGTTTACTACTGTTGCTGTTGCTAAAGCCATCTCAATTTCTCCCTTCCTACTGGCCACGAACGTTACTATCGCGATCTCCTGAGAGCAACAAGAATTGCCGCTTTGAGAAACTTAGGTCGGAATTGGGTGGGTTATGCGCCGGCTGTCCCGGGGTTTATTAGCCATCAACAACGCGACCTCCTGAGAACCTGTGTGCTGCCTTAAACCCCTGCCTGATCTGGGCTTAATCAGGCCGAGTTACAAAAACCGTCGGCGGGAGGCGACTTGGGGTAGAGGAGAGTGGTCCAAGATCCTCATCCTTACGGTGCAAGGTCGCAAACCGAAATTAGGATTTCAGCCTTCCGTCCGTGAACGTGGGTTCGCCGGCCGGACCCGACAGGATGAAGTTATGAGACCTTCGCCTCCCGCCTATTTGAGCCGTTGTGGGCGGAATTTTCCTTCGCGCGATGGGCAGAGGTCTGTGATTCCGGATACGGGTGCTTGTGATGTGGGTCACCCGGCGGCCCCCGCACACGCGCCAAAAGCAGATTTCGCTCCCGGAAAATCCACTTGTATCTTGCGGTTGCCTAAGGTGATAACATACAAATATCACCCGGAGGCTATCGTGGGGTCACCTTACGGCTTTGAGCTGGTAGAGAATTGCCTCATCTGTAAGCTGCGTAACGACAGCTTCTTCTGCTCGCTTCCCAAAACTGCACTGGAAGCATTCGACAAGATGAAATACACCGCCTCTTATCCGGCGGGCGCCGTGCTCTTTGTGGAAGGACAGTCTCCTCGCGGAATTTACATGCTCTGCAAGGGCCGGGTGAAACTCTCCACCACCTCCGCCGAAGGCAAAACGCTCATTCTGAAAATTGCTCAGCCGGGCGAAGTTCTCGGGATGCATGCAACTGTATCTGGAACGCCGTATGAAATTACCGCTGAGACCGGGCAGCCCTGTCAGTTGAATTTCGTTAAGCGCGAAGACTTCTTAAACTTCTTGCAAAAGCACGGAGACGCCTGCCTGAAGGCGGCGCAACATTTGAGCAAGGACTGCCAAAGCGCATATCAGCAGATTCGCAGTTTAGGCCTGTCGCACTCCGCGCCCGAGCGACTGGCGCGCCTGCTGCTCGAGTGGACAGCCTCCAGTCCCGAGCAAGCTGAGCCAAAGGTCAAGCTGGCGCTCACCCATGAAGAGATCGCGCAGATCATCGGCACCTCGCGCGAGACCGTCACCCGCGTGCTAGCGGACTTCCGCAAGCGGCAGATCGCGGTGCTCAAGGGATCGACCCTCACCGTACGTAACAAGGGCGTGCTGGAAAAGCTGGTCGGGGCATAAACCACACGTATACCAGCAATAACTTTGGTCTCTTGTCGGCTCGTCACCCGGGCATGTCGGGCTCGGGAAGCGTGATACGCTTCTGTGCCTCATCGCTGGAATTTTACCGACCCGGAGAAATAACCAACATGAAAACCTCCGCATTGCTTCTGTTCGGATTTTTGCTTTGCGCCGCCTCGGCCTTCAGTCAAACCGAATCGGAAATTCGCGATCGAATCGTGGGCACGTGGAAGCTGGTTTCCGCGGACGATATCATGAAAGACGGAACCACTCGTCCCTATCCTACCTATGGACCCCACGGTAAGGGCTTCCTCATGTACCAGCGTGACGGGTACATGTGCGCTGACCTGGTGAATCCCGACCGTCCAAAATGGGCCGATCCAGTGCATACCACGCCTGAGGAAAAGGTCGCTGCCGCCGACGGCACATTCGCTTACTGTGGCCGCTACGAGATCGACGCCAGGCAAAAGCAAATCATTCATCTCCCGGAAGTGGCCACCGATCCCGGATTCGTGGGATCGCGCCAAGTCCGACCTTATGCCTTCGAAGGCGGACGCCTGGTCCTAAGCGACGTTGAGAAAGACGACCCCGCAGTTGCCCGCTGGAAAATTGTCTGGGAGAAAGCTCAATAGGTAGCCAATCCAAGCGGATCGCTATCCGAATGGGCAGCTCCTAAGTTCGATGTACCTCAGAAGCTTCACGGGTCTGGGGGTGACATACGAGTCGGAGCTCGATCAATTACTTCAAAAACGTTTCGAGCTGCTTCTGGGTCGCGGGCGCTCCCGAAAGTGACCGTTGGAACCACCCCATTTCAGTGATTCAGCCCGTAATTTCGCGTCTTCAAATTCCTGCTGCATTCGCCTACAATAGTTAAATAGCCGTAGCGCACCCGCGCCGTTTCCCTGGGATTTCCCGTATACAACTGCAAGCTATGCAAAAGCGATTCGTATCGCTCTGGAAGGAGCAGCCGTGAAGAAGGTCGGAGTCATTTTTGGCATGGAGACCACGTTCCCGCCCGCGTTGGTCGACAAGATCAACTCCATGAATGAGCCTGACGTTCAGGCCGAACTCGCGGTGGTTGGCGAAGTCCGCATGGCGGAACCTTCGCCCTATCATGTCATCGTGGACCGCATCTCGCACGACATCCCCTTCTATCGCGGCTATCTCAAGAATGCGGCCCTCTCCGGCACTATCGTTATCAACAATCCATTCTGGTGGAGCGCCGACGACAAGTTCTTCAACTTCGCACTCGGCACGAAGCTGGGCGTAGCGATCCCGAAGACGGTCCTACTGCCGCACAAAGAGCATCCTCCGGGTACTACCGAACGATCCATGCGCAACCTGCAATTTCCGATGCCATGGGACAGCATCTTCAGCTACGTGGGGTTTCCCGCGTTTCTTAAGCCTTTCGACGGCGGAGGCTGGAAGGACGTGTACAAGGTGAACTCGCCTGAGGAGTTCTTCAACGCTTACGACCAAAGCCGCGATCTGTGCATGACGCTGCAGCGCGGGGTGAACTTCAAGGAGTACTTCCGCTGCTATGTTGTCGGCCAGGAAAAGGTGCACATCATGCACTACGATCCCTCGGCGCCCTTTCACGAGCGCTATGTAAAGAATCCTCCCGCCACTGATCCCAAGTTGCTGGAATGGGTAGAGCGCGATTGTCTGACGCTGTGCCGTGCTCTGGGCTACGACCTCAACACCGTGGAATTTGCCTGCGAGGACGGCATACCCTACGCTATCGACTTCATGAATCCTGCCCCCGATGCTGATGTAAACTCTGTTGGCCAGGAAAATTTCGACTGGATTGTGAACGCCGTGGCGGAGCTGGCGATTCGTGAGGCCAAGCAGCACACCGGTCTGACTCCCGATTATCGTTGGAGTGCGTTTCTCAGCGGATATACGGCGGAAGCGGATTCCAAGGCAAAAGAGAAGACATCGAAAGCGTCGACTGCATCCAAGCAGGCAGCTAAGCGGGCGAGCAGGGGATAAGCAGATGGAGCGGCCAAGCCTCAGCATCGGAATTGAAGAGGAATATCAGACGATCGATCCGGAGAGCCGCGATCTCCGCTCGCACATCGCCTCTGAGATCCTCCCCAAGGCCAAGCTGGCGCTGCACGAGGCTGTGAAAGCCGAGATGCATCAGGCGGTCATCGAGGTCGGAACCAAGGTATGCCGTACCGTCAAGGAAGCGCGCGAGGACATCCAGGTCTTGCGTCGGCAGATGATCACCCTGGCCGGGCAAAACGGCTTGCTGCTAGCTGCCGGCAGCACTCACCCGTTCGCTGACTGGAAGGTGCAGGAGATTTATCCCGACGAGCGCTATCATCGGGTGCTCGAAGAAATGCAGATGTTGGCGCGCGCCAATCTGGTTTTTGGATTGCACGTGCACGTCGGTATCGAAGACCGGAATACCGCCATCCACATCATGAATTCGATGCGGTATTTTCTGCCGCACATTCTGGCGCTCTCCAGCAACTCGCCTTTCTGGATGGGCATGCCAACCGGGTTCAAATCCTATCGCTCCAAAGTATTCGAGCGCTTTCCCCGCACCGGCATCCCCGACGTCTTCGCCAACTGGGCCGATTATGAAACCTTCGTCAATCTGCTGGTTAAGACGGGCTGCATCGACAACGGCAAGAAAATCTGGTGGGACATTCGTCCGCATCCGAACTTTGCCACCCTGGAAGTACGCGTGTGTGACATTCCGATGCGACTGGACGAGACCATGGCCATCGCTGCGTTGATCCAGGCCACGGTGGCCATGCTCTACAAACTGCACGCCGCCAACAAGAGTTATCGCATCTATGGTCGTGCGCTGATTATGGAGAACAAGTTCCGCGCCTCGCGCTACGGCCTGGACGGAAAGCTGATTGATTTCGGTAAAGAAGAAGAGGTTCCCGTACGCGATCTGATGGAAGAATATCTCCACTTGATCGATCCCGTGGTAGACGAGCTTGGCTCGCGCGAGGAGATCAATTACATTCACCAGATGCTCAAGATGGGCACGGGCGCCGATCGCCAACTGGCGGTGTACCAGGAGACAGGTGACTTGAAAAAGGTGGTGGACTACATGGTCGCCGAGACACGCGTTGGAGTTTTCGACGAGGCTGCAGCGCGAAAGTAAAAGGCCCCGCTCCAAAACAACTTTTTTGAAAGGATCGTCTTGATTCAACCTGTTCTGACCGACCTTACTAAGACTACATTCGATGCCGAACTTTCTCCCGGCGCCCACAATGCAGTGAATACCTGCCTGCGCATCCAGCCGTCGGAAAAAGTCACGCTCATCACCGACAACGCTTGCCGCGACATCGCGGCCAGCATCGCCCAGGAAGTGCTGAAGGTCGGCTCGCCATTGAAGGCGTTTGTGCTGGAAGATCTGGCTCCGCGCCCGCTGGTCGATTTGCCGCCTGAAATCGCCGCTGATATGGAAACCAGCCAGGTCAGCATCTTCGCCGTCCGGGTGCAGCGCAACGAACTGAAATCGCGCATGCAGATGACCGATATCGTGAACCGGCGCAAGATGCGTCACGCGCACATGGTCAATATCAACCGGCAAATCATGCTCGAAGGCATGCGCGCTGACTTCAATCGCGTGGACGCCCTCAGCAAGAAAGTCATTGACGTCGTCAGCCACGCTAAAGAGATTAAAGCGAAGAATCCGGCAGGTAGCGATTTCTCAGCGACACTTAATCCGAACTACCGATGGGTTAAGACCAGTGGCATCATCAGCCCGGACAAGTGGGGAAACCTGCCTGGCGGCGAGGTCTTCACCACTCCTGGTGAAGTGAACGGAATCTACGTCGTGGACGGTGTAGTTGGCGACTATTTGTGCGAGAAATATCCTGACCTCGCGCGCCAGCCGCTAACGATTCAGATGCGCACCAATCGCATCACCGAAGTCTTCAGCGACAACAAAGTTCTGGAAGAAGAGTTCTGGTCCTACACGCATACCGACGAAAACAGTCACCTGGTCGGCGAGTTTGCCATCGGGACCAACCTCGAACTGAAGCACGTCATCGGACAAATTTTGCAGGATGAGAAATTTCCCGGCGTACACATCGCGTTTGGAAACCCCTATGGCGCGCACACCGGCGCCGACTGGTATTCCAGCACCCACATCGACGTCGTGGGAACTCACTTCGACATCTGGGTTGACGGCCGGCAAATCATGGAGAAGGGCCGCTTTCTAATTGAGGCCTGAGGATGATCCCAGCGCTGCGACAGGAGTTCAATCGCAACTTTACTCCTGAGAAGTACCGCCAACTGCTTCAGGATTTGGATCAAGCTACGGGCACGCACATCGGTTTCCGGATCTCGGAGACCCCATGCTTCGTACCCAAAGCTTTGCTCGACCAGATGGCGCGGTATGGTCGTGAACTGGTCCTGCAACTGGTGGATGATCCGGAATATCTGCGAGCGTCCGACGCCTCCGTTCCTCCGCAATACAACGTGCCCAGTGAATCGTCCAAGCCAATGTTCGTGCAGGTGGACTTCGGTCTGGTGCGCAACGACGCAGGAGGGTTGGAGCCGAAACTTGTCGAACTCCAAGCCTTCCCTTCTCTCTATGGATACCAGGCAGTGTCGGCCCATCAATACATTGAGACGTATGGTCTGCCCGCGGACCTCGGCATCTATCTCAGCGGCTACAAGCCGGATTCGTATTGGGATCTCTTGCGACGACTCATTGTGGCCGATCATGATCCTGAAAATGTCATCCTGATGGAGATCGACCCGGAGCACCAAAAGACACTTCCGGATTTTCTGGTGACGCAACGAGAGCTGGGCATCGCGATCGTCGACATTCTCTCGCTGAAGAAGCGCGGCAAGAAGCTGTTTTACACCAAGGACGGGCGTGAGGTTGAGGTTCAACGCATTTACAACCGCTGCATTGTGGACGAACTGGAACGCAAAGCTGTCACGCTGCCTTTCGATTTACGCGACGAGCTCGATGTCGAATGGGCCGGCCATCCCAATTGGTATTTCCGGATCAGCAAATTTTCCATCCCGCACTTGAAACACAAGTGCGTGCCGAAGACGTGGTTCCTCGACAATCTCGGCGAGCTGCCGAAGGACAACGAGAACTATCTGCTCAAGCCTCTGTACTCATTCGCCGGAGTCGGCATCAAGTTTTCGCCGACGCAAGCTGACATCGATGCCATCCCCAGCAATCAACGCCATAACTATATTCTCCAGAAGCGCATGCGCTTCGAACCGGTGATTCAAACTCCTCACGGGGCGACGCAGATGGAAATCCGCATGATGTTTGTGTGGCCCGAGGGCGGCGAGCTTACTCCCGTGCTGCCGCTGGTTCGCATGGGACGCGGCATGATGATGGGCGTCGACCACAACAAGAACCTGGAATGGGTGGGTGGCTCGGCGGCACTGTGGAAGCAAGGCGGTGGAATTAACCACAGAGGACACGGAGCGCACGGAGTAAATCGGGAGACTTCAAGACGCTTCGTCCCTCACCTGTACCGCTCCGCTAAGAGGGCAGTCTCGACACGAATTAGGCACGCCTCCATTCCCGGATGACAAATGACGAAGAAACCCCTATTCTTCTCTTCTCCGTGCGCTCCGTGTCCTCCGTGGTGGACATTCACTCTTCACCCATAAAATATAGCTAGGGCGCCGATCATGTTCTACCCCATCGATGATCTTCGGATAAAGTGGACCAAAGTCGTGCTTCCTCCGGTTTTTCTGGAGGAGGAGATGCCCACCACCGAAACAGCTTCGGCCACTGTCCACCAGTCTCGTCACGAGATTTGCGAGATTCTCGCCGGCAAGGATCGTCGTCTGCTGGTGGTGTGCGGGCCGTGTTCGATTCACGACCCGCAAGCTGCGCGCGAGTATGCCGCCCTGCTCAAGACCGCCATCGCAGAGTTCTCTAATGACCTGCGCATCGTGATGCGCGTCTATTTCGAGAAGCCCCGCACCACCGTCGGGTGGAAGGGGTTGATCAACGATCCGCACCTCGACCAGTCCTACAAAATCAACGACGGCCTGCGTCTGGCAAGGCGTCTGCTGCTCGATCTGGCCGAAATGGGAGTGCCTGCCGGAACCGAGTTCCTCGACATGATCACTCCGCAGTATTTGGCGGGCCTGGTTAGTTGGGGAGCCATTGGCGCACGTACCACCGAAAGCCAGGTCCATCGGCAACTTGTTTCGGGCCTCTCCTGCCCGGTGGGATTCAAGAACGCCACATCGGGCGACGTACAGATTGCCATCGAAGCGGTTTTGTCGGCCGCTCATCCGCATACATTCCTAGGGCATACGAAGCACGGGCAATCGGCGATCTTCGTGACCACAGGAAATCCGGACTGCCATGTGATTTTGCGTGGTGGCAGAAAGACAGTGAACTACACCGCCGATGCCGTCGCCCGAGTCTGCGAACAGGTACAAGAAGCCGGACTGCCACCGCGCGTCATGATTGATTGCAGCCATGCCAACAGCAACAAAGACCACACTCGTCAGCCCGCGGTTTGCCGCGACATCGCAGGGCAGATTGCCGCGGGAAACCGCAATATTATCGGTGTCATGCTGGAAAGCAATCTGATCGCAGGAGCACAGAAAATGGTCCCAGGTGAACCATTGGTGTACGGACAAAGCATCACCGATGCGCTGTATGGGATGGGACGAGACAGTGGAGTTGCTATCGGAGGTGGCGAAGGCGGTTCGGTTAGGGCGATAAGCGGGTTCCCGGCTCGGCGATACAAACCGTGCAGTAGGATGCTGAATTGTCCGGAATTACGCTCTTGCCAAGCCAGGTGCAAGGTGAGGGGTTTTAGTCCCCGATGAAAATCCAGTGAAGCATTTCACTCAACGAACGTCGCTTAAATGTCATGGTACCCGTCCCTGGGATCTTCGGTTTGTCAATATCGCAGCAAACCATTCCGTATGTAAGGGGCAGGGAATATATATCGTCGATGTCGGTTAATGATCCGGCTTCAGGAAAGTGGGCGATGCCGTCGTTCCCGGTTTTCCGTTGAATGAACTTGCAATGCGCTTCCGTCTTGATCCCAGAGCCAGTATATGTGCAGGCGTATCTCAACGTGATTGGTATTCCCTGCAGAGGTTTTCCACTCTCTGCATCAATCGCACGTACTGAGTACTCCTGCCCTTCCAACTGGTGAGGCATCCAAAGTAAGAGGAGGACGGCAGAATAAAAAAACCACTTCATCGAGATGCCTCCTCGGCCAGCGGATCATTTGAGCCTAGTCCGTCTTTGGCGCCTCGGCAGTTTCTCCGACGGTTTCACCTTCCCGCCACAGCCAAACGAGGGCCAGAGCGCGCACCCTACATATGGGCCGGGTTAGAAGTTGCCGTACGCTGAGACACCTTAGCTCTGGGCCGCTATCTGCACCACTTCGACTGCCGGCTTCGGCCCCATCAGATACTCGTCGATCGACTTCGCGGCTTTGCGTCCCGCGCCCATCGCAAGAATCACTGTTGCGCCGCCGGTCACGATGTCGCCACCAGCGAAGACGCCCGGCTTTGAGGTCGCGAGGTCGTCGTTCGCCGAGATGTATCCACGCTTGGTCACTGCCAAGCCCGGAGTGGTTGATTGGATCAGTGGGTTCGCCGAAGTGCCGGCTGCGATGATTGCCACATGGCACGGCACCACGAACTCAGAGCCCTTGATCGGCACCGGGCTGCGGCGTCCCGAATCATCTGGCTCGCCCAATTCCTGACGGATACACTTCACCGAGGTGAGATTGCCTTTCTCGTCGCCGAAGAACTCCACCGGATTGACCAGCATCTCGAAGTGAACGCCTTCGTCCTTGGCGTGGTGCACTTCTTCCACACGAGCCGGCATCTCCTTTTCGGTGCGGCGATAGTAAATGCTGGCGCTCTTGGCGCCCAGGCGCAGCGCACTGCGCACCGCATCCATCGCGGTGTTTCCACCGCCGACCACGATCACATCGCGGTCTTTACAGGGATAGAGCGGCTCGTCATATTCGGGGAAGCGATATGACCGCATCAGGTTTACGCGGGTAAGAAACTCGTTCGCCGAATAGACCCCATTGAAGTGCTCACCCGGAACATTCAGGAAGCGCGGCAGACCAGCTCCGGTCGCGACGAAGAGGGCGTCGAAGCCTTCTTCCTGCATCAGTTCGTCAATGGTGACCGTCTTGCCGACCACGACATTGGTTTCGAAGACGACGCCCCGACGGCGCAGGACATCAATCTCGTGGCGGACGATATCTTTCGGCAGGCGAAATTCTGGAATGCCATAGACCAGCACACCGCCGAGTTCATGCAGAGCTTCAAACACGTGCACCTGGTGCCCCATCTGGATGAGGTCGCCAGCGCACGCTAAGCTTGCCGGCCCGCTGCCGATGAGGCCAACTTTCTTGCCCGTTGCGGGTGCCGACACAGGAGAGCCGAACTGTCCGGTCTCGCGTTCCCAATCGGCCACGAAGCGCTCCAGGTAGGCGATTCCGACTGGCTCGCCTTTCTTGCCCAGCACGCACCCTGATTCACACTGATCTTCGACCGGACATACGCGTCCCGTAATAGCGGGCAGAGCGTTGTCTTCGCGCACTTTCGATGCTGCGCCAAGGTAATCACCAGCGAGAATGAGATCGATCACCGCTCGCACATTCACCGACACCGGACACTTTTCGACACAGCCGGGCTTGGGACACTCAATGCAACGCAGCGATTCCTGCCGCGCCTGCTCGATGGGAAATCCGAGGTTCACTTCGCAAAAATTGTGGGCCCGCACCTGGGCGTCTTGCTCGGGCACCCGCTGCCGAGGCAGCTTGACACGTTCTTTGTTGGGCAGCGGATTATTGCTGGGAATCTTGTCAGTCATGGCTCACCTCGACCGGTTCCAATGCGCATGCGTGCGCTTGATTGCTGTCGCGAAGCCTCTTCAGCTCCGCTTCGGGATCGGCCTGCAGGCGCTCGATGCTGGCTCGCTCCTGTTCGCGATACATGTTGTTACGCTGGGTCAGGACCTCAAAGTTGACCTGGGTGGCATCGAATTCGGGGCCGTCCACGCAGGCGAATTGACTGCTGTTGTTCACCAGAACGCGGCAGCCGCCGCACATTCCAGTACCGTCCACCATGATGGAATTCAAACTGACCATGGTCTTGATCTTGCTGGGACTGGTCAGGTTCGCCACCGCGCGCATCATCGGTACCGGACCAACGGCGAGCACGTAATCCACCTCCCCTGCGGCCACTAACTCCTTAAGCTTGTCGGTGACCAGGCCTTTCTGGCCGTAACTGCCGTCGTCGGTGACGACGTAGGTTTCATCGCTGACGGCGCGGACCTCGTCTTCCAGAACGAGCAGGTCTTTGCTGCGCGCTCCGACGATGGAAATCACCTTGTTCCCCGCCCGCTTTAGCTCGCGAGCAGTGGGGTAGGCCATGGCGGTCCCTACGCTGCCGCTCACCACCACCGTAGTCCCAAACTTTTCGATTTCCGAGGGTTTGCCCAGCGGACCGACCACGTCGAGAATGGAGTCGCCTGCCTCCAGCATGCTGAGCAGCATGGTGGTCTTGCCGATGGCTTGCACCACGATGGTAACCGTCCCCGCCTCGGCGTCGGCGTCGGCGATGGTCAGCGGAATTCGCTCCCCACACTCATCCAGCCGCACAATGACAAACTGCCCCGGCCGCTGCTTGCGGGCGATACGGGGAGCCTTGATCACAAACAGCTTGATACCTCGCGCCAGCGGGCGCGTTTCCACGATCTCAAACACGGTACCCTCCGCTTTTGATTCTGCGGGGGTACGCACACTCAGTCTGTGGCATACGTCACAGACCCGGCGGACATAGCGCACATGACTGCCAAAGCCGGTCAGGCCTGGCTTTGGCGAACCCGATGGCGGGTCTGCCGCCTATACGGAAGGGCTGGTCGGAGGCGGCAATGGTTTGTGGTCCAGCCGGTGCTTGATTACAAATCTGTCAGACTGGCACACTTCCAATGCTGACCTGAATCCAACGCGTGTTGTATGTCTCACATAATCGACAAGGAAATACATATGAGCCAGTGGGCGGCAGTCTCGATAGAGTCACCATCTGCTTATCCCTCGCTGGGCCTGAAAGCAATTCTCGTGGTGATGCTCACCACCGTGCTTCTCGTGCCAACGTGGTCGAGGGCACAATCACCGGACAGCTGCCGCAGCGGAGCTGACTCCGGCGAATGCGTCGTCTCTTCCCGATACACCTTCCGCCGCAAAAGACCGCCAGTCGAGCTCTTTCGGAGCATCGCTGGGGACCGCAGTCAAGACGATCGGCGAAGACGAACTCCACATCATCAAGTCGCCGTTTTCCGTTGGCGCTCTCAAGTGGGATGCACTGGCTGTCGGGGCAACCGGCGTCTTGATCGCGAACGACGAAAGCGTGCTGTACCAGGTCTCGCCCAGTTGGCACAACACCAGCATCAATATCTCCAATGCGACCGTGTACGGGCTGGGGGCGACCGCTGGAGGAATCTTCGTCACGGGATTGATTACTCACAACGATCACGCTATCGACACCGGGATACGCAGTGCCGAGGCGAGTGTCGACAGTGTCATCCTCTACGCCGCATTGAAAGCGGTGCTCGCGCGGCAACGGCCGTACACTGGCCCGGGCGAAGGAAAATTCTTCTCTGGCAATTGGACGAGCGGATCTTTCCCCTCAGGTCACTCGGCTTTCGCCTGGACACTCGCCTCCGTCATGGCCCACGAATACCCGAACTGGCCCATGCGTCTGCTGATGTACGGAGCGGCAACCGCAGTCAGCACAACCCGCGTAACTGGTGGGGTGCACTTTCCGGCCGACGTCTTTTCGGGGGCAGTGATCGGATATGGCGTGGGAACCTACGTGGCGCATAAAGACCGGCAGAAGCTGATGGTGCCTCGCTCGCAGAACCGTTTAGGGCGCGTCGAGGATGCAATCCTCGAGCACGTGACGATTCAGTAATCCCTAGACCACAAAGTACTTCGCTGCGGGATGGTGCACAACGATGGCTGAGGTGCTTTGCTCGGGATCGAGCAAAAAACCGGTAGTCAGGTGCACACCGATGTTTTCGTCCGGATGCAGTAACGCGAACAGCTTCGTCTGGTCTTCCAGATTCGGGCACGCAGGATAGCCAAACGAATACCGTGAGCCGCGATACTTCTGATGGAAGAGGTCGCGGATGTGTGGCGAATCGTCCCCCGCAATTCCTAACTCCTCGCGAATGCGCTTGTGCGCCAGTTCGGCCAGGGCCTCTGCCGATTCCACGCTGAGACCATGTAGATAGAGGTACTTGGTGTATTCTCCGCCTTCGAACAATTTCTGGGTTTCGTGCGAAGCTGTCGCGCCGATGGTGACGCATGACATTCCGAGTACGTCCATCTTTCCACTACTCTTAGGGAGTAAGAAGTCGGAGATGCACAGATGCCTACCTTCGCGCTGGCGGGGGAAGGTGAAGCGTAGCGTCTCAGGCGGTACGGCATCTCCCTGCTTCCAACCTTCGGGCAGATCGTACACGATCACGTCGTTTCCATCACCCTGCGCTCCGAAATATCCGTACACAACTTTTGGCTCAAACCAGCCAGCCGCGATCACCTCTTCTTCGAGGTCATTCAGGATCGGCCGATATTTTGTCTCGACCAGCTTGCCGTAATCTTCCTGCGAGGCGGTCTTCAACTGCCATTGGTTCTTAAACAGTGCTGTCTCATTGATGTACTGAAAGATCTCGCGCAGGTCGAAGTCTTTTGGCCTCAGCACGCGAACGCCCCAGAACGGCGGCTGCGGAATGTTCGGCGCCGGTGCAATCTCAATGCTGGGCGCGGTAGCTACGTCCCCATTGCCGGCGGCCACCGCTGCGCGGGCAAACTCCTTTACCACCTTGCCCTCAGCGATGCGCTTCTCACGCGCGCCATTGGGTGAGGCGAGGTCTTCCATGATGTGCAGGCCAGCAAAGGCATCGTCAGCGTAGAAAATGCCGCCGTTGTATTCGCGGCGCAAATCGTCTTCCACGTACTTGCGTGTCAGCGCAGCGCCTCCGCAGATCACCGGGAAGTCCAACTTCTGATGGTGCAAGTCCTGCACCACATACTTCATCTCGAGCGTGGACTTAACCAACAGGCCGCTCAGCCCAATGGCATCCGCCTTTTCAGCCAACGCTGAATTGATAATTACATCTGACGGCTGCTTAATGCCCAGATTGACCACACGATATCCATTGTTGGTAAGGATGATGTCCACCAGGTTTTTGCCGATGTCGTGGACGTCGCCCTTCACGGTGGCCAGCACGATGGTTCCCTTCTGGCTGCCTGCCTTCTTCTCCATCTTGGGCTCGAGGTACGCGACCGCCGCTTTCATCACGCCTGCGGAGTCGAGCACAGATGGCAGCTGCATTTTGCGCGCACCGAACAGATCACCGACGGTACGCATTCCATCAAGCAGCACATTGTTGATAAGCTCCAGCGGCGTGTAGGTGACGAGCGCGTCCTCCAGCAATTCGGCTAGCGACCGCTTGTGGGGACCGTCGCCAATCGTCTTTTCGCCATTGATAATCGACCACTTCAGCTTGTCTTCGATGGACAGCGTGTCCACATGCGCAGTGGTTGTCTCTTCCTTGCCCTTGGTCCCGGCGAAGTGCGCCATGTAAACCTGGAGCGGGTCGCCGTTCGACTGGTCGTAGTAGATCAGCTTGCGCGCCAGATCGACTTCCGCCTCAGGAATCTTGTACAACGGGTAAATCTTGCTGTAATTCACAATGGCCATGTCCAGACCGTGGTCCACGGCTTCATGCATAAAGACGCTGTTCAGGACGCGGCGGGAGTAGACATTCAGGCCGAAAGAAATATTGCTGACACCGAGAATCGTCTTGACCTCGGGCAGCTCGGTCTTGATTGCCTTCACCGCTTTCAAGGTTTCGATGCCGGCGGTTCGATAATCCTCCTGTCCGGTCGAAATAGGCAATGTCAGGGCGTCAAAAATAAGGTCGACGGGCCGAATACCGTATTTGTTTACCGCCAGATCGAATATGCGCTTGGCAATTGCCAGCTTCTTCTGCCAGGTTAGCGCCATGCCATCTTCATCGATGGTCAAGGCGATGACCGCCGCACCGTAACGCTTGGCCATGGGCAGAACTTTGGAGGTGCGTTTCTCACCGTCCTCAAGGTTGATGGAATTGATGATCGCTTTGCCGGGAATGCGCTTCAGCGCCTCTTCCACGACATCGGCCTCGGTGGAATCAACCGTGATCGGCGCGGGCACGCGTGTAGCAATCTTTTCGAGGATATTGCTGATGTAGCCCTTCTCGTCTTCGCCGACGATCGCGCAGCACAGATCAAGCATGTGCGAGCCTTCATTCACCAGCTTCTTCGCCAGCGTGAGGATCGCGTCGTAGTCTTGCGTGCGAACCATGTTCTTGAAGTGCTCGACCCGGGTGGTGGTGTTCATCTCCTCGGCTACGATCAGGGGCTTGGGATCGAGATCGAGTGGCACCATGGAATACGCGCTGGACGCCGCGGCGACGGGCTTCACGTCGCGCCTGGCGGGTTCGAGATTTGCGCAAGTGTCGGCAACAGCCTTGATGTGCTCGTAGGTCGTGCCGCAGCATCCGCCGACGAGACGCACACCGTACTCGGTAATGAACTGTTTGTGATAGTCGGCGAGCTCCCGCGGCTGCAGCGCATACACCGCATGTCCGCCAACATTCTGCGGAAGGCCGGCATTCGGCAGCACGGAGACAGGCTTCGGCGAATTTGCTCCGAGGTAACGAACCCCGTCGTTCATCTCCTTGGGTCCGGTGGCGCAATTCATGCCAATAATGGCGACATCGAACATTTCCAGGGTGGTAAGCGCCGCGCCGATTTCGGTTCCCAACAGCATCGTACCGGTCGCTTCCAGCGTAACCTGCACCTGTACGGGAACACTCTTGCCGGTTTTCTTCAGTGCATCGAAGATGCCGACCAGCCCGGCCTTTGCCTGCAAAATGTCCTGGCACGTTTCGAGCAGCAGAACATCGACGCCACCATCGATGAGCGCCACTGCTTGTTCGGTGTAGGCGGCAGCCATATCGTCAAAGCCAATATGTCCGAGCGACGGCAGTTTGGTGGTCGGCCCCATCGAACCCGCGACAAACCGCACACGACCATTCGACGAATAGCTCGCGGCCACCTCGCGCGCCAGTTTGGCCGCCGCTACATTCACCTCATGCACGCGGTCCTGCATGTCATACTCAGCCATCACAATGCGGGTGGAACTAAAGGTGTTGGTCTCGACGACGTCGGCCCCCGCCTCAAAGTATTTGGCATGAATTTGCTTAACGATGTCAGGACGGCTTAGGACTAATACGTCGTTGTAGCCCTCTTTGCCCCAGAATTCGTCGACGCCCAGGTCGTAGGCTTGGACGCAGGTCCCCATGGCGCCGTCGTAAATGACGACACGTTCCTGCACGGCTTTTAGAAAGTCGCTCATTCGTCTATTGCGGTCTTCCGGAAAGCTATCGCTGCGGAATGCAGGTGGCTAGTGCGATCTGGCCAACTGGGTCAAATCATGTTTGCAGCGGGAGACAAGAAAGACTCGCTATGCTGGTTTAAGTATCGCAGTTTCTTTTGCCAGACGAAAGTTCGGCTCAGCCAAGTGCAGTGTCAGCAGCCGGTTGGGGCTTTCCGCGCATTGAGAGGCTGCACAAAGATCCGTTGCACCTTGTCTGAAAATCTGGGGGATGTACATAGAGATTAACTTTATGTACATTAGTGACAATTGCGACCGGAGATAAATTCCAATGGCCACGACAAGGGCTCGATCCCATAAGCACTTTCAGTTGGACCCCACAAAGATCAAACGCGCTCAAAAAGCGTTGCGGGCCAAAACTGAGACGGAGGCGATCGAGCGCGCTCTCGATCTAGCCATCGCTGAACACGAGAGGAACCGGCTGGTTCTTGAAGCCACGGAACGCTTTATCGAGAGTGGCATTGAAATTAAAGATGTGTATGGTTCGATGGATGATTAGATGCAGCCCGCCCTCTTTGATTCTTCGATTTACATTTCTGCACTGCGCCGAGGAGACTCCGCCGCTCTCGGCCTCCGGCGGTTAGCTGCTGATGTGCCGCTTTGGCTGAGTGCGGTAGTGCTGGAAGAACTCTACGCTGGCACTCGCGACTCAGATAGGCACGTTGTGGAGCGCCTGGAGCGGGACTTTGAGAAAGCGAAGCGGATGCTGGTGCCGAATCAAAGCGACTGGACTCAGGCCGGAAGAGTGCTCGCTCGCTTGGCGATCAAGTATGACTATGAGCGGATCGGACAAGGGCGACTGACCAATGACGCTCTGATTGCGATGAGCGCGGGGCGACTTGGCATCCGGGTGATTACGGCCAACGGACGAGACTTCCGAAGACTTGCCGAATTTCGCGCCTTTCAATGGCAAGTGACGACCGTATAACGCGCGCCCGTTGTTGCTGCTGTTCTTCTGCACTTCGATGGTTCAGCGGCCAATGGTCTTGATCACCTGCACCACCGCCAGGCCGTTGACTGGCAGCTGCAGGGTCAGGCGTCCATCTTTCAACTCGTTGTATTCGGGGTCAGGCAATTGCGACTGCTGCCGCAGCTCCCCAATCTGAAATTGGGTTGGGTAACGCGGTTTGCCCATCTTCGCGTACAGAGCCAGGGTATTGCCGTGGTCCACATCCACTCGGCTGATGCGGACACCAGAGTCTGGCTTCACCCCCTTGATGTCGAGCGTTACTGTCTGTGGGGTACCGGCGGAACGGGGATCGGCAATATTCCACAGCGCGATCATCAACGTTCCTCCACTCGTCTTGGTGACCAGCACATTCGGATTGCTGTTTTCGATGCGTTGATCGCCGAGGCGGTGGAGCACTTGGAAAGCGTAAAACGAGGGCTTAGGAATACCTCCTGCGGCGAGTAACCCGAAGCCGCCATAGAAGGGCTCCTTCACCACGCCTTGCTCTTCAAATACGTCTGAGAAGGTCCAGTAGGACATCATCTCCGTCAAGCCATCGCACTGGCTAATGGTCGTCGCCAGCCATGGCGCCATGTAAATGGAATCCGTCACTTCGACCTGGTTGTCGTAGGCAGCGTTAAACTCGCTCCAAATCAGAGGAAGATCGGGAAGCGCCGAAGCTTTAATCTCGTCATGTACTTTCTTGACGGCACGACACACCATCTGGTCGCGGGGAATGTCTTCGCTGGTGCGGAAAACATCGCTCGCCTTGTCGTTGCCGTAAACGTGAGTGGAAACGAAATCGATGGGCATATGCGTTTGCGTCGCATGCTTGATCATGGCATCCACCCAAGCGGCTTGCGCCGTCGCCGGGCCGCCCACCCGCAATCGTGGGCTTACTGCCTTAATGTCTCGTGCGGTGTGGTCGTACAGTTCGAAATATGTTTCCTGCCGTGGAGTGCCCGTCCAGAAGTCGAGATTAGGCTCGTTCCACACCTCAAAATACCAGTTTGCGACCTCGTCAATGCCGTAGCGATCGACAAGATGCTTCATGAGTTGGGTAATCATGTCGTCCCATTTGGCGTAGTCCTTCGGGGGCGAGACATTGGGGTGATACCAGAACGATTGCAAATCCTGTCGCGCAGCCAGCTTGTAGGGCATGAAACTGAGTTCGACAAATGGCTTCACGTTGTTAGCGAGCAACCCATCATAGATCTGGTCAACGTAGGAGAAGTTGTAAACCGGACGGCCTTGCTTGTCTTGACCATAAATTCCCACCTCATCGTCGAGGATGGCGTGAAAGCGCACGTAACGAAGCCCAGTAATTTCGCGAACCCAGCGCAGGTCACGGCGATAGGAGTCGCGTAAGCTGAGGATAGCTCGACCCGACCCAAACATCTGCTCCCAGAAATGAGGAAACGGATGCGTGGGCCCGGCGGCATCGATCGCAATTGTTTCTGCCGGCGCTTGTGCCAGCAGCGGTAACGAAAACAGTGCCGAAACGATCAGAAACTGCAGAGTGCGGAGTCGCACGCGCATCGGTGTCTCCCACGGGCCTGACTGGAAATAATCCACCCACCTTAGTGTCCTACATACGATGCCCTTTCGTCGTGCGAGAAAAAAGCTTTCGAATCGCAAGCTCTCGCAATCCGACGCGCCCACACAGATGTGTTCCGCAATCGATGGCGATTCACGCGCTATCGTCAGCTGGTTCGATTTTCGATACCTCGGACGGCCATCGTAATATCGTTTCAAGTGAAAGGATCGACAGTGAAACACAGGAAGCTGGGAAAGTCGGATCTGCACGTTTCGGTTGTAGGACTGGGCTGCAACAACTTTGGATTTGTCGCTGGCATGGATCTCGAGGCTTCGCGCAAAGTCATAGACAAAGCGATCAACGCTGGCATCAACTTTTTCGATACCTCAGACAGCTACGGCCAGTCAGAAGAAATTCTAGGCGAGGTGTTGGGCGGGCGCCGACAGAAAATAGTGCTGGCCACAAAGTTTGGATCCCAGTTGGACAGCGAAGGCAAGAAAAAGGGCGCCTCTCGCGCCTACATTCTTTCGGCCATCGAATCCAGCCTGCGGCGGTTGCGAACCGATTGGATTGATCTTTACCAACTCCATCGTCCCGATCCCAACACGCCAATCGAAGAAACTCTGAGGACGCTGGACGACCTAGTCCGTCAGGGCAAGATCCGTCACATCGGCTGCTCCAATCTGTCCGCGGGGCAACTTGTTGAAGCCGAGAACATTGCAAAGAACAACCACCTGACGAGCTTTGTCTCCAGCCAGGATGAATACAGCCTCCTAGTGCGAAACATCGAACACGACCTGTTGCCCGTGGTGGACAAGTTCGGTATGGCAGAAATCCCTTATTTCCCGCTGGCGAGCGGGTTGCTTTCTGGTAAGTATCGCAGGGGACAACCTCCTCCTAGGGGTTCCCGACTGGCAGAGAGGCAAAATCTGGCGGACCGATATCTGAAAGAGCCCCATGTCGAAAAAATGGAGCACCTGAAGCAATTCGCGAAAGAGCATGGGCACGACTTGCTGGAGCTGGCGTTCAGCTGGCTGCTGACCC
>CAVWLY010000020.1:0-318097 GCA_963755865.1 uncultured Acidobacteriaceae bacterium | reverse complement strand
ATCCATGGGGCTGGGGAATGTACCGTGCGCTGATGTTGCAAGAGCGCGCCAGCGCGCAACAGCAGATATGGATCACTGAGTGGCAAGGCATACGCCTGAACTGGCCCACGGCCAGCGCGGCTTTTTCTGTGGGAGGCCCACGCAGCGCGCTGTTTATCCTATTGGCGATTGCAATCGTGGCCGGCGTGATCGCGTTGTTTCGGCTTCAACTGGGAGCGGCCATCCTACTGTTCGCGGCAATCTACGCTCCGGTGCGCCATGTCCGCATGGGCGCGGTGTTCGCCTGCGTGGTGGTGGTGGTCGGCGGGCCACTCCTGTCTGCGGCCTTGATGCGCGCGGGTTCCTGGATCGCTCAGCCGCGTCTGCGCACGGCGCTTGCCGGTGGCGCCGTCGTATTACTGGTGGGGCTGGCCTGTGTGCGCTCAGCCGCTCTTGTCAGCAACCGCTATTATTTCGGCGGCATTCCTGACATCGCGACCTTCGGCGTGGGACTGAGCCCCTGGTTTCCCCAGCGGGCGGCCGACTTCATCGAGCGTGAAAATCTTCCCGGAGAAATTTTCAATAACTATGACGAGGGCGGCTACGTCAGTTGGAGACTTGGCCCGCAGCGGCTTGATTATATCGACGGCCGGGACACACTCTTCGGTCTGCAACAAATAGAACAGCGCCAAGTGTGGCTGGAGAGCCCTACGGATTCGGCTGCATGGGAGGAGCAGGCAAACCGCTACCACATCAACACGATTCTGCTTTCGCTGGAAGACGGTATCAAGCATGGTCATCTGAAAGAGTTATGCAGCAGTAGCTCTTGGCGCCCGGTTTACCTCGACGAAGTATCGGCTGTGTTCGTTCGTCGCACGCCGCAAACCGAGGCGCTGATCCAGAAATTTCCGGTGGATTGCGCAACCGTCCCGTTACCCGCGGCCGCGCAGGGCGGAAGCCGTGCTGAGCAATTCTTTGCCTGGGTCAACGCGGGCTCCGTTCTTGCCGTGCTCGGCCGCAATTCTGAGGCGCTGGCGGCCAGCGAAAAAGCCCTGGCGCTTTTTCCCGGCAGCACCAGCGCTCATCTGCTGCGAGCCAGCGCACTCTCGGCGATGGATCGGCGGCCCGAAGCTGAACAGGAAATCTTGACTGCGATAGCCCTCAGTCCGGACGAGTACACCTGGGCGGGGTTGGCGGGTTTCTACAAAAGCGAGAACCGGCCCGGCGACGCGATCGCTGCCCTGAGAAAGGCCGCCGAACTGCAAGCTAATCCAGCTTCGACGTTTGTGCTCATAGGCTACTATTCCCTTCAGACCGGGCGTGCCTATCCAGCGTTACAGGCGTTTGATGAAGCGGTTCGCAGTGCTTCCGAGGCAGATAAGAAGGCGAGCGGCCGAGGCTCGTTCAGCTACAACATCGCAACGGGCCGGGCCGCCGCCTGGAGCAAAATGGGCGACCCCACAAAAGCTGCTCTCTTTCAGGAGGAAGCGGTACAACTCGCCCCTGATGCGGCTCAGCCATGGCTGAATCTGGCTCTGATCTATCAGCAGGGAGGCCGCACCGCGGATGCGAATCGCGCCAGGGCCCATGCCGCAGGTCTCGCCGACAATCAGAGTCGCTGAGTTGCGCGAGCCGGCGCACCCATAATTGTGAATTAAAGGCCTGACCTATGGAACGGGATTAGCACCTGCCTTTTCGTCGCGGGTCGAGTCGCGCGGCGCCCGCGTCGAAAAACCAGTTGCGCCGGACCTTGGCTTCGCGAGAGAATGCCTCAGCTACCGGCGCTGCGATGGCGTTGCCGGAACCGCACGACGACACAATCACTATGCCATTAAGAGGAACCATGGAACCGCAAATGCAGCGGGAAGCAGAGCCACGTATGGCTGAGAACACTTGGCGAGCTTCAACCCGCGTCGCCTTCCGATTCGTTTTCTCGTATTTCCTGCTCTACATATTTCCCGGCGCCGTCGGATCTCTGGGCTCAGGTATGCCTAACAACGACGCATATCGGCGGATGTGGCACGCCATCGTGCCCTGGGTTGGAGCGAATCTGTTTCATCTGCAAGGCGACATGACGGAAAGGGCCAACGGCAGTGGTGACCAGCTTTACGATTACCTCCTGCTGTTCTGCCTGATGATAGTGGCGATTATTGCTACGGCAGTGTGGTCATGGGTTGACAGGAAACGCAAGAATTATGACCAACTCTACGAGTGGCTGAGGGTGTTCGTCCGCCTGACCCTGGCCGTAGCGATGATCAGCTATGGCGCCAACAAGCTCTTCCGCATGCAGTTTCCCGAGCCGTCGTTGTACCGCTTCGTGGACTATTACGGCAACTCCTCGCCGATGGGTCTGCTGTGGACTTTCATGGGGATGTCCAGGGCCTACAGTACCTTCGCCGGAATAGCTGAGATGGCGGGTGGCCTGCTTCTTATCATTCCGCGCTTTACGGTTATCGGATCACTGGTGACCTTCGGGGTCATGAGCAATGTCTTGATGCTCAACTTCTGCTACGACGTGCCCCGGAAGATCTATTCGGTACACCTCGTAGCGATGAGCTTGTTCCTGTTGCTTCCCGACGCGCAGCGGCTGCTGGATTTCTTCCTTCGCAATCGTCCGACGAAACCGCTGCCAACTGTTCCCCTGCTGAAAGATCCGCAGCTCAACCGCTGGGCCCTTTGGGGGCAGCTTGCAATCGGTGCGCTTGCGCTGGCAGTTTGTCTCAATCAAGCTCATGTTGATGCCGTCAAGCGTAATACCTTCCTGCCCCCGCCCATTCGGGGAATCTGGTCGGTGGACGAATTCAACGCGGACGGCGTGGTACTGCCTCCGGTGCTGACCAACACGGTTCGCTGGCAGCGCGTGATCTTCGATACGCCTGAGTCTATGTACTTCCAACTCATGGATAGCGGGATCGTGAACTATGATTTGACCCTTGATATCGCGAAAAAAAGTTTTAGCCTCGCAGTTCCTGGAGAGCCAAGCCAGAAAAAAGCAGATTTCACCTATGAATTTCCCGATCCCGATCACATGATCTTGGATGGGATGTTTAAAGGCCGACATTACGTTCTGAACTTGCGGCGAATGGACCCGTCGCAATTCCAGCTGGTGAACCGCGGTCTTCATCTGATCAATCCAGTTGTGGACAATCGCTGACGACTAGGCGTTGGTTTTCGATTTTCCGGCTTACGGGCGCTGCTCCTGTGCGGCTTCCAGGCATTCCTGCGCTTTGGTCTCATTCCCGAGGTCGCGATAAGCCAGCCCCATGGTCCGGTATGCCTTCATCCTCAATCTGGCAGCTGGCACACTGCGGAGGACGACTTCGGCGCGCGCGATTGCCTGCTGTGGATCGCCATGCCGTTGCGCATACATGGCGAGGTCAAGGTTGCTGATGGGGTCATTAGGAGCAATCTCCACCGCCGTATGGTAGTGCTGCAGGGCCTCCTCTCCGCGTCCCGCATCCACCAATGCTCCACCCAGTATGTCCTCGGCGATAAAGTTTGGCGCCGTAACGTCGATGGTGTGCTGCCACAGCACGATATTGTCGCCCCAGTATCCGATCTGGCGATAACTCACCGCGCTCAGCGCCACCAGAACCGCCACGCCGACAGCGGCCAGCCACGCAACCGACACACTTCTTTCCTCGGCCCACTCCGCCACTCCCCAGCAGATCATCATGAACAGGCCGATGAACGGCAGATAGGCATAGCGGTCGGCCATCGCCTGTCCACCCACTTGCACTACGCCAATCATCGGCACCAGCGTCCCTAAGAACCAGAACCACCCTACCGGCAGGTAGCGGTGACGACGTTGGAGGACGACGAACGCGGTGACGGCGAGCAGGAAAGTAAGCGACGCCATAACCACCCACGCTTTGAGGGAGTCACCAGGATGCGGATAGTAAAGCGCCAGCCGCGATGGCCAAAATGCTTTTCCCACGTATCGCGCGTAGCTGACAATTGCATTGCTCAGCCGGACGGAGAGCGGCAGCCAATTTGTGGCGTGGTTACTGCCTTGCGCTCGCATGGTGATGACAGCGCTGAGACCGGCGATGGCGAACAGGGGAAACTTTTCCTCCACCAGCACGTAGATGCTCTTTGCAGAAATCGTTGCCGGCACCTTGCCCGACGGTGACTCAACAGCTCGCGCGGAAATGCGACGCAAAGGCCAGTAATCCCACAACAGTAAGACGAGAGGCAGGGTGATCACCTGTGGCTTGGCCATCAATCCCAATGCGAACAGCAATGCCACCACTGCATAGCGAGTCGCGCGAGGCGCGCGCACATACCATTGGTAAGCGCCCAGCGCGAGTAAGAAGAACAGCATGCTCAGAACGTTCTTGCGCTCGGCAATCCATGCCACCGTTTGGACGTTGATGGGATGCAGCGCGAACAGAGCCGCCACCATAAAGCTGCGGCCGGCAAAACCCGTCGCCCGGTATAGCACCCAGAACAACAGCAGGACATTCACCACATGTAACAGCAGATTCACATCGTGGTGTCCGGCCGGGTCCAACTGAAAGAGTTGGCAATCCAAAGCGTGCGACATCCAGGTCACAGGATGCCAGTTGGCTTGATCGAAGGTGAGGAACGCCCATTTGATTGTGTGCCGGTTCAATCCGGATTGCACTCGCGCATTGGCGGTGACATATCCGTTGTCATCGTAGTTGCTAAAGGGATGATCGTTAACTGGGTAATACAACGCAATGGTGACAACCACCAGCAGCAGGCTCAGGACCCAGGTTGTCAGCGGCCGGTTGTCAGTTGTCAGCTTCACAAATAAAGATTATGTCAGTCGCCGGAGTTTCGCTCTTGCGGGCAGGGTTTCGAGTCCGCCGTGGAGCTCAAACAAGTTCACACCCACGCTCTGAAGGCCGGCACTACCTGTGCGGAGCGGTTCCACTAAGGAACCTCTGATTAAGTCAGTCGCTTTGAAGGGGACGGCCTTCAGGCCGTCCGTAACTGTAGCAAAATCAATGCGGCTTTAGCCGATGAGGGACTTCGCTCTAACTTAGTCAGACCTTCGCTAATCCTGGAAACGTTCTCCTTGCGACCCCGGCCAGTGACAACCGACAACTAGTTCGCTATCGTCCGCGCTCGAGTCTCTCCACCACTTCATCACATTTCTGGGCGCGAACGTTATCTCCAAGTTCTCGATAGGCGAGGGCCATCTTTTCGAACGCCTGCACTTTTTGTATGGTCAACTGCGTCATGGCTGGCACGCGTTGGCAGCGCTCAATGGCCTCTTGCAATCTTCCGTGTACACGATCGTACTCGGCGACATTCAGGTTGGCGGAAGCGTCATTGGGATTGACAGCCAAAGCCGCCCGAAAGTGCTCTATAGCCGCTTCCTTTCTTCCCTGACGGTTCAGGGCGACTCCGAGACTATTCTGGGCGATGAAGTTCGGACCCGTCACCTGCACGGCATGCGACCACAACGTAACATTGTCGCTCCAGTAGTCAATCTGCACGCGACAAGTTACTGCCAGTGCCAAGAGCACCGCAACGCTTACACCAGCGAGCCAGGCGGGAGCGATGCGCCGCTGCGCTGACCACTCGGCTACGCCCCAGCAGATCATGATGAACAAGCCGATCACGGACAAATATGCGTAGCGGTCAGCCATGGCCTGCACGCCAACCTGGACCAGGCCGATCATGGGAACCAGCGTTCCCAGGAACCAGAACCAGCCCACCGGCAAGTAGCGGTGGCGACGCTGCACCACGACGAACGCAGTGACCGCCAACAGGAAAACCGCTGCCGCCAATAGCTCCCACACCTTGAAGGACTCGGGATGCGGATAGAACAGTGCCAGCCGCGACGGCCACAAAGCTTTTTTCACATATTGCGCGTAGCTGAAAATTGCGTTCTCCAGCCGGACCGTCCGTGGGAACCAGTTCCTGGCGCCGCCCGTGCGTTGCACATGCATCGTGACTACCGCGCAGGCGGCAGCGATGCCGAACAGCGGAAGTTTTTCCTCGACCAGCCAGCCGAAACTCTTTGCCGGGCCGCTTTCTCGCGCTACCCCAAGCGAATCATCCGGCGCGGAGGCAAACATCCGGCGCAACGGCCAGTAATCCCACAACAGCAAGATGAACGGCAGGGTGATCACCTGCGGCTTGGCCATCAACCCAAGCGCGAACAGCAGCGCCACCACCACGTAGCGAGTCGTGCGAGGCTCGCGCACATACCATCGGTAAGCACCCAGCGCGAGCAGGAAGAACAGCATGCTCAGCAGGTTCTTGCGCTCGGCTATCCAAGCCACGGTTTCGACATTGATGGGATGCAGTGCGAACAGCGCCGCCACCATGCAACTGCGCCCCACGAAACCCGTCGCTTGATAGAGCACCCAGAACAACAGCAGAACATTCACCACATGCAACAGCAGATTCACATCGTGGTGCCCCGCGGGGTTCAATTGAAAAAGCTGGCAATCCAAAGCGTGCGACATCCAGGTCACCGGATGCCAGTTGGCCTGCTCGAAGGTCGTGAACGCCCAGGTGACCGTGTCCCATTCCAATCCAGATTGCACGTGCACGTTTTCCGTCACGTAACCCGAATCGTCATAGTTGACGAACGGATGCTGGTGCACCGGATAGTAAAGCGCGACCGTGACCACCGCCAGCAGCAAGCCGAGAAACAATGGCTGGTTGAACCATCGCGAGCGGGGCTGGTGCTGCAGTTGCTGGTCAGATGATGAAGTAACGGAAGCCATGCTACCCATGTTGCCGACGAGTATAGCGGATTGCCTGTCATCCTGAGCGAGGGTAGCGAGCCGAAGGACCAAAACGGGAACCGATTGCAGTTTCGGAACAGTTCTATGTTGCAGCCGCAGTAGCGGGGACGAAAATGAGAATGGCCTCTAGCAGACCCTGGGAGGTGCACCTTCCATGCGTACTACATCTTTTTTCCTGCTCACAATTTTGTGCTTCGCGTTGAGCACGGCCTCGGCGCAGCAGCAAACTCTATTTGCTTCCGGTCCGATTAATGGCAACTACAATGCCTTCTTTATCGATGGCCCAGGCGGTCCCTTCGGCCTGTCCATCTCCGATGAATTTGTTGCCACCGGCGGCGGCCAAGTTCGCACTCTTAACTTCGGCGAGTGGACACTGGGTGGCGCTCCCACGGTGGTTAGCTGGTCACTCGGTACCACATCGTTCGGCAGTGACATCGCCAGTGGCGGCGGGGCAGTCATCACCTCTACTTTCTTGGGTACCGATGCCTTCGGTTACGGTATTTACAACTCCCAAGTAAGCATCTCTGGCTTCTTGATGGCTGGCAACACTTACTACCTCAGCCTCAGCGGCGCCAATGATGCCGGAGGGAGCCAGTTCGACGCTTGGGATGACAACGAAAGTCCCAATGCCTCTTGCTATCTCATGAATCCCAATGGGAGCGGAGGCTGTCCCACAACCGAATCGGAATCGTTCACATTGAGCAACATGACCACCTGCATCGGCTGCGGCTGCAGTCTCACCGGCCCCCATTGCGGCGGACCGTTCCCCGAGCCCAGTACCATCCTGTTGTTTGGCTCCGGCATCCTCAGCCTCGCCGGCGGATTGCGGCACAAGTTCCACTTCTAAGAAAGAAGGTTCAATCCAATGAAGACACGCACTTTATTCTTCCTTTTCCTGCTCGCAATTTTGTGCTTCGCGTTGTCCGGTATTGCCTTCGCCGATATCTACGACAACGGTCCGATAAATGGCAACACGTACGCATTCTTTATCGACGGTCCCGGGGGGCCCTTCGGCCAATCCGTTTCCGACGGCTTTGTGGCTCCCCGTGCTTTTATCGCCACCACGCTTAACTTCGGCGAATGGACTCTGGGTGGCGCACCCACGGTGGTTAACTGGTCGCTCGGTACCACGTCATTCGGTAGCGACATTGGTAGGGGCGGCGGTGCAGTCACGTCCAGTTTCCTGGGAATCAATTCTTTCGGCTACGGAATCTATAACACCGAGATAGGCGTCTCCGGTTACTTCAACTTTGGCAACACGTACTATCTCACCCTGAGTGGCGCCAACGACGCGGGAGGCAGCCAGTTCGACGCCTGGGATGACAACGAAGGTCCCGCGTCTTGCTACTTCGAAAACCCTAACGGCAGCGGCGGCTGCCCTACGAGTGAATCGGAATCGTTCACGCTCAACGGCGCCTGCATGTGCGGATGCGGTCTCGCCGGCCCTCATTGCGGCGAACCGGTCCTCGAACCCAGCAACATTCTGCTGTTCGGTTCCGGCATCCTCGCCTTTGCTGGCGTATTGCGGCGCAAACTGCACTTCTAAGAACTTCAAAGAAAGAGGTTCAATCCAATGAAGACGCGCATTGCATTCCTTTCCCTGCTCATAATTTTGTGTCTCGGGTTCGGCACTCCTGCCTTCGCGCAGTTTTTTGATTCCGGTCCGATCAACGGCAACTTGAATGCTTTCTTTATCGACGGTCCCGGCGGGCCGTTCGGCCAGTCTGTTTCCGACGAGTTTGTTTCCGTCATGACCGGCGCCCCCGGCAGTCTTAACTTCGGCGAGTGGACACTGGGTGGCGCTCCCACAGTGGTGAACTGGTCGCTCGGTACCGCGTCATTCGGCCACGACATTGGTTCGGGCGGCGGCCGCGCAATCACCTCTACCTTCTTGGGCACCAACACCTTCGGCTACGGTATTTACAACACGCAAGTAAGCATCGCCGGCAGTTTGATGGCCGGCCACACGTACTATCTCACCCTCAGTGGCGCCAATGACGCTGGCGGTTCGCAGTTCGACGCGTGGGACGACAACGAGAGCCCCCTCGCCTCCTGCTACTTCCAGAACCCCAACGGCAGTGGCGGCTGCCCGACGACTGAATCCGAATCGTTCACGATCAGCGGCAGCAGCACCAGCACCTGCCCGTGCTGCACCCGCGATGGCCGAAATTGCGGCGGACCGATCCCCGAGCCCAGCAACATCCTGCTGTTTGGCTGTGGCATCGTCGGCCTCGCTGGCGTACTCCGTCGCAAGCTGCACTTCTAAGAACTTCTAAGAAAGGAGCTTCAATCCCATGAATACGCGCACTGCATTCTTTTTCCTGCTCGCAATTTTGTATTTCGCGTTCAGCACGGTCTCGGCGCAAGTGCTATTCACCTCCGGCCCGATAAATGGCAACTTGAATGCCTTCATCATTGATGGCCCCGGCGGCCCATTCGGCCAATCCATTTCCGACGGGTTTGTTGCCACCGCGACTGGCAACCCCGGCACTCTTAACTTCGGCGAATGGACTCTCGGTGGCGCTCCAACGGTTGTTTCCTGGGCGCTCGGTACCTCGTCATTCGGCAGCGACATCGCCAATGGCGGCGGGACAGTCACGCCCACTTCCCTAGGCACGAATGCCTTCGGTTACGGCATCTATAACAGCCAAATATACATTTCCGGCTTTTTGATGTATGGCGACACGTACTATCTCACCCTCAGCGGCGCCAATGACATTGGGGGCAGCCAGTTTGACGCGTGGGACGACGTCGAGAGCCCCATCGCCTCCTGCTACTTCCAGAGCCCCAGCGGGAGTGGCGGCTGTCCGACCAGTGAATCGGAATCGTTCACGATCTCCACCCGCGTCACCACAACAACCTCGACAGTTCCCTGCGGCGGCATCCAAGGTTGCCCTGAGCCCAGCAGCATTCTGCTGTTTGGCTCCGGCATCCTCGCCTTTGCTGGCGTATTGCGGCGCAAACTGCACTTCTAAGAACTTCAAAGAAAGAGGTTCAATCCAATGAAGACGCGCATTGCATTCCTTTCCCTGCTCATAATTTTGTGTCTCGGGTTCGGCACTCCTGCCTTCGCGCAGTTTTTTGATTCCGGTCCGATCAACGGCAACTTGAATGCTTTCTTTATCGACGGTCCCGGCGGGCCGTTCGGCCAGTCTGTTTCCGACGAGTTTGTTTCCGTCATGACCGGCGCCTCCAGCAGTCTTAACTTCGGCGAGTGGACACTGGGTGGCGCTCCCACAGTGGTGAACTGGTCGCTCGGTACCGCGTCATTCGGCCACGACATTGGTTCGGGCGGCGGCCGCGCAATCACCTCTACCTTCTTGGGCACCAACTCCTTCGGTTACGGTATTTACAACACGCAAGTAAGCATCGCCGGCAGTTTGATGGCCGGCCACACGTACTATCTCACCCTCAGTGGCGCCAATGACGCTGGCGGTTCGCAGTTCGACGCGTGGGACGACAACGAGAGCCCCCTCGCCTCCTGCTACTTCCAGAACCCCAACGGCAGTAGCGGCTGCCCGACAACTGAATCGGAATCGCTCACAATAACTGGCTGCTGTGGGCGGCCCGTCCCCGAGCCCGGCACTATTCTGCTGTTTGGTTCCGGCATCCTCGGCCTCGCTGGCGTACTGCGTCGCAAGTTGACCCGCTAATTGTCATTAGGAAAGCGCAGCGCCCACTGCTAATTCTTATTGCGCCAATGCGTAGTATCCCTGGCGGGCGTGGACCTGCACTTTTTGTGGAGCTCGCACCTCTACCTGCAACCGGTGGAATCCGGGCGTCGCTTTTTGCGGCGGGAACGACACATAGTACTGAGTGCGCAGGTCCTGCTCGATCTGCGCAAAGGTTGCTTCCAGATCTTTGCTTGATGGCGCCACGTAGAAGCGGCCACCGGTTTCGTCTGCCAGCCGTTGCAACACCGCATCGCTGCGCGGCACTCGATTCTTGCCATGCAACGTGAGCGCATAAATCTGGATCTCGCCGCGCAGAGCGATGGCGATCACCTCTTTCAGATCGCGGAAGCTCTCGGTGTCGTCCCCATCGCTCAACACCACGATGGCGCGCTGCACCAGGTTGCTCCCGTCGGGATGCGACTCGTATTCCTCGCACGCAGCATAGAGCGCGTCATAAAACCGCGTGCCCCATCCCGGTTGATGCAGGCGATTGAGTGCATCAACTAGTTGCGCGCGGTCGGCGGTGGAGCTCTGCCACATGTGAATGTCGCCGCCGAAGCCCATGACGAAGGCGCGATCGCTTTGCGGCCGCATTACGCCGTCCAGAAACTTGAGTGCCGCTGCCTTCTCGTCGGGCAGCACACGCTTCACGGAATCACTGGTGTCCAACACGATCCCAAGGCGCAACGGTAGATTCTCCTCATGCACGAAATCGTCAATCTGTTCCACCGGCGCTTGATTGTCTAGAATGCGAATGTCTTTGGCTGAAAGATCGTGCACCAGCCGGCCTTGTTCGTCGGCCACCGTAAATGCCAGCCGTACTTCGGGCACGGTGCGTTGGATGGTGTAGTCCGGTGTGTTGGCCGGGGCGTAGCTGCCCGCGGGAAGCAGATTCGCCGGCATGGGCGCGACTGCAACTAAGTGGCTTCCTTCGTATTCTCCCGCGACCGTGGCGGAGCTTGACGATGCCGGATCGGCTGCGGGATCATCCGACCCGCCCGTGGCCCATTCTCCAATCCCCGCGAGGGTGGCCGCACTCAGTGCCAGCGTTAGTCCCAGGACAATCGCAGATTTGTGCACAAGTGGGTTATCGGCGATGCAGCAAGTCAGCTTGAACAGAAACCCACAGCCGCGCGTGGGCCACACAATCGCACGCTGCCATTCAACACGTGAGGCGCAAAAATCTGCAGCAGCGACGAACCTGCTTCCGCCGCGTTGCAGCATGCGCACAGGCTGTGATCGGGCGATCACGCTGGCATCCCCACCCCGTTGGCGCATTAGAAGCAAGGATGGCTGAGTTGGTTGCTCAAAATATCAGACCAAACACCCTGGCCGAACACTCAAAAGCATCCGGCCTGAGACCAGACCGCCTAGGGCTGGGCCCCAATAAAAGCTAGGTGGCCGCGGCTTACCTGTGCTATATTTCTGCAACTTCCCCTACAATCCTGTGGCTCTTCGCAGACACTGAAAATCAGGGAAATCGCGGACCGATGCGGGCTGTGCGAAACTTCACCTCCGCGGTCCGGGTCGTTCATGAGAATCAGGGGCTCTGACCGCTCCTCGGAGTTGCGCCGTGGAAGAAGAACAAGCTACCGAAGCCAACCTTAAGGAAATCAAGCTGAACGAAGCCAAGCTTCGCGACGCCACGTCCAAAGCGGAAGCCAAACTGGCCGAATCTAAGCTGCTGTCGATCTCCATCGCCATGTTCATGGCTGTAGTGGCCATGCTGGGTGCAGTGACGGCTTATCGCGCGGCGCTGGCCGAGCAGGACACGTTGCGCAGCGAGCGCAGGCTGCAGCAGGGGGAAATGCTGGAGCTGGTCAAGCGGCAGGAGTTGCTTAGCAAGATCAGCAGCCGAACCCGCTATGAGAACAGCGTGGCGCTGCATTCGCCGTCAGCCGATGGCAATCAGGAGCAGGCCGGCAGCACGCCTGCGCCGCTCGACCGGCGCCAAGCCGCGCTAAGGAATTTGCTGGCGGAAGAAGAGGCTGCTCACGTTCGCTCCCTGCAGCCCTACCTCGCCTACTTCGATGTCAAGCTTGACTATCCGTTGGAGCCCTCGATCGCCATGCACAGCGCCGTCTTCTTGCGCGCGCTTGGCTTCGATACCGTCTGGGCCCCCCCAGCAGCGGATGGCAGCTTCCCTAACATCTGGGAAAAATTGGAGGCGGATGTTACTCGGGGACAGAAGCGGGTCTTGCGTCTGGCCATGGCGGTGGTGCTGTTCGTGCTTGCGCTCGCATTCCTCACCTTCGCGCAACTCAGCCATAACAAGCCCAGGCACGAAAAAGTGCTGGTGTGGATCGGCGGCTTGCTGGCCCTTTCCGGATTAGTGATGGCCATGTTGATCGACCCGGCCGCCTGGAAAGACTTCGTAATGTTCACCGCCGGATTTGGGCTCTTGGCTCTGATCGGTCGGCCCCTGGCGCGCAAGTTCCACTTCGCGAATGGGACGGAAGCGGGCCACAAAGTCTTCAGCCCCAATCCAGCCGGCGCCGCACCTTCCTCCGAGGGCAGTGAGGAAGAAGAGGAAGAGCCGGTGCATCCCGCCGAAGTTGATCCGGCACTGTTTGCCGGCATGCGTTTGCACGTTGCACCGGTGGCGCATACGTTCGGCCGGTTCGTCATTTCGATGATCGCCCTCAGCGCCGTTCTCAGCGCGCTCAGCGGATATTTCTACAGTCATGCCGCAGTGAAGTCCTCCGAGGCCACCAGCGCAGCGCTGGCCGATCAGGCTGAACTTTTCCGCCTGAATTCGCGCGAGGTGACGGTTTGGAATTACATGGTGGGGCGCGTGGCGACGGCCGAGGACTTACATCTTCGCTACGAAGCCGCCCGGCAGCGGGTGCAGTTGGCAAAGGAAGATCCTGATCTGCTGAGCCAGAAGGAAATGGCGGAGCAGGAGCAACAGCGGCGCAAAGCGCTGGAGAAGTTTGAGAAGAAGGAACCGCAAGTCCATAAACTCATGACCGGTGAGCTGGGACCGGAAGAGGATGTACACTTCCCCAGCAAGATGGTCATCACCCAGAGCTATCATGACCCGGCGAAGGCGTTGGCCAAGTGGAGTGCCGATAATGAAATGAGCCTGGGCTATCAACGCGAGGCCACGACATTCCTGGCGCTGCTCACCTTGTTCGCCATCGCGCTGTATTTGCTGGGCCAAGCTCTGGGCATGGGCCGCACCAACGCGGCCTTCATCCTCGTTCTCTTCGCTTGCGGCCTGGTGGGAGTCGGTGTCATGCGTGGCTTATTCATTCGTTTTGAGACCAAAGCCATCGTGCTGAAGCCCGCCACCAACGATTGCCGTCTGCCCAACGAGATTGCCGACAAGGACCTGGTGGATTTGGCCGCTGAACATTTCGCGCGCGGCTGGGTGCTGTACGAGGGCTCAAGTGACGACCCCGCCGAGATGGCCAAAGCCGCCAAGGAATTTGGCTGCGCCGCCGAGATTCGTCCCACGTTTGCGGGAGCAGATTTATACTTCGCGCGGGCCACCAATCGCGCCAATACGCCGCAACTCAACGAAGGCGGATTCTTCAGCCTCATCGCCAAGGATTCCCTGGGCAAAGTTTCTCGGGCGGAACGCGACGCCCAAAAGCTACTCCTCCAGCAGGGCTTTGCCCCTCCCATGGACCTGGTGGGTGATGTCGGCTTCAACACCTACGCTGATGGATTGGTTAAGGGCGATCGCGACACCGTGGAGCTCGGCCGGCAAGCCACGCTTGCATCGCTTGAACTTGACAAGACCGACTTGGTCACACGCTTCAACCTCGCTCTGGCGCAAATGGCCGAGGGCAATGAGAAAGAGGCACTGGACACCTACTCGCAGACCGTCACCCTCAGTGATCCGGGCAAGCCTCCATTGGTGATCGACCATGGCGCCGAGATCGGCGGCGCGATCACCGATCTGGATGTCTTCCGCCAATACTGCACAGGCCTCAACGGCGCAGACTATTGCAAGCGATTCGAGAAGACCGACTTGCCGAAATTAAAGTCAGAGTTGGTCGCGGCAACCTGGCCATCGGCTACAGGGCGTACCCTTGCCGGATCGGGCATCAAGCTCACCGACCTCACTCTGGGCGGCTCAGCCGCCGAGTTGGGCTGGAGCGGCCACATGGAAAACCTTCCCCTGGACTCCGCCGGCAAGCCGCAGGATACTCTCGCCGTCCTGTTTTACGCCTACAATCCGGAGTGGAAGGCATGGAGAGTGCTGCCCGCAATCTCCGGTCGAGTTGCGCCGGAACTTTACGCGCACGGCAATCCCAGCCTTCTATATTCCGTATTGCAGGGCAGTGATGCACGCCTCTGTCTGCAGAGCGGAACCTATCGTGCTGAATTCTACGTCGATGGGGACCTGGCCGGTTCGCAAGAGGTTACGTTGACTAATGAAAATCTCGGGCCAGCGATGTTTCCCGACCTCGATGTGGCCTTCTGCCATCCTGTGGAATGGAAGCGCTGGCACTCCCACGATCCGGATGCCGTCTGGACTCGCGGCTACATTGACGAAGGCAACAATCGTGGTGCGTTTATTTTTTCCTTCTTCAACACCCAGCAGTACGGTAAGGAAGAAACTCAGGCTCGCGCTCTTCGCCGTGCCGAGAACATCCTGCACAACGAAGGCCTCGTGCCTGTGCCAGCCACCGCCCGTTCGCTCAGCGATTGCACCGGCCTTCACCGGCATACCGGCGAAACCGTTGCCGTGTTCGGCGATGGCCCGAACACTTCCATCGCCAAAGCCTGGACTACGTCGCAAGGACTGGTGAATGTAATCGCCGTGGTCGACAAGCAGATGGACGCAACTGTATTAGACGCACCGACTCCGTCGCCGTCCCAACTTCAGACCCGCCAGGATTGCGAGGTCCTGCTCTCGGCGACGACCGTCAGCGAATGACCGGCAACTGGGTTGAGTCCGGCCGGCCGTAGCTGTCACCCTAATGGCGGCTAATAGCCGGTTCATGCGATAGGTGCCGTCGAGGTCAACAGAGCCGGCGTATGTGGGAACTCGCTGCTGCACCGCTGAAGTCCCTTTCCCCCACCGCGTTCAACGTGCGACAATAGAAGTTCCTTCCTCGCCATGAACCCAGTAGACAGTGCCACCAGCGTCGCCAAAGAACCCACCATCACTCCAGAAGTGCTTCGCGACCACGGAATTTCGGCGGAGGAGTATGACCGCCTCCTGAAGTCGCTGGGCCGCGAGCCTACCTTCACCGAGTTGGGCATCTTCAGCGTGATGTGGAGCGAGCACTGTTCCTACAAGTCTTCGCGCGTGCATCTGAAGCGGCTGCCCACGCATAGCCGTCGCGTAGTGCAGGGGCCGGGCGAGAATGCGGGCATCATCGACATCGGCGATGGCTGGGCCTGCGCCTTCAAAATCGAGTCACACAATCATCCTTCGTTCATCGAGCCGTTTCAGGGCGCTGCCACCGGAGTTGGTGGCATCTTGCGCGACATCTTTACCATGGGCGCGCGTCCGGTCGCGATCATGGATTCGCTGCGTTTCGGGCCGATCACTCAACCCACTCTATCGCCAAACGGGGCTGGTAAGGGCGGAGCACCCCCAATCGACCAAGCCACGCTGCACAAGAACCACTCGGTGATGGAAGGCGTGGTTAGCGGCGTCGCCTCATACGGGAACTGCTTTGGCGTGCCGAACGTTGGCGGCGAGGTGAAGTTCGAAAGCTGCTATTCGGGAAATCCGCTGGTCAACGCCTTCGCGCTGGGATTGGTGCGCCGCGACCAGATCTTCTATGCCAAGGCCGCCGGCGAAGGCAATCCCGTGATCTATGTCGGCTCCAAGACCGGCCGCGATGGCATTCACGGCGCCACCATGGCGAGCGAAGAGTTCAGCGAGGGCTCGGAGGCCAAGCGTCCTAACGTGCAGGTTGGCGACCCGTTCCTGGAAAAGCTGCTGCTGGAAGCCTGCCTGGAAGCCATGCAGACCGGTGCTGTGGTCGGCATTCAGGACATGGGTGCGGCAGGCCTGACGTGCTCGACCTGCGAGATGGGCGGGCGCGGCGGTGTTGGGCTCGAGATCGAGCTCGACCTGGTGCCCCAGCGCGAGACCGGCATGACGCCATACGAGATCATGCTGAGCGAATCGCAGGAGCGCATGTTGCTGGTGGCCGAGAAGGGCCGCGAGGACGAAGTCTTCCGCGTCTTCCAGAAGTGGGGGCTGGACGCCGTCACCATCGGCCGCGTCATCAATCAGCCTGCCATGCGCGTGCTGGAGCACGGCAAAGTTGTCGCGGAAATTCCTAACGCAGCGTTGACCGACGATGCGCCGCTCTATCACCGTCCGCTGGAGCGCTGGGAGCCCCCCATTTCCCGCGAGGTTCCGGCGAATGTTGAGTTAGGGAGCAAGACGGAATTCACCGACGAACTGAAGCGATTGCTGGCTAGCCCGAACATCTGCTCCAAGCGCTGGGTCTTCCAGCAATACGACTCCATGGTGCAAACTAATACGGTGGAGGGCCCGGGCGGCGAGGGCGGAGTGATTCGCATTAAGGGAACGCAGCGTGGACTGGCGATGGCACTCGACGGCAACAGCCGCTGGTGCTATCTCGATCCCAAGCTTGGGGCCATGCACGCGGTGGCTGAGTCGGCCCGCAACGTCGCATGCACGGGCGCAACGCCCGTCGCAGCCACCAATTGCCTGAACTTTGGCAATCCCGAGAAGCCGCAGATCATGTGGCAGTTCTCGCAAACCGATCGACGGCGTCTCCAAGGCGTGCGAAGAGCTGGAAACCCCGATCACCGGCGGCAATGTCAGCTTCTACAACGAGACCCTCGGCGAAGGCATATATCCAACTCCAGTGATCGGAATCGTTGGAATTCTGGAGGACGTACACAAGGCCATTGGCCCGAATTTTCGCGGTCCAGGACGCGCCCTGCTGGTCATCCGGGGATCTAAGCCGGGCGACGCATCAGACGTTGAGGCCGAATTCGGCTCGTCCGAGTATGCCAAGGAGATTCTCGGGGAGATTTGGGGCTTTCCGCCGTCGATCGAGTTGGAGAAGGAGGCAATGCTGCAAAGGGCCGTCGTCGAAATGATAGGCGAGGGGCTGCTGGAATCCGCGAAAGACTGCACCGAGGGCGGACTGGCGGTGACCTTGGCCGAGTGCGGATTTGCGAAGGGCATCGGTGCCAGAGTTGAGCTTAGTTCCAACGGATTAGTACCGGAGTTTGTGCTCTTCGGCGAAGACGCCAGCCGCGTGCTCATTTCCTGCGACGGACAAAACGTCGGGAGAATCAAACAAGTAGCGGATAAATTCGGCCTGTCTCTAGAACAGATTGGTGATACCATCCTCGAAAAATTGGAAATTAGGGTTGATGGTGTGAGGGCCGTCCGGGAAAGCGTCTCCGAATTGCAGGACGCATGGGCCAATGCTTTGGAGCAGGCCTTGCACGTAGAGACTGAGGAGCGGTTGGTTCCGGGGGCGCTCCAGAAGAGCTAGGGCAATTTGAAAGGGTACGGCTGAAAGCCACCCCAGCGGAGCGCGAGTTTTGAAGAGGCCTCCAGCGTAAGAGATTTGAAAGGGCACGGCTTCAGCCGTGCCGCAAGGGCGTGAAGAGTTGGGCTTCAGCCCCTGAGGAAGTCGTGGTTTCGACCACATCCAAGTCCCTCAGTGGCTAAAGCCATCGGTAAGCAGGCAGGTAACGGCGCGGCTAAAGCCGTGCCCCTTCAAATCAGGTGAGCGATGCTGATTCCTTCCGATAAATTACGCGAAGAATGTGGCGTGGTGGCCATCTACGGCCATCCCGAAGCCTCCAAGCTCGCTTACCTTAGCCTGTACGCGCTGCAGCATCGCGGCCAGGAATCGGCGGGCATCGCGGCCTCCAACGGTGAGCAGCTTCAACTGCACAAAGCCATGGGGTTAGTGTCCGACATTTTCACCGCCGACGCACTGGCCCGGTTCCCGGTTCGCTGGCCATCGGTCACACGCGTTACTCGACGGCGGGCGATTCGGCATTGCTCAACGCCCAGCCCATCATGGTCGAGTGCAATAAGGGCAAAATTGCGCTGGCGCATAATGGCAACCTCACGAATGCGCCGGAAGTACACGCTCAACTCGAGCAGGCGGGCTCCATCTTTCAGACCACCAGCGACACCGAAGTTGTGGTCCACCTGATTGCGCGCTCACGCGAGCAGACCCTGCCCGACGCGGTTGCCGATTCTCTGCGCCGCATCGAAGGCGCATTTTCCCTGGTCATGCTGACTCCCGACCGCGTCTTTGCCGCCCGCGATCCCCGGGGATTTCGTCCGCTGGTCATGGGTCGTATTTCGGGAGAGGCAGCGCATCGGGCCGATACCATCGTCTTCGCCTCCGAGACCTGCGCCTTCGACCTGATCGGCGCCACCTACGAGCGCGAGGTCAAGCCGGGCGAATTGGTCATCGTTGGTCCTGAGGGCCTTCATTCGCGCTTCTATTCCGCAGCCCAGCCACAATCAAGCTGCATCTTTGAGCATGTCTATTTCTCGCGTCCCGACAGCATCGTCTTCGGCAAAGCGGTGCAGCAGACGCGCGACGCCATGGGCCGCCAGCTTGCGCTGGAATCCCCGGTGGACGCCGACATCGTGGTTCCCATACCCGATTCCGGCGTGACCGCCGCGCTGGGCTACTCCTATCAGAGCGGTATCCCGATCCAGTTCGGATTGATCCGCAACCATTATGTCGGCCGCACCTTCATCGAGCCCGAACAACGGGTACGCGACTTTGGGGTAAAGCTCAAGCTGAATCCAGTGCGCAATGTGCTTCAAGGCAAACGCGTCGTGCTGATCGACGACTCCATCGTGCGTGGCACCACCAGCCGCAAGATCGTACGCATGATCCGCGAGTCGGGGGCGAAGGAAGTACACATGCGCATCTCCTGCCCGCCAACCATCTCACCGTGTTATTACGGAGTGGACACGCCTTCCAAGAACCAGTTGATTGCCGCCAACAAGTCGGTTGACGAAATTCGCGAATACATTGGCGCCGATTCGCTGGCGTATCTTTCGCTCGAGGGCCTGCGCAAGGCGGCCGGCGACGGCGATGAGCATACCTTCTGCACCGCCTGCTATACCGGCAAGTATCCAACCAACATTGTGGAAGTAGAAGACATTGCGCCTGCGATGGCGACGGGCGACTGAGCACACTCTAAATTTCTACCTACAGCTGTGCGCATCTCGATAACTCTGGAGGATCACCATGGCCATCTACGGAGTTGCCTTTGAGCCTTACGTCGGACCTTGGGTCGGAGATGGTCCGGTGCTTTACAACGCTTACACCCTCGATCAGATTACGCAGCTCCTGAAGCCCGTGGCTGAAAAGTTTTCTCTGATCACCACCTACGGCCAGGGCACCTTCGTCTGGCAGGGTGTTCCTAACGTGACCGATTCCAACCGCTTCAATGTTCAGGCGGCCAAGGCTGCCGGCCTCAAGGTCAGTGCAGGTTGTTACCAGATCGGCGCCGATCCCAACACCGATTCCATCAATGTCGAATGGTCAAAGACCGAGATCGATTACGCCATCCAGCAGGCCAAGGCCTACAACAACGTGGTGGACCTGGTCATCGGCAACGAGTGCATTTGGGGACCGAACTCGACGCAGGCGGTCATCGATCTCATCAACTATGCCAAGAGCAAGCGCGCTCCGCTGACGGCGGCGAACCTGCCCATCACCACGCGCCAGCAATGGGGCGTGCTGGGCGGCGTGAACAATACCAGTCCGGACTACGCGACCATGCGGCAGAAACTTCTGGCGCTGATGGCGGCCTGCGAGAGCCACGTGTACGGTAACATGTACGCCTACTTCGATCCCAACATCGCCGGACAGATCGGGCAGAATCCCACCCAGGCTTCGTTCAGCCAGGCAGTTACGGCGAGCATGAGCAAACAGCTCTCAGGACTCAAGACAGCATTTGCGAGCCAGAACATCGGTCTCGAGGTCCGCATTGGCGAAACCGGCTGGCCCACACGGGGCTCGCAGAAAGACCAGCCCAATGCCTACCTCGCCAACGTGACCAACGCCGAGTGGGATTACGCAGCGATGGTGAATTGGGCAAGCTCGAATGGCGTGCCCACCGTCATCTTTGCGGCCTACGATGAACCGTGGAAGGGTCCGGCCGATGGCTCCGACAGCGAGGCGTTCTTTGGAATATGGAAAGCTAACGGTACCGCGACGGATCGCAGCCATTACACGCTGAACGGGATGACGCCGAAGTACAGCATCGGATGAACGCCATGAGCTCAACTAAGAAGAACAACATCCCCGCGGACAAATTAGAGCTTTACGAAAAGCTCGTCAAGACCAATCCAAAGGTCGAGCGCAAAGGAGCGGCAAATCCTTATACCTCGCTGAATGGTCATATGTTTACGTACCTGAATCCATCTGGTTCGTTAGCGCTCAGACTCCCAGCGGATGAACGAGAGAAGTTTCTAAAGAAGTACAAAACGACGCTGTTTGAGGCCTACGGTGTGGTAATGAAGGAGTACGTGACCGTGCCGGATAGTCTGCTGAAAGATACAAAGAAGCTGCAACCCTATTTTCAGATGAGTTACGAATACATCAAGACCCTGAAGCCCAAGCCGACTAAGAAGAAGTCCTGATCCGCAGTGATTCCCTGTGGAAGCCTGCGGCCGATCTTATGGGCCTCTGCGATGAGCCGCACTCTACTTGGCGTTCGCTGGCCAGACCGGGCTTGCCAACTCGACGCGCCAAATCGGACCGCCTTCATAAAGCGGACCTTGCGACTTAACAAACGCCGGCGCCTCTCCGGGCATTATCCACACATGGATGTCAGGAGGTTGCTTGTCAATAGCGGAGCTACCACTCCGGTCAATCCGCCGAGTTCGAACTTTATCACGTAATGGATGGCCTTGCGTTTAGATCCGGCAACCGTGAATGGTTCCTCCCCCAACGAAGTAATCGCCAGCTTCACCACACGCGGCTTCGGCGTGGACGCCAGCATGGACACCTTAAGCTCTGACGCGCCGGGCTGAATATTCTTAAGCAGCGTGAACAGCAAACCGTTGGCGAGATCCGCAGGCAGGTCTACATGCTTGCTCTCCGTCTTCGCATTGCCTTTGTCGTCGACGTAACGGGTCGTGACTTGGCCGGACTTGGCATCGATGGAGACGTCCATCGGATTCTTGAATGACGGACCTTTCTGGACGAGGTGGCTGCTGAGCAGCCGGAAAGTGCGGCGCTGCGAATAAACTGTTGTTTCCTCCTGGACCGAACCATCCTTGAAGTGAAAGACCACCTTTGCGGTCACCTGGTCGCCACGCGCAACCTGGATGAGATCACCATCAGCCAGCGTTTCACCCTCGGGGGTGCGCAACACCAGGAATCCATGGACCAGCCCTTCCCGATGCCGCACCTGGACCTCCTCCGCCGGGAGCACGGCTGCCGAGCAGCACAGCACGCAGGCTAGCAAGAGCCAGCAAAGATGACATTTCATGTCTCCATTGGGATGCAACCTGTCGCCGATGGTGAGCTAAATATTTTCTCGCTAGCCCGACGCGACCGCCGGCTTATTCCGGCTTCTTCCCCGCCATCAGCTTCTTCCGCAGGTCTTGCACGTAGTGGTCGGTCATGCCGGCGATGTAGTCGCACACCACCCGTACCGACTTTTCGTTTTCGCACCGCTCGCGATAGCTGCGCGGCAGGGCGTCATGATGCGCGATCAGGTAGTCGAACACCTCGGTAACGACTTTCTCGGCTTGGCGCTTCTCTGGTTCGAGAGTCTTTGAGTTGTAGAGAGCGTCGTACAGAAAGCTCTTGGCCTGGCGGCGCTCCGTCTCAACCTCCGGGCTGAAACCAGCCAGCCGCTCGGGATAGTTACGCAGCTCATCAAGGCTGCCGACTCTGGCCTGCTGTACTCGCCGCTGTGTGTTTTCGATCAGGTCGGTGACAAAGCGATTGAGCACTCGCTTCAAAGCTTCGTTGAATTTCAGCTTATCGGGAGCCTTCGGATATTTGGCTGCCGCCTCGACGTAATAGCGTTCGAAGACCGGAACGTGTTGGCGAATCTGCGGAAGGCGCAACAACCTGGCTTCGTAGCCATCGTCGAGGTCGGCTGTGCTGTAGGCAATTTCGTCGGTCAGGTCGATCAACTGCGCCTCTAGCGGCGGGCGTTCGTGAAGCAGGTATTCAGCCAGCTCGGGATGATCGGCTTCGCAGTAATCATGCGAGTGCTTGATGATGCCTTCGCGAACCTCGAAGGTCAGATTCAGTCCGGGAAAGTTGGCGTACCTCAACTCCAGATCCTCCACCGTGCGCAGCGCCTGCAGGTTGTGATCGAAGAACTCGCCATGGCGGCGCATCAACAGGTCTAGCGTGCGTTCACCGGCGTGTCCAAAGGGAGGGTGGCCGATGTCGTGGACCAGCGCCAGCGCCTCGACGAGATCGACATTCAGGTTGAGCCCGGCGGCGATGGTGCGCGAGATTTGCGCCACCTCCATGGTGTGCGTCAGACGGGTGCGGAAATGGTCGGAGTAGCGGCGAGTGAAGACCTGCGTTTTGTTTTCCAGGCGGCGAAAAGCGCGGGCATGGATGACGCGATCGCGGTCCCGCTGAAAAGGATTGCGATACGGGTGCGGTGGCTCGGGATAGCGGCGTCCGCGCGAATCCTCCACACGAACGGCGTAGCTGGCGAGCATAGGAGGAGTGTAGCAGTGGCGCGGAGAGGCCGCCAGCAAGCTTTGAAAGGGCGCGGGCTTCACAGTTTGCTGAAAAACGCGATTGACACTTGGTTTGTGCCAGGGCACGACTTCAGTCGTGCCGATAAGTCATTTATTTTTGTCAATCACGAGCGGGCTTCAGCCCGCGAGGGATCTGCTTTTCTGACTTTTTCAGCAAACTGTTCAGCCGCGCCATTAGGCGCTGCACTGTGGATTGGGCCTCAGCCCCCGAGGGAACTCGGACTTGATCTCAAGAATCGAAGTCCCTCAGTAGCTAAAGCCACCAAAATAACGGCAGATTTATGGCACGGCTGAAGCCGTGCCCCTTCAAAGCGTGGAATCCTGAACGCCAGCCTAAAGGCTTGCTCTGCCAGGAAAGTTATTGCTTGGTGGCGGAGCTTTGTTTGGCCAGCTTTACGCGGGTGGTTTCCAGTTCCTTCTGCAGCTTCGCCACTTCGTCCTGGTCCACCTCGGCGGGAATCGTCTTCTTCCACTCTTCCAGCGAGCGCTCATAGTTGCTCGCGGCCAGCTTCAGGCGGCCGGTCTTCTGATACAGCTCGCCCAGATGCTGATGCACCGTAGGATCGGTGTTGATGCGCTCCGAGGCGCGTCGCAGATTTTCTTCCGCCAGATCGTATTTGCCGAGTTTGTAATAGGCCCAGCCTAGCGAGTCCAGGTAGGCGCCGTTCTGCGGATCAAGCGCCACCGCGCGGCGAATGTACCCAAGCGCTTCTTCCACGCGCGTGTCACGATCGGCCAGCATGTATCCCAGATAATTCAGCGTCATCGCATTCTTCGGATCGTCAGCCAGCACTTTGCGGAAGGCCTCTTCCGCCAGGTCATATTTCTTCTGGCGCTCGTAGATGGAGCCTTGCACAAAGATCGCATAGTCCTTGTCTTCCGGCTTGCTCGACAGCTCGATGGCTTTCGCGATGTTCTGCTCGGCGTCCGGCCAATCCTTCACGCGGCTGTACATCTGCGCCAAGGCGACGTAAACCTCGCGATCGTCAGGATTGCCTTTGAGTAAGGTCTTCACGTGCTCGATGGCCGCGTCAGCGTGACCCATATCCGCCTGCTGCGAAGCTGACACCATCTGCAAGCCCCGGTCATTGGGATATTTCTTTGCTGCCTCTGCCGCCACGTCGGTTGCCAGTTGCCACTGCTTGTTGTCGCGATAGGTATCGATGATCTCCTGATAGCCACGAATGGCGTTTTCATCACCGAGGTCAAGCATCTTGTGAAAGGTATCCACGGCCTGCTGGTACTTGTTGTCTTCGCGATACACCGTGCCGAGGCGCTCCAGAAAAACTGCCCGGTTGTTCTTGTCGGGTACGCTGTAGTCGTCATCAGCATGTTCCGTCTTTTGCAGTAGCTGCTCAAGAATCTGGATGGCGTCTTCGTATTTTCCCTGGGCCTCGTCAATCAGCGCGATGTTGTACTGCACCTCCAGGGAATCTGGAACCACCGCCCCTGCCTTCTTCAAGGCTTCGAGCGCCTGATCGAACTGTCCGTTGCGACGGTCGATCTCGGCGATGTGCATGTAGGTCTGCGCATCCGAGGGGTCGGCATCGGCGATGACTTTGTACTGTTCCAGCGCGGCATCGGTCTGGCCATCGTTCATCAGGTTCTGGGCCAGGCCGCGGACAGAATCCAGGTTGTCGCGGTCAAGCTCGGTAGCGCGCCGATAGGCGTCGATCGCCTTCTTGTAATCCTTCTGCTGCTCGTAGGTGAACCCCAGGGCCGAATACAATTTGGCAGTGCGCGAACTGTCCGGAATTGCGCTCAACACCTGCAGAGCGCGACCCGAGTCGCCCTCTTCGTTGTACAGGTAAGCCAGTGTGGTGACCGCCTCTTCCGAGTCGGGCTGTATGTTCACCGCGGTCTTGAACTCATTTTCCGATTTCAGCAGCTCGTTATTCAGGCGGTACAGACGGCCCAGCAGTAAGTGGTCCTCCACACTCTTGGGATCGAGCTTCACGATCTGTTCATACTGCTCGATGGCGAGCTTAAGAATCTCTTGCGATTGGGTACCGGCCTGCATGTCGCCGAGCGAGCGCAGATAGATACGGCCCAGCAGACGGCGAGCCTCAAGGTTGTTGCCGTCACGCTTCAGGATGTCTTGCGCTTCTAGGACGGCGTCGCGAATGCGTCCGGTCTTGGCGTACAACTCGGCGAGCCCGGCGTTCAGGTAATCGGAGGTCGGATCGTTATCGATGGCCAGGCGATACTCGTCAATCGCCTTGGTGGCATAGTCGGTGCGCCCGTACATGGAAGCCATTTCCTCGTACATGTGCGCCAACGTGAAGTGGTAATACGCGGCCGCCTGATCCGGTTGCTTAGGCGGAGCCGATTCGGCAGGCGTCGCGGAGCCGGATTCGTCCGGGCTCGCGGCTGGTGGCTGGTCAGTCGACGCCGGCGCGGAGGGGTTCGGATTCTCCTGGCCTGAGGCTTGAGAGCCCTTGTCTGGGGCGACTGGGGTCAACACAATGTTGTGGGTATTTTGGGCAACGCCACTCACCGCACCGGCGAGCAGAAGTGTCGCAAAAGATACGAGAACACGATTCAGGGTCATTAAGTAACCAGCCACTCAAGCACTATTAGATGCTGCCCTTCGCAGAGGAATCTTCTTTATTGTTATTTTAGCTGCTTCCGGCCAGGAAGGCGAAAAGCTCGGAGGAATTCCGTCGTCGTGGTTTTTTCAGCTTCTACCAGTTCGCTATGCACGTCGCTAAAGTTCCAATGGTTTGAAATCCAAGGTATTAGACGCGGCAAAACCATTTATGCGGGCAAAATTCTCGCCGCTTGCTTTTGCAGGCCACCGAAACGGTGCCGCTTGAATCGTACTGCGCTTCAGCACTGCTTCCCAGCGGTTTATCATTGTCCCGACCGGCAGCCTGCTGAGGGGCCAGAACTGGATTCCGCAATGGAGCCGAGAAATGGACATTGAAGCAATCCGAAAATACTGCCTGCAATTTCCCCACACCACCGAAATCGTGCAGTGGGGAGCGGCCCTGTGCTTCAAGGTGGATGGCAAGCTGTTCGTGGTGGCGGCGATGGAGATGGTGCCGCAACGCGTTTCGTTCAAGTGCACGCCGGAGAACTTTGCCGAGCTGTGCGAGCGTCCCGGAATTATTCCCGCGCCCTACATGGCGCGCGCGCAGTGGGTCAGCCTCGAACGCCTGAACGCCCTGGCCGACTCCGAGCTGCGAGCGATGATTGCCGAATCCTATCGACTGGTATGGGAGCGGCTGCCGAAGAAGAGGCAGGCTGAATTAGCAAGCAATTCAGTACGACGACCGGCAACTGGGAAGCCAAAGAGTGCGTCGCGGCAGTCAGCGGCCAAAGCCAAGTCGTCGGTCAAGATCAAGAGGGCGAAGGCGGCCCGCCGCGGATGAAATGGCTAGGTGGTCGGCGGCAGAGAGTAGTTTTGGCGACAGTGTCTTGGTTAACGCTGGTGATGTACGCAACCTGCACCGAAGCGCAGTCCGCCTCCCCATCCGGCACAGCCAAGACGCCGCAAGCTTCGGTCTCGCCACAAACCGCGGCCTTGCAGCGCGATTTCTTCGCAGCCATTCGTCAAGGGGACGCCAGAAAGTTCCTGTCGTACGTACCCGAGGACGGTCTCCACCTTGGTCCACAGGCGACGCCAACCAGCCGTGCCGAGATCGAGGACCAGTTGTCGCATCACCGCGGCCTCTACTGCAAGCTCTTCGACTCTTCCTGCATTGACACGCCGATCAAGCTGGACGCCAGCGCGCGCGCCTGCTCGGATCGCGAGCTGCTCACCCATTCGGAAAAGGTACGCACCGCCGCCAGCGAGACAGTGCGCAACAGCGTGCGTCAGGCAATTCTGGTAGCCGAAGTCAAGAACGATCAGTGCGGCGGCGCGAGCCTGATCGATTTCATCTTCAATGACGTGCACGGCGAGTGGAAGCTGTTCTCGGTGCCGTAGGGCTTCGGCGAGGTGCTTAAAGTGAACTCGGGCGCAACTCTCAAATACACGGCTGAAGCGGTGATCCACCCGCCTACATCAACTCTGAAACTGCCCTAGCGTGTTCGAACCGCCCAACCGAGCATCAAGAGACCACTGGCTGCGATCCAGCTTCCCGCGACGCGGACCGCAATGCGGGCCCAGTGAGCGCGTAGCCGAACTACGAACGCGGCAGCCAGGGCGATCATGACAAACACAGTGAACACCAGTCCGAGGAGCGCCACCGCGGAAGTGTCGAACTGCCCCATACCGATTCCGTTCAAGTATCCGTGATAGAGGCCCATCACTGCAGCAAGAGCGGTAGTCACCCGCAGCGAAACTTTCGCGTCGGCGGCCAGCAATCCCCCGAGCAAGAGAAACCAAGCCGCCGCGATAAATGGGTGGGGATTCGCGGTCATAGCGGTTAGTCCGGCGAGACCGCCGAGCAGCCATGCAACGGGAAGAATAAACAGAGCACGCCGCCCGTAACTGGCACCGCGCAGTCCAGCCAGCAGCGCCAGGGCGAGCACCGAAACGATATCTTCGGGGCTCATGAGGAAGTGCATCAGCCCGTCATAGAACGGACCCATACCAGTCGTGTTGAGGTGGGCCTCGGCGGGGAGCGCGCACATGACAAATGTGAAGACACCGAATGCGTACAAGGGCAAGCGAGATTGGCCCGCGTTTTTCATGCGACCGCCTTCCACATAAAGAACGCACCACCAATAACCACCAATCCTCCGGCAACGCGGAGTAGCCGCTGTCCCCATCCCCATCGATGGACCGTACCAATGCCAATCCCTAACGCGTGCAAGCAGCCGGTCGCAATGACGAAGCCCATGCTGTAAAGCAACGCGCTTTGGCCCGCGGGTAGTTCGGTTCCGTGGGCGTGCCCATGGAATATGGCGAAGAAGCCGACCAGCGCCGCAGCAGCACCCAGGGGCGGGCGAATTTCAAACAGCACAGCAGCCCCCAGAAGGATTGCCGAAAGAGCGATTCCGTATTCGGTTCCCGGCAATGGCACGCCCATCAAACCGAGCATTCCGCCGAAAGCCATCACCATGGGAAACGCAAGCGGCAGTACCCAAATCGCCGGAGAACCGAGTTGGGCTCCCCATAGGCCGACCGCTACCATCGCTAACACATGATCGAGTCCCGATATCGGGTGGCGAAAGCCGGTGAGGAAGCCAACGGCTTCACCTTTCTGCGGATGGGCAAAGGCCGTCTGCGCACACAGGAAGACAAACACGGTTAGCGCCATAGCCCGCATCAGAGGATGGAGTCGCTGCCTGGTCATCGCGACCCCCCGAAGAGCAACGACACTCTCTGGACGGTCCAGAATGCGCCGAGCGAACCTACGGTGTATCCGGGAAGAAGCTGTGCCCACCGCGGCCAACGAACTTCAAGTATCCGGAAGGAACGCTCCAGCGCCAGAATCAGCCCGATGAAGCCAAGTTGCCCGAGCTCGACACCGACATTGAAACTGACGAGCGCCAAGGGAAGTTCATGCCGTGGAAGTCCGGCGCTGGTGAGCGCACTGGCGAAACCAAATCCGTGCAGAAGCCCAAACGCAAGCGCCACCACCCAGGGATGACGAATGGTGAAACTGGTCTGGCCGCGCCATGAGCGAACGATTTCCGGTCCGAGAAACAGAATGCTCAGCGCAATCCCAGCATTCAGCGGAAGAACCGGAACCTCGGCATAGCCGAGAGTCGCAATCGCAAGCGTGATGCTGTGCGCCACCGTGAATGCGGTCACGGTCTTGAGCAGCATCCAGCGGTCCTTGACAATCAGAAGCAGTCCAAGCACGAAGAGCATGTGGTCTGCGCCAAAAAGGATGTGCCGGATGCCCTGCACGATGTACGTGCCTGCAACACCCATCCACGTTTGCGAAGCGGCAATCTCAACCCATGGCTGCGATGGATGGACGATCGTCGTCGATTTCCTGCCGTCAAGCAGTTCAACGCGCACCAGCACGTCGGTGATGGTGAATTGCAGTCCGGGGAACTCAATGCGCTTGCCGGCAAGACCGTTCGACCCGGCATCAATCCACCGGCGTTCTACGACGGAGTCCGCCAGTTCCTGAACATTAGGCTCCCGCAAATTCTTCACGTCGTCAGGGAGCCGGAGCGCGATAGGAAGTCGCATCCCCGAAAGCACCGGCGTGCGCCACAGGACGCTAAATTGGCCGGGTGAGGTCTCTTTGATTTCGAGATAGGCGGGCCGCGCTTCGTGGGCCGAGGCGACCGAAAGAAAGGCGACGAGCACAAGTGGCAGGAGGGCCGCAGACATGAACCGGTTCCGAGCGGACTGAAGTCCGCTAGGAAAGTAAAGATTGAAACACCTTTCGGCACAGCTAAAGCTGTGCCCCTTCAAAGCCTCTCGTTTCACAGCGGCCCCTCACCGGATGGAGCAGGAACTTGTTTCCTGGGAGGAGGAACCGGCGCTTGGGCGTTTTCCTTGTCGGAAGGAGCGGGTAATAGTACGGTGTACTTGGCACGCATTTCCGCATAGGCCTTCTGCCAAGCTGTTGCCTTTTGCTCGCCGAGCCAGGCGGTCTTCACATCAGGTTCCATCTCCTCGAACGCCGGGATTCGACCGGGTATCACGGTGTCAAGGTACACCAGGTGCCAGCCATAACCCGACTCAATCGGCCCTTGCCACGAGCCGGGTTTGAGCTTCTCGACTGCCACCGCGAATTGCGGTCCGAACTCCTTGGCTATCGCCTCAGAAGTCCGGTCACCGTAATAGTCCTGAAACATGAACTGGTCAGCGATAGAAGCAGCGAGTTTGGAATCTTCGGGCTGACCTGCAATTTTGGCCAATGCTTTAGCAGCGTCGTCGTGCGCGTTCTTTCCGCGCTTGTCAGGGGAAAAATAAAGATGGCGAAAGCTGTAGCGGCTGGGCAACGCAAACTTGCTGCTGTTCTTATCGAACCAGGCCTTGAGCTCGGCGGTGGAAGGCTCGTGAGCGGCCGCCACGTCTTCCGCCAGAAACTGCATTTTCTGCGCCATGCGGCGCTTTACGATGGTGTCGTCTTTATCCAGACCCATGGCGAGAGCCTCGCGATAGAGGACTTCCTCGCGGACCTTGTCTTCCACCATCGCCTGAAACTCAGTGGGCGTCGGCTGGCGATGCCACTGCGACTCGAAGTACATGTCCATCTGCCGAAGTTCATCGAGGCTCAGGTTGATCTGCCGCGACGACTCAACCCCGCCGCGCCCACGCTGCATATATCCGTAGATACCGAACAGTGCGACGCCCAGCACCAGGAAATGCAGCAGGGGCTCGCGCAGCCAGCGTTTGAGGACAGGAGAGAAGGAACTGCTTCGGTCTGGATTGCAAGACTGAATCCTGCTCATCCGGCGACGACGGCTACGGAAACTTCACTCATTCAACAACTAACTCCTATGGTTTCGCCGGGGTGTACCACACCGGCGATGTCCAGGCCCGCTGCTGGACAGTGGCTGCGACGTTCGGGTTCGGCGGCAGGTTCAGCTTGGCGGCCCAATACGTGGACCAGCGCGGTGTGGGAATCTCAAGCACACGGGCGTAGTAGGTCGCAGCCGCCTTGGGATCGAACGAGGGATCAGTCCACTCACCGATTAGCTCGGTCGAACCAATTGTGTTCTGGTAGGTAGCGGTCTTCACGTCGACTGTATTGCCGACGGCAGGAACCTTTCCAGTTTTCGGATCGGGCTTTCGGTCACCACTCCACACCACGTCGTAAATAGTTTCCTTGCTCTTACCGTTCTTGGTCGAAATTTTGATGATCTGAACGCGATCGAGATTGCCGCTGTTGGGGTCTTTGACGGCGTGCAACATAAATGTTGGGGCGCTGGTTCCGTTCTGTGGAACCAGGTCTCCACCCATGGGCACGCCTCCATCGTATGCAGCCTTCACCCAATCTGGCTGCTTGGTCATGTCCTTGGGATAATTCCAACCGGCAAACATGCGGACCTTGATTCTGGTCCCGGAAGTGCCGAATGTCTCCTTCCGCTTAAAGGCGGAAAAAATGGATTCGCGGGTATTCTCTTCGGCCCACACTCCGGTCAGTCCGCCGGAACTGAGAGCGGTCAGAGGTTCGCCCCCGACGGAGGTCGTGGCGGTGATCACAGTCTCTGGGATCGCTATCCTGATTGCCGTGCGAACCCGGGTAATTACTGGCCTCGGTCGAGGATATTCCGGAGTGGAAGTCGGTGCCGGCCTCGATGCCGTACTTGAAGGGATTGACGCCCAGCTTGGCCTGCTGCTCCTGGCCTACACCATAGGCCTGACGCAGGTAGCTTCCGGTAGCTGACTTCGCTTTGGTCGTCCCGTTGAGCAGATACAGCCACAGCTCGAAGTTGGCGAATTCGTCGGTAGGTGAAAGCGCGGGGCTGGTGTCGGTTTGCCCTTTGGCCTGGACAATCTCGGCCAGTGGCTCATTGGCCATGCGGCGCTCAGCGTAATCGCGAGTGATGGGTTTGCCGGACAGGTCCTTCGTACTGAACATCAGGCCGTTGCTGATGTTGCCGTTGTGTGGAACGGCGATCACGTCGAGCCCCAGTTTGCGCTGATTTTCCAGGTAGCGCCATAGATCTTCGGGATCCTGCGAATCAAATGCCGTGTAGGGCATGGCCGGCGCTTTGTCGGCGAAGATCACACAGCGGTGCAGGTTCTGAGACTGCGGCATGGAGGTCCACTCAAATCCTACGAAAGAGGTGAACTTCCCCGGCTTGTTGTACCGGTCAGCGATCGCCGCGTATTTCTCCCATGTGGAGCGCAGCAATTTCGGATCGTTGAATTCAGGCAACGGTTTGTTGACGACCGTGGAACCGAGGAGCTTCTTGAACGCCTCGCCCGATATCTTCGGGATCGGGATTGGTCATTATGGTGTACCACTCGGACTTGGCGAATGGGCCGTTGGGGTCAATCGTGTCGCGTACTACACCGAGATACTCAGCGTGGTCGGTTACGGCAAGGAAGTCGAGCGGTGCGATGCGCTTTTGCGGCTTGCCGAAGTATTCCACCGTCTCGCCCATCGCGTATTTGTAAGAATCCTCAGGCGTAGTCCGGGTGCCGAAGGCGAAGGCGTCCATGGAGTAGCCGCTATGCAGATGCAGGTCGCCGAAGTAGGCGTTCTTGAGAGGATTGCGCGGCGGCCTGGCTTCGGCAGGCTGAGTTGACTGCGACTGTCCGGTTTGCGTGGCAGCGGGTGACTCGGATTTGCTGGTTGAACAAGCTGAGAGAAAAAGAATCACGGTAGCTGAAGCAAGTAATACTGGCAAAACTTTCATTGCACGCATACTGCCCTCCCGCCGACGCCGAAACCCGCAACCTCGCTCTGCCGCGTGCGAGTTGGCTGACGCATCAGCTTGTCCTGACTAGAGTTTTTGGAAGCTGCACGATTGTATACTGCCAGCGCTTCGTGGAACACGAGCTGCGCCTTGTATCGGCGGCGCAGACCCAAAACAGAGAGCGTGCACGCCAGTCCAGCGATTCTTTCTCATCAGTCGGACAACCTCTGCCCGATCGAGCTCTCCGCCTTCTGTATCACCTGCTCTGCCATCTTCTCGATCAACTCACGCCGGTGCTCTTCGCGGATCTGCTGGAACTTCTGCTGTTGCTGCTGATCCAGTAGAGGCGTGATTTTGGCATCGACCTCGTCGGCGATCTGCTTCAACTGTTCTAACTTCTGCTCTGGCTTGAGTGCGGCGTCCTTCTTAAGTGCCTTCAGTTTTGGCGCTTCCTGCTGCAGGAAAGGAAGAATCTGCTCTCTCTGCTGTTGGTTCAGTCCCAGTTCAATCGAGAACTGGTCGAGCATGGCGGTCAGCGGGTTCTGGACGAACTGCGGGCTCGGAATCATCTCATAGTTGGCATAGCCAAACTCGTTACTGCGCGCGCCATAGTACGTATCGCCCAGCTTAAAGATCGTGACCGAATACGGATCCTGCGCGACTTTAGTCACCACTTTGCCGCCGTCAATCTTGTAGGGCGTGGTGTTCCCCTGATAGCCGTTGATTATCGGATTGCCGACGTAGCTCGGTATCGGAGCGCTCTTGCCGATGTGCCAGACAATTGCGTCACCGTCGGGCGTGTAATAGTTGCTGAACTGCTCTCCGGTGACGTTGTTGCGTACCCAGAAGGCCTTGCCGACAATCAGCGCTTTCAGTTGCGCATCGCCCAACTGCGCTGCACCCTTCGCCTTGAGGCCGGCGACGGTCATCCCGGCGGGCGCATTCTTGCGCGCCTCGGCGCTCGGCGTGTACCAGATGGGTGAACTCCAGGCGCGTTCCTGTCCGGTGAGCGGAACCACATCGGGCGGAGTCAGCCCGGCTTTGACCGCCTGGATCAGGGTCCACCGTGGGGTGGGAATCTCGAGCACGCGGGCATAGTAGAAAGTATGCAGGCGGGCGTCGAACTCAGGATCGGTCCAAACCGTGCTAAGTTCGGTGGAACCGACATCGTTGGTATAGGTGGCTTTCTCCAGGTCCACAGTGCTCTTGATGGCCGGGACACGGCCCGTCCACTTGTCGGGCTTGCGGTCGCCCGACCACACCACGTCGTAAATCTTTTCGAAGCTCTGGCCGTCCTTGGTCCAGCCCTTGATGACCTGGATACGATCGAGATTGCCCGAAGTCGGGTCTTTCACTGCCCAGACCACAAACGTAGGAGCGACGCCCTTGCCACCGGGCATCGCCTGCAGGTCGGCGCCCATGGGCACGCCATTGGCGTACGACTGGTGTACCCAGTCCTTCGCTTTCAGAATGTCCTTGTTGTACCCCCAGCCGCCAAAGAAGCGGACTTTGATATGCGGGCCGCTGACGCCGAAGGTTTCCTTGCGATACATGGCGTCGAAGATCGACGCACGAGTGTTCTCCTCGGCCCATACACCGGTGAGTCCCCCGGGATTTTCGTAGCGCACGTCAAGAGTGCCGAAAGCGAGGACTCCGGCCATGCGCCGACCGACCGTTCCGTCGATTTGCGCGTGTCCGCCGTAGAAGTTGTCCTGGCGATAAGGACTGCCGGTGTTGTGCGAGTCGGAGCCGCCGGCCATGCCGAACTTGTACGGGTTATAGCCGCGTACGTCCTGCATAGTGATGCCGTCTTTGTAGGCCTGCCGGGCGAAGCTGCCTTGAATGTGATTGATGCGGCCACCGGTGGCGGGCTGACCCAGCAGACCGTCCTGGAAGAGTTCATAACTGGCGAACTCGTCATTGGGCGAGAGCAAAGGGTGAGTTTCGGAAGCGCCTTTAATCTGCTTGATTTCGACCAGGCGTTCGTTGCGATCGCGCGAGGAAGCCCAGGCGGCGTCGATGGGGCGGCCGTAACTATCGAGATCAACGGGATACATCCAGCCGTCGCTCAAGTTGGCGTTGTGCGAGATGGCCAGCAACTCATTGCCTGCCTTGCGCTGCGTGTCCATCCAGTTCCACAGCGCCTCGGGGTGATTGTCATCCAGTGAGCTAAAGGGCATTTCCGGCACCTTGGCACAGTCTTTGAAGAAGATGTTGCGGTGCAGATTGCGGTAGTTCGGCATGGACGTCCACTCGTACGAGCAGAACGCAGTGAACTTGCCGGGATGGTTGTTCGCATCCGCGATGGCGACGTTCTTCTTCCAGATGGAGCCGGCCACCGCGGGGCTCATAAACGCTTTCACGGGAGGACCGCTGTTCAGGCCTACGAGGTATGTAAAGGCCCGTTGAATCTCAGCCTGGTCGTTGGGGTTCTTCAGGATAAGCGGTTGTGCCTCGGGCAGCTTGCTGACGGCCGACCCCGGAGTGTTCGCTGCGGCTGTGATGCCCACATATTCAGAGTGGTCGGTCACACCCATGAAGTCCATTGGCGTCTCAATCTTGATGTCGTAGCCCATGGGGTGCTTGATGGTCTGGCCCTGCGCGTACTTGAGGGCGTCATCTGGGTCGGTGATACGGTTGCCCATGAGCCAGGCATCCATGGACCAACTGGTGTGGATGTGCTCCTCACCGAAGTAGGCGTTGCGGTCGGGGTTGGGCTTTGGCGGTTGCTCAGGATTCGATGTCTGGGCAGTCTGACCGGACGATGGTGACGATTCTGGACTTTTGGATTTATTGCAAGAAATCAGGACGCCGATACTAACAAGGACGAATGCCAGAGCCGCTGTTGCCGCAAATCTCGTTTTCATGATTGCCTCCGTCTTGCTGAAGGGCGTGATCACGATCCCGTGCAGGTGATGGGCGCGTGGGCATTTTGCTCTCCACAACGCCAGGGGAACAAACTGTCGCCGCGTGAATGAACGTCGGCGTCAAAACTTTCCGGATGCGAAAATACTAGTCAGCCGTCCGGACCCGGACAAGCTGCAAAGTTGCTAAAGATGAGTCATAAAGTTGCTAGGGAGGACTGGCGTAGGTCATTGTGGTACAACGCAGCATAGGCTCACTGACGGGAGTGTCTCGGGGCACCAGTGGGCGGCATTCTGGTTCGGTTCAAACTTGCGATTTCATTTAAGCCCGGTTTCCCGGGCGGAAAGGTAGAGGTCTCATGGAGACCATCGCAGAATACAAGGCTCGCATTCTCTCCTACATCGAGGCAAGGACCCGCTCGAGGTCCAGCGCAAGACGCCGGAGCTTCTGGCGGACATGGTCGTTTCAGTCCCGGAAAAGCAACTTCACGAGTGCCCCTCGCCGGACAAATGGTCGGTGGGAGAGTTGCTGGCCCACTTTGCCGATTCCGAAGTTGTTAACACTTGGCGATACCGCCAGATGATCGAGCACGACGGCGCCCCGTTGCCGGGCTACGAACAGGAGTTGTGGCACAGGCTGGGTGATTACCCATCGCGTCGGCCCGAAGAGTCGTTGATGTTGTTTCGCCTGCTGCGCGACGCCAACCTGCGGATGTTCGCGAGGCTTACCCCCGAGGAATGGCAGCGCAAAGGCGTTCACGCGGAGCGCGGTCCGACGACCGTCCGCGACCTGGTGGTGCTGATCGCCGGTCACGACCTGAACCATCTTGCACAGATACGGAAGATCCTGGGGGAATGACCGCGCGGGCCTTCCCGGTCACACTCGATCTACCTGCAAAACACCCTGCGCGGGGTTTGGTTGTGCAATTGCCCTGTTCGCGACAGTTCACCTGTAACCCACAAGTGTCCTTCTCTTCGCGGTATGGCGTCGCCGCGAGCTTGTCACAAACCACCATTGCGATTAGCGAGTCCCCGCGCTTTGAGAGGGCCTGTCCATCCGCTCCACATACTGAGCGCGAGCTGGGCTGGCCTCGAATGGGTCCGCAAAGTATTGCGTTTCGCGGGCAACCTTGTCGCCCCGGAACTCCATGATGCTCACGGTATAGGATGGCTTGCCGTCATAGGACAGGATGAATTCGGTGATCCAAAGATCCGCGCCGCCAAGGATTCGCTGGACCGTAAAGCGCTTCCGGTTCGGTTGGATGGAGCGAGTGATCTGTATGTTGCGGCGGCCGCGTATGCGCTCGCCGGACTGTGGGTATTCCAGCACCGCATCCTCGTGATAAATGCGGTGCTCGGTTTCAAAATCGTTGGCGTCGGAGGCCGCCCAATGCTGATCCAGCGCCGCACGTATCTGTTGATCTGGCATCTCACCCTCCCGCGCTAGGGGAAAGCTTAGACTCCCGCATGGTCTGGTTTCAAGAGGACCAAATTCGTGCCTTGAAAATTGCAACCGGGTGGGCGCTCTAAATATGAGTAACCAACTTCAGCTGACGGAGTTCGACGGAGGCGGCGCCGGCACACCACGAACCATGTCGTGGATTACAGAGGCACAACCAATTGCAAAACTTGTCGTACAAACCGCGCCAGGTTGTCGACTTGAAGCAGAGCGGAACCGTATCGCGCGATCCCCCGGGTACAATACCGAGCATCTCTCGTCCAAGGAATGTCGGTACCCAGATGGATCCCACCGGAGGATAGGACCATGCGCATCGCAAGCGTGGGTCATGCGGTCTTTGCGGCGACCCTGATCGGCCTCGGAATCCTGGGCCTGATCAAAGGCGATTACGTCTCGATATGGCAGCCGATACCCAAGAGTGCGCCAGCACTGGGCTCTCTCTGCGCCGTCATCTCCCTGGTATGTGGCATAGGTCTGCTCTGGCAGCGAACCGCCGCTGCCGCTGCCCGCGTGCTGCTCGCCTATCTCCTGCTCTGGTTGCTACTTTTGCGAGTGCCAGGCATCTTCCTCTCGCCAACGGTGGACTTTTGGTGGGCAGCCAGCCAGACCGCGGTCATGGCGGCGGCCACTTGGGTACTGTATGTCTGGTTCGCCATAGACTGGGACGAGCGGCGACTCGCTTTCGCCACCGGCGACAGGGGTCTGCGCGTCGCGAGAGTGCTCTACGGCCTGGCCTTGATCCCATTCGGCGTGGCCCATTTCCTTTATCTCAAACAGACCGCCGCGCTGGTGCCTGGCTGGCTACCGATGCATGTGGCCTGGGTGTATTTCACCGGCGGCGCCTTCGTCGTGGCCGGAGTGGCGGTGCTCATCGGAGTCTATGCACGGCTGGCAGCTGCGCTCTCGGCGTTGCAGATCGGATTGTTCACGCTGCTGGTGTGGGTGCCCGTTGTGGCGGCAGGCTCCAAAAACGCCTTCCAGTGGAGCGAGACCATCGTCTCTGTGGCGCTGGCGGCGGGCGCCTGGATGGTGGCGGAGTCCTACCGCAGCGTGCCGTGGCTCGCCGTAAACAGGCGTTCCCTGGCTGAAGGATGACGGTTGTGAAGTCCGCCCATTGCAAAAAAGAGCCGCCGGGTTGAACCGACAGCTCCAGTTTTCGACAGCGTTATAGAGGTTGGCACTGGCTGGAAACAGCGTGTTGAGGTCGGGAGAGGCATTGATACGACACCCCTCCCTCCTCCAACCGGACATCCCGGTTTCCTGCGTCCCGGTGTCGCAGAATTAACCGTCAACTGGCGATGCCTGTTTACCCCAGAGCGGGCTTACGGGGTCCGCAGGAAGCCGTAATGCACGTTGTTTGCGTCGACCCACTGTCCGGTGATTACCCCAAACACGTTGGGGGTCGCAGGCTCGGTGCCCTGGTTCGCGCCCGTTCCGATTCCCGGCACGTCGAACTTAGTGATGCCGCCCCAAGGAGTCCACACGAAGCCGTGATTTGCGCCGTTAGCGTCGACCCACATTCCAGCAACCAGGCCCAGAAGATTGATGCCTTCCGGTATGGTGCCTTGACCCGCGCCGGTGCCCGCGCCCGCAACGTCGAATTTGGTGATCTCGCCGGTCGGGCTCCGGACGAAGCCGTGATTCACGTTGTTCGAATCAATGTAGTTTCCCGCGACGACGCCCAGGTCGCTGATGCTATCGCTTTCCGTGCCCTGGTTCGCTCCCGTGCCTGCGCCTGTGACGTTGAACTCGGTGAAGCTGCCGTTGGCATAGCGCAGGTAGCCATGGGCCACGCCGTTGGCGTCAAAGTACGTGCCCGCGACCGTTCCTTCCAGGTTGAGGGAGGTAGCCACCGCAGTGAAGGTGTTCACCGAGCCCGGCGGATCGAATGAGGTGTAATTGCGGTAAGGCGGATAAGAGACGAAGCCGTGATTCACATTGTTAGCGTCGACCCAGTATCCGGCAATCTCTCCGCCGGGGTTGACGTTGCCCGCGAAGGTGCCCTGGTTGGCGCCTGTCCCGGCGCCGGGAACGTTCAAGCTCGTGAAATTCTTGAACGGATACTCCGTGGCAAAGCCGTGGGCCACGTTGTTGGCGTCGACATAGAACCCCACCGTCTCTCCGAAGAGGTTATTGCCGAACGTGATTGTGCCCTGGTTGGCGCCGCTGCCGGCGCCCGGAGCGTTGTATTCGCTGAACGTGTTGCACGGGGCAATGCACTGGAAGCCGTGAAAGACGTTATTGTCATCATGGAACGATCCCACGACCGCCCCCTGCGGATTGATGTCGAAGCCACCGGTGCCCTGGTCGAAGCCTGTGCCTCCGCCCGGGGCACTAAATGTGGTGATGGTTTGAGTGTTTTGAGCGCTTGCTAAACCACATGCAAGAAGTACGACACTTACTACCTTCCAAAGCTGCAGTCGATTCATAACTCCTCCTGTGTTGATTTGAAGTGAGTGGTCATGCTGGAACCCCGTAGAAACAGTGCCCAGTGTTTAGTTTTTCTGTGATTGCCCTGGAGACGGAAGACATTACTGCTGCCAGCTCCGCTTACTTTGCGACACCGCCGAGTCTTTCCCGCGTTGGCCTCCCAGCCGGGCGGTGCAACTCAGAGCAGAAGCGTGCGCTGTTGCGTGCATGGCATATACGAAGGCATGCGGGCTGCCACCAACTTCGGCCACGGCCGCCTGATCTCAGCTTTCGGTACGGAATGAATAAAATCAGGGATGGACTACTCGCGGGGTAGTGCGAATCCACGAAAGCATTATTGAAATCACATTCGTTCGCAGACTCGATTGCGGGAAGCCGGCGCACATCTACAAGAAACCGGACTTCAGTAACGACAATTCTATGGGAACAAGGATACTGCCGGTGTTATGCAACCGGTTGTATATAACAACTAGTTGCGCTCCTAGGAATTAGGTACTGACGAGAAGGCTAATGGCTTCTGGGCCCTGGCTGCGGCGGCCGCTGAAATGGAAGAAGTTGGCGAAAATCACGCCCTGCCCCGCAACACAACTAGTTATCATATGCAACCAGTTGTACAATCATGGGTGGCAGGCAACGCCCAACCGGAGGGGAGGCAGAGTGCACAACGATCGCAGGTCAGAGTGCGTTATCAACCGGACGGTCGAGATATTTGGCGACCAGTGGAGTCTGCTCGTCATCCGCGACATCATTTTCATGAACCGAAGGCATTTTCGCGAGCTCCTGACCAAGTCTGTGGAAGGGATTGCGTCGAACATTTTGGCCGATCGTCTGCAAAGGCTTGTCCAGCAAGGGATCATCGTCAAGTCTCAGGACGCCAGCCATAAACAGAAAGCCATTTACAGTCTCACCGAAAGAGGCATCGAATTGCTCCCTCTTCTGATGGAGATGGTTGCATGGGGGCACAAGTATTTGGCGGCCTCCAGGCTGAGGGGTCTGGCCCAGGTCCTGGAAGAAGGAGGACCTAAGCTGAGGGCACAATTTATGGCTGAGCTTCGCGAAACACACCTTGGGAAGGCAAGCGCCAAGAAAAAGGCTCCGGCGCCCGACGAAATCTACGCGTATTCTTGCAATGCCGAAGATTCAGGCGGCATACGAAGCGGCACTTGCTGAAAGAAAACAATAGCGAATCACCAGCGCCAAATCCAGATCGCAGGAAGCGCTTAAAAGCGAGGGGGCAGACATGGGGCCGCTGTGATTGCACCAAGCTGATCCCTCGAGGGCCGAACTTTCCCCAACAAGGCCGCCACGGCGGGGGTTCGTTGAGGACCTCTGTTCGCCCACTCGTGATAGAGCAACCAAAGACCTATCGCCAAGCCTGAACTCGCGCTCCTCCGAGAGCTACTGACCCCTATGCTGGCAGCTTCCTCCCTGCACCGAGGTCAGAAGTCCATTCGCTGCCCTGACGGTCTCGTTCCAGCAGGCACCATTGGAATTGGAGTACTGATAGGTTTCGGCGTTGGCCTGGCCTTGTGTGGTCGCGGTGCCCGACGAATCCACCAGCAATAGATCCTTGGGCGCCACCGCGTCCGAGAAGGTGCTGGAGTAGATGGCAGTACCGTTCAGCTTCACCAGTTCGCTCTTATCGAACGCCTGCTGAATCTGTGCGTACTGTTGATACGATCCGTCAGGGAAGCCGGTGAAGCCATAGCTCAGATTAAGCGGCCACGAGTATTGTTTGCTGTTGGTCAGAACATTACCGCTGTCCTGGGTGGTGGTGACTGACGAGATGCTAGTCGTCTGGCGAACGGACTGGTCATAAACGCTGCCATCCAAGCGGACGTAGTACTTTTGCCCGTTCGAGAAATCGACGCTCTGCACGACTTTGGTATCGACTCTGCCGTGCGAAGTATTCGCGAAACCTTCCAGCGTAAAGCCCCGCGACGACGTTACTGACAATGTGCCCCAGGAAATGGTTCCGTTCGTAGAGATGTTCTCGACGACGGCGGGATCGGGCTGGCCGATGGTGTTCTCGGTAACCGATCCCGTAACCTGACTTGAGTCCGAGTCCTGGTAGAGCAGCAACGTCGCGGTGGCGGAGAAGTACTGGTCGACGTTATAGACACTCACTGCTACAGTGTGCTGCAGACCGTTGCTCAGCACTCCGGCAAAGGGCGTGAGGTCCACCCGGTAGGGTTCGAAGTTGAGGGTGTGCACGCCGGGGATCGGACGCCACAGATAGGGATCAATTCCGCCGGTGTAAATCCAGGGATAGACAGCGGCAACCCCGGCAGGCTGGCCGTCGATCGTGACCTCCGCCTCGCGGAATGAAGTTGAACCGCAATTCTCCAATTCGGCGGCGACGTCGTTGGGTGCACAGGTGTACCAGAACTCATCATTGTGCTGGCTTTGGGCGAAAACGTCCAGATAAGCGCGCTCCACATTGGTTGGCATGGTGAAGGTGCCGGTCAGTTGGTCGGTTGGGGAGTTCAGGGTAACCGTGCCACCGGTAGGATCGGCCGCCATCGGCAATACCACGCTGGCAGTTTGAGGCGGCTGCTGCCCCTGCGCCAAAGGATAGAACTGAAGGGCGGCGCTGCCATGAATATGACTGGTGTAAGTGGTGTTCACAAGATTAAACAGATCAACCCGGCCCCCTTGTGGCATGGTAAACAGCGGACTGTAGTCGGTGAGATTGCTTTCGGTGTGCCATGAACGCATCACGTCATGCGAGGGTTCCGCTGTCGTACCGAAGTAAACATTGGTGCCACCGATCCAAATGTTGCCGGTGCGATCAAACTGGCGTCCGGCATCGACCGACCAATCCGCCTCCAGCACCACCGCCGCCCAGGGACCGGGGCAGTCCGCCGGGGGAGTGTAGTCGAAGAACTTGGAGTTGAAATCCGCGAAGTCGAAGTTGGTGAACAACTGGACCGTGCAGGGAGTCGTGCTCGGACGCGGGACTGGCGCATTCGCGGTCACCGTGTTCCCCGAGCCAATCACGGGCATGCTGGGAGCAGTGTAGTTTTGCGCAACTCCAAAGGAAGTCAGCAGTAATACAGCACCGAAAACAAACAGAATTTTGGCGGATGGCAGGAAGCTAAGCCGTGACATGAGGTCGACTCCTTGGCGCAGACGCGATCACAAAACCGCGCAGCGGGGATTGAGAAAGGATAGTTCTTTCCACAGCGTTACGACAAGTCGTGCCAGGAGCCAAGCGGACTTCGACATCCCTTCCCAGCCGGATTGACGGGGGCCTCATCCTGAAAGCGCTGGGGAGAATGTCGCGAGTGACCTTTCCTTAGCCTTGGGTATGGCTTCGTGGTACTTTAGAATCCCCTAACTTCTCCAAAGGGAGCAACCGTCATGATGCTGGAAACCGAAATCTTCCAATTCGAGCCGGATATTACCGGGGTATCCTGCGCGGGCCGCTTCACTTTGGGGACGCGCCTCAGCGAAACCGAAGCGCTGTTCGATTCACTGATTCAGGACGGCGTGCGCAAACTTGTGCTTGACCTGACCCACGTGGAGTTCGTCGACAGTGCCGGTCTCGGCATCATCATGCACATCTTTGGAGAGATTGGACAACTCGGCGGGCACTTCCGCATTGCCGGCGCCAACGATCAGGCGAAGCGCCTGTTTGATATAACCCACACCAAGGCGATTCTGGCGATCGATCCCGACCTGATCACCAGTGTGAAGAACCTGCAGGACATCAATGCCAAGGCCGCGAGTGTGACGGCGTAACAGCCCGTGAAAATGGAAATTGTCATTACGAGCGAAGCTAGGAATCTGCCTTTGTTGCGCCTCTCACAACGGCAGGAAACAGCAGCCCCCTCACGGCCAAAGCCGTTCGTGATGACAATAATAATCTCGGTCGGGATGGCGACGATAAAGAGCTTTGCTAATTGCTAGTTGCTGATTGCTACTCCAGCTTCAACCCGCCAGTCAGGTCGCTGAGCTTGTCCACGCGGTGCTCCAGGCACCATTTCTCCAAGGAATCGACCAGGGTTTCGCAGGCGCATGGGTCCCAGAAATTCACAGTGCCAACTTCGATCGCGGTTGCGCCCGCTAGCATGAACTCAACCACATCTTCGGCGGTGCTGATGCCGCCAATCCCGATGACCGGTATCTTCACCACGTTTGCCGCCTCCCACACCATGCGTAGAGCAATCGGCTTGATGGCCGGTCCCGAAAGTCCCGCGGTGACGTGGGAGATGCGCGGCTTGCGGGTTTCCGCATCAATCGCCATGGCCACAAACGTATTGACCAGCGAGATGGCATCTGCTCCCGCGTCCTCGGTAGCCCGCGCCACCTCGGGAATGCTGGTGACATTGGGAGAGAGCTTTACGATGAGCGGGCGGGTGGCAATCTTTTTCACTGCGCTGACCACGTCAAACAACATTTTGGGGTCGCTGCCAAAAGCGATTCCGCCGCACTTTGTATTGGGACAGGAAACGTTCAGCTCATAAGCGGCGATGCCTTCGCCATCATTGAGAATGCGCACCACATCCTCGTACTCATCCTGCGAGTGCCCAAAGACGTTGCAGAAGAAAACAATGTTCGTGATGTTCTTCAGGAGCGGGAGCTTCTCTTCCAGAAAGGCGCGCGCGCCAATGTTCTGCAGGCCAATGGCATTGAGCATGCCGGCAGCGGTTTCGAACAACCGCGGCGGAGGATTGCCCGCCATCGGTTCGCGCGAGAGCCCCTTTACAACGAACCCGCCTAGCCGATCAAGTGCAACCACGTCCTCGAATTCCACGCCATAACCAAAGCTACCGCTGGCAGCCATGATGGGATTCTTCAGCGCAATCCCAGCAACGTTGACGCTCATATCCAGAGCGGGCTTCGGAGCAGGACTCACCAGTGGTCCTCCATTACCGCGCCTCGCTTTCGCGGCCCACGACCAGGGGCTGCCTCACGCTGGCCGTGCGCTCCAGCTTGTCCCACGCAAAGCCGCCACCTTCCATGGCGCGCTTGAGCGTCTTAATGAGCACTAGAGAAAACAGTTGGCGATAGGCGAAGCGCTGCAGCCAGACATGGCCCAGCAAGAGGAAGTCGCGCTTTCCGCCGGGCTGTTGCCGCTCCAGCGTAAAGGCGACCGCGGAAGCAATGAAATCAATCACCATAAACAGCGCGAAGTACACCACCAGGCGGTGGAAGCTGGCCGGGTTCGCCGACTCCGGATGGAAATACTTGTTGACGAAGTAGGTCGCCGCTCCCACGACAAACATAATGTCGATGAAGGGCGAAACCAGGGGCAGCAGGATTTGGAAGATAATCACGTTGGGCAATGCGACCAAGCCCAGCGCACCCTTCTGTTTCATGGCTGCGCGATGCTTCCACACCGACTGCATAATTCCGAACGACCAGCGGAAGCGTTGCCGCATCAGCCCATTCGCCTTGGTTGGCGCCTCCGTGTAGGCGAGGGCGCGGTCCTCATAATTGACCCAGTAACCTGCCTGGAGAAGCGCCATCGTGAGATCGGCATCCTCGGCGACAGTGTCGTGCTGGTAGCCGCCGGCAGCCCGCACTGGAGCTGTGCGCCATGCGCCAATGGCACCGGGTACCACACTAACCGCATTGAGCGTGTTCAGAGCTCGCCGTTCGAAGTTCTGGCTGGTGATGTACTCCAGCGCCTGCCAGCGGGTCCACAGATTCACACGATTGCCCACCTTGGCGTTGCCAGCCATCGCGGCGACCTTGGGATTGCTGAAGTGTGGTACCAGCTTCGAAATCGCGTCGGGCGCAACTAGTGTGTCGGCGTCGATTCCGACAAACAACTCTTCCGTTACCTGCTCAAGTCCGCAGTTGAGCGCGTCGGCTTTGCCCGAGTTCGGCTTCGTCAGCACGGTAACTTGTCCGGCAGCGATTTCCTTCTGGAAGGCGGCGCGGATCACCTCCAGGGTGGCATCCGTTGAGCCGTCGTCGATCACAATGACCCGCAGGTTCTTGTAGTCGGAGTCGAGGACCGAACGCACGGTCCGATCGATGACCTTCGCCTCGTTGTAAGCGGGGATGAGGACCGCAACCGCGGGCCGGTAGTTGGGATCGAAGGTACTCTTGCGCCGGTGAAAGCGATCAAAGATGGCCAGAGTGCCGACCAGCACCAAGCGCCCGCTCATGAGTACGTCACCGACGAAGAAAACGAAAATGATGAACGCCGAGACAAACCCGAACATGGTGAAGCTGAGGCCATCGATCCACGCGGCCCACCGTTCGTTAGTGGTAATCGGAGGCATGACGTCGGCACGCGATCTGCCCATCAACTCTGAAATGGGAACAACCTGATAGCCGCGCTCCTTCAGACCGTCAAGGATGGCCGCCAGCGCGATGACAGTCTGGCTGCGGTTGCCGCCGCCGTCGTGCAGCAGGATGACGTTGCCGCAGGCTAGATTGCCGGGCTGGCAAGGCGGCAGATTGTCCATCACGTCCTTAGTGATCTCGTCCGCCGTGCGTCGCGGATTGTCGCGCCAGTCGTTCGGATCAATCTTGTCGCCGACGGTGATATAGCCTAGGTCCTGCGCCAGTTCCAGGGGGCGTACCTGGTCCGCGGTGTCGGGCTCCTGATCGATTGAATACGGCGGACGGAACAGCACCGGCTTCACCCCAAGCTTGCCCTCGAAGAAACGCTCCGTCAGGTTCAATTCCACTTCGAAGTAGCGCTTGGAGATGTTGCTGATATCGGGGTGAGTGAACGTATGGTTCCCGATCTCATTCCCTTCGTTATAAATGCGTTTGGTAAGGCTGGGATACTTTTCGGCTTCGGCACCGATCAGGAAGAAAGTCGCTTTCGCACCCTGCTCTTTCAGCACGTCAAGAATCTTCGGTGTCCACTCTGGATCGGGACCATCGTCGAAGGTGATGGCGACCTTCTTTTGCGGCGTGCCGCCATACATATCGACGACGTAAGGTGACGGCAGCGTCTGGAAAATTTCGTCACCGACAAGGTTGGTGTCAGGATCGACCGTAATCTTGCGCTCACCGGCCGCAGGTCGGGATTGAATACGCAGAATCTCGCCGAGGCCTTCGATGTCGACATCCTGACCGGGAGGAACAGTGCTGAGCTTGTCCGGCGCACCGGCCTCAAAAGGCTTGTCCCACACTGCCCACAGCGAGCGATCTTCAGCCCCTAGCCGGAAAAGCGCAAACGTATCGATGCCAAGGGCATGGGCGGCGCGCATCTGGTTCAGCGCCGTCACCCCATCCAGGAACCAGACATCGTGACGCACGTTGGACTCGTCCAGATATGCGAAGTGCGGGTTCATCGCGTCGTCGTCGAAATTGATGTCGGTCTCGGCGTCGGATGCTTCGAGCCACGCCTCCTGCGCCGATACATTATGGACATCTTCCGGCGCCGCACCCTTCTTCTGGCCCTTCTTCATCGCCCAGTCGTAACCATAGTTGGCCACGGCACAGATGATCTTTTCCTTCGGCATCACCTTTAACGCATCCTGAAGGTTCTTGATGAACCAGTCTTGACCGGCCACCGCACCGGGTTGGCCGCCCGGGTAGTGCTGGTCATAGTTCATCAGGATTAAGCCGTCGGAAACCTGCGCAAGGGCGGCATAGTCGCTCTTGTCGTTGACCGCGACCGCGACATACAGCTTCAATCCTTTTGCATGGAGGTCGTCGTAGAGTTCCTGCACCAGAGTGCGAAAGTCGTCACGCGAACTGTCTGGAAAGGCCTCGATATCCAGCGTGATGCCCTTGTATTGATCGGTAGCGAGAAACTTGAGCAGCTCACTGCGGAAACGCTGCCGCGCCGCCGGGTCGGCCATGAACTTGTCGGTATCCGGATTCCATTGGTTGGAGATGGGATCGAAATTGTTGACCAGGGGAAAGACTTCGGTCTGCGCCTTTTCGCCCTTGAGGAACGACATGACTTTGTCGTCGATGGGCCGCGGTTTCCCCTTGCTGTCCATCACGTCGTACAGCGTGTTCAGCTCGGTGACCCCCTGCAGCCTGCCGTCGGCCGTCAGCACATGCATCCACTCGGGAAATAGCAGATCGATCTGGGGGTAATATTCCTTCAACGACGCGAAGCTGGCCGCGTCCCACTGCACGTAGAAGGCGCCACGAATGCCTTCGTCGGAGTTCAGTACCACTTGCGATGCCGGCCGTTTGGTTTTGCGGTGAGTGTTCAGCCGGCGTGGTGGCTTCCGCTTCTGGCTCTCCTTAAGAGCGTGATAGGGCTTCTTCACCGCCGGCAGCGGTACCCCGGGAACCGACGATCCCCGAATCACGGTTACGACAAAAAACACTACGAGCACGGTGACTACGATTACGCTGATGTCGAGAGCAAAGCGTAAGCGCCGCCACCGCTTGCGGTCGGGATCAAAGAAAATCTGTTTCGACTTAGGCATTCGAGGCCGATTTAATCGTAGCAGCAGTTAGCACTTAGCCGTTAGCATTTGGCGGGAGCGCCTTAACTAACGGCCAAATGCTAAGTGCCAAGTGCTCGCGTCAAGCTGTTATATTCGCCACGTGCTGGAACAGGAGCGCAATTCGCTGGGGAAAAGAGAGCTGCCGTCGTTCGGCGACATGCTCCGGGAATCTCGGAAGTACTTCCTGCTGCTGACACTGGCCGCTTTTATCCTGCGGCTTTTCTACTACATTAGATTCCCGCATGTTACCGGCGATTCTCTGATTTACGGCGATATCGCCCGGAACTGGCTGCAGCACGGCATCTACGGCCTCAGCCACGCCGAAGGTCCGCGCCCTACGTGGATCCGCCTGCCCGGCTATCCCGCATTTCTAGCTGCTTGCTTCTTGCTCTTCGGAAGCGAGCATTACAATGCGGTACTGCTGGTGCAAATCGTCATCGATGTGGCCGGCTGTTTCGTCATCGCCGACCTGGCACGCAGAACGGTGTCGGCGCGCGCTGCCCGATTTGCGTTTCTACTGGCGGCGCTGTGTCCCTTCACCGCCAACTACACCGTGGCTCCTCTGGCTGAAACGCTGAGTATCTTCTTCACAGCCATTGCGCTTGACTGCGCAGTCGGCGCCCTCCAAGCCTTAGACGAGGGACGCACGGTTTGGTCTGCATGGGTGGGCTGCGGCATCGCGGTTTCGGCGGGAATCCTGCTCCGCCCCGACGGTGGCATCTTGCTGGTGGCGCTTGGGCTGTTCCTGCTGTGGCGGATGTGGCAAAGGCCTGCCGAGCGAACGCGTCTCTTCTGGGCGGGAGCGCTGGTGCTGGCGATTTCGCTGGCTCCGCTGGTTCCGTGGACCGTCCGAAACTGGCGCGACTTCCACCGCTTCGAACCACTGGCCCCGCGCTACGCCAGCGATCCTGACGAGTTCGTTCCGTCTGGTTTCGACAAGTGGGTGCGAACCTGGGCTGTGGATTATGCCTCGACCGAAGAGGTTTACTGGCAGATCCCCGGCGACGAGTTCGACTTCCACCTGCTGCCCTCGCGCGCCTTCGACAGCGCGCAGGAGCGCGAAAAGACACAAGCCATCTTCAGCGACTATTCGAAGACGCACGTTGTCGACCCCGCGCTGAATGCTCGCTTTGCCGAGTTGGCCAACCAGCGCATAGCGCGATCACCGTTCCGTTACTACGTCTGGCTGCCGACGTTGCGCACCGCCGACATGTGGCTGCGTCCCCGCACGGAGATGCTGCCCCTCGATACACGCTGGTGGGAGTACGCCAATGACACAGAGAGCAGCGTTCTGGCCACGTTGTGGGGCGTGCTCAACCTGCTGTTTCTGTTCGCCGCGGTGATGGGAGTGGTGCGCGGGCCGCGACCTCAGTACCTCGCGCTCATGCTGTTATTCGTGCTCTTGCGCTCGGCGTTTCTGGGAACGCTGGAGAATCCCGAGCCTCGCTATACGCTGGAATGTTTTCCCGTGGTGCTGGTTCTGGGCGGAGCTTGGTTGTCGGGAATTAAGCGAAGAAAGGTTCTGACCTGACGGAGTTGCGATCGATGGGTGGAGCACGCCTTCGCAGCTAGCGAAAAACTCGATTAGCTCCCGGTTTGCGCCAGTGCACGGCTTCAGCCGTGCACTTAAGCTCTTCATTTTGTCATCCCGAGCGGGCTTGAGCCCGCGAGGGATCTGCTTTTTGAGTTGTTCAGCCTATTTACTGGTATCGACCATAGGAATCTGCGCGGACAATTGCAGATTGATCATCAGGTCGATATGCCGATCAATCTGGTACCACAATGCAGTCTTCTTTGCCGAGATGACCTTCTCAAATATCGGAACGTAGTGCATACGCAACGCGAGGAGCTCCTGGTCAACCGCCGTCGCCCTCTTCATGTAATCCTGCGCCTGCGCATCGGTCATGGTGTCGTAATTCGCCGCATACTCCTTAATCACCGCCCACCGTTCGTCATTGGGTTTGATGGCTTCCCGTCTGTACTGGTCAAAAATAGGCCAGAACTTGGTGGCCTCGTCCGCGGTGAGGGTCATGTTCTCTGCCATGATCTGCTTGCGCTGAGCGCGAAGGTTCGCCCGCAGCATCTCGATGTCTTGGTCCTTGATGTTGTTCGTCTGCGCGTCTGCTCCCGGGGCACTCTGCGCCGCGGGCTGCTGCGCCGCCTGCTGACCCATGACTGATACGCTGCACACAAACAACGCGCTGACCACAACCAGAACTGATACGACGCTCTTCTTCATGATTCGTTCTCCGTTATGACTTCACCGTCAACCTTAGGCCCACCACAGCAGCAGTTTATAGTGAATCGTAGCCCTATCCTAAGAATTGTTTACGCAAACAGCCTTATCACAAGCGATCCCGAGGAGTGACGTCCGGAACCGGATCCCTCGTATAGAGGAGATTCATCGTTAGTTACCTCCTGGAGCAACGGGCATCGCCTTACGAGTCGCCACAATGATCTCTTGGCTTGTCGACGAGAAGGGTCCCTCGGCCCAATCCCCATACCACGCAAATTCTGCAAGACCGGCTTTTGCCAATAGGTGAGACAAGTGTTCCCGGTCAACAAAGCGGATACGATTACGCCCCACCCGCTTCACTCCCTGGTCCAGTAAGCGATAATGCGCTTCGATCGTCACGATGCCGCTAGTGGGGTCGGCCTGAGCGTCATAGAATAACGAAACCCGGCCATGCCTGGGCGACTGAATTGTGCGCTCAGAGTGCTCCGGTGTCCACGACAGCCATGCTTGGGCGACGGGGTTGCGCGTTTCGAAGACAAACTTTCCCTCAGCCGTAAGATGGTGTGTGGCAGTTCGCAACACTGCGACAGCATCATCGTCTGTCAGTAGCTGCTGAAAGGCGTGGCCGGTCATGTAAATGAAATTAAATCGTTGCGGAAGGCGTAGGCTCTGTCCGTCCGATTTAATCCAACTTACTTTATCCCCATTGACCCGTGACCGTGCGACCCGAAGCATGGCTTCGGCCGGATCGACACCAGTCACGCTTAGGTTTTTTGCTGCCAAGCTACAAGCCAGCATGCCGGTTCCGCAGCCAAGATCGAGTACCTGGCCCCCGGACGCAACGGCTTGCTCAACGTGGAATTCGTCGCTCATCGACCACGGATTGACGCAATCATAGAGTGACGCAAAGAACTCTTCTTCAAACACTTCTTCAGCCGGCATAGGTCATTTTGGTCTTTGTAGATTTCGGCGTCGGGTCACTATCAGACTTAGTTCCCATCAGGCTTGACGATCAGCAAATTGTCGATCAGCCGCGTTGCGCCCACATAAGCTGCGACGGCCACCAGCGCACAGTGTGACACTTTCGCCACCGGCTCAAGCGTGTCCGGATCGACGATGGCGAAGTAATCCAGTCGCGCGCCCGGCTCTTCCGCGATCACCTGCTTGCCAATCTCAATCAGTCTTGCCGAGTTACGCTCGCCATGGTCCAGAGCTGTTTGCACCCGAGTCAGAGCGCGGTACAAGACCAGCGCCTGCTTCCGCTGCTCCGGCGTCAAGTAGGCATTGCGGGAGCTCATCGCCAGGCCATCTTTCTCACGCACAATGGGGCAGACGACGATCTGCACGTCCATATCAAGATCGTTCACTAATTTGCGAAGCACGGCGACCTGGGCGGCGTCTTTCTGGCCGAAGAAGGCGAAATCGGGGCGGACGATTTCGAACAGCTTCGCCACCACGGTCGCGACTCCGCGGAAATGCCCTGGACGCGATGCGCCATCGAGCCTATTGCTCAGCTCCTCCACCAGCACATAGGTCTGCGCCCCCGGCGGGTACATTTCCTTTACTCCAGGCGTGAAGTGAAGGTCCACGCCAGCTTGTTCCAAAAGCGCAGTATCGTGCTCCAAGGGGCGTGGATACTTGTCCAGATCTTCCGCGGGACCAAATTGCAGCGGGTTTACGAAGATAGAAACCGCGGTTACGTCGCACCGCGCCTTGGACGCCCGCACCAGCGAAAGATGACCTTCATGCAGAGCGCCCATAGTAGGCACGAATCCCAGAGTCCTGCCGTTACGAGCCACCTGACGGCAGGCGGCCTTCATTTCGGCGATGGTTGAGATTTGCCTCACGAATGGTCTTTTATAGCAGGCTCAAGGTGGCGCCTTGAAAGGGCACGGCTGAAGCCGTGCCCCTTTAAAGCATGAAATCCTCATGAATAACCCAGCTGAAGCAGCTCCACCCCGATACTGAACAACACTACGTCAGCGACCAGGCGGCGGCTTCGCTGGCGGTGTCGCTTGCTTGGGCGCATCATCCCCCGCCGCCGGAGGTTCCGGCTCAGGCAGCATCCAGCTCTCCAGGACACTCGCAAATGCCGGCTCCAGATGCGCCAGATTTTCCGGCGAACATTTCAGCGCAACCGAGTACATCTCGCCGTCCGGACCTTGAATGAAAACCATCTGCTCGATCCAGTCGCGGTCGGTCGCTCTCTCGTGATAGCGGACCTTCAACATCTGCGCCGGTTTGTGGTCCACGGTGCGCTCTTGCCGCTGCAAGGTTTCGAAGCTCTGGCCGGCCGCGCGCATGCTCTGGGAGGCCTGCTCGATCAAGCCATCCAGGCTTACCTGCTCTTCATCGCCTTCCGCCGGCGGCAGAATCAGCGCAACCGTGATCTCATCCCACAGCGCGCGATCCAGCTTCTGGGACGGCGCAACCACCACTCCATTGCCGTCGAAGATTTCGCCCAGCACGCTCCACGAAGCGGGATACTTGAAGCAAAACCCACCCTCAGGCTGGCAATAGCTTTTCTTGGGAACGGGCTTGCGCGCGGGCGTAGCGGAGGTTTTCTGACCCACCGCAACCATAGCCACGTCAAGCGTCAGAACCAGCAGAATTACAAAGCGCAGCGACAGCCGCATCCTCCTACACTGGCACAGCTCGCTTGCGTTCCGCAATGCTCTGCAACGCTGAGAGCGTTTCCTTGGGCAGATGATAAGACTCGGCGTCCGATGGATAGCCACCGGATTTCACGTCATCCTTGAAGGCCAACACCGCGTTGCTGATCACCGACGCTACATCCGCGTAACGGCGAACGAACTTGGCCGGCGGCGCAAATGTCAGTCCCAGAAGATCGTGGAAGACCAGCACCTGGCCATCGCACTCGGGCCCAGCGCCGATCCCGATGGTTGGGACCTCCAACTCGCTTGTGATCATGCTCGCGACTTCGCGCGGAATGCCTTCGAGAACGATGCAACAGGCCCCGGCGCGTTCCAAGGCGATCGCATCGTGCATGAGTTGCTCGATCGCGCTCAGGGTCTTGCCCTGCACCTTGTATCCGCCCATGGCGTGCACCGATTGCGGCGTCAGCCCGATGTGGCCGACCACGGGAATCTCCGCCTCGACCATGCGTTCGACCAGACGCGAGCGCTTTTCGCCGCCTTCAATTTTCACCGCCTCGGCGCCGGCGTCCTTGATAAAGCGAGCGGCGTTGCGCAGAGCTTCGCGCGCCGTGACGTGGTACGAAGCGAAAGGCATGTCGGCCACCAGAAATGCCCGTTTCACGCCGCGCCTCACCGCGCGCGTGTGGTGCAGCATCTCCTGCATGGTGACGGGCAGGGTATTCTCATAGCCCAGCATCACCATCCCGAGAGAGTCGCCGACCAGGACCATGTCGATACCGGCCTCATCCACCAGTCGTGCGCTGGCATAGTCGTAGGCGGTCAGACAAGTAATGATTTCCTTGCGCTGTTTTTTTTCGAGAAGAGTGGAAGAGGTGATCTTCGAGCGGAAGTCGCCGGTGGTAATACTCACGATGTCCTCCAGTGCAGTTCCCCGACTTCGGGATACCGCCTGTACTGGGTGAATTCTACACCCGCGGCCGGGGCCGTCTATAACCCTTTCGATGTAGCCTGATGTGGCATCGATTCGAATCATGCGAGCGCGACAGCAGCTTACTCCGCACAGGTGTGATCGTGAATGATGCGCCAGCCCTCAGGAAACTTGCGGAAGACCAGCGTGAACACGCCGTGCGGCTGTTTGCTATCCGGCATGACAAGCTGAAACTTCCCCCGTACGAAGCCCGACTCGGGACCCAGCAATTGCACCTGCAAGTCGCTGAACGACAAAGTTCCCATCGCATGACCCTCCGACTGGTAATTGCGACGGTAGCGTTCCAGGGTCGGCTCCCATCCCTTGGTCTCGGTGGTTCCGGAGAAGAACGTCAGATCCGGCGAGCGCCAGTACCCGTTCATGAAGCCATCGAGATCGTGATGGTTCCAGGCATCGACCTGCGACTGCATGACGGCTCGAATCGCCTCTTCACCGCCTGACGTGGAAGCGCTTCGAACCTGTGCCTGCGCCGGAACTACCGCCACCAGCAATATCGCCGCGAATATAAAACTCACCTTCACCGCGTTCACCTCGCTCGCAGCAGTGTAGATCAATACACGCAACAAAAGCGGTGAGCCGAAGCCCACCGCTGCGATGCGCCTGCAAATTGTTCTAGTGCGCCTCGGCGGTCGCCTCAGCCTTGCTGCGGCGGACGGTCGCCAGGAAGTTATCAGCCGCAGCCGGCGGCTTCACCTGTCCCAGCAGGCACTGGCGGAAGCCGACCTTGCGCCCATAGAGCGCACGAGTCGAGTCGTCGTCCTCCTTGATCACCGCACCGTTCAGGGTCAGTCCGGCAAACAGACCGCGAGTGCGCGAATAGGTCAGCACCTCTGCGCCCATCTTCCAATCGGTGGAGGCGCTGGCTTCACGGCCCACCGGGCCAGCCGCTACGCTGCCGAGCCACCCAGCTTAAACTTGGAGCTCAACAAATCGTTCATACCCTGCTGGTTCATGATCAGCATAACCAGGTCCGCCGCTTGGACGCCGATTTGCAATCCCCAACTGCCGCCGGTAATGACGAAGAAAGCCGGCGCGCTCCAACCGTGAGCGGTACGGCAAGTCGCCACGCCACGGCCATGCTCGGCGCCAAAGACGAAGCCGCCCTTCACCATGGAAGGAACCACGGCTACGCACTTCGCGTTCTCGAATACCTTGTCTGGAATGCCTTTGTCCGGCGCGCCCAGCAACTCATTCAAAATCTTGGAGGAATCGTCCAGCCGGGCCATGACTTTGTCGCGGTCCTCTGCGGACTTGCTCCCTTCATTCTTCGCATCCGCCTTTTCCTGATCTGGCAGCATTCCTGTCCTGGTCTGCCGCGTTCTGATGCGCCTGGTCCTGCGCATTATTGTTATTGTTCATGTTGTCGTTTGTGGTGGCCTGCGTGGCGGTATTGTTGCTATTGGAACTATTGTCGTTCTGCGCCCAAACCGTAAATGCGCAGAACATCAACAACACCAATAGCATCCCAATTCTCTTCATAAGCTTTTTGCATCCTCCTGGAAACCCGTGGACGTGTTCGGTTCCTTGTCCTGTCCTAAGTTGGATTGCATATTTCACCAGGGGGTTTGCGCGAGTAGGAGGAGGTTTATTCGCGGAGAAACTTACAACCTAATAATGCCGGCGCACATCGCGGAAGAGTTCGGCAAGCTATGCGGGGCGCTTGCCAGTCGCGCGCTTTGCCATGGACGCTGGGGGCGTTCCGCTTCGGGCAGGTCACGGCCGCGCACGCGATCGTACATATACGACTCACTTACCGTACCCAATCCTTCGTTGTAGAGACTGATTGCGCCAATCCCTTCCTTCAGCTCTTCGGTGAACTGGTGCAACGCTTTGAGCTGGTCGGCCGTGGCAGGATGTTCGGCTTTCGTGGTCTTCCAGACCTTCTGATAACCGTGATCGACGAGTTTCGAGATTTCGCCATTGATCAGGTATCCGGGATAGGCGAATACCTTGACGCCACCATCGTCGGTGCGCTCGATCGCGGCCGAGCAGTTGTACTTCTTCAGAAACACCCGGTTGCTTGTGCCCGGAGCTTCCAGTATGTCGAATCCGTGACCGCGAAACCACGCAACCGCGTCTTCGTACGATTTCGCTTGATCTTCTTGGTCATCTTCGGCAATAGCCCTTCGAGAATTGCTCTCATTAGACGGACTCGTAATGTCGTCTTCGCATCGAATGCGATATCCGATTACCGCTCTGATGTTGCCTTGGCGTGCAAACAAACTTCTGTCGAGTCCTGTAACCCGGAGACTCACACTGTCGCACACTGCACGGTCAAACGGCAACTTGCAGAGATGATCAGAAATTCACAATTGCTCGCGAAGGCATGCTCGGCATGATAGAAAAGCGGCGAAGACATGCTGAAACTCCGCCAACCCGATTATGACGAAATCCGCCGCCACGGCGAAGAAACTTATCCGTTCGAATGCTGCGGTGTGTTGCTGGGAAAGGTGGAGGGTGACACCCGGGCAGTAAGCGCGACCGTACGCTGCCAAAACATCAGTGACTCTCCCAATGATCGCTACGAAATTGCGCCCGTCGAGGTAGTGCGTATTCTGCGTGACGCGCGCTCGCGCGGACTCGAGATTGTCGGCTTCTATCACTCTCATCCCGATCATCCCGCGCAGTGGTCGCCAACCGATTTCGCCGAAGCGTACTGGCTGGGCTGCTCCTACGTTATAACCAGCGTCGAGAATGGCCAAGCGCGGCTGACTCGCTCGTTTGCGCTCGGCGGCGGCAGCATGGAAGAGAAAGCATTTGTGGAGGAAGAGTTGGTGATCGAAGCCTAGGCTCGGCGAAACGGGGAGCCCCGCATTTATCGGGGAGAAGTTCTGCTGGCATCATGCGCTTTAGCGCTGGCCTTCGATGCTAACTGCTAAGTGCTAACGGCTGCCTTCATCAGCTACAATCACCCTTCTTATTCCCATGTTGCGCTTTTCCACCGCCGGTGAGTCGCATGGAGAAGCCCTGGTGGCGCTGCTCTCGGGCATGCCCGCCGGGGTCGCGGTCGACATCGAATTCGTGAACCGCGAACTGTGGAGGCGGCAGCAGGGTTATGGCCGCGGCGGACGCATGCGCATCGAGCGCGACCAGGCCCACATACTCAGCGGAGTGCGGCACGGAAAGACAATCGGCTCGCCGATTGCCATGCTGCTGGCGAACAAAGACTGGCAGAACTGGACGGACGCGCTGCCGGTGGAAGAGGGCGATCCGGCCAAGCACAAGCGGGTGGCTTCGCCTCGGCCCGGGCATGCCGATCTCGCCGGAGCCGTGAAGTACAACTTCTCCGAAGCGCGCTATGTACTGGAGCGGGCCTCGGCGCGCGAGTCGGCGGCGCGAGTCGCCGCCGGAGCTATCGCGAAACTACTGCTGCGCGAACTTGGCATCGAGGTGCTGAGTCACGTCATCGCCGTCGGCAATGCTCGGCTGGAAACGCCTGTCGATTGGGAAGCCATCCGCGCGGTGGCAGCGAAAGAAGAAATACTGCTCAGTTGTGCCGACCCTGAAACCGAAGCGCGCATGAAAGAGCAAGTGGACGTCGCGCTGCGCACGGGAGATTCAGTCGGCGGAATCTTTGAAGTGGTCGCCCACAACGTGCCGCCCGGACTTGGCACCTATGCTAACTGGGACGAGCGCCTGGACGCGCAGCTCGCCGCCGCGCTGATGTCGCTGCAGGCTGTAAAGGCGGTGGAGATTGGCGATGCGGTTCGCGGCGCCGCTTCCCTGGGTTCGACCGTGCATGATGAAATAGGATACGAGCGGGAGAGGCCGGCTCGTTCACTGGCTTCACGCGGCGATCAAACCACGCGGGAGGCTTGGAGGGCGGAGTCTCGAACGGCGAAGAGATTCGCGTGCGAGGGTATTTGAAACCGATTTCGACATTGCGGCGTCCCTTGGGCTCGGTGGACTTCGCCACTCGCGAACCGGTGAAGGCCGCCTATGAACGGTCGGATGTATGCGTGGTTCCGGCCGCCGGAGTGGCGGGGGAAGCGATGGTTGCGCTGACGCTGGCCCGCTGCGCACTGGAAAAGTTTGGTGGCGATTCGCTGATTGAACTGCAACGGAATTTCGAAGGCTACTGCCAACAGTTGCGAAACTTCTAAATGATTTATGAGATCGTGAAATTCGGGGACCCGGTCCTGGAGAAGCCAGCAGCCCCGATCACCGTATTTGACGATGAGTTGAAAAAACTTGTCGAAGACATGTTTGAGAGCATGTATGCGGCGCATGGCGTCGGTCTGGCGGCGCCGCAGATCGGCATCAGCAAGCGCGTTGCGGTGATCGATGTCACCTTCAAGGAAGATCCTGACGCCAAGATCGTGCTGGTCAATCCCGAGATCATCCACACCGAAGGGCGGCTCACGTCCAACGAAGGCTGCCTCAGCCTGCCCGAATTCCGCGAGAAGGTGACGCGACCACGCTCGGTTACCGCGCGCGCCCAAAACGCGAACGGCAAGACCATCGAGGTGACCGGAGAGGACTTGCTGGCGCGCGCGCTAGTGCACGAAACCGACCATCTCAATGGCAAGCTCTATATCAGCCACATCAGCGCTTTGAAGCGTGACATGATGAAGCGCAAGATTCGCAAACTGGTGAAGCAGGGCGAATGGTAAGAGAGCAATTAGCAATTAGCAATTAGCAATTAGCAACTAGCAATTAGCACTTTTCTCAAACGTCGTTCTGGGTTGCGGCGCGTCTGAAAGAGGTGCCCTGACAAAAAGTGATTTATGAGATAGCTTCCCAGGAAACGCTGGAATGTGAAGTTTACTGCCGAGGGCCGACGACTAATGATCACTAGTTGCTGATTGCACTCGCTAGCTGCTAATTCCTAACTATGATGGACCTGGTCTTCTGCGGAACGCCGCTCTTCGCCGTGCCCACTCTGGAAAAGCTGGTGTGCACCGGCTTCCGGGTGAAGCTGGTCGCGACCCAACCCGATCGCCCCAGCGGACGCGGCATGCAGCTCGCGGAGTCGCCAGTGAAACAAACCGCGCTGGCGCTTGGACTTCCCATCGTCCAGCCGGAGAAGATCAAGAACAACGATGAATTCCGCGCGCAATTGGAGAGCATTGCAGCCGGAAGCGATCATCGTGGTCGGCTACGGCCGCATCATTCCGCAGTGGATGATCGATCTGCCGAGGCTCGGCAACATTAATCTTCATGCCTCGCTGCTGCCCAAATACCGGGGAGCCGCGCCCATCCAATGGGCGATTGCGACCGGAGAAACCGTCACCGGCGTGACCACCATGCGCATTGATGCCGGCCTCGACACCGGGGACATCCTGCTGCAGTCCGAAGAGCGGATCTTGCCGGAAGACACCGCGCTGACGCTGGCCCCGCGGCTGGCACAGACGGGGGCCGAGCTGATGATCGCGACTCTTGCCGGCCTGAAGAACGGAACGATAACGCCGCGTCCGCAGGACGATGCCAAGGCCACGCTCGCTCCCATTCTCAAGCGGGAAGACGGACTGATCGATTTCTCGCGTAGTGCAGCGGAGGCCTGGAACCGCTTGCGCGGATTTCAACCGTGGCCGGGAGCGTTTACCAGCTTTCGCGGCAAGATGCTGCACATTCATGCGGCCGTACCTGTTCAAGGCAAGTGCTGTTGTTCCGGCAGGTCACTTCGCAATCGAAAACGATCGCTTGTTGCTGGGCTTTGCGCACGGCACGGCTCTCGAGGTCCGGGAACTGCAAGTGGAAGGCAAGAAGCGGATGAGCGCCCACGATTTCATCAATGGCTATCGGCCGAGGAGGGACGAAGCAGTAGGTTCGTAGCGACTGCCCAGCACTTAGCTCTTGGCATCTAGCACTTCGTGTTTAGTTTGAACGCGAGGAGATGCTTTTGCTAATTGCTGGTCGCCTCGTGCTACCTATGCCCATCTCTCCCGCACGCGCGGTCGCTTTCGATATCCTGCTGCGGGTTGACCAGCAGAACGCCTACGCCAGCGAACTGCTGCACTCCGAGCGCGCTGGAAAAGCTTGCGCCGGCCGATCGCGGGCTGGCGATGGAACTGGTCATGGGAGTTCTCCGCTGGCGCTCGCGACTGGATGATGCGATCGCAGCAGCGGCATCGCGGCCGCTGAAGAAGCTGGATGCCGAGGTGTTGAACGCGCTCCGGCTGGCGGCGTACCAGCTGCAGTTTTTGACCCGCGTGCCTGCGCATGCGGCCATCAACGACAGCGTGGAGCTAGTAAAGCGCGCGCAAAAACGCTCGGCCGCGCCATTTGCGAATGCGGTGCTGCGGAAGATCGCTGCAGCCAAGGCAGAACCTGTCCAACCGTCGGCCGACGAAGCTCCGGCTTCTTCCTGGCGCGCGAATACGCACATCCGGAGTGGATGGTTGCGCGCTGGGTCGACGCAGTTTGGCGAGGAACGCGCCCGGCAAATCTGCGAATTCGATCAGCGAGTACCAGCCACTTCGCTGCGCCTGGAAGACGAAGACACGGAACAAGAGCTGGCGTCGCGAAGGCGTTAAGCTCGCTCCCGGTGCGCTGCTTAGTCAGCTCCCATACGTTGGTCGAGGGAGACCTGACGCGGACGCGTGCCTACGCGGAAGGCCGCGTGTTCATTCAGGACGAAGCTTCGCAACTGGTAGCGGCGTTGGTGGGAACGGGCTCCCGGCTGCTCGATTGTTGCGCCGCTCCCGGAGGCAAGACTGCCGCAATGGCGTGGCGCAATCCGACAGCGGAAATCATTGCGGCGGAGATCCATGAACCCCGCGCTGGATCTGATGCGAAAGCGCGTGCGCTGCCGCCAACGTTAAGGTGATCACTGCGGACGCTTTGCAGCTCCCGCTGGCCGGCGGATTCGATCGCGTGCTGGCCGACGTGCCCTGCTCGGGCACGGGAACCCTGGCGCGCAATCCGGACATCAAGTGGCGGCTCGCCGAAGACGACCTGAGCGAACTCCACATCAAGCAGGTTGCAATCCTGCGCGCGGCATTGCAGCAGCTCGCGCCCGGCGGACGCGCGGTGTACTCCACTTGCTCGCTGGAGAGAGAAGAGAACGAAGCCGTCGTGGAGGAAGTGTTGCACGATAGCGCCGGATATCAATTGCGGGATTGCCGCGAGGAGTTGGAGAGATTGCGATCGAGTGGCGAGTTGGTGTGGAATGATCTCGACTCGCTGCTGAGCGGGCAATTCCTGCGCACGATTCCGGGCGTGCAACCGTGTGATGGATTCTTTGCGGCGGTGATTGAAAGGCGATGACCCTCTTCTGGTTCTCACCATTGACCGTTAGGCGATAGTAGAAGTGATATTTCCCCATCCTCATTCAGCCACTGGTAAGAGTTAGCACTCGCGGACCCGCAGAACGGATCGACCAGTGAAATCATGCTGCGTCCAAGTATCTTGAGGTTACGATGCATTCAAACTTGGACGGCACACGTTCTACGACACCTAAATTGCGAGTTCCGATGCGCAGATCGAGCCTACAGTCGTCCACCGGTTCGATCCACCACTCTTCGTGCAGGGGTATGCTCTGGCGCAATTTAGTGGAAAGAGTGCGAATAGCCTCTCTCAGTCGCATGGCCCCAGTCTGATCAAATCCGTACAGGCGAATCAGCGAACGATCCAGCAACCCATCAGAGAGAAATTCCAGCTTCATCGCCTTGGTGCCCTCTAGCGCCTGCGCTACAGACGATTCATGATATTGGAAACTGATCACTATCCACTGACCACTAGCAACTAAAAAGGCCGGCACGCGGCCGGCCTTCGGTTGTAGAAAAAGGGAAGCTACTTCTTGGGGGCGATGGAGTCTTTCGCGGCCTTGGCCACGCGGAACTTCACCACGACCTTGGCAGGAATCTTGATTGCTTCGCCGGTTTGCGGATTGCGACCCATGCGCGCCTTGCGATTCGACTTCACCAGACGGCCCAGACCCGGGACCACAAATAAGCCGTTCTTCTTGGTCTCTTTGATCGCCAGTTCCGCGAGCGACTCGAGGAACGCGGCAGCCTGTTTGTTGTTCATTTCATTCTTCTCCGCCATGTGGCGGACGAGCTGGGTCTTGGTCATGCCTGTTGCCATTAGTAAATCCTCCTTGAATATTTGAGCGGTAAAAATGCTCAAGTTGAGCGTATCTTATACCAACCTCATTCGAGTGGAAAGCATTTTCGCCATATTTTATGCGGTTTTTCCACAGGCCGTGCTCGAAAAGCCACTGCCCATGCGGGCCTGCCAAGGCCCCCGCTTTGGTGAAAGTGCCATAATGGGAGTTTAGGGCCGACCAATTGGCCCGCGGAGTACCACCATTGCGCTGCGCAATTTGCACTGACCGAAAGGAAAAACGCTTCTGCCTGGCAGTGCATGGACGCATCTGCCCGCAATGCTGTGGCGAACAGCGCGAGCTCACGCTGGACTGTCCCTCCGAGTGTCCTTACCTTCAGCAAGCGCGCCAGCACGAGAAGCCGCGACAACTGGAAGATGCGCCGCCGGAGGAAGTATTTCCCAAGATCGAGCTACTCGGACGAATTCCTGCAGGCATCGCGAGCCGGTGATTTCGGGAATTCTGCAGACCATCGGCGAAGCTGGCACGCAGCGACCGCAGCCTGACATGACCGCGAAGTAATTGCAGCCTTGGCCAACCTGGCCAAGAGCTACCAGACCCTGGTCGGCTCAGGCTTGGTGTATGAGCAAGTGCCGCCCAGCCTGGCGCAGCAGGCGCTCATCGAAGCGGTGCGCCAACTTCTGCAAGAATTTCGCGAGCTGGAGCGCGAGCACCTCGGACACACCACGCTGAAGGATGCCGAGGTGCTGAAGGTGCTGGTGCTGGTGTTGCGGTTGGCACACATCCACACTTCCGGACGTCCGCTCTCGCGTGGGTTTCTGGATTTTCTGCACGAGCGATTTCCCGAGAGCGCAATCCTCAATCGCGACGGCGGATGAGTCCGGCAGCCGGATCATCATGCCGTAGAGCTTCGTGTTTCATACTCGGCGGCTGATACTATCGGCTTTCCTTTGCTATGCACGTCGCGCACGGAACCATTTTATTTTTCGCGGCGCTCCTCGCGGGAGCCGATCAACTCGGTTGCCGGCGGTGGCAGCTTCGTTTCCTTTCCGACGCTGTTGTTCGTCGGCATCCCGCCGATAAACGCCAATGCCACCAACACTGTGGCGCTGTGGCCGGGGCAACCGGCCAGCGTCTGGGCCTATCGTCACGAGTTTCGCAGCCTGCCGCGGCGCGTCCTGGTGCCCCTTACGGTGACCGGCATTATTGGAGGCTTTCTCGGGGCTTGGGTTCTGCTGATTACTCCGCCAGCGACATTCATGGACCTAGTGCCGTGGCTGCTTTTGATCGCCACCCTGATCTTCATGATGAGCGGACGGATAACGCGCTGGGTCAAACAGCGGGCCGAGCACGGCGAACATCATGAGTTCGCCACCGGCCGGGGAATTTTTCTTCAAACATTCATCGCGTTTTACCTGGGCTACTTCGGCGCCGGCGCGGGCATCCTCATCCTCGCCATGCTGGCCCTGCTGGGCATGGACCACATCCACACCATGAATGCGCTTAAGGCGTGGCTGACCACCGTGTCCAACGGCGTGGCCATGATCCTGTTCGTTCTGACGCCGCACGTGGTGTATTGGCCGCAGGCGATACTGATGATTATTGGCGCCATAACCGGTGGCTACTTCGGCGCCTTCTTCGCTCGCAAGACCAAAGCCGGAGTACGTGCGCGCCATCGTCATCGTGATCGGTTTCGGCTTGACGATCTACTTCTTCGCGCGCCAGATTTGGGGCTAGGATCAGCCACTAGCAACTAGCATTTAGGCTTCAGCCTCCGGCCAAGGCAGGCTACTTCCTTCTAGCATTGTCACTATCGGGAACAACCGATTGCTGCGCTGCGCTTGAGATTGTGTTGCGGGTGGAAGGCGAGATGGGCTTCGCGCTCGCTTCCACCGCGTCGAGGAAGACGAAGAATCCCAGCGCCATCAGGAACACCGCAAGGAATCGCTTCAATAGACATTTTCCAGTCACGCCCCAATTAGATGCGAAAATCTCTCACCGGTGACCTCAGGAAAAAATCTAACTCTGGGCACACCGCGACAGATGAGTCGCTTCGGCCCTGCAAGTATTCTGAAAGGAAGTGGTAGGGCTCCGCCGAAACACCTCTTACCTATGCCAATTGTGGAACTTCGCTAAACCCTGGCGGCCTCATTACTCTCAACGCTCTTCCCGATAGCGCAGCTTCATCACGAGCAGTGGCGCGCTGAGGAAGAACGTGACAGCATTCGGCAAGATGATGGGCAGCGAGTGAATCAGGAAGCCGTAGCTCACCCAGAGCAACAAGCCGACGTTGAGGCTAATCAGCATGAGCAGCGAGAGATCGCGCACGGACTTTGTGCGGAAAGAGTGCAAGGCTTGAGGAAGGTACGCCAGCGTGCACAACGTGCCCGCGGCAAAGCCGGTTAGCGACGCGAGGAACATGCACCAGCGTACCATCGGGGAGCGCGGCGGAGGATGCGGTGCCAAGTAGAGAACTTTCACCTGATAAGGATCAGTGCGCCAACTTCAACACAACCACTCCCCCGATGATGAGCGTCACGCCGAGGTAGCGGCCCAGGTTGGCCGGATCGCCGAACAGCATCACGCCCAATAAGAATGTTCCAGCCGCACCGATGCCGGTCCAGACCGCGTAGGCCGTCCCGAGCGAGATCTGGCGCTGAGCCAGCCATAGCAATCCACCGCTCACTCCCATCGAGACGATGGCCAATACAATTCCTTTGGATCGGTGGGTTGAGCCTTGCGCCAGCTTGAGTCCCAAGGGCCAGCCAATCTCGACAACTCCTGCCAGAACGAGATATATCCAGCTCATTTTTTCCTCCGGAAGGCTACCCGATCTTCAACACGATCTTGCCGTAGTTAGCGCGTTGCAACATCAGGCGGTGCGCTTCGCCAGCCTGCTCCATCGGCAGGACATGCCCGATCTCAGGATGTAGTTTGCCCTGTTCAATCCAAGGCTGCATGGCTTGCAAGGTTCGAGCGATCAGTTCGTGGTCCTTGGCCAGTATGCTGAGCCATAGTCCATGAGCGCTAAGACTTTTGGCCATCATGGTACCGGTGTCGAACTGGTGCCGCTGTCCGGTGGCCGTGCCATAAATAATGACTCGCCCGAACGGCCGGCAGCAGCGCAGGCTCTTGGCCGTGTGTTCGCCCCCCAGCATCTCGAACACCGCGTCCACACCCTGTCCGTTGGTCAGCTCCTGGATACGCTGCTCGTAATCCACCTCGCGATAGTTGATGCCGTGGTCCAGCCCTAGCTTCTTCGCTCGCTCCAGTTTTTCTTCCGACGACGAGGTTCCATAAGTTTCAATATTCAGCAACTGTCCGATCTGGATGGCGGCCGTGCCCACGCCTCCGGCGGCGGCATGAATCAGCGCACGACGCCGCCGCTGATCGTGGCGAAGGATCGGCTCGAAGGCGTCCGATGTAAGTCCGGCCTTCCAATAGGCCAGATAAGCCGTGAGGAAGTTCACTGGGAAGGCAGCCGACTGCTCTGAACTCCAACCCTTGGGCTGCGGCCAGAGCAGCTGAGGCTTGATGGCGATCTTCTCGGCGGCCGCGCCGTATTGCATGTAGCCCATCACGCGCTCGCCAGTGGCTTCGACCACTCCGGCAAACTCGCGTCCAGAGATAAACGGTGGAGGAGGAGTGCCTTTGTAAGCCCCGTGAGTTGACATGGTGTCGGCAAAGTTGATGCCCACAGCTTCCACGCGCACGATTACCTCTCCCGCTTTGGGCTGCGGATCGGGCATGTCGCGAACTTCGAGAACTTCAGGTCCGCCAGAACGAGTGACGACAACGGCTTTCATAGGTTCGATTCTACGACGCGGGGGCCAAAAGGGCTTCCGCCGCAAAGCGGCTTGAGCATCTGACAGACAACAGCCGTCTCCGAGCGGGTGCGATCCCGTCAGCGAAAACTTCCGTTCGCCGTAATACGGGCGCCTTGAGTCCCCCGGTTCGTACAGGCGCCCCCAATCCGCCTCGCTCTTAGGTGGATTGACACGGTTGAGCGTCCCGCGAACATCCGTGCACGGCCCAGACCCTCAAAGCTTCTTGCTCCTCTTCCTCGCATCTACTAGCATGTAAGGTTCGTCTTCCAATGGGGTAGCTCATGTCTGATAGTCGCAAGCCTGATGGGAAAGTTCTGGCCGAATCCCCGGTCACTGATCTGTTCGAGAATGGCCGCCATCCCTCCGAGTCGGAGAAGCAATGGGCCGAGAAGACGCTCGCGCCCAGCCTGGAGAAGGGGCCGGAGAAAGCCGATCGGCGCGCCCACCGGCGTCAACGTCGATGAGCACGGCCATGCGCGCTATACCACGATCTCTGGCTTGCCGATTCGCCGGCTCTATACGCCTGCCGATCTTCCTGCCGACTGGAAGTACGAAGACTACCTAAACTATCCTGGCCAGCCGCCGTTTACGCGCGGTATTCACGCCTCCGGCTATCGCGGCAAGATGTGGACCATGCGCCAGTTCTCCGGCTTCGCTTCGCCCGAGGAGACCAACGAGCGTTACAAGTATCTGCTGGCCCACGGCGGCGGCGGGCTTTCCGTCGCATTCGATCTGCCGACGCTGATGGGCTACGACAGCGATCATCCGTTCAGCGAAGGCGAGGTCGGCAAGTGCGGCGTGGCCATCGATTCGCTGGAGGACATGGAGATCCTCTTCAACGGCATCGATCTGGAGAAGACGACGGTCTCCATGACCATCAACTCGCCGGCGTCGATCTTGTGGGCCATGTATCTCGTCGGTTGCCGAGAAGCAGGGCGCCGACTGGAAGAAAATCTCCGGCACCATCCAGAACGACATCCTGAAGGAATACATCGCGCAGAAGGAATACATCTATCCGCCCGGCCGAATCGATGCGGCTGGTGATCGATACCTTCGAGTTCGGATCGGTCTTCACGCCGCGCTTCAACACCATTTCGATCAGCGGCTACCACATTCGCGAAGCCGGCTCGACCGCGCTGCAGGAGCTGGCGTTCACCGTCTACGACGGCGTGGAGTATGTCGAATGGGCGCGCCGTCGCGGCCTCGACGTGGACGAGTTCGGTCCGCGGCTCAGCTTCTTCTTCAACGCGCACAACGATTTCTTCGAGGAGCTGGCGAAGTATCGCGCCGCCCGCAAGATCTGGTATCGGCTGATGAAGGACCGCTTCGAGGCCAAGAACCAGCGCACCTGGCTGATGCGCTTCCACACCCAGACCGCGGGCGTCTCGCTGACCGCGCAGCAGCCGATGAACAACATTGCGCGCGTCGCCATTCAAGCGCTGGCCGCGGTGCTGGGCGGTACCCAGTCGCTGCACACCGACTCCTACGACGAAGCGCTGGCGCTGCCGACCGAAGAGGCGGTACGCATCGCGCTGCGCACGCAGCAGATCATCGCCTACGAATCGGGCGTGGCGCAGACTGTCGATCCCCTGGGCGGCTCCTACTTCCTGGAACGCCTCACGCTCGACATGGAGAAGGGCGCCTTCGATTACTTCGACAAGCTCGATGCCATGGGCGGCATGGTCTCGGCCATCGAGAAGGGCTATCCGCAGAAGGAAATCGCCGAGGCCAGCTACCAGTTCCAGCGCGCCACCGAAGCGCGAGAGAAGATCACCGTTGGCGCCAACGAGTTCGTGGTCGAGGAACCGTCGCCCAACATTCTCTACATCGGCGAAGAGGTTGCACAGGCGCAGACCAAGAAGCTGAACGCGCTGCGCACACGACGCTCCAATGACGAAGTGCGCCGCTGTCTCGATGCCCTGCGGAAAGCCGCGGCCCAGGAACCAAAGGCCGGCACAAACGGCCAAGTCTCACCGGCGAACACTATGCCGTTCATCGTTGACGCGGTGAAGGCCTATGCGACCGTCGGCGAGATTTGCGAGGCATTGCGGGACGTGTACGGAACCTACACCGAGACAGCGTTTGCGTAAAAAGCCTTCAACTGTCAGCCGTCGGCTGTCAGCCAAGCTGGCCCGAGGCTTCGGACGGGTGCGTGGAACGGATAGAGTGCCCAACGCCACCCTAGTAGACCAGACTCTCAAGTGACTTTCAGTCCAACCGCCCGCGCCAGCTTCGCTTGGCGTTCATCGAAGGTCCAGAACCGTTCGGCGCCCAATTCCAGGGCTGAGGCGATATGCAGCGTATCCAAGGTGCGCGAAAGCAATCTACTGACGTGCTTTTGAGCTAGCTGGATGCAGCGTTCGAAAGCCATTTCTGGCACACCCACCTCGATCCAAGACCGAGATTCCCGGTCCCTCTCGAATTCCGTATACAGCCTTTGCGCCTGGTCCGCAGAAATCTTCCGATGGAACACATGTTGTGCAACGGAGTGGGCCCATTCCGCCCGATGTAGCGGGGTCAACCACATATCTGTCCGTTTCGCCAGAAGACGCTGCACCTCGGCTGCGTGCCGGTCCTGGATATAGAGGGAGACGAAGAAACTCGAATCGGCGTAGATACTCAATATCGTGCCCGTCTTCGCTCTTCTATGAGCAGGTCCGCTCCCGGCAGAATGCGATTGCCAAAAATCTTCTTCCGGCGTGCGGCGAAGTCGGGCATGTCGGCTCGCGACTGGTTGCCATTGACGGGCACAATCTGGGCGATCACAAGGTCTCGTTCGCGCAACTCGACTGTCTCCCCAGCTCGAAGCCAGGCTTTCCAGCGGCGGGTATCTCGCAGTTGACGAATATTCAAGGAGCGCATGGAAACAATGTGTCACAAGACGTACCACATGTCAATTCGGGCGTAGATGCTCAATACCGAGCCTGTCTTCGTAGTTCGAGGACCGCGTTCGGCAAAACCCGGTTGCCAAGAATCTTCTTCGCGCGAGCCGCGAAGTCTTGGTCCTTCTGCCTGCACCATCGTTATTAGTTATTCCTCAAACGTCCTTATGCCGCCACGTGCGTCCGATGATGATTGACCTTGCCAGAGTGCTTGCTCGCCAACCGGGTGTGGTTCTGTCCCTGATGATGGGCGTTTGCAACCTTGTGGTCGCCTTGCGCCTTCGAGCTGTGTGCATTTACCTGCGCTGCGGGCGCCTGCTCGTAGTGATCGGGGTCAACTTCTTGCTGAGCGTCTGCGTGCATAGGGAATGCGGAAAAAACTCCGATTGCCAGAATGAGAGTCAGTAGCCTGAAAAGTTTCACGACAACCTCCAAGAATTCTCTAACTGTGGCCGAGTAAGAGCAGGTTCAGTTCCAATCCAGGAAAGTGCGAAGCGGCCTTCCTCGCCGGGCGCTAAGTAGTTGACCAGGCGCAAGTAAAAAAATTGCCAAGAAACGAGTCTTTACCCGCGAAACAATTCTGAAGGCCGCACACTATCCGGAAAGATAGGGGACTATCCGCGTGGATAGTCAGCCGGTCCTAGAGCTTCGAGTTTGTCTTCGCGATAGTTGTTTGATACAACTGCCATTCTTCCTCGACAATTTCCTGTGCAGGACGATCTTGCGGCCTGGGTGAGGGGTCATGGCGGAAAACTGGAGCTCCTCATTTCACTTCCTGTCGTGGCTGATGGTTCTGCTTGGCATCGGCTCCTGCATTTTTGTCGCGGTGGATATCAGCCGCCGACAGCCGCAACCGATGGCGATCATGCGAGCGGTGTGGCCGATCAATGCCTTATGGGCTGGCGTGTTCGGGATTTGGGCATATTGGAAGATCGGAAGGATGGGGCCGTTACCACATAGCTCCGCTCCCAGCCCCCAAGGTCCGTCCATGAAGATGAGCGGCACGGACATGAATCCCACCAATAAGCCGCAGCGCCCCTTCTGGCAAAGCATCGTCGCCGGAACGTTACACTGCGGCGCGGGCTGTTCGCTCGCCGACCTGATTGGACCCATGGTTTTTCGGGCCGCTCCGTTTGCCGTCGCCGCTAGTTTGGTGTTTGGTGAGTGGACGCTCGACTACCTGATCGCTTTACTGATCGGCGTGACCTTCCAGTACGCGGCGCTGTCTCCGATGCTGCGGCAAACCGGGCCACGCGTTTGGTGGCGCGCGCTCAAGGTCGACTTCTTCTCCCTGACCGCCTGGCAAGTTGGAATGTACGGCTGGATGGCACTGGTAATCTTTGCTTGGTTTGGACGAATCTCGCCAGTGCGGATTGAATTCTGGTTCATGATGCAGTTGGCCATGGCTTGCGGTTTCATCACCGCGTATCCGATGAACTGGTGGCTGGTGAGGGCCGGCATCAAGACCGCGATGTGAATCAAGCTTGCGGGAACAAAGCAGTGTTCTGCCGGGTCTAACCCTACAAAGGGCGGAAAGCCATGAACCAAGAATCCAGAGCGCGAGTCGCCTCAATTGCCGCAGCTGTCGTTGTTCTCGTACTGGTTGGATCGGTCGCACTCCGCGGGCATCAAGTCGAGGGTGTGTCCTCCTCTCCTTCCGAGCCGGAGCCGGACGTGATGCAACGCCAGTTCTCGGCGCTCGCGGGTCCGACAGCCGTCGATTGTGGGCGAGTGGAAATTCGCCAAGATCCCTCTACCGCGACCGGGTGTGCGTTAAACGAATTTCAGAGCAAGAAGGCATTCTTTGTGCGGTATGACTTACAGGGAATCGACTCTAGAGTCTCCGCTGGGCTAGCCGGAAACTCTGCCGGCCACGTATTCGGGATCGAGTACGACAGTATGGGCTGGTCGAACGAAGGTGTGCGCTGGCCATCCGTAAGGAGTAAGGACCACCATCTCATCACTACGCCTTGTCCAAAGCCTGTGAAACTGAGGAAGACTGCAAGCGGCAGGCTTACATGCTTCCCACCTGATCCGAACGCAAAACCAAACATCATGTCGCCCAATGCGGAACCCTACTAAAGCCGCCGGGATAAGATGTGAGCAGATGAACCTCCTTTCAACGGCTGCTGCGAGACTTACATATCTGCTGCTCGCAGTGATTGTTGGATGTTTGTTTGGTCCGATCTCCCCGGCCCAGGAGCGGCCCTTCGATGCCACTGCGTGCGCGCTCACGCAGTATCCCGACAGATACAACGAAGGGCTCGTCAGCGTGGAAGGGCTGATCACGGTTGGGCCGGGCGAGTTCCTGCTACACGGCGAGGACTGCGACGACGCGCGCGGCAAGATCTGGCTGGAGTTCGGCGGTGGCGTTGAGAACCCGGCCGGCACCCCAAGGGCGCATCTCGCCAAGAACCAGCCGCACACCTTCGAAAGTTTGGACCTGCCTCTGAGCAAAGACCGTGACTTCGATGCGTTGCAGCAGCTACTAAGATTGGCGGCCAAAACCGGGCACACCAGCATGCTGCGGGCAACGCTCATTGGAAAATATTTCGCTGGCCGCCCCACCAAGACCGCTAGCGGCGAGAACATCCGCGCCGGTTACGGTCCCAAAGGATGCTGTTCCTTGCTAATCATCGAGGAAGTCGGCACCGTCGGAACGGACGTCGAGGAGCCCGTCGATTTCTCTCCATTTCAGAGCAGCTCGTCGAAGCCGCCCAAGGATTGCGCCGTTTCCGAACTTCCCGTTCCCTCGCGAGACGAGGAAGACCGACTCCTGCGCGAAAGCCTGAAGGAAGAATTCGCTTATCTTCACGATCCGAAGCAGGTAGCGAGCCGCGCTATCGCTGAACGCGAAGGGATCGCCGTTGAACAAGTTGAAGTCCGACTGAAGTCAGAGTCGATTACGGCGACAACCGCTGTTTATAGATGGCTCGCGCCGGACGGAACGAAGTCGTACCTCATAACGCTTGACCGACCCTATTGGCTTCTGCCGACGGCCGGGAGTGGAGACGCCGTGATCTGGGTCCCCAGGTCCATCGTCAAGACGGAATGCAGTCGCAAGCCAAAGGAGGCACTGTGAGCTGCCTGAGCGAATCGCTTGAACGGCGCAGTGGCAAGGGCCTAAGTGACGTGGCTCACTTACGAAAGTCTGCGCCAGGGTTTATGATTCCCTGTTCAGCCAAGAGTTGGCGGATCACCTTAGGTCCGGCGACTCGGGCCGCGCGACAGTGCCGCGGTCTCGCTCAGGATGAGAAAGCGAACGGCTAACAGTAGAGAGCGCACATGTCCACTGACCGCAAAATTCGTGTACTGGTTGCCAAACCCGGCCTCGATGGCCACGACCGCGGCGCCAAGGTGATTGCCCGCGCCCTGCGCGATGCCGGCATGGAAGTGATTTACACCGGGCTGCGCCAGACTCCGGAGATGATCGTTACCGCCTCGCTGCAGGAAGACGTGGACGTCATCGGACTCAGCATTCTTTCGGGCGCGCACAACGCCATCGTGCCGCGGGTGATGGACCTGCTGAAGCAGAACCAGATGGATGACGTGCTGGTGCTGGTGGGCGGCATCATTCCCGACCAGGATGTCGAGGCGCTGAAGAAGATTGGGGTGTCGGCAATCTTTCAGCCCGGCACCCCGATGGATTCCATCATTGAATTCATCCGCGGCAATGTAAAGCCGCGTGGCGTACCGGCCACCACCTAGCAGGCTGCTGAAAAAGTCAGAAAGGCATATCTCTCGGGGGGGTTAACCTTACCCCAACAACCGCAAAAACGGCGCTCGTTGGGGACCCCTGTTCGCCCGCTCGAGATGACAAGAATAAGGAGCTTAACGACATAACTAAAGGTGTGCGCCTTCAAAACACCTCCCGAAAACCTGCCTTTTCAGCAGTCAGCTAGAGCATTACCTAAACACCAGACGGACTGCTGCAGTTCTCTCACAAAGTCCCAAGCCAGTCATTTTCCAGGAGCGGTTGGGACGAAAGGCTCGCCAGGAGGGACAAGCTGCACTAGAGTTCGTTGACTATTTCAATTCTTGCTTGCATCCGCTACCCCCAATCGGAGTATTATTTCAACACCCATCTGGCCCGCCCGAGCACTACAGGGGGAAAGGCATATGGTAAGTAAAATTTTGGCGGTTTTAATCGCCCTCGCTACCGCAGCATCGCTGCCTTGCGCGGCGAAGATGCGGGGCCCCTCCACACCCGAAGAACGGGCGCGCGCGGTCGAATATGTGCGCAGCCTGGAAGAGAATCCGTTAGCCAAAGATAGTCTGGAAAAAAGAATGTGGCTGACCGAGTGGATCGTAGAGGTCCCGGACTTTACCATCGATACCTGCTGCAAAGAGTTGTCGTCGCTCGACAAAGTAAACAACACTTACTCGAACCAGTTGCGCATGCAGGTGATTTATTCGCAGGCGGCTTTCCTGTTGCAGCATCCGGAGGAAAAGAACGCGGCTGCCATTCAGGCGGCGGGGTTGGCGGGAACGTTGCGCGCCTATCGCGCCATCCAACGCTTCGATCCCACGGCAAAGTATCCTTGGTTGGACAATCTGCAGGCGCTGGAAAGAGAAGGCAAGCTGCAGCAATACGTGCGCAAGAAGATGTGCAAGGAGAATTAGGAATCAGTTCGTATTGCTTCCGAGGGGCGCGCCAGTCGCGCCCTTTGTGTTTGCGGAAATGGTGCACCTAGTGAGGCTCCATCATGCACTACGACTTCGTCGCGATTCCTGCGCAGGATGTTCCGCGCGCTACCGATCCGCTCTTTCAACATCTGCTGGACATCTATGCCAGCGAGACCGACAAGGTCATCTCGGTTTGGCGTTGCTTCTCGCCTGAGGACATGGAATTCCGGGCGCATCCCAAGTCATCAACCGTGGCCGACATCCTGAAGCACGAACTGCTCTCCGAGCGCAGGTTCTTCGGCGAGTTTGTGGGGACGCCAGAACCGTCTGCCGGCGAGGTGCTCCCGAAGACGCCGGAGCTGAGTGCGTACATCCAGCGCAAAGAGCAACTGGCGCGACCGCGTCTGACGTTCTTTGCCACTCAGACTGCCGACTGGTGGATGCAGGACGTCCCTTTCTTCGGACTGACTCGCCAGCGCATCTGGGTGTTCTGGCGGCGCGTGCTGCACAGCGCGCATCATCGTACCCAACTCACCGTCTATCTGCGCCTGCTGAACAAGCCGGTGCCTTCGGTGTATGGACCAACATCGGACCAGACTTGGGAGGGCGCCGACCCGACAACTTCGGTGGAAGCGGCAGGAAGGAAGTGAGAAAGGTTTTTTCTCGACACGACCGAAGTATCTGCCTGAGAACTGGTGCCGTGCCCGCGGGACTCTGGACTTATTTCCCACTGTACCCAGGGCTCACGAGTCTGTGTGAGAACAAAAGTTTTGGTTTGCGTATGGAACGGATCGAGCGAAAATCGAGCCCGAAGGGCGGAATAATGATAGCCCAGCACGTAGCCGAAGGCGGAGTGCTGGGTGAAGTGGAATATAGATCCGAGTCCCGTCAGGGACGGCACAGTTCTCACACAGACTCTCACGCCCTGGGCTACGATTGTTCCGCCATGCGCGCTGATTTTTTTCGCCGGCGTCGAGTATTCTCATCCCATCGCAATTTTCCAAATTCGAGTTCTCACGCAGACACCGAAGCCGGGCCCCTGACACAAACGCAGTCTCGAAACGCGAAACTCGAAACTGCCTCACCGCACTTTGGCGTAAAGCACCTGATCTAGAATCACACCGTTCTTGATGGCGCTACGCCGCATGATTCCTTCGCGCTCGAAGCCGGCTTTTTCCAGCACCCGTATGGATCCCACATTGTGGGAGAAGACCATGGAAAAAAGCCGCGTTAGTTTGTAGTCGTCCAGAGCCCACTCGGAGGCAGCTTGCACTGCGCGAGTCATCCAGCCACGTCCCCAGAATGGCTCGCCAAGCCAGTAGCCCATCTCCGCGCTGAGTCGCGCAATGTCGATGCCCAGCTTGAATCCGATGCCACCAACTGCTTCGCCGGCGTGCTCCACTGCGAACGAAGTCGGAACCTCCATCGTCCGTACGAAGTTCAAGTAGTCGATGGCATCGCGGCGGGTGTAGGGGTGAGGAAATTGATCGCGCAGGTTGGAGGCGATCTTCGGGTTGTTGGCGTAACGCAGCAGCGCGCCGAGATCATCCTTACGCCAGGGACGAACGCGAAGGTCACCAAGATCGAGCAGCATGATATGAGCCAGATTCAGGGTCACATATCCGGATGAAACCCGGGCCGCCCTAGATCGACATCACTTCCTTCTCTTTGCCCTTCGAGAGTTCTTCCATCTTGCTGATCTCGTCGTCGGTCAGCTTCTGCATCTGTTCCAGCGCGCCGCGCTCCTCGTCTTCGGTGATCTTCTTGTCCTTCATCGCCTTCTTGATGAAGTCGTTGCCATCGCGACGAATGTTGCGAATCGCCGTGCGATGCTCTTCCAGCACCTTGTGCAGGTGCTTCACCATCTCCTTGCGGCGATCTTCGGTGAGCGCCGGCACCGGAACGCGAATCAGCTTGCCGTCGTTCATGGGGTTCAAGCCCAGGTCGGCGCTGCGAATGGCCTTCTCCACCGCGCCGATCAGGCTGACATCCCAAGCCTGCACGGTAATGAGTTGCGGCTCGGGCGCGCTAACATTGGCGAGTTGGTTAAGCGGCATCTGCGATCCGTAAGCATCCACGGTCACGCCATCCAGCATGTGGACCGACGCGCGGCCGGTGCGGGTGGCAGCCATCTCCTTGCGGAAGTCTTCCACCGCCTTGTCCATGCGCGTTTTAAGCTGAGCAAAGCTGTCCTTCAACGCGGGAATCGCCGCCATCGTTACTTGCGCCATACACACCTCACTTGCGGGTGAATTGCAAACCCACGATTATAAACCTCGGCTGCCGACAATCCCGCCATCAGCTGTGTACGACTGCAACCCGGGTCGAACGCAAAGCGGATAAACGCTCAATTTTCAGTGGATGGCTGCCGGGGACACGGACAAGTCTGGGAGTGTACGTTCTCTGCCAACTCTAGATGGGCAGGAGTTGTCGATCGAACGGCGATGTAACAGAACATGCAGATGCTTTTGACTTCCGACCGCCGCGTGAACTGACTTTCTGCGGCTTCATCGTTCCTGCGCTCCGTAATAGACACCTCGGGGTCTTCTGGCGCAGAGTGGCCGATAGTCTGATCTGAGACTGTGCGGGAGAGACAACTTGATTGTATGCCCGAACACAATTGAACCCGCCGATTGGCGGGTTTCCCATTGGAACGGAGACCATGCATCGGACGAGACACCGCGCTGAGTGTCGGCGGAAACCCAGAAAGCTCCTCTAGACTTCTTGTTCGAAGTCTTCGTCCTGAAAGATATAGGGAGCAGTGCGAACCAGGCGGAAGCGGACTTTGTCCTTGCAGGTTTCGCAATCGGGAAAGCGTTCCCCACCGATCATCACCGCTTCATGAGTTGCCCGGTGTTCACGGTCGTGCATGACCTCATAGATGCCAGACTGGCGGATGGTATCTCCGGGGCGGTAACGGCGTCCATCGCGGCGAGGGCCGCTGTGGCCGGAGTTCTTGATGTTACCGGCCTGGATTCGAAGTCTGGAAGCTCGGTGCAATGCAGAAACACCGCCAGGGGCGAAACCCGCCTTAGGTGTGCCAGCCAAAAAAGCCATTGGAAACCCCGGCTCACAAGTTTTGCTTACGTTTGGACTACGAAGGTAGCCGAAGTTGGGCAGTTTGGGAAGTGGGTTTTTCGGTTCGGCGGAAAAGGGCATTACAAAGCCGTCATCGGCCACAACCCATTCAACGGCCGCAAAAATCCGGGTCCTGCCGAATTCCCGTCGCACGGTGCTTGAGAGTGAAGCGCACCCCGTCATTGCAAACCGAACATGCCGGGAAAGTCTCGCCTTCGAGCATGGTGACATCGTGCTCGACGCGATGACCGTTGTGCTCGACTCGATAGACCCCTGAGACCGGAACCCTCTCCGATGGCTTGTAAGCTTGCTCAGCCATACCCAGCGCTTTCCGGGGAAACAGACTAATTCTAACGCGGGTGGACCGCTATTCGGGACTGAATTTGCCCCACTAGATGCCAATTCAGAATACCGGAAAGTGCCTGATCCCGGGTAGGGGTTATCCCTGATTGACCAGGGAGCCGACACGTTCTCCCAGCACCACGCGGCGAATATTGCCGCGCTGATTGAGATTAAAAATCACGATGGGAAGGTTGTTTTCGCGGCACAGCGCGATGGCCGTGGCATCCATTACCCGCAAGCCGCGCTGCAGAATTTCCAGGTAGCTGATGGTGTCGAACATGGTGGCGTCCTTCACCATCACCGGATCGTCGGTGTAGATGCCGTCGACCTTGGTCGCCTTCAGAATGGCGTCGGCATTGATCTCCATGGCCCGCAGAGAGGCGGCGGTATCGGTGGAAAAATAAGGATTGCCAGTACCCCCCGCGAATACCACGACCCGCTTCTTCTCCAGATGACGGATAGCGCGGCGCCGGATAAAAGGCTCGGCCACCTGGTTCATCTCGATCGCGGTCATCACGCGGGTAAAAGTATTTTGCTTCTCCAGCGCATCTTGCAGGGCGAGGGCATTGATGACCGTGGCCAGCATGCCCATGTGATCGGCGGAGACACGGTCCATCAGCTTGGCTTGCTCGGCTACACCGCGAAAGAAGTTGCCGCCGCCCACCACGATCGCGATTTGGATTCCCAAACGATGTACGTCGGCGATTTCAGCGGCGATTTCATGCACGCGCGTGTTGTCAACACCGAAGCCTTGCCCAGCGGCCAGGGCTTCGCCGGAGATTTTCAGAAGAATGCGTTTGTAGATGGGATCGTCCATTCTTGGTAGATACCTAGCTGGAAAAGTGCTGATTCAGTTTAGCAGGAACGATCGGACGGCTGGGATGGCGTTCGCGAGAAGCCGGCAAGAAATCCATTCTTAATTGTGCGGAGTGGAGCAGGCCGCTCGCAATTGCGGGAATAGTGGCACAAGTAATCTCAGGGCTGTATTTCTGGCATTGAAAAGCATCACACAGACGGGATCAGAACAGCTTCTTGGAATCCAGCAGAATCGTCACCGGACCGCTGTTTACCAGTTCGACTTGCATCATCTCCTGGAAGCGGCCAGTCTCGCAGTGCAGTCCCAATCCTCGCACGCGCGCAACGAAATACTCGTACAGCTCTCGCGCACCCTCCGGTCGCGCAGCCGCATCGAACGAAGGCCGTTTGCCGCGGCGAACGTCGCCCAATAGGGTGAATTGCGAAACCGCCAGTACAGCTCCGCCGATGTCCCCAACGCTGCGGTTCATCTTTCCCGCATCGTCTTCGAAGATACGCAATCCCGCTACTTTTTCCGCAACGTAATCGGCGTCGGCCTCGCTGTCCCCCTGCTCAACCCCCAGCAACACCAGCAAACCGCTGCCGATCTCGCCGGTGATTTCCTCTCCCACCGTCACCGACGCCCGGCTCACGCGCTGCACCACGGCCCGCATGAGAGGGTTGTATCACAGATGGCTTTGAGTGTACTTGAACGTTCGTTACACTTTGGACCAAGGACCTCCATTACAATCCCGAAGGGGTTTCCAAGAAGGGTGGAAAGCCGGATTCTTGGCTTTCCATGCTTTCCACACTCTGTCATTTCCATGGCCTGCTTTGGAAGCGCGTTTCACAAAATTACAACCATCGCGAAGGCCACGCTGACCGGCGCAGCCAGCTGCGATTCCTGACGCACGGTGCTCGTCCAAGAATGCTTTCCACTTCCACCCTTAGCCGGGGTCTCCGAGATAGCCTGCCTTTGCTCGACGTTCAGTCGCTCGCGCATGATGATGACATTGAGCGGGGGACACTCTATTCGACAGAGTTCGCGGTTCCTGATCTCTTGAGCTTTACTTCTTGGGACGCGACTCCGGTGGCACAAGACCTGCGAGGCGGTAGTACACAACGAGCTGGCCGTAGTGTTCACCGCTATGTTCGATGAGGCCGTATGCTATGTCGAGAACGCGCGCTTTCTGATCACCGTATACGACAGTCTGCATCAGGCCTTTCTCGCCCTTTGACTGAATGGCAGCGGCGCCGTCGGCAACGGATTTCTTTACGAATGCGATGATGTCGGCCTTTGTTTTGTACTGGTCGCGCTTCGGGTCTTCTGCCGCGGGAGACTTCTGCCCCATCGCAGGATCGGTGAAGTAATACATTGAACCCGCAGCATGCAGCAATTGCTCTGCGAAACTGCGCTGCGCGGGTGTCGGCTTGAAGTCATATTTGTCCTCGGGAAAATCTTCGGCCATCGCCGTCAGCTTGCGGCCAATCTCATTCCAGGAATCGAGCACGACTTTCAATTCCGGATCGGCAGGTTTGACGGCTGCATCTTTCTTCACCGCGTCCTGGGCATGGGCGGGAAATGCGAATGCCAGCAGGACGATAGCGAGAAACGGTATTCTTTTCATTTCTTTCTCCACGATTGAGTTTCGCGAATCAAAGCTGCAGCTTCTTGCTTCGCCTGCGTCAGCTCCCAATCGGCCAGGAGTGGTGAACGCCCCGTCTGTCCCAAGTTTTCTGTCCCAAGTTTTCCGTGTCCTGGGAAACCGCCATGTCGTGCAATGCTTCGTCGCTGAAAGCAATAGAATCCTAGCCGTGCCCGGGAGCAGTCGGGCGCGAGGAGGGCTGGCGCACCGAACGGATCGCTCAGAGCATCACCTCGCCGCGCTCGCGTAGAGCGCCCGCTCGAACTCCCCCTCCACCGCTAGCGCCCCATCGTCGCTGAACGGCAGCGTCTGCATCAGCACCACCCCGCAGGTTTTCCCGGAAACATCAATCCAGAAAAACGTGTTGAAGATGCCGTCCCATGCCAGCGACCCCGCCGCGCGCCCGCCTTCCACCGCCCGGCTGTTGATTCCGAATCCCCATCCAAACTTGTCGGGCGAACCCGGCAAGCGAACGGGATTCTTGATCAACTGCGGAATCGTGCTCCTCAACTCCGCGAGCTTCATCTCGCCGATCTGGTTGTGACTCATCTCCGCCACCGTCTCCGCCCGCAGAATCCTCTTGCCGCCGAACATCCCGCCGTTCAGCACCATACGCTCGAACTTCAAGTAATCCCCCGCCGTCGAGTAGAGGCCGCCGCCGCCGCTGAAGAACCTCACCGGCTTCATCGGCTGCGGCGGCGGTTCTACAATGCTCCCATCCGCCTGCCGCACTTGAAGCGCCACCACCCGCGCCTGCTTTTCCGCCGGAACGTTGAAGAACGTGTCCGTCATCCCCAGCGGCTCGAAGATGTGCCGCCGAAAATATTCCTCCAGCGTCTCCCCGCTCACCCGTTCCACCAGTTCTCCCAGCCAGTCGTAGCTGATTCCATATTCCCAGTGCGTTCCCGGATCGAACATGAGCGGCGCCTTCAGAAACGCGTCGCTATCCCCCGTAATCGCGGGAGCCAGTCCCGCTTCCACGTACTCGTGCAGCCGCGCATCGAAAAAGTCGTAGCCAAAGCCCGAAGTGTGCGTCAGCAATTGCCGCACTGTCGGCGGCGTCTTCGGTGGCCGCAGCTTCGCCTTTTTCGTCGCCGGATCGAATTCCTCGAGCACTTGCACCTTCGCCAGTTCCGGGAGATAGGTCGCCGCGGGCTCGTCCAGCTTCACCCGCCCGCTCTCAACGAGTTGCAGCACCGCCACCGCCGTCACCGGCTTGGCCATCGAAGCGATGTGGAAAATCGAGTCCAGAGTCATCGGAACATCTTTCGTGCTGTCGCGCTTCCCGAACGCCCCTTGGTAAATGACTTCGTCTCCCCGCGACGCCATCGCCACCACCCCCGGTGCCTTCTTCTGCTCCACCGCCTCCCGCAGCACCAAGTCGATCGAGTTCCCCGGCTTCGCCCCGCTTCCCTCAGCCAGCGTCAGGATCGCCATCCCCGCCAGCAAGCCTCGCCGCACCGCCCCTCGAACCGCCTTCATCCTTTTCATTCCCGCCCTCTCAGTTACGTTCAATTGCTCGCGCATGACGATCATCAAAGCTTCAGCTTCTTATTTCGCCTGCGTCAGCCCCGCAACAACCGCAGCAAGTTTATCGAGTACCTGCTTCATGCCCTCCAACTGACCGCTCTCGATTGCGTTCTGCATGGTTTCATTCCCAATGAAGGTGAGTTTCGTCTGGCCGTTTCCAAGATCCTCAAACGTGATCACGTCGTACGCGTCTTCTATGGCCTCATGTTCTATTCCAATTTGCGCAGGGTCAATCTTGTTCCCCTTCGAGTCGGAAAAGTACATGGAGGAAACGATCTTCTCGTGCAGAACAATCTCGTGGTATTCACCGCCATTCCAGAATTCCTGGCCGTCCGGCATTCTTCCGCAAATGAGAAATTTCCCTCCCACGCGAAAATCCATCTCGCAAAAAGGCGCAGTACAGCCATTGGGGCCCCACCACTGCATTACATATTTTGGGTCTGTCCACGCCTTCCAAACCAGTTCGCGTGGGGCATCAAAAATTCTTGTAACGACCATCCGCTCTGTCTCGTTCACCGTGCTTTTTGTCATCTCTGACCTCCTCTTTCTTCATTTGATTTACAACTACATCCAGTTTGTCGAAGCTCTCTTCCCAGAATCGGCGATAGCTGATCGCCCAGTCGCTGACTGTCTTAATCGCCTCGGGCCTAAGCGTGCACACACTCTCTCGTCCACGCTTCGTCTTGATTACAATCCGCGCCCGCACCAGGTAGGCAATATGTTTTGAAATCATCTGCTGCGAGAGTGCAAACGGTTCGGTCAATCCATGCACAGTCGCAGGCCCATGGGAAAGCCGTTCGAGCATCGCTCGCCGGGTTGGATCAGACAAAGCCGCAAATGTTGTACCCAATTGATCCACAACCGTATGGTAGTGGATTTTCGGTCAATGTCAAGTGTGAATTTTTGATTCCTGATTGCTGTTCCCTCATGTCTGAACCCTGACAGCGGACCAGATAACGACTGTGGGCGTCGGTGATCGTGAAGGGATCACAACATGAGTCATCGCCGGCAGCGAAATAACCCTTAAAATTCATACACCAAAGTTGATTGGGCGCGGTCACCTCGGAGAACGGCTCCGAGTACGGCGTCGTGCGTCGCTTCTTGCGCTTCGGAGTCGTGAGTCCGGCTCGCTGAAGGATGTTCCCGAAGGTACTGGCCACTCCACGCTCGAATCCAGCTGTTCTAGCCTCGCCTTAAGCTTTCTCGCTCCCCATGAAGGATACTTGCCGCGCAGTGCGACTATTACATTCTCGATCGCCTCAGGATTCGCATGCGAACAGCTGTGAGGCTTACTGCTGAGATTTATCAGCCCTTCGGGCCCACTCTCTTTGTAGCGATTGATCCGTCGATAGCCGGTTGGCCGTGACACTCCGAACTCGCGACAGAGCTCTGAAACAGACATTTCTTCTTTTTGATAGCTCGATAGAAATTGCAGACGTTGATCCACGATACGACCCTCTTTCCAGGGCATACCGCATCATCGTGCGTAAGACCAAAGCTCAGGAACCATAGGAGTTCCACGTCCTATGTAACGCAGGTCCTTGGTCTGTTTTGTAACGCAAGTGCGAAGTACACTCAGCTTTTCGCCCCTCGATTTTCGCTTTTCGCTGAAGGCATCCGGAGCGACCTCACAGATCGCTTCGTACCACGGCACGGTTTCAATTTGGGAAAGCCTCCGCGTTGACCATTGCAAACCCCTCCGGTTAGGATGAATCGGGCATCATATGTCTGGCGCTCTCGGAGCCAGTCGTGTGCTTCGACAGTCTGAAGAGCCTCAGCCTTCTTTACAGGGCTCCCTCGCTGCAATTAGACTTACGGGTTTGCCCGCCGCGGCGGATGTCACGGTGTGCGATAGGAGAATCGATGGCTTCGGTTGAAGAACGGGTAAAGCAGATCATTGTGGAGCAGTTGGGCGTGGATGAAGCGGAAGTGACGCCCAGTGCTTCATTTGTGGACGACCTCGGCGCCGACTCGCTCGACACTGTCGAACTGGTCATGGCTTTCGAAGAGGCCTTCGAGATCGAGATTCCTGACGAGGACGCGGAGAAAATCCGCACCGTGCAGGACGCCGTGACCTATATCGACCAGCACGCCAAGGCGAAGAAGTAGCCCCATCCGGTCCGCGCAAAGCGGAATGGCCTGGGCCGTGGTCAACTGACATACCAGGAGTTTTTCGCTCGCCGCGGCGGCGGGTCGAAAGGAGATTGCTGACCTCATGGCATCCGTAGATGAACGCGTAAAACAAATCATCGTGGAACAACTTGGCGTGGATGAGGGCGAGGTAACGCCCAACGCATCGTTCGTGGACGATCTGGGCGCCGATTCGTTAGACACGGTTGAACTGGTCATGGCCTTCGAGGAGGCCTTCGAAATCGAGATCCCCGACGAAGACGCGGAGAAGATACGCACCGTGAAAGACGCCGTGGACTACATCAACTCGCACGCGAAGGGATCGAAGTAGATTGAATCGCCGCGTCGTCGTAACGGGAATCGGAGTCATCTGCGCTGTCGGCCATAACGTCGAGGAAACTTGGCCGGCGTTGCTGGCCGGCAAGAGCGGTGTGGAGCGGATTGCCAGCTTCGATGTCTCCGCCTTCGCTTGCCAGATTGCCGCCGAGGTCAAGAACTTTGACCCGCTTCAGTTCCTGGACAAAAAAGAAGCGCGCAAGATGGCGCGCTTTATTCATCTGGCCCTCGCCGCCAGCGATGAAGCCCTGCGCATGGCCAACTACAAGGTGGAGAATGAAGAGATGGCCGAGCGCACGGGGGTGAATATCGGCTCGGGCATCGGCGGATTCGACATTATCGAGCGCGAACACTCTAACCTGCTCAACGGCGGCCCACGCAAGATTTCACCATTTTTTATTCCGGCGGCGATCGTCAATCTGGCTGCCGGACAGGTCAGCATTCGCAACAACGCCAAAGGTCCCAACGAGGCCACCTGCACGGCGTGTACCACCAGCGCGCACTCCATTGGCGATGCCGCTCGGGTGATCAAGTATGGCGATGCCGAAGTAATGATTGCCGGCGGCACCGAAGCTGCGATCACGCCCATGGGTGTCGGCGGATTCGCAGCCATGCGTGCGCTGTCCACCCGTAACGATGATCCCCATCGCGCCAGCCGCCCCTGGGACAAAGACCGCGACGGCTTCGTCATCGGCGAAGGTGCGGGCATCCTGATCCTGGAAGAATTGGAGTTCGCCAAGAAGCGCGGCGCCAACATCATCGCTGAAGTGGTTGGCTACGGCATGAGTGCCGACGCCAATCACATCACGCAACCCGCGCCCGGAGGCGAAGGCGGCTATCGCGTGATGCGCAACGCTCTTCGCGACGCCGGACTCTCGCCAGACCACATCGGCTACGTCAATGCCCACGGTACGTCCACGCCGCTGGGCGACGAACTGGAGGCGACGGCCATCAAGCGCGCCTTCGGCGATCATGCCTACAAGATGCTGGTCAGCTCCACCAAATCGATGACTGGGCACTTGCTGGGCGGTGCCGGGGGACTGGAGGCAGCGATTACGGTGCTTGCGTTGCGGGACCAGATCGTGCCGCCGACGGTCAATCTCGACAATCCCGACGAAGGCTGCGACCTGGACTTTGTGCCCCACACTTCGCGCCAGGTCAGCATGGAATACGCCATGTCGAATTCGTTCGGCTTCGGCGGAACCAATGGCTGTTTGGTGTTCAAGCGGTGGGGGGAATAAATCCTCTATAGTACTCTCCGATCTACAGGCTCTTTCTCATGTACTCGCATAAGTTCCGTTCGAACGTCTTCATTCCGGGCGGCGTGTATTCGTAGGGAATGATCCGCAAATGTCGAAGGTTGAAAGGAATATCGTCAATGGATTGCGAAATAAGTATGGTGTGCTTACCAATAGCATGCGCCAGGCCGATTTCATAGAAGACGTTCGGGTTCTTCCCTGTGCAATCCGCGACGATGACTCGCGCGGCGTGGATTGCCGACCAGATATCCTGCATGATTGAGACAGTGCCGATGAAGTGGTCAGCCCTATCGACCCGCACCTTGAGTCTCGCTGCAACCTTCCTGATGTGGTTCTTGTAGACGGGCTGCAGCGCCTCAGTAAAAGGCATTAAAACAAAGACCTCAGGCCAATCATTCTGTCGAGGTAGGCCAAGTATGGCCGACCTCTGCCACATTGCCTCTCTGACGGCGCCCTTCAATCCCTCTAACATGAGCTGCAGTTCCGAAACTGAGAACCCCGCAGAGTCATTGTCATTCATAGCAGTCCGCTCTCCTTCAGTTTGGCATTTCTAAACTCCAGCGCTAGGGTTATCTTTTTTTCTAAGATTTCTAACGCGTCACCGGGAGCATTTTTTTCCAAGAAATCAAATGCTGCTACGCGCATAGCTTCGACGGCGATCTTGGGCGTGCCGTAGGCCGTAATTACTATGACCTGCGTATAAATGTCTTTTTCTTTGGCCGCCTCGAGTACTTCCAGACCTGCCTCACTCGTCTCCATGTTGAGGTCAGTCACGACAACGTCGAATACCTCGTCTACAATTCTCTGCAAGGCTTCTCTGGCGCTACTTGCGGTTACTATGTTAGCCCCAACAATGCGTGCCGCCGCGCTTGCCAGATGCTTTAGCGCTTTTGGCCTATCGTCTACTATAAGAATTCTAGCCATTGTTTACTCCTTCGATGACATCTTGCGGGCTGATGAACGCTGGAATACGAACCACAAAACGCGCCCCTCCAGTAGGGCTGTTATCAGCTTCTAACGTCCCACCGTGCGCTGTGATTACTTTTCTCGCGATGGCTAAGCCCAGACCCGAGCCGTCTTTCTTCGTAGTAAAATATGGCTGGAAGAGACGGTCCCTAACGTGATTACTGAAGCCAGGGCCGTTGTCCGCTATCTCTAATTGGGCATAGGTATGGCCGGCCGTCGCGAACGTATCCATGCTCGCCGTCACCTTGATTACCTTGGGCTTATCTCTCACCCCCAACATTGCCTCTTCCGCGTTCTTGCGAATTTCCCTCAGCGCATTGCTCAGTTTGAACGAATCAGCAAAGACGGGCATCGGCTGTTCCGGCAAGGATATTTCGTTTAGGCAATCTCCGTAAACAGGGCGGAATACATCTTTCACAATCTGCCTCAAATCTACATGCTCCCGTTCAAGAGGAGCCGGACTAGCAAAGGTTCTAAAATTCCACAGCACCTTCTCGGCCATGCTAAGGCCGTTATTCAGTTCGTCCAATCGGTTTCCGACGTCCCTCCATATACCTTCGTTCAATTCCCGGAGGTGATAGCTCAGCTCCTTCACATCTCCTTTGACCTCGAACAGGAGGGTCCCCACAGAGTGCGCAATGCTCCCGGTAACTTCCTTCCAGTTTTCGACTCGCTGCTCTTCGGTCAGTCTTTGTTGCAGTTGAGCATTTTCAAGACTCAATGCAAGCAAGCCAGCAAACGCTTCCAGGCCGGCAATGTCCTCCGCGTCGATAGCCTGTTCCTTCCACAGGAACCTGTTGTCAACAACCAGAGCGCCTATTCGCCCCGTGTGCTTTCCCAGCAATGGGACAGCAGTGAAGGCATGTAGTATCTTATCGGGTTGTGTTATCCGGCCAAGTATTTCTCTGAAACGGTCGGGCTGATCACGTTCTACAGTGATGGTCTTGCCAGTCAGCAAGCACTCTGCTAGCGCCCCTGCCGTAAGGTCGATCGGAAATGACTCACGGCGAATCGCAATATTGAGCGGGGAGTCTTCAGCGATCTTATGCGCGATGGTCTCACTAAATTGTTCCGCTTGTCGCAGAAGGAAATCAAGGCCCGATGGCGACGACGAACCGCCGTATTCCCACACGTCCTTGGCTTGTTGTTCGGTGACTGGACCGATCGCTGATTCCCCGCGTAGAGTGGGGCCATCTCCCCCTACCAAGAACACCATGGCACGACTGAATCCGAGCCCGTCACCCGCTGTTATTCCCGTCAAGAATAAGCGAAGAACTGTATCCAGGTCGTGAGGGTTAGCTTGCAGCCGTTCTGCGACCAAGTTGAGCGCTGTCAGATGGCGGATGCGCCGCTCAAGCCTCTTGTAGAGTTCGACGGTGTGGAAGGCGATGATGGCGGGAACGGCGAGAGTTTCCAAGAAGACCCGATCGTCTTGAGTAAGAGCCAGAGGCTTCGGATGCTCAATGTTCAGCACTCCGACTAATTGACCCTCGTCCAGGAGAGGCACAGCAATCTCACACCGTGTGTCCGGGTTTACCTTTTTGTAGATCCGCGCCGGCCAGACTTCCCCGACCGTTTCAACAAACATGGATTTGTTCTGATCCTCGACGTCCTCAACCAGGATGGACCTCCTACTCTTTGCCGCCAGACCGATTACACCCTCTTCAAGGGTTTGAGACTGGATAGAGTAGCCGTCCTGAACAGGCCATTGTGCTATTGACTCGAGAACCTCCATCGCTTCATTCCACCGCATACAGACACCATACTCGGCGCCGGTCAGATCCAGAGTCTGTTGCAACAAGCGCTCCAGTACTTGCTTTAAATCGGGTCCCTTCTCTGCGATGGCCGCGTGCACCTCATGCATGGCCTCAAGCTGCCTTTTAAGGTCATCTTTATGTAATCGTGCGTTTCGGATGGCCAGGGCAGCCGAGGTCGAGAGGGCATCCATGGCTCGCTTCTCTTCTCCGCTAAAGTTGTGAAGTTGCCGGAAATTCACAAATAACAGGCCGACAATTTCTCCTCTGGATCTCAAGACCAACACTGCACATGACCTTATCTTTTCGCTCTCAACGAAGCGCGGTTTTCCACTCTTGCTAGGCGCCAGCAAGTCGGGCTCCCCGTGCTTGTGGACGTCAACAATAAACTGAGACGACCCACGCCTAACAAACTCAAACAGGACGTCATCGGGACTGAGGTCGGCTTTCATCGAATCAGGATGGATGAATTGACCATCCAGCACGGGTGGTACGTAGAAGGATCCTCTGTCTGCCTGGTATTCATATAGCGTGACATTATCGGCATCCAGCGTAAGTAGGGCATTCTGCGTTATTTTCGCAAGCACATCCCGCAAATTGAACGGAGAGGTTAACGACTGCATAAGACTCTGAAGTCCCGACAGTGCCCAAGCCCGGCTCCCAGCCTCGGTAGCTCGCCTCAACAGAAGATAGTTCTGAATGACTCCTTCCATTTCACGGGCAAAGGTCTCGGCTAGGTTAATGTCACGTGGCATGAATTTCTTTCCACTTTGCCAGGAATGTATGGCTAGTACTCCGGCCGTGTCTAGTCCCAGCTTGAGGGGGATGACAGCCAGTGCCCTTAGGCCAAGCTCATAAAGCCTCGGATAGTCGTCCCTGAATTGACGAGGATCGTCAATCCACACGGGTCTGCCAGTCTGTATAGCTTCTCTATCCCTGCCACGGGGCGTAGGCATATAGGACTGCACGAACGCCGGCGTTGCTTTGCCTGCCCCCGCCGCCAGAATGAGTTCACCCCACTCGGGCTCAGCTTCTGATGATGAATCGGGGGTTGTTAGCCGGTAAACATGCAGGCTGGCCGAATCTGCGCCAATAAGTTGTATCGCTTCCTTGGCCATGGCCTGCAACAACACCTGCGGCCTTCTTCTGGCGATTTCATCTCCTTTCTCGCGCCCCAGTTGCTTGACCCTCTCAATAGCGAGGTCGGTAAGTACCTCACCCTTACGCTCCCTATCACACCCTGCCTCGATAGTGCCAATCACATGGCCGTCAGCAGAGACTATCGGAGCCCACACGCGTGCCAGTCGCCAAGGTTCGAATCTGTCGTAAATCCTCTTGTCCAATAAGTCATCCCACCCCACAATAACTTTGGTCTCACCAGTAGTCACAACATGGGTCTGAATATCCGGCTCATCCAACTGATGTTTAGCACGCATGATCCAGCCAAGAGAAATATTTCTGCCTCGAACCGTCTCGATGCAGTTGCGATATTCGTCCACCAGTGATATCGCTGCGAATTCAAAGTTAAGCTTTTCCGTAAGCTCAGATAGAATCGTCTCCAGCGCCTCTTCGAGTGCTTGGACATCAGGTATCCCCGCGGCCCCGGAGTGAAGCGCGTCCAATAATGTAAGCAACTGCGCTTGACGAAGTGAGAGGCCCCGGAACACAAAAGCCGAACTCATGGCCACGGCGAGGAGGAAAGCCCATCGAAGGAGAAGCACGTTCAGTACCGGTATCCATTGGGTCAGCGGCGCTTCTTGCATCGGGTACATAAAATGCACCGTCAGCACTATCGCGCAGAGTACCGCCAATGAAACAGAAATGGCTCCCCAGCCGCCGAGATATTCAACCGATGCAAAAATCGGAAGGTAGTAGAAGAGAAAAAAGTCAGACCCGTATTGTCCGGTTAATTGATAGGCTACAGAAATGAGTACGATGTCGGCCAATATAGTTCCGGCCTGTATCCAGCGCGATCGCCTCAGGGCAGGCTTCAAGGCGACATAAGTTGAGACCAATGTTGCCAGCCAAATCAGAGTGATAATGGTCACTCTGATTGCCCATTGGGAGGGCGTGTACTCAGATCTATGCGCGGAGAATCGAACCGCGACAGCAAATGTGATCAGGTACCTTAAGATGAGAATATACGGGATCGATCCTAGAAATCCGGGCTCGTGCCGGTGGGGATCGAGGGCCGCCCATTTCGCCGACCGGCCAACCGGCTGGGTGACGTGGGTATCCACCCATGAGACGAGAGCTGCTAGGCGCTGCTTCAATTGTCCCTTCCGGGCTGGGAAAGATAGGTGGGATGTTAGCAGACAGCTAAACAAAGTCAAGAACAAGCTGAAAGTTGTGCGCTGTTTAAAAATAACGACTTCCTACAGCTTTCTTACACGCACGCCCTCTTAGGGTAGGTGAAGTAAAGTCGACAGCCTGCAAAGGTTTCCCTGCAACATGCTGAGCTATATTGGTTTTTTTCGCAGCCGTCTGAAACGCGTGGCCTCTGCCTTGTCAATCCACTTGAGTTGAAACCAACCGAACCGCTCAGCGTGGTGACGGAAGGTCGCTCTGGAAAGATTCCGCTGGAACGGCATTAGGCATTGCGGTCGCGCGCACCAGGGTAGCCGGTTGATCGGGCACGCTGGCTGTGACTGGGGCTTGCTGATGAAGATCCAGAAGAAGAATTCTGCTGTCGGAGTGATAGCTCTCGCCGGACGCAGTTTCCGCCTGGAACACTGGATCGGAAGAATGCAAATATTCCTGTCGGCTCACTGACAAGGTGCTCGTGAGGTCAGTACCGACGAAATCACGCTCTGCGTCCACGGCGGGATCGATCCTATGATTGATCAAACGCCCGCGCTTGGCGATTTCAATGGCAACGTCATGAGTGGCGGCAGCCGCCCAGATGGGCATTCCATCCATGGTGTAGTCGGTTTTCCAGATGCGAAGATGATGACGGCGCGACATGATCGCTTGCGGGTCAGGCAGCGCATATGAGTAGTCCTGCACTCTGCCAAACAGGTAGAACCGGGCCATGGGCAACTGGGTATCGTTGGTACGGCGCTGCAACAAATGCCAGACAAAAATCAGCTTCCACTTGTCGGTTTTGACCCAGCCGGCGCGCTCAAAGGCCCGCTGCAGGTCCTGCTGTTGACCGACAAAAATCAGGTTGAGCATGTCGCCTTGGCGGCCCTCACCGCTGAAGACGCGCGGGGGAAGATAGTCCATCATCTCGCTTAGTTGGGAAGGATTTTCCCGGGACGGCAGCAATCCTTCCGCTGCGATCGACGTCGGACAGTCGACTTGCGCAGTGATCTCCGTACTTTTTACGACCGTGCTGTCGTGCCCGCGGGTGAGCAGGAAAATCGGCGTCGCCGGCAGAAAGATCAGGCTGGTGGCGACCATCGCCGCGGCCATCAACTTAGTGCGGGAGCTTCCCTTGACCTCCATGCGCGCGCGCAGTTCGATCTGATCGCCGTTGGCCAGTTCCACGGAATCGAGTTTCAGGTTTACTTTGCCGCCAATTCCCAGGAACCGCTTACTCTTAACACCCGTGACTGAACCTTGGGCTTTGCTCCCGGCCGGAATGACCGTGAAGCCGTCAATATTCACATCTCTCACCACGACGAAATCCAGCCGGTCTCCGACGTGAGCGTGGGCCGAGGAAACGTTCTCGGCCAGCTGCAGCTTGATGGGGGTGCCGTCGGGGATGATCAACCGGGAAGGACTCGCGCTCTTATCCTGGGCCGAGATCGACGGCAAGATAAACATCATGAGCAAAATGTAAGCCGATATTTTGTGGAGATGCACCTTGGACAATGTATGCCGCCTTTGCTGGAGGTCTAGCCTCACACCCGCGACGGCTGAAAATGTCTTTAGCACAATTGCGTGTGGATTTAAGAACTGTATCTCAGGCGGGGTTTCTTTGCATGTTCAAAATTGCACATTACGAAAATATCATTCTATTGGGATAACAACGGGAGATTGCGTTGTTTCGCCGGTAGCGGGAAGAATATTGGTTCAAAGAAACTGCCAGCCAGGAAAAGCAGCCGCGGCGCTGTAGCCTAAAGACGCGCAGTAGCGATACTCCACCCAGATCCCCACTACGGGAGCGCGCTAGGATTACCTATCCACCGCTCTTCGGCTCCCACAGTTCCACGCGGTTGCCTTCGGGGTCCATGATCCAGCCGAACTTGCCGTAGTCGTAATCCTCGACTTTGTCGTCTACTTGCACGCCCTCCTCGCGTAGAGCCTTCAGCAAGGCGTCAAGATCGTCCACGCGGAAGTTGATCATGAAGGGCGACTGGCTAGGCGCGAAATAATTCGTATCGTGAGGAAAGATGGCCCACACATTGAAGACAGGAACTTCAGGATGGTCGGCGTCGTGCCAGAATGCGCCGGAGCCATCTGCCGAGCTCTCTATACCCAGATGCCGGCGATACCACTCGTAGAGCGCCTTAGGATCTTTAGACTTGAAAAAGATGCCGCCCAGCCCGACCACTCGTTTCATCTTCTTCCACCCTCTCGCCTGGCATTGACCTTGAGCGGTTAAAGAGTACGCAATATCCTCAGCGCTGTCACCAAAAAGAAAGCACGGAGAATTTCTCCGTGCCTCTGTGCCGAACCTGTCGGCTGTGAATCGACTGCTACGCTTTCTTGCCCTGGTTCTTCAGCACCTCGATCGCCTTGTTGAGCTGATCGTCAGGCTGGTTCGCCTTGTCTTTCTCCTGTTGCGCGTCGTCTTGCGCGTTCTCGTCCTCGTCGGGAGCGATGAAGTCGTCATTATTATCGGCAACCAGGATATTGGGCGTGACCGCCGTGTCCTCCAGCGCTTTGCCCGATGGCGAATAATACTTCGCCACCGAGAGGATCAGCGCCGAGTGGTCCGGCATGTCGATCACCTTCTGGATAGAGCCAGAGCCGAAGGTCTTGTCGCCGACCACATCGCCACGCGCGTTCTCCATCACCGCAGCGGCCACAATCTCCGCCGCTCCCGCCGTACCGCGATTCACCAGCACTACCAGCGGCAGGCTGGTCGCAACCGCTTTCTCCGGGTCGGCATTGAAGATTTGCTTGGGATACTTCTGGCCCTGCAGAGTCGCGATGGTGCCATGGTTCAGGAAAAGGTTGGCGGTGGCGATGCCCTCGCTCTCCTCGCCGTCACCGGAATTGCGCAGGTCGAGAATGACCTTCTTTGCGCCTTCCTTCTGCACGGCCTTCAACTTGTTGGCGATCTCCTGCGAACGCCCCTTGGGGAAGTCATCGACCTTGATGTAGGCAATGCCGTCTTCCATCATCTTGTCGCTGATGGGCGGATCGGCGACGATGGCGCGGGTCAGCGCCGACTTCACTGGCTGGGCGCGTCGCGGACGCACCACCGAGACGTTAACCACCGAGCCTGGAGGCCCGGTCAACAGCCCGTCAATCTCAGCCAGCGACATGTCGCGCGTAGTCTTGCCTTCAATGGCCTCGATAATGTCGCCACTCGCGATCTCCGCCTTGTCGGCGGGCCCACCCGGAATCACCGAGATGACCGCAGCATAACCGTAGCGCTTGGAGACAGTCGCGCCAATGCCGGCCTTGCCTTCCTTGCGCTGCTTGTAATCCTTGTACTCGGTCGGATCGAGATAGCTGGAGTTGGCGTCGAGCGACTCCAGCAACCCGTGCAGGGCGCCGTTCGTAACGTTGGGAATGTTCGGTTCCTCGACGTACTCGGTACGAATACGCGACAGAACTTCGCTATAAACACCCAACTGGCGATACGAGCCGTCGTCGTTGGTGTTGGCCCGGACACCCAGTCCGCCAACCACAACAAACGTGGCAAGCAAAAAGGAGAGGCCGAGAAGGACAAGCTTGGTGGTCTTTGACATGTGTAATTCGCTGGTGGGAGGGATAACTCTCGCTCCCATTGTACCTTAGTTTCGATGCCGGCCCGATGGGAAGGTGGCAGGAAAACGTTGGTATTAGCCATAGGTTGGACGTGGCCGGAGGGCGAATCGTAAGCGGGGAGGGAAGAGGGATTCGGCGCCCCACCCAGAAAACTCACTAAAATTAGGGGCCTTCGACTCGCAGGGAAAACGGCCGCTCGCTCTTGGCGACAAGACTGGAAAATTTTCAGAAGCGTGTAAAGCTCGCGCCATGGTACGCCACCATAAAGATCCATGAGATGAGCGGTGGTCACGAACCGCTATCCAGTTCCCTTTACAACCTCGGCCACGAACTCGCGGATTCTCCGCTGGTCGGCGCTGAGGGTGGCGGGATCGCGGTCGAGCAGCCACAGCAGGTCGCACTTGAGTGTGTTCACTGCCGATTGCTGGTCGCCTAAATTCAAAAGTGTTAGAAACAGATTCGACGCGGAGACGGAAGTGTGCGGGTGCTCAGGCCCCAGTACCCGGCGGCTAATATCGAGCACCTCTTCTTGCAACCTCCGCTCCGCGGCTAACTCCCCCATCGAGTCCAGCGTCACGGATAGGTTGTTCATCGAGGCGAGGGTGTCAGGGTGCTCGGGCCCCAGTACTCGGCGGAAGATCTCAAGCACCTCTTCTTGAAGCTCGAGCGCCCCCGCCAAGTCTCCCAGCGCAAAGAGGGTTACGGCTAGGTTGTTCGTCGAAGTAAGGGTACTGGGATGTTCGGGGCCCAATACACTTCGGCAGACTGCAAGCTCCTCCTCATGCAACTTACCCGCTCCCGCCAAGTCACCTTGCACATGTAGGGTATTAGCCAGGTCGTTCATTGAGGTGAGGGTCTCCGGGTGCTCGGGCCCCAGCACTCTGCAGCGAATCGCGAGCGTGTCTTCTTGAAGCTTGCGCGCGGCCGCCAAGTCTCCCTGAGCATGTAGCGTGCCAGCCAGATTGTTCATCGACCTGAGCGTACTCGGATGCTCGGGACCCAACACCCGGTGCTGGATGGAGAGCACCTCCTCTAGGAGCTTACGCGCCCCTGTCAGGTCGCCCTGTAGCCGCAACGTGTCGGCCAAGTTGTTGATCGACATGAGGGTATCCGAATGCTCGCGTCCCAGCATTCGGCAGCGAATCGCGAGCGTCTCTTCTTGAAGTTTGCGCGCGGCCGCCAAGTCTCCTTGTGCTTTGAGGGTACTCGCCAGATTGTTAAGCGCTGTCAGGGTGTCGGGATGTTCCTCGCCCAGCGTATGCCGGCGGAATTCGATTTCGCGCTCGTACAGGCTTCGCGCCGAAGCGTACGCACCGCGCTCGTAATCATGTCGCGCAAGCCAGTCGACGAGATTGGCCTCGGAGATCGTCTCGGGAATCGCGGCCACCCGCCGTGCGTGCGCAACGTGTAACTCAATATGCTTGTGCAGCCTCGGGTCATCAGCCGCTTTGGCTATCTCTATCCAAAGCGCGACAACCGCCGCTGTCCGCAGCGCCTGCGTACGTTCGGGAGCACCCTTTCCTTGGAAGCGCACCGCCCGCGACACCAAGGCATGCACCGAGCGCGCATCCTGATTCTCACCCGCCTTTTCCGCCAATGAGGCCGTGGTTACCTCGTAGAAAGCTCTGCGTTGGCACCGCTCTGCTTTGCTATGTTCGAGACCGTTAGCCTTCTCGAACACCGCCGTCACCAGTGACGCTGGAATTGGCGCTACTGCCAGAACTGAAGCCAGGCGTAGGAAGTCCTGCCCCTCTGCGCCGATGGTGCGGATACTGTGTAGCATGGTCTTGGCGATGCTGGGCTCGTGTCCGTTGGGCACCGCGTCCGCCAGTTCGACGGAAAGCTCAAGAGCGTCATCATCTTTGTTCGACAACTCTTCGCGGAACTTGCGGTAGGGTTCGTCACCGCCGTAAGAAACAACCGCCGAAGCGGTGACATCCAGCGCCAGGGCGTGGTATCCCAGGTCATTCGCCAAGTCGCGCGCCTGCTCTTCTTCGTCCTTGCGTGCAGGCTTGCGCCGCGAGGTCAGCAGTTGGAACGCCTCGTCGGGTGTCAGCACGGAAAGATCGATCCCCTTGGCCAGCGAGCCGTACTCGCGGCTGCGCGTGGTGATGAGCGTCCGCGCCAGCGGGTGCGGCGGAAACCAGCGGCGGAGCGCCTCGCCGTCCATGCCGTTGGGCACGTCGTCCACAATCCAGAGGCAGGGCTTGTTTTCGCTCGCGATCTTGCGAGACAGTGCTCCCTCGACTTGTTCCGCCGTGAGACCGCGTGAGTCGATGCCAAGGCGCTCCGCCATCGCGCGCATTTGGTCGGCGCGCAGAGCCTCGCGCTCCTCTGGACCGAGCACCGCCTTCGCGTCGTCGTTGCCGTAGGCGCGTAGCCAGAAGACGCCCCCGGGATAGGCCACGCCAAAGTGCAGCGCGTACTCCTCCGCCAGCAGCGACTTGCCCACTCCGCCCAACCCCTGCACCTGCCCGATGCCGGCCGCGGCCGCGGCTGCGTCCGTGATCTGCGTGACATCGCCCGCGTGGAGAAGTGAGCGCACCTCCCACATTTCTTTCAAACGTCCGACGAAGCGGGTTGAGCCCACCGGCGTCATGCCGTACCAGTTGGGTGCGGTGAGCGGACGGATGTCGGCCAGCGGACCGCGGAGTTGCGCAACATGCTTGACGATGGCCTGGACCAGTTGCTGCATCTCCGTGTCAGTATCGGGAGCCTTGCGGAATTTTGCGTCGCGCAGTTCGATGGGATGGATGTGGTCTGCGCCCTTCTCGGGATTAATGACGAGCACGCGGCGTCGCGGGTCTCCTTCGGTTTGCGCGGCGAGGAAAGCGGCGGTCAGCTCCCATTGGCAGGCGCGGCGCAGGGGATAGGTCGTGGAATAGTAGGCGAGCAGCGCCTTCGACTTCGCCAAGCCTTCGGTGACCGCGTGCGTGATGCCGGCGAAGTCGTCGATCTCGGAGGCGTCGAACCAGACCCGCAGGCCGACAGCCTCGAGTGCCTCTTTGATCTGCTGCGGGCGCTCGCCATCTTTCCAGGCGTGGCTGAGAAAGATATCGTATTCGGCGTCGGCCAGTGGCGCGTTGCTAGACATGTGACCTTCGTTTCACGCGATGAGTGGGGAGTGAATGTAACATTTTTCCGGGTCACGGGAAAGGGTGTGTGGGACCGCAGCGCCTATAAGCAGGGAAAGAGAAAAGCGGATCACTCGCGGGCTGAAGCCCGCTTGTGATGACAAAAATAAAGAGCATCCAAGGGCGCAGCTAAAGCTGCGCCCCTTCAAAGCGCACCGAAACCTAGTTTTTAGCAAACTGTAAAGCTAAGCCCCTCACAGCACACCGAAACCGAATTCTGAGCCCACTGTAACGGCGCGCCTTTTCAAAACACTTCGTTGAACAGACAAGCTCAGACATGCAACAAACCGTGGTGGTCAGCGTCGTCGCTTCCCACCCTTTCGCAAAAGAAGCGAAAGGATGGGGCACCCGACGGTCTGCCAAGCCGTGCTTCCGAATTGTGCCGCCCCTATGGGGCTCCCATTTCTCATGGCGTGCGATTACCCAGGACTTACGTCCTGGGCTACGATTATTACGCCCTGCGGGCTCTTTTTTTCGACGTACTCAACCACTCTCGCCCCTACTAACATTTGCTCAATGGGAGTTTCGTAGCAGCCTTTAAAGCGTCCCTCCACTCTAGCGACCCACAAGCGCGGCGTCTGAGGTAGCGTCCGGGCGATTATCGCGCCATTCCTTCATCGCATAACTTCACCATGGTCAGAGTTCGTCGTTTCCCACCCTTTCGCAAAAGAAGCGAAAGGATGGGGCACCCAGCGGTGCTCCACCCCTTGCGAGTCAGTGCGTTGTCTGAGCTAATGTCTAGTCAATCCCGAGCTTAGCAGTGCCGCCCTTATGTCGCGAAGCTGCGCCCGAACAACTCCGCCGTGAATTTCCGAATCTTAGCTTGCGGCAATTCACGGGCCCAGGCGCCTTTAACAGGATGTTACAAAGTATGCTTCGTTTACGTAATGCGTGGTTTCTGGCCGGCATAGTAGGAATAGGTTTGGCTGTAGGTTGCGGCGGCGGCTCCTCCAATAACCCGCCCGGCAGCGGCAGTGGCAGCGGAGGCAGTGGCAGCAGCGGAGGCGGCGGGAGCAGTGGCGGCGGATTGACCCAGCCCACATTGACGGGCTTTGCCGCGACCCCTGCGACGACGGCATCCGGACAGATCATCAACTTCGCGTGGGCTACGACGAATGCGACCGCCTTCACGGTTACTCCGACCATCCTGGGAGAAGATCAAACCAGTTTGCCATTGAGCAGCCCAAAGTATCCGACGGGTGCGCCCACCTCGACGACTACTTACACGGGACAAGCGACCGGGGCCTCTGGAACCACGCCCGCCACGGCTACTGCAATCGTGACAGTGGTGCCGATGATGTTGACCGCTTCGGCCACCACCATTCAAGCGGGACAAACGGTGATGTTGACCTACTCCGGCCCGAACAATGGAAGTTCGTACGTGCTGACGACGCTGCCGGCGAACACCATGACTCCGCTGAGTCCCACCTGTAACGGCAGCACTTGTTCTGGAACGACACAGACGCCTCCGCTGGGGACCAGCGTTGGCTTTACCGTTACGGCCAACGGACCGGTAGGCGGACAGGCGGTTTCCACGCAAGTGAACATTACGGTGGTGGGAGCGATGACGCTGAGCTTTACCGCGAACCCGCAAACCGTGGGGCCGGGCGGCGCTGTAACCCTGACCTGGCAGACAACCAACGCGGTCTCGCTGAGCATTACCCCGGGGGTTTGCCAAACCTGTACGCTTCCCAACGGCGTCGCTATTGTTCATCCGACACAAACTACAACCTACACGGCCACGGCGACCGACCAATTCAATAATCAGATACAGGAGCCGGCCACGGTGACGGTGAGCACCGGCGGGATTTCGAACCTTAATCACATCATCTTACCTGGTGCAGGAGAACCGCGCCTTCGATAACTATTTCGGAGTGCTGGCGAACTACCGCGTCAATCATCAGCCGCCGATTCCCGGGGCGCAGCTTAGCGATGTGAATGATCTGCACACGCTGCCGCCGAATTACACGATCAAGAATCCGCAAGGGCAGTCGTTTCGGACCGTTCCATCAGCGGACCGAGTGCATTGAGAACCTTTCGCCGTCGTGGGATGAAACTCACTACGACATGGACCTGGTAGGCAGGCGACTGGCTGAACCTGACGCCAAGTTCGCAGTACCTGATGGACAGGTTCCTGGATACCACGCTGTCGGGGGGCACGGGCGATCAGTACGATCCCACGCATACCCGGCCGCTGGGATATTACGACCAGACGGACTTGCCGTTCTACTACGAACTGGCGACGCAGTTCGCCACCAGTGATACGTATTACTCGCCCATTCCGGCGAACACGATTCCCAATCGGATGTACCTGTTCGCGGCGACTTCGTATGGACATGGCTATCCGACGGCCAATCCGAACGATCCGGTATGGCAGCAGCCGACCATCTTCCGCGCGTTGACGCAGGCGGGTATTACCTGGCGTTACTACTACCAGGACAACAGCGTCTTCCTGGCGAACTGGGCGGATTGGAACGATCCGCAGATTCAGGGCAACGTGCGCAACATCTCGGAGTGGTACAACATTCTGCAGAGTCCCACAGCCGACCAGGACCTGCCGCAGGTGGTGTTCATCGAGCGCGCAGCCAGCACCGGGTATGACGAACATCCGGGCAACAATGTTCAGACAGGGCTCGGCGCGCGTACAGCAAATTCTGAACGCGCTGCTCACGAGTTCGGCGTGGCCGGACTCGGTGTTCATCCTGACCTGGGACGAAGGCGGAGGATTGTTCGATCACGTCGGGCCCATCCTGGCAACGCCACCGGACGATCATCTTGCCCACCGATCTGCAGGGCCACACGCAAGGACTGTTCAACGTGACGGGATTCCGCCTGCCGTTCATTGTGGTGTCGCCGTGGGTGAAAGCCGCAGACGGTGGTGCACCAGGCAAGCGATTACACCGCAATGCTGAAGTTGATCGAGACGCGCTTCAACGTTCCGGCGCTGACGCAACGGGACGCAACCGCGGCCGATATGACGGACCCGGCGAATGGGTTCTTCGACTTCAGCACGCCGCACTTGCTGCAGGTGCCACCGTTGCCGACGCAACCAACCAACGGCACTTGCGATGAGCAACGTTGGAGAGTTCGCCGTATCCGCCACAGTGAGGATGAGTCATCGCAAAGGGAAAGGCCTCCGCGAAACTGCAGCGTGCGGAGGCCTGGTTTATTGGACAAAAGTTAAGCGAGGCCAATAGCCTCGCCCCGGAACGGTTACCGCTTTTTCTTCTTGGCGGCTTTCTTTGCGGCCTTCTTCTTAGTTGCCATTGGGTAATTCCTCCTTGTAGTAACCTTCTCCCTCGAAGGTTGATTTTTTTTTGACCCAAATACCATACCAGCCCAAGATGTTGAATGAGCAGTATGTCTAACCCAAGATATTGCGGTTACTGCAATGGAATGTCAACAAAAATCTTAGAAAATCTATTGCACAGTTTTGAGTTTAGTGATTCAGCTTCGCCAGTCCGCAGCCGACTTCTCGTCCGACGGTTCGCAGATTATGGTTTCTGCAACGCATCGGCGCCGGCCTTGGCGCATTGCGCATCATGCTCGCTGGTATCTCCCGAGAGGCCGATGCCGCCAATGATCTTGCCATCCATCATCAGCGGGACACCGCCCTCAACCGGCACCGCCCCTTCCAATCCGAGGACGCGAAGACCCGCGCCACCTCCAGCCAACGCATCCTGAAAGGCTTTGGTGGGACGTTTGAACAGGGCCGCTGAGCGTGCTTTATTGATCGATATTTTGGCGCTGCCCAGTTGGGTGTCGTCCATCTTCTCGTAATAAACGAGGGTGCCGCTAGGATCGACGACCGCGACCGCCATGGCCCAGTTGTTCTTGCGGGTTTCGGCGAGAGCTGCCGCAGCCGCCTTCTTGGCGGTTTCCACGTTTACCGGTGGACCGTAAGGTACGACAGAAGAATTGGCGACAGGCTGTTGCGCCGCCGCGCCCACCGCGTACCACATCAATGCAAAAATAAACGCAGGCTTCACAATGCGCTGCAGTGACATTGGATCTCCTTCATTGGATTACGCAAGGTGTTGGTTCTTAAGCAAGCGGGCGATGGTTTGAAGTAGCTTTTCTGGGGATTCGCCTTTGGGCAGGAACTCGTCGGCAAATTCCATTCCTTCGGGGGTGTCTGCCGATGCCGAGACGATAAGGATAGGTACGTTTGGCTTGATTGTCTTCATCTCCCTGGCAATCTCTGTACCGGTTTGGTCTGTAAGGAAGTGATCGGCGATAACCAGGTCAATCGCCTCCCGCTTGAATTGCTCCAAGCCTTCTTCGCCGGAAGTGGCGGTCACCACTTCATAGCCGGCAATCGTAAGTAGAAGCTTACGAATTCGCAGAGCAATTTCTGCGTCATCAACACAAAGAATGACGGGCCGAAGGGAATCAGGAGACAAAGGTTTCATGGCTTGCACCCATGGATAAGGCAACTATACTCTTCGCCACACATGCGCCACAGAAATCTAAGAAATATTAGTCATATTCCTACCAGGTCCTCCACTATAGGTGAGCTATATATCTCCTGATGGGTGGTTGTGGGTAACGCATGTTTGCCCCAAAAACCAGTGTGCCTCTGCTTTAGTACTACGTTCATCGCAAAGCAGACTTTTTTGGCCCTGTTGATCGGCCTGGATAATATCAGGTTGAACTATCGCTGGTGTTGCCCCAAGCCGTGCCAGCTATTTACAAGGGGAGGATATTCTTTGCTTTTTAACCTGCGGAAAATGGGGGCTGGAATGCCCCGTTGCTGGCGGTTTACGAACTGGCGGGTGGAGTGTGTTCAAAGGGCAGCTTGATATAACGCGCCCTTTCCACTTCGATTACGAGGGCAACGCGCCCTTCGGGATTGCGGAAGGGGAACGGCTTGCCGGTGTACTTCAACGGAGATGGGATCCATGATCTCCAGATCGGGATCGGGCCGACGCTCGATCACGCGTCCGCGAATCTGCAATTCGGAATAGGGATCGCGAAAATCCACGATGGAGAGCGCAACCCGCGGGTCGCGCGCCGTGTTGCGAGCCTTGAGAGAGTTTTCCCCAGTGCATACGATGATGTGATCTGCGTCGCGTCCGACCCATACCGGTACACTTTGCGGCGAGCCATCGGGCATCAGAGTAGCCAGGTGAGCGAAGTTCGCACCGTCGAGGAGTTGTCTGATCTCGTCAGAGAGTAGCATTCGTATCTCGTAGAGCGCTCCGCTTACGCCAGCAATCTTGCCGCTTCCTTCGCAAAGTAGGTCAGCACAATCGACGCGCCAGCGCGCTGGATGCACAGCAGCGACTCCATCATGACGCGCTCGTAGTCAATCCAACCGTTCAGCGCGGCGGCCTTGATCATGGCGTACTCGCCGCTAACCTGGTACGCGGCGAGCGGCACGTCGAAACGCAGGCGCGCCTCGTGCAGCACGTCGAGGTAAGGCATGGCCGGCTTCACCATGATCATGTCGGCGCCTTCCTCGAGGTCGAGCTCGATCTCGCGCATGGCCTCGCGCAGGTTGGCCGGATCCATCTGGTAGGAGCGGCGATCGCCGAAGTGTGGCGCCGAATCGGCCGCTTCGCGGAATGGCCCATAGAATCCGCTGGCAAACTTCGCCGCATAAGAAAGGACGGGAATGTTCTGGTAGCCGGTCGGCATCGAGCGCGGTGCGGATGGCATCCACGCGGCCGTCCATCATGTCGGAGGGCGCAATGATGTCCATGCCCGCCTTGGCCTGCGCGACCGCCGTGCGGGCGAGCAGTTCGAGCGTGGGGTCGTTGAGGATCTCGTAATCCTCGGCAACCATCGCAGCAACCGACGCAGCACCGACGGAGCGCGGCCCGGAGGTCTCCACGATGCCGCAATGGCCGTGCGACATGTATTCGCACAGGCAGACATCGCCCATCAGCAGCAGGCCGGGGACCTCGCGCTTGATGGCGCGAGCAGCCTTCTGCACAATGCCGTCGTCGGACCAGGCGTCGGTGGCAATCTCGTCCTTCGACTCTGGCAGTCCGAAGAGGATAACGCTGGGAATGCCGAGCGATTTCACTTCGGCGCACTCCTTTACCGCTTCGTCCACCGAAAGATTGAAGACGCCGGGCATGGAGCGCACTTCCTTGCGCACGCCTTCGCCCGGACAGACGAACAGGGGATAGACGAAGCCTTCGGGGCTCAAACGGGTTTCGCGGACGAACGAGCGCATCGCTTCCGTGCGACGCAGGCGACGGGGACGATCAATCGGGAATGCCATAACAGAAAATTCTAGCACCGCAAGAGTGGCGCGGAAGCGCTAAAATCGCGGGCCAAAAAGAGTTGCGGATTGTGATGGGAATCACAGCAATCGGAGGGTGATTGTCCCCAGCTAGCCGGGTTTTGAAAAGTCCTGCGACGGATCTCGGAAGAGAGACCGTAGTTACCCCGGGAGGAGATGGTCAGTTTACCGACTCGCAGACGAAGGGCAAGTGTTGGTAGCCAGTTTGCCCAAATCGGAACACATACCGGTGGTAAAGCTGCTTGTCCTGCTGAAGACGTCCCAAACTGGTATATACTTCGGCTACTCTAGTAATAGTCCCGCCGCACTTGGGCGGGTCGGGGCGCAATTCTTTTTCATATGCCCCGAGGCGATTACTTAGCGGAGCGAGCGAGTCAGGACCTGCCCGTCGCGTTTGGTCTGAGAGTGCGTCACCGGCATCATCGTTATCTCTTCCTCCGGAGCGCTTTCACCCACTGCGGACGCTTGGACCGGTCGGTGGAGGTGTCGCTTGGACCTTGTATTTATACGTGTCTTATTCGTCCTTATCACCGCAGTTGCGAGCTATGAACTGCAGCCACTTGGGTTGGAACGTTGGCCCGCTGCGGGCGCCGGAGTAATTTTCGGTATCGCCGTCGTTCTGTTTGAAGTTCGCCTGCGACGCGTCAGCTTGAAGCGGCTTATTGGCGCGGTCATCGGCAGCATACTCGGAATTGTCGGCGCCTACCTGTTCAGCCTCGTAATCCGCAACAGCATTCGCGAGGGCCCAACCCAAAGCTTCCTGCAACTCTTCGTAATGCTGATCATGGCCTACGTGGGTTTGGTGGTGGGCGCCGGCAAGGGCGACCTGCTGAATCTGGCGGCGCTAGGAGGCATTTTCGGAGGCGAGAAGCAGTCCAGGAAGAGCCACAAGATCCTGGATACCAGCGTCATCATCGACGGGCGGATCGCCGACATCGCCGAAACCGGCTTCTTGGATGGCGTGATCGTCATTCCGCAGTTCGTGCTGCGCGAACTGCAGTTGGTTGCCGACTCCGCCGACTCTATGAAGCGAAACCGTGGCCGCCGCGGTCTTGACATCTTGCAGCGCATCCAGAAGATTGCGACCTTGCAGGTGCAAATCGTGGAAGACGACTTTCCCGCCGTGCGTGAAGTGGACCTGAAGCTGATCGAGCTGGCCAAGGTGTACGAAGGCAAGATCGTCACCAACGATTTCAATCTCAACAAAGTAGCCCAGTTGCAGGGAGTCGCGGTGCTGAACATTAACGAGCTGGCCAACTCGTTGAAGCCTATCGTACTGCCCGGCGAAATCATGAAGGTCTTCATCCTGAAGGAGGGCAAGGAGTACAACCAGGGTGTCGCCTATCTGGACGACGGAACGATGGTCGTGGTTGACAACGCCCGCAAGATGATCGGCAAGAACATTGATATCTCGGTGACCTCGGTGCTCCAAACCACGGCTGGAAAGATGATTTTCGGCAAGTTCGATGAACGTAACATGAACGCGCAGCCGCGTCCCGTGGAATCGCGACCTGACTTTCGCAAGGTGCCACCTGCGTCCGCCCCGGTGGTCGTGGTTCCGGATGTACCAAAGCCGGAGTAGTTTCATCGCAGATCCAGATTGACCTTGCTGCGATAGCAAGCTGCCGATTTGTGTTTGGCTGCCTCCGGCATTTATACTTCGCTCCCCAATATGAAAGTCATCGTCATCATTCCCGCGGCCGGACTGGGTACGCGCATGTCCCGCGCGATTCGGGCTCCGCAAAGCCCTAGCAAGCAGTTTCTGGAGCTAGACGGCACTCCCATTCTTTTTCATACGCTGCGCAAGTTTGCGCAATGCCCGCAGGTAAGCGAGATTGTGGTAGCAGTGCGCAAGAACGAAGCCGCGAGCTTTCAGAAACAGCTCGCCAAAGAGAGACTGAATAAGGCGGTTCGCTTGGTTGAAGGCGGAGAGCATCGGCAGAATTCCGTGGCCAATGCGCTGGCGGCGATCGAGGCAGCCGACGACGACATCGTTCTGGTGCATGATGCGGTGCGGCCCTTCGTCGACCAGGACACCATCGTTGGCGTAATTGAAGCGGTTAAGAAGTACGAGGCTGCGATTGCCGGAGTGCCCGCGGTTGACACCGTGAAGCAGGTTGACCGGACGTCCGATGGCGCCGTCGTGATTGCCACGGTGCCCCGTGAGCGCATGGTGCTGGCGCAGACCCCGCAGGGGTTTCGGTTCGGCTTGCTCAAGAAGGCGTTCGATGAAGCCACCGCTGATGGGTTCATGGGCACGGATGAAGCGTCGCTAATCGAGCGCAGCGGAGGGACGGTGCACGTTGTCATGGGCTCTCCACGAAATATGAAGATCACCACGCCTGCCGATCTGGAGCTGGCAGAATTTTTCCTGTCGCAGGAAAACGGGCGCAAGGCGAGCCTGGGCGGGTGAGAAGGTGAGCTCGGGTGGTGCGGAGCTTTAGGTCCGCGTTAAAGGCGTTCTCATGAGTTGGAGTCGGCTTTTTAGCCGACGGCACACTTGCTTTCGCCGGTCGGACGCCCCGAAACGCTGTTGGCTAGCATCCGGGCTTCAGTCCCCGAGGGAAGTCGCCCTACTTATCGGCACCGAAATCCCTCAGTGGCTGTAAAGCCACCATTAATGACAGCAGCTTTGCGGCACGGCTGAAGCCGTGCCCCTTCAAAGTTTGGCAGAAGCCTTTGTCTAATCCACAACGCACACCTCGCATTGGCTACGGCTGGGACTCGCACGAGTTCCAGCCCGGCATCCCGCTGAAGATCGGCGGGGTGCTCCTCCCACATCACAGCGGTCTGGCGGGCCACTCCGACGGCGATGTTTTGCTGCATGGTATAACCGACGCACTGCTCGGCGCGATCGCCGCCGGAGACATCGGAACCTACTTTCCACCTACAGATCCGAAATGGAAGGGCGCGGACTCGACCGTCTTCGTCCGCGAAGCGCTTAAACAGATCGAGAACGCGGGCTATGTAGTGGGAAATGTGGATAGCACGTTGATCCTCGCGGCGCCCAAGATCGGTCCGCACGCTAAGGCGATCCAACAACATGTCGCCGAGCTGCTCGGCATCGAGCCATCATGCGTTGGGATCAAAGCCAAGACTCCGGAAGGCATGGGCACCGACAATGCTGCCATCGCGCACGTGGCCGTGCTGCTCACCGAGATTTGCTGGCCATAATACGTCGTTCTGCAGTGCCATCCTGACGATACATCGTCCCGACCACGTAAAATAGACCTTTCGGCTATTGAGGTTCCCACTCTTTCGCCAACAGCGAGCGACAAGGGCGGGGCACCCTAAAAGGAATTCATGACTACCTCAAACAACGATGTGGAAGCTACAGCCACATCGCAAGCCGCTGCTCCCGATCGGCCATCGAATTTCATCCGCGACATCATTCTCGAAGATCTGAAGACCAACAAGTACGGCGGACAGGTGCAGACGCGCTTTCCGCCCGAGCCCAACGGATATCTGCACATCGGCCATGCCAAGTCCATCTGCCTGAACTTCGGGCTGGCGGCGGAGTTCGGCGGCAAGACCAACCTGCGCTTTGACGACACCAACCCCGAGAAGGAAGAGCAGGAGTACGTAGATTCCATCATCACCGACGTCCGCTGGCTTGGTTTCGATTGGGAAGACCGGCTGTTTTACGCCTCCGATTACTTCGATCAGCTTCACGACTGGGCAGTGCAACTGATCAACGACGGCAAGGCTTATGTCTGCGACTTGAGTGCCGAGGAAGTACGGAAATATCGCGGAACGCTCACCGAGCCCGGCAAGGAGAGCCCCTACCGCAACCGGTCTGTCGAGGAGAACCTGGAGCTGTTCGCGAAGATGCGCGCGGGCGAATTCCCCGATGGCTCGCGAACGTTGCGCGCAAAGATCGACATGGCTTGCCCCAACTTGAACATGCGCGATCCTGTGATGTATCGCATTCTGCATGCCGAGCATCATCGCACTGCAGACAAGTGGTGCATCTACCCGATGTACGACTTCGCGCACGGTCAATCGGACTCCATCGAGAAGGTCACGCATTCCATCTGCACGCTGGAGTTCGAGGATCATCGGCCGCTATACAACTGGTTCATTCAGCAACTGGGAATATTCCCGTCGCAGCAGATCGAATTCGACCGGCTGAACATTACCTACACCCTGCTGAGCAAGCGGAAGCTGCTGCAACTGGTGCAAGACGGTCACGTGCGCGGGTGGGACGATCCCCGCATGCCGACACTCTCCGGGATGCGGCGACGTGGCTACACGCCCGAGGCGATTCGCAATTTCTGCGCTGCTATCGGCGCCTCCAAAACCAACGGCGTCATCGAACTCGCCATGCTGGAGCACTTCCTGCGCGAGGACTTGAACAAGAGCGCACCTCGGGTCATGGCTGTTCTGCGCCCGTTGCGGGTCATTATCGATAACTATCCCGAAGGGCAGGTCGAAGAACTGGAGGCGGTGAACAATCCCGAAGATCCTGCTGCCGGTACGAGGAAGGTTCCGTTCTCTCGCGAACTGTATATCGAGGAGGATGACTTTCGCGAGACGCCGCCGAAAAAGTTCTTCAGGTTGTCGCCGGGGCAGGAGGTCCGCCTGCGCGCTGGCTACTTCATCACCTGCACCGGCGTGGTGAAGGATGAGAAGAGTGGCGAGGTAGTCGAGGTCCATTGCACCTACGATCCGGCGACGCGCAGCGGCAACGCACCTGATAACCGCAAGGTGAAGGCGACGATTCACTGGGTTTCGGCGCAGCACGCCATTGATGGCGAAGTGCGGCTGTACGAAAACCTGTTCAGCAAGGAAGACCCTAGCGATGTGCCCGAGGGGCAGGAGTTCACCGCCAATCTGAATCCCAACTCGCTGGAGACGGTGCCTGACGCCAAGGTGGAACCATCGCTGGCCAGTGCCAATCCGGGCGATCGCTACCAGTTCGAACGGTTGGGATACTTTTGCGTCGATTCGGACTCGACGTCAGGAAAGTTGGTCTTTAACCGGACGGTGCAGTTGCGCGACACCTGGGCGAAGATCGAGAAGCGGGAAAAAACGAATCGCGCATAAGCTAGCCGAGACGCAGCACGTGAATAGCTATATAGCTAAGATGAGATAGAATATAGCCATGAAGACGGTGAACATTGGCGAATTAAAGAATCGGCTTAGCACCTACCTGCAATTCGTGCGTGACGGTGAAGAAGTTATTGTCAAAGACCGCAACACGCCAGTAGCTCGAATCTTGCCGTATGGGGGCAGTGCAATCACAGAAGAGGAGAAGGATCTCGTCGCATCCGGGACTATGAAGCTGCCGCCGGGGGGTGGCGTCAACTGGAAGAAATTCTGGCAAATGCCGGCCCCGAATCTGGGGGCGGAGCGTGCCCTTCGCGCGGTCCTGGAAGAGCGTGAGGAAGGACGTTAGTGGAACCGGCATTTTGGGATAGCAGCGCCCTCGTGCCTCTCTGCACGGAGCAGATTGGGACGCCTTTGTTGCGGCAGCTCAGTGAGCGTTTCGGGGTCGTCGTCTGGTGGGCAACCAGAGTGGAGGCGCGAAGCGCTTTCGCCAGAGAGCTGCGAGCAGGCGCTCTGACTACGATGCAACATGAGCAGGTGGTTGGCCGCCTGGAGGAGTTACAACAAGGCTGGCGCGAAATTCAGCCGACCGAAGACTTGCGGCGATTGGCCGAATCCATGTTAGAGCGATACCACCTCCGCGCGGCTGACGCACTCCAACTGGCTTCTGCCTATACCTGGTGCAAGAACCGTCCATTCAACAGGCACTTCATTTCCGGCGACAGGCGATTATTGGATGCAGCCCGAGAGACGGGATTTCGCATCGTCGACACTGCCGGAGCTCACTGAGAAAACTAATACCGTGACGCATTGAGTATGCCCGACACTGACATCTCTCCCCGTCTTCGTTTTGCTCCCTCGCCAACCGGCTACCTGCACGTCGGCGGAGCGCGCACGGCGCTGTTCAACTGGCTCTTTGCGCGGCATTACAAAGGCACGCTGATTCTCCGCATCGAGGACACAGACTTTGAACGCTCGACCGCGGAAATGGTGGAAGGTATCCTGGTTGGACTGCGCTGGCTGGGTATCGATTGGGACGAGGGGCCATACTTTCAGTCACAGCGTATGCATTTGTACCGCGACGCCGCGCAGCGCCTGGTCGATAGCGGTCATGGGTATTACTGCTTCTGCACCAAGGAAGAGCTGGAGCAGCGGCGTGCGGACGCGCAGGCGAAGGGCGGTGATCCGCAATACGACCGAAAGTGCCGCAGCATTTCGCCCGAGCTAGCGAAGATTCGCCGCGATGCAGGCGAACAGGCGGCTATCCGATTTGCCGTTCCGGAAAGCGGCAGCACTTTCTTCGATGACGCCGTCTTCGGCCGCGTGGAATTCGCCAACACCGAGCTCGAGGATTTCGTGCTGCTGCGCTCTGACGGTGTTCCCACCTACCATCTCAGCGTGGTGGTGGATGACATTGACATGCGCATGACGCATATCCTGCGCGGCGCCGATCATCTCTCGAATACACCCAAACAGGTGATGCTCTACCAGGCACTCGAGCAGCCGCTCCCCGTATTCGCACATGTGCCGCTGATCCTCGGCCCTGACAAGACGCGGCTCAGCAAGCGCCACGGCGCAACCAGCGTGATTGCTTACAAAGAGGAAGGCATTGCGCCGGAAGCGTTTCGCAATTTTCTGGCGCTTCTCGGTTGGACGCCGCCCGGCTCCTTGAAAGAGGTCATGGATGACCGCGAGCTGATTGACCTCTTCGACCTGAGCGGCATCGCAAAGTCGAACGCCGTTTTCGATCGTGGCAAGCTTGACTGGTTCAACTCCGAATACATACGCGCTTGCCCGGCGGCGCAGTTGTTGCCACTGATTGAAGAGGAATGGAAAAAGGTCGACTTGATTCCGTACCAGACCAGTCGCGAGGCGATGGCCGCCACCGTGGACCTGGTGAAGCCACGGGCACGCAACCTGAAAGACTTCGCAACGCTCTTCCGTGCGTATTTCAGTGATAGCTTTGACGTGGATGCCGCCGCGGTGCAGAAGTTCTTGAAAGACAATGCGGTGCGCGAGATGCTCGTAGAACTGGCATCGCGATACGAGAAGCTAGCGGTCTTTTCCGAAGCCAGCACCGAGACGGTGCTGCGCGATTTTGCCGCAGAGAAAGATGTGAAGGCCGGCGGGCTAATCAACGGTGCAAGGGTCGCGCTCACGGGGCAGGGTGTGGCTCCGAGCCTATTCGCCGTAATGGCCAACCTGGGACAAGAGAGGACAGTGTCGCGACTGAAGAAGACGAACTCTCTGTAGCTGCTTATCTAAGGACATTGCCTTACGCTTCTCGCTCTTCGGTAAGAATGCTCATGGAGCCGCCACTAAAATAACCAGCAAGGGCGTTTGGGTTCGTTACCAATACGTATTGTGATCTGGGTGGGTGAATCGCGAAGAGCAAAAAGCGGTTACTTGACTACCGTCACCTGGAACTGCACCGGTATCGAGTGAGGTGGATAACAGGCGCTGTGGTCGCAGGCTTGGAATCGCAATTCGCCTTTCACCGGATAACTGCCAGCGGCGGCGCTGGTCGGAGCTTTCAACACGGCGTTGATGCTGAAGTCCCCGCTGTAAACGCTCAGCTTTTCGTTAGGCGAGAACGGAAACGTCATATCCTCTCCGGCGGGATAAGTCAAATCAGCCACGGTGAGCTGTTCGGGTGCGTTTAACTTGAGAGCGGTGGGAATCAGGTAGTCGGCCTTGGGTTGGTGCGAGTTGATATGAAACTCAGAACCGATCCGAAAATCGAGCTCGACGCTGGCAGTAGCCCCCGCGCGAAGTTGTACGCTACCAACCGGTGCCATGGTCACGTAAGGCTGCTTGTCTCCGGGGGTTTGCGCCATGCCCAAAGCTGCGAGGCACAACATAATTGCCGTGATCGTTCCCGCTAGCCTTGTCATTCCGCACCCTTAGTGGCAGGTGTCGCCGAGGCGGGGCCGTTCACGACAGATGCGCGACTGGTCTGGCCGGCACCGGAGTTATGGCTACTGGCCAGAATTTTCTTCACATCGCTTTCGATCTCTTCACGGCTGAACAGCCCGGCCGCTTTATCTACGATGACTCCGTTACGATCGACATAGAAAGTCGTCGGAAGATATTGCACGTCCCCGTAGTCGTCCGAGACCTGGTCGGTGCCCAGCAGCACCTGATAGTTCACCCCCATCTCGTGCGCAAACTCTGCAATCTTCTCAGGAGCGGTATCATCCATCGCCACGCCCAGAATCACCAGACCGTCCTTGCCGTATTGCTTTTGCAGGTCCACGAACCATGGCATCTCGACCTTGCACGGCGGACACCACGTCGCCCAGAAATTCAGTAGGACGGCTTTGCCGCGGAAGTCGGAAAGCTTCACCCTTTGGCCATCTAAGGTGGCGAGGTCGAAATCAGGCGCCTGTACCCCTTTGGCGTTGCCCACCATTTTCAGCGGCCCGTGCTGGTGGTTACGGTCCAGGTACTTTCCGGCGGCGAGCATTCCAATGATGGCCACCGCCAGAATGACAAACACTAGCGAATTACGTTTCACGAACGGCACCCTTACAGCGCAAACCGGTTAAAGAACGAAAGATAGCCGGAGAGCAGTTTGAGGTTATTCAAAAAGATGAGCACGCCGACCGCTATCAGAAGCACACCACTAATAACTTCGACGGTGTGCAGGTGACGGCGAAAGCGGCCATAGAACGCCAGGAACCGGTCCACTCCCAAGGAAGTCAGCAGAAAGGGTACGGCCAAGCCAAGAGAATAGATGGCCAGGAGCAAAATTCCTTTTAGCACGGTGTCTTGTGTCTCCGCCAACAGAAGGATTCCGGCCAGGATAGGGCCGATGCAAGGAGTCCATCCGAAAGCGAAAGCGAAGCCCACCAGAAACGAACCGGCAACACTGGAGCTGCCTTTGACGTTGTGCAGCCGCTTATCGGCATACAGCGCCTTGATTTTCAGCAGACCAGTGAGATGCAGCCCGAAAATGATGACGATGACACCGGCAATTTTTGTCAGCAGAGCGTGGTACTCATTTGCAAATTGGCCGACAGTAGTCGCAACCGCCCCCAAAGCAATAAAGACCACGCTAAAACCCAGCACGAAGGTAACGGAGTGCAACATCACAGTCCGAAGCACGCGCCGTTCTGAAGATTGCAGGTCCTCAACACTGGCACCTGAGATGAGAGAAACATATCCCGGCACCAGCGGAAGTACGCATGGGGAGAGGAACGACAGTAATCCCGCCACGAAGGCAGCGATTAGGGTGGGCGGACTATGCATAAAGACCTATTGTAACAACTCGGGACTGCAGTTCACGAAGGGGCCGTGCATTTAGGGGAGGTGCAGAGATAGACGCGGCTGACACAGGAAAGTTACACGAAGGTACTGGAATTGCTCACGACGCGAGCCGGCACGCGAATCGGCGACTTGCGCAGTCCGGACCAAGTTTCGGAGATAACCACTGAATCCCCAGGGTTGTGGGGGTCATATTTGACAGAAGCCGGCAAGCCCAAGCGGCAGGAATACAAGTCAATGAACTGCCGCAGGTGAGTTACATCCTGCGACGCTTCGTAGGTCACGCCGGCAACGTCATACTTGTAGATCAGCAGAGTCATCTGCTGGCCCGATTCACTCTCTTCCAGTTCCAGTACGTCAATGACGTTGCCATCGATGATGCGTCCCCCAAGAGTCAGCTGGGTCCGGCGCTCACGTTCCAGTTGTTCAGTTGATTTCTTATTACGTCGCGAAAGCAGGGCGTAGCCAACGATGGCAGCGGTAGCTCCAAAGGCGAGGACCGGATACAGGCGGAGTGCATTCATGGCTGGCCGCGAAATTCGGGCGGCACTGTTGCCTTCAAGATAATCGGATCGGAGGCGTAGGGGAATCGAAAAATGGTGTCGGTCTTAAGTTTATTGTCCGGCGAGCCGGGATTGCACTTTGTGTGGGTCAGAACTGCTAGATAGTGGCGGTGTAGCGACCGCATGCGCTTCCTACTCGCGGTTCACCACTGGATTCTTCAGTGTGCCGATGCCTTCCACGGTGACTTCAACTGAGTCGCCTGGCTGAAGTGGTCCTACACCGACAGGCGTGCCCGTGGCAATGATGTCTCCCGGCATCAGGGTCATCACCTGGGCAATGAAGTGAATGAGTGTGTCGAGCGGGAAGAGGAAGTCTACCGTCGTTCCATTCTGCCGGAGTTGACCATTCACATGGGTTTGTACACTCACCCCCTTCCAGGGATCGAGGTTCTCAGCCACTACGGGACCGATTGGGCAAAAAGTATCGAATCCCTTGGCCCGAGTCCACTGACCATCTTTGTCCTGGAGGTCGCGCGCGGTCACGTCGTTGACGCAGGTATAGCCAAGGATGTAAGGACGCACATCCTCACCTTGCTGGAGACGGTAGCAGCGCTTACCGATCACGACTCCCAGTTCGCCTTCATAGTCCACCCGCTGAGACAAAGTATTGGGCCGGCGAATGTAATCGCCGGGAGCGATGACCGACGATGGCGGCTTGAGAAAGAACAACGGCTCGGTGGGAATCGGATGATTCAGCTCTTTGGCATGTTCGCGATAATTGCGCCCGACGCAAACCACCTTCGACGGCTCTACCGGAGACAACAAATGTACCGTGCTTAGCGGTAGATTGGCAGGCTCGCCGCCCTCAAACTCCGACCACGAACGCGCTGCGCTCGCCAGTGTGCGAGTGATGGTATCAACGCCGCGCATGCTCTCGACGAGTCCGTAGCGGGTAACATTCTCATGTTGAAATCGGCAGTAAGACATAACACCTCAATAAACATTTACTTGTTCGGCACCGTTTCACTGGTCTCGGCCGAGCGTTGGCTCTCGTTACCGCGCAGATCCACGGCAGAAACAGTGTAGATGTATTTCTTGCCGGGTTGGACGTTCTCGTCGCGGAAAGATGAGGTTTGAACCAATTGCGTGTTCAGCTTTTCAAATTGCGCCCCTTCGACGCGCCGGAAGATGTTGTACCCTGCGAGATCGCTTTCCAGATTCGGCGCCCAGGTAAGGTCAATGAATGGCTTCTGGCCCACGCTGGAGAAGACCGCCTGTAATCCGGCGGGTTGGGCGGGCGGATAAATATCACGCGTAAAGACCTCGACGGGCTTGGAATCATCGCCTTCGACTGTGGTATTGATGCCATGCGAGTGGACCTGCGTTATGGTGGTGATCCGATATTCGTACTTCTGCTCCCACGCAAAGGTTTGGTCGAGATATGATCCAGCGCCTGCGGGTTCGACATCGGCTAACACGACATACGAGGGCCCGCCAACAGGCTTTCGCAGGATGCGATAAAGGTAACTTAGGCCCGCAGGGGGAACTGGGGGAGCAGCGCCGATCCACGAGATGTGCACGCCCTCGCCGCTGACTTGCGCCGCCAATTCATCGGGCGCAGGGATAGTCGGGGCGACTGGAATTGGCACTTGATTGGAAAGTCCGGCGCTGCGGCCATGGGAGTTGATCTCTTCGACCGCATAGGTGACAAAGTCTGCAGGATTTTCCTGTCCCAACTTTGGCGGCAGCGAATCCTCATAGTGCATCCGAATTGCCGGGATTTCCTCCTTCGTCTTGAGTTTAATCTGCGGCGCGAGCTTGGCAGGCGGAACGTCGGCCACTACCGTACACGTAGCCATCAGTCCAGTGCCTTCGTGACGACAGACGTGGATAGCGGGCAGGTGTCTGACCAGGGTCCGGTCAGTATTCTTGCGCTGCAACGTCCAGTCAAGTTCGACGCGGTTGCCTTTGCGCGAGGCGGTCAAATCGTCAACCGGACGCGCCAGTTGCAGGGACGGCGGTTGCGGCGCACCGGGGGTCCCGCAACCGGAGAGCGCCGCGATCAGAAGAAAACTCCCGGTCAGGCAATAGAGCCGCAGTCTCATGGAAGCTTACAGGGTAACAAATCCTAGGAAGTTCGATCCGGTGGTGCACCGGTCTGTACCTCTGGCGGGCAGACATGCGTCGGTGATATATCAATTGTAAAGCTGCGAGAAGAATTGAAGTCTGTGATCGCCGTCTACAGGGAACCATCGATCATAGGGGGAAAGCAATGCACTCCAGGAGCTCTTCGGTCGCTGGGAAAAAGGCCTTAATTGTTATTTTCGTGGTCATCTGTGCGGCCGGCGCTTGGGCGCAAACATTCAAGGTGTTGCACAACTTCGGCCCCATCAATAATGACGGATTTGGCCCGGAGGCGGGGCTAATTTTTGACGGCAATGGGAATCTCTATGGCACCACCGTAGCAGGTGGATCAGAATGCGGCGATTATGGCTGTGGCACCGTCTTCGAATTGACGCCCAACCAGGACGGGAGCTGGAGCGAAGCCGTTATCCATAGCTTTAACGGAAACGACGGGGCCAATCCTTACGCGCCTGTCGCCTTTGACAGCCGGGGAAATCTCTACGGCACCACCGAGCATTATGGCACCGGAATTAATGGCACCCTTTATGAGTTGGTCCCTGGCTCCGGCGGTATGTGGTCGGAAATCACGCGGCACATTTTCAGCGGCGGCTGGGATGGCGGCGGAAGCAGACTCCTTGTCAACGCGGGTGTAGTAGTCAATAGCGCTGGCCGGCTCTTCGGCACCACACCTGGCGGAGGCGCCTACGGTGGTGGCGTCGTGTACAGTCTCGCCGGTCCTTCGGCCACTGGCGAAACCATCTTGCATGCCTTCGGACATGGAAACGACGGGGGTATGCCCACCGGATTGTTGACCTTCGACGCCAGTGGCAACCTCTATGGCACAGCCTACATCGGCGGCTCGAACGGCGCCGGTATCGTCTTCAAATTGACGCCCAATAGGCTGAGCGTGGGCTGGACCGAGACCGTGCTCTATTCATTCACCGGCACGCCATTCGGAAGCGGACCCGATGGCGCCAATCCGACCAATGGCGTGGTGTTCGATGCGGCCGGCAATCTCTACGGCACCACCCAATACGGCGGAAATATATCGGGGACAGTCTTCGAGCTTTCCCCTAACCCGGACGGTAGTTGGACGGAAAGCATCCTACACGCATTTGATGGTCAGACGGAGGGCGGAAATCCTCAGAGGGTGAGCCTGGATAATGCGGGGAATATTTTCAGCACAAACGTTGCCGGCGGACCCAACACCTACGGCACTGTGTTCAAGCTAGCGCCATCCTCGAGGGGCCAATGGACAATAACCATCCTGCATCCATTCACCAGCGGATTAGATGGTGGCTGGCCTTGGGGTGGTGTCGTGCTGGACAGTTCCGGGAACCTCTATGGCACTACCGTATTGGGCGGTACGGGCGGCCATGAATTCGGCGGCGTGGCCTTCGAGCTCACGCCATAGTCGATCATCGAGAGGTGCGAACTCAAGGCCCGCTACTTGGTTGGGTGAGAGCAAATATCCATTCTTAACAAAAGCCGGCACGCCCTCCGCCAGATTGGAAGATTGCCCCTATTCCAGTTTCTTGGCCAGAAGCTCATTCACCAGAGCCGGATTGGCCTGTCCCTTGGAAGCCTTCATCACCTGGCCGACAAAAAAGCCGATCACAGTCTTCTTGCCGGCGCGATACTGCTCCAACTGCCTGGGATTGCCGACGATCACCTCGTCGATAATCTTCTCGATGGCTGCGGTGTCGGTGAGCTGCTGCGGCTTCTCCTTCTCGTAGATTGCCGGAAAATCCTCGCCGCGCTCGAAAGCCAGATCATAAAGCTCTTTGAGCATTTTGCCACTGATGGCGCCACCCTCGACCAGGTCAGCCGACATGGCCACACCCTTCATCGAAATCGGCGACTGCTCGATGTCCAGACCCGCAGCTTTCAGCCGGCCGAGTAATTCACTCTGCACCAGGTTGGAGACACGCTTGGGATTTTTTGCGGCCTTCGCGGCCTCTTCAAACTGATCGGCCAGCGAGCGAGTGCTGGTCAGCGTGGTGGCGTCGTACTCCGTAATGCCATACTGCACGACCATGCGCGCGCGCCGGGCCGCGGGGAGTTCGGGCGTCTGGTCTGTGATCTGCGTGCGCCACTTCTCATCCACCACCAGCGGCAGCAGGTCAGGCTCGGGGAAGTAACGGTAATCGTGTGCCTGCTCCTTGGAGCGCATGCTGTAGGTCTTGCCCTCGGCGGGGTTGTAGAGGCGTGTTTCCTGGACAATCTTGCCCCCCGACTCAAGCACCTGCTGGTGGCGCTCGATCTCGTATTCCAGCGCGTGGCGGATAAAGCGGAACGAATTCACGTTCTTCACTTCCGCCTTGGTGCCGAACTTGGTTTCACCGCGCAGCCGGATGCTGACATTCGCATCGCAACGCAGAGAGCCTTCTTCCATGTTGCAGTCGCTAACGCCGGTATAGAGGATGATCTCTTTCAGCCGCGTGAGATATTCGTGAGCTTGGTCGGGCGACGCGATGTCGGGCTCACTGACGATCTCGATCAGGGGGACGCCCGAGCGGTTAAGGTCAATCGAGGTCCACTGAGCACTGTCGGGAAGGCCATCGTGCAAGCTCTTGCCGGCGTCTTCTTCGAGGTGCACGCGCGTAATGCCGATCTTCTTGAGACCGGTCGCGGTCTTGATTTCGATGTAGCCATGTTCGGCCAGCGGCTTGTCGTACTGCGAAATCTGGTATCCCTTGGGCAGGTCGGGATAGAAATAGTTCTTGCGGGCGAAGATGGATGTCTCATTGATTTTGCAGTTGAGTGCCGTCGCGGCCAGTACTGCAAATTCAACTGCCCGCCGGTTCAGCACTGGTAGCGGACCGGGTAAGCCTAGACACACTGGGCAGACATTGGTGTTTGGGGGGTCGCCGAAGCGGGTCGAGCAGCCGCAGAAGATCTTGGTTCGGGTCAAAAGCTGAACGTGGACTTCCAGTCCGATGACCGGCTCGTACTTGGACTGGGCTGCGGGCGTAGCGGGCATGATTGTCGATTATAACGGGCAGAAACAGAAGTGATTGCTAGCATACCTTGAACAGCGAGCACAGGAGGCTGTCCTGTTGAAGCTTGGAGACAATATCCGCGACGCCCGGGTCAATCCGCGGTTAGAGTCCTCACTTCCCGCCTGTCGCTGCATTCGATGGAGTCAGCGGAATTTCGAAGTACATCAACTCATTGCCATTACTGTCCCGGACTCCGGTGAGATAGATGTGGGCGCCGTCCACCGGTTGGCTGACGCGCTGAACGTCAAAGAACAAGAAGCCCGACTTGGTCGAGTGCGGCTCGACCGCCTCGGCGGTGAATTTCGCGCGCATCAGTTCGTCGTACTGCTGCTGGGCTTTCTTGTTCTTGGTCCCTCCCGGAAGGGGGATGGGGCCAACCCGTGGATTGGGATTGCTGCTGCTCCCCTTGATGTGGGCCACGCGGCGAAAAACGTCGTCCACATCCAGCCCTTCGAGCTTGTCATGGTGGGCCGTTACCAGTTCCGCCTGCATCTTATTCACGGTAATAGGCTGGTCGCCGTCGTTGGTAATAACCAGAAACACGGGCAGAATTCCTTCGTCGCTGAAGTGGGTGATGAAGATGTCCGCTTTGGGGGAACTGTTGTACACATCCACGGCCGCAGTGACGTGCTCATTAGGATGCGAGTCCTTGCATGGATAAGTGGTTGCGTTGCTCGCCTTGGGGGGAACGAAGTCTTTGGACGCCAACAGTGCCACGGATGAAAACACGATGGTCAGGCCCACAATCCAGAGTAGGGCGCAATGTCGGAGGAGCATAGCGGGATTATCTGCTATTGGAGAGCCGCGCTCAACCCGCCATGTAGACGCATGGGATAGACCCTCGCATCAAGCCTTCTCAAATGCTGTTCGGGTGAATAGCAGTGAGACCGCTGAAGCGTTCAAAATCGGCCACGTTCAATGTGAGTACGTGGTTCACCCGGTGGACGTACATGACTGCTGCCATGCGGGCGTCGTGTACTTGAACGCCCAAGACCCGGTGCTGGACGACAATCCTTCGCCACTCGCGATAAACGGCCTCGTTATCCGGCAAGAGGATCATGCCCGCTTCGATTGCCTGCACCTCGCGTTCGGCGTCAGTTACAGTCAAGCCAAAGCCGTTGCGAGTCCGAGGCCGTGTCATGGCGTTCCATAGCTCAGCAATATTCTGATGAGCGTAATGAAACACCGTGCCTTGAACGGCCAGTTGAGCGAGGGCTGCATCGACGATCGGGTGTTGCGGATCGGAGCGCCGTGTCATGCGTAGAAGGATATTGGTATCGACCAGGCACGAGGCAATGGTCATTTAATCGTGATCCTGGTAAATCCACTCGCGAGAAAGCGCGTCCGGCAATGGGGGAATCTGGTCAGAAAACTGGGCCAGTGAGTCCAGCCATGTGCGAATCTCTTCTGCGGTACGGGCCTGTCGGGTTTCCACAGGACGCGCCCCAAGCAGCTGTGACAAAATCTCCTGAACGAGCGATTCTAGCGACAAGCCGCGCGCCTTGGCTTGCTCCGCAAGTTCGTCCGGAATGTTGATAGTGACTACCATAGAGGAAACTCTAGCACGAATTGAACGGAGGTCGAAGGCCCGCCCATCATGCGCGTCATAAGTTTCCCTTACTAGGCTTTTGACACCCGTCGCTCGTCGGTTTGGATCATTGTTCGGGCGCAATTACAATCGCAGCGTGTATTCCCTGTACAGCATTCTCCTGTTCGCCGCGCTGGTGGTGAGCACTCCCTGGTGGCTACTGGAGATGCTGCGTCATGGCAAGTACCGCACTGGATTGGGCGAGCGGCTGGGCAAGGTTCCCGAGCGGATTTCTAACCAAGTTGCCACCAACACAATCTGGATCCACGCGGTCTCGGTCGGCGAGGTGCTGGCCATATCACAGGTCATCGATGAACTGAAGACCCAGTTGCCGGGCTGGCGCATTGTGGTTTCAACCACAACGGATACCGGGCAGAAACTGGCGCGCGAGCGCTTCGGCGGAAACAACGTGTTCTATGTTCCCGTCGATCTGCCTTTTGCGGTGCGCGCGTACTTGCAGGCGTTGCGTCCGAAGTTGCTGGTGCTGGCGGAGAGTGAATTCTGGCCCAATCTGCTGCGTCTGGCGCGGCGTTCCGGCGCGGCGGTCGCCGTCGTGAATGCGCGCGTTTCTGATCGCTCTCTGCCCGGCTATCTGCGAATCCAGAAGCTACTACGGCGCGTGATGCAAAACGTGCAACTGTTCCTGGCTCAAAGTGAAGAAGACGCACGGCGCTTGATCCAGATGGGGGCGCTCCCCGAGCGCGTACAGGTAAGCGGTAACCTTAAGTTCGAAGTAAAGCCGCCAGCCAGGGCGGCGATTACAGCAGCATTCGCCGCGATCAAGCGCGAAGAGGCCGCCCCACTGCTGGTTGCGGGCAGCACTCTCGATGGCGAAGAGACCATGCTGCTCGATACGTTCCGGCGGGTTGTGGCTCGCTATCCGAACGCGGTTTTAGTGCTGGCGCCACGACATCCCCAGCGATTCGATGCGGTAGCGTCTCTGGTGGCATCCTCCGGCTTGGGTTACGAGAGACGCTCGCAATGGAAAGAAGAGCCGCCTATCCCGGGAAGTATTTTCCTGCTCGATAGCATCGGCGAGTTGAGCAGCCTGTATGAGTTCGCCGACATGGCGTTTGTTGGCGGAAGTCTGGTACCGCGGGGTGGACACAACGTGCTGGAAGCGGCACAGTTTGGAACGCCGATTCTGGTCGGACCACATACCGAAAACTTTCGCGACATTATCGAGATCTTCCGTCGAGCGGGCGCTTTGTGCGAAGTTACTCCACAATCGTTGACAGCGACGGTGCTTCATCTGCTGGAGAACGAGGACGAACGCGCCGCGCTCGGCCGTAGGGCTCTTGAGGTAATGCGCTCGCAACGCGGTGCAACTGAAAAGACCGTAAGCGGCTTGTTGGAGTTGCTATCGGCGGAGGGAGCGCTAAGGGGAGCGAAAATTACCGCGGAGCGGCACGCATGAACCCGCTCGCGGCGCTTTATGGCGCGGCAGTGCGTGCCCGCAATGAGCTCTATGATCGTGGAGCTTTGATGCTGAGCCACTTGCAAGGGCCGGTGATCAGTATCGGCAATCTCACGGTTGGCGGTTCGGGAAAAACTCCATTCCTGCTGTTACTGGGCGAGTTGCTGAAAGAGCTCAGCATTCCTTTCGATGTGCTCTCGCGAGGTTACCGGCGCAGCACCACGGGAGTGATGGTGGTCGATCCCTTGGGATCTTCGCGCGAATACGGCGACGAGCCACTGCTGATCGCGCGGAAGTTGGGAGTACCGGTCATCGTCGGGGAGGATCGCTACGCTGCCGGCCGATTGGCCGAAGAGCGGTCCGGTCCAAGGCTGCACTTGCTCGACGATGGCTTTCAGCATCGGCGGCTGGCTCGCGAATTCGACATCGTGCTGGCTACGCCCGGTGAAGCACAGGATTCATTGTTGCCAACCGGCAGGCTGCGTGAGCCGATATCCTCGTTGGCGCGGGCCGATGCGGTCGTTCTCACCAATGACATACCCCGCGAAGGACTGCGTCTGGAGCGGCAACAAGTGTGGAGAGTGACGCGCGATATCGCCGCTCCTCAGACGAAGGAGCCGTGCCTGGCGTTCTGCGGGATCGCACGTCCAGAGAATTTTATTACCCAGTTGCGGACGGCCGGAATCACGGTCGCTGCGACCCGCAGTTTTCGTGATCATCATTGGTATTCGGCTGACGATGTGCGCCAACTGCTGCGACTGCGCAGGGAGCATGGCGCCGTGGCGTTCGTCACCACCGAGAAAGATGCGGTCAATCTTGACGGCCATCTTGAAGCACTGCAACCGATTCACGTGGTTCCGGTTAGAATGCGGCTGCACCATGCGCCGTCCGTCCTGGAGTTCATACTGACCACTGTAAGCGAGCGAAAGCAGCGGCTCGCGTGAGACAATCAACAGTTGCCTCTGCGCCCGGTTGCTCGAATTAAGCACCGGGCGTTCATTTGAGTTCATGATCAAACACCTAAAGGACGCGGAGCGCTGGAAGAAGATCGTCAGGTCGTTTGGCGACGTTTCGATCACCGTGCTCGCCGATCTGGTGGCCGACGAGTTTATCTTTGGCGAGATCGCGCGGGTGTCGCGCGAGGCGCCGGTGCTGATCCTGAAGCATCGTGAGCGGACAGTGGTACCAGGTGGAGGCGGCAATGCGATCATGAACCTGGCTTCCCTGGGCGTCAATGTGCTGCCCGTTGGAGTGGTGGGCGATGACGAGGCTGGCGGCTTGCTGCTGGAGCGCTTACGCGAAAAGAAAATTCCCATCAGCGGCATCGAACGGGTTAAGCATCATACGACCACAACCAAGAGTCGCATTCTCGCGGGCATGTCGCACACCAGCCGGCAGCAGGTGGTCCGCGTGGATCGGGAAGCGGAACCGCTGGACGAATTGCATCCCGTGCTGTTGAACCTGGTGAACGCGGCCCGGGAATACGCGACCGCGTCGGACGGCTTTCTGGTGTCTGACTATGGATATGGCGCGGCTTCGCCCAGGCTGCTTAACTTCATCAAGTCGAACCACTGCCTGGCGAATAAGCCTGTCACGCTCGATTCACGCTATCGCATGTTGGACTTCGAGGGGGTCACGGCGGCGACGCCCAATGAGCCGGAGGTGGAAGAGGCCTTGGGCATCAAGATTGGCCATGATGACCGGCAGCTGTTCAGCGCCGGCGAGAGATTGTTAAAGCAGATGGCCCTGGAGTCGTTGGTTATCACTCGCGGTCGCCACGGTATGGTCGCCTTCGAGAAAGATGCTCCGCCGCTCGTCGTTTCCATACATGGCTCCGACCAGGTAGTGGATGTGACCGGAGCTGGAGACACGGTAATCGCGACCTTCACCGCAGCCCTGGCTGCGGGGGCCAACACGGCGTCAGCCACCCAGTTGGCCAACTTCGCCGGTGGCATCGTGGTGATGAAGCGCGGCACGGCAACGGTGTCGAACGAGGAATTGCTGGCGGCCATCGACCAGTATTCCACGACTACATCTTCGTGAACGACTGCATACAGAAAATTCTTTCGCGTGAAGCATTGCGTGATCGTGTTGCCGAATGGCGCCGCAGGGGCGAAGCGATCATCCTGGCCAACGGCTGTTTTGATCTGTTGCACGTGGGACATATCCGCTACCTACGCGGCGCAAAGTCGCTGGGCGGAAAGCTGGTGGTGGCGATGAATTCGGACGAGAGTGTCGCGCAACTCAAGGGAGCAGGCCGCCCACTGATGCCGGCAGCGGAGCGCGCCGAGATCGTGGCCGCACTAACTGATGTCGATGCCGTGGTTATTTTTGATGAGCCTGACGTGCGGGCTCTCATTCGCCAGATTCGCCCCGATGTACAGGCCAAGGGCACAGACTACACACCAGAGAATGTTCCCGAACGCGACGAAGTCCTAGCACATGGCGGGCGCGTGGAGATTGTTGGCGACCCTAAAGACCATTCCACGACTGACTTCCTTGCGCGACTGCAATCCTGGAATAGAGGACCTGGGCAACGGTGACTTATCACCACAGAAGCACAGAGGCACAGAGTAAAGCAAAGCCCTCTGTGTCTCCGTGTTTCTGTGGTGAACCATGACCTCCATACGCCTGAATGGGAGGCTTCCCGATCGCGTCCTGGTGGTGCGGCTCAGCGCCATGGGCGACATCATTCACGGCATGCCTGCAATTGCCGCCTTGCGCCGGGCCAAACCCGATCTGCACATCGGGTGGCTGGTGGAAGAGCGCTGGGCGGAGTTGTTGTGCGCGCGAACTTCGGAGCGGTTGACTGCGCGCTCGGAACGGAAACCACTTGTCGACTGGGTGCATGTGGCCAAGTTCTCTAATTGGCGCAAGGCGCTGTTTTCTGATGAGACGTGGCACGAGATGGCATCGTGCCGACGCGAAGTGCGCGCCATGGAGTATGAGGTCGCGATCGACCTGCAGGGTGCGGTACGCTCGGGATTGGCATTGCGTTCCACGAGCGCCGCGATCCGCATTGGTTCTTCCCAGCCGCGCGAGGGACCGGCACGCATGTTCTACACCCACGCCATCGATGTGCGAGGGGCGCACGTGGTCGAACATGCGTTGTCGCTGGCATCGGAATTTGCAGGTCAAGAATTGGAATACGTTCAGCCGGCTTTTCCCGTTGATCCTACGATTGAGGCTTGGGCCGATCACCAAACCGAAATGTTTGGCGGTAAGCCGTTGGCGATCGTTAACCCCGGCGCGGGTTGGGGAGCAAAGTGCTGGCCGTCGGAGTCATTTGGCGCGGTGGCGCGAGCGTTGGCGGAACGCGGTATGACGGTCCTCGTCAACCATGGTCCAAGAGAAGAAGACCTGGCCGAAGGGGTCCGTAACTCGAGCGGAGGCATGGCAGTGCCCCTGAAATGTTCGGTGGGAGAACTGATTGCGCTGACGCGACGCGCCCGCCTCTTCATCGGTGGCGACACCGGCCCCATGCATCTCGCAGCGGCGCTCCGCGTTCCCGTGGTGGCGTTGTTCGGGCCCACCCGACCGGAGCGCAATGGTCCTTTCGGCACCCCCAGCGTGGTCTTGCGAAGTCCCGAGAGCGTTAATCGTACGACCCATACCAACCGTCCGGATGAGGGATTGGTTTCAATCGAACCAAAAGCGGTGATGGAGGCGGCTGACCAGTTGCTCGGAGAGCATCATGGCTGATCCGCAACCGGCGGGGTCGAATATTAGCTGGAGCCGTGTAGCTCATCGCGTCCGTGTGCCTTTGGGATTTGTGTTTGCGATTTTCTACCTCTGGCGTGCCAAGCCAACGTGGAGGTTGTTGATCGCAGGCGCTCTGATCGCGTCCATGGGCATCGTCGTTCGCGCTGTCGCCTCGGGGCACGTGAAGAAGAACCGTGAGTTGACGGTGACAGGGCCGTACGCCTACGTGCGCAATCCTCTCTACTTAGGATCAATCGTCATTGCGATCGGCTTTGCGGTGGCGGCTCGCGACGTTTGGGTGGCGATCGTGATCCTGGCGATGTTCGTACTGATCTACGTGCCGGTCATCCGTGCCGAAGAGACATTCTTGCGAAAACAATTTCCGGGCTATGACGACTACGCGCGACGCGCGCCCAGCCTGCTTCCCCATACGTTGCTGTTTCGTCAAATCATGGATGGCTTTTCACGTGAGCTATATTGGCAGCATCGCGAGTACAATGCCCTGCTGGGCTCCGCTGCGATGCTGGCGGCACTCGTCGTAAAGATCCTGTGGCTTCACGGGTGAGGGGAATCTGATAATACGCAACGGTGCCGCACTCACAATCCTATTGGCCGTCGCCCTCTGGCTCGGACTCAGCGGGCCTGCTATCGCTGGTCCGCAAGCGTCCCATGCCGGCGCACAACCGCAGCAAGAAGCAAAAATTGGCGCGTCGGCGCACATCGAGCCTTTGCGTCCCGGTTACGAGTTTCCGCATGGGCAGGCGCTTCACTACGAAGGAGAATGGCGCTTCTGGACCGCAGGGGTAGCAACCGTACGCATTGAGCGTACAGGATCGCAGGAGCACGTGGCGGCTACCGCCGACTCCAGCGGCGTGGTCGCGCTCCTGTATCGCGTACAGGACCGTTTTAACTCGTACTTCGATGCCAAGAGTCTTTGCTCCTACAAACTGTTGAAGCATACCGAAGAGGGCTCCCACCGCCGCGAGACTGTAATCTCGTACGACTATGCGCGCGGGAAAGCCATCCTGGAAGAGCGCAATCTGAAAGACAATCAGCAGAAGAAAATCGAGAACGATATTCCGGGTTGCGTCACCGATGTGTTGTCAGGAATCTTTTATGTGGGAAGTCTTCCGCTGCAGCAAGGCGCCAACTATACGTTTCCTCTGAATGACGGAAGCAAAACCGTAATCGTGCAGGCGCACGTGGAAGGCAAGGAACAGGTAAAAACGCCGGCGGGAACGTTTCAAACAATTCGCGTGGGGCCCGAGGGCGACTCCGGAATTCTCAAGAATCGTGGGCGAATCTGGATCTGGTATTCCGACGACGCTCAACATCTACCGGTGCAGATGCGCGCCAAACTCTTCTGGGGCACGCTGACGGTTTACCTGACCAGCGTCAGCAAGTAGCCAGCGTCACTGCATGCGGAAGCGTTCGGCCATCAGGCGCTGCAGCCGCGGCCTGTAGAGGATGTCGTAGGCGAACTCCTTATCCGGAAACATCGCCAACGCAGCCCGCTTGGTATTGGCCACCAGTTCGGAAGCCTCTTCCACGGTGAGGTCCTGGTCCTGGCTGATGACCGACATCACCATGTTCATCATCACCTGCAAGCGGCGCAGCTTGCGGCGTTCTTCCTCCTGTTCCTGCTGCTCGCTGCTGAGTTGCGGTCTGACCTCTTCCCTGTGCTCCGATAGCCCCATAGATTCCCCTCAAGAGACAGGCCGCCTGTGGCGGCCGTTCGAAATCGTGTTCGCTTCGCTTTCCGCTACAATTTGGATGTCCGACCTGACCCCACTGTTGCGCTAGGACGTGGTGGGCGGCATCATACACCCAAACGGCACAATTTGCAGCCGGGAAACAGAACCACCGCGAACGGCGACAACCACCTTTTGCATCGAACCCACTGGAGGCACCATGGCAGAGGCAGCAAACGATCATGAAGAGCTGGTAAAGGTTTTCGACACCGACGAAGAGTCAGAGGCGATGGTGGTGCGCGGTTTGCTGGAGTCGGCGGGAATTGACGCCATCACCCAGAACCGGGAAGCTCCACAGGACATCCTGCCCGGGCGTGGGTGGCGTGGTGGTAATGGTGCGGCCCGATCAAGCCGAGGAAGCCTTGCAGACCATCGAGGAGTACCGCCGAAACCCCACTACCGACGAAGACGAGGCCGTCAGTGAGGAACCGGCCGAGCCGTGATATTGGTGCCGTCGAGATAGAAGGACACGGCGCCCGACAGGTCGGTACGGTAGGTTGGAATATGCGCGTCGGCATAGCGCTCCATTACCTCCGGCCGGGGATGTTTGAACGAGTTGTAGAAACCTACAGAAACCACGGCGTAACGCGGCTTCACGGCTGCAAGGAATTCGGGCGAGCTGGAAGTCGCGCTGCCGTGGTGTCCCACCTTGAGCAAATCGCATTGCGGAGCTTTCGTCGACCAAGAACTTCTCGATCCGCTTATGCGAGTCACCGACCAGCAAGACTGAACTCCCGCCGTACTGCATATGCAGGACCAGTGACTCGTCATCCTGCGGCGGGTCGTGCGGCTGCCATCCTGGCTGCGGATTGAGCACCCGCACATGGACGCTTCCAAACTCAAACGATTCGCCCGCCACGAACGACTTTAACTCCACATGACTTAACCGTGCCGCTTGTTCGACGTCGCGGAAACCGCGACTCGGCGATTCCACCCCATACCAGAGTTCACGCGGTTGAAAATTCGCTATCACGCTGTCCATGCCACCCATGTGGTCGCTATGGGCGTGGGAAATCGCAACCGCGTCGAGCCGGCGAATGCCTCGTGACCAGAGGTAGGGTGAAACGACTTCTTCGCCGACATCGAAATCAGATCGCGCGTTGCCGGGGATACCCCCCGCATCCATCAGGAGAGTTTTGCCCTCGGGAGTAATCAGCAACAGCGAATCGCCCTGCCCTACATCAATCGCCGTGATCTCAAAGACTCCACGATGCCACTGCGGCTGTGGAGGCAACAGGACAATCCAAACCGCTGCAGCCAGCAGTCCGGCGAGGCCAAGGCTGGCGAAGATCACATGCCGGCGGGCCAAGAGCAGAGCCAGTCCGAACGCCGCCGCCGCGCCGCAACTGACCAGCAAGGCCGGCGTGGGCACGCGTACGTCGGAGATGCGCAGATGTCCGATGACATGAATGGTGCCGGTCAGCGCATCCAGGGCGTAGCGTGTTATGAGTGCCGGCAACCATGCCAGCCAGTGGCCCCCGTACGAAGCCGCAACCGCGGCTACGGCGGCAGGCAAGAGAATTCCTGCGATCGGTATCACCAGCGCATTGGCCGGGAGTGCCATCGTGGTGGCGCGATGGAAGTACCAAGCCATGGGCAGCGCGAGCGCAATCTGGATGACGGTGGAGGTGAAGAGCAGCTCACCGGCGCCAATGGCGAATCGAGCGAAGCCGACGACTACGAAGTTGGCGACCCAGCGGTTGGTGAGGTCCGCGATCTGATCGCGAACCAGTCTTACGTCGAAACGGAACTGGGCAGCTCGCGTCGGAAGGGCGTAATCGAAGGCAGGCGAATCGAGGTTGCTGAGCGCCTTGCGGAATGGGTATATGGTTCTTCGCAAAATGGGCACCGCAATTCCAGCCACGGCGATCACGGAAAGAAACGTGAGCTGGAAGCTGGCTTCGAACAGGGTGCGGGGATTCACCAGCAAGATACCGAGTGCCGCAATGCCGAGTCCGTTGAGCGCAGCACGCTCGCGAAACAGCAGACGCGTGACAAGGTAAATCCCCAGGGTGATAGTGGCGCGCACGATGGGCGAACCGAGATCGGCGAGGAAGGCATATCCCCACGAGAGCAGGATGGTAAGGATGGTGGCCCAGGTCTCGCCAAAGGGCAGCTTGCGCAATGCCCAGAAAACCGCGAAGGCGAGAATGCCTACGTTGATGCCGGATACGACCAGGATGTGGTAGGTGCCGGTACGCTGAAATTCGGTCTTGATGTCGCGGCCGAAGAATGCGCGCCCTCCGATGAGCATGGCCTGCATCAGGGCACCGCGCTCGCCGGGCCAGAGCTGCATGATGTGCGCCAGCACGCTGCGCCGGGCGGCGCTCCTCCACAAACCGATGCGGCTGCCCACGAAACCGGGCAGGATTTCGACGCTGCTGGCGCGGGAAGAACCGGTCAGGCGAATGCCTTGCGACGCCAGGTAGCCCGCCATATCCATAGCGCCGGGATTTCTATAATTGCGCGGCATCCGCAGCTTCGCGATGAAATGCAGACGTTGACCATAGGTGTAAACGCGAAGCGGTGACATGGTGCCATCGTCGCGAGCTTCGTCCTCTTCCGTCTGTTTGCTGTAGATCGTGAGACGAATGCCGACGGCCGCCTGCAGAAGGTGGTTATCGAGTTCAATGCGCTCAGCCGTGATATCCACTGACTCCTGCTTACCACCGTAGCGGCTATCGCGAACCAATCCCTCGCGGATGACGTACCCCGTAACGTCGACCGGATCGTCACCATTGGCAAACGGCTGAAGGTTTTCCGCGATAGTCGGGGCGGCAGCATCGCGGGTCTGAAGATAAAATCCGCCAAGTGGAACCAAGGCCAGCAGGGTCAATCCAAAAGCGACTTGTGGTGAACGTCGGTAGAAGAATACAGCGCCCAGGAGCGCTACCAGACAAGCGGTCAACCAGGATTGGGGAGAGCGCCAGAGGTAGTTGGCGGCGATTATGCCAAGGGAAAAAGCCAGCGCCGCGAGGAAGACCGGCTCCTTACCGCCGCAATAGAGCAACGGCCCCGCGGGCGCGGGTGCCGGCACGGTGATCGTCGAAGAAGAGGTCGTCGCCACTGAACGTCCAGTCGCGCTGCCTCAGCTACCTGGGTGATTACAGCCGGTCGAGGTCCTCCGCGCCAAAAGCGGGGGACCAGGGCCACACTTCGTATTGCGCGACCCCGAAGCGGGTGTACGGATCGTTGTCGCGAATACTGTCCAGCGTCGCCTGAGCCTCGTCATCGGGAACTCGTAGCAGCATAGCGCCACCATTGCGCGGCACCAGCGGCCCGGAAGCGATCAGCAGCCTTTCCAGCTTCAGGCCCTGGCAATAAGCGCGGTGAGCGTCAACGTGCTTCAGCACTTCTTCCATCGGTTTGCGATAACGAAGAATGGCGATCGCGTACATTGGTCCTCCGAGCGAGTTGTCGAGGGTCAACGCACCAGATGCAGAACGGTTTCCATGTGAAACGTCTGCGGAAACATATCCACAAGGTGCGCCTGCTCGACCCGAAACCCTGATTCTAACAGCAGACGGAGGTCGCGAGACAGGGTTGCCGGATCACATGAGACATAGGTCACATGTGAGACGGACATGCGACGCAGGGCAGCGGCGATCTTTTCGCCCAGCCCGGCGCGCGGTGGATCGACGACTACCAGGTCAGGCGCCAGCTTGGGACCGCGCTCCGCCAAAAAGCGTTCGGTAGTCGCACGAATGCATTTCACGTTGGCGGAAGCATTGAGGCGCAGATCGGCGAACGAATTTGGCGACGCTTCCACCGCCAGCACCTGGTCGAACTTACGGGCGAGGGGCAACGTAAACAGGCCAACGCCGGCATAGAGATCGAGTGCGGCGCGGCCGCTGCCGTTGGCTGCAGCCAACTCCGCCAGCTTTTCGACTCAGGAAGCGATTGGTCTGGAAAAACGATCCTCCGCTGACCCGGTACTGATGTCCCACAGCGTGGTACATCAGCGAATCGCCGCCGATTGCGCTCGCCAGTTCGGGATGAGTGGAAGTGAGTGGAGCATGCTGGCGGCTTTCATCTTCGATGGCAGAGGCTGCGAAGACGACAACTCCCACGACCGAAGGCAATGTGCTGTGGAGTGCTGCGGCAAACGGTTGCAACTCCTGCGCATTGTCCTGGGGACGGACGTAAGCTTCTACCAGCAACTGCGTGTCATCGTGATTAGCGAAGAACTGCAGCCCGTGCAAGGATTGTGGAACGGCGTTCTCGCGACCGAGGTTCCACACAGACCGAATCGCCTGGTTGATTAGCGGTGAACTGATGGGGCACGATTCTACGGCAAGGACTTCGTGGGAATTGTAACGGTAGTAGCCGAGCGCAAACTCGGGTGCCTGCCGCACCTGCATGCGGGTGCGGTTGCGATAGTTCCACGGTGGCGAGGGATGAATCTGGATCTCCTGTTGCAGCTCAAGCTTGGCGGTGCGGCGCAACGACTCGCGCAGAATCTCGGCTTTCTGCCGTAACTGTGCCTCGTAATTCATGTGCTGGTAGTGGCAGCCGCCGCAAGCGGCGAAGTATGGACAACTGGGCGCGGTTCGATCGGGAGATGGAGTCAACACGCTATCGAGCGTGGCGCGAGCGAAGCCAGAGCGGCTCTCAACCACCGAGACCTCAACCTGCTCGCCAGGCAGTACAAACGGCACGAAGACGGTCTTGCCGCGACCTTGCGCATCCGCCGGCATGCGCCCCAGACCATCGCCACCGTAAATCAGTTTTTCGATTTCTATTTGCAAGACAGGGACCTCAATCCCAAGAAATAAAACTTGAACCGCGAATTAACCCGGATCGTCGCGGATGATCTTATTTCGTCAAGACCTGACCGCCTACATGTAAAACAAACTCAATCGCGGAACGTGGTACTGCTCCAACACTCTCTTGTGAACATACTGTTTGTGAAGTTGCTCGATCTGCGGCGCGCTCATTTTGCGTCGATACGGCGCCAGATCGCGATCGGCCTCGGTGCGCACCGCGAGCAAAGTGTCATCCGGTGTTGCCGCCAGCAACGCGGCGAAGATCTTTTCTTCGGCTACCGTCAGCCGTCGCTCCAGGTTTTCCATGGACAGGAGCTGCTCCAGTGACAAAGAAGCAGCCAAAGTGCGCAAGGTCGAGGCGGTCTCTTGCGCGAGGGTTTGCGCCGTTGGCGGCAGTTGCGCCTGATCGAGTTGACCGGCATTGTTATTCAAGAACTCGGCTACGGCGGAATGGTCCAGTCCCGTATTCTTTATGTCCTTCGGGGCTGCGCCCACTGAGGCTTCCTGCAGTTCTTCCACTGATGCCAGTACTTCCTGGGAGCAGTAGGCGAGACTATTCACCTTGCGAAATCGACTGGGACGCCGCTCCCATTTTTCGAAGGTCGCATCGATGCCACGCAGCACGGCTTCCAGCGGGACCCCCGCATCCTTCCAGGTCTCCATCAGCGCCCAATCGAGTGGAGACAATAACAGCAAGGTGCCCCGGCGGCGTTGGAAGTGCTCCTCGATCTGGGTAAAGTAATTGAAGTAGGTTTCCACTGGCCCTGTGCAAACTGGAGATTTCGCGCTCTCCACTCGGTTCTAAGTTACTGAGAGAAACTGACCTCACGGGAGAGCCCCAGGCGGTTGCGGAAAACGGTCCAAAATGCCTATGCCCCGCGGGCTGAAGCCCGCTCGGCCGATCAAGAATAAACGACTTATTGGCACGACTGAAGTCCTGCCCTGACACGGAACGCTCGCAAACCGAGTTTTTCAGCGCCCTGCTAGTTCATTGTGCGCTGCAATCCCAGTGTTTGAAAACTCCCTACTCTCTCAAGCACTGGATCGCAGCTCAGGACTCGCGGTCCTCAAGCAACGTCTTTCGAGCATTCGCCAGGAAAAAGAGCCACCCGAACGTCTTGCGCCGCTTGGAATCCTCAATTAGCTCTCCTATCCCGAGGACGCTATGGATCGCGGGACTGATCCACTCGAACGGTGGAATATGCAGTAACGACAAGCCAATTTTTCCGAGGCGGACTCCGAGCCTTGGTGGTTGTGACTCCTCCACGAGCCGCCACAGTTCCGCCTCGACCTGGCTTCCGAGTTGAGCATTGTTCGCATCGGCATTCCCCGCAAGCCGCATCGTTTCGCCAAGCTTTGTCCGGAAATCCTTCACGAAACGGTCGGTACGCAGTTCAAAAATTTCCCCCCAACTTAATGACCCGAAATCTGGAATGGTAAAACCCTCAAGGATTGCGGCCGGCATGACCGGCGTAGAACCGCCGCGCTCCCGCGCCTGGAGATGTGGACCAGACTTAATTTTTGTCAGGATTTCGATAAGCCGTTGGTGGCTATTCGACAGCATGCCACCACCGAAGCGGAATCGCTTTCGGACGAGTTCGGCGAAAGCAATATCGATCCGCTGATAGGGTGATATCAGCATGTGCTTATACGCGCTTCGCACCGACCGGTAGGCCTCGGGCAAACGCTCCGAGTAGGGCAACGGATCGTTGGAGAGGCTCGAGAGCTTTTGTTCAAGCGTTTCGTCCAGGAGTTGATTTGCCTGCCGGCTTAAGAGAGTCTCCGCAAGGAACCGCGTCAGTTCTTTGCGGGACCACACATCCTCTGCATCGAGAATGACGGCGGTGAAGGCTCGATTTGACAGTAGCTGTTTTCTCTCGGCATCGGTGGTTGCTGCATGAACCGCTAACAACTCCGCCGCAAAGCCAATTCCCTCGGTGTCACCCGACTGCGGCAGGTACACGAGATTCTCAAAGAAAATAAACATTTCTTTGAGCGCTCGCTCGGTGTTCACTCCGCTGTCGGCAAGCAACATCAAGGCATTTGGCGTGACCGCTCCGACGTGATCACTCATTTGTTCACCATGCTGCAACAGAAATTGTTTGCAATGTGCATCGCCTTTCGGTGCGCTGGGGCGACCAATTCGATATTTTCTTTTGAAGTTGGTCTGGAGCGCCGTATGATTTCGGTGCGAGGTCCCGCGATGAGAAGAATGATTCTGACGTCGGTTGCACTGCTCGTAGTTGGTATCCTTTCAGCTTGTGGGGGAGGTGGCAACAGCCCCAACAATCCCCCCACGGTGTCCGTTTCTCCGGCAACAGCGAACGTGCAAGAGGCTTCGACACTGCAGTTCACGGCTACCGTGACCAATGGCACCAGCACGGCAGTGAACTGGCAGGTGAACGGTGTCGCGGGAGGCAATTCGTCCGTAGGAACCATCGATAGCACTGGGCTTTACACCGCTCCGGTTGTCATTCCCAATCCAGCCAGCGCCACCGTAACTGCAGTATTGCAGACGGATGCCACGGTCACCGGCAATGCCATTGTGACCATCACCGCGGTGCAATTCAATAACTCATCTCTGAGCGGTACTTACGTTTTCAGTCTGAGCGGCATCGACGTGAACGGTTTTCCCTTCTATGCGGTGGGAGCGGTCACAGCCGACGGTTTCGGCCATATCACCGGGGGCGAGGAAGACCTGAACGATGTTTCGTCGGGATCCTTTCAGGCCACGTCCGTCACCGGAACCTACAGCGTTGGCCCGGATGGCCGCGGCACGCTAAACCTGAACAGCTCGATTGGCAGCTTCTCGTATGCCTTTGCTATCCAAGCGCTGAACAATGCCGAGTTGAATGAAATCGACAACAACGTGATCAATGCCACCGGCAATCTGGAGCATCAGACCGCCGGAGTCACTGCGCCTGCGGGCAACTACGCTTTCGGCTTCGCCGGGACGGGGCTAAATTGCGGTAGCGCAATTAATTCCATCGGCATCTTCAGTCTCAGCGGCGGGAACGTGGGCGGTTTACAGGACCTGAACTGCAATGGCACCGTCACCCAAAGTGAGGCACTGGGCGGCAACTACACCGGCATCGATTCCCTGGGACGCGGCACCGGTCTATTTACCGCCAACACCGGTAATGCCGGTTTTGTGTACTACGTGGTCTCCGCGAACCGTTATCGTTTCATGTGTCCCAACGCGGCCACATTTTTCCTGGGAAGTGCCGACCTGCAGACCAAGCCATCGTTCGTGGCCTCGGATTTCAATGGCAGTTATGTCGTGAGTAGCTCGGCCAACACGCCGGGCGGAGTGTCCTACACGCTCATCCAGTTGAATGCTTCGGGCGGGAATGTTTCCTCGGGCTACTATGACGTCAACGACACGGGATCGGTACAGAAATCGACGCTGACCGGCGCCTACACCGTGGCTTCGAATGGCCGCATCAACGGCTCGTTCACTGCCAGCCAACTGTCACAGCCCTTCAGCATGTATCTGATTTCGCCAACCCAGGCGTACTACCTCGATCAGCTTAGCACTGGGACCGGCGGCGGTAATGTCTATGCGCAGGGTTCATCCGTAACCAGCAACGCGGCCTGGGCCGGCAGTTATGCCACCAAGCAGTTCGGATATCTACTGGTCGGCGGCGTGGTCCGGTCGTCCAACAGCACCAGCATCAGTGGGCAGATCTCTGCCGACGGCGCGGGAACCTTGGCCGGAACTCTGGACATCAACGATCCCACGAACGTTTATCCCGGCCAAATCCTGCAAGGCACGTACAGCGTCGGCACGGTTGCACCAGGCCGCACCATCGTCGCCATCACAACTCCAGTGGACGGCACGCGCAACTACGTTGCTTACATCGTCGATCAAACTCGGGTTTTGCTGCTGGAGACCGACGGCAACCTCGTCTCGAGCGGGAACGCTATCCGGCAGTTCTGAGGAGAAGGGGTGCCTGGATGTCTTCGTTCCGAATGTTTCCGTTGCGATCGGTACGAACCAGGCTCAATAGAAAAAGGCGGCCCCGCTGGGGAGCCGCCCGAAGTGAAGCAAAGGTGAAGTGTTTAGAAGACAATCTTGCCGGCGAACTGGATGATTCGCCCCGATGGCAGACCGGTGAAGAACGAGCCATAGGGGCCAGTTGGCGGCGCCGTCGTCTGCAAGATCTGACCGAACGTTCCATCCGCGAGGTTGAGGTCAGGGTTAGTGAAGTTGGGGTGATTGAAGATGTTGTAGAAGTTGGTGGTGAAGTTGAAGGTGAACCGTTCCGTCAACTTGAAGTTCTTACCTACCGTGACGTCAGAGTCGAAGAAGCGAGGTCCACGGTACTGGTTCCGGCGCTGGTTCGGGAAAGTGCTGAATGCACTCGCCAAACCGAAAGCAGCGGGGTCCAAGCACTGACTGTTGCCGTTGACGCATCCCATCTGGCCATTTTCAGAAAGTACATTGGCGACCGTGTTGAGCGGGCCATAGTTGGCGATGGAGGTGTTGCCATCAATAACCGTGAGTGGCAGACCTGAGCGCCAGAAGAAGTTCTCAGAAACCATCCAGCCGCCCAGTGCCGCGTTAACAAAGCTATTGCTGAACTTGAACGGCGTTTGATAAACGTACGTACCGTTAAAGCTGTTGCGAACGTCGTAATCAGCGTTGCCGTAGTTGTTGCACTTCAGACATGCCGGATTGATCTGGTCGACGATCGACCCGAACGTCTGAGAATTGTTATACGGAGTCTGGCTGATGCCGCTGTTGGAGACATCATCCAGAGCGTGGCTCCAGGTGTAGCTGAACTGAAGCGATAATCCGTGGGTTTGTCGCATGGCTACGCTGGCGGTCACGCCGTTGTAGTTGGAGACACCACTCGAAGAGTACTGCTGAATGGTGGAGAAGATTGGGGTGGGTACAGTAGCCGGGAATGGCGAAAAGCCAGCACCGTAGGCGTTCAAGCCTTCATTGTTAACCGGGATATGAACTCCATGGTTGCCCACGTAGCCGAGGGAGAGGGTGGTCATGCTTCCCATCGCCTGCTGGATCCCGAAGCTCCACTGCTCGTAGTACGGAGTGTGGAAAGTCCCAATCTGGTTATTGTAGGCGGGAGTTCTAAACAAGGGTCCCAGTTGATTTTGCAAGCTCTGATAGGACGCTCCATTGTTGAATCCCGACATGATGGCCGAGGCGGTCGCGGCTCCCTGAACATACGGACTGGCAGATGAGGTGGTATCACCCCATGGAGTGTCGTTGATCCGCACATTGACCAATCCAGGCAGGTTGGTCATGAACGAGTCGCCTACCACGGCGGGGAAAGCATCGTTGAAGATGCCGAAGCCGCCGCGAAAGACGGTGTTCGGACCCAACGGCGACCAGGCAAAGCCAAACCGGGGCGCCCAATTGATGGCGTCGGTGGCATTGTAAAGCTGGTGGTTATTGCCGTTGATGATGGAGTTGTACGGAGTAGTCGGACTCAGGAGTCCCGCCGCAAGAAGGCTGTTAAACGGCGCGTTCAGTAACGAGCCGCAGTTGGTCTGGCAAACTGGATTGGAGTTCTTCTCCGCCCGCAGGGCCAGGGTAAGGGTCAAGTTTTGACCGACCTTCCACTCGTCCTGTGCGTAAACGCCTAGCCCCCACATGGCGACTGGCTGGGTCAAGCGAGAGGGGAACGCCTGCCGGGTTTGCAGCGCAGTTCCGTTGTAGAAGTCCAGCACGCCGCCGTCCGAGTAGTTTGGGTCTCCCACGATTGCGCCCGAGTTACCGGTGGCATCACCGAGGAAGATCTCAGGGTTGTTGCGTATGCTGAAGACATAGTCGGTAATGTCGTAGCGCCGGAAGTTGGCGCCGAACTTCAAGCTGTGCTTGCCCTTCGTCCAGGAGAGATCGTCGAGGAACTGGTATTGGGTGACGTTTGTTCCTTGGGGAAAGTCGAAGGCGAAGCTGGTGATGCCGCCCGACCCCAGATTGAAACCGGTGGAAATGATGGAATAGGGGAAAACACTCGGGTTCACTTGGGCGAAGGTCGCCTGGAAGTGACTGAGGTCTGCGCTGAACTGATTGGTCATGTTGGAGCTTATGATGCGGGTCCAACCGAACTGGCCATCGTAAGCAGGCTGTTTGCTGGCAGCGCTGAGGTCAGGGCTGAACGGGTCGGCCAAGGTGGCCTGCGTGCCGTGATCGATGCGGGCGCGGAAGTAGAACTGGTTGTTTTGCGACTGGTTCCAGTCGATCCTGAAGGGCAGGATCCATTCCGTTCCGGGCAGGGCCGGATTTGCCTGGTAGGTCGAGAAGCAGTTGTTGGCATTGAATGCCGAATTGACGATAGGCAACGCCTGACCGCAGCTTCCCGCAACGTAGTTGGTTCCGTTGTACCCCTTAGCGTTTGTGTAGAGGTTAAACAGCTTGGAGTAAAGCGCAACCTCGTTCGGATCGACCGTCGAAAGGTTGGCCAGCGTCTGACCGATGAAGGTCGGGGTTGGCACATAGACTGGCCCCGTCGAAGGAACAATGTATTGGATAGCTTCGTAGTCGACGAAGAAGAACAACTTGTCCTTCTTGATCGGACCACCCAATGACGCAGCCCACTCATTGTTATTGGCAAAGGGACGCGGTGTGCCGCTGCGATTGTTAAACCAGTCGTTGGCATCCATGGCGCGACCGGTCCACTCGTAATTGACGTTGCCGTGGTACTGGTTGGTGCCCGACTTGGTTACGTAGTTGATCTGGGCGCCGGCCTGCTGGCCGTATTGTCCAGAGTAGGCGTTGCTGATGACGGTGGCTTCCTGCACCTCATTCTTGCCCAAGGTCAGGTTGGTTGCGCCTGAATTGTTCAGGTTCAGGTACGGATTCATGTCGTTCTCGCCATTGACCGTGAACAGGTTGGAGGTGGCGGGCAGGCCGTAGGCGCTGAAGTTGCCATATCCCATGCCGGTGTTCATGGTCACGCCGGGCGCGGTCTGCGCCACGTAGGTGAGGTCGTTGCCACCGTTCGGCGAGTTCTGGATTATGTTCTGGTTAAAGTTAGTGGACAGATTAGCGTTGTCCGTCTGTACCAGCGGCGGAGCGCCGGTCACTTCCACCGTGGTTGAACTGGCGCCTACCGCCATTTTCATGTTGGCGACGGTTGCCTGGCCGACGTTAACCGAAAATACGCTGGACGCAGTGGTGAAGCCCTGAGCGGACACGCTAACCGTGTAACTTCCCGGACTCAACAGAGAAAATCGGTAAAGACCGTTCGAATTGGAGGTAGTGGTGCGGGTTTCGCCGGTGCCATTGCTTTTCAATGCCACACTAGCGTTCGACACGACCGCACCGCTCGGATCTGTAACCGTACCTACCAGGTCGCCTGAAACCAGCGACTGTCCGAATGCTGCGGGTGCCATTAGGCACGCTGCTAGCAGGCATGCTAACAACGCAAAGAGACTGCGATGTCCTTTCATACATAACCCCTTTTTCTATTGCCAATACCCGCAGGGATGATCTCTGGCAATGTTCAGAGTTATGCAAGCAGGCGACCAACAGAAACGGGAGCTGCGATGAGTTGCAAGCTACTGCAGAGACAGGGTGTTTCGGCGGGTAATAGGAGCATTACCTCGACCGAAGTACCGTTTCTCACATATTTTCGTCACGGGACGAAGGGCGAACTTGGTCGATTGTCTGGGATTGCTTGCCAGCCTCAATAAGGCACTTGAAGGTGGAGAAAGAGGTGCCTGGCTAAGTGGGATTCGTTTTGGCGGAAGCGTGTGCGAGTCGAACGCACCATTGACATCGCAAGATGCCAATCGCCGGTTTTGAAGACCGGGAGAGTCACCGGACCCCCTTCGCTTCCGCATGGCACTGACGCTCGTCATAATGTGCGAGCAGGCTGCACAAACAATATCATTGGCGGCGAATTATTTTCAGCGCTCCAATCTCGCTGCGCATCTGGATATCGGGGGAAGGACTTCTTGATGCCTAAGCGCACGTTTTCGTTTGTCCAGCTTGATGTGTTTACCGCCCGGCCGCTAGAGGGCAATCAACTCGCAGTCTTCGGCGATGCTCGTGGATTGAGCGATGACGAAATGCAGAAGCTCGCACGCGAAACCAATTTGTCGGAGACCACATATATTCTGCCGCGGGACGCCGACGTCGAGCAGCGCGAAGGTCACAAGGTGCGCATCTTCACCGTGACCGAAGAGCTGCCCTTTGCCGGTCATCCCACGCTCGGCACCGCCTGGTACTTGCGCCAGCACCTCAGTTCGGATGAGATCGTGCTCGACTTGAAAGCAGGCAAAGTTCCGGTGCGCTTCGAACAGCGCGATGGGCTGCTGTTTGGCGAGATGCGGCAGGCGGAGCCGACATTTGGCGCCACGCATCCGCATGACGTTGTTGCCGGTGTGCTCGGTATCCCAGTGGCGGAATTGGATCACACCCTCCCCATCCAGACGGTCTCGACGGGTATGCCGTTCACCATGGTGCCGTTTCGCTCGCTGGCGACGCTGCAGAACCTGAATGTTAGTTGGCACCAGATGCTGCCTTACCTTGCGACCATCGGCAACCCGGCATTCTTCTATTTTGTCTGTCGCGAGACCGTGGATCCGAATGCTACCTTCCACGCGCGCATGATCTTCTACAACGGAGAGGATCCGGCAACTGGATCGGCTGCGGGATGTTGCGCTGCGTGGGCCGTACAACACGGAGCCCTGGCGCCGGAAGCGCAAGGCTTGATCGAGCAGGGAATGGAAACGCGACGCCCGAGTTTCATTTACATTCGCGCCGGCAAGACCGGCGACGCCATCACAAATGTGCGGGTTGGAGGTAACGTAGTGCAGGTGATTGACGGCAAAGTAACGATGTGAATTTTCTGCGGATATCTTGTGCAGGGCGAAGAGCCGCTCCCGCCAAGGGTTTGTGGCCGATCCCTCGAAATGCAAATCACTTGGTGTGGTGCTGTTTTAGCTTTTTTCACCGGCTGAAAATTTTCTGGAAAATTGATCTTCGCAATACTTGTGCAATGGCGTCACCGGTCGTACTATCCGGACACGCTACTGCTCTGGCGTAATAAATTACAAGAAGCCACTGGATGACTGTCGCGCGTGCCGGCTTACTGGTTTGCCCGGAACGACTGCGCATGCTCTTCCGAAAGGCTCAGTGAGTAGGTTTATGAAGCCCAAGCGCACCATTCTTTGCGTTGACGACGACGAACGCTCTCTCTCCATTCGAAAAGTCTTGCTCGAGACCCGTGGCTACCACGTTCTTACTTGTACCGACCCTCCATGTGCCCTGGAAATGATGCGACGTGGCGGAATTGATTTGGTACTGGCCGACCTGATGATGCCAAAACTCAGTGGCGCAAAACTGATTGATCAAATCAAGGCCATCTCGCCGCATACCCCGGCGCTGCTATTCTCAGGCTCGGTCAATGCCTGCACGGAAGACAGCCTTGCCGATGGCTGGCTGCCGAAAGGGCAGTTCGCGCCGATGGAGTTGCTGGAACGCATACGGTTGCTACTGATCCGTAAACGCGGTCCTAAGCGGTTTGCTGTTCCGCAGCAGTTGGCATCGTGAGGTTGAGAGTGGCAGGACTAACTTTCGGCTCTTTCGGAGCGTGGCGCTGAAAGCAGATTCTGAGTTGCTGTATCCGGGTGGAGCGCCGCATCAGCGGTGCATTTGAGAGTTGAAATTTGGCTTTTAGCCGCTGAGGTAATGAGGGCGTTACCTCAGGCGCTAAAGCGCGACCTCGGAACTGACGGAAGTTAGGCACGACTGCAAGGCGTGCTCCACCCAACACGCGCCACCGGATATAGGAACTCCGGAGCCATGGTCTAGAGCCGACCTCTTCATTACCCCAAACAGTATTGCCCTGTCGCTGGTTAAATGCGATGGGGCAACACTTGGCATCGTCACTGCTCTATCTCGAATTGCTGGCTTGCGTGTTGGTTTCGGGAGTGACCGGCGCGCTCACGGCAACCGCGTTATCCGTTCTATTGGCGGTCTTCGCTATGGCCTTAGCCGAGTTTGTTTCAGATGTCTTGTGCAGCGACACCTCGGGGGGCAGGCACTGGTACTCAGGATAGGATGTGCAGCGCTCCGCTTGCTCCATCACCTTGTCATACGCCTGAAGGTCACAGGCCCGTAAGGCGCTCAGGCTCGACCAGCAGGCATCATCGTTCGGATTGGGCAGCGCGCTTTGTGCCGACAGAGTTGCAGCCGAAAGTAAAAGCAGAATTCCAACGGGAATGAGTTTCTGAAGTTTCATAATCAATTCTCCTCACCAGCACATGAGATTGCCCGGCACCGCCCGAGGCACGGACAAGTTGCCATCGTTTTCTGCCAATTTTTCATGTAGCGATACGGCTGCGTCCGGCATCTCTGTTGCATGGACTTAATAACTGAGAACCCTGCGAAATATTCCAAGCTGAGGGAATGGCCAACCCGCCGGATAGCATTTTTGGTGTATTCCAGTGCTCACCTGATGAACCTGGCCGGCCCGCTCGACGTGTTCACCCGCGCGTCGGCAGTTTTAAGTCGTACCGGTAAGAGACGGTCATCGGCCTACGAGGTCGAGTTGCTTACCCACGATGAAATGCCAGTGTTGACGGGGGCTGGCCTCGGACTTATCGGGGGACGCCGCTGGACGGAGGTCCAGGATCCGATCGACACCTTGCTGGTCCTGGCCAGTGCCGACGTCGCTCAAGCTCGTATCGATCCGGAGTTGCTGGCGTGGATACGGTCTCAAGCGGAGAAGGTTCGCCGCATCGGCTCGGTTTGCGCTGGAGCTTTCATTCTCGCCGCGGCCGGCATCCTCGATGGACGCCAAGCCACCACCCATTGGGATTTGGCTGACGTCTTGGCACAGCGCTACCCTCGCATCTCGGTCGATGGCGACCGGATCTTTACGCAAGATGGAAATGTCTGGACCAGTGCTGGGGTTTCGGCGGGCATCGATCTCGCGCTGGCTTTGGTTGAAGAAGACCATGGCCACGCCCTAGCATTGGAAGTCGCGCGCCGCATGGTGTTGTTCATGCGCCGGGGCGGAGGGCAAAGCCAGTTCAGTTCGCAACTTGCGGGTCAAGCGGCGGACCATCAACCGATCCGGGAACTTATTGCGTGGATCTCGGAACATCTCGACGCTGATCTTTCGGTTCCGGCGCTGGCGCGTCGCGTCGGCATGAGCGACCGCAATTTCAGTCGCGTCTTCACCCAGCAAGTGAGTACTACCCCCGCACGCTTTGTGGCGCGTCTGCGGACCGAAGCCGCCAAGGCCAAGCTGGCAGCAACCCCTGAGAAGTTGCAAGCGGTTGCGCAGAGGGCGGGATCTGGGGACGGCGAAACGCTGCGCCGTCATCTTCGAGCACAAGACTTGGGAGGGTCGCTTGCTTCGGAGCGAAGCCGGGCGGCCGTCAGATCCGCATCCGCCTGACCACCATGGATGGAGCGCCACTTTTCTCTGCCAGCGATCACCCCTACGCTGTTGGGATGGGTACCGGTTCTACGCAGACTCCCAGCTTCTCGCCCAGTCCAACAAACTCGTTGATCCAGCGTTGCGACGATTCGTCGCCTTCCAGTGCGACGGCCGGATACACGTTCTGCAAGAGTTGATAAAACACGTTTTGCACGGGCGCCAGGTTCACCTCAAACGGAAGAGAGCGCACCAGCCCGACGGCAGCATTGAAGCGCTGCAACCGTTCCTCACGAGGATTCACTGCCAGTTCGTCGGCCATTCGACTCAGCCGGCGTTTCAGCGCGTAGCCCAGCCACGCTTCATCCCACTGGATTTTCTCCCGCGCCGCCGTGTCCAGCAGCGTCTGAATGCGTTCCAGGTCAATCTCATCGGCGAGGAACTCCTTGCGCAGAGCGGTGTTCAGCACGAACTCCGCAGTCAGATGAAGCATCTTCGGCAAGGGCGCACCCATGTCGCTGAGAAATCCCATCAGCGGCGCATGATGCTCATAAATCTGGCGATAGGCCGCCTCGGCTTCGTCCATGGTCGAGCCTAGGATCTTGCTGACAACCTTTTGCCGCTCGTCCCGGAACAGCGATCGCAGGCTGTAGGTCGCGCCGTCGAAATGCCTGTCGAGCAGACGCAAAACTGGGGGCAGGTCGGCCGACTGAAAGCTCTCCTGCAGCTCTCGGGCCGCACTCTTGAATTCCTGCTCGCCGCGAAATCCCCGCACTCCTGCAATGACGTTGTGGTCGCCGAAGTGCAGCACCCCGAAGCTGACCTCCTGCTGCTCATGGGTAATGCGCGAGCGGATTTGTGCGGTGCCCATGGCCAGACGCGCCCGTCCCGACTCCAGGCGAACATCCTCATGCTGGCGTACGTCGTAACAGTAGATGGAGTTGCTTTCTCCCATGCGCTCAAACATAGAAGCAATCGCATAGTGGGCGGCCACCGCCAGAAGATTCACCTCCGCCGGTTTTACCCACTTTTCGAAGATGCGGGCGCCGTCGCCGTTCTCAGCAAGATTGCTCTTTGCCAGCGCCAGCAGCTCCTTGAATTTTTCTTCCCGATGGTCGGGAAACAGCATCTGGGCCAGTTGCAACGCACGCCCCGCGTACATGATGGTCTGCACGGTTTCGATACCCGACAACTCGTCGAAGAACCAGCCACAGCTGGTGTACATAAGCATGGCGTGGCGCTGCATTTCCAGCAGGGCGAGTGCGGTCACCGTGTCGGCATCACTCAATTCAGCCTTGGCGTGTTTGGCGAAGAAGGCCTTTAGGCTGCGCTCATCACGGTCGAGCACGACGTTGATGTAGTCATCGCGAGCCTGCCAGGGATCGTGTAACAACTCAGAGGCTTTGCGCTCGTACTCCGGCGCCAGCTCGTCACGAAGGTAATCGAATGCAGCGCGCAGTGGAGCGCGCCAGGCCTGGTTCCATCCCGGTTTGCCGCCGCTGTTACAACCGCAGTCGCGGCTCCAGCGTCCCACCCCGTGGACACAGCTCCACGCAGTATTTTCGACGATCTCCACTTCATGAGTTGGCGGATTGATTTCGAGATACTCGCCGTAGTTGGTGAGCTTCGCCAGATTGTTACTTTCGATGTGATGCAGCGCGTAGGCGAGCGCCATGTCGCCCTTGGAATGATGATGGCCGTAGGTCTCGCCGTCGGTGGCGACGTGCATCAGCTGGGCCCAGCGACGATTGTCGGCAAATCCGCTGAGCAGCCGGTTAGCGAAGGTCTCGCCGTTGTCCAATAGCCCTTCGAAGGCGACAGCGCGCGAGATGGGCCCGTCGTAGAAGAACAGATTAATGCTGCGACCTGACGGCAGATTGCAAATGTAGGGACGTGTCGGGTCGATCTTGCCGCCTTCCACGTTCTTGAACTTCGCGGTTCCAACCCGCCGTTCGGTGCGGGCCTGCGATGGCGCCAGCACTGTGAACTTGATGTCGTGCTCGGCCAGAACTTCCAGCGTCTCCACATCGACCGCAGTCTCGGCCAGCCACATGCCTTCGGGCTTGCGTCCGAAGCGGTGTTCGAAATCGCCAATGCCCCAAGCTACCTGGGTTTGCTTGTCGCGCCGATTCGCCAGCGGCATGATCATGTGGTTGTACACCTGCCCGATGGCGTTGCCGTGTCCGCAGCAACGCTGCTGGCTTTCCTTGTCGGCGGTCAGGATCGCCTGGTAGGTGTCGGGCGAATGTTCCTCCAGCCACGACAAGAGCGTCGGTCCAAAATTAAAGCTGATCCGCGAGTAGTTGTTGACGATGCGGGTAATGCGATTGTCGGCCGTCAGTATGCGCGAGCTGGCATTAGCGGCGTAGCACTCCGCCGTAATGCGTTCGTTCCAGTCGTGATAGGGGTATGCCGACTCCTGTAGCTCGATCGACTCGAGCCAGGGATTTTCGCGCGGCGGCTGATAAAAATGGCAATGAATGCAAAGGTATCTGTCCATGTATGAGGTGGCGCTGTCAAAATGTTGCGCCTTAAATTAGATGCCGAGATTGGGGGTCGAGTCGCGGGAGATGCCGGGAGTCTGGCTTCATCCGACGAACATCAAAGAGCACTTAACCACGGATGGACACGGATGACGCCGATCTGATCACGATCTTCAGGACTTAATGGCTAAGCCTTATCCGTGTGTATCCGCGAAATCCGTGGTCGCTTTAGAGTTCGGCGCTTGTAGGTTTGAAGTTTGCGGCAAAACTTGCAAAATCAGATCCCTCGCGGGCTAAACTTTACCCCAACAAGCGCACAAGCCGCGTTCGTTGGGGACCCCTGTCCGCCCGCTCGTGATGACAATATAAAAGTCTTTTGACGGCGTACCCTTCGGCAAGCTCAGGCAGGCTCTGAAGGTACGCCCCTTCAAATGCCGCCGAGATCGAGTTTTCAGCGAGACTGTGAAGCCGCGCCTCTTCAAAAACAACATGCTCGGGAAAACGCCTTATCCGTGTTTATCCGCGAAATCCGTGGTTGCTTTTTCGGCTCGAAACCCTGCATGTTTAGCCACAGCCCTCTGTGATCTCCGTACTTTGACCGCACTATGGACGAGCACTACACTGGCGTCTGGAAGCACGTGGGAGGCGGGCCATGATCCGTGAAGACATTCTGCAGCAGTTCCCCGAGTTGTTCGGAAGCAAGAACATCAATGGTCGAGAGGTCAACGTAGAAGAGACAATTGCGACTCTGACCCGCCAATTGCGTCCTGCCATTGCCGAGGCCCTAGGCGCCCGACGGGCGTTGCTCGAAAGTGCCGCGCCGGTGCGAGGCAAATACGGCTGGCCGGCGTGGGAGGAGACCTTCGGCGATCCAGTCACCGGACGTTCCTGGACCTTTCGCCAGATTCTGCAAGGCATGATCGATAATTTTCTTGGCCACGAGAGCGAATGGCGCTGGCGGCTCAACGACGGAGTACCCATACCCGCCGACGTGCATCCACTGAAAAACCCCGGACTGGAGCTCACCGGTCCCTGGCACCCTCTGGATATGGCATTCAACGCTCTGAATAGCGCCGCGCCCCAGAATATGCCGGATTTTGAAGACGCCTCGCCCGCGCACTTCCAGCCCCAAGGCACATCCAAAGACCAGCCGGTGGGAACCTTTGCCGCCCTACAGAACGCCAAAGAAATTCTTGGGGGCCGATGGACCGGCAAGGCATACGAAGTAGCCAAGAAGAACAACAAGCGCTCTTACCGAATCAACAACCCGCCGCAGAAGTGGCCCACGCGCCTGGTTCGTCCGCCCAGCATTCACGTGGTCTACGACCAGATCACGGTCGACGGCGAACCCGCTCCCGGCCTGATTACAGTGGTCGTTCTCTGGGTATTGAACAACTACGACGCGCTGAAGAGCGCTGGCACCGGTGTGTATTTTTACATCCCGAAAATGCAGACGCCTCGAGAAGCGCTCATCGTAGAGAAGCTACTAGCGCGGATGGAAGGAATCATCGGCGTCCCAGCCGGTACCTTCAAGATCAAGATTCTCTACGAGGAAGGTAATGGCGGGCGTTATCTGCCGGCAATCGCCTGGGTCTTCAGGCGGCGGCTGCTGGGCACCAATGTCGGGCGCTGGGATTATCTCGGCAGCCTCATCGAGATGTGGAAAGACGATCCGAACGGCGTGTTCCCTGATCCGCAAACCATCGGCATGGCTTCGCCAAACATGATCGCCTACCAGCGTTACAACGCTCTCATCATGCTTATGGCCGGCATGAAGAATGGTGAACTCACGCAGGGTGCGCCGATTGGCGGCATGGCCGCGGTGATGATCTATGCCCCTAGCGATGTCTATGGCCGCTCGCGGTATAACCCGCTGGCGCTGCGCGCGGTCGGTATCGACAAGCTCCGCGAGCGATTGCTGGGTCTGATGTTCGTGGCCGACGAGACGATCTCCACAGGCAAGCAGGTTACGCTCGACGATATTCTCGGGGGGCGGGTTAAGGGACGGCTCTACGACGCGTATCGCCAAAGCTGGGTTGCCAGTCCAGAGGCCGCATACGTGGCTGCGGGGAATGGGCCGCTGCGAGCGCCAGTATCAGAGTTGCAGACGTTGCTGGACGCGCCGCGCGAGACGGTGGACGCCAACGGCAAAACCGTGCCCACGGTTGCCAGTGGCCTGGTGGACTCAGAGCGGGCGCTGCTCGAATCCCGCGGCTTGCTGAACCCGCAGGGCAAGATCACGCCCGCGATTCTCGGCAAGGACGCTTTGGACACACCGGAGAAGCTTTTGTCGCCGGAGCGGTGGAGCGCCATTTACGGCGTGCCCAAGGGCGACATCACCATCGAGCATGTCCAGCATGCCTTCTACATGGCCGCAAACTACGGCTTTCAGATCCTGAACGGCAACTTCGCCGCCGCCATCGACGACTACGAACTTAAGCAGCGCTTCATGAACGATTTGGCTACCTACCGCATCGACGTTTCATGGCTGTGGACGCTGGTACGGCATGAAGCGGTAGTCACCAAAGATGGGTACTTCCAGCGGCCGGCGCTCACCGAAGACGGCGTGGTGCTGGCGCCGAGTGCCGAGCAGGTGAAGGCGGGAACTCGCTTCACGAAGGAGCTGTTCCAGAAGGTGTGGGATTATCACAACGAATGGACGGTGGAGTTCTTCGCCGAACTGGATCGACGCGGAGATCCAGGACGCTTTGACCGGACAAAAGCACCGCTGATCATGGAGCTGCTGAAGCGGCAACTACTTTCGCCCAGATATCTACAGCACAGTGCGCGCGTATTGTTCCTGCTGGCGCAGGCCAACGATGAAGAAGGGAAACAAATCCTGGCAGCGATTTTCGATCTGTCGCGTGAGGAAATCGTGAAGCGTACCGAGGCGGGCACCATGAAACCGGCTGCTTTAGCGGTTCATGATTATGTTTACGACATATTCCCCGCGGGGAAAGAGCACCTCGTCGCCACACAGTAGCAGTAAGAGCGAACCGCGGATTGCGCGGGGAACGCGGATTGTCCTGATTTTTTCAGGAACGTACTAAACCACGGATTGACACGGATTCTCACGGATTTATCTTGCTTTTGTTTCTTTCGGATTTATCCGTGATGATCCGCGAAATCCGTGGTTAAAGTTTTTTCTTCCCGCGCAAGAGAAAAACAAAAGGCAACCGCAGATTACGCGGGGGGCGCGGGTTTCTTTGTGGATTTTTCTCTTACAGGCGTATCCGTGAGATCCGTGTGGAACCGCTGCAGCCAGTTTTCTTGATTTTTCAGGAACTTACTTAACCACGGATTGACACGGATTCCCACGGATTTAACCACCTTTTTTCCTTTAGCATTATCCGTGAGATCCGTGTAAATCGGCGGTTAAGTTTTTCTTCCCCGATTTACACAGGCCTACACAGCTTTTCCTGCCCTTTCATTCGGTCCACGCATTCGTCCCCGTTGCGCAGTGGCTCGCCCCGGCATTAGATTCAAACTCGTGACCACCCCGACCGAGACCTGCCCCATCTGCGGCGGCACTGGATGGCAAACTATCGAGCGCGACAAAGAGCGCGAAGCCGTGCGCTGTGAATGCCGCGTGCGAGATCGCGGCGAGCGCCTGCTAGACGCCGCACACATCCCGCCGCGCTACCAGCATTGCGAGCTTTCTAACTTCCAGTACGATCCTGACGGCAACGAGCAGAAGAGCATTCGCCACGCGCGATTCCTCGCGGGAAGGTTTGTCGAAGAATATCCAACGGACAAGACTGGTTTGCTGTTTGTCGGGTCAGTCGGAGTCGGAAAAACGCACCTGTGCATCGGCATCATGAAGGACCTGATTCGCGAGAAGGGCATCCACTGCCTGTTTTGCGATTATCGCGAGCTGCTGAAGTCCATCCAGAACTCGTATAACCCGCAGGTGCAGGCGACGGAAATGGAGATCCTGCGGCCTGTTTTCGACGCCGAAGTTCTGGTGCTCGACGAACTGGGTGCGGTGCGCAGCACGGAGTGGGTCTTCGACACCGTCAACTATGTTCTCAACAGCCGCTATAACGACAACAAGACCACCATCATCACCACCAACTTTCCCGACAAACCGGAGCAGGACAGGGTGGAAGTTGACAATCTGAGCAGCCGCTCGGCTGCCGATCGCGCCGCCCGCCGCGAGACCCTCGGTGATCGCATTGGCGAGCGCATGCGTTCACGTCTGCACGAGATGTGCAAGAAGGTGGAGATTGAAGGCCTCGACTTTCGCGAGCATTCCAAACAGGCACAATTCCGGCGGCACGAATCACCGACGCGACTGGCGCTGCGCAACAAGTCGAAACCATCAACCACGGATTGACGCGGATTTTCACGGATTTTGTAATTCATATTTAGGGCTGGTATCAGCCGGGTGGCATCCTAAAGCGCAGCCTGCCCACCGTTCGCCAGCGGAGTCGAAGGACACTCGATGTACGCAGGAATAGGGGCCCTTCGACTCGCGGCAAAGCCTGCCGCTCGCTCAGGGTGACAATCAGTCTAGTTTTGGTTTCTCCGTGTTCTCGGTGTCCTCCGTGTGCTCCGTGGTGAAATACAATTCCCTAGTGCTCTCGCACCGCATTGAATTCGCCCCTGACCGCGACGCTGAATTGTTCGCCGCGGTGCCGGCTAGTGCGGCAGTGTTTTTATTGCGCGGAGAGAACGAGACCAGCGAGCCGTACGTCAGCAAGACTTCGAACCTGCGGCGACGCTTGCAACGTTTGCTCGGCTCCGCCGACGGACAGACCCGCAAGCTGAACCTGCGCGAGCGCGTGCGCCGGGTCGAGTGGAGCGCCACGGGTTCCGACTTCGAAGCGTCGTTCTTGCTTTACCAAACCCTCCGCCACGAGTTTCCCAAGACCTACGACAAACGTCTTCGCCTGCGTTTTGCGCCTCTGATCAAGCTGATCCTCGACAATCCTTACCCGCGCGCGACGGTCACCACGCGCATCTCTGGAATGAAGAGCGGGGGACTGAAGGGCAGCGGAGGAATGAGACGCAACGCGCAATATTTTGGTCCATTCGCCACTCGCGCTGCCGCCGAGAAATTCGCCAACGATGCGCTCGACCTGTTCAAGATGCGCCGCTGTACCTTCGACCTGAATCCCGATCCCGCATTTCCCGGCTGCATTTATTCCGAGATGAAGATGTGCCTGGCGCCCTGCTTCAAGGGATGCACCGACGAAGAGTACGCGGCGGAAGTGGGGCGCGTGCAACAGTTTTTCGAAACCGGCGGTCAGTCGCTGGTGCGCGAGATCGAGCGGCAGCGCGACGATGCCTCCACCAATCTCGATTTCGAGGGCGCCGCCGCGCTGCACACGCGCCTGGAGAAAGTGAAGGCCGCAGTCGCGCAATTGCCGGAGATCGTGCGCCGGCTCGACGAGACTCGAATGGCGTGATGGTGCAGCCATCGGCCGAGCGCGAATCGATAGCGCTGTTCAAGATTGTTGCCGGGCGTATCTGTGCTCCGGTGAACCTCAACATTGGAAAGCAAACCGAGGCCGCGCAACTCGCTTCCAAACCGCAATCGATGGAGTCGCGCATTACCGAGGCGCTGGCAGCGGTCGAGGCACCTAAGCCACACTCGGCGCTGGAGTGGATGGAGCACCTGGCGCTGCTGAAGCGCTGGTATTACCGCACCATCAAGGTCGGAGAATTGTTTCTCACGGAAAATGGCGAACTGCCGATGCGGCGCGTGGTGCGGGGTGTGTCGCGGGTCTTTCGTGGCGAGAAGCCCGCCGGAGACCTGAGCGAGACCTCGGGGGACTATTGGCGCTTCCGGGCAGGTGAAGCTGGAATCACATAAGGCAAAAAGCCACCGCGGATTGCGCGGAGTTCGCAGATGACTCTTTGTGTTCTTACGACCTGGTTGGAGACGGATCTGCACGATATGCGTACCGTGCGTGGCTAGTCCGGTGATGACATGGTTTCGGGAAAGACTTTGGGGTGGTGATTACGAGCAGTTTCCAGGATCATTCGCCGGAACTGCGGCTTCACGCCGAAATTCAGAAGCAGTCCAACTTCGAACTTTGTCGCTTTCAGGTAATTTAGCAACTGCGCTTCGTGATTGCTGTCGATCGTGCGGGCGCATTTTAGTTCGACAACAACACAGTTCTCCACTACTAGGTCGGCACGAAACACTCCCACAGTTTCGCCACGAAACTCAACATTCACGGTTTTCTCTCGCTCCACCGGGACATTCTTCGAGCGCAAGGCGACCATCATAGCTTCGCGGTAAACCGATTCCAAAAAGCCGTGCCCCAGTTCGTTATAGACATCGTAAAACGCACCTATGACAGCGTCTGTTACGGCAAAGTGCTTCAGTCGAGATGTTTCCGAACAAGGTTCGATTGCCATAGGGCCTCTAAGAATCCGCGTCGTCCGCGCTAATCCGCGGTTCAGCCTTTCTGTGGATGTTTCTTGTTCACCACGCGCACGCTATTGCGCCAGCGCTCATCTATCTGCACCAGGGTCCACTCGACTCGCGGAGAGAGATAGCGGAGCAGAACATCGCTGGCGGGATGCACTCGCAATGCCGGAGCAACCAGGAACAACAGTGGCGGGGAGCTGGAGAGCTCGCGTCCGGCGAAGTATCCATTGCGTGCGAATTCATCGCGCTGCTGATGCCAGAGCACTCGCGCCCAGTAATCGAGCCCTTGCATCGGCAGGTGGATGTCCTCGTTGGCTTTCAACTCCAGGATAGCCAGCCTGCCGTCGAGTGTGCAGGTAAGCACGTCGAGCATGGCACGATCGGATGCCGAGAACGCCGGTACCTGCGAGTACACGAAGCGGCCATCGAGCCGCTCGTCGATTACACGAACATCGCGCGTGATCAATGTTTCCAGCCAGCGTTCGGGTGCAAGGCGGAAGAAGAGGTTGGTAGGGGAACCGCCAGGATGACGCTGCTCAAGAATCCCCTGCACCAGCTCGCGAAACAGCGCTTCGGTACTTTCATCGAGCACATACTCCGCCGCACCGATGCCGAAGAGAATCGACTCGGCGTTGCGGAAGGACCCTGAGACCGGCGTCAGGCGCGCACGCGCGAATTCCAGACCGAAAAGCCGGAACACGATCTCCGAAGCGGATTCAACCGTGATCTCGGCCGCAGGCGCCAGCGAGTGAATGCGCGCAATGGAAGCCGCGAAGCGTTGTCCCGCACCCGCTGCATCCACGGCGTGCGTCAGGCGAGTGATGATGTTACCGGTATCGGCAAGATCCAGAGGCGCGCACAGCTCGGAGCGCTCATCAAGCTCATAGACCTGCCACTTGGCGGCGTCAGGATGCAGATGCGCCGCCCGCTGACGAACGATCTCAGCACGCCCCGGCGGCAGAAACAGCTTCAGGCCTTCCACATGGGCTCGTCCGGCAAGCTGCTGCCGTTGATAGTCCATCCACAGAATGCCGAACGTAAGCACCGCATCCACGCATGACTGCGTCTCCTCGGCATTGACCCCAAGCACCGCAAAAACCGATTGACCAGCCCGCAGCAACGCGCGCGTGTACACCGGGCTTAATGAATGTTCCAGATCGGGGCTGCTGCTGAGGTTCTCGATTTTGAAGCCGGGATACTCGCGCCGCAGAACTCTTTCCAGCAGGTGTTGATACTGGACGCGGGCCGCCTGCTTGGCCGCTCCATTGCGACGGTCACGGTCGGCACATATCTCCAGCGTTTTGGGCTGGGCCTTCCCGAAGCGCAATACGCTCATACGCAGCGTGCGGCCCTTCACTTCTGCACCGAGCACGCGGCGCACGGTGTTGCGCTCCTCTGACCACAGATGGAGCACACACTTGTCTTCGCCACTTACGGAATATTTCGCGGAGGCAAATTCGAAGAGCAATTCGCCGTCTTCAATGGCCACCGCCTGGGGTGCGTCGGCCAGAAATTGCTCCAGGAGCTTGATCAGATGCTGGGGCGAGACGGTGCTTTTTTGCATGGAGGCACGCGCAGCTTCCAGGGTCCACCCTGAATTTCTCGAAAGGACGGCGGCGAGTTCCTTACATTCTCGTTATTCCAAAACTGGCGGATCCGGGGCATCAACCGACTGTCTTTTTAAACTAATTGGGTCGCAATTCCGCCAAGACAAAGCAATTACCTTTTTTTGACGCCGATAAGCCCCGACGCCTTACCCAGACTTGTTCTTCACGCAAAGGGTAATTCAACTACGAGCGCGCCGCACCCTCCGAGCGCACAGCTGTGTGTGATAATCGAAGGTTCGGAGTTTCGCTGCCCGTCGCGTCTTCTGGGGCAGGTGGGACATCCAATCGAGTGTGACTATGGATAAGAAGTTTTTCTTCGACCGTTACGGACTGGCGCAAGCCGATATCGAACGCTACCTTTCCGCGGCGCTTTCCGCTGGCGGCGATTTCGCCGACCTCTATTTTGAATACGAAACATCCACCTCGGTTTCGCTGGACGAGAGCATGGTGAAGTCTGCCACCCAAGGGATTTCGGTAGGCTGCGGAGTACGCGTACTGTCCGGGGAACGCACCGGTTACGCTTACACCGACGACCTCTCGCCGGAGCGCCTGCTGCACGCCGCTAAGACCGCGGCCCTCATCGCCAGTGGTCCCGCAAGGCAACCGGTGGTTGGCCTTACTGACAAGCCTGCCCATAATCTTTATCCAGTGCCGCTGCCTTCGGTTGAGGCCGACGTGCTGGCCAAGGTTGACCTGGTGCAGCGTGCCGACAAGGCGGCGCGCGCCTACGATCCGCGAATCCATGAAGTGCGCGTGAGTTATGCCGACGATCTACGGCGCATTTTGGTGATTGGGTCCGACGGCAGCTTCGCCGAGGATGCGCAACCGATGGCGCGGATGAGCGTCTTCTGCATCGCCAAGGACGAGGTTTCAGGCTCGGCGCGTGGCACGGCGGGCGGCGGTGGACGCGTGCCCCTGGATTATTTTCAGGGAGACGCATCGCCGGAGCACTTCGCCAAGGAAGCGGCACGGCAGGCCATCATTCAACTCGATGCGCGCGAGGCACCGGCTGGTGAGATGGAAGTGGTGCTCGGTCCGGGATGGCCCGGGATCCTGCTGCATGAAGCCATCGGCCATGGCTTGGAAGCCGACTTCAATCGCAAGAAGACCTCTGCGTTTTCCGGAATGATGGGCCAGCGAGTCGCCAGTGACAAATGCACAGTTGTAGACAATGGCACCATGGCGGGACGTCGTGGTTCGCTCAATGTGGATGACGAAGGCAACCAGACCGAGAACACGGTGCTCATCGAAAACGGTATTCTAAAACGTTATCTGTCCGACAAGCTATCGTCGCGCCTGATGGGCATTCCCAACACCGGCAATGGACGTCGCGAGAGCTATCAGCACATTCCCATGCCGCGCATGACTAACACTTACATGCTCGCCGGGCAGGACTCGCCGGAAGACATTATTAAGTCGGTGAAGTACGGCGTGTATGCAGCGAACTTTGGTGGCGGCCAGGTGGATATCACCAACGGCAAGTTCGTCTTCTCGGCCTCGGAGGCTTACCTGATCGAGAACGGCATCATCACTTCGCCGCTGAAGAACGCTACGCTCATCGGCAATGGGCCAGACGTGCTGACCAAAGTGTCGATGGTGGGCAGCGATCTGCAACTCGACGAGGGCGTCGGGACCTGCGGTAAGGATGGACAGTCGGTGCCAGTGGGCGTGGGCATTCCCACGTTGAAAGTGGATCGGCTGACGGTGGGCGGAACCGGCGGTTAAGGCAACGGCAACCGCGGATTACACGGATCGCACGATAAGATTAATTAAAAAACCAGGGGTTCGTAAGTAGATCAATCATCTCCTAACCAATGCTTTTTGTTCATTGTGTATTTCTGATCCGTGTTCATCCGTGAAATCCGCGGTCGGTTTTTTTCATATCCCACAAAGTGGGACTGCTAAGGGAACAATCGAACTCATGAATACCTCTACCCAGGAAGTCGCAACTCAGGCCACCTCCACCGACCTGAAGGAAATTGCCTCCGACGTTGTTCGCCGCGCCATGCAGGGCGGTGCCACCGCTGCCGAAGCCGTCGCCATGGACGGCAGCGAATTCTCCACCGTCGTTCGGCTTGGCGAAGTGGAGACGCTGAAGGAATCCGGCTCGAAGGCCATCGGGGTGCGTGTCTTCTTTGGACAACGCGCCGCCAGCACCTACTCCAGCGATTTGACCCCAGACGGCGTGAAGCAGTTGGTCGACTCGGCACTTGCACTGGCCAAGATTACCAGCGAAGATCCGTTCGCCGGAATTCCCGAGCCCGCGCAACTTGGCCAACTGGAAGGCGACCTCGAGCTTTATTACGACGATGTCTATTCGCTTTCCACGGCCGATCGCATCGACTACGCGCGCCGCGCTGAAAAAGCGGCGCTCGACGCCGACCCGCGTATCGTCAACTCCGAGGGCGGGACCTTCGATGCGGCTGTCGGCTACAAGGTGCTGGCCAACTCGCACGGATTCATCGGCGACTCGCGACGCTCCTATTGCTCTGTTTCGGCTGTGCCCATCGCACAGGTAGAAGGTTCATCGATGCAGCGCGACTACTGGTACTCAGTCGCAATGACTCTGAAGAAGCTGGAATCGCCGGAAGAAGTCGGCCAGATCGCGGCTCAGCGAACCCTGCGGCGTATTGGGGCACGCAAGGTCAAGACTGCAAAGGTTCCCATCGTCTTCGAGCACACCGTCGCGGGCGCGCTTGTCGGCCACATCTTCGAGGCGGTCAACGGCGATTCGATCTATCGCGGCGCGTCGTTCCTCACCGGCAAGCTGAACGAGAAGATTGCGGGCGACAACATAAACGTCATCGACGACGGCACCATGCGAGGCGCCTTCGGCACCAGCCCTTTCGACTCGGAGGGCGTGCCCAGCCGCAAGACCGTCGTAGTTGAAAACGGGGTGCTCAAGTCGTATCTGCTGAACACCTACACCGCTAAGAAGCTGAACCTGCAGACTACTGGCAATGCCTCGCGTGGATTGGCGGGAACGCCGGGCATCGGGCCGGGCAACTTCTTTCTGCAGCCGGGCGCGAAGAGCCTGCAAGAGATTATTGCCGACATCAAAGAAGGTCTGTTCGTCACCGAGTTTCTCGGCTTCGGCGTGAACCTGGTGACTGGCGATTTCTCGCGTGGCGCCAGCGGCCTGTGGATCGAGAACGGCGAACTCACCTATCCCGTGGAAGAGATTACCGTCGCCGGCAATCTGAAAGACATGTTCTTCAACATCGCGGAGATCGGCAACGACCTCGAATTCCGCGGCGCCATCGCGTCACCGACATTGAGGATTGACGGCATGACGGTGGCGGGGGAGTAAGGGGCGACCACTTATCGGATGAGGGCGGTGACAAGATGAAGAAGAAAAATCCTCATATTGGCTTATCCCTTGACAAGTTTCTGAAAGAGGAAGGCATCCTTCAGGAAACTAGGGTCGCCGCGCTCGAGGAGGCGCTGGCTTGGCAGGTACAGAAAGCGATGAAGCGGGAGAAGATCAACAAAGTGGAGATGGCCCGGCGCATGAACACCAGCCGCGCTGCCTTGGATCGGCTGCTCGATCCTGGCAACGCGTCAGTAACGCTGCAGACCTTGTGCCGCGCGACGCGAGCAGTCGGGCGAGACCTTCGCATTGAGCTGCTTTGAGGGTCGTGGAAGGCCGTCGTCGCGCAAACCGCGTGGTTTCGGGCCAGATGCTGCGCGCAGGTGACAGCGGCAATGGCAGGGACGGGCCGACGCCCAGTTCAGGATGCCGGCCGCCGTGGGCTCGGGATCTTAGTCTGGACCTACGTTCGTAAGCCGATTATTTTCGCTGCATTCCGAGTGAGGAGCTGCTGCCGTGTCGGAATCGAATCCTGAGAGCCTGACGACGGCCCCGGCGCCATGGGCTCCGCCCGAGACAGTAGTGAAATAGAGATTGTAATCTTCGCCTACCAGCGGGCTGCCAAAAGCCCCGCCAGTGCCAAATTCATCGAGCGCCAACCAGCATTCGCCGCACACGCAGTGCCAATCTGTATGGAAAAATGTGCCTTCCCCGTCAGGCCCGTCTTGGTAGGTCTGGCCAAAGAAAGTTTGCCCCGAAGGATCAGTCACCATGCTTGCTGTGGGACCGAAGCCCTCCGCCCAGAATTGCTGGAAGCTCTGGATGGTGAACAGGGTGCCGCTCGGGCCGTCAATACCGAATACGGTACCGCCTCCCAAGTCACCTCCCATACTTGTAGTGCCATAAAAACTACTACCACTGCCATGAGACGACCTATCCAGGATTAAGCCACCGATGGGGGTTACTCCGTCGTGTCCATTCTGGAAAACATGAAGCGTATTCGCCACCCAGCCATTCGCCGAAGAGTCTAATCGGTAAACAGTTCCACCAACGCAGCCCTCGCAGAAGTACCCGCTCGTGGTGCCGTAGAGTCTGCCGGATTGATCGAAGACAACGCCACTGAAAGGATTCGCGTCGTAACCTTCGAGGCTGTAAAGAACGGTCTCCCTCCAGCCACCCTGAAAAGGCGTCAGCTCAAAAACAGTCCCCTGGTTACTGACACCGCCGAAGATAGTCGTGCCATAGAGATTTCCGGCCTGGTCGAAAGTAAGGTCGCCAAATCCGGGGTTCGCTCCGTCAATGCCTCCGGTGAAGCGATAAAGCACGGTTTCCGTCCAGCCGCCCGCAACGCTGGCGGCGGCTTGAGCCGGGGGCGTGAGTTTGAAAACGGTGCCGCATCCTGTCCCGAAGAAACTGCAGCCTCCGTCGATGCCCCCTGCGGCGGTGGTGCCATAGAGGCTTCCATCCGGGCCGAAGATAACTTTGCTTAAAGGGGCAGCCCCATCATTGCCCCCCGCGAAGCGGTAGAGCCTGGTAAAGACCCAGCCGGAACCGGTTCTTGAGAGCCTGAAAACAGTCCCCGGGTCGTTTCCGCCGGTGCAGGGTCCTCCACAGGTAGTTCCGTATAGGCTTTCTGCTTCATCCATCGTTAAGCCTGCATAGGGGGCTGCCCCGTCCTCCCCCCCGGTGAAGTCGTGGATCGCCCTATATGTCTGTGCCTGCGCGGGCTGCGCTGTCAGAGTCAGAAACAAGAATACGAATATCAGAAACAGCAGCAGAACCATGATGGCGAGCGCCGCGGAGTCCGGGCGCAGCCTCGCGCCGAACATCACATTTGGAAATCGTCCCTTGTTGAGCATTGGCTTACCTCCTCGTTGTTTGCGGAAAGAAAACGAACCAACGGAATGGGCGCGCTAAGGACGTCTTGGGAGAAGGAAGCTCGAGGTCTTGTTCTCGCCGCGCGACTCAGCCAGAGTGGGTGGGAAAAAGGCCGGGAAATCTTCTCCCGAGACACCCACTAGAATTTCACGCCCGCAGCGAGAATTTGTCAGTGACCTATGGGGCAGCGGCGAGTGATAACGGCAAAGGCGGCAAAGGGAAAGCAGATCCCTGCCGCTTATTGATTGTTGCACCGGCAAATGTGCCAAATGGACGTTTGAAGTTAACGGTTCCCTGTCGAAATTGTCATTACGAGCGCAGCGAGGAATCTGCTGTTATTTGCGTCTGGAGCGACGAACGTGGAAACAGCAGATCCCTCGCGGGCCTAAAGCCCACTCGTGATGACAAATCAAAAGGTTACACGCACGGCAGTGGGTAGCCTTTTGCGGCGCACCTCAGGTGCGCCCCGTCAAAATGCTTTCTTAAGCTGGCTCTTTTCGCTGGTCGTCTAGTCCCCGCTAGCCGTGGGCGCCAAGGCTGGTGCGCTCGACGGTTTGTCCTGAATACGACGGGGATGAAATAAATTCAAGACTCCGCAAATCACCCAGTATCCCGTTGCCACTCCGAAGGCGAAGGCCGCCACGATGGTGAACAGCAGCAGAGTTGAGAGCAGAAAAGTGGCCATATCGTTCTATTCTTTCGATGCGCCGAAAGCCGCGAGATGATTACTGGAACCCCTCTGGGCCTCTTTGATTCTCGGTGTCGCCCAGCCTCGATTGAATCTGCAGCCCCGAGCGATCATCTACTGTGATGAAACCACTTTACCTCGCGTTGACCGGTCTTGCTGTTGGCAACTAAGATACGTAAGTAGAGTTGTCTTCTCCCTCTCACGAAGTTTCCAGAGCAGCGCACCACGCTGAAAGAGCGGTTCCGAGGTTGGACTGCGCTTTTAGAGTTGGTCGGGAGAACGGGTAGAGCGGCGCTCTGCCTTGATTGTCTGTAAGGAGTTCATTTTTTGAAGGGGCACGGCTTCAGCCGTGTCGTTTCCTAAGCAAGAAAAGTAGGGCTTCGGCCCCTGAGGGAACTCGCACTTCGTCGCCACTGCGAAGTCCCTCAGCGGCTAAAGCCGGCAGTAATAACAGTTGCTTACGGCACGGCTGAAGCCGTGCCCCTTCAAAACGCAAGAACCGGATGAATAAACTGCGTTTCAGTACGGCTTATGCTGCGAACCAAAGATAGTGGTGGCGTCTGTGGACGTCCTGAAGGCCTTATCTATCTGCAGTAAGAAGTCACTTCCGAATCGGAGTCCATGGGTATCGGCAGCATCACAGTTCGCGGGGCGCGCCAGCACAACCTGAAGAACATCAGCGTCCAGATTCCGCGGAACACTCTGACCGTGATCACCGGTCTTAGCGGCTCGGGCAAATCGTCGCTTGCCTTCGACACCATTTATGCCGAGGGCCAGCGGCGCTATGTGGAAACGCTGTCGGCTTACGCGCGCCAGTTCCTCGACCAGATGGAGCGACCCGACGTGGACAGCATTGACGGATTGAGTCCGTCGATCGCCATCGAGCAGAAGACCACCAGCCGCAGCCCGCGTTCCACCGTCGGCACCATCACCGAAATCTACGACTACTTGCGCCTGCTGTATTCCTCCATCGGCGTGCCGCATTGTCCGCAGTGTGGGCGCGCCATCTCGCGTCAATCAGCGGACCAGATCGTGCAGCGCGTGATGGACCTGAAACCCGAGGACCGGGTGATGATCATGGCGCCCATCGTCCGCGGCCGCAAGGGCGAGTTCAAGAAGGAGCTCGACAAGCTGGCACAGCAGGGCTTCACCCGCGCGCGCATCGACAACGAGCTGCGCAACATCGCCGATGACGAGATCAAACTGGACAAGCGCAAAAACCATACCATCGAACTGGTTGTTGACCGCCTGCTGGTGAAGCCGGGAATCGAGCATCGCCTGGCCCAGTCGGTCGAGCTGGCCATGAAGCTAGCCAACGGATTGGTGCAGGTTGCCGTGGTCGGCGGCGAGGAGCACCTGTACTCATCCAAGCTGGCGTGTCCAGAGTGTGGCATCAACGTCCCGGTGCTGGAGCCGCGATCGTTTTCGTTCAACAGCATGTATGGTGCGTGTCCGGAATGTAATGGACTGGGCAGCAAGTACGATTTCGATCCGGCGAAGGTCATCTCCGATTGGTCGAAGCCTTTGCTGGATGGCGCCCTGGGCCCAGGCTCGGCGTCGCAGAATCTCATTCACATATTGCAGTTGGCGGCGCAAGCGTACGGGTTCAGCCTCACCACGCCGTTCGAGCAACTGCCGCGCAAGACGCAGAACCTGATTCTCTACGGTCCCGAGCAAGGCGAGAAAAAGCGGGGCGGATTCCTTGGAGTGTTCGCATATCTGCGCCAGGCGATGGAAGGCAGCTCTTCCGAGGCCTATCGCGACTGGCTGCTGGACCACATGTCAGCGACAACGTGTCCTGCGTGTCACGGTCAGCGGCTGCGTCCCGAGAGCCTTGCAGTGAAGGTGAACGGCATGTCCATTGCCGAGTTCACGGCTCTGCCTGTTTCCCGCGCTGTAGAAGCGGCGGCGCAGATCAAGCTCTCCGAGCGCGAAGAACGGATTGCCGGACGAATTCGCAAAGAGATTGCCGAGCGACTGGGTTTTCTTAACGCGGTCGGACTAGGCTACATCTCGCTCAATCGTTCGGCGGCGACGCTGAGCGGTGGCGAGGGACAGCGCATTCGGCTGGCCACACAGATCGGGTCCAAGCTGCGCGGCGTCTTGTATGTGCTCGACGAGCCGTCGATCGGTTTGCACCATCGCGACAATGACCGCCTGCTTCATGCTCTGGAATCGCTGCGCGATTTGGGCAACACCGTGCTGGTAGTCGAGCACGACGAAGACACAATCCGGCGCGCCGACTACGTCATCGATCTTGGGCCGGGAGCGGGCCGCCATGGCGGCGAAGTCGTGGCCCACGGCACTCCGATGCAGATCGAGGAAACTCCGGGCTCCTTGACCGGACAGTACATCTCCGGGCAAAAGCAGATCGCGTATCGTTACGCGCGGCGGCAACCGAACGGCAAAGCCATCGCCATCCTCGGCGCGCGCGAGAACAACCTCAAGAACCTCGACGTCAGTTTTCCTCTGGGCGTTATGACCGTGGTCACCGGTGTGTCGGGTTCGGGCAAGTCCACTTTGGTCAACGACATTCTCTATCGTGCGCTGGCGAAATCGCTCTACGGCTCGCGCGAAGAGTCCGGTGCGCACAAGGCCATTGCCGGAACCGAGTTCATCGACAAAGTCATCCGTATCGACCAGTCTCCCATCGGCCGCACGCCGCGTTCGAATCCCGCGACCTACACTGGCGTCTTCACCCAGATTCGCGATCTCTACGCCATGCTGCCCGAGTCGCGCGAGCGTGGCTACAAGGCCGGACGCTTCTCGTTCAACGTTGCCGGCGGACGCTGCGAAGCCTGTCAGGGAGATGGGCAGCGCCGTATCGCGATGAACTTTCTGCCCGACGTCTACGTGCTATGCGAAGTGTGCGGGGGCAAACGCTACAATCATGAGACCCTGGCGGTGAAGTACAAGGGCTACTCGATCGCCGATCTGCTGGAGACGCCGGTGGCCGACGCGCTGCCTATCCTGGAGAACATTCCGCAGATCAAACAGAAGCTACAGACCCTGGCGGATGTAGGGCTAGGCTACATTCACCTTGGGCAATCGGCGGTGACGCTGTCGGGCGGAGAAGCCCAGCGCATCAAGCTGGCGCGCGAACTCAGCAAGCGCCAGACCGGCAGGACACTGTACCTTCTCGATGAGCCAACGACCGGACTGCACTTCGACGATGTCAGCAAGCTTCTGGATGTCCTGCACCGGCTGACCGACCTGGGGAATAGCATCGTTATCATCGAGCACAACATGGACGTCATTCGAAATGCTGACTGGATCATCGACCTGGGTCCTGAGGGTGGCGAGGAGGGCGGACGTTTAGTAGCGCAGGGCACGCCCGAGCAGGTAGCGCGGGTGAAAAAGTCTTATACCGGCCAGACGCTAGCCAAACTGCTTCCGCGGGCGTCCAATGTGAAGGGTAATGTGGTGAAGGTGTGAAAATTGACGGAGTAACTGACCGAGCCGACTAGAGTCATCACCTAGGTGCTACTTTAATATGAGTTTTTGGTGTTACTCAGCATAACCATCATTTTGCTATCAAGAGCTGGCATGGAAGTGTAGCTGGGAAGCTCTAGGAAGCCCCAGGATCGACGCGAAGGCTCGGGACGGCGCCCCCACAGGGTGTCCACGAAATTAGAATCGCGTAGAAAGCTCGCTAGTGGCCTTGGCTGCGGTTTCCCGAAGCGGGAAAAATTAAAGAGATTTCCACGCAAGTTCTACGGCCACCATCGACGTTAATGTTGGCGCCGCCGTTGCTAGAAAGGCATACCGCGTCACCAGGTAATCATGTCTCTGCCATCTAACCCACCCGAGCCAAGTACGAGCCTCCCCGATTCGCTGCCGATAGCGCCGGGAGATCTCGCCGTCGCGTCGGAACCGGTTCAGGTAACTCCGGTGCATTTGCCCATCACACCTCCCATGCCATCTTTCCCTGCCTGGTCGGCTTGGGATGTAATCGCCGTGCTGGTGTTCGCGGCGGTTGCGGTGTTTGGCTTCAGCCTGGGTGCTCTGTTCATTGCGCGCACCTTTCCGGCGTACCGGCAAATGCCTATTTCGGAGCTGGCTACCAACGCGCGCGTAGTAATAGGAGCGCAGGCGGCAGCGTACCCGCTCGTGCTCTTGTTCATATTTATTCTGGTGCGCACGCGAACCTCGGAACGGTTCGGGGAGGCGATCCACTGGAATTGGCCGGGAATTTCCGCGCCGGGATTCTTCGTCATGGGTATCATTCTGGCGGTGGTCATCGATGGCTTGTCGCGCTTTCTGCCCATCCCCAAGTCGGTGCCGATGGACAAGTACTTTACCGATGCCGCGAGCGCATACTTGATGGCAGCGTTTGGAATGACGCTGGCGCCGCTGCTGGAAGAGCTGTTTTTTCGCGGGCTATTGTATCCGGTGTTGCGGCGAGCTTTCCGCCTTACCATTGCCATCGTACTGACGGCGGCGGCCTTCGCTGCCATTCACGGAACCCAGTTGGGCTACGCCTGGGCGCCGATCTTAAGCATCTTTGTGGTCGGCATAGTGTTTACGGTGACCCGTGTGCGCACCAATTCTGTGGCCAGTTCGTTTCTCATGCACTGCGGTTACAACTTTGCGCTGTTTGGCATGCTATGGCTGGCCAGTGACCACTTCCGGAACCTGGAGAAGGTGGCCGGTTGAGATGGTATGGTTAGCAGGATGACAAATGTGCGCGATCAACTTCTGGCGATGCTGGCGGAAAAGTCATTTCGCCTGGGCGAATTCAAACTTGCCAGCGGAGGCACCAGCGACTACTACATCGATTGCCGTCTGACCACGCTGGATGCCGCTGGTGCGCTGCTGACCGGGCAAGCGGTCTTCGCTGAGATTGGCACGCGGGGTTGGCACGCTGACGCGATTGGCGGCCTGACCATGGGTGCCGATCCGATCGTGGTGGCAACATCGGTCATCAGTGCGCAGCAGGGAAAGCCGGTGCATGGCTTTCTGGTTCGCAAAGCCGAGAAGACGCACGGCACGGGTCAGCGGATCGAAGGCTTTCGGCAGAAGCCGGCGCGAGTGGTGATCGTGGATGACGTGTGTACCACGGGAGGCTCGACGATCCAGGCCATCGAGGCGGCGCGCGAGTTTGGATTTGAGGTCGCCGGTGTGCTGTGCCTGGTGGAGCGCGAGGAAGCAGGCGGCCGCGCTAACGTTGAGAAGGCCGCCACCCCGGCTGCGTTCGTTTCCCTGTTCACCGCGGATGATGTTCGCGCACAACATGTGAAACGCGAGACGCCGCCAATATTTGCGGTCAGCGGCAAATGCGACCTCTGCGATCGGCCGGCGGTGACCAATTCGCCGGGAAACCGCTGCGAAGTGCATCGGCCATAAGGCGAAGAGGCGAAGATCAACCGCGGATCGCTCGGATTTGTTTTGCAGGAAAGCTGAAACGGTCTGGCTCTGTGAGCTCGCTGAACGAAGGTACGAATCTGGCTTTTGAGTGCTTCTTGGATAATGAATAAAAACAAAATGATCCGCGTTCATCGGCGCAATCCGCGGTTGGTTTTTTTAGAAAATGATTAAAACTCTGGAATGGACGGACGCTGGCGTACGCTTCATCGATCAGACCAAGCTACCCACGGAAGAAACCTACGTCACCTGCAAGACCTACGAAGAGGTCGCCGATGCGATCCGCACCATGATCGTGCGCGGCGCGCCTGCCCTTGGCGTCACGGCTGCCATGGGAGTGGCGCTGGGCGTTCGCGACTCGCAGGCCAAGAATCACGCCGAACTCAAGCGTGATCTCGACCATATCTCCGAAGTCATTGCTGCCACTCGTCCGACTGCGGTCAACCTCTTCTGGGGGATTCGCCGCATGCGCGACAAGTTTGAGCAGGTCAGCGCTCAGCCGATCCCGCGTATTCAAGAGGAGCTGGTGAGCGAAGCGCAACGCATGCTGGTGGAAGACATCGCCGCCAACGAGGCGATGGGAAAGCACGGGGCTGTGCTGCTTCCCTCCAGCGGCGGAGTGTTGACCCACTGCAATGCGGGGGCGCTAGCGACCTGCGGTTACGGCACGGCGCTGGGGGTGATTCGCGCGGCGGTAGATTCAGGCAAGAAGCTGCATGTGTTCGCCGACGAAACCCGCCCATTTCTACAGGGCTCGCGTCTGACAGCGTGGGAGTTAATGAAAGACCACATTCCGACCACGCTGATCTCCGACAACATGGCTGGTTCCATGATGCAGCAGGGGAAGATCGATGCGGTAATTGTGGGTGCCGATCGTATTGCGGCCAATGGAGACGTGGCTAACAAGATTGGCACCTACACGGTCGCTGTCTTGGCCAAAGAGCACGGTATTCCGTTTTACGTGGCCGCGCCATTTTCGACGGTAGATATGGCAATGCCGGATGGCAGCCGCATTCCCATTGAGCAACGCGCTGCGCGGGAAGTCACCCACCTGGCCGGTAAACAGATCGCACCAGACGGTGTGAACGTCGAGAATCCCGCGTTCGATGTCACCCCGAATGCCTTCGTCACTGCGATCATTACCGAGCGCGGTGTCGCACGCCAGCCCTTTGCGGAGTCGCTGCGCGAGCTCTCCGTCGCTACCATCGCGGCCCAGCCCTAAAAACAATTCGTAAGGCGCGGAACATACCATGAGCTTCACTCTCCTCGACTGGACTGCCATCGCCGGCTATCTCGCGGTCACGCTGGTCATGGGGCTGTGGTTTCGTCGCCGGTCTGCGCGCAGCGTTGACGATTACTTTGTCTCCGGCCGCAACGTGAACTGGTGGCTGGCAGGAACCTCAATGGTGGCAACCACCTTCGCTGCCGACACTCCGCTGGTCGTCACCGGGCTGGTTTACTCGCAGGGGATCTCCGGCAACTGGCTGTGGTGGGGCTTTCTGTTCTCGGGCATGATGACCGTGTTCCTGTTTGCCCGGCTCTGGCGCCGCTCGGGTCTGCTCACCGATGTGCAATTCGCCGAGATTCGCTACTCCGGCAAGCCGGCCGCATTCTTGCGCGGCTTCCGGGCGATCTATCTCGGCTTGCTGATGAACTGCGTCATCCTGGGATGGGTAACGAAGGCAATGACCAGCATCGTAGGCACCACGCTGGGGGGCGCGCCGATGCTGAGCAACATCAGCCGCTTCATGAGCGCGCATTTCGGCTCGGTGTGGAGCGGCAACGATGGCGCGGCGCTTGCCATCTGCGTTTTCTTTCTGATTCCGTTTACCGGGCTCTACGTGGCCCTCGGCGGCCTTTGGGGCGTGCTATGGACCGACCTGTTTCAGTTCGTATTGAAGATGACGATCGTTATTGCCATTGCTTACTTCGCCGTCATCGCCTGCGGCGGAATGAGCGCCATGCTCGACAGCCTGCGCCGTATCCAAGCCGCCGCAGGCGCAAATGCCGCTGACCCACTCGGCTTTTTCCCCGAATTTTCGCGAGGGCTCACAGCCGAACCGCTATGGATGGTCCCGGTTGCCAGCTTCCTGGTGTTCATCGGTCTGCAGTGGTGGGCATTCTGGTATCCGGGCGCCGAGCCAGGCGGCGGCGGCTACATCGCGCAGCGCATCTTCAGCGCCCGCGATGAAAAGCAAGGGCTGCTCTCGGTGCTGTGGTTCAACATCGCGCATTATGCCATTCGTCCGTGGCCATGGATCATTACCGGCTTGGCCGTCATCATTCTTTATCCTGGGTTGCAGCATCCGGAGACTGGTTACATGCTGGTGCTGAATCAGCATCTCCCGCACCAGTATCGGGGGATTGCGATTGCAGGATTCCTGGCTGCGTTCATGTCCACGATGGCGACGCAACTGAACTGGGGCGCGTCGTACCTGGTCTCGGATTTCTACCGCCGCTTCATGAACCAACATGCCTCCGAGCGGCATTACATTGTGGTTTCGCGGTTGTGCACCGTGTTGCTGGTCATCGTGGCGGCATGGGTGTCGGTGCAACTTGGCTCCATCGCGTCTGGCTGGCAGGTGGTGTTGCAGATTGGTGCGGGCACGGGAGCGGTGTACATCCTGCGCTGGTATTGGTGGCGAATCAATGCCTGGAGCGAGATTTCAGCCATGGCCTGCTCGTTACTCGTTACCGTTGTGCTCAGTCGGTGGCAGCCGTTCACCGGCAACAGCTCGCTGGTGTTCGCGAAGGGAGCGTTGGCGACCACGATCGTCACCACAATCGTATGGCTTAGCGTAACCTTCCTAACGAAGCCTGAGCCGGACCAGGTCCTATTGCGTTTCTACCGCCATGTGCGCCCCGACGTGCGTGGCTGGAACCGCATCGCAGCGCAAGCATCTGACATTGTGGGATATCGAGACATCGGCGCGAATATGGGTGCTTGGGCGCTTGGCTGCGCTATGGTTTACATGGGCCTTTTCGGCACGGGCAAGATTCTGCTGCATCAGCCTGCAACCGGAATTCTGCTGCTGGTTGGATCGGCGATTTGCGCTGTGCTGCTTTATCGCGGTGTGGTACAGAACTTCAAAGTCGAGCCGCCGGAGGCGAGCAGCGGTGTCCCCGATTGGATTGAAACATCAGCAACTCAATTGCCTTAGGACGCTCAGTCGGCAATGTCGAGGGTTGTGATGGTGGGTGGCTCCTCGTGCTGCTCGATCGGCCCGGCCTTGCTCACCTTTGCCAACTCACCATTCAATTCGCCGCCGACCAGCATGGCGAAGCCTGTCCAATACAGAAAAATCATAAGCCCGACTACCGCTCCAACTGCGCCGTACATCTTGTTGAGGTGTGCGAACCTGCGGAAGTAAATCCCGAGTCCGTAGGAGAGCAACAGCCAGCAACCGACGGCGAGGGCGGCTCCGGGGAGCGTCGACCGAAACCTTTGCTTGACGTTGGGGGCCAGAAAGTACAAAAGCTCCACGGCAAGGACCGTGAACCCCACGGCTACCGTCCAGTGAATAAATGGCCACGCGACTGCAAAGAACCAGGACAAATGCACGCGGGCGGAAAGCCATTCGCCAAAATGCGGACCGACGATCATCACCGCCAGAGCCGTGAGCAGCAGAAATCCGATCAAGAAGGTCAAAGCAATGCCAAGAGGGCGGGTCTTCCAGAATGGCCGCGTCTCCTCCACTTCGTAGGCGATGTTCAACGCCTCGATCGTGGCCACGAATCCGCCGGATGCGGTCCAAAGTGTCCCGAATAAACCAATCGACAGAAGCGTTCTACGGTTCGGCGAAATAATCTCTGAAAGCACTCTTTGGATCAGGGCCATGCCATCCGCAGGCATGAATCGTCCCATCAAATCCAGGACGTGCCCGAATAAATCGGGAATAGGGATGTAGGCGACGATGCCGGCCAGAAGGATCAGCGCTGGAAATAAGGAAAGAATGAAGTAATACGAGAGGGCAGCGGCCATGTACAGCATGTGATTACGATCCACATCCGTAACCGTCCTCCCGATGGCGGTCTTGAATTGCTGCCAGTGCATTTCGGCCGGGTCACTTGATCTAGAAGTCCTTATGATAACGGGCATCAAGCCCGAAGCCGCCATTCTGATCGCGAACTCCGCTCAGAGACCACTTGCGATTCATCTGATACTGCATTTGTACGACTGTGTTCTGTGTCGTCGTTACATCGGTAGAGAAAGTGACGTACAACTTACTGGTTGCCCGCTGCTGTACCGTAATGCGCGCGCCCGGCGACTGAGTTCCGTTATTGCCAAGTTGCGGGTCAACGGAAAGCTGCGAGATGCCTGCGACCTTCGTGATCCGGCTCGTGACTTGGCCAGTGACCTGTGATGCCACCAGCGATTCAGCCCCCAGCGTCGCTGATTGCGAAGGTGCGGCATTGGAGGCCTCTTCCGTACTGCCAAAAGCAAGCAGATGGATGATGTCGGCTGGCGGAAGCGAAGGATCGGAAGTGTAGTCGGTACGCAAATGGTCAAGCGGTCCCCGGAAGCGCATGGCGATGTTGTACTGCTGAATCGTAGTCTTGACCTGCAGATTCACGACAGGTTCGGTCTCGACGGCGTTGACGAATGCGATGGTGCCGCCCTGAACCACGTAGCGATTCCCTAGGAAGATCAGGTCCCCGCCGGTTAGATTGGTGCGTCCCACAATGACAGGATCGTTAGCTGTGCCTATCACGCGCAGGTTGGCGTCGCCCTGAATGCTGACCCCCGGGCTGACAACATTCAGCTCGGAGGTGGAGCGCACCGCGACATTGAGATTTAAGTTGTCGGCAAAGCCCTGCGTCGGCGGAGGCGATGCCACCCCGCTGAATTGCGCGATGAACTGGGACAGATCGAAGTCCGGAGTAAAGGAAACGCGGTTCACGCTCACTTGCCCCTGCAACCATGACTTCTCCGGAGTGCCCGTCATGTTGAGATTCAAATCGAGATCGCTGCGTACGCTCTGCGGATAGAGCAGCCGAAGACCGTTGCCTCTCAGGGCGACGTTGAACTGGATTGCGGGACGATAAGTCACGCCGCCCGACGCGGTCACCGTTCCGCCTCCCACATCGCCAGTGAAGTGCGTAACATCCAGACGATCAGATCGAAGTGTCAGCACGCCATTGCCATTAGACAGCCCAATCGGCAAATCCGTTGTGGCGAAACTGGCGTTCACAATGCGGATCTGGCCCTCAACGTTCTCCGCGGTCTTGTGTCGGGCGGCATTAATGTCCAGCTGCAACTGTCCGCCGCTGGTTATATCGGGATCGAACATTTGTGCCAACGACAGGTCAACCGTGCCCTGTACGCTCAAGGTCGAGGCAGCATTGCTTTTGACCGGCAAGCGACCCTGGAAGCGAATATCGGTGCCAGTGCCTTTGATCTCGCCCGGCAGCAGCGAAAGCGCCCCGCCCGAATAATCGGCGCGAATCGGAGTTACAGCTCCAAGCTGCACATTCACTGCCGACCCCGTGGTCCCGGTTGTACGGTAATTCACACCCAACGTTGGAATGTTGACGTGCGCCTCGACCAGCGTCTTATTCTTCAGCGGCCCGCGCAGCGTAACGTGAATTTCGGTCTGGCCGCTGAGGTTGGCAGCTTCTGCCGGAGCATAGACCGCCAGCAACGGTTGCAACGGAATCACCGGAGTGTCGAGAGTCGCGTCGGCGTAGTAGTCGCCGCTCAAAGCTACTTTGCCCTGCGCGCGCAGCGGTGTATTCAGCACCTGCGAGCCCAGTGTAAACGCAGCTTGATGGTTCGCTACATTCGCCTGCAGGTTGATGTTGCGTATCTGCTGCCTCCGGATGTCGAGTTGCGGGATGGTGAGTGACGCTTGCCCTTGCGGGTCCTTAATCGTGCCGCGACCGCTCGCAGTTAGGTTCATGGTGCCGGCAACTTGCATATTGCGTTGGCGCAGGGTTCGTACCTGATCGAGGTGAATGTTCCTCGCCTGCAACAGCGCGTCGTAACCTTGCTGCTTGGGGTAATAGGTGAGCTGACCTTGCGCCGATCCGGCAGCGACTCGCAACAGCACATTCGCGTGCACGGTGTCTCCGGTCCCCTGAAAACGTATGTCAGCCGCCTGGATGGGTTCGCCCGAAATGTTTGCATTATGAAGATTGATATTCCCCTGCCCGATCGGGTTTAGTTGCGTTCCGTGCAGCGTGATCTTGGCGTCCAGCGTGCCAGACACCAGCGTGTTGGAATTCGCCGCGAGGGCCACTTCGGCAACAGAAATCTGGGATGCATTAATGTTTGCCACGACGGGACTGGATGGGAGATAGGCCCACTGGTGCAGTCCCGCTTGGACGCTGAAATTAACACGGCCCTGCTTTGCCGGTTCAAGGTATCCGTTCTGCAAACTGATCAGCGAAGGACTTGCCTGCACGCTGGTCCGCAAAACACGGAAAGCGCTGCCGCGGACTTGCACGTTGCTCGCGTTCAGTTGTCCGGCAATCTGTGGATTGCTGGTCGAGCCGCGCACCGTTCCATTGAACGACGCGGTGCCGTGTAGATTCAGCGGGGCCTGCACGGCTTGCCCGGTCGCAGGTTTGCTGAACATGTCAGCCACGGTTTCCAGTTCGTGAAGGTCATTGGCCTGCACCCGAACTTGCAGGGATGAGCGTTTGCTCACCGTGCCATTGAGGTCGATCGAGGTTTGTGGGGTGTGGATGTAGCTCTGGTTGAGGGCAATCTCTTGTGTTGCCCCCGCATACCGCGCGTGAATCGCGGCATTCACCGGCAATGAAGTGCTAGTGGCGCCGGACTGTGCAGGCGCAACGTTCGCCTTGGCAGCAGCGTCGGTGCGGACTGCCAAATTGTCCATGCTGCCAGTCCAAGCGGCATCGGCAGTGGCGTTCAGCTGCCCGGAGATCGCAACCTGCTTCATTGAAACGGAGTTGGCAACCCTCTTTAAGTCCGCCAGCGAAATGTTATGCAGTGCCGCGACAATATGTCCTTCCTGCCGGCCTGCGAGATCGCGGACCGTTGCCGTTCCCGTGAGCTCCCCGCCCAGCAGCCGCGCCTGGATGTTGCGCAGTTCGGCATTGCCGTTGGTGAGGCTATAGCGGGCGCCAAGATCGCGAATGTCGGTGCTCAAGGATGGCGTGCGCACCTGCAGCACCGTGCTCTTGATCGTGCCCTCTGCCGAGGTGGTGTCGAGCGCTGGCCGGCCGGCAACGGAGGTGTAATCGCCGGTGCCGTTCACCAGAACTATGCCGGTGGGTAGCGAAGGATATTTCAGGACCTGGCGGAACTGCGCTGTATCGAGCACCAGCGTGTAGCGGGCATGAATCCTGGGATTGCTGTAGTTGTCCAGCGAAGCATAGAACAGAACCTGCGATTGGCCGCTCTTCAGAACCACGTTGCTTAGCGTTGTCTGGTTGCGCTGGATGTCGAACTGCGCGCTCAGGTCATGCGGTATCGGCTCATAGCTTCCGTACTGCAGGTTGCCGTCCTGATAAGAAAGGTTTCCGAAGTACCGGCCGCCGCCAGTGGCGTCGTAATTCGACTGGAATTGCAGATCGCGAAGGTTAGCGTATAGTGCACTCTTGCGATCGTTGTAGTACACCTCTCCGCGATCAAGAAGAATATGCCGTATCGCGAGATCGAAGATGTTGGTGTTCGAGTTGCCGCTACTCTGCGGCTTGGGAAGATTGTTCTCGCCCTTCTGGTTAACAATCAGGTTGACAACTGGATGATCGACCGTAACGTTGTCGAGGTTCCGTTGGCGATGTAGCACGGAGATGACTCGTACACCCAAACCGACGTGATCTAGCTGCAGCAAGGGTGCGTTCGCGCCGGGTCCGACTCCGTAAACCGTCAGGCCGTAAAGATCGAGTCCAAGATTCGACCAGTGCAACGCAAAGTTCTGCAACAGCACTTTTGTGTTCAGCGAATCGCTGGCCTTCTTCTCCGCCGTTCGCAGCAGGTAGTTGTGGAAGGAGGCACTGTGCAGCAGGACATAAATCCCAATTCCGCCAACTAGAACGATGAGAACGAGGACCCCAAAAACCCACGCGGCCACCTTCTTCCATCTTCCGCCCTTGCGCCGTGGAGGTACGACCTGCGGCCTTCCGGCCTCTCGCGGCGGAAGCCCTGAATCTCTTAGAGCCATGATCAGAATGCCTGTCCCAGAGTCACAAACACTTGTGTGGATTTGATGCCAGGCACAGGATTCAAGTTGTGGCCGATGTCGATGCGAATGGGGCCAACCGGAGTGGCGTAACGGAAGCCGAAGCCTACCGAGTTACTGTAGAGTGAAGTGAAGTCGTGAAAGCCAATGTTGGGAAAAACATTTCCGCCATCATAAAAAGTAACGATGCCCAGCCCTTTCTTGATGAAATCGAGAGGATAGCGGAGCTCAGTATTCAGGATTAGCAGCTCATTGCCGCCGGCGGGAACCGTGATCTTCGAGCAGGTGGACGGGTCTGTGGGATTGCTGCAAGCAGCGACTACGCGCTGCGGGCCGGCTCCGTTGAGTGGAAAACCGCGGAGGGTGCTGCCGCCGCCGGAGAAGAAGCGCTGGCTCAGCGGCACTTCGCTTCCGGCATAAGCCTGTTCCAGACCCACACGGATACTATTTGCCCAGATGATTCCTTTGCCGATGTTCTTGTAGTAGGCCGTCTGTCCGACAAAGTTGGCGAAGCTGAAGTTGGAGCCGAGCCATGCAGGATTCACGCTCAACTGGTAGGTCTGATAGATGCCGCGATGCGCGTCCAGCACATTATCACGGGTATCGTGAACCCAGTTCGCTGACAAGGTAGACAAGTGCACATTGAGCTGGTCCGGTGGAACCAGATCTGGGATCAGCAGATTGCTGATCCTGGTGAGTTGAAAGTTGTAGCGTAGGAAGAGGTGGGTTGTTCGCTTGGCATTGAGCGCCTTCTCCAGTTGATAACCCAAGTTGCCGATTCGCGCGGTGAAGATCGGGTTCTGGCTGTCGTGTTCGCCGGAGAGGATGGCGCTGCCCTTCCAACTGCTATTGAGGAATGAGGGGTCGGTGTAGGACAGGCTGCCCTGCTGGTCCAGACGTCCGGCGAATGCGCTGATGGTGAACGACTCGGCGCGCCCTCTCAAATTGCGCCGCGTGTACTCGAAGGTCCCGTCCGGTCCCCAGAAGGTCCGCTCGCTGGTCTTGAAGTTGGGAGGAAGCCCGACCGGCGGAATGCCGGGCACCACCACCGTACCGCTGGGAACGCTCCCGCCGCGGTTCACCACCTGGAAGCCGAAGCCGTACACGATGGAGTTGCGCTTTCCCTCGTGCACCTTGACCACGACGTTTTCGTGGTTCTGGTCGGTGATGGGCCGCATGGGTGCGACCTCGGCCCAATCGAAGACGCCCAGATTGTACAAGTGGCCCTCAGAACTGAACAGAGCGTTCTCGCTTAGCGGCTCATCAGACTTGACCTGCAACTGCTTGTTGATGATGCTCTGCTGCGTGTGCTCTCTTCCATCCGTAATGATAGTGGCGGTCGTGACCTGCGGGCCCTCGGTGATCTGGTACACCACGTTCATGTGATGAGGATCGCCGGGCGCAGGCTTGGCGGTAGACCGGAAGCCCGCATTCAAGTATCCCAGGGTCAGGTAACGCGCCATGATCTGGTTGCGATCTTTCGTGACCAGGTCCTGCGAGTAAGGCTTGCCGGGGCCGAGGTTCAGGCCATGCGGCGCAAATTGTGCCTCCGGCAAAGTGTTGTTGCCCTCGATCTTTAGCTCCTGCACCACGTCCAGAGGACCTTCCGTGACTTGGAAAGTGATCTCCACGTTTCCATGGTTGCGAGTAACACTGGGAACGACCTCAGCCTGGCTGTACCCTGCTGCCCGATAGGTGTCCCTCAGGTTCTTCACACTGCTGCGCACCAACGCCTCGCTGTATTTGCCATGTGAGATCAGGCGTCCCTTTTGCACACTGACGTGTGATTGCAATTCCTTGCTGCTGAAATGATGGTTCCCTGCGAATGCGATCTCGTCGACCTTGTGGCGGCCGTCCTTGCGGATGTCGTACACGATCGACATTCCGCCCTCGTTCTGCGTGGTTTTTACGTCAACCGTGGTGTCAAAATAACCCTTAGCCTGAAAATAGGAAACGAGATTACGCTGACCTTCCCTGATCAGCTCATCGTTCACCGCGTTCACCTGATACATGGGGACAAGATTGCGCACCGTACGTTTCCAAACGTGTGCCCCAACTGTGCTCACCTTAATCACGGGACCAGTCGCAACTTGAAAGACGATGTCGGCACGGTTTGTGTTGGAGTCGTATTCAGCCGAGACCAGCTTCACCTCGCCTGTAATGTGGCTTTGGCTCGCCAGGGCCGATTGCAGATAGCGGGTCGCGCCTTGCAAACGGTTGTACGAATACCTCATCCCGGGTTTCAGCGCGTCACCTCGCAAGCGTGCCATTACCGAGCGTAGCTTTCTTTGCAGATAGCTGGTTTCTTCGGGACTCGCTCCGGCGAGACTGATTGTGCTGATCTTTGCGCGGACTCCCAGGTTGGTATGGAACACGATGTTGGCCAACCCGAAGTCGCTCTCCGGCTTGATCTGTGGACGTACCTCAGCCAGGAAGTAACCATGCTGACGGTAAAACTTCACCAGTGCGTCTTCCGCCTGCTGAACGTCGGTGGCGGAGTAGGGCATCTGCGAGTTATAGTTCGCCACTTGCAGCAGGCGCGAGTACGAGAATTCCTTCATCGCGCCGGGAAATTCATACATACCAACGTAAACCGCTGGCTGGAGGATGAATACCACTCGCACTCCATCCGCTTCGGGCTCCAGGTCGAGCTTTACATCCTGGAAGCGGCCGTGCTGTTTCAAATTTGCGGTGCTCGTGTCCACATCTTTTTGCGATAGCGGCTGGCCCGGCTTCACCGCTATCACCTGCTGCACACTTTTGAATGTGATATCTGGGCGTCCGGCGATGTCGACCGATGCGACATTTTGGCCGATGTAGGAGGAGAGTTGTTGACTGGGCGTTTGCGCGGTTGCGGAGATCCATGCCAGTAAGGCGAGGAGCGTTCCTATCAGCCAGGTACTGGCAACGTTTACCGAGCGAGGTAGCATAGGGTCTGAGGCCGGCGTGAAGACAAGTCAAATCTCCACCGCGTCAGATGCGGAAGCTACGCCAATGTTTGGCTCGTTCGAAGGGCCTTCGTTTGCCTTACGGTATAGGCTGGGGTCTTTGCGACATCAACTCTTCGAAGCGTTTATCGGTTCGCAGGGTGGCGAACTCGGAATCGGTGTACACCTTCTTAATGTCCTTATAGCCCTCTTCCATGGCTTTGCGCAGATATTCCAGAGAGCGATCGAGGTTGCCCGCCTGGGCATACATTCTAGCGACCATGAAAGAGAACGCGGCACGGTCTTCGGGCGAACTGGACTGCGCCATCACTCCAATCTTCGAAACGCGATCAAAAATGTCAGGGTCGAGTACATAAGCTGCGTGGTACTGCTGCGCAGCCAAAGCATACTCGTGTTTTCCAAAGTATGAAGTTCCCATGTTGTAGTGGAATACCGCGTCATTGGGCTGCAAGGCCAGTGCTTTCTTGTAGTACTTGATGGCCTTGTTGTAGTTCTTCTCTCGTTGCTCCATGTAGCCGCGGTTGTTGTAGCCTTCGGGGGCCTTCTTGTCTGTCTTGATAGCGTGATCGAAGCACTTGGTCGCCTCGGGATATTTCTGCAGGAACAAATACGCCATGCCTTTTTTGTTCCACAGCAGGGCAGTGGGATGCTTGGCAATCGCAGCGGAGTAAAAGTCGACGGAGTCGAGATATCGCTTTTGCGCTCTCAACGCGTCGCCTTGTTCTTCCAAATCAGCGGCGGAAGCACTGCCATCGGGAATTGGTGCTGGCGCGTTCACCTGCAGATCATCGCCAGCCAACAGGCACAACGGAGACACGCACAGCAACATCAAAAGCAGCGGTATGAGTAACAGTGCCCGTGGCGATGGGAAACGTGCCATGACCGGACCTCCAGAGTCCCGTCTTGTTCAATATTAGACCTATTTTGGAGGGGAATTGTTCCCTTTCTCAGGGTCATCGGCCCCATTATTTTGCTGCTGTTGCTGCTGTTGCTCCTGCTCTCCATTGTCTCCGCGGCCAAAGAGCCGGCTGAAGAAGCCCCGCCTCTTCTTTTGCTGGGGCTGCGGTGCTGCTTCGGGCTGGCCACCGGCTGCCTGGGCCGTGGTCCCATTCGGACCCGGCTCGACCACCCCGTTTGTGGTCGGCGGCGGCGCGGCGACAGCTGGCGATCCCAGACCAAAGATCTTAGTGAAGAAACCTCTATGGTCGCCGCCAGCGGCCTGGTCACAAGTCTCCTTGGGCTCGGTGCCGGCGATAAATGCGACGGAATAGGTTTGCGGACAGGACGGGGTCGCCAGCCGGTTGGTAACCTTGTCCAGGGTTACCTCGACCACCCCGGAGGGCGCAGAGAAATTTTTCATGTCCGCGTACTGCGGCAGCTTCACCGCCCGCTTCATAAACTCGGCCCAGATAGGCGCCGCCGTGGTACCGCCGGCAAGCTTTAGGTCGGTATAGTCGTCGTTTCCTACCCAGACGATGCAGAGCAGGTTGGTGGTGTATCCGGCAAACCATGCGTCATGCGAGGTGCCGGTTTTGCCCGCCGCCGGTGCTTCAAACCCTCGAGCGCGTACTGGGTAGCCAGTACCGTTGTTAATGACAGCCTCCATCATGGTTGTCAAAACATAGGCGACACGAGGGTCAAGCACCGCCTTGCTATCGGTCTTATAGTTGTCAAGAACATTTCCGCGGGCATCCCGCACCGACTTCACCATGATGGGATTGAGGTGAGTGCCCTGATTGCCAAAGACGGTATAGGCGCCTGCCATTTCCAGCGGCGTGGCATCGTAAGCGCCGAGGGCGATCGCCGGAGTAGCTCTCACACTGGTAATTCCGGCAGCCCTCGCCAGCGCCGCCACCTTATCGAAGCCAACTTCTTGTCCAATCCGTACGGTCGCATTGTTTAACGACAGCGCCAGGGCATAGCGAGCGGTCACTTCTCCGTTGAAGTTGTCGTGATAGTTGCGGGGCTCGTAAACCTGGTTTCCGGTGGCGATGCTGACTTGCGAATCGTCAACCAGCGTGGCTGGGGTGAACACGCCGGGAGGATTGTTGTTGCCGCCTCCGTCCCCATTCGCATCGCCGCCGGTGGCGACCAGCATTTGCCCAGTCACGGCGGTGTTAATCGCAGCCGCGTACACGAAGGGCTTAAAGATGGAGCCGGTGGGACGCTTGGCGATGGCGTGGTCCAACTGGCTCATGCCGTAGTTCCTGCCCCCAACCAGCGCGAGCACTTCCCCGGTGTGCGGATCGATGGCTACCAGCGCTACTTGCGGCATGGGTCCGGATTCCACCGTGGTTTCCGTCCTCGCTTCCTTGCCTGTGCCAACTTTCGTCTTGTGCGTGCGCCGCTTCTCTACCTGCTCGTCCACCAGCTTCATGCCGGTGTCCACCGCTTCGGCGGCGGCGCGCTGCAAGTCTGGATCCAGCGTCGTGTAAACGCGGTAGGCGTGATCGTTCAACTCGCTTTCGCTGAATTGGTTGGAGAGTTGGTCTTTCACCAGATCCACGAAGTACGGAGCATCGCTGGCTTCCACGTTGGGAGGAGCCACTTTCAGCGGAGTCGCCTCGGCACGGTCAGCCTGCTGACGGGTGATGGCGCCGGTTTCCACCATGGAGTCGAGCACGAGGTTGCGGCGCTCCAACGCGCGCCTCGGATTTCTGTAGGGTGATAGATAGTTCGGACGCTGGATCATCCCGGCGAGCAGGGCGGCCTCGGGCAGGGTGAGGTTCTTGATGTCCTTGTTGAAATAGGCGTGTGAAGCCTCGGCAAAGCCGTTGATGGTGAAGGAGCCGCGCTGTCCCATGTACACCTCGTTGGCATACATCTGAAAGATGCGCTGCTTGGAAAACTTGTGTTCCAATTCGATGGCGATCAACATCTCCAGCAGCTTGCGCTTCACCGTCTTCTGCGGGGAGAGGAAGAAGCCACGCGAAAGTTGCATCGTCAAGGTGGAACCACCCTGTCCGTGACGGCCTTCGCGAACGTCGATGGCGGCCGCCTCCATCAGGCGGTAATAGTTGACGCCGCTATGCTGGAAGAAGCGGCGGTCCTCGATGGCGAGCACCGCGTCCACCAGCACTTTAGGAATTTCATCAAATTGGATAAGCTCGCGCTTGGAGCGGTCTTCGCCTTCAAACAAGGCGGTCACCAGTTGTGGCTCCAGGGCGTACGCGTCGAGGTTGCGGCTGTCTCCCCCAGTTTCATCGATGGCGGTGACTTTGCCACTCTCGAAATGGATCACCGCGCCTTCGGCGGCATGGAAGGACTCAGGCCCGGGAATTATCTGGATGCCGTCCGGGGTGAAGGCATAGTGACCAATCGGTGAATCGGTCTTTCCACGTTCTTCCCCATATCCAGCGCGGCGCAACTCAGCGGCAACCTCGGCCGCGTCAAGTTTCTCACCCACGCTGACCGTTTGCGCGCGGGCGTAAATCCTGGCTGCACTGCTGAACACCGGCCCTGACATGCGACGGTCCACGATGTTCGCGTACTTCACGTAGAAGTAACTGAACACCGCCATGAAGAGAATGGCGGCGATGAAGAATCCCGCGACGAAGAGCTTCACCAGGGGGTCGGCAATGGAGAAAGATTGTGTGCGGGCAGGTTTTCCCCGTACACCGCGAGAATTCCTCCCGGATGCGGAGCGGGCCGAAGCCCTGCCATCAGGTAATTTGATCTTGATTGCCACGTTTATGAATGCGCAGAGAAGCCGCTCTTTCTAATGACCTGCCCCCATTTTCCGCACGGTGATTTTACAACTTAGCTAGTAGCCGAAGCTGTGGGAAAGTGGGAAACGCCAGCGGCGTTTTCCAAGCGGACGCAGTCCGCGTCTTTTCCATAGCTTGCCTTCTTCGCCCACATGGCGAACTCACACGGCGTGCGATACCCCAGGCTACTGTGGGGCCGCTGCTGGTTGTAGTCTGTGCGCCAATCGCCAATCTTTCTCCGCGCGTCAAACAAGTTCTGAAACCAACTCACCCGCAAGCATTCCTCTCGCAGTTTTCCATGAAAGCTCTCTACCTGCGCATTCTGCGTCGGCTTGCCAGGCTGAATATGCACCAACTCAATCTGCTGCTCCACACACCAGGCCAGAAAATGCCGGCTCGTCAGCTCCGGCCCGTTGTCACAGCGAATCGATTGCGGCCTGCCTCGCCGCATTACAATTTCCTCCAGCACCCGCGTCACCCGTCGACTGGCAAAGCTGGTATCTACCTCCAGGGCCAGACACTCTCGCGTAAACGCGTCCACCACACTCAGCACCCGAATCGTCCGCCCTGCCGCCAGCACATCATGCACAAAATCTAAAGCCCATTCCTGGTTGGCTGCGCTGTACTGCCGCAGGGGCGCACCCGCCCGCACACAGTGCTTTCGCTTCTTCCGGCGCAAGCATAGCCCGGTCTCGCGATAGATCCGGTACACCCGCTTGTGGTTTGTTGCCTTACCGCTTCTCCGCAACAGAACCTGCAGCCGGCGATAACCGAAGCCTGGCTTCTCCCGCGCCAGCTGCACTAGTCGATCACGCAGCTCGTCATCGTTCTGCCGCGACTCATAGCGATAGCTACTGACCGCCAGCGACAGCAGCCCGCAAACCCGGCGCTCACTGACTGCGTACTGCTTCCGCAACCAGCCCGCGTCCGTCCTCCGGTCTACGAGCTCAGCCCGTTTTTTGCAATCACCGCTTTCAGCATCTCCCGGTCCAGGCTCAGATCCGCCACCAGTTTTTTCAACCGCCCATTCTCGTCTTCCAGTTGCCGCAGACGCTGCGCTTCGCTCACTTCCAGCCCCCCGTACTTGGCCTTCCAGCCATAGAGGGTGTGCTTGCTGACCCCCACTTCTCGCGCCACATCCTCCACCTTGCGCCCAGCTTCCACTTGCTTGAGCGCAGCGATCATCTCCGCCTCGCTGTGCTTGCCTCGTGACATAGCTCTGCCCCTTTCCTAAATCCGAAATCATACTTACTGGTGTGCGGATTTAGGGGAGCAGGTCACTAAGACGGCGATGCGGCGCTTTCCGTTATCTGAGATGTCAGTTTCCCGGGTAAATCCTCGAAACTCTTGGCGTCCAGGTGGCGCAGCCCAAGGCCCAAGCGCAGTCAATCGGCGCCCGGCTTGACGAGGTAAAGGACGACTCCAGAGCAGCTCTTATTGTAAAGCAGGAAGGGGTATATAGCGTCGGCAGAGTGAACGGGTGGTTACTGGTGAATTGTACCGCCCCTCGACGGGCATCTACTTAAGTCCCAGCCTCTGCCCTACCGCAGCACCTGCGCCAGTTTTCCGCTGGCGATTAGTTCCGCCACCTTCGCAAAGTCTGGCGCGAGGATTCGATCCTCAGTGATGGGGAGGGATACCGACCGAACGGCCGCGTGGGCCGCCTGGCCGCGCTTGCCCGGCTTCAAGGGCGCGCGAAAGTCAAGCGCCTGCGCCACCGCCAGGGCTTCAATGGCGAGCACGTTGCGCGTATTGGCGACAACTCTCAGCAGCTTGTTGGCTGCGATCATCCCCATAGAGACATAGTCTTCCTGATTCCCCGACGTGGTGATGGAATCCACCGACGCGGGGTGGGCCAGTACCTTGTTCTCGCTGACCAGCGCGGCCGCCGTGACCTGCGCCATCATGAATCCTGAGTTCAGACCGGCTCCCGGCGCCAGGAACGCTGGCAGGCCTTCGTTGAGCGCGGGATTCACCAGCCGTTCGATGCGACGCTCGGAGATGCCCGCCAACCCGCTGAGCGCAATAGCCAAAAAATCGAGGGCGAATGCCAGAGGCTCGCCGTGAAAATTTCCGCCGGACAGGATGTCGCCGGGAACCGCCGACCCCACTCCACGCTTGGGTGCGCCGACTTTTCGCTCTTCAGGAAAAACCAGCGGATTGTCCACTGCGGAATTCATCTCAATCTCAAAGACCTGGCGGCAATGGGTCAGAGTGTCCCGGACCGCGCCGTGGACCTGCGGAATGCAGCGCAGCGAGTAGGCGTCCTGCACCTTCTGGCACTCTCGGTGCGACTCGCGAATCAGGCTGCCCTCGAGCATACGGCGCAAGTTCTCGGCGACGCGCAACTGTCCTGCATGAGGGCGTGCCTGATGAATGCGCTGGTCGAACGCCGCATCGGTTCCTTTGAGCGCATCCACAGTGAGAGCGCCCAGAACGTCGGCGGTATCGGCTAGGATGTCTGCCTGAAGAAGGGCCAGCAATCCCACGGCCAGCATCCCCTGGGTACCATTGATGAGCGAGATTGCCTCTTTAGCTTGCAGCGCCAGGGGCTTAATCTCAGCTTGCTTCAGCGCCTCTGCGGCTGCCATGCGCTTGCCGCGGAAGCTGGCGTCGCCCTCAGCGATCAGCACCAGTGCGAGATGCGCCAGCGGGGCCAGATCGCCGCTGGCACCGACGCTTCCCTGGGATGGAATGACAGGATGCACACCACGGTTCAGCATCTCGCAAAGAGTGTCAATCACCGCAGGACGCACCCCGGAGAAGCCTTTGGCCAGTGAGTTGGCGCGCAGCAGCACCATGGCGCGCGTAACGTCTTCGGCCAGCGGCTCCCCGACGCCCACAGCATGCGAGCGCAAAAGGTTGATTTGCAGATGGCGGATATCGTCGGGCGAGATGCGCAGATCGGCGAGTTTGCCGACGCCCGTGTTTACTGCGTAGGCGACCCGATCATTGTCGAGGAGGTCTTCGACGACCGCGCGCGCGCGTTCCACTGCGATGCGGGCCTCGGGTTGCAGCAGAACCGGACGCCGCTCGTGGACCACCTGACGAACATCGTCGAGGCTTAGGTCCTTGCCGTTAATGTGGAGGGCTTGCATTTGCAGCAGTCGTCAGTTTCGACTCGTTAGACGAGGTTCCATTCCTGGCGCTCGCTTCATCCTTTTCCCGCCGCCTTCAAGAATGACGGCATGTACCGCTGCGGCAGCGCGATTCTCTTCATTTCGGGGTCCACCACAATGTGAACGGTTTCGCCCTCGGCCAACATAGTACCGTCGTTGTCGCGTACCACCTCGTAGCCGAAATGCAGCAAAGAGTCGCGCACATTCACCAAACGCGTCCTAATCGTCACCATATCGTCGTAGCGAGCCGGGGATTTGTAACGGCAGCGCACGTCCACCACAGGAAAATGAGTGCCGTCCTGCTTCTCCATTTCTCGATAGGTGACGCCGAGTTCGCGCAGCATCTCTACCCGCCCCACTTCAAACCAGATGATGAAGTTCGAGTGATAGACCACGCCCATCTGGTCGGTCTCCGCGTAGCGCACGCGGAGTTTCGTTTCATACACCTGCGCTTCTCGACTCGCCCGCCGCGATTGACTACTCTCGGTTTTCAACGTGACATCCACTCGACAGAAGGTACGGTCATCTTAACCAGACGACGGGTCACAGGAGAGCTCACCTGATTTGCGTAGCGGCCGCCCTTTATTTCTTGGTCACCGGTTGAGGGGTGCTGGAAGAAGGTCCGTTGCTGACCGTCTGCCCCTTTACGACTTCACCCAGGGGTACCGGCTTGCCGTCGGCTATGTAGTCAACAAATTGCGCCGGCAACGACTGTACCAAAGGGAACCCCGACGAATTCTGCAGTTGGTAGTGCACTCTGGGCACAACCGAAGCGCCAGAGTTACCGCACTCGCCCACGGGATCACCCTGCTTCACAGAGTCTCCGTGCTTCAGCTTAACGCTGTTTTGCTTAAGATTCGACAGCAACGAATATTCGTTATTGCCATGCGAAATTAAGATCATGTTTCCATTCGGAGTATCCTGACTCGGCTTCCCGGGAGGATTATCTCCAATGTTATCCACCACTCTGACTACCGTGCCGTCGGCTGGGGACAACACCGGCTGGCCAAAGCAATAGAAGTTTTCATTCGTCGTACCGTCGCCCTGGAAGGGATTACCGTTCTTCAGCAGAACAAAATCCATGGCGAAGCGTTGATCGTCATTCATCTGGTTGGAATTATCAAAGACACCGTGCCCGCCTTGGTAAACAAGCCATTGACCAGAGAACGGAAGTTTCAGTTTGGTGGTGTCTTTGTAACCGGCATTATGGCCTTCGGGAGGCGAAGCTAGGGGCCGGATGGTGAAAGCCTCGGTGTCGCCGTTCTCGTCGATAATGATCGTGGTCATTGCCTGGGTCTTAGCATTCGCGAAATCTGAAAGCCGGGAATAAACCGTCGCTCGTTTCAGCATATAGGGGACGATGTTCTCCGCCTCCATTTTGGTCTCCGGTCCCAGTCTCGCTTTCCACTGAGCGAGCGTGGCTACAAATTTCCGCTCTTCCTCGGTGCGCTTTCTGTTTTCGGCTGGAGAGGTGGCCCAAATCGCGCCCGCCTCGCCGGCTTTAAACATGTCGAAAAGTCTCCTTCCGCGCTCCTCGGCCGCCTGGCTCATAACCGGATAAGCTGCATAACTACTGGCCTTGTTCGTCGCAGCAGGCGCCTGTGACTGGCCTGCCGATGACGAAGATTGGGCGCAAACCATGGTGGAAAATAGCATTACCGCTACGATGAGTTGCAGACGAAATGTCATCATGACTCTCCCTGTGTTCGCTGCGAGTCGTTCCTCGAATCAACAAATAGCTTACGGGCGCGGAGATTTTGTTTCCCAGCGCGACGGCGTGTCTTCGTGACGGGTACCGCTCGGTAGCTGTTAAAACGCTGACGATGAATAATGCTTGAAACGACGCGTTGTGGCAATAGAGACGCGGGATTGTTCTGCTGCCAATCGGCTGCATCTAAAGACACCGCCAATTCTATCGCAATTGGACTTCTCCACAATCCTTCCGTTCACGGCAACTCGTGGCTGAACGGGGCGGGCTCCCAGCATCGCCCACCACTACTCCCCGGTCCAACGGGGATTCCGCTTTTCCAGGAACGAGCTTACACCTTCCCGGAAATCAGCAGTCTTGCGGATGCGCGCGTTTTCCTCCACGGCTGCCGCTATCTCGCGGTCGAGACTCTCCGACGCGTAGCGCTTGAGCAAACTCTTGGTCGCCAGCAGCGAGGCAGGACTGTTACTCAGCAGGCTAGCCGCGAGCTCGCGATAGCGGCTGCGAAGTTTCTCTGGCGCGACAATCTCATTGATCAGCCCTATACGAAAGGCTTCCTCCGCGCTAATGATGCGGCCGGTGAGCAGCAGATCGCGTGCATGCTTCTCGCCAACCTGACGCAACAGAAAGGCGGAGACAATCGCCGGAATGAAGCCAATACGGACCTCGGAATAGCCAAACTTGGCTTCCGAGGATGCCAGGGTGAAATCGCAGAGCGTCGCCAAGCCGCAACCCCCCGCTATTGCAGGCCCGTTTACAGCGGCAATGGTGATCTTGGGAAACTCATACAGGCTGCGAAATAAACGCGCCATGGTGGCCGAGTCCGCCAGGTTTTCCGCGTCGGTGCGGCCAGTGATCGAACGCAGATTCTCCAGGTCCATCCCCGAGCAGAACGCCTTGCCGGCTCCGGTCAGGATGAGGATTTGCGCCGGTGATTTCTCCACCTCGTCCAACGCGCGCAGCAGTTCGTCGATTAATTCATAGCTGATAGCGTTGCGCTTGTCCGGCCGGTCCAGCGTGACGACGGCGAGCGGGCCATCGAAGTCGAGTTTGAGATTTGAATAGGACATTGGTTTTTTCGAATGCTAAAAGCTAAGAGCTAGAAGCCAAAGCCAGACGCTAAGCGAACTGCGAACTGCGAACAGCGGCCTTCCTCACATCTTTGGCCCGCTGAACTTACTGGCAATCTCTACCGCCAGGCGGAACGGCTCCGTGATCGGCTTCTTCACCGGCAAGTCGGCGCCCCGGCTCTTCAGCGCTTCCAACAACTTCTCGGTTGGGATATTGCCCACCAGCACGTCTTGCGCGAAGGGACACCCGCCCATGCCGCCGATGGCGGAGTCGAATCGCCTGCAACCGGCATCATAAGCCGCCAAGACTTTTGCCACCGCCTCGTCAGGGCGGCTATGCAGGTGCACGCCGATCTCGACGCCGTCGAACTTCTCCAGCACTGGCCCAAGCAAGTCTGCGATCTGTTGCGGAGTCGACAAACCAACCGTGTCGGCGAGCGAAATTGCCTGTAGGTCCATGTCCGCAAGCAGGCCGATCCCCTCGATCAACTCGTCAGCATTCCACAGATCACCGTACGGATTGCCAAACGCCATCGAGATGTAGGCAATCGTGTCGAGACCGGCCTCGTCGGCCTTTTGCTTCACCTTCTCCAGGATGTCGAGATTCTCCTCCAACGTCTGATTCTGATTGTTCTTCAGGAACGTCGGAGATAGTGAGTAGGGGAAACCCAACGTCCGCACCGCGTCGGTGGCGATGGCCCGTTCGGCCCCGCGCTCGTTCACCACGATGCCGATGATCTCGACATCATCCGGAGGATCGAGTTCGCTGATTACCGTTTCCGAGTCGGCCATCTGGGGAATGGCTTTCGGCGAGACGAACGACACTGCATCGATGTGCTTGAATCCCGCCGCAATCAACGCCTTCAGGTATTCGACCTTGACGGCTGTCGGGATCTGTCCCGGCAGTCCCTGCCAGGCGTCGCGCGGGCATTCGATGAGTTTGAGAGAGTCAGCCATTAGTAGTTAGCTCTTAGCTTAGCTTTTAGCTTTTAGCTTTTAGCTTTTAGCTTTTAGCTTTTAGCCGTCAGCCGTCAGCCGTCAGCCTTGAGCTTCAAACGAAACGCGCCGAGCCCTAAAACACTTATGTTGTCATCCCGAGCGAGGACTTCAGTCCGAGTCGAGGGACCTGCTGTGAACCCGCCAGGGCGGCATTTGTGTTAGCCGTGGGCGTGAGCCACTCAGACATAAAACCCGATCCGCGCAGCGGCAGAAGGCCAAGAGCTAACGGCTAAAAGCTAACAGCGAATCGCGAACTTCCTACGTCTGCAGCACCCCCACGCTGAACTTCGGCACCTCGGGATTCAGCGCCGCCGCTTCCAGCGCGGTGATAATTGCCTCACGTGTCTCCGCAGGGTCGATGATCTTGTCAATCCACAGCCGCGCCGCCCCATAGCGCGGATCGGTTTGCTCATCATAGGTCGCCTTCACTTCATCGAACAGCTTCTTCTTGTCTTCTTCGCTCAGTTTCTTGCCGCCGCGCTCCAGTTGCTTGATCTTGATCTCCACCAGAGTTCCGGCCGCCGACGCGCCCGCCATGACTGCATACTTTGCCGTCGGCCACGCGAACAGGAAACGTGGATCGTACGCTTTGCCGCACATCGCATAATGTCCCGCGCCGAACGAGCCGCCCAGAATTACCGCAATCTTGGGCACCACCGAGTTCGACACCGCATTCACCATCTTGGCTCCGGCCCGAATAATCCCGCTCCACTCCGCGTCACGTCCCACCATGAAGCCATTCACGTCGTGCAAAAACACCAGCGGCACCAGGTTCTGGTTGCAATCCATGATGAAGCGCGCCGCCTTCTCTGCCGACTCGGTGTAGATGACGCCGCCAAACTCCGTGCGCTTATTGCCGGCGTGGTCGACCTGCTGCACGTGCGTCTTCTGATTAGCGACGATCCCGACCGCGAAGCCGCCAATTCGCGCATAGCCGCAAAGAACCGTCTCGCCGTATTCCGACTTGTACTCGCCAAACTGGCTGCCGTCCACGATGCGCGCGATGATCTCCTTCATGTCGTACTGGCGCGCAGGATCGTCGTCGAAGATGCCGTAAATTTCTTCCGCCGGATAGAGCGGCTCTTCCGGCGTCTTGCGGTCAAAGACGCCGAGCTGGCGGTTGCCCATCTTGTCCACCAGCAGACGAATGCGCGCCAGGCATGACTCGTCGTCCGGCTCGCGGAAGTCCACCGTGCCGCTGATTTGCGAGTGCATCTTCGCGCCGCCCAGTTCCTCCGCCGAGTATTTCGCGCCGATTGCAGCCTGCACCAGCGCCGGTCCGGCGAGAAACAGCCCGCTGCCTTCGGTCATTAGAATGTGATCGCACATCAGCGGCAAATAAGCTCCGCCAGCCACGCACATGCCCATGATGGCCGCGATCTGCGGAATGCCCATCGCCGACATCACCGCATTGTTGCGGAAGACGCGGCCAAAGTCGTCGGTGTCAGGAAAGACGTCTTCCTGCAGCGGCAAAAATACTCCCGGCGGAATCCACCAGATAGATCGTGGGTATGTGGTTATCGATGGCGATGTTCTGCGCGCGAATCACTTTCTTCGCCGTCATCGGGAAGAACGCCCCCGCCTTCACCGTGGCGTCGTTCACGATCAGCATGACCAGGCGTCCTTGCACGCGCGCCAGGCCAGTCACCGTACCGGCGGAGGGCGCGCCGCCCCACTCCTCGTACATTCCCCACGCCGCGTAGCCGCCAAGCTCGAAGAACTCGGTGCCGGGATCGATCAGCAGCGCAATGCGCTCGCGCGCCGTCAGGCGTCCTTTCTTGTGTTGCGACGCGATCGCCTTATCGCCGCCACCTTGGGCGATAAGAAGCTCTTCATTGCGGACGTTGGTGACCATCTCGGCCATGGCTTTCAGGTTGCGTTCAAAGCGCGGCGAGTCGGGCTTTACTTTGGTCTCGAACGCGGAGGGCGACCCGGAATGATGGCTATGGTCGGTCATGATGAGTGAGAGGCAAACTACCTACGATAAAGCAGAGGAGGGAGGGCACGCAATGGACGCCGGTGTAGAGGGCCTTACTTTGATTTCCACAGAATAGCCAGAAGGATGACGGAAGCGAGCAACAGAACAAACCAGAAAACAAAGCGTCTGAAAACTGGCAATAAGCTGCTTGGAAACACTTCTTCATAAGTAGCTGTAACTTGGTCACCGCCCCGTCTCCACCATGCCATTTTGTCGTGCGCAGCTCTTTTGGCGAGGCGAACTCTCATCACAATCTCGCCGCAAATACTCAGGAGCGCGATGATCACCAAAATTGAGAAGGCGACACCGATCATGCTAGCTGGCCTGTTCCTCTAATACCTTCAGAATAATCTCCCCTGTCAACCCCGCTTCGTGGCCGGTCCGACCTGGCAACATTTAGACTGACCTCTAAGACGCAGACTAGAGTCCCACTGCGAACGCCACGATGGTTCTGCCTCGCCTGCCGGTGCTTCGTTCCAGCTCATCAAGGAGTGCCGGCTCCAGACCTTCCGGATCGACCGTCATCTCGCAAGCAGCGATCTCCTCTTCGCTGGCGCCGTGATAGCACAACTCGCAGACGCCCAAGCCACCTTCGGATCGCACCGGCGGCCCGAAGACGCGGCAGGTCATCGGTCGGGCCGCATATAGATCGCACATCGCGGTCTGGGGATCGAGCACGGGGCAAGGTTCGTCATTGGCGAACTCTTCGAAGAGCTCCTCGGCCGCCTCGCCCTCGTCCAGAATGCCGGTTGTGGCATCCCCGGGGAATTCCTGTGACAACCGGGCAATCGACGCACGAGCGCGATTCCGGACTTGCTCAGCACGAGCCGGATCGGTCAATTCCAATTCCGCCAGACCATGCTGCAAGCGAACTGCGTCAAGTTGATTGATGGCAAAAGCTCCCATGCAGCACTGCGTGCATCCCGGCTTGCAGACCAGCCACTCGCCGCTGCGGCGCGCCGTATCAGCCAAGGCTGCATCGATAATCTGTACCAATTGCTGGTCGCCACGCGGGGGCGAAACACGCATGGGAAGAGCATAACGCAGACGACTAGATTGGGTAGTGCTGGCCCTTAGGCCAGCGGCAAAGCACTATATTTACATTTTGGCGGACTTTAGTCCGCCAAGGGTTTTCGCGACACTCGTTCCAGCGCCGCTGCCAACGGGTCCGCTATCACCGCGTCCACTAGCCCGGCCTGCAGCGCTTGCGGGGCGCGTAGTTTTTCCGCCGCCAGAAACATTTGCAGTGCGCGCGTCTTGCCGACCAGTCGAGGCAGGCGCTGCGTCCCTCCCCATCCCGTGATCAGACCGAGGGCCGCGCCGCGATGTCCAAACAAGGCATGAGCACTGGCGATGCGCCGAGCGCAGGCGAGCGCGAGATCGAGCCCTCCGCCCATGCAGTAACCGTGAATCACGGCGACGGTGGGAGCAGGAAAAGTGGCGACGGCATTCATCAGGCCCTGGCCCATCTGCGCGAAATGAAACGCTTCCGCGCCCGTCAGCGCCGCAATCTCATTGAGGTCGGCGCCCGCGGAGAAGAACTTCGTGTTACCGGCGATCACCAGTCGCGAGGGCGGACGAGCCGCAAGTTCCTCGACCGCGGCGGTCAGGGCCTGCACTCGGACGCGCGTCAGGCGGTTGGTGCCGTCGTCCGAGACGAGACGTAGAATCACGGCGTCATCGCGCCATTCGAGCGAGTACAGAATTTCTTGGGAAGAACCGTGCACAGGGAGCTAGGGTAGCAAACGGGTGTTGTGACATCAGGAGCGCCATTACGAGCCAAGCGAGGAATGTGCGTTTGTTAGCATCCGGACACCCAGTGAAGCAAACAGCAGATCCCTCACGGCTGAAGGCCGTACGTGACGACAACTAATCCCGACGCCGGACATTGTTTGCATCCCAATAGCCAAAACGCGTTAAGATGTCGCACGAAGCAAGAGGAGCATAGCAAATGTCGCACCATGAGACCCTGGCGGCTTTTTCCCGCAGATCGTTCCTGCATCTTTCTACCGCTGCCTCCGCGGCACTTGCGTTCCGTGTCGTCACCGAGCCAATGTTGGCATACGCCCAGGAACTACCGCACGCGCCGGTCGGGGGAGTGCGGATCAATGCGAACGAGAATCCGCTTGGCCCCTGCGCAGCCGCACGCAGCGCAATCACCGCCATCATCCCGGAGACTGGTCGTTATCGCTTTGCCGTCTGTGAGGAATTCGTCGCCGAGTACGCGCAAAATGTCGGGGTGAAAACGGAAAATCTCAGGATTTTTGCCGGATCAAGCGAGCCGCTGCACTACACCGTCATGTCCTTCACGTCGCCTAAGGCGAGTTACGTGACCGCGGATCCCGGGTACGAAGCGGGGATGTTTGCCGCGAGCAACTCTGGCGCGCGTGTGGTCAAGGTGCCGCTCACCAAGGCCTACGCGCATGATGTGCGAGCCATGATTGCAGCGGCGCCCGATGCCGGTGTGTTCTATATCTGCACGCCGAATAATCCGACCGGCACGCTGACCAGCCATTCCGACATCGAGTACTTGCTGGAGAACAAGCCCAAAGGTTCGATCGTTCTGGTGGACGAGGCTTACATTCACTTTTGCGACGCGGCCTCGGCCATCGACCTGGTGAAAGCCGGCCAGGACCTCTTCGTGTTGCGTACCTTCTCCAAACTCTATGGGATGGCAGGTTTGCGATGCGGATTTGCCATTGGCAGGCCCGACCTGATGCAGAAGATCGAGAATTACGGCGGCGGAAATCCCATGCCGGTGACGGCCGTTGCCGCGGCATCGGCGAGCCTGAAAGATCCGCAACTGGTGCCCGAGCGCAAGCGCGTCAACGCTGAAATTCGCGAGGAAACTTTCCAGTGGCTCGATCGCAACGGATACTCTTATATTCCTTCCGTCTCCAACTGCTTCATGCTCGACACCAAGCGTCCGGCAAAAGAGGCGATCGCCGCCATGGCGCAGCAGAACGTCTACATTGGCCGCATCTGGCCGGTGATGCCCACCTACGCCCGCATTACGGTTGGGACGCGTGACGAGATGAACCAATTCCAGGCGGCGTTTCAGAAGGTGATGAAGGGAACGGTTGCCGTTGGTAGCCTGCACCCGGATTCGCGAACGATTGACGGATTTATTTTGCCGAGCTAAGAATGTCACTTAGAACAGACTTTTGAGCTGTCCTCGTGCCATCGAACTCTCGGCCCGGATTTTCATTTCTTGCTTACGAGACAGTTTCCAGGGCAGCCGGTGATTCTTTCCGTTGCCCGACCAAGACCCGCGCGACAGCGTTTTCTACCTCGCGCTTTGCCTCGGGCAGCGGCAGCGGCGGGATGATCGTCATCGCATCCCAAAAGCTGAGCCAGCAAGAAATAAGCCCGCCGGCATTCATGCAAGAAATCGATTGGATATTCAGGCTTGCGGGCGCGAGCAACGTCCGGATCAGCATCCAGCAGGTAAGCCACATCGGGCCTGCGGAACGAATGCCGCCACAAAACGAACAAATATCCGGCTAACGAAATTCGAGAGCGGAAGATTCGCGAGTTCGTCGTAGATGTAGCGATCCAAAATGACGACATCGGCTGCCCCGGAGCGCGCTCGACGAACCACCATCACAAGGTGGACCGCATCGAGGAAGTACAATCCATGACGAATAATGCCCAAGTACCACTTGCGTACATTCTTGTCGCGCCGATTAACCGGACGGTCCGGTGCGCCAATGCCTTTCTCGCTTCCATATACGCGATGCACAAAACCTTCGCGATAGCGGCTGAGCACAACAACGTCGTCCCAGAATGCCAGCAACTTGGTCGTTAGCCCGCGGTCATGCAATATCTTCCCGCAGATTCTCGATCTGCGTGCTCTTGCCCGAACCGTCGAGTCCTGAAAATGAGACCAGCAGCGACTTGCCGTGTCGATCTGACGAAAGCGTTCTGAAACATTCAAATTCCCGGGCGCAAGCGATTTGTCGTGCCACTTCAACCGGTGCGGTGCCACCCTTCGTGTTTCCAGCGCGCAAGTTATGGACTTAGCTCGAGAGTACCCTTTGTGAGGGCAGAGACCGTGCCAACGGCAACGCCCGCAGCGGCGATCAGCCCCACCTTTATGAGTAGCGACCGGCGCTGATTCTGCTTTGCTGGCGCAATGGCTTCTCCGGCCGGACGCGAAGCTCCGCCACCGACGGTGGGCACGCCCTCCGCCGTCGCCGCACCCAAAGGCTGCTGCATCTGCTGCTCAGGCTTCGGTTGTGGAGCAGGCGTAGCCGGAACCGGTTCCGGAGCCATTCCGTTGTCCTGGTTCGGATTCGCATTCGGCTGATTCTGGCTGGGAACCGGCTGCAGCGGACCTTGTGACGGATCGACAGTGATGCCGTTCGAGGGTTGCTGTTGACCATTCTGCGGAGGTGCGGCACTTCATCCTGCAATGCCTGCGCACATTCCGGTACTCCGCACAACGCTAGTCCCACAACCAGCGTCATGAACTTGATCAGTAATGGACGATGAGCTTTCATCTGCAAGCTCCTTCCCAACAAAAATTTTTGATCCTGGGCCCCAATCGCTTATTTCGACCCTGTCAGCGGTTTTCTCTGCGGTAACCGGCGCCAATGCGGGCTGCGCCGAAGACCCTGGCAAAGCCGCCGAATCCAGTAGCCGCTCGACGTCGGCATCGCGGTCGTAAAACAAATTTCGCGCTCGATTGCGGCCATAGCGCCACAGATTCTGAACGTTCGTCTGATACCAGCAACATTCCGGCATGCGCGTCGAGAAGCCGCAGAACACGCGGAAGCGCTTCTGTAAGACCTCCGGTGACGCCAGCAATGCCGCAGTCAGGCGGTGATTGCCTTCCAGCACCGTCACCGGCTGCTTATCGTCCATTCCGATCAGAAGCACAGCACTGTCGTCCGCCGTAGTGCGCAGCCGGTAGCTGAAGGCTTGCACCTTGGCGATAAAGTCGCGCGTTCTTCCGCGAAACGGCGTGCTCTTGATCTGCCTGACGATGTCGCGCAGCAGAAAACTCCCATTCGCCACCTTGCGCCACTGCGCCCGCGGAAACACCCGGATCCGCTCCAGGTCTTCCGCTTCGATTTGCACTTCCCACCATGTGGTGTCGGGCGGCAGCTCTCTCCACAAATGTCCCCGGCGACGGAACAGAAGCGCCCGGCGCAATGTATTGGCCGCTTCATCCGTGAGGTCAGCCCCCAAGACCAGTTGTTCGAACTGTTCACGGTCATGGTGGAACTCCTCCTGATAGAACTCGTTCTTCAGGAACTCCGCGATAACTTCCGCTTCAGTAACGTGCCGTAGCCGCTTCATGCAGCCTCCTGCCAGCTGTTGCCCACGTCTTGACGAAGGGATAGGAAACCGCGAGCAACAGTAAGAGCCTAAGAACCTGCTGGACGACAATGACCTCCAGTAAGGTTGAGTGAAACCATGAAATTCCAACGGCGACCAAGCCGCTGACTACCAGTTGCAGCCAGGCGGTGTTCGCAATTCGCCGCGACATCTCGTAGGTGATCAGCACGACCGCGATGGCGTAGGTACCCGTTGCCGCCGCGTTCATGCTCAGCAACAGGTTCAAGCCCTCCCACCGCTGTGGGAAAATGTGTGCCGAACAAAGATCGGAAAACGACTTCAGGAAATGCCGCGAGCACCAGGCGTAAAGATCACCGACATCGCCGTAACCATCATCAACGGCAACGCCAGCAAGCGGCGCCCTTGGCCGTCCTCCTTGCTTTCGGCGGATACCGGGAACATGGCGCTCACGATAGACCAGGCGCCAAAGTACAGAAGCCGTCCTACCAGCGCGATGGCGGCATAGAGTCCAGCCACGTCGGGACGAAAGAAGTGCTTCACCATCAGTATGTCGATGTTGCTGATGATGACCTGTCCCACAAAGAAGACGATGGCCTGCATTGCCTCGCCAATGGCTGCTGGTTTACTCAGATATGGCAATGCCTCGAAGCTCCTTGGCGCCATCCGGCAGACAGTAGGCGAGGACCACCGAAGCCGAAATCGCAGCCACCGCGCCCAGAACGCCGAAGCCTAGCTCGATGAGGACGATCGCCCCCACAAACTTGCTAACGGCCTCGGCCACCATGTTCCAGCTAAGTCCCTTAAAGCGGCATGTCCCTTGCAAGCCGCCTCGCTTCACTCCCAGTGGGACGTAAATCGTCAGGCCGATGGCGAGCAGGATAATGATCCATGGACTCGATAACCGAAGATAGGCTGGTCAGGACCGAGCTCGCCAACAGCATGAACATACCCAACCCGACGCCAATGGTCCAAGCTCGCTTCCGCAGCCGCTGGTAAACCGCAGCCTTGCCCTCCACCGTTTCTTCCTTCGCCACAAGCTTGGTGCACACCAGTTGGAAGGCAAGGGTAATGGCGGAAATCAACATCAGAATCGTCACCGCCGCCGCGGCGTGACTAAAATCCGCAGCCCCCAGCATGCGGGCTACGCCGATGTTGTAGCCGAAGTTCGCCAGGCTTACGAAAACAGAGCCGATGAGCAGGACAATGCTCCCGCCCAGGAACTTTGCGTGCGAGGGCATGCCATGCCTGCAACCAAGCCTTGCCCCGACGCAAACCTTCCGGCGGTGCGCATACTACGAGCGTATCTGGGTTCATGGTCATGCGGCCATGATCGGCTCTGTCTTGATCATCTCCGTGGCCGACGAATGTTTCCGGGGGAACCGCGGCGGTGACCCCATGAGCAGGATGGGGATAGAAATGTTTAATCGCGTTGGGAAGGAAGCCGCTAAAGCTCTTCACCGCCTCGCCGGAGGTATCGTAGATTTCGAAGAGTCGACCGGTACGGGTCAGCTCCAGCACCACCGCAGCCTGCGCAGACAGCGCGGCCAGTTTTACGTCACCGTCGCGCCGGACAGCATCCCGCATGCACTTCAGCAGGACATCAACTCCCGGCGGCATCGATGTGCCGAACCTGGGACATATCGAATACGACCTGGGGCCGGTCCGAATTCAAAAAAGGAGCTCTACCTCCTGAAAAAACTTGCGGGCCTGTTTGAGGTTCATCTTTTCCGGCATTCTTTTGACAACTACGGGCCTGTTACTGCTCTCCATATCTCCTCGCGACAGCCAAAGTGGAGGGGAACTCCGAAGCCTCCGGGCCGGACCCTTGGGCTTCTGTTAGCCGGAGCATTCAAGGCAGCTGCCTGCTGCTCGGAACATTCCGGAACATCCGCGGCGCTTCTACGATGAGAAGGCGAAAAAAATCCGCGGTAAATCTCTTTAGGTAAGAAGGCAAAAAGCGCGGCGGTGCTGCCTGCCAAACGAGAAAGAACTCCCACCGCCGGCATTCCTACCAATTTGCGATCGCTGATTTCGACTTCGACTTTGCGAATCAGATGCGAAAGTCGGTGAAAGCCAACGACGGAATGCATGACGTCGAGTCCTGCTCCCACGTAGGTGTAAGGCAGCACGGTGGAGTTTTCCACCACGGTGCCACAATCAATTTCGGCGTGGTGCTCAACCACCGTGCCACGCGTGATCAAGTGCGGCAGCGCGGATTTTGCTATATACGCCGATGAATGCGGGAGCCACGATCCGCGCCTTGGGGTGTATGCGAGCTGATTTCGCGACCCACACGCCCGGCCTGATTTCGATTCCTTCCGGAGAAATGGAATTCTTGTGCAGCAGTCCATCGAGGGCCAGGCAACGCAAGTCGGCGGCGGTCTTCAGCCGGTTGCTGTAGCCGGAGACGCGAAAGCTCTTGCACTCCGTGCGGAGTTTTTTCAGCTCACTACGAAACAGCGACGCTGCATCGTTTCGACGCGAAGCGCTCACCAGAAAAGATATCGAGCGAAGCGCCGTCGCATCGACGGCCATGGTTACGGGACAATGATGGTGGAGATGATGCTGCATCATTTCCTCGTAATCGAGTTCGACATAGGGGCCGACCCGCACCACAATCACCAACTTCGGCCCCACCCTCCACATATTCGCTGAAACGTGTTCTCCGCCGTTTGCCAGAACTGACCTTCCGGCGCCTCCTGCCACCTCAAACCCTGGTGCAGGCGCGCACGCCGCGCGAACGGCTCGGCCTCGCCGAGCGGCTCGCTGACCAGCGTGGCTCCAGAGATACCGAAGCGCTCTAAACGCTGTAACACCCTTTCGACGACCGATGCTGCCGAGTACGTCAAGGTAGGCGATCGGAATGCCGCCAATATTTTCCTCGGCCGGACTTGCTATTTCCCGACCATCAGAATGGCTTTTATGTCCATGGTTGCCACCTCGGGGCAGCGGCGCGAAAAATCGCCGAGCGGGAAGGAACCCAGGAAGGAATCCTGCGAAATCGCGATATAGGCTCCAAGGCTCGGGCGCGCTGGTGAAGATCGAACGAGCGCAAATATTGGCGAATAATCTGTGGCATGGTCATGCGCAATGCGGCGGAGAAATTCTGCTCCGACATCGCCCGCAGGCGCTCGGTGTCGTCGAGAAGAAGGTTCAATTGTTGCGCCAGACTTTCTGCGTTGCCGGTTTCATAGAAGTCGATGGCAATGCCTTCGTCGCGCGCCATATCACGGAAGTCATCGATGCCCGACGATAAGATCGGTACGCCGAATTGGCAGGCCAGGTGGGCTACGCCACTGGCTCCGGTCGCAGAGGTGTACGGCAGCACCAACACGGTCGCTTTGCGGAATAATTCCGCAATGTCATCCTCCTCTACATATCCGGTGAATTCGATGATGGGATTGCCTTTCATGTTTCTCCGCTACGGATTCGATGTATCCGGGAGCCACCGGGTGGTTTGCTCCTGCCACAACCAGACGAACATCTTGTCTTTTGCTGGCCACGCGCTCGAAAGCCTCGATCAACAACTCCAGGCGTTTATAGGTGCCCCACTTTACCGAAGGCGAGAATGCGGTGCTCGGGATTGGCGCGTTGGCTGAAATCAGGCGGTTCCGGTCGTCCTCCCAAAATTCCGTGCGCGCGAAAATGCACGTTCTCGCCACGGTACTTGTCGATGAGAGTGCGGCGATATGCCGGCAACAACACCGAGATGGAATTTGCCATCAGCAACAGCCGCGTGGCCGCCGACCCGCCCATGCGATAAAGCCGGGGAAAGCGGACGCCGGAGTCGACCAGGCTGATGTTGTCCATCAGGTGATGCAGGGTGACGTGCGTATAGCGGCCACTCAGGCGCGACAAAACTGGCTGCATCAGTCCCGCGAAAGCTGCGACCGGATTGTTGCCGAAGCTGGAAAACAGCAAATTGAACCAAACCACATCCGGCTTGATGTCGTAGATGGCTTGCAACAATCGCGGGGGATTCGCGATGGAATCGAAACGCCAGCAGCGCACGACGTCGTAGTCCGGCAACTCCTCGACCGGTTCGTCCAGTTCGTCCGCCAAGACCGTAAGGCTCAACAAAGGATCGCGCTGCAATTCACGCGCAATATGGAATCCGTATTCGTTTAGCCCTCGCCGGCTGGGCGGGAACGCACTTACCAGGCAAATCTTCATAAACAACTCCTCGGTTAAAACATGTCAAACGAAATACGGGACGAATTAATGTCCCGCTCTGGGCAGTTCCAGTGAACGATGGAAATTGTTCCGCCTGAACGCCGACTGAGAACCGCAGAGGATACTCCACTGGAAATTGCCCAGCGGCATCGCTTACGGTCCGGTGCAGTGGCTTACATAAGTGATGAAGAAACTGCTGTACATGTTGTCATAGTCCTGGAAAGCATTTCCGCTTCCTTCGTAGGCAAACTGACCATCCACCCTCCAGGATGGGTTCACGTTGTATTGGATGGTTCCGACCGGACGCCAGACATGAGCCCTGGCCCATAACGTGTCCTGCACTTCGAACGCGCGGATGTACTCGGCCAAAAGACTGGCCGTGAGTTTTTGTTCGAAGAACTTGCGCTGAAGGCCGGCGTAGGAAGAAGTGGTGAAGAACTGTCGCACCAACGGGCTAAACGTGAGATCGCGACGGGTATAGCCGGTAATGAGCGCGGTCTTGCCCCACGGCCGCCCTACCGTGAACTGCAACGTGCTGCCTACATCGTTGGAGTCCAGCTTGTAGCCGGTCGCGGTGAAAGGGCCGGCCTCGTGGTACAGGCTGGCGTTGAACGACAGCCAATTGCCGAACGAACTGCTATTGGCGTACATAGAACTGGCGAAACAGGTTTTGGTTCTCGTACTGCGGCGCCGAATTGTCCCGGCGCAAAGTAAATTGCAGGCCGGTGTTGAACGCGATCCAGGCATCGCCGAGATGCAGCACCGGATTCAAGGCACTATTGAAGTTGTAATCGAAGGTGTTGCGATTGATGATTAGCGCTTGCTGCGGCAACGACTCCTCGCCAGTGTCGTTGCTGGATCTGGAAGAAGCCGCTCAGCATGGGGAAGTTGTTGTCGAAGTGATAGCGGTACGCCGTTGTCCACAGCGACTCTTGCTCCGACCGCGGCGGCGGCAGATTGGGACTCTTGCTGCTTAATCCGAAGATTTGCTGGTCGAGTACGTAAACCGTCCAATCGTCGTAAATGCCGCCGGTGGTGAAGTCGGTCAGCAAGCTGAGATGGTCGGTCACTCGCAAACCTTCTTCGCTGGCTACTTGCATACCTTCCAATTGGGCAATCTCACTGCCACCCAGTTGGTCAGCGTGCGCGAGCGTCATCATCGCGTTCCAGGTCTGATGACGTTGCCGATACACCTCGCTTTGCGCCAGCAGGTAGTCATAGTTCTGGTTGGATCCGGGATCGTCGCCCAGCGTTGCGAGCGCTTCGTCGGCCTGTTTAGTCTTGCCCTGCGCAAGGTAGGTATTCGCCAGACCGATCGCCACGACTTGATCGGCAGCTCCGGCTTGTTGTGCCCTCTGGAAATAATCTGTAGCTAGATCGAAATCGTGCATCGCGAGCAGCAAGTTTGCGGCTTCGATCAGGTTTTCCGGAGTCACCGGAGGAGCTTCGCCAATCCGGCTCTCAGCAAAAGCCAGACTGATTTGCTGTTTAGCATCGTCGTCATGTCCGTAGCGGACCATCAAACGCGCGATGGCGAGCCGAGCGTCAACCCGGTTGGCGTCAGGCGCTTCGAGGGCGCGGCTGAAGCGGTCCATGGCAGCCTTCTCATCGCCCAGGGTCAACAAGGCATCGCCGGTGTCAAGCAATATTGCGGACTGATCGCCGCCTTGCCGCTCCGCCGCTTCAACGTATCGCAAAGTCTCGTCCCGCTGATGTAACTCGGCGTAGGCGTGCGCCATCCGGGCGTAGATAAGCGGATCATCCGGCGAAAGGCTTAAGGCCTGGTTCAGAGCATTGATCGACTGCTGATAGCGACGCATGTCGTATAGCGTGTCGGCCAGCGCCAGTTGCAGTTGCAAATCGTTGGGCGCGTACTTCAGAGCGGCGCGATATTCCTGTCTCTGCACTGCCCAACAAACGCTGTTGCCGATAGGCGGTGGCGCGCACCAGATGAATGGCACCTGATTCGCCCATGAACTTCTGCGCGTCATCCACCTGTTCCAGGGCTTGCTTGGGTTGGCGCAGTTGCAGGTCACTGAATGCCAGGCCTAGGTGCGCGATGCCGTTGTTCGGACTCAGCTTCAGCGCAGTCTCAAAGTCCTGCGAAGCCTGTTCGGCGTTCTGCATGTCGTTCAGCACATAGCCGCGGTTTACATACGCTTCCACCATCTTGGGATCGCGTGCGATGGCTTGGCTGTAATCGTCAACCGCCTCGTTCAGCAGTTGCGTGTGTTTGTGCACGTGCCCCGCGAGCAACGGAAAGTTAGGCTCCTTGGGCAACCGCGATCCATATTGGTTAGCGATGACCAGCGCGTCATCGTAGCGTCCGAGGTTGTAGAGGTCGTAATCCAGATAGACGGAGGCGTTGCGGTCATTGGGCAACTGCTGCAGTACCTTGTAACCCAGCTTCGCCGATTCCGCGTACTTGCCTTCGTGGAACAGGTAGCGTTCGCGCTCGCGCATCACCCGCGGATCGTCGTTCATTTTGCCGGTGGCGCGGTCGACCCACTCTCCGGCGAGCTTGATCTGTCGCGCTTCAATCGCGGCATTGGCTCCATTGGCTATGATCTAAGGCATTCTGCGGCGCTCGCTTGTATGCCTCCTGATAGTTCGTATCGGCGAGCTCGAACTGCCCGGTTTGGGTGTACATGTCACCCAGCGCGAGATAGGGAACATAATCGTCCGGGTAGGCCTTGGCCAAGCGGTTGAAATATTCCTCGGCCATCTTGGTGTTATTGTCTTCACGATAGAGATAGCCCATCGCCTCCAGCGCGTAGTGGTTGTCAGGATCTTTGCCGAGTACGTCACCGTAGATCTGGCGCGACTCGTCCTTGCGGCCCTCCTTCCACAGCAAGTTTGCGTACTGCAGTTTGATGTTGAGATTGTCGGGATCGAGTTTGCGGGCCTCAACCAGGTCGGCTTCAGCTCCCTTCAAGTCGTTGTCCGACAGCTTGAGCGATGCTCGAACCCGCAGGAACTCAGCTTTCGCCGTTCCCTGCACGTCCAGCTTGTTGATCTCTTCCTCGGCAATGGCTGATCTGCTGGTGCGCTGCCTGGTCCTGACCGTCGGCACGATAGAGTTCGGCAAGGTTCAGCCGCAATTGAATGGGGTAGAGCTGCCCTTCAGGCACACCTCCCGCCGGCATCGCCTTGAGGGCCGCGTTGTACTCGGCGATAGCGACGTCCGGCCGGTTCTCTTCCTTGGCCAGGAGCGCGCGAATGGCATGCAGACGGTAGTATCCAGGGTCGATCGCGGCAGCCCGGTTCAGGTAGGTGCGGGTTTCTTCCAGATTGCCGAGCCGCAATTGGGCTTGCGCAGCGCTCAACTGGTAACCAATTTCTTTCGGCTTGGCATTGGCGGCGCGAGTGTATGCGTCGGCCGCTTTTTGCTTGTCTCCATCCAGTTCGTAGGTGTAACCAAGGTCCGCCAGGACCGGCGCAGTCATTCGCGGCGCGCTCTTTAAGGTTGCAATCGCGGACTTGTAATCGTGTTCTTCGCGGTAGTAGGTTGCCGCCGCCTGGAAGATCTCAACATTGCCTGGCGCATGCTTCTTCGCCAGGTCGAGCATTTGTTTGGCGCGATCGGGCTCTTTCAACTTCAGGTACGCCACCGCCAGCATCAGCTCGGCGTGCGGGTTGGGCTGCTTGGCTTCCGCGCGCTGCAGCAGGTTGATTCCCTCCTGCGTGTCGCCGGTGCGCAGAAACAGTTCACCCGCTATCAACATATCGTTGGTGCGGTTGGGATTGGCGCTGGATCACCTGCGACAGCAGCCGCTTAGCTTCGTCGGTGCGGCCCATCCGGGCATACGTTTGGGCCAGTCCGCTTAAACCGTCGGCATTACCCGGCGCGCTCCGCAACCCGTGTTGGTAAGCATCAAGCGATGTTTGATATCGTCCGGCGAGGCGCGAAGTGTAGCCCAGCAGAAACCACAGCTTATTGTCTTGCGGCGCCGCTTTAACCGCGCGTTCCGCATAGTCCGCGGCAGCGCCGGGATTGCCGCGTCGCAAGGCGTCTTCGGCCGCGCGCGCCAGTCGTCCAACTTCAATGCTGCTGCCCCAACCGATGCTGTTCTCGCCTGACGCGTTGGTCTGCGCCGAGGGTTGGTTCTTCTTCTTCGTTGTTTTGCATTGGGCGAGGTCGCTGCCGTCGGCGATTGCTGGCCATTGATTTCAAACGTCTGCGCCATTATGGGCGTAATCGGCGACAGCAGGGAACAAACTATCAGGAGAACAGTTTTCATTTTCACTTTGAACAAACTCTCTGCGGAATGGGAGCCTGTGCTGGAACTCTGCCTGGCGGGCTAAATTCCATCTTTCTCGGATGCGAATATTTTCGTTATGGCTGTGTTGGTACTTCGCTACCCACATCAATGGGAATCGCGATGCTCAATTGTGGGATGCCGGGTACTTACTGCCGGGGATGGATATGGCGGTGCTTATTTTTGGTCTCGAGATACCGTGGAAAACCCACTCGCCATTCTGCGAATCCAACGGGTTCGGACGCACCTTTCGGAGGCACTCTCTTGATATCGAAGTCGCCTACGTTCCCCTCAAGAGCGATTCCGCTCTCCGCCATACTTCTGATCGCGCTGGCGGTACACGGCCCGCTGCTGCTGATGCAGCTGCCTGCAGGCTCGTATGATGCGAACACGCATATTTTCTTTGCCGCGCACTACGCGCATCACTGGTTCAATCCTTGGAATGTAAAGTGGTTTGGCGGATTCTCGCAGACTACCTATCCCCCGTTGACGCACCAGTGGATCGCGCTGTTCTCGCACATCATGGGGCTGCAGATGGCTTACATGTTTGTGCAGTTTATTGCCATTCTGCTGCTGCCCATCGGCATGTATCGTTATGCGGGTCTGTGGGTGGATGAAGTCTCGGCCAGCTATGCCGCTTTAGGTTCGGTCTTTCTGGGTTCGCTGGCGATGCTGGTTTATCAGTCGGGACAGTTACCGACCACCGCCGCAGCCGCGCTCACCCTTAATGCCATACCGTTCTTCTATGTATGGTTGCGGACGGCACGATTTACGGCGCTGCTGAAGGGGGTGGCCATTGCCTGGGCGGCGGCGGCGGCGCACCACGTGACGTTATTGTTCGGCGCAATCCTGTTTGCCATTCCAGTTCTGGTGCTCGCGATCATGGACCGCGATGGGGTGGATGACGAGGCAGACGTTGAGCACGCATCGGTAGGAGGGGTCCTCGGCCGCGCGGCGATATTCGGGCTGATCGCCATCGCCGGAGTTGCCGTAGTGCTGTGGCCTTATTGGGTGGCACTGTTCAAGAACCCGATCAACCAGATGCCGATTCCTCACGGCTCGCGCGACAACTATCTGCTGAAGCCGTTCAGTGGAATCAATTTCTGGATCATCCCCATGGGCGCTATGATCCTGGCGATTCCGTACATTGTGATGCGGGGCTCAGCGGTGCGCCGGCTTCGTCCGTTGCTGTTCGGTTGGTACGTGACCGCGCTGCTCGGTTTGGGCGGCACCACCCCGGTGGGTAAAATCCTGCTGGGCCGCGCATACCAGGTGCTGACCTACGAGCGCTTTACCTTCTGGGCCACTCTGATGGCGATGCCATTCGTCGGCATGCTGGCGGTGGAGTTGATTCGGCGCTTCCGCCTGAAGGCAGTGGTGGGCCTCTCGATCGCTGCAGTCGCCACCATGGCCATGGCGGTGGCTTGGATAACGGTCCATCCGATCAGTAGCTCACCGTTTAATGTAGATCAGGTCATTGCCTTTCTGAACCGTGATGACCACTCACACTTCCGGTACATCACCTTGGGGTTCGGAAGCAATTTTGCGAAGGTCTCGACTTATGCCAACGCCAGCAGCGTGGACGGCGACTACAACTCCGCCCGGCTGCTGCCCGAAATGACAGCCTACGGCGCCGGCCAGCTTTACAACTCGAAGTACTACGGCACGTCGGGAATGGAGTCGCTGCGCGCGGTGTTGAAACATGCCAATCAGTACGGTCTGAAGTACATCTTTGTGCGCGACCGTTTCTACGAGCCGCTGCTTGCCTTCGCTGGATGGCGGCAGGCTGAGAGTTACGACAACGGTAACGTCACCCTGTGGACCAAGGAAGATGTTCCCCCAGCCAAAACGCTTGAATTTGTCGGCTTCATGCCTACTGCAATGGAAGGAATCATGTGGGGAATTCTGCCGGTCGCCAGCAGCTTGTTTGCACTTTTCCTGGTGTTGCTCTTACCTGAACGGCGCCGTGTGCGAGAGACCCTGGAATTCCCTGCACCTGCGGCGAATGAGCCTATGGTCCTGCGGGAGGCCAAGTAATGAAACGCGTGCTGCCCATTTTGATTCTTATCGTGACCGTCGTACTGGTGGCGGTGGGAACAGTCCGGCCCAGCGAGTTGTCACCAGCGAAGTCACCGGAAGGCGCGGTGCAATCGTTGTTTGCGCATGTCAAAGCGCATGACTATCGAGGCGCTTATGCTTACGTCGCAAACTCCGGCGACAGCGACGAGGCGGCCTTTGCGCGCGATCTCTCCGGACGCGACGGCAGCCTGCGCACGTACTCATCCTTGCAACAGGCGGACACCAAGGTCCTTCACGCGAACGACAATGAGGCCCTGGTGCGCGCAACGCTGGAGTATGCCACTGCGGTGGGAGCGTTCTATGACACTCGCGATCTGAAGGTGGTAAAGGAAGGTGAGTAGCTGGAAGGTGGAGTGGCCAGTGGAAAGAGAGGCTAAGGTGCCTCCGCAGGTCATTCAGAGTCGAACTATCTGCGCTGGGATGTCATAACGCGCGGCTCCAGCGATGACTGGGGCGCACAGAACGTGGAGGCCCCACGAGTTCGCATCGTCTCCATGAATGCCATCCCGCAAGGAAACAACACCATCATTGTGGGCGAGATCGAGAATGAAGACACGGTGCCGGGCTTCGTCTCAGTGAATGCCACGCTATCCGGCAAAAACGGAAACGTGCTGGGCGAGGAGAGCAGCTTCGATAAGATCTCGCATACTCTGCTGCCGAAAGAGATTTCGCCTTTCCGCATTGACTTCCCCAAAGTACCGCTCTCGACAGTGAAGAGCGTCCACATGCAACCGAATTCCATGTTGGTGCCGGCTTCAGCAGATCCGGTGATTGGCGTCATGCATCAGCGAGTGGAAACAGATGCGCGGGGACGTCATGTGCTGAAAGGTGAACTGGTGAACCAGAGCGGTCAGATCGTGAACATTCCGCATGTTCTGGCAACCTATTACGACAATGCGGGCAAAGTGATCTGGGTTTCCGATGGCTATGTGGACCAGGCACTGTTGCCGCAGACGCCAGTTCCCTTTGCCGTGGACCTGCGCGATGATCTGGCCTCGAACGTACACAACTACCGCGTAACTGTTAATCAGTACATGCTGGATCGGCAACAGTAATGGCGATGAAGAGCCTGCGTTCCGCAATCCTTCTGATGCTGGCCTGCGCGACTCCTTATGGCGTGTGGGCCGCTACGCTCAATGTTCCAGCAACTGTGATTGCCGGGAACGGCGTCGCAATTCCCACCTCCGGCAGCGGCGAGGCCACGCTGTACGTCGTGGGCCCGGGAACGGCGATCAAGAGGAAAGTTCAGCTCGGTCAGGATATCCAACTTAGCGGAGACGACCTTAAGAATGCCGGCCGGTACATGATCTTCCTCGAAGACGGAGATAGTGCGACCTTCTTCGTCACGACGGGCAGGGTCAATTCGATAGCGTTTCTGGCGCGTCCTTCGCGAGTTCCGGCAGCAACGCCCAACGTAATCGCGGGCACAGCGTTCATTTTCGATAGGTATCAGAACCTGGTCATGCAACCAGAGCCGGTCAAGTTTGAGCTCAACGCAAATGGCACGAACGTGAGCCGAACCGAAACAACCCACGACGGGGTCGCTTATACCGAGCTGGATTCTTCCCGCAAGGAAGGCGCGGCACAGTTCGTCGCATCCAGCGGCTCGGCTTCGGTTCGGCGCGTGGTGCAGGAAGTTGCTTCCGATCCTTGCAACATCCGCATGCACGCTGAGCGCGACAAGAATGGCATTCTGGTCCAGACGGATCCTATCAGAGACTGTGCCGGCAATCCCGTTCCTGACGGGACCATTGTCACTTTCACCTCGATGGATGCGAACGGAAAGAGTACGGTGGATGCCCGCATCAAGCGTGGCATCGCGCAGGCACAACTACCGGCTTCCAACAACGCGACGATTTCGGTGGCGGCGGGCGTGGTGGTCGGCAACGAAATCAAGTGGGGAGGCGGACAATGAAGCCGTTCCTTCGCTTTGCGTTGATTGTCGCAGGGCGTGCTCGGCATGATGTTCATGCTGCCCCGGGCAGAATGGCGATCGCGTCCTGGCTGCTGGTCATCCTGAGGTGACTCTAAACGTCCAGAACGCCGCCCCCCGCCAGGTGGAAGACACCACGCAGAAGGCAATCGCGCGTGATTACGCGGCTGCATGGCAGGCGCTGGGAGACGCGCTCGAGCACAACCGGCCTGCTCTCCTTGCTGCCAATTTCGTGGGAACGGCGCATGAGAAGCTGGAACAGACCATCAGCGAACAGCGAAAGTCGGGACTTCATCAGCGGTACGTCGATAAGGGCCATCGTGTGAACGCCGTCTTTTACTCTCCTGAGGGCTCGGCGATAGAGCTGCAAGACACCGCCGCATTACAAATCCAGGTACTCGATGGCGACAAAGTACTGCACTCCGAGGATGTCACCGTGCACTACGTCGCCTTGTTGACGGCAGCCGAGAATTCATGGAAGGTGCGAGTCTTGGAAGCAGTCCCCGCGTTTTAATCTTCCGCTTTAGAGAAGATCGACCGTCTTTCGTAGTTTGTTGAAACCCGCGCGTCATTACCAGCTTGGTGGATGCCAGGCGAAAACCACGGCGTTCCCTATCACATTCCGAATCCTTATAGATCGACGTATTGAGGTCAAGACAGAGAAATGGCGTGGTACCGCGTAGAGGCGGCAAAGGTCGTGAGGCGGAGCTTGTTAGCAAAGGGGGAACAGTCAGCGGCGGCTGTCAGGGGAGGGTAGCCTAAACCCGAGGTGGGATACATACCAGATGGCCGGCGGGGCTGAACCTTTTGGCCGTTGCCAGCATCGACCAATAGAGGAGTGGCAAACTCCATTCCAACCGCGATCGTTTTAGTTTGATGACGAACCGGTCTTAGAAAGGAGATGGCGTATGACTCGCGCCTCGGGTTTGGAGAAAAAGCAGGCGCCATGGCACCTGCGGTGGTTTTATGGCGTGATGCGCAAAATGTTTGGAAAAGACCTGACGCCGGCGAAGTTACAGATGCGATTACCTGGAATTGTATGGGGCAGTATTGCTATGGAGGCGGGACTAGGCAAGAGAAGGCGGGTTTCGTTGCGCGAGGTCCAACTGGCGAAAATACGGACCGCAGCTCAGGTGGGATGCCCGTTTTGAGTGGACATCAATTCTGCCGTCGGCAGAAAGGCGGGGTTGTCGGACGAGAAGCTGCTCGCCGCGGCGGACAATAACCTGCGGGTGTTCAGTGATCGGGAACGCCTTATCATCGAGCTGGCGGACGCTCTGGCAGAGCGGCCAGCACATGTCTCGGACGATCTGTATGGGCGTTTGCGGCAGCAATTTTCCGAGGAACAATTATTGGAATTGGGAGCGCAGATTGCGTTCGAGAACTACCGGGCACGTTTGAATCGCCTGTTCGATGTAGGAAGCGATCACCTCTATGTACCAGTCAATGGCAGCCAGGTCGCTGCTGATTGCGAAGTCGCAGCCAGGGAGAAAGCAAGCTGATTCGCCGGTTATATCGCAACGGCACCATAGTGCGAGGTCAATCTTAAATGTGCCGGAATATCAAAACGCTCTTCAACTTCGATCCTCCCGCCACTGGCGAGGAGGTCCGATCCGCGTCGCTACAGTTCGTCCGAAAAATCACCGGCTACAACAAGCCATCGAAGACAAACGAAGCCCTATTTCTGGCGGCAGTTGATGAAATCGCCGATATCTCCAGTCGTCTTCTAACTGCGCTCGAAACCAACGCGCCACCGAAGAATCGTGAAGAGGAAGCTGCCAAGGCCAGAGCTCGTGCAGCAGTTAGATTCGGGTCGTGATTATTCGGCGCTTTCTTGAGCTAGCGTTGTGGTAGCTTTTCTGGAAGCCATGTCATCCCATCCCACGTTATCGCTTGACGGAAAGGTCGCCCTAGTTACGGGAGGCTCGCGCGGCATCGGGGCGGCGACCGTCCGCTTGTTCGTGCGGGCCGGAGCACGCGTCGTCTTTAATTACAAGAGCGCGCAGGCCGAAGCGCAACGATTGGTCGAGGAATGCGGTGCGGATATGTGTGAGGCGGTTCACGCAGATCTCATAAGCATAGAAGCGACCGAATCGCTGGTGGATGCCGCCGCCCGGCGCTTCGGATCACTTGATGTGCTGATCGTGAACCACGGAATTTGGCCGGAGGAGGCTGCCATTGACAAGATGACCGATCAGCAATGGCGTCGCACACTCGCCGTCAACCTCGACAGCGCCTTCACGGTGACCAAGCACGCGGTAGCACAGATGAAGCAGCAGGGGCGTGGCGGGCACATCGTGATGATCAGCTCCACAGCCGGCCAGCGCGGTGAAGACAATCACGTGGACTACGCGGCGACCAAGGGAGCGATTATCAGCATGGTAAAGGGACTCTCCACCGAACTCGCGCCGCATGGTATTTACGTCAATTGTGTGGCTCCGGGATGGGTGGATACTCCCATGACAGCAGGCGCGCTTAATGACCCCGAGTACCGTGCCGACATCTTTTCCAAGATTCCGTTGGGCCGGGTTGCGACCGCAGAAGAGATTGCTGCACCCATTTTGTTTCTCTGCACTCCCTTGGCAGGATTTATCACCGGTGAGATCTTCAACGTAAACGGGGGCGCGGTGCTGGTGGGATAAGGGGCCTAGACGAGACGTGCGCTGGGAACGACAAGACGTGCGCATCTTCTGTACAGATGAGGCGGGAGCCTATTCGTCGCTAGGCGACTCGGCGAAACCCATTTCGCCCAAGTGTGCTTCGGGAATGTCCACTAAAGCCTCGGTGGTGTGCCCCGCGGAGCGTATCTCCGCAGCATGGCCTCCACCTCGCTCTCCGGCAGCCCCCAAGTGTGGCGCAGAAACTCATCGAGACCATCGGCGTCGAAGACCCGCACCCACGAATTCGCACCAAGGTTGATGTTTACCTGATATTGCGGTGGATCGGGTTTCAAACGGAATATATGTAATGTTCCTGCCATAAGGCTTTCAGAAGCGGGCGACTGCAGCAGCGAAGTTCGAACTCCGGGCTAGACCGCAGCATTTTATGATTGCGTCGCGATGGCCAGGGATATCCTTAAAGGGCAAGCGGACGCTGCGATTTAGCAATAAGGTGGGGATTTTTTTCCCAGACGCTGATGGATATGCGCTGACTTCAGGCTTCCATGCTCGATGCTTCGGGAAAGCGGAGCTTCGACTTGGACTAACGATTTATTGAGGAGCTCCTCGACCTCGGCCTCTTCCCAATTTTTTGACATCGCCAACTCGCTGACCAGCAGATAGCGGGCGCGCTCGAGCATTTTCTTTTCGCGGAAACTTAGTGCTTTGGATTGGGCGAGAACGAGGAGACCTTTGAGAACGACGGCAACGTCAAGAAGAGAACCGGTGCGCATCTTGTCTGAATTTTCCTTGAAGCGATACTTCCAATCTGCGTGGTTCTCGCACTTTCCATCGTTGAGGAAGTCTAAGATCTTCTGTACCTCGCCGTTGCGGACTACTTTTCTCAAGTCCGACGCTGCCGACGTTATGGAACGGCACCATCACCTTAAGCTGCTGGCCTTGATTTTTAGGAGGTAGAATCTTTCGACTTGTGAGCCGATCGTCCGGCTGCTGATCTGCTCGATTACGCCCACCCCATGGTTAGGGTAAACGACCTTGTCCCCGATGTTGAAACTCTGGTTATTCATGAGGGCCGGACTATCACACCCAGAGACTGAACCTGGGATCCTGCGAGGGGAAACGGCTCAAACGCTGTGCTCATTGTACCGCCACTACCCGGAACGGGTCAATTGACGGGCTGTCTTCGGTGATGCACGTTCCGCTGCGACGGCGTGAGCCTCGGCGACGAGCCGGGGCGGCCATGGTTTCATTGACAATGGCGGCTTTCGTGGTCTATTCTTAAATCTTTCGTGGTCCTGCGTTTGCCCGCCAGCAAGTTTCCTAGCGCGTCCAGCGCCAGAACTCAGCGGCTCTTTCGCGGCTTTTTCAAATATTTTGGGAGATTCACAGATGTCAACCTATTTCCCCAAGGGGGAAATTGCGCGCAAGTGGTTTGTCATTGATGCCGACGGCCAGACTCTGGGCCGGCTGGCCAGCCGTATCGCGCGCATCCTCTCTGGCAAGGACAGCCCCAAGTACACGCCCTTTATGGACTGTGGGGACCATGTCATCGTGATCAATGCCGAGAAGGTCCGCATTACGGGCCTAAAAGCGGACAACAAGGTTTATTACCACTACTCTGGATTTCCCGGCGGCATGAAGGCCGAAGAATACAAGAAGCGTTTTCAGCGCAAGCCCGAGCAGATTGTGGAAGAAGCCATCACCGGCATGCTGCCGCACACCAAACTGGGGCGTGCCATGGCCAGCAAACTGAAGGTTTATCGGGGCGATAAGCACCCGCATGCGGCGCAGAAGCCCGAAGTGATGGCTGCCGCGGCCGCCAAGCGCGCTTAGCGGGATAAAGGTGAGGCTTGGCTTCGCCGATTAATTTTATCGGAAGGATCAAAGGGGAGCACGTGTCTCCCGACGGACAAACGATGGCAGATCAGGTTCAGTATTACGGAACGGGACGGCGCAAATCGAGCGTGGCCCGCGTGTTTCTTCGTCCCGGCAGCGGTGAGTTCACCGTTAACGGAAAACCGTTTGATGCTTACTTCGTGACCGCGGCCCAGCGCATTATGGCCAAGTCGGCGCTGGTGCTTACCGAGACTGCGGCCACCTTCAACGTCGTTTGCACGGTTGACGGCGGTGGCGTGAATGGCCAAGCAGGTGCGGTACGCATGGGAACGGCGCGCGCGCTGCAGGAGTTTAACCCCGAACTGCGGCCTAAGCTGAAGGCAGAAGGTTTTCTGCGTCGCGACGCGCGTGGCAAAGAGCGTAAGAAGTACGGACAGAAGGGCGCTCGTAAGCGATTCCAGTTCAGCAAGCGGTAGAAGACAGTTGTCAGTGGTCAGTTGTCAGAAGTGGTAACTGATCACCGACTGACAACGGAATTTCATTCTTCCCGCACCCGCGCTTACAAACGGGGCGGGTTACGGGAAAGCAATCCAGAGCGATCCGGGCGGCGCCGCGTCGAAGCCGCCGCAAAGGATGCAAGCCAACCTAGGAGGTAGCTTGGCAAATATCACGATGAAGGAGTTGCTCGAAGCGGGCGTTCACTTCGGGCACCAGACGAAGCGTTGGAACCCGAAGATGAAGGAATATATCTTCGGCGAGCGCAATGGAATTTACATCATCGACCTGCAGAAGACGCTGAAGATGTTCAAGGAAGCGTCCAAGTTCGTGCAGGACATGGCGGCCGAAGGCAAGCTGGTACTCTTCGTGGGCACCAAGCGCCAGGCGCAGGACGCGATCGCCGAGGAAGCGACTCGCTGCGGCATGTTCTACGTCAACTCGCGCTGGCTGGGCGGCCTGCTCACCAACTGGGTGACAGTGCAGAAATCGGTGAAGCGGCTGAAAGAGCTCGATGAGATGGCCACCGATGGCCGCTACGAGCTGCTGCCGAAGAAGGAAGTCATCAAGCTGGAGCGCGAGCGCAAGCACCTGCAGGCCAACCTCGCCGGCATCAAAAACCTGAATCGCCTGCCCGACACGCTGTTTGTGATTGACTCCAACAAAGAGCAGATCGCGGTGAAGGAAGCGCGCAAGCTGGGGATTCCGGTAGTTGCGGTGGTAGATACCAATTGCGATCCCACCGAAGTGGACTATGTGATTCCTGGCAACGATGACGCGCTGCGTGCCATCCGCCTGTTCGCTTCCAAGATTGCGGATTCGGTCGTCGAGGGTTCGCAGGCTGCTACTGACAAGCAGATGGCAGATGTTGCTGCCGGTGTGCAGTACAGCCAGGATGCCGAGGCCGCCGCTGCCAGTCCGGAAGACGGCGAGATGCCGGTGGCTCCGGAGGAGCCCACCGAAGCTGAAGATGTCAGCATGGAAGAGGTTTTAGGCAAAGGTGGCCGCCGCGCCGCTGCTGAGAATACCGGCGCGTAACAATAGTTTGAGACGACGAGTGGTTCCATGGCCCGCGCGTCAATGCAGCGCGGGCTGGTTTTTAGCTGTCAGCTTTCAGCCGTCGGCTCTCAGCTAAAGCGGCACTGATGCTACTAATATCCGCTGGCGGGACCGGAGTATCGGTTTCACAGCAATAACCTAAGTTTTAGCTGACAGCCGATGGCTGACAGCTGATAGCTTCCCAAGGAATTCCGAAAGATGAGCACTACAACCGTGAACATTACCGCCGCACAAGTGAAAGAGCTTCGGGAGAAGACCAACGCTCCCATGATGGATTGCAAGCAAGCACTGACTGAATCGAAGGGCGATATGGAAGGCGCCATCGTCATCCTTCGTAAGAAGGGTGTGGCCACCGCCGCCAAGAAGGCGACTCGCGCTACCAGCGAGGGCTCGGTGACCAGCTACATCCACGCCGGAGGCAAGATCGGGGTGTTACTGGAGGTTAACTGCGAGAGCGATTTCGTGGCGCGCACTGACGACTTCAAGACTCTGGTGCATGATATCGCCATGCACATCGCAGCCACCGATCCGCGGTACATTCGCAAGGAAGACGTGACCGCCGATGCCTTTGAAAAAGAGAAGGACATCTACCGCGCCCAGGCGGCCCAGACCGGCAAGCCGGCGCCGGTGATCGAGAAGATCGTCGAGGGCAAGATGGGCAAGTTTTATGAGGAAGTCTGCCTGTACGAGCAGCCGTTTCATCAAGGACCAGACCATGACCGTGCACCAGCTTATCGCCACCGTCGTGGGCAAGTTGGGCGAGAACATCTCGGTGCGGCGGTTTGCCCGCTTCAAAGTAGGCGACGTCGGCGAGACCATCGCCATCAGCAAAGCTGGCGAACAGGCAAGCGAATAAGTTACTTTCTAATAAGATGGAACCAGGGCGGGACATATTCCCGCCCTGGTTTTTTTGTCGTCCGACTGGAGCCCTCTGCAGCGGGCCTTTGCTGGTGGTCCGGCGAGTGATCGTTGAGGGACTTTGTAGTCCGCGGCCGTCGCTATTTCGGAGTCGTCTGATCGGTGGAGGTGCTGTTGTTCTGCTGCTGTTGCAATTCACGTTGGCGTTGTTTCTCTTTGCTGACCGGGGTTTTCTCCGTGGGGACTTGGCAATGTTGCGAGAGCACCTCAATTGCCGTCACTTGAAACCGTCGCGTTTCCTTTGCATTCGGTTGCAGTTGTTGTTGCGGCGAGCTCGCTTCCCATGATCCCGTCAGCTTCACCTTGGTGCCAGCGTCCTTCTTCAAGTCATCAGGGCCAAGAACCTGGACCCCGGTGCGGTGTTGCATGCTGGTCAAGACATACTTCCCTTCTTTGCTGGGTCCGTTGAGGCAACCGATGAGGGTGGTGCCTTTAGCGCCAGCGGGCTGGGTTACCTGATCGCCACTGATGCCACTGTTGTCTTGGGTCGCGCTGGCGGCGTTTTTTTGCTGTTCGGCAGGGGTATTGCCAGGAAGGGGCGATTGCTGCTGCGTTGTGGCCGGTTGCTGGGCAAATGCGGGTAAGCTCAGGGCGATCGCTAGTGGAAGAAGATGGAGGAAGGACTTCATTTGCAAACCCCAGATGAATATCAAGGATACCTGAGGGTTCGACGCGGTGCAGCAAGAGAAAGTTGCAAATGGAAAAGGAATGATCACCACAGAGGCACAGAATGATCATTTAGGAATCGAGAAGTTCTATTCGGAACGGACTACCTTGTGCGTAGAGTTCTTTCGCCGCGTTTACGATCAGAATTCCCCCGTGCTTCTTTTCTCTGTAGCGATCAAAGCCCGCGGCGCCGGAATTGACGATCGACGCCACGGGGCAAAGTTATGTCTACTTGGCGCCGGTATTATTCGCCCACACAGACGCGTTCAGACAGGCAACCACGCCGTCGATGACCTTGCCAAGTCCATCCTGGAACTTGTTGGGATCAACGATATTCTTGCCGGCAATAGCGTCGAGCATGGGGAACACGATCTGGCGGACATTGGCGCGCGAGGTCACCAGCGCGCCTTGACGCAGCGACTTTGGCAGGTTCTCCAGAAGCCGGTGCACGATGCGAAAGATCTCTTCGGCGGAGCGCTGATCGTGCGCGACCTGAACGCTCAGTGTGCCTTCGCGCGTGATGCAGCTAACGAAGAAGCGCGCGGCTACATAGGTGGTGACGCCCAACTGACGAGCCTTGAGGACGATGTTGCGCTTGCCACTGGTCTTCTCCAGGTCGTGCTGGGCGCGATTCAGACGCAACGGCAGCAGACGCCCGCGCTTGTCGCGGATCTTCAACATGGTGGACATGACAAGCTCACGAACCGACTCGATCCCGCGAGGGATTGGGAGGCTGAAGTTGGTCAACGTCTGCGGATGTTGATCGAGGTGCTCGCCGCATTGCTTCAGCACGGCAAGGGTGGCCTTGGGAGAAGGGTCAGGAGTTTCGGACGCGGACGTGGTGTGCGCCTGTATTTTGGATGTAGTCGCGTTCCTTGTCAGTTTCTTGCTACCCATGGAAGTACTCCTGGGAAGAGGTGTGTCAGTGGTCAGACGGAAGTGAAAAAAAGGTACCTGCGGCTATAGAGTCCTTCGACTCCTCGCTGCGCTCGTCGCTGAGGATGACAAGAGCCAGTGGTCGGCGGTTAGTTGTCAGTGACAAACTGCCAACTGCCGAGTGCTAAGTCCCAGTTGATGATTGCTACGGACCATCTCATAAGTGCCGATGCGGTCCAAAGTGTGGGCCTCAGGGGGCTGAACAGTTTGCTGAAAAAGTCAGAACAGCAGATCCCTCGCGGGCTGAACCTTACCCCTGTTCGCCCGCTCGTGATGAAAAATTGAACGCCTATCGGCACGACTGAAAGTCGTGCCCTGACACAAACCGTGGGATAATCGCGCTTTCCCGTACCTGTGAAGTCGTGCCCTGACACAAAACGATCTGGAAGACGACCTCCGGTTGATGGTCATTGCACGGTCTGGCAATAGAAGGTGGCGCCCTTCACCTGGTCGGACGAGCCGGCGTTGAAGGTGAGCTTGATGGTGTCGGCGTTGGCGAGGTTCTCGGCGCCGGTATTGCCGTAGCTGCCGCCGATGCCGATGACCGTACCCGCAATCACAGGACTCAGGTTCACCGACTGCGATGCCAGCGACGTAATAGTAAGGATCTCGATGTCGGACGAAATGTTCTGGCTGGCCGACGTGTAAGAGCCGTATGCCCACGTTGTGGTACCCAGCGTCCACTTGTAGGTGATGGCCCCCGACGATGTGGGATGTGTCCACTTGGCGTAGCAATGCGCGCCACCACCAACGGTGAAGGTACCGGCCGGCAAGGTTGCGGTATAGATGGTTTGGTCGGCGCTATTGCCGGTAAGAGTTGAAGTGGCGCCTTGCATGGTGCCAGCGACCAAGCGGGTACCGGTTCCACAACCATTGCAAGTGGTGACGTTGAGAGTGCCTACGGTGGCCGTCGTGGTGTTGACATCCGCGGCATACGCCTCGTCCCAGCGATAACTAGGATCGCCCAGCCAGCGGGTGCTGTTGTCGCCGGCCGCCTTGGCCGGAATGAATTCCCACTGTTGATTGTTAGGAACTCCCCCAGGGAAGGCGTAGGTCATCTTGGCGAAGAGCTCGGGCGATTGGCCGAAGGTGGTGCGGTTGGGCATACGGAAGCCGATGCCACCGGTGCTGATGCTGGTGGAGGTGCCGCTGGCGGCGACAATGGTTTCGTTCGAACTGGTGGTGCCGAAGACTTCCGTGAGGATACCGTTGCCGGAGTGCGGCGACTGAATGAAGGTGTTCAGGTCGAGAGTGAATGCCTGGCCGGAGAGAAATCCGCCGGTGGGACCGTAGTAGAACGGGACCTTATTCATGTTGGCGGCCGCAGTGGTGCGGCTGTTGACTACGTCGTTGACTGCGTTTACGTAGTTCTGCACGTAGAAATTATTGACGCTGATGAACGGGGTGGTACCCGCTGTGCCGTTCACGTACTTGATGACATCGTTCACACCCGTGCGGCCAAACGTGTAGCCGCCGACGATGTAGAGGCTGGGCTGGGCGCCGTTCTGGCCGGTCTGGTCGATGGTGATCAGCGGATCCTGACCGCTGATTTCTTCCTCGGTCTTGAACCCGAGGATGGTCAGAGTTCCTGACTGGCCACCGTTGAGGCGGACCAGCGAGGTGGTGTTGGAATCGCCGCTCAAGCCGTGTATTACTGCCACGCCGCTGAGGTTGTTGAAGTTGAATCCGTACCGGCCTGCACTATTGGTGGTGATGTTGGCGATGTCCGACGGTGTGGCAGATGCTCCGGTGAAGAGAATGTTGTCGAGGAAGCAGCCGCTGACTTCGATGGTGCGAAGGAAGGCGACCTCGCCCATGTTCTCAATGTTGAAGCAATTGCCGGCGGTTTGATTGGCGCCGTTGCCGGTGACGCGCAGGTTTTCAAAGCCTCCCCAATGCCACCACTGGGCGCTGGATCCGATTCCGGTACCGACGGTAGAAGTAGCGATGAGATCGGCGTTGAGGCCATTACCGGCGGTGATGATGGTTCCATGATTGGAGGAGGTGCTGGCTCCGATGAGGCGCGCCCCAGGCAGAGCAATGATTCCAGCAGTAACGACGTTGTTGCCGTTGTTGTAGGTTACCGCGCCATTGATCGTGTAGGTCGTTGCTGCCAGCTTCAACGTCACGGAGTCATACAGGATGAAGCCGGGGCCGGTGTAGGGCGAAGTGCGATCGTCGATGACGGTTCCTTGCACTGCACCGCTGTTATAGGCGGCGTTAATGGCGGCCTGAATGGTGGCGTAACGGCTGACCAGGAATTCCACTCCTGGAATGTTCTGGAAGCTGAGCGCGGTTGCGCTGATGGTGTTGGGCGTGCCATTGCCAATAGGCGGAGGCGAACTGAGGTTAGCGGTACTGCACGGACCCCAAGTCATCGGAGTCGTTCCACCGCCGCCAGAGACCAGGCATTGACCAGAGGTTCCGGGCGCAGTTGGCAGCGTCATGGAATAGGCAGTAAAGGAAGTGGAAGGCGCTGCCAGGGTGACGCTGTTGTTTCCGTCAGTGGGAGAAAACCATTGCACACCGTATTGACTGAAGCCGACGATACCTACCTGATTCACGCTCCATTGATAGCCTGCTGGTGTAGGGACGTTATAAAACAGGCTGCCGTTGGCGGCGATTGCCTCGTCCACGTAATGGTTGCCGGAATCGAGCGAGGAAAGACCGATATATTTTCTATTCTTGACGACAAGATTGGCAGACACCGCCGCGTTGGATATTCCGCTCTGATAGGGGGTGGCACGGTCGTCGTCAACCAGCATGCTGTCGATGACTGTATAGCCGGAATTGACATCCATGGCGAGAGCGTAGGTGGTGGGATCGCCACTGACGCCACCGTCCTGAGCTACGAGATTGTTGATGGTGCTCTCGGCGGAGCTGACGAGCGACAAGCAGTTGCCATAAGAGCGCAAGCAATTCAAGAAACCGATTTCTGTGAAGTATGCGTTTTGCAGCTCGACGCCGCCCAACTCTACTTGCGGACTCGCAGTATAGGCCCCGCCTTCCCACTGCGTATCCTTGATGGAATTGACGGAGGCGTACTTGAGATGGATACCGTGGGCTGGAGTTGAGGGCACTTCCGACTGGCGCACCTTGGCGCCCAGAATTGAACTTCCAATGGAGTATCGCGAGGGTGAACCTTCAATCAGGATATTGTCCCAGTCTCCGGCGTGATTGCCATAATTGCTCTGCGAGATGTTGGGCGAATTGATATTGGTGCCGCCCTGGGCGAAAACTTCCGCCAGACCAAAACCGTAGGCGTTAAGAGTGCCAACATTAACCCAGCGGACCGAACCATCGGTGGTCACTACACAACCGATGGTCTGACAGAAGGACGGGCGGCTGGTGCCACTGGTTCCAACCTGCTGGGTATAGAAAGCATAGTTGCCAGGATTGTTGGAGGTGGGAATGACAATTTTAGGCTCGACATAGGTAGCAGAAGCAACCCAGTCTCCACCCTGATTGCCGTCAAGGTGCATACCGTGAAGTCCGTTGCGGTAACCGGTGGGGCCGTCGAAGGCGAAGCCACCTGCCATCACATGCCAGCCATCTGCGCTATTGCCATTGGCTTGCGACATGCCGGAGACGTGGCCGTCATAGCCTAGAACGAAACCGTCACCAGCACTCTGGTCGGCGATGGTGTTCTGGATGTCGTCCTGTCCGGCCAGCGCAAGGATGTCGGCGGCGGTGAAGTTGGTGGCATGGACACCGTGAATCTTCATGGTGTAGCTGGTGGGGGCAAAGATCCCGAAGGTACCTTGAGCATTTCCGTTAAGCTCGCAGCCGATGACGCTGGTGCCATCGGCGGGGTGCAGAGTGCCAGAGGTAACCGGGTCCTTGGTGTTGGAAATGAGTGGGTACGCACCGCCCGACTTTAAGATGGTTGCGGATGTCTGAAGAACGGTAGAGGTGGAACATTCAATCACAACATTAGGAGCGGTAACGTTGATTCCGGGATTTCCGCCGAGGGTCCAAGTGCCGGGGCCAAACAGGAGATTGACCGGAACGCTGGCATTGATCGTTGCGGTACAGACCTGCCCGGGCGCGAAGCCGCGCGCATCAATGGTGCCACCTCCGGCGAGAGTGGCGATGGCGGCGTTGATCTTGGCGCAGGCGTCAGCGCCGGGAAAAGCAGCCGCGTTGGGGATGCCGTCCACGGTGGTGAAGGTGGCTGAGTTGGGAGTCACATTGCCGATGGGCGGCGGCGATGCCAGGTTGCCGCCGGCGTTGGCGTCAACATAAGCCTTGTTGGCTGCGTCGGTGGGATTCTGCGGCGTCGGGACCGCCGGAGAACTGGCAAAGGTCTTGACGCCGGTAACGGTCTGGATGGAAGCCAGGGCGACATAGTTGGAGTCGGCGAAGTCGCGAGTGAGAAATTGCGCCGCCTGATTGGCCGGAACCAGTTTGCTGCGGATGGCGCCAATGGTAGTAGTTGGCGCGTTGGGCACAACCCAGTACTCGGAGTCGGTGGTGCCATCATTGAGCTTGAACACGGCGCGATAGTAGGTGCCCGTAGGACTGGCGCCGGTATTGGGCGCGAGATTGGCGTTGAAGCCGCCGCCGGCGTCCAGAGTGACGGTGAGCGAGCCGGGAGCCACGGCTTGTCCGGCAGCGGTGGTGAAAGCCGGCCAGGTTATCACCGCGCTGCCTTGCGCGGGCGAACCGTCGGCCCGATAGACGGTGTCGGTAATCTGACACAATGTGGGACTTGGATCGGCCAGAGCTTTGGTAGGTGCGCCGTTTGCGGCGGCCAGCGCCAGGGCAAGAGCCAGGAAAATGAGGGCAGTAAAAAACCGCCCGGTCAGGCGGTTGATGGTCGGCATAAGGAATGCCTCTCTGCTGTCGGCAAAGCCGGCGGAAATTAGCTGTGAAATTGTTGTATCCCACAGATGTGGGAGTCAGTTACCTCGTTGCAGGAAAGGACGGCGAAATATCAATTGGCTCGGAGGGTTCTTCACGGCGCGGCTCCGCGGCCTGGTAGCTGCCATAAACTTTTCGACGCTTTGCACGTAGACATCGGCGAAGTCAACGACCTTGCGGCGAGCCTGAATCATGTCCATGGCATCGTCGAGTCCGAAGCCCAGGGCCCGCAGCACCGCCAGCGTCATCATCGGGGCGCGGTGCACGCCGGCGGCACAATGGATGAACACCTTGTTGTCGGCGTCGTCCAGAGCCTCCAGGGCAAAATCCACGCCGCGCTGCAGCAGCGTCTGAGGCTTAGGTTTAAAGTCGTCGTCGGTGGGATTCCACAAGACCTTGACGCCGTAAGGCTTGGCCAGCGCCGTGTCATCCCACTCGATCTGCATGTCCACGATGTGAGTGACGCCGGCGCGCACCACTTCGATCATCTTGTCATCGGTCCAGATGCCGCCGCCGACGGCGATGCGGTCGGTGACCCAGGTCATGTCCATGCGTCAGTCTGCTCCTCTGCGGAGCCAGCCGCCGCAGCGGGAACTCCACTTGCCATTCTACAAGGTGTGATGAGGAATGATCCCGCGGGGCTGAACCGAGTCACGCAGGGGCTGATAATTTGCTAAAAAGCAGGCGTCTCGCGGGGTGAAGAACTGTGTCGCAAGCTCTGCCGTCCCTGACGGGACTCGGATCTACTCCCCACTTCACCCAGCACTCCGCCTTCGGCTACGTGCTGGGCTATCATTATTCCGCCCTTCGGGCTCGATTTTCGCTCGATCCGTTCCACACCCAAACCAAAACCCTTGTTCTCACCCAGCGCTGAAGCGCTGGGCTAAGATTTTCCGCCCCATTCGGGGCTGGATTTTGGTCTCGTAAGCCATTGTTGCAAACCAATACCTGTCACGACCCAGTCTCTGACGCCCGCTCGAGATGCCAAAAATAAAGAGCCTAAGGGCGCGCTGAAAGTGTGCCCCTTCAAAACCCCTCTCCAAACCGGCATTTCAGCAGCCTCTAAGGGCGATTCGTGATGACAAAAATAGAGGGCTCTCAACGGCGCAGCTAAAGCTGCGCCTCTTCAAAGCATGCCCCGCTTCACTCCGCTGCCGCAAACCGAGCCGCGGTCGCGACACAGTCTCTTACGGCCGTGGCCAACACAAATGTCGCCATTGAGCGGCTAATTGTTACGCTGCGACGTCTGGCTCGGGCTCTTCGTCGGACAGAGGGTCGAGCCCGAGGGTCTGAAGAAAGGCCTCGATCCTATTGACGGGAGGCGCCATCTTCTCCGGCGACTCGGCGGGCGCGGCTTCATCGGCGGGCGGCGCAGCCGGAAGGCCGAGGGTGAGGGTGTTTTCCTCAATCGGAGGCACAGCGTAAATGCCGGCAAAGTCGAAGAGAGCGCGCGCCGCAAGATAGCTGCCCGATTCCGCCAGGCGGATGATGGCAGCGTTGATGTCGGGCAGGTGACGCCAGATCTGCAACTTGGCACGTTCCACCGCTTGTTGGCGGGCCTTCAGGGTGGCGAAGGCACCGCCGTGGTGACGGACCTTCTTAAGCGCACTCTTCGACGATAAGGCGCTGGCCTTCTTTTTGTGGAGGCGGCTGGGCTTCACAGACGGGCGCTTGCGACTAGAAATGGCGCTCCGCGGCGCGGCAACCGGCTTCTTGCCGGACGGTGGCACACTGATCTTGAGTGGCATGGGAGTCTCCTTCCGTGGAGAGTTAGAGTGGCGGCAATTAAGTGGTAAGGCGTGAGAATGCATCGTTCAATTCAGGTACGAGACCTACACCTGGTGGGTGGAGCAGGACATTCAAGCCCTGCAACCTGAGAAACGCCGAGTAAGAACTCTTCAGGCGGCGAGATACATGCTTTCCGCTGGTCGAATCATATGAAGTTTCATACCGGGGATGAAGTATCGCAAACCGCCGAGGTCCTCGCGGGTGACTCAAGTTGGAGACGCACCGGCCTCCTCCACCCAAACCTGGCCCCAAGAACACGAAAACCCAGCCTAAGCTGGGTGTTGTGACTGATGGCTCCAGGGGGTTCCCAAATGGAACGGTCTAAGAGCACAAAACCCAGCTTTTGGCTGGGCGGTGGGAAGATCTATGTGATCAATTCCCAATCTCTAATTCTAGTTTCACTATAGCATATTTTAGATGGGTTTGGACACGATTTTGGCAGTTTATTTCGGCAATAAATCACTTGGCTCACCAAATCTGCTATGCTCAGGGGGCCGTGACAGGGCTATTGGAGATGTGGTGAAGGCTGTAAACGCACCACTTCTGGCCCTGAATCCGAGCTGAATCCTTTGAGGCGATATAGACCTTGGGATATGCGCTCAAACCTCTCGCTATCGCGAATCAGGCGACCAACAATGTTAGGAGCGTTCGGCGTTGCTTTCATAAGTCCAGATTCGAGCAGTATTCGTTGTAGATCGCTTACGCGGAGAATTCCCCCATAGTGTTTTGCAATCACAACCATTGCCCTCGCTTGTGAAAGTTCTTTTATCTTCTCGATTGGAAATTCACTACTGTTCGTGAGAGCTTCTGATTCCCAGCGAGTCAGAAGTCCCCCCGCTCTCTTTTTCCAAGACGGCTGGGATACTACCGCTCTCTTCTTGTCCGCTTCGAGCCGCTGCAAGGTTTTTTCGTGGTGCTCGAAAATCCGCTTCGCCTCATCGAAATTCTGCTTTGCCTCATCCCTGTACTTGCGGAAGAGTTTAATAGCAGCATCAAATTCGCCAACGTCCAGAATTGAACGGATTTCTTCGGACTGTACTACACAAGAGCGCTTACGCATGGCATCCTCAATTTGTTGAAGTGGACGCGACTCGATTCGAACGAGCATCTCTCAGTTTTGCAGACTAGGGCTCTACCAATTGAGCTACGCGCCCATGTTCAACAACATACAACGCGGCCAAATGGCCGCACATCAAGCAACTGGGGTGCGCTCTTTCGACGGAAGCACCCCTTTTGCCTCTTCTAATTCTACACCTTCACGGCAAGCTCTAGCTCGAAAGAAAATTAACGTTTTTGATTCTGCCCTTTAAGACCATACCAGCGGAGTGTATTTACCCTCCCCGATCTTTGATGCCAATGTCTTCATAAATCGTTCTACATGTCCCCACAGGGCAACAGCTTCGTCGGTTTGCATTCTTGGTTGAAATGGGCGGGGATGTACTGCGTGTCTTCGCCAGCCGTCGTTAAAAGCCCTAATCTCTACCAGTGAAGAATTATAGAATCTGTGAGCGTCTTCTTTTGCCCTGGAGTTTGGCCACTGCTGGATTGCCTGTACTGCTGTCTGCAACTCACCAATAATAAGTCCCCATTCTGTGAACTCAATCTTCCCTGTTTGTGCGAGAGGGATTTGGCGATCTCTGCCAAGTTCCCATAGTCCCACCTCTGCTACTCGCATCAGATGAAACGCGGCCGCTACGTTGAGATTCGCTGCAATGCAATTCCCAGCATCTATGAGGTCAGTTCCTATACTGGGGAAGGCCAATTCCACATCGAGGCCAAAGGGTATGTCTCTATCAACTAGATGCCCAACTTTCTGCTCGATTTGAAAGAAGTGATATTTCTGTACGCTCTTCATTACGTCGAAATACAACCCGCGCAGTTCGGCTTCTATCGCAGAAGAATCGAAAGGGCGGGTTCTTTGTAATGATCTTCTAAACTCGGATGCTTTAAGGCGACCGTCCTCAAATCCCACAGAATCGCAGTACTGAAATGTCTCATCTATTAACCGGGCAAGATCATCAATGGATTTGCTATCCAACCGCTGATTTCCAGTGCCAGACTCAATGTGGTGTTCGTGAGCAGCTTGCAGTTGTTGAATCTTTAGCAGAAGCAATACAAGCGAAGGGAGGTCGAATCTTTGCATTATTTCAGCTAGACTTACGGGAATTTGACATTGGGTACACATCGGCGCTACGCTCCATTCTGTGAAGCGTTTGCCGAATCCCCCTCGTGTCTCCGCAAATGATGTTGAGGGCGACTTCGCGGCCTTTACCGATATGCTCCATCGCGTGGTTTCCGTTCCGCGAACGCGAATCGTGGAACGGTTAGAAGCGGAAAAACAACAGAAGCGAACGAGGGCTGCTACCCGCGTTTCTTCGGCCCGCGCTTCCCGCGATAAGGGCTAGAAACTCGTTTCTCCCACCTTGCCGGTCACTTCTTTGTAAGTGAGCCGTCTTCCTGCAACTTGCGACAGAACGATGTTGAATCTGTCCGCGTCTGTGATCTTGTGCTTACGGGTTCCGCGATTATTGTAGCGGAACATCTGTTCATCCAAATACCGGAAAAGATGGAACGGTTCGACCGAAACGTAAGTTCCGCTGAGTCCGCGCTTGAGCAGTGACCAGAAGTTCTCGATTCCGTTGGTCGAAACGTGATCTCGGACGTAGCATTCGGCATGGTTGACGATCTCATGGACGTAATCATCGCTCAGTCCCAGGTATGCTACATGCTCATCAGTCATGATATGTGCGCCTTTGTCGATAGACTCCGCGATCACTTGATGCACGGCGGGCTTTTTGCGGTCGGGAATCACTTGGGCCTTGACCTTGCCGCCACGTTCTAGCATTCCCATCACGATAGTTTTTGCGTGTCCGCCCTGCATACCGTGACCCATGCCCCTCTTGATTCGGCGTTCCTTGTGCATGTTCCGCGCTTTGCCGCCGATGAAGGTTTCATCCACTTCGACCGGCCCGCCGGATTGCGGCAGGCGCATAAGCGAGTTCTCCTGCACGGCGGTACGAATGCGGTGCATCATGAACCACGCAGTACGCTGGGTGACGCCAATTGCCCGCCCCACTTCGTAAGAGCTAATCCCGTTCTTGCAGCTTGCCAGCAGCCACATTGCGACTAACCATTTGTCGAGACCGATGGGCGAATCCTCGAAGATGGTTCCTAACTTAACGCTGAACTGGCGACCGCATTCCTTGCACTTCCAGATGTGGCGAGTCTTGAGGTAATAGTGTTCTTTGCCCTCACAGGCCGGACATTCGACGCCTTTCGGCCAACGGGCAGCAGCGACCGCCTGAATGCAGGTTTCAGGGTCGCTGTAATGGCGGATAACTTCTTGAAGGGTCTTGGGTTGCTCTGGCATGACCAATCTCCAAGAGCAACATTAGCAGGTTAGGCTTGGTGTGTCAAGTGATTTATTGCCTTTATTTCCAGGAATATTCACTTTACACAAACACGCCAATAAGTGTAAGAATAGCATCACCTTGGCAGGGTTGCACCAGAAGCTGGGCAAAGTAGGTTGGAAGGGGAATTGCTCAGCATCAACGTGACGCAACAGGATCCATCCTCAGTGGTCTATACAATGGCGCTCCATTAGGGGTAATCTGCGTGCGCTCCTTTTGGGAGTGATCAAAGCGCTAAGAGGGGCTGTGCTAGTTGGCAGCCCCTCTTTTTACAGGAACAAGAACGGCGGCGGATCGGGGTTACTTCGACAGACGTGAGCCGCCTCTTCCTTCTCGGCTACTTCGTCGGTCCGGCATCTGCATACCGTGAGAAAGCACTTCATGCAGATTGACTCAATCGCTCCATCTGCGGTGTAGCGGCGAGTGAATGGCTTGTCCGATTGGAGCCGCATTTGCCGACGTTACGCTTAAGGTCGGGGTTTGGGTGGTGACGCCCGTCACAAGTGCGATGCAACTTGAGTGGGACAACTGAGAAGGAACCAAGGCCAGCGGTTCTGAGAAGTGCCGTGATCCCCACGGGCCAATATCGACCTGAGGCACTGTTTCACGGGGCGCAGATCGCTGTCTGTGACGGCGGTCACGGGGGTTGGGGCCAATAACGAGCCAATAGCAAAATTCCGGGCTTGATTTGCGATTCAGGTGTGTACGTGATAGTGTGATCTATATGTCACACATGGAAGTCCGGGTAGCCAAGTTGGTTAAGGCAGTCTGTTTGCAGCGGACCATTCGCCGGTTCAACTCCGGCCCCGGACTCCACATTGGAGACGTGGCTGAGAGGCTTAAAGCGCCTGCCTTATAAGCAGCGTAGTCGAATCCCCATCACGGAACCTCGACTCGCGGGTTCGAATCCCGCCGTCTCCGCACTTGCATTTGTATTATATCTCAGGCAAGGTGTTTTCCTGTTGAAAAATATATGGAGGCGGGATATCCTTCCCCGTGATCTAAACATCACAGGGCTGGTTGCCGATTATTTTGGAGGCGCGGCCAAGAACGATCGTCCCTTACCTCCGCGAGGACGGAGGGTCGCCGTTCCAAGAATGGATGGAATCTTATAACCGACAGAAAATATACGGCATCATCCTTGCACGGATAAAACGAGTTGAGGGCGGGAACCTCGGAGATTGTGAGCCAGTCGGGGAGGGCGTGTCTGAATTGAAAATTGACGTTGGCCCTGGATACAGAGTGTATTTCGGCCAAGATGGCGATGAGGTAGTCCTTCTTTACGGAGGAACTAAGAAAACGCAGGATAAAGACATCAAGACGGCCAAAGAATACTGGAGAGACTACAATGCCTAAACGCAAGGGGAATTTTAATGCTTGGCGTTTGGAAACGCTGGCCGATCCAGTTAATGCCGCTAATTACTTAAATGCGGCCCTGGAAGATTCGCCAGAGCTTTTTCTTAGCGCAATCAAAGATACAATCCAAGCCCGTTCTGTATCCCATATCGCGCAACAGGCCCGGGTTACTCGCGAGAGCCTGTATCGCTCATTCTCTACCGCAGGAAATCCTACGTTCGAAACTCTCGGTTCTGTTCTGAAGGCATTGGGTCTGAAGCTCTCAGGAGTTACGCCAGAAGTCTCCACTTCTGCGGTTCCACCTTCATCTGGCCATTCAGCCAGAACGCAAAAGCGCAGAAGCAAATACGGGAGACGTGGGGTTACTGATCCTGCGCAACTCACACTGCCATTCGAGCGCAGCCGCGTCGCGGCGACTCTAAGCATGGTGAAAATAGGAATTGTTGGGCTCGGATTGGCAAACTCTACTTTTTCACTTGTCGCCGAATCCACGCAATTCGTGAGCGGAGCACGCACGGGCGCCCCCAAGCTTCAGCAGCAGGAGCAAGAGATTATCACTGTGTTACAGGAGCAAAATCTAACCAGCGCAATGCCAGCCTACATCGCACAAGATAGACTGATGCAAGCAGCAGCGAGATAGAAAAATGAGCAAAGAAAAATCATTTGTTGAGGTCGGAGAGGCCAAGGAATCGCCGACACCGCCAGCGAAGCTTCCACCCGAGTATCGGCGCGATCCGGAGGACTTCGCTACGCGGTATGCAAATAATGCCACTCTAGAGACATCTGTATGGGATATGAAGATGACTTTTGGGCAAACCGATGTTGCGCAGGGGCCAAACGTTATTATTCAACACACGGCTATTACTATTCCTTGGTCATACGCAAAGATATTCTTGTACCTATTACAGGTGAATGTTGCTGCTCACGAAGCAGAAGTCGGACACGTCAATGTTCCCAAGAATATTCTTGCAGCGCCACCCGCAGAACTCTCTGCTGAAGACCTTGCTCGCCTAAAGCATCCGAAAGAAGGATTGGCGGAAGTTCATAGAATCTGGAAAGAATTTGTTGAGGCCAATCCCGAGCTTGCTTCGTGAAAACCGATAAGGCCCAATTCGACGCGGTTCTATCGCGGATGCTGAAATCCCCGCCGAAGAAAACATCCGAGATAAAGGCGAAGCCAAAGGCCCAGACCACGCGGCCTAAGCCTTCGGAGCAGAAGCAAGCTCCGCGAACGTCAGCGGCTTAATACCGCACAGACGGCGCACTGTGTCTATAAATGGGTCCGCCGACTGGCGACGGTTGAACCTGTACTCAAACTCGCTGCAATAGCGATGCAGGTGCTTTATTGAGACCTTGTGGAACTGGCCTATGATGCCGCGTTTGAGCAGTGAAAATGCGGACTCAATCGAGTTTGTGTAAACGTCCCCGCGAGCGTATTCCCCAATTATGTGATTCACCGTCTGATGGCGATCGGTGAACTCAGGAGCCAAAGCGAACGGGTATGCGCTGGCCTGATCGGTGTACACGTTCTCAGCATCCGGGCTGACGTTCTCTGCGATGAACCCGCGAACTGTCTTTGCTTTCCCATCGGGAACGTGACGCAAGCGCAACTCCCCGCCACGCTGTACAGCGCCCATCACTGTCTGCTTGTGTTTCTTGCCGTAAGCCACGCCCTTGCCGATCTGCTTCCCTCCGATGTAGGTCTCATCGATTTCCACTGTCCCGCCTAGCAGGTTGCCGTCATTCTCGCGCATTGCTTCCCTGATGCGGTGATTCAGATACCACGCTGTCTTGTATCCGCCGATGCCCAGGTCACGCTGTAGCTGCTTCGCAGAGATGCCCTTCTTTGCGTTCAGCATGAGCGCAATCGCGTGGAACCACACTATGAGAGGTAGATGGGTATCAGCGAACAGAGTGCCGGACGTAGGCGAGAACTGTTGTAGGCAGTCCCGATTCAGGCAGGTGTAGAACCACAGACGGCGGTTCTTGGAATCGGCCTTCCGCGTTACCTTGCTGACGTTCTTATCACCACAGGTGGGACAGCGGACAATGCCGTCCGGCCAGCGCATCTGTTCGATGTAGGCAAAACACTGTTCATCGGTTCCGAACTTGGCGCTAACTTCGCTGATGCTAACGGGTTTCGGGTTCTTGCGGGCTTTCATGAACCCAATTTACGCTTTTCTTACGTTTGTGTCAAGTGAATATTCTTGTTTATTTCTGGTTTTTTTTCAGCAAGTTATGTCATGTTGTTGTGTTTCGCAATATTGACATGTAAGAACTACCTCCAAAATTGCAGGCGTGGTAGCACGACGACCATAAAATGGACCAATTCGGGAACACGGGCCTAAATGGGGAGACCAGCTCTTCGAAAGTAAGTAGAAGGACGGAGGCTTCGGACGCCCTCATACGCCCGTTCGGGAAATTGTTCGCCCCGGCCTGTGTATAGCCATGGGCGTCAGAGACTGTGTCACAACTCTGCCGTTCCTACGGGACCCCTCAGTTCCCACTCCACCCAGCGCTGAAGTGTTTCTGTGAAAACCGTGCCGTCCCTAAAGGGACTCAGATCTATTTTCTAGTTTACCCAGCACTCCGCCTGCGGCTGCGTGCTGGGCTAGACTTTTTCGCCCCTGCGGGGCTCGTTTTTGCGCAGCTCGTTCCACCGTGCCAACTAGAGGCGAGTACCCATACAGCTTCTGAGGCGCCGGGCTAAGATCTTCCGCGCCCATTCGGGCTGATTCTGCACAGCTCGTTCCACCGAGTGAACTCAAAACGAGTACTCGAATGGCCTCTGAGGCGCCGGGCTGAGATCTTTCGCCCCATTCGGGGCTGGTTCTGCACAGCTCGTTCCACCGAGCTAACTCAAAACGAATACCCGAACAACCTCTGAGGCGCTGCGCAAGTCTAAGATCTTCCGCGCCATTCGGGGCTGGTTCTGCGCAGTTCGTTCCACCGAGCTAACTCAAAACGAGTACACGAATAGCCTCTGAGGCGCCGGGCAAGGCTAAGATCTTCCGCGCCAGTCGGAACTAATTCTTGCCCGCTTCGCTGCACTGCCGCAAACCGAGCCGAGGTGGCGACACAGTCTCGTCAGCCCGCGCGGTGCAGATGCAGGGGAACATTCGAGCCGCAGAGGGGCGGCACCAACTTTATTCGCTTTCGTCGGCATGAGCACGGAGACTACGCAACGGATTGGGTACTTTCAGAGCCGCCAAGCCTTCCTCGTCGTCACGTCCAACCTGGAAGATAATCGCTCGCTCCATCTCTTGCCAGCAGCCCCACAGGATCGCCTCGCGTTGCGGCGGAATCCACACCAAGTAACAGGCGGAATCATGTTTAACTTCAATATCGCCAAAATAGTCCAGAGGCAGCTTGGTCCCGTATGGCATCGCCACCACCGCCGGCCCAGAAATCCCCACTTCCACCCGAGGCTTGATTGCAATGCTGAATATTGCGGCCCGCTCATCCTCAAAGAGCTGCTCAAGGTTCGTCTCGTCAAAGAGCTGGGCGATGTCCGACTCTTGCGCGATGAGCTTGGGATCGGGGCCACGCAGCAGGCCGCTACTCCCAGGCAGCAATTCCACCACTACATTTCGAAACGGCGTGCCGCTGAGATTCTCGACCACGTGCACCATCCCAGCTTGCAACAACTCGCACTCCGCATCGTGATAACTCAGCTGCTTCGGCTCATCGTCACGCGCGGCGCTAACGATCTCTCCATCATCCACCACGTAGAGCAAGTAGTCGTGAGGATGACGATGGCAGAGCGTGCGATCATGTGGCGCGATCTCGACCGCGAACGCGCGTACGAATTCATTCTCGATTACGAGATGGTGCCGCGGCTCTTGCTCGATGGGAACGACGTGCTCGCACGAGTAAGGCTTGTCGTCCACAATTATTCTTTCGCGGGTGACGGCTTGAACTCCATCACGATCAGGCGCATGTCCTGGTCGCCGACATTCGTGAACCCATGGTCTGGATGCCCGCCGTGAAACATCATGTCGCCGGCCTTCTGGTTGAAGTCCATGCCGCCGCTCCCTTGCGGTCCGCCGTGCGCGTGCATGTCGGTCAGCAGGATGACGAGGTGGGGGAAGGCTTCCTCGTTCGATACTGTCTGCTGCGGTTTGATGGTCGCCTCCGAAATGCGGAAGGTGTCGCCGTAGCCGATTAACTTCGATTCGGGCGTCAACGGCGGCCAATCCTTGGCGCGCGGATCATCGGCGCACTTGTTCACACACACCGGCCCATGATTCTGCAGCAGTTCGATGGTCGCATTGTGAAACGGCGCGTCCGCCATGTTCGTAACCGCGTGTACAACTCCGGCCGGCGTGTAGCGGACATCGCCATCCTCCAGCACGACATGCTTGACCGTGCCATCGGGCGCGTAAACGTCGATCACGGTATGTCCGAGCGCGACCGCGATGTAGTCGTAGCCGTGATGGTGCATCAGCGTGGACTTTTGCGGTGCGATCGTAACGTAGTACGCGCGAAAATATTCGTTCTCAATTTTGAGTTGGTGGGTGGCGTCGGCGGGAATCTCAACCGTGGGCCCGAACTTTGACTTCGCATCCTGAGCCAGAGCGAAACTAACTAGCAGACAGAGCATGCACAACGAAGCGTGAATCTTCATGCCGGAAAGAGTAGCCATGCGACGAAGTCAACGCAAGGAAGAAGTGCAGGCCCTCGGTTGACTGAGTTCGCGGAGATGGCGCGCGACATGTGCACGAATCTGGCCTTGGCGACAATTTCCGTAGCAACTTGACACGGAGCTCGCAAACCACCAGGAAAGCCCGTCCGGTGGCGAGCACCGAGGTGGTAACGCTAGGACACTTTACGGCCCTATAGGTGGCCAGAATCTGTCAGCACCATTTTGCAATTGTTTTCTACCGCAACTGCGAACATAATTCACTAGCTAATTCCAGACACAATGTGGGCAAAGACTCCTGGTTGGCAAGCCTATCGTCATCCGGGAGAAAGCGTTGAGCTTTGGGTTCCTAAGGCCTCTGGGGTACAGCATTCCTAAGATTTTCAGGCGGTTTGGTCAGCAAGACGGCTGAACTAGAGATTTGTGTGTCTGACACGCCACAGCATTTTTTCGATACAAGGCCGGACTTAAATAAAACTGCGGAGGACAATACTGATGAGCAGGAAGCTGTGGAGGGTTTTTGCAGGAGTGTGCATGATTGCGATGGCTGCGGTTTTGACCATGCCGGCAATTGCGCAGATGGCAGAAGTGAAAGAGAAACCGCCGATGTACACGTATGTGGGATTTTGGAATATTCCTCGCGCCCAGTGGGGAGAGATGGACAAGTCAAGAGCCACCGACCAGCCGGTACTAGACAAGGCCATGTCCAGCGGAGCGATTGTGGCCTACGGTGATGACACGAATCTGGTTCACCAGCCTGACGCTCCGACGCATGATGATTGGTGGTCGGCTATGTCGATGGCCGGCTTGCTCAACGTGTTGGATCAGTTCTACAAGAATGGCAGTTCCACTTCTAGCGTGCTGGAAAGTGCCACCAAGCATTCGGACGGCATTTTCGTCAGCCGGTATTACAACTGGCATGCCGGGACGTGGAAGGGCGCGTACACTCACGGGTCTTACTACAAATTAAAGGCGGACGCGCCGAACGACTCGGTGGCGATGCTTAGCAAGAACCTGATTGTGCCGCTGATGGAAAAAATGCTCGCCGACGGGACTATTCATGAATACGAAATCGACACCGAAGCAATCCACACGGAAGCACCTGACAGCTTTTGGGTCTTTTACATCGCGGCCAATGCAGATGGCCTGGACAAGGTCAATGCAGCACTGCGGGAGAGAATGAAGTCGAACCCGCTGGGCGGTCCGGCATTTGGTTCTATGACGGACTTTACCGCGCACCGCGACTATCTGAGTCTCACTAACGCCACCTACAAATAATTCTCTTCTTGCTTTGCCGGTTCGTGAGCGGCGCGGTTTCGTGGCGCTGTTCACGAGCCGTTCTTTTGTCGGGCTCGCCGTTGTGACGAGCGGCTATCGACACTAATCGCTCGATTGTCTCTGCCCGGGAGGTCCAGCTCATGGCGACTGCATCCGTGACCGTACCACGCGTCCCCTGGATGAAACCGAAGTATGTGGCGTTTGCCTTCGTCGGCCTCATGCTGGCCTATGTGCTTCGTCACAACGAAAGTTTTCTCGTGAACCCGAAGGACCCGGTGTGGCAGCACTACCAGCCGTTCAAGTGGTGGCTGTTGCCGCATGGTTTGGCCGGCGCGTGCGCGCTGGTGCTGGGACCTATGCAGTTCTCTGACGCTCTCCGCCGGCGCTACACCAAGCTTCATCGCATCGCGGGAAGGATTTATGTGGCGGGGGCATTGATCGCGGCTCCTCTCGGGATCTACATCCAGCACTTTCAGGAGCGATTCGGGGCCCCGCGATCGTTCAGCATGGCCGCCGCGTCGCATGGCACTCTGTGGATGGTAACTACCGCGATCGCGTTTGCGTTCATCCTTAAGGGAAAGGTTCAGCAACACCGTCAGTGGATGACCCGCAGCTTTGTCGTGGGACCTATGGTGTTCCTGAGTGCGCGGGTGATTCTGGGCGTAACCGGCTTGGAAAATAGCGGCCCTGCGGCCGTCGAAACCGTAGTGTGGGTCTGCCTCGCCTCTGCAGTCTTGCTGGCAGACATCGTGCTGCAGTGGCAGGAATTATCGCGTGCCCGTCCCGCGAGAGCGAAGGCGGTGGCGGTGGCGCAGTGATACACTATCGTTGACCTCGAAACCCTTCCGGTTCGCGTGAATCGGACTCACCGCCCAGTCGGGACGTGGCTCAGCCTGGTAGAGCACTCGCTTGGGGTGCGAGGGGTCGGCAGTTCAAATCTGCCCGTCCCGACCAATATCTAGCCATCAGCTTTCGGTCGTCAGCTTTCAGCTACTGCGGACCCGCCCATCCCGTCCGCAATGGCGGTGGACAAGGGTGGGGCAGGCACCATGTGGATGGTGGACTAGAATTCCGGCGGGAAAGGGCCGATCACCCGCCAGCATTGTGACCTCCCACACATTCGAAACCCGCGACCGTGTGAGCCACCCGCTTCTCTCAGCTCGAACTATCGTGCCGGCCGGCTTCCTTCACAATCCGAGTATCGCGTGCGTCGCCGCCTGCCACCACGCGGGATTGGCGCGCCACAGATACACGGTAATGGTCTGGCCGACGACCAGCACCGGCAGCGCATAGAGATACACCTTGTGAATGCGGCCATCTACCACCAGATCGCGGACTACTCCGAGCACGATCAGAATGTCCAGGCCGACATAGAAGATGCTGTGGTTGTACCAGAAATCGAATCGGCCAATGGCCGCGTCCATGAGTTCGCAAGTCGCAATGAATACCAGGCGCCGGTGGTAATCCGGCTTCTTCCTCCACAGAATCGCCAGCGCGATGCAGGTGCCGAAGACCAGCATGTCCCAGAAAGGAATCGATAGAAAAGGAGCTACATCGCGCTGATGGAGCACCACCATATCGAATCGGGTCATGACCACCGCGATCGTAAGGCCCAGGGCCACCATGACCGTGGCTAGCCCCGCTCCAAACCAGCCGAGCGTGCGATGAACGCTTACCTTGCGCACTCGTACCAGGGCCGACTGCGCGATGAAGAATAGCACCCAGGTTGAAAATGCGGCGCCGTGCATCCAGAGGAGCAACGGCCTCGCCGGTTTGGCATGGAACAGACTGGTGTTGACCGTGCGGCTGAAGCCCCACACCACCAGTCCGGCCATCACCAGCGACATGCACAGATAGAAGTAGCGGCCTAAAAACCTTTTGAGCTGCGTCGTCGCGCTGGTCTGTTTTTCAAGACCAACAGCGTATCCCACGTTGCCAACGGCCATAAACATTCACCTCGATTCACCAACGCCGGGTGTCCCAGGTCTCACGTCTTTCGAGGCCTGAGCGAAGCCAGCGCAGGGATGTCTTGTCAGCGGCACTTATACGGAAACACTTTTTGGGACCCTGGGGAGAAAAGTTGCAATAGCTTAGCCGCACTTGGCTCGGCAATGCAACCGAAAAACTTACGTTTCTGGCGACAGTGTGGCGGTGCCACGATGTTGATGTGGACTGGGAAATTCCGGTGGAAAGGCTGGGACACCGGCCCGGAGGTTTAGAGGTGCCGTGGGGAATACCGCCGTAGGTAATGCTTCGCTGTTGACGCAACGAAAGTCATTGACAACCAGAAATGCAGCCGCCTAGCATCGCGCTTACGGGAAGGATTTGAAACGAGGCGTTGCCATGAACTGGATTGTCATTGCTGGCATCCTAACCTGTGGAGTGGGTGGAATAGCAACTGTCAGATCGCTCATGAATCATGACTCTAAGGCTAGGACTCCCGGACTTCTTTCGGGCTTTGGAGTCATACTCCTTGGGAGCGGAGTCATCCTTGAACACTTCGTAACATCCGGTTCGACGCTGCCAGTGCTGCCAGGGATCCTTGGGATGGTTGTTATTCTCTGGGGCGGCATTTTAGGAGGCAGAAAGAAGATGGCACAGGAAAGGCCAATCGAGCTCAAGCTAGACAAGGAAGGCAAATCAGGGGGCGAGAACGAGAATGCGCAGAACAACCCTGCGAGACCATAACCGCCTTGACCATTAAGTTCATGTCCTTTTCACCGCTTCCTGAAGCTAGTTCAACTTTGACTTCTTTGCAAAGTATCAGCGCAAGCTGAATTTCTGCACACCTCTTCCAAATTGATTCCGCTGACAGAGGGACCATCCAATTGTGCGTAGCTTTTTGCCCTTGTGCGATTCCTTAAGAATCGCTCCCGGGTCCACCAGCCGACCCGCACTCTTTCCATAGCTTTTCCCAATTCCAGAGCCCGGACGTCACCCCGATCGGCAGAGTGTATCCGAGTTGATGCGCGAGCATACACACCTGCCCGCGATGGTGGGCTTCATGAGAGAGCATGTAGCACAACATTTCCGGGCCAACCGGCCAAGGCTGGGCCCAACCGTCTCTGTGAAACTTCTTGACGCGACCTCCGCCACCGCTGAGCGCTTCCGCCAGCATCTCCCCGCAGCGAGCGGCACTCTCGGCCAATCCCGCACGAGCTTGCTGTGGCGTGCAGTGCGCGCGGTTGAGCTGTGATGGAACCTTCAGGTGCGGAGCGGTAAGCCTGATCCACTTGGTGCGGACGTTGTGCACGTGCGTAAAGATCGCCACGATGGGACGGACGTTGCCGGGCGGTTTGGCTGTCCAGGCGGCAGGGTCAAGATGTTCGATGAGGACCTGGTTCATGCGATCGTTGGCGGCAAAGATCTGAACGGCGGCTCGGCCGAGTTGAGTGTGAACCTTGGGTTGACGCTTGGTCACGGCTCCTACTCCTCGACCTGATAATACTTCCGGCTGTCGGCCATGCGGAAGTAATCCACTTCATTCGTCACGAACCCGCCACCTCAGCTCTCGCCTATGTGCCCTCAGCTTTTTGGAGCGCGAAGACGACGGGTATCTGGGATTGTTGCCAAATCCCGAAACCAGTTCGGAACTTTCCGCCAGCTACCGCCGTATATCTGCCTGGAGAGCACCGCGAGGCGCGTGTAAACCGAGGATGTTCGCAAAATGTGACACACCCCCTCCGCGATTCGTACTCCGTGGAAGCAGCAGGGTTCTATGCAATTCAAAATTCCAGAAGCGACGCAGATCCTCCGGCGCACGCCGGCGACAGTCCGCGCGATGGTCGAGGCAGTTCCCGACGGCTGGCTTAAGGCCACGGAAGGCGCAGGCACGTGGAGTTGTTATGACATCATCGGCCACCTCATCTACGGTGAACTGACCGACTGGATCCCAAGAGCACGGATCATCCTGGAGCATGGCGAAGCGCGCGCGTTTGAACCTTTCGACCGCTGTGCGCAATTTCGTGAAGACCAGACCCGCCCGATAAGCGCACTGCTGGACCAGTTCGCATTTCTACGTGCGGAGAACCTGACGGTCCTGGAAGGTTTGCAGCTGACAAGCGATGATCTCTCGCGCACCGGCACACATCCCGAGCTGGGGACGGTCTCGTTAGGCCAACTGATCTCCTCCTGGGCAGTTCACGATCTCTCGCACATCTCCCAGATAGCGCGCGTTACCGCCAAACAATATGCGCATGAAGTCGGACCATGGCGCGCGTACATGTCGATTCTCAAGGCTTAGGAAGCTTGTAGGCCTTCCCCACCGTCTCCGCGCGGAACAGTCTCTCGTCGATGCGATGCAGCCGCTTGATCATTGCCGGCGTCAGCAGCTTGTAGTGATGAATCTCCAGCAGATAATAAATGACGAACCAGATCGGCTCCTCGGTGGTCATCCATGCCTGGTGGTCGAAGCGTGCCAGGTTCACCGGACGCGAGAAGGTGCGCAGCGTGCGCTCACGTCGCATATTGAAGTAGGTATCGAAGTAACTCATCGCCAGCTCGCGCAGAGATCGATACACCGGCTCACGATAACGGCAACCCGCATAGTTCGACTTGGCCACCGCTCCCCAATGTCCCTTTACCCGGTAAATGGCGAGCACGTGATCGGTGTCATGTTGGGCTTCAAAGTCGATGATCAGTGGTGGATAGTCGTTAGCACGCAAGGCAGCGGCGGCAAAGATGGCCCCTTCGAAGCAATGCGAAGTGTTTTCGCGCAACACTCGCCGTGGCGACCACGCAGTGTCCTCGAGGTGGTACGGCATCTCATCCAGGAAGCGCTGTATGCCGTAGGGATCTTTCAAGCTGCGCAGCTTGCGCAGTTCCGCCGGAGTGAAGCTGGGTTCGTTGTTCATGGATTGATAAGCATTACCAGAGACACAAAGGCACAGAGAGATTAAGGACCAAAAAGCAAGAGCAGTGTAACGCACCCGGTTGGCGAGTCAATACGGACGAAGCGAACCCGGACAGGTTAGAATGTGCCGAATCGAAGATGTATCGACGTTGGTGAATATCACTTGAAACCGTAATAGGAGCCCTTCCCAATGGCCGATCCACTGCTTATCGCACAGAGCGACGAACCGCAATACCTTTTGCCGGGCATGGCGAATCGCCACGGCCTGGTCGCGGGTGCGACCGGAACAGGCAAAACCGTGACCCTGCAGGTCATCGCCGAAAGTTTCAGCCGCATCGGTGTGCCGGTTTTCGCCGCCGATGTGAAAGGCGACCTGTCGGGAATCAGTCAGCCGGGCACAGACAATCCCAAGATTGCCGAGCGCGTGAAGAAGTTGAAGCTCACCGATTTTTCCTTCGCGGGCTGCCCGGTGACATTTTGGGACGTGTTCGGCGAGCAGGGACATCCGGTGCGAGCGACCGTGTCAGAGATGGGCCCGGTACTGTTCAGCCGATTGCTGAATCTGAATGACACCCAGGCTGGTGTGTTGACGCTGGTCTTCAAGATCGCCGACGACAATGGCCTGCTACTGCTCGACTTCAAAGACCTGCAGGCCATGTTGCAACACGTTGGCGATAAGGCAAAGGACTTCCAAAGCCAATACGGCAACATCTCAGCGGCAAGCATTGGCGCCATTCAACGCGGGCTAGTAGCCCTGCAACAGGAAGGTGGCGAGAAGTTCTTTGGCGAGCCAGCGTTGAATCTCGACGACCTGATGCAGACCGACTCCAACGGACACGGCGTGGTGAATATCCTGGCCGCCGATAAACTGATTCGCTCGCCCAAGCTGTATGCGACGTTCCTGCTGTGGCTGCTGACGGAGCTTTTTGAACGCTTGCCGGAGGTTGGCGACCCCGACAGGCCGAAGCTCGTCTTCTTCTTCGATGAGGCCCACCTGCTATTTACCGATCTGCCTCCTGTTGTCGCCGACAAGGTGAAACAAATCGTCCGTCTAATTCGCTCCAAGGGGATTGGTGTTTACTTCGTGACGCAGAACCCAGTGGATGTGCCCGAGGACATACTGGGCCAGCTCGGCAATCGAGTGCAGCACGCGCTGCGAGCGTTCACTCCGAAAGATCAAAAGGCGATTCGCGCCGCGGCGCAAACCTTCCGCACCAACCCTAAGCTCGACGTCGAGAAAACCATTACCGAACTCGAAGTGGGCGAGGCGCTGGTGTCGTTTCTTGACGAGAAAGGCACACCGGGAATGGTGGAACGCTCTTTGGTTTGTCCACCTCGCAGTCAGATTGGCCCCATCACGCCCGAGCAGCGTCAGCAGCTCATCAAGACTTCGATTGTTGCCGGCGTGTATGAGAACGCCGTAGATCGTGAGTCCGCCTACGAGCGGCTCAAGGGCCGCGCGGAGCAGGCTGCTCCCGCGGGTGCGGCGCAGAGTCAGCCCTGGTACTCGAGCCTGCCGTCGTTGTCGTCTCTTGGATTTCCCAGTGGAGGAGGTGGCGGCCGCCGTGGCGATAGCGCGTTGGAGGCCGCTACCAAGAGTGCGGCGCGCGCGATCGGAAGCACTGTGGGTCGTCAGATTGTGCGCGGCGTGCTGGGGTCGTTGCTGGGCGGCAACAAGAGGTAACGGTAAGTCCGGACGAAAGAGCCGAGCCGGACTTTTCCCGAGTCCCGACCATTGATTTGTCATCCTGAGTGACGAGCGCAGCGAGGAGTCGAAGGACCTCTATGCCTGCCCGTAATTTCATCCTCTTCCAGGAACCCGTCCCGCCCTGGCCAGAACATGGCTAGAGAGGGGCCCCTGCTTGGATTGGATTGACTTCGGTTTGTTCGACAGCTCTCAGGAATCGTTCGACCCCCCTTCTGCATCTTTTGTCTCTGGGTTCAGGTAGCGCTGGCTGCGGAGGCCGACCGCGACAGCCAAATTCTCGTGAAGGGAACCGAGGATGGCAAGTACGACTGTCGCTGGTTCGCCGGGCATGAGCGTTTCACGGCCAGCTTCAAGTCCGTGGATGATCGCGGTTTCGGTCATGCTGGCGACCTTCATGGAGGTGCTGGATACTTCCATCGCGTCGGTCGCGCTTCCCTACATAGCCGGCAGCCTCTCGGCCACCAATGATGAAGCCACCTGGGTGCTTACCAGTTACCTGGTGGCGAATGCAGTAATTCTGCCAGCGAGTGCCTGGTTCTCTCTGAAGTTCGGCCGCAAACGCTTTCTCATAACCTGCATCGTGATCTTCACGGTATCTTCCTTTGCCTGTGGCTCGGCGACTAGTCTGGGGATGATTTTGCTGGCGCGCGCTGTGCAAGGCGCCGGCGGCGGCGCGCTGCAACCTCTGTCGCAGGCCATACTGCTGGAGAGCTTCCCGCCGGACAAGCGCGGCACGGCGCTGGCAGTGTTCGCGCTGGGAGTAGTGGTCGCGCCTGTACTGGGTCCGACGCTCGGTGGCTACCTGACCGACGCTTACTCGTGGCGCTGGGCGTTCTACATCAACATCCCCATCGGTATTCTTGCGATCTTCATGATCATGCGGTTCATCGAGGACCCTCCCTACATCAAGAACGCCAAGCCGGGCCGGATCGACAGCATCGGACTGGGACTGTTGGCGGTCTGGTTGGGAGCGTTGCAGATCATCCTGGACAAAGGCCAGGAAGACGACTGGTTCGGGGCCAATTGGATTCGCTGGGCAACCGGGATTCTCGTGGTCGGCTTTGTCGCATTCGTCATTCGCGAGATGACGCACGACAAGCCGCTAGTAAACCTGCGCGTCTTTCGACATCGAAACTTTCTGCTCGGCTGTCTCCTTATCGCGATCTTCGGTGGTCTCCTTTATGGCCTTATCACGCTGTTGCCCTTGTTTTATCAGGAGTTGCTGGGGTACACGGCGTTCGCGGCCGGATGGGCGGTGAGTCCGCGAGGGATTGGCGCCATTCTCGCGATGCCCGTGATTGGTATCCTCACCAACAAGATCGACAGTCGTTGGCTGATCGTTAGCGGCTTCATCATGTTCGGTATCAGCAGCCTGCGTTTCGGTCAGGCCGATCTGGCCATTTCGCAATGGTCGTTTGTTTGGGCAATCATTCTCAGCGGCTTTGGCTCGGGCTCCATTTTTGTTCCGCTGTCGGCGGTCACGGTCACCGGACTCGCAAATGAGGAGATAGGCAATGCCAGCGGACTGTACAATCTCGCGCGGAACGTGGGTGGAAGTGTCGGCATTTCCATCGTGAACACCATCGTGTCCCGCCATCAGCAGCTACATCAAAACGAGTTGGTGCGTTCCATCACTTCGACGCGTGTGCCGGTGCAAAATCAGCTTCACGCGCTGCAAGCCTATCTGCACATCCAGGGTTACAGCACTGCGGAATCGATGCGCAAGGCCTATGCCCTGATCGGTGAGATGGTTGCGGGTCAGGCTCTGCTGTGGTCGTACGTGGATGACTTCCGGTACATGGCGTTGGTGTCGTTCGCGTGCATTCCGATTGTGTTCATCCTGAAGAAGGCCGTTCCGCGCAAGGGCGCGCCCAGCATAGGCCACTGAGCTGAAGCCAAACCAACCCACTGCGGATTTCGCGGATTCTTTTCCCGGCTGAAGTAATGCCCGGCCCATTCTAAAAAGGGGTTCAGCCTTGAACGAGCTGAAACCCCTTTCGTGCAGCGGAGGAAGCTCGCCGAAGCGCAGTTTTCGTACGAGCGGCGCGTGTGCCCGGGGAAAATGGCTGAACGCGGTTACGGCTCGATAGCTAGATAGCCCCCAGGTTAGCGTGTGGCTTTCTTCGGGGAACAAGAAGATTTCCTGCGAAACTCAAGACCGCCGTCATGCATACCAACCTTGTAGCCTTCCTTCCATCCTTCCCACCAGGTTGGCGACTTCCGGTTTCCGCCATTGCCATTTGAGCTCTCGGCTGACAACTTCACATGTCTGCGTATGTGGTTTGGCAGCCCTGACTTGGCAAAAACCTCGCCACAAACCGGGCACGGCACCCCTGCGAATCTACCCGCAAGCGGTTGTTGATCCACTATCACACTTCGCCCCTTTGTAGACCCACCCGGCCAGAGTGAACCTATCGCACAAAATGTAACTCGCCCGGGCTAACTACTACCACAGTCGTAATAAGAATAATGGTACGCGAATCAAGGTGTGCGAGATTTCCGTGGACGGATGGCGGTCACGCTCTTAAGCGCGATGGGCAGTATGGGGGCAATTTGTTGGCGAGGCAGAAAGTCCATCAGCCCTGATGGATGATCTTGCCATTTACGATTGTCGCAACCACCTTCCCGGTGAAACTCCATCCATCGTAGGGTGTGTTCTTCGATTTTGATTTTGATTGCGACGCGTCGAAGGTCCACTTCTTCTTGGGATCGAAGATGGTGACATCCGCGTGCGAGCCTGGCGCAAGACTGCCGCGCCCCGCAAGGCTGAAAATCCTGGCAGGATTCGCGGACAGCAACTCGACGATCCGCCACAGTGGCAGCCTGAAGTGCCGATGCAACACCGTGACCGCGATGGCAAGAGCGGTCTCCAGGCCGGTGATACCGAAAGCAGCGCGCTCGAACTCCACTTGCTTCTCGTGGAAGGCATGGGGTGCGTGGTCGGTGGCGATAGCATCGATCGTGCCGTCCGCAATGCCTTCGATCAGAGCGGTACGATCCTCCACGGAGCGCAGAGGCGGATTCATCTTGTAGTGCGTGTTGAACTCGCCGATGTTCTCATCCACCAGCGTGAAGTGGTGCGGTGTCACCTCGGCGGTCACTGGCAGTCCCGCCTTCTTGGCACGGCGCACAGCATCCAAAGCTTCGCGGGTGGAGAGATGCGCCACGTGCAGATGTCCCCTGGTCGCACCCGCCAGCGCAATATCGCGTTCCACGATGCTGAACTCGGCGGCGTTGGGCATACCGTGCACACCCAGACGGAACGAGGTTGCGCCCAGGTTCATCGAGCAGCCGGCCGTCATACGCGTGTCCTCGGCATGTTGCACCACGGGGATATTGAGTTTGGCGGCGGCACTCAGCGTATCGCGCATAAGCCGATCGTCGAGAATCGGCTTGCCGTCGTCGGTCACAGCAACCGCACCGGCTTTCTTCAATGCGGCAAAATCCGTGAGCGTTTCTCCCAGGCTGCCGACGGTCGCCGCAGCGATGGGGAAGACGTTGACCAGAGCGCCACGCTCCGGAGCCTGCATCCAGCGCGTGACGTCTGGCGAATCATTTACCGGTACGGTATTGGGCATCGCGCAGACGGAGGTGAATCCGCCGGCTGCGGCAGCAGCAGTTCCCGTGGCAATGGTCTCTTTGTGCGATTGTCCAGGCTCGCGCAAATGGACGTGCAGATCAATAAAGCCAGGAGCGACGATGCAGCCTTTCGCGTTGAAGATACCCTTGCCTTGACCGCGAAGCTTGCCGGGCGCCGCCACCTCAGCCACGCGGCCATCGCGCAGCAGAACATCCATCTCCTGATCGATGCCGCTCGCCGGATCGACGACGTGTCCGCGTGAGATTAATAATGCGTCCATGAGTTTCATTAGCGCGCCGCCCCGAGCAGCATGGCCAGAATCGCCATGCGCGTTTTCACTCCATTGCGGACCTGCTCGTGAATACACGACTGTGGGCCGTCCGCCACTTCGTCGGTCAACTCCATGCCGCGAATCACCGGTCCCGGATGCATAAGCAGCGCATCCGGCTTCGCCAGCTTCAGGCGTTGCGGCGTGATCTGGTAGTTGGCGATGTAGTCGTCAACACTGAGATGCTTGCCTGCAAGCCGCTCCTTTTGTACGCGCAACGCCATCACCACGTCGGCGCCTTGCAGTGCGGCATTCAGGTCGTGACAGGCGGTCACACCCGGTGCGAGAGTGGACGCGATTGGCGGCACGAAGTCGGGCGGCCCGCAAAAGACGATGTCTGCGTCGAAGCGGGACAGCAGCGCGGCATTGGAGCGGGCCACCCGGCTGTGATAAACGTCGCCTACTATTACGACGCGCAATCCTTTCAGCCGCTTCTTGTGGTTCGTAATGGTCAGGGCATCAAGTAGCGCTTGTGAAGGGTGCTGATGCATGCCATCACCGGCGTTGATGATGGGGAGCCGCACGTAGCGCGCCAGCAGATAAGGGGCGCCGCTGTTGGCATGGCGCATGACAATGGCATCGGCGCCCAGATTCGCTACTGTCCAACCTGTATCAATGAGCGATTCGCCTTTCTCGATGCTGGAAGAAACCGGAGTCACGAGCGTGGTGGCAGCGCCCAGGGTTTTGGCAGCGAACTCGAATGAGGTGCGGGTGCGCGTGGACGATTCGTAGAAGAGCAGGGCCACGCGTTTGCCGCGCAACAACTGCGACGAACGGCTGGGATCCATGCGCCGAGCCAGCGCCAAAATCGCTTCAATTTGTGCCGTGGTAAGTTGTTCGATGCCCAGCAGGGAACGCAATTGCGGCTTCATTGACCCTCGTCCATCCGCTCCATCAACAGCACTTTGTCAGAGTTGTCCGTCTCTCGCAATTTCACTTCAATAATTTCCTTATTGGTGGTCTGGATAGTGCGGCCCACGAAGGCTGCCTCGATCGGCAATTCGCGATGGCCGCGGTCAATCAAGACGCAAAGCTGAATGCGGCGCGGACGGCCGTGATCGAACAGTGCGTCGAGCGCGGCGCGGGCGGTTCGTCCGGTGTAGAGAACGTCGTCAACCAGGATGATGTTCTTGTCCTGGATGTCGAACTCCATGGTGCTCTTCCGTACCTCCGGCCGATGTCCAACGGTGGAAAGATCGTCGCGATAAAGCGTAATGTCCAAACTGCCGACCGGCACTTCGGTTTTTTCGATGCGTCCCAAAATCTTCGTCAGCCGTTGCGCCAGCGGCACGCCGCGTCGCATGATGCCGACCAATCCGAGATTGGCAACGCCGTTATTCTTTTCGACAATCTCGTGCGCCAGCCGAACCAGAGTGCGTTCGATTTCAGATGCCGATAGGATTTGCGATTTCTCGCGGATGTTAGAAGACTGGATAGAGGCCTTGGTCATGCCGTTCGAATCATACGAAAGCCCAAGCTGAGTGGCAACTGGTGGGCGGTGTTGTTTGATCGCGCCCACGCCGCCGCGATCATCGCAACTCCCGTCGGCTGCCCGACATCGACGCGCCCAGCGCCCCGCCGGCAGCGGTGATGGCGATGAACAACACACCCAGCACGATCAGCATCAGCACCACGAAGGTTGCGGCGCCTTGCGGGCTGGACATCCAGTCCATGAAATGTTGCACGATGGCCTGGGCCTTCGGGTCGGGATTGTTGGCCATTTGCTTTGCCATCTGTTCCTGCATTGCCCGGCGGAAATCAGTACTGGAACGAAAGACCACGAACGACAGCACCGTCACCACTGCATTGATCATGAAGCCGAAGACGCCTGCCAGTGCGCCAATCCTCATTCCCATCCCCGGAGTAATCAAGACGCCCGGCAGCCGCTTGCGATACATCGAAACCGAGAGGACGCCCGCGCCCAGCATCCACAGGCAACAGCCGACGGAGACAAACGGTATTGCGGTGAGAATCGCGGCGCCGACTCCGGCAAGCAGTGCACCCTTCCATGCCAAGTCCCATTGAATGACGCTTGCCTGGGGACCGTAGGGAACACCACCCTGCGTCCAGCCCGTTCCGGGAGCTACCGAATAGGTCCCCGGAGTGACTTCCCTTGGTGCGGCGGGAGGTGGCGGTGGCACCGCGGGCATATTTTCTTCAGGCTGGACTACGCGAATTTGCGGCGCGCCGCAGTGGGGGCAGAAGGTAGTGCCTTCGTCGATCGGAGTCTGGCAGCGATAGCAGGGATGTTCCACTAGCGGAAAGTTACAGGAGATGGGCGGTGCGCGCAACCGGGAGCGAGGAAGCGCCTTTCGCCTTTCGTTCTTCGCTTTCGTTCATGCCAATAATTTTCTAATGGGAAAATCACCGCTACGAGATGACGCAGTGCGCTCGGAAGGGCCAGCCCCGATTCCCCGTTACTCATGAGACGGGACCCGGTATAGTTCTACAACACCGTCTGTCAGGATAGCCATCAGGGAGCCGTCGGGCGATAGCGCAACACCAGACACATCCTTGATCCTTTGCTGCTTTGCATCCAGCGCGTAAACCGGATGGGGATTTGGTACGTCGTAAATTTCGATGCGCTTCAGCACACTGTGATAGTCGATGTCGAGGAGCGCGCTACCACCCTTATGCGACCATACCGTCACCGCGAACCGGCGGCCATCTGAAGATGGATACAGGGAGCGCCCGAGCCATTCGTCGTCGCGAAGAGTAGTCTTCAGAAGCGCGTCGCCACCGGTCTTGGGTAGTACGCTTAGTCCGTGGGGCATCGAGAGCGCTAACATTTCATTGCTGAGAAACTGAGGGATGCCGCAGCTATCACCTTGCCCAGCGATCACACGGCACACTGCTCGCTCAGGGCCGTTCCTAGATTTCACGATCACCTGATTGACGTAAACACTCTCTGATTTTAGGAACTGGGATCTGAGGAATGCTAATTCCCCGTCCGAAATGGAAACGGCCAACGGCAAACGCCCGTCTTTCCAAGTAGGCTGTGCCTGCAGCGACTTTACGTCGATCCACTGGTAGAGAGCTTCAGGGTAGTGATAATCCGCTAAGAGGGATTTTCCGGAGGGAGAAGGATATAAATCCCACAGGTGGGATTGTTGCTCTGACGAGAGCCGGAGCTTTTTCAACTCGTCGAACTTTGGTGAATAGAGCGCGATTATTCCAGGCGTCAACACCGCAAACTGGCCTTCGCTGGCCGCGATAATCCCTCCCCGAGGTCGGGTAATCGACCATTCCTTGGTGTTCCGAACCTGCCCAGTAGACGCATCTAAGAAGATCCCGTGAAGTCTCAGGGGCAATAGCTCGCCGGGTTGATCCCTTCGCGCAAGGGTTGTAACGTCCTCCTGCGTTATGAAAGTCGCAATCAGGGTATCGTTGGAAATAAAGCAAACGGGATTGAGTCTTAGATTCAGCCCCCACTGCTCTTGCTTGGGCGCAAAGCCCGTAAAACCGACTGAGCGCAAGTCGAACTTCCACACCGGCCCATGTAAATCGCGCTCAGGTCTTCCTTCGACCTTATGGCCAAGGCCTAGAGATGACTGGGCAATAAACATCACCATGAAGGCCGTCCGCAAGAATGTGCTGAAAGAGCTCGCCAATGCCGCTTTCCGGATTCGACGCATCCAAATGTACGAATCCCTTTCCATTAGAGTCCAAATTCAGAGCCAAGAGCGAAAAGCGAATAGCGGTTCTTCCTACAGCGTCCCCTCTTTACCATGGGTGCGGATCAGCACCGTGCCGAACCGCGTTCCCGAGCCATTGGGTTCGATGGAGACCAGGTGCTCGTCGTCGCCAGTGCCCGACTTGATCTCCCATCCATCACCATGCGTGTCTTTGCAGTTCAGCTTTTTGTCGGCATCTTCGCCATGCGATCCCATATGAACATCGGAGCCGCCGCTGTGGCCATTGCACACCAGCACGTCACCGTACGTCTTAAGTTTGTCCTGGTAGAACGATTTAACCTTTTCCGGTGAGTCGTTGGTCTCGTACTCGGCGGCGATCACCTTCAGGCCAAATCCCGCGGCGCCCATATCGATGTTGGCGGAATGGCTGTCCCCGTTATCGGCAGGCCGCAGGTGTGCGCCCGGGTAAACCGGAATACCGTTATCCGCCGGCTTGTCGCTGGTATTTACCTTCAGGTTGGCAAAGGGAGTTTGGATGTCAACTTTCTCGTTCTTTTTGTCTTTATCGTCCACATGAATGGAGCAGGCTGCCAGCAGCAGCGCCAAGCTCAACATGACGAGAGCGAATGAAAACTTCGTCGCGATCTTCCTCATTGTGGTCCTCCGCTGGAATCTTGTGCCGCGGCTGTCAGTCCTGTGCCGCGGGCGGCTATGTTCGGGATGGTTACAGGCAAGTGGCCGGTCATCGGGATTTCGCCAAACATTGCTTTCACCGCACTCACCTCAGAAGCGTGGCCGCTGGAGAAGGTGCAGATATAGGTTTGCACCTGGGGCAACTGCGTGGCGATATAAGGACTGCCCAGAGCCACCACAATCGTCTTTTCCGCGGCGCTTTGCAGCACCTGCTGCAGCAATGTCGCGGACGATTCCTGCACAGCTATAGCGTTGACGGCGGCGCCGTCTTGCGCACGCACCACTTTGCCAGGTACAGGAAACTCGAACACCGCGGCGATCACCACCTGCGACTCCTGCATGGCACTCAACACTGGCTGGGTCATGCCGGCCGCATCGCGCGGATCGATGTAATAAACCCGTGCGTCTGGAATTCTTGCCCTGAGATCATGATCCAAAGTGCGACCTGAATCGGAGCGGCTATCGTCGGTGAAAATCAACAAGACAGTCTTGTTGCGTCTCTCCGCTAGTGGCTGATACGAATTCGGTGAGGCGTTGGTTCCCTTCACGGTGGCCTTTAGCGGAAGGGTTCGGCGATTGTCGCGGACGAGCGTAACTGCACTGTCAGCAACCTCTTGCGCCAGGTCCAGGCTCGCAGGTTTCGCCACGATCTGCGTCACAGCGTTGATATCGACCAGCTTCGCCTTGTTCAGCCCCACCGAAGCCTTGGCCCGCAGGATTTTCAAGACTGATTGGTCGATGCGCGACTCAGGAATCTCGCCGCTGCGGACCGCTCGCAGTAACCCGTTGTAGGCGCCGGCAAGATCGAGCGGCAACAGCAGAACGTCATTGCCTGCCTTCACCGCTTCGACCGCAGCGCGTCCAGCGGCCTCGGGTCCCGCCTGGGGGAATGATTGTCGCAGCGCACGCATGTCGAGTGCGTCGGTGATAACCAATCCGTGAAAGCCCATTTTCTCCTGCAAGAGTCCGGTTACGATGGCGGGCGAGATGGTGGCGACGTGGTTGGGGTCGAGTGCCGGAGCAAGCACATGGCCCACCATCACGGTGTCAACTCCCGCCTGGACGGCTTTCCGGAACGGCGGCAGCTCAACTGTATCGAGGCGCGCCGCATCCCCTTTCACCACGGGGACGAATATATGGGAGTCGCTTTCGGTATCGCCGTGACCGGGAAAATGCTTGGCGGTTGTCATCATGCCGAACTCGTGCGCGCCCGCGATGTAGGCGGCTGCCATCTCGCCGACCAGCTTTGGATCTTCGCCGAACGATCGCGTGTTAATGATGGGATTCGCGGGATTGGAATTGACGTCCACATCCGGAAACCAGTTCCACTGCACGCCAATGGCGCGCGCCTCCTGGGCGGTGATACGGCCGGATTGGCGCGCGAAATCCAAGTCGCCGGTAGCACCGAATGCCATGGCTTGCGGGAAATCGGTGGTTCCATTGAGGCGCATGCCCAGGCCGTGCTCGAAATCGGCGCCGAAAATCAGTGGGAACTCCGAATCCCGCTGCAACTGGTTGGTGACCATGGCGGCCTCCAGCGGTTCATTCTTGTAGAGGAGGCCGTCTTCGAAGCTCACGGTAAGCGCGAAGCCGCCGAGGTGATACTTGCGCATGGTGTCGCGCAAAGAGATGTAGTCGGGACTGTCCACGTTGGTGAACTGCGCCAGCGCACGCACCATGAACATCTGGCCGATCTTCTGTTCCAGCGACATTTTTTTCAGCGACTCGCGCGCCCACTTCTCGCCTTTCTTGTCGAGATGGACGGGCTCGGGAGTTTGAAAGCGCTCTTCGGCGTAGCTCATGGGTGATATACACAACGCGACCAGAAGTGCGGCCAGCAGGATCCCGCGATTCATGACGAAGTGAACATATCAGAAGTGCCGGAGCGAGGGCCGGAGCGTATTTTGGACGAAACCAGTTCGCCAGCCTCTCTCGCCACCTCCGGATCATCGCCGAAACCAGCGAGCCAGGTGACGTCAGGCTCGCGGCGAAACCACGTCATCTGGCGCTTAGCATAGTTGCGATGGCCTTGCTGTGTCGCCGAGAGGGCCTGCTCGCGCGAAAGCTCTCCTCGCAGAAATTGCGTCGCCTGCTTGTAGCCGAGAGAATCCAGCGGCGTAACGTTTTTCAATTCGCCGTATCTCTGCAGCAGAGTTTTGGCCTCCTCGATTAGCCCGTTGTCGAACATTTGGCTGGCGCGCTGATTAAGCCGCGCATAGAGTGCGTCGCGATCTGGATTCAGTCCGATGCGCAGGATGCGAAATCCTCGCAAAGGATCGCGCCCGCGCTCCATCCACAACTGGCTCATCGGTCCACGTGCGGTCAGGCATACTTCCACGGCGCGAATGAGCTTAGGAGCATCGTTGGGATGGATCTTCCCTGCAGCTGCGGGATCCAGACGCAGAAGCAGCTTGTGCAGATAGGACGAGCCACGTTCCTGGGCGCGCTCCCGCAGGCGGACACGCAGCTCTTCCGAGCGCTGTGGCCCGGGGAAGAGCCCATCCAGCAGCGCGCGCAGATAAAGGCCGGTGCCCCCAACCACGATAGGCATCCGTTGACGCCGGGCAATTTCCGTGAGGATTATTCTCGCCTGCCGCGCATACTCACCTGCGGTAAACGGCTCGGCAGGCTCCGCGACGTCGAGAAGGTGATGCGGCACCAGGGCCCGCTGCTGCTGGGTTGGTTTGGCCGTTCCAATTTCGAAGTGCCGATAGATGGCGACGGAATCGCAACTGACGATTTCTCCGGCGAAGCGTTGCGCGAGTGCGATTGCGAGGGCCGACTTACCCGAACCTGTCGGCCCCAGAATGACAACCAGGAGTGGTTCAGATTGAGTCCGCGACGGAGTGCCCATTCAACGCGCGCCCCACGGAATGGTCCGGCCAAAACGGAAGAATGCCAAGGCGAGGATGAATATCACCAGAACAATCAGGCCGAAAACTTTGGCACGCTCACGCGACCGGTAGCGAGCGATCCAGGCGGCATCGTGTTCGGGAGCGTTTCCTGGGTTCACGGCATTATTCTACGCGCAGGGGGGACTTGTTCGGGTCTGTCGTCCCTGAAGACCTACCCACCGTTGAAACGGTGGGCTATCTACTTCCGTCCCACAGAGTGGGACTCGATTTACGAGATACGTTCAGCTACGGCGAGCCGACGCCTCTGCTTGCTTGAGGCCATAGCCCGTGGCGGCTGCCGTTCGATCTCGTCTTTTCGGAAGGTGTAGAACGCGCACTCGCTCAGCAGCGTATGGCCTAACGACCCTGCCTGCTCGCCGCAGAAGGAACCGCTATTCGATATCGCCTTTTTGCGGGTTGTAGTAGAAGCGAAAACGCAGGGCCAGATACGGGGCATGATATTCCGTCGGCAAGGGAGCGAACGGATTCGATGCAGTGATTCCGCCCCACGCCGCGCGATCAAGCGATACGTCACCCGACTCTCCGGTGAGCTTCATGCCAGCGACTCGCCCGTCGGGCAGGATGGCAAACTCAATCGCAACTTTGCCGCGCTTCAGTAGTGGGGCGCGCGCTGCTTCCGGAATTAAGGTGTACCAATTTCTGCGCACGGCGTCGACCACGCGAGACAGATACGGCCCGAAGTCCACGCCTTGGGTATCGCTCAATACCTCGAGATTGCCCAAAGTGCGCGCTCGACCACCGGGACCTGCGCCGTAATCGCCACCACCCCCGCCGTAAGTGCCACCGGAACCGCGACGCTCGGCCACCGCGCGGGCGGCTTGCGCGGTGAGGTCGCCCGGCGACTTCATCATCTGCGCGAAATCAATCTGCTTGCCGCCTTGCTCCGGCACGGGCAGCTTCGGATTCGGTTGTGGGTTGGCTGGCTGCATCTGCGCCATCTGCTGTTGCGATGGATTGGGTTGCTGGCTACCTTGAGGCGCCGGTTGCATGGCCTGCGCCGATTGTGAAGGAGGTGCGGCAGCCGGTGCCGGCGGTCCTGCGCGCCGCAACTCTTCCAGCGTCTTCTTGTCGATCGACGGATGCGGGCTCATCGCGACGCGGTTCTTATCCGACAACACATTCGTCTTGGGCGGCACCTTGGGCGCTTTCTGCAAATCAGGAGGCAGATCCAGATAGGTCATATTCTGGTTCTTCATCAGGTCGGCAGTTGTGGCGAGATCGATGCCTTTGTAGCCAAAAATCTTCGGCGACATGGCCAGGAAGATGACCACCAGCAAGTGCACAACGACGGAGATCCAGAAAGCCTCGCGCAGGCGCGAGCGCTCCAACTCATCTTCTAACTGAAGCAGCAGATGTGGAGTGAGGTCCAAGCCAGGAGGGCCGTTGTCAGCCCACAATGCGAGTTGCTGTTCTTCCTTAGTGGGAAGCTCCGTCGGTTTCTCTGGCGGTATTAGGATTGAAGCCATCCGTTTGGATCAAGTACGCCCTGAGCTCAACCACTTAGACGCCCCTCGACCCTCCGGAAGTGCAATACTTCCCTGGTGGCGGCGCAACCGTAGTAAACCCGGTAGCTTGGTGCAAGTTTCCTGTCTACTATTTTCGCACACAAGAAGCCTTAATGTAATTCGCCATCGGGCGTCACCGCGTTCCACAAAAGGTACACTGTCTGCCATGAAGTCGGTGATCGTCGGCACGGCGGGCCATATTGATCACGGCAAGAGCGCGCTGGTTCGGGCGCTCACCGGCATTGATCCCGATCGTCTGGAGGAGGAGAAGCGGCGAGGCATCACCATTGACCTCGGCTTCGCCAACCTCGACTTGCAGAGTCCGACCGGAGCGCCGATCCGCGTTGGCCTGGTCGATGTCCCCGGACACGAGCGCTTTGTGCGCAACATGCTAGCGGGAGTCGGCGGTATCGATCTGGTGCTGCTGGTGGTGGCCGCAGATGAATCGGTCAAGCCGCAGACGCGCGAGCACTTCGAAATCTGCCGCCTGCTTTCGGTGCCGCGGGGAATTACCGTCCTCACGAAATCAGACTTGGTCGATGCAGAAACCCTCGAAGTCGTGACCATGGAAGTGTCGGAATTCCTGGCCGGTTCATTCCTCGATCCCGCAACCTCGCCGATTATCCCCGTCAGCTCCAAGACGGGCGCCGGGCTAGACCAACTCAAACGCGAGCTAGCACGGCTGGCCGCCGAAGTTCCTGCAAAAGATTCGAGCGCGGTCTTCCGCCTGCCCATCGATCGCGTGTTCACCATGAAAGGCTTCGGAACCGTGGTCACGGGGACGCTGGTTTCGGGCACCGTCCGCAAAGAGCAAGAGGTCGAGGTCCATCCCACGGGCAAGCGCTTGCGCGTGCGTGGAGTGCAGGTGCATGGCCAAGCTGCCGAGGAAGCCATCGCCGGACAACGCACGGCATTGAACCTGGCCGGCGTCGAGACCAACGAACTAGCACGCGGCATGATGCTGACGCCGCCGGAAATGTTCCGTCCAGTGACGCGGCTTGGTGTGCAGCTCGATCTTCTGTCGTCGGCCAAGCCGTTGCGGCAATACGCACGGGTGCATCTGCACGCCTTCGCCGCCGAGACCGTCGCACGCGTGACCCTGCTTGAAGCGAAGCAGCTTCTGCCGGGCGAGTCGGGGTTCGCGCGCCTGAAACTCGACCGTCCGCTGGTGTTGTTTCCCGGCGACCGGTTCATCCTGCGGCAGTATTCGCCGGTGATCACGATTGGAGGCGGACGCGTGCTTGATGCTGGTGAGCCCCCGATACGGATTGATCGCGATCAGCGACTGCCATTCCTCCAGACCATCGCTGGCGCCAATCCCGCGCAGGCACTGCTGGCGCGCGTAAATCGGCGATCGATTTTCGGACTCACGGTCGCAGAAGCCGTGGCGGAAACAGGATGGCTTCCCATGCGTGTGCAACAGCTCGCCGGCGAGCTGAAGCAGGCGGGTGAGATAGCCATCTTCGGGAACATACTGATCACGTCCCGCTGGCTGGAGAGAGTTCGCCAGGACATTCTTTCGCTCGCCGCTCACTTCCACGATGCGAATCCGCTGCTGCCGGGAATCAATAAGCAGGAGCTTCATGCCAGGAAACGCGAACATGCCGAACTGTTTGACGGCGTCGTCGCGTCGCTGCTGCGCGAGAAGAAGCTTGAGGCCGACGGCGAGTTGCTGCGTCTGCCCGGCCGCGGTGTCGTTCTTCGCGATGAAGAGGCGGAGTCGAAGTTGCAGATCGAGCAGGCGTTCGCCAAAGCGGGCCTGAAGGTTCCGCTGTTGAAGGAAGTACTGGCATCGCTGCCGGTGGACAAGATGCGCGCGCAGAAGATTGTGACTCTACTGCTACGCGACCGCGTGTTGGTAAAGCTTTCGGATGACCTGGTGTTTCATCGCGACGCGCTTGATGCCATGCGCCGCCAGATTCTCGCGCAGAAAACCCAGACCCCCAAGCTCAACGTGGGGAATTTCAAGGACCTGTTCGGGATTACCCGTAAATACGCCATCCCGCTGCTGGAATATCTGGACCGCGAGCGGGTGACGCGGCGGGTAGGGGATGAACGGGTGATTCTCTGAAGGACAGTCGAATTGAGCTTCCGGACTGTTCAGCACCCAAAATCAGGAATCTGGCGGAGTAAATTGGGGAAGTTGATTTCTGGTTGCGACTTCTTGACTACATACCGCCTAGCGAACTCGAACCTTCCTGTGGCTCGGTCGAAGCGATAAATGCGCACCCAGTGATCGTGAGGATCGACATGCGACTCGGTATGCATATTCCAAATCATGTTCCACGCGGCAAACTCGAGACCGGCCCCCTTTTCGAGCTCGCCGATCGCATAGCCGCCTTCAGCATTTACTATCTCTAGTGGAGGCAGCAGTGCGGACATTTTTCCATTGATGTTACCGACCAATGCCCCCATGTACGAGCAATCGGAGCCGCCGGCATCCATAACAGCGGCAAAGACAATCGGTGTCGAGACTTCGGGGAGCGTGAGTACTTTAAATCGAACAATGGGAAAGGGATCAGCCTTTGGGTCGCTAGGGTCGATGTACCGGGTGTCGAGCATTCCGGCACCCAGTTCCACTCTGTAGAATTGCTTGCCCGACGCAACGCTGGTGAATGAAACCTCCGGCAGATGATGTGGAAGTACCGCGCCTTCGATAACAACTTCCCCGAACGGAGGAAGTTGAACTGTCTGTTTTTGGCCGCGACGGGGCGGGAAATCCTCCGGTGCAGAAAGGCATGAAACCAGTACGAGCATCCAGAGGAGACGTATGGCCATATTTCGAAGACCTCGTAACTAGACAGCTAGAGGTTGACGCGATTCACACCTTCTCTTCCGCAAACTCCACATCGGCGCCCATGGGATCGGTGAAGCGGTTGGTCAAGTTCGCCAGGCCAATCAGCAGATCGAGATCGACGATCTCGGCTTCCGAGAAATGTAGCTTCAGGCTCTGAATGTCGCCGTCGGCAATCGAATGCGGATCGCGTGTGAGCTTCTCGGCAAAATCCAGCGCGGCTTCTTCCTTCTCGCTGAAGTTGCCATGCTGGCCGTCCTTCAGGTGCTGCCAATCCTCTCGCGAAAGCCCGACGCGCTTGGAGGCGGCCAGATGATGCTGCATGCAGTAGCGGCAGCCGTTGATCATCGAGACGCGGATGTACACCATCTCATACAATCGGCGGTCCAGCGAGCGACCGACGCTGGCGTAAAACGGCAGCATCGTCTTTAATACCTCGGGCTGGTGCGCCAGAATCTTGTGAAAGCTGACTGGCTTGCCCTTGAGCGCCTTCTGGTAAACCTCGCGCACCTCAGGTGAGGCTTTGTCCATCTCGACGTACGACAGTCTGGCCATTCATGGTCTCCTGGTGGTCATTCGTATAATAGCCGCAGATTGGTTTCGCCGTCGCGGCGCAGGAAAACGAGGCATAGACCCGGTTTGCTTTGGGGCCCGGTGGCGCAGGAAGGGGGAGTATTCAGTTTTACTTGCGATTACCCCGATCTTTAGTCGCAGGTGGTGCGACGCAGGAGTTTGATCCAGTCGCGCTTGCGCGACGAAAGGTGATAGCCCCGCGCTTCAGCGCGGGGTAGACGGAATCTAAGAGCCCGAGTGCCCCGGGCACGGCAGCAGCCTCACCCGAACACAAATTGTGGGTCGAATTCGATCCTGGATTTCCGCAACAACGTGAGAAACTCCTGCTCGAAGCTCCACTTGCGATGATGCTCCTCCTGGCCGGCGATATAGGCGATAACTGCCTGCCATCGCGACTCGCTGACGCTGAACGCGCCGTAACCTCGCTGCCAGGCGAAGCCACTGGCTACTTCATTCAACCAGCGCGATGAATTTCCTTTGAGCTCTTGCACGGCTTTGGCTAACGGCATTGAAGGTGGCAGAGCGAGCAGTACATGAAGGTGATTGCGGGTCCCTCCGGCCGCGAGTAACGGGATATTCTTGCCGCGGGCAATTCCGGTGAGGTATTGACGTAATCTTTCGGGGTCGGGAATAAGATCGACGCGGTTCTTGGTGCTGAACACGCAGTGCACCAGGTTACAGGCGAGCGTGTGTGGCATGGGGTCAACCTATACCGGTGGCTGGATCTTCGGCGGTGATGGATTGCACAACGCGTTGTGAGAACCTGCCGTGCCCGGGGCACTCCCAATTCACGTCCTGCTGACCCCGCGCTGAAGCGCGGGGCTATCACCTGACGTCGCGCAAGCGCGACTGAATTCCTGGCAAGCGCGACGAGGCCATTAACAGTGCGACTGCGCCCTTAACACCGCGACTTTGTCCTCACTCGCTATACTTTGTAGTGGGCCAATTCTGCGGCAGCACGGAATTGGCCTACTACGCAATAATCGATACGGATCTGGTTTCGAATCGACAGACTACCTAATACGTTCGAATCCCATACACTATCCAATACTGCGGTCGGTCGTCGGCCCTCGTCCCATGATTCTGAAATAATGTCGTTACATCCATGCCCAACCCCATCCGCATCATCGGCGCTGGACTGGCCGGCTCGGAAGCTGCCTGGCAATGCGCTCGCCGCGGCGTCGTCGTGGATTTGTTCGAGATGCGGCCGGTGCGCTCGACCCCAGCGCACCAGACTTCGCACTTCGCGGAACTGGTCTGCTCCAACTCGCTGAAGTCCGACACCGAGAACACCGCGCCTTGGCTGCTCAAGGAGGAAATGCGCCGCGCCGGTTCACTGCTGATGGACATCGCTCGCCAGACCGCTGTTCCCGCCGGTCACGCGCTCGCCGTGGATCGCGACAAGTTTGCCGAGGCGGTGACCGCTGCCATCGAATGCGAACCGCTCATCCGCGTGCTGCGCGAAGAAGTCACGTCGATCGAGGACCAGGACGCGATCACGATTGTCGCCACCGGCCCGCTCACCTCAGACGCACTGACGCGCGAGATCCTCCGCCTCAGCGGTAGCGAGCAACTGTACTTCTACGATTCCATCAGCCCCATCGTCGAGGCCGACTCCATCGATATGTCGCGCGTGTACATGGCCGCGCGCTACGACAAAGGCACCGCCGACTACATCAACTGTCCGATGAGCAAGGAAGAGTACGACCGCTTTCTCGACGCGCTGCTGGAAGCGCACTCGGTTGACGCCAAAGATTGGGAGAAGCTGAACTACTTCGAAAGCTGCCTGCCGATCGAAGAGATCGCGCGCCGTGGCCGCGACACTCTGCGCTTCGGCCCGATGAAGCCGGTCGGCTTGCGCGATCTTCGCACCGGGCAGACCCCCTACGCTGTGGTACAGCTTCGTCAGGAAAACCTGCGCGCCGACTCCTACAACCTTGTCGGTTTCCAGAACCACCTCAAGTTCGGCGAGCAGGCGCGGATTCTGCGGCTCATCCCCGGTCTGGAGAATGCCAAGTTCGTGCGCTACGGACAGATTCATCGCAACACTTACATCAACAGTCCCACGCTGCTGCGCGAAACGCTGCAGATGAAGCAACATCCGAACGTCTTGTTCGCCGGGCAGATTTCCGGCGTCGAGGGCTATGTCGAGTCCATCGCGACCGGATTGCTCGCGGGCATTCAAGCATCGACGCTTGCCGTGAATGCCGAACCAGCGCCTCCACCGCGCGCCACCGCCTTCGGCGCGCTGGTGAACTACATCTGCCATGCTGAGGCAAAACATTTCCAGCCCGCCAACATTACCTTCGACTTGCTGATGCCGCTCGACGAAACCACGCGCCGCCGCGTCCGCGACAAGAAACAGCGCCACGCAATGGTGTGCGAGCGGGCCCTGGCGGAGTTGCAAGGATGGCTCGAAGGGCAATCGGCGTGGTTGGGGAAAAGTGTATCGTGCGACGAGCCCGTCATCGAAAGCCGCATTTCTGTTGGCAGGCATCGAGCCGAATAATTTCGACCGCAAAGAATTGAAGTGATGACCTCCCAGGGCGCACTATTTCTTCGGCGCTCTTGTCGGTCAGAGCTGCCTCGCTTCTATTGGGTTTGGCCACTCTCCCTCGAGAGTGACCTAGCCTGCTGCAACGCAACTTGGGATTCCTCTTGTCTGCCCGCCTGCTGAAGGGCCTGAGCGAGCAGCCGGTAACCGCGTTGCGTGGGCTGAAGCTTGACGGCCTGTGAATAAGCCGCTATCGCCCTTTCGGGATCTCCCGTCTTCTGCGCCATGATCCCCAAACTGGTCCACACCTGAGCGTCGTCAGGATTCAAACTGACCGCCGACTCCAGGCAGTCACGTGCGCGCGCGAAGTCGCCCAGACCGGCATAGGCTGTAGCCATGTTGGCAAAGATCTCGTGGCGGACCTCGCGATAATGAATGATGTCGTTCGCGGTGAGACTGATGACCTTTTGATATTGCCGCACGGCATCCTGCAAGTCGCCTTGCTGATGCTGGTATATACCCATGTGAACGTAGGCAAACACGTACGATGGCTCGATTGCCGCGGCTCTGACAAAGTGGGACATCGCTTCCTGTGGTTTGCCTTCGGCTTGTAGCGCCTTGCCGAGATTGTCTTCAGCCAGGTAGTTGCCATTCGTGACCTGCAACGTATGCGTCCACAACCGTACGTTGTCGCCCCAGAAATCGATCTGACGATGCGTAAGCACCGCCAGAAAAACCAAGACCGCTACGCTGGCGCCAGCCTGCCATGCGACCCGAATATGCCACTGGGTGGCCCAGTCGGCTGCGCCCCAACAGATCATGATGAATAGGCCAAGGAACGGCAGATAGGCGTAGCGATCGGCCATCGCCTGCCGCCCCACTTGTATCAGGCCGATCATCGGAATCAGCGTTCCGAGAAACCATAGCCATCCCATCAAAAGATAGCGCCGCTGCCGCGCCGCGATCGCCACTGCCGTTATGGCGATTAGGAGAACTGATGCCCCGATTACCTCCCATGCGTTGATTGAACCGACTGGATAGGGATAGATGGGTGCGAGACGTGTCGGCCAGAAGAGCTGGCCCAGGTATCGCGCATAAGAAATGATGGCGTTCGCCAGGCGAGTTAGGAGCGGGATGTCGGGATTGATGCCACCCCCCAGGCGCTGCGCTCTCATGGTGATGACAGCACTGGCCGCCGACAGAGCGAAGAGAGGAATCTTTTCTTTCACCAGCCACGCTAAGCTTCTCTCCGGAACGATAGCGGCAGGCTCATTCGCCAGTGTGGTCTTCTGGTCGTGGATCGCCATTCGTCGCAGAGGCCAGTAATCCCACAGCAACAGCACGAATGGCAAGGTGATTACCTGTGGCTTGGACATCAGGCCCAGCACGTAGAGCGACGCGACGACCGCATAGCGTCCCACGCGCGGCTGACGCGCGTACCAGCGATAGGCGCCCAATGCGAGCAGAAAAAACAACATGCTCAGCAGGTTCTTGCGCTCCGCCACCCACGCGACCGATTCGACGTTTATAGGATGAAACGCAAACAACGCTGCCACCATCAGACTGCGTCCGGGATTGCCGGTCGCCTGCCACAGCACCCAGAACAGCAGCGCCACGTTCACTGTGTGGAGTATGAGATTGACGTCGTGATGGCCCGCCGGGTCAAGCTGAAACAGCTGATAGTCGAGGGCGTGAGAGAGCCAGGTAACAGGATGCCAGTTGGCCGCGTCGTAGTTGGTAAAAGCCCAGGCGAGCGTGTCCGCGGTCAATCCTGCCTTCACTTGGGCGTTGTCAGTTACATACTCGTCATCATCGTAGTTGACGAACGGGTGATGGTTCACCGGGAGATACAAGGCAACCGTTGCTAGCAGGAGAAGGACGCAGGCAATCAGTAGCCACTGTCGGGATGGAGTGAGCCGGTGCGGGTCAGGACGCGCATCAATCCGCTGCGGATTTTTCTTCTTGTTTCTGGATCGCGAAACCGGCGAAGTCAATCGCCCTCCTGACTTCGCTGATTATAGTGCGGAGTGGAAGAGTGGACGGCCGCCATTTCAGAAAGCGTACGAGTCGTGTGTCAGGTGCACATGCCAAGATTGGGCGTGCTTCAATTTCGCTTTTGGCTTCGCGCTTAAGCCGCACCGAAGCGGGTGGTCTCAAGGCACAACCCGAAAGAAAAACGCGCTTCAAGCTGAAGGGAAGACTTGCGCAGACAATGAACGATCGGATCGAGCCGGATCTGAAAGTGCGGGAAATTCTGCGTTAGAACGCGCCGCCACCACCGCCGCCGAAACCGCCTCCGCTGAAGCCTCCACCACCGAAGCCGCCGCCGCCCCATCCCGAGCCAGTGCTACTCGCACGCGGAGCCGCCACAAAGGCCTGGTGCGCATCCATCGCCATAGCATGCATGGAGCCGGCGAAGAAGATGGGATTGAAACCCACATACGGCGTCGGCCCGACATACCAGTTGGGCTGATTCTGCGTGATTCCCTGGAAGGCCTTGGCCCAGCGGTTCTCGATGCCCAGCGCCATAGCGTAAGGCAGAAATTTCTCAAAGGTATCGGGCGGCATGCGCTTTAAGCGGTCGGAGTCCACGCGGTTGACGAACTCCTGGAAGCCGAGGATTTCAACTTTAGTGCGCACACCCTTGAGCGACTTCGCGGTCATGATGCGAGCGAACAGGAACACGATGATCACCGCAATGATTCCGGAGGCAATCAGCAGGCCCGGAGAATCGAGCATCGAGCCCCAGCCCAGGACTTGCGCCAACACGAAGGGTGCTGCCGTAAATAAGACTCCCGCCAGCACATAGGCATGTGCCGATTCCGGATCTACGGAATACATTCCCTTGCTCTTTAGCTCCGCGAGAATGTCACTCTTGATGGTTGGAATAGCGACGTAGAACTGGTTCTTCAAGTCCGACAAACGTATCTGGGTGACGCCTCCAGGGAACATATGGTTCAGCATTACGCGTTCGTGTGGTTCGAGCGAGCTCCAGGTCTCGGACGGTTTCAGCAAATGGAAGGTGTAATCACGATGGCTGAACAGCAGGACCTTCGACTCAGTCTCCTCGATCTTGAGATAACCCTTCACCGCGAGGTCCACCATGGTGCAGGTGATGTCGCGAGGATGGACCACGTCATCGATCAGCGTGCCGACCTCGGCAGGCGTCATGTCTTTGGGCGGCTCGTACATCGGCGCGACCGAGATGTCGGCTTTGGGATCGCGGCCTTTCGTCCACCAGAAGAAAAACATCACGATGAACGCCCACAGCGGCAGCAGCACAATTGGATTGCTGCGCAGAAACCACATGGCCTGGGTGAATTTGCTGGGCTGCGTCAGCACACCTTTGCTGATGTAAACGTCAGCCGTAAGCCCGCCGCGCATGGAGAGTGGATTGTTGGTCTCAACCAGCACCGTGCTATTGCGGACTTCGACGGTCGCGTCCTGCTCTTGCGATCCGTATTCGCCGGTGAAGGCTTGCGCGCGCAAGTTGCCGGCGGCATTCGCGGGAAATGTGATCGACGCCGCGGCACTGTCGATCGGTACCGGCCAGTCATTGCCGGTTACGTTCCAATAAAGCTCGTCGTGATCGTCGAACCAACGCACCGCATTGGTCACCTTGTAGCTGATAATCACGGTGCGCGTGGTGTCTGTTGCGTCGGGAATGTAGATCTTGAGATGGCGATTGCCATTCTGCGTGCTGGATTCGTACTTCAGCTTGTGGCCGCTGCCGTCGAGAACGTCGGTCACCTTGAGGAACAGGGTGTAGTTCGTGCCGTGTGGGCCCGGATATTCGATGGGAATGTCGCGATAGATGCCATGAAATTCGCCGATGAAGACCACATCAATGTGCTCGTTGACGGTGGTCACTCCATCGGGCGTAACGTACATGTGAGTTTCGAAGCGGGCAATACGCCAGTCGCGCGCGGAGGCCGCCGCGGCGAAAAGCAGGCAGAGAAGCAGGAGAGCGAAGGTCCGAGGACGGCAATTAGCATTTGGCATTTGGCGACTAGCAACTAGCAACAACAAATTGGGTAAACGGAGGTGTCAAACGAAATTCATTTTTCACAGCCTGTATTTCGTCGGTAATGAGCCTCAGCCGCTTCGTTCGCGTGGGTCCGAAGCACGATCTCTTTTTGCGCTCGGCGTACCTCTGGGTACCGGACCCACTTGCACACGTTGAACTCAAGCACATCCCCAGTTCGAGGACTCACAACGAATACTCCCCATGGACTCGTAGCTGCCGTATTCGGGAAGTCGCAGGAAGCACCAAATGAATAGTAGTCGCGTACGAACGGGTCACCTTCTTTGTCCATTGACGAAATTTCGCAATATTTCGACGACGAAGGGAACCCTTCGTGATGCAATATGATCTCGACCAAGCGCCTGGCTTCAGTGACGGGAATAGTCGTCTCTTGAGAATTAATCATTCCTACAGCTAGAAATGCAAAGGCAATCGAGGCTACTTCACGTAATACCCACATTCTCGGCCTTCCCGACCCGTTGAGGAGTATGTTCGAATGTCTACTTGTCTCTTCGGCGGTGTCACTTTGAGCACTTTCACTACCGTCACCTAGCTAGTTGCTAATCGCTAGCCGCTAATTGCTGTTTTTCAGAACTTCACCGCGACCGGTTCGCGCTGCGTCGGCTCGGTGATGTCGAAGAACTGCTTCTGCTGAATGTGGAACATGCCGGCAACAATGTTCGTGGGGAAGGTCTGGATCTTGGTGTTCAGGTCGCGCACCACCGCGTTGTAGTAACGGCGCGCATTCTGGATCGCATCTTCCAGTCCGCTCAGCGAACCTTGCAGCGACTGAAACTGCTCCGAGGCACGCAATTGCGGGTAAGCCTCGGCAACAGCGAGCAGGCCGCGCAAGGCGTAGGTTAGCTGTCCTTCGGCTTCGCTCTTCTCCGCCGGAGTCGTAGCGGTCATGGCCGCGCTGCGATACTTGGCAATGTTCTCGAAGGTCCCCTTTTCGTGTGCAGCATATCCCTTCACAGTTTCGACCAGGTTGGGGATGAGGTCGTAGCGGCGCTTCAGTTGCACATCGATGTCGGCCCAGGCGTTGTCGGCGCGGACCTTCAACTGCACCAGACCGTTGTAAATGCCGATCAGCGTGAATGCGATGATCGCCAGTATGACGATAATGACAATGAGAGCGATGAGCATAAAGTTCTCCTCCACTGCGACAGCGGGCGACGAGCGGAAGTTATCACAGTGCGGAAGGCAGAAGCAATTCGTCGGATGGCTCTATAGGATGCCAGCAGGACAATGTTCATCTTCGATCTGCGCGAACAGTTGGCCACCCTGAGCGTGGGATGGAGTTATCGTCCGTGGTCATCTCCTGGTTGTTTTCTCCGCCTGCTAGCATAGAAGTGTGTCTCCGCTGCTCGAGGTCCGAAATCTCACCGTCGAATTTGCGACCGGGCAGGGAAACGTCACTGCTGTCCGTGATGTCAGCTTCCAGATTGCCGCCGGGCGAGGTGCTCGGGCTGGTGGGCGAATCCGGCTCAGGCAAGTCGGTCAGCGCGCTGGCCATCCTGCGCTTGCTGCCGCCCCAGGCGCGCATTCAGGGCCACATTCAATTTCGCGATGACGACTTGCTCGGTTGCCCGGAACCGCAGATGCGCCACATTCGAGGCGCGGAAATCAGCATGATCTTTCAGGAGCCGATGACCGCCCTGAATCCCGTGATGCGGGTCGGCGACCAGATTGCCGAGGCGGTGCTGGCGCATGCGGAAAAGCGGCTCCCTCGTGGACGAAAGTCCGCTCCTGATGGCAGGAATAGAGACCTTAACGGCCCGGCCGCGTCCCTTCAAATCACTAAGGCCGAGGCCTGGCGCCGTGCGGTTGAAGCGCTACGTACTGTCGCCATCGCCGATGCCGACCGTCGCGCGCGTGACTATCCGCATCAGCTGTCTGGAGGCCAACGCCAGCGCGTGATGATCGCCATGGCCGTGGTAAACCGGCCCTCCTTGCTCATCGCCGACGAGCCCACCACTGCGCTCGACGTCACCATCCAGGCACAGGTGCTCGACCTGCTCAGGGACCTGCGAGAAAAGTTCTCCCTGGCGATGCTGTTCATCTCGCATGACCTTGCCGTGGTGTCGCAGGTATCGCATCGCATCGGAGTGATGTACGCTGGCAGCCTGGTCGAAATGGGAACCGCGCGGGAAGTTTTCACCCATCCTGCGCATCCTTACACGCGCGGGCTGTTACACTCTGTGCCGACGCTGCGCACCGAACGCGGCCATCCGCTGCAGACCATCGAGGGAACTGTGCCTGCCATTACTGCGTTGCCGCCGGGCTGTGCGTTCGAGCCGCGTTGCCCCTGGCGCATCCCCGCCTGCTTAACCGAGCTGCCACCGCTGGTGGAGGTTGCGCCCGGACATTTGGCCCGCTGTCCTGTGGTGTCCGCGGAGGCCCGCTGACCAATGCGCCTTCTCCTGCTGAGCGATATTCACGCCAATCTTGAAGCGATGGAGGCGTGCCTCGCCGCCGCCCCTGCCTACGATATGGTCGTGAACCTGGGGGATGTAGTTGGCTATAACGCGTCACCGAACGAAGTTTGCGAGCGAGTACGCGACATGGGGGGGCCAGTGGTGCGCGGCAATCATGATCGTGCCTGCACCGGGCTGACGGACTTGTCGGAATTCAACCTGGTGGCGGCCATGTCGGCACGCTGGACCCAAACCACGCTGGCGCACGACCATCTGAACTGGCTGCGCAACTTGCCGCAAGGGCCGATGCGCGTGGACGAGCTGGCTGGGAATGGAGTTCGTGCACGGCTCCCCTCGCGATGAAGATGAATACCTGTTGAACGCTTCCACGGCCAATGCCAATTTCCGCGTGCCCGGGCATGCCGACATTATGATGTTTGGTCACACCCACCTGCAGGGTGGCTTTGTGTACCAGGACGGCAGAACACTACCTCTCGCACCCGGTTACGGCAGCATGGAGGGTGCAGTGGAGTCAACCCTGACACTGACGCCGGGCCAGCGTTATCTCATTAATCCGGGCTCGGTCGGACAGCCGCGCGATGGCGACTGGCGAGCGGCCTTCGCCCTCTATGAGGACGATGGGGATAGCCCGGTGCGGGTAACCTTCTATCGCGTCCCTTACAACGTGAAGCAGACGCAGGATAAAATCTTTGCCGCTTCGCTTCCGGAGCGTTTGGCACTTCGGTTGGCGACCGGGCGGTAGATAAAGGGCCTCCGTTGTCAGAGCAGTTAAGTGATTCCGCGACGGCGGCGTGGCTCAGCGCATCCAAAAAAGTGGGGTTAATACAAATCATGCCGGTCCGTCCATTTCCTGGGAAATCCCGATATCGCTCGCAGGAGTTCATTGGCAGCGCGATCACCAGTCTTGAGCAAGGTTATCTGGTGGCCTATATCGATGGGGGGGCCCGCGGCAATCCCGGTCCCGCGGGGTACGGCGTCGTCATCGAGGACGAAATCGGCCGTCCCGTAGCCGAGCTCAGTGAATTCCTGGGCCGCCAGACCAACAACTACGCCGAGTATTCAGGCTTGCTGGCCGCGCTCAACTACACCCTCAGGCACGGTTTCAAAGCGCTGAAGGTAATCAGCGATTCCGAGCTGATGGTGAAGCAAATCAACGGCGAGTACAAAGTCAACAATCCCACGCTGAAGGAGCTTCATGCCCGGGCGATCAAGATGATCGACCAGCTCGACTACTTCGAGATCGCGCATGTGCTTCGCGAGAAGAACCGGGACGCCGACCGGTTGGCCAACCTGGCCATGGACCGCGGGATCGAAAAGAAAGCACCTGCGATCAGCGCTACGGATGTCGGCGGCGTTGCGTCGGTTGTGCCGGAGCTCAATGGCGTCGTCCGCAACGGGGTTGTCGAGTTCCTCGGGAATCCACTTCCCGACGGAACACTGGTCAAGGTCCGCGCTGTGGCGCCTACGGCAAAGAAATAATCATCTAGGCCGACGCAGTCTTGGCCTCCGGCGGCGCGTACGTCGTGAGGCCTGCCCGCATTTGCGGTGGCTCAATCGTCTGTATCTGTTCCGGCGGATTCTCCACTGCCCACGCCAATGCCTCTGTTATCTGTTGCAGTGTTACCAGAGCTAGTCTTTCCGCGCCATCGCGCGTCGCTGGGAACAATCGTGCTAATGCATAGAACGGAATAAGCGCGTACGGCCACCTGCGTCCCGGCCCCAGCACATACCACGGACGTACGAAGGTTGCAGCCATTCCGCCTTCACGTATGAGACCCTCGCCTTCCGCACGTACCGCCTGATATTCCTGCATGATGGGCGCCGGTCGCGCGACGCTGAGATAAACAAAATGACGCACGCCAGCTTCAACTGCCGCCTGCACCGCTTCCTGGCACGACTTCAAATCGATTGCTCGAAATTCGGCAGCCTTGCGTGGATTGGGATGTGCCACGCCAACCAGGTGGACGAAGGTATCGGCTGGCGGGACTTGCGATGCATAGCTTTCCGCTCGCAGTGCGTCGCCACGAACCGGTTCGCACCCGGTTGCGAGTTTTGCCTCAGAGCCCGGCCGGACCAGCGCACGCACGCGATGTCCCCGACGCAATAACTCCCTCGCCAAACTGCTTCCCATAAAGCCTGTCCCGCCCGTAAGGAACACGTCATGTCGCCACGAAGCCATTCGCCCCTCCGAAGACTGAGAATCAGTCGCCGAATTCTAGTACGGCTTTCGAGATAAGTCAGATTCTTTTTTGTGAGCCGAGGGCGAACGCGAGCTCCGGAAAACGGCTTTCGCATCTTCGATTCGAGAGCATGCATCTGTGAAAAAAGTATGCCTCGAGGTGAACCCGCTCATGACCCGCGAATCTAGACTGATGTGTGGAATCATTCTGATCACCGTGCCCACAATTCAGTACGGTGGCTACTTCTTGTTGACCTCGCTGATGGATAAGAGCTCTGGTTACATGGACAACCCGCTACGGCAGAATTTCTTCCGGGCCGGACATGCGCATGCCGGCGTCATCGTAATTCTATCCCTGGTCTGTCAGGTGCTGGCCGATGCCGCCGTGCTTCCGGACTGGCTGACTTGGGCGGTTCGAGTTGGCGTACCGCTTGCGGCCATCTTGGTTTCGGCAGGGTTCTTCTTCTCCATGCTATCGCCGACGGCTAGTCAGCCCGGTCAAGCCGTTTCTCTGATTTATGTTGGCGCAATTGTTCTTGCGATTTCAGTCATCACGCTCGGCGTAGGCTTGCTGCGACCGGTTATCGCGAGTTGATACAGCTTTGCGGTGGTAGCGAAGTCGGTTTTGCCCGCTGATTTATAGCTGAAAATCGCCACATTTCTTGGCCGTCGCGCCGAGAAATACATCACCACCCTCGGGAAATTGTGGATATTGTTCGCACCTCTCCCCTTTCTTTCCCCGCTAAGTGCGGCAAATCGCTGCAGCCCATTCGAACGCTCGTCCGAACTGTTGCGAAATCCATCACGTTGGCGGGTGACCCCCATCACAGCACCCCTTGAGTCTATGTTCCACACTGAAGCTGTACTCATGGAGATTTCATGTGTGCCGGTCTGGCAGCACGCTGGGCAGAAATAATGGCTCCAAAGCCGAACAAAGATCCTGTATTCATAAATTTTACTTATCGGAGAAGTTAATGAAGAAGGTCATCTTAGCTGTTCTACTTACTGCTTTCGCGCTATTCCTGGTTCTTCCCAGCCTATCGTGGGCGCAGGAAGACCTTTACAAAGCAAAGTGCGCCGCCTGTCACGGCGCCGATGGAAATGGCACGGCTGCCGGCAAGAAGATGGGCGCATTGGAGTTTTCGTCTGCCTCCGTTCAGAAGATGTCGACGGCCGATATAGCTGATTTCATTGAGAATGGCGGGCCGCAGAAGAAAGCGACGCACGCCTTCGCCAACAAGGGCATCAGCCCAGCCGATGCTGCCAAGCTAGCTACTTACGTGAAGAGCCTGAAGTAAGACTCCTTTCACGCTGGCTTCCTCTCCGCGCCGGTTCCTCTTATGAGCCGGTTTGGAGTGAGCATCCCGAAGTTCCGAAGTCGCCCGACGGCGCCGTCGCATTGGCGCCGCTTCCACCTGCCGAGGTCCGACTGGGGCCGCCTGGGCGATCTGGAGTAAAGCATGAGCAAGGGAATCCTTTACGATGCGACCCTGTGCATCGGCTGCAAGCAGTGCGAGCAGGCCTGCGCTACCGAAAACGGCCTGCCGTACGACGACCGCATCGCCGACCAGCAGATCACGTCGGCGCACAAATACACGGCCATTATGGTCAAAGACGATAAGTTTATGCGCAAGTTGTGCATGAACTGCGACGACCCGGCTTGCGCCTCGGTTTGTCCGGTTGGCGCGCTGAAGAAGACCGCGCTCGGCCCCGTCACTTACGACAAGAGCCGTTGCATGGGATGCCGTTATTGCATGGCGGCATGTCCCTTCGGCGTGCCCAAGTATGAATGGGAGAAAGCGGTTCCAGGCGTGCGCAAGTGCGTCATGTGCAGCCAACGGGTAGCCCAAGGCAAGCAGACGGCTTGCGCGGAAATCTGTCCCACGGGCGCCAGCAAGTTCGGCGACCACGACGAGCTCCTGGAAGAAGCCAAGAAACGTATTCACGACAATCCCGCTAAGTATCTGCCCCATATCTTCGGCGAGACCGAGGTTGGAGGCACATCCGTCATGCTGCTGTCTTCCATTCCGTTCAACAACTTCGGTTTCCGGACCGACCTGACGGAACGGGCGCTCCCGCTTTACACCTATCAAGTACTGTCGCGGATACCAGATTTCGTTCCCCTGTTCGGCACCTTGCTGGGTGGCATTTACTGGATCACCCACCGTAGAGAAGACGTGGCGGAAGCCGAAGCCAACGAGAAAAAGCACAACGGAGGTGGGCAATGACGGTGCCTAGAATCCGCTTCACATTCTGGAAGGCGGTCTTCCTGGCCATAATGGCGGCCGGCATCTACTGTACTGTTCTCCGCTTCTACCGCGGACTGGGGGCATCGACCAACCTAAGCGATCAGTTTCCCTGGGGGCTCTGGATTGGCTTCGACGTGATGTGTGGCGTCATGCTGGCCGCGGGTGGCTTCACGCTGACCGCGGCGGTCGAGATCTTCAACATCAAGCGCTTCCATTCCATCATACGGCCCACCATTCTCACCGCGTTTCTGGGCTACTTGCTAGTTTGCGCGGCACTAATGTACGACCTGGGATTGCCGTGGAACATCTGGCATCCGCTGATCATGCGTAATCCGCACTCGGTAATGTTCGAAGTTGCCTATTGCGTTATGTTCTACACTGCCGTGCTGGCTATGGAGTTCTCGCCCATTGTGCTGGAACACTTCAAGCTGAAGCGTGCGCTGAAGATTGTTCGCAGCGTCATGGTCGTCTTCGTGATTCTCGGCGTGTTGCTCTCCACCCTTCACCAGTCATCGCTGGGCACGCTGTATCTCATCATGCCGAACAAGCTGCATCCCTTCTGGTACAGCCCGCTATTGCCGGTTTTCTTCTTCCTGTCGGCGATCGCGGTGGGATTGGCCATGACCATCTTCGAATCCTCGATGAGTTCGAGGTACTTTGGCCGTGAGCTGGAACTGCCCATCCTGCGCGACCTGGGGCGCGTACTGGTGGTGGTGCTTGCGCTCTATGGCATCCTGAAATTCGAAGACTTGTATCACCGCGGCGTCTTGAAACTGGTCTTCGTGCCGGGGTACGAACAGCGCTTCTTCCTACTGGAGATGTTCCTCTCAGTTGTGGCGCCGCTTGGACTTCTGCTAGTCCCGAAAATTCGGGAACGGGCGCAAGGCCTCTACCTGGCGGCTGTGCTGACCCTGCTCGGATTTGTAGCCAATCGTCTGAATGTGGCCATCACCGGAGTGGAAAATGCCGTCGGTGCGCGCTACACGCCAAAGTGGACCGAGATCGTGATTACCGCCATGTTCGTTGCGCTAGGCTTCGCCATCTTCGGCTTTGTGGCGAAGTACCTGCCGATCTTCCCGGAAGAAAAAGCCCACGTCCCGGCACTCCGCGAACCAGAAGTCCGGTACGCAGAAGTTGCGGTGCCCGCCCATGCTGGAGACTGACAACTCGAACCGGCTCTCACCAAAAACAAAAGGGAGAGCCCAGTCTCATCGCGTCCCTTCTGGCTGCAACGTCTGGGACGCAGCGTGAGCGCAAAGCTGATGATCTCCATTTTCGTGGTCATGATCATCATCTTCGCTTTGCTGGGATATTTCAGCACGCAACTCCATCGCAAGCATCTGGAAGCGGCGGCACTGGTCAGCGCCGAGCAGCAAAGCGAAGTTCTGCGCCGTAGCGCGTCGCACTACATGCTGAACAATGACCGCACCGGCCTGTACGAGATGATGCTGAACATGGCCGACCAGCCCGGCATAGTACGGGTTCGCATCATGAACCCCCAGGGTGTGATCAGCTATTCGACCGCGCCGTCCGAAGTTGGCAACATGGTAGATAAGGGCGCCGAGGCCTGTTACGGCTGTCATGTGCAATCGCAGCCTCTCAGCCGGCTGAACCGCTCTGACCGGTTTCGCGTTTATCGCGCGACCAGCACCCGCGTTTTGGGCGTCATTACACCGATCGAGAACCAGCCCGCCTGCTCGAACGCGGCCTGCCATGCGCATCCTGCCAGTACGCAGATTCTAGGCGTACTCGACACCAATCTGTCGCTCGCTAAAGTGGATGAAAGTCTGCACCGCGAGCGGCGAGAGATGCTTGCTGGAACAACAGTCGCGCTGATTGCGGTTGTCTTTCTCAGCGGGCTGTTCGTGTGGATTGAAGTCCGCAACCCGCTCCGCGAACTAAAGACTGGCACCGAGCGCGTCGCGACGGGCGACCTCGGCTATCAGATCCCTGTCCACTCGCAAGATGAGGTTGGCGAGCTGGCGCAGTCGTTCAACGAAATGAGTAACCGCCTGCAGGTAGCGCAGGCGGAAATCACCGCTTGGGCGCATACGCTGGAAGAGCGCGTCGAGGAGAAGACGCGCGAGTTGAAACAAGCACACCAGCACATGCTGCACGTAGAGAAGATGGCCACCATCGGCAAGATGGCCGCGGTGGTGGCACATGAAATCAACAACCCACTATCCGGCATTCTTACCTATTCCAAGCTGGTAAAGCGCTGGATCGATAACAACGCCGCCAGTTCGCCGAAGAAAGAAGAGATGAAGGGCTCTCTCGACCTGGTGGCCAGTGAGAGTAAGCGTTGCGGTGAGCTGGTGAAGAACCTGCTGAGCTTCTCGCGGGTATCACCCATGAATCTTGCCTGGTGCGATCTCAACCAGGTCATCGACCGTTGCGTGCGTCTGGTGCAGCACAAGATGGACATGGCCGGCATCCAGCTCAACCTTGATCTCGCAGCCGACCTGCCCATGGTGCATTGCGATCCCGCCCAGATTGAGCAGGTAGTACTGGCCATGGTGATCAATGCCATCGACGCCATGCCGCAGGAAGGCAATCTGTGGATCGCCACCCATGCCAGTGCGGAGTGGATCGAACTCATTATTCGTGATGATGGGATGGGGATCTCCGCCGAGCATCTCCCGCATATCTTCGAACCGTTCTACACCACAAAGGAATCCGGCGGCTCCGGGCTCGGCCTGGCGATCAGCCAGAACATCGTGGAACGCCACGGCGGGCAGATCGAAGTGAACTCCGCTGTGGGACAAGGAACGACATTCAGAATTGTGCTGCCGGTGGATAGCCAGAACCCCGCCATGGCTGACGATCGTAACCGCGCAGTAGTGGAAACGAGGTAGAAGAATGACGCAAGGCAAATTGCTGATCGTGGATGATGAACTCAGCGTGCGTGACTCGCTGGCCAAGTGGTTCACCGAAGAAGGCTACGAAGTCGCCACGGCCGAAAGCGCCAACGAGGCGCTGACCCGCGTCGCCGAGCAGAGCTTCGATGTTGCGATGGTGGACATCAAGATGCGCGGCACCGACGGCATCGAACTGCAGCGGCGGCTGCACGAGATTCATCCCGACATGCTGGTCATCATCATGACGGGGTATGCGTCGGTGGAAACCGCTATTGCCGCGCTCAAGAATGGCGCCTATGACTATGTGAACAAGCCGCTCGATCCGGATGAGATTGGCCATCTGATCGCCAAAGCCATGTCGCATCGCCGTACTGAGCAGGAGAACACTCGGCTGAAGGAGACCGTCGCCGAAATCGCTCATCCCTCGGACATCATCGGACAAAGCTCGGCGATGAAGCACGTTTTCGACGCTATCGAAACGGTTGCGCCTACGGATGCCACTGTGCTGGTCACTGGCGAAAGCGGCACCGGTAAGGAACTAGTCGCGCGCGCGATTCACTCTGGAAGTCCGCGACGTTTTCACCCGCTGGTAGTTATCCACTGTGGCGCGCTCACGGAAACGTTGCTGGAGAGTGAGCTCTTTGGCCACGAGAAAGGCGCATTTACCGGCGCGCAATATCGCAAGAAGGGCAAGTTTGAAATCGCCGAGGGCGGTACTGTATTCCTCGACGAGATCGGCGACATTAGCTTAAAGACCCAGACCGACTTGCTGCGCGTGCTGCAGGAGCGCGAGATCGTGCGGGTAGGCGGAAATCAGACGATCCACGTTGACTTCCGCGTGGTCGCCGCTACCAACAAGAACCTCGAACAGCTGATCGAGGAAGGCAAGTTCCGCCCTGACCTTTTCTATCGGCTCAACGTTTTTCATATCGAGATTCCGCCGCTGCGCGACCGCCGGGAAGACGTTCCTCTATTGGTGGACCACTTCACCCGCAAGTTCTCGCGCGAGATGAGCAAGAAGATCACGCGAGTCTCGCCCGCAGCCATGAATGAATTGCAGCAATACAATTGGCCAGGCAATGTCCGTGAACTAGAAAACGCTGTCGAACGGGCGATGGTGGTGGCGCAGGAGCCCGAGCTTCGCGAACAGGACTTCACCCTGAAGTCGAGAAATGGCGCTGGCTTAGGAATAGGCGATGTGCGCAGTCTTGACGATGTGGAGCGTGCCCACATTCTGCGAGTGCTGGAAGAGTGCGGCGGCAATCAAACCCGGGCAGCTGAAGTGCTTGCCATCGATCGCGTCACCTTACACCACAAGCTCAAGAAGTATGGATGGAACCGGAAAGAGAAAGAACAGCTCGCGGTTAGCAGCTAGCTCTTAGCTCTTGGTAATCAAGATCACGACGCAGCTTACCGCTGAGAATTCTGGTTTCTAAAAGCTAATAGCTCAGAGCAAATTGCTAGCTACTAATGAAGAAGCTACAACTACTGCCGGTGGGAAGCGTGGACGCTCGGCTGCTCGAATGGTTGCGGCATGAGCTCTACGAAAAGTTTCGTGTGCCCACGGAAATACTGCAGCCGGCCATTGATCCCTCGTTTGCGCGGCACCCTGAACGTCAGCAATATCATTCCTCCGAAATCCTGGCCAGAATGCAAAAGTACGTCAACGGCAGCACATTTCGGCTGATTGGAATTACGGAATTGGACCTCTACATTCCAATTCTGACGTTCGTGTTTGGGGAAGCTCAGCTTGGTGGGGCCGCAGCGCTGGTTTCCTATCATCGTTTGCGGCAGGAATTCTACGGTCTGCCGCCGGATGCCGACGTTCTCGCCAATCGTTTATTAATCGAAGCCGTGCATGAACTGGGACACACCCTGGGCCTGACCCACTGCCACGACTATCGCTGTGCGATGGCTCCTGCCCACGCGGTGGAATGGATCGATATCAAAGACAGTGGCTTCTGCGAAGACTGTCTCTCGCGTGTTCTGCAGGCGGTATAAGGCCACACCGATGCTCAAGATCGAGACCAAGCGGACTATCGCTTCACCGCTTTGGGCTCGTCACTCCAGGTTCCGCTGAACAACTTGCCGCGATGCTCGGCCACCATCGCCGTAATTCCCATCACGCCCATGACCAGGAAAATCAGGAAGAAGACTACGGCAATCACAAGAACTGGCATACCACACCTCTGCAGTCATTCTGCTCGGGGGTTGAACCTTGCTTCCGTGATTGTGGTCACAGGTGGGTGTGAGCTATGCGAAGCAGAGCGGCTGGTGGGTAACCGCTTAAGGCGAGAAAACTCCTACGAAAGGGCAGAACCAAACACGGCGCCAATCAGCCTAAGGCGGCGATTTGCGTGTCCAAGCCGGCCAAGGTACGGCGCAGCAACTCGGAATAACGCTCGCTATCGCTCCGCTCCATTTGCTGAAGGACCAGCTTTCGCGAAAGCTCAAGGTCAGCTTTCTTCATCTGGATTTGCATTTCTTCAGCGGAGCAGGAGCGGATTTCGCTAAGGGAGGGTTCGGAATCAGACTCTTCTATTTGCGCTTCTACAGATTTACTTTCCCAACCACGTGCCATGTTTCAATTATAGCGCCGCTGGCATGTCTCGCAGCGCAAAAATAACTGCGTGCCCCTCTCTGGGGTCGGAAGAGATCGGAAGATGAATCTGCTCCAGTTGCTGGAGAGCCAGAGGAGGATTCTAAGTTCTAGCGCATTACGACTTGTAGAACCCGCGTCTCGCCTTCTCTTAATCTGTGCTGGGTTACCGGCTACCAGGCCGAATCTTCCCGAATTGGCACGTAATTGCTCTCAGATATCGGTTAGCAGTTGACTAGCTATGCTGAAGGGATGATGATCATGGTAACCATTGATTGGTTACTCTCCGAAGGCTACGGTATGCGTATCCTGGTTGTGGAAGACGACGCTCCGCTCGCCAGTTTTGTCTGCAAGGGCCTAGAGGCCGAGCACTACGCAGTTGATGTGGCGCCCGACGGCGAGCAGGCCAGGCAGATGGCCCTCGACAGCGAATATGATCTGCTGATCCTTGATCTGAATCTGCCCAAGCTCGATGGCATCGCTGTGCTGAATGCCGTGCGACCTAAGAAGCCATCGCTTCCCGTGCTGGTCCTCACCGCCCGAAACCGGGTGGAGGACCGTGTGCAATCGCTCGATACTGGCGCCGACGACTGCCTCATCAAACCTTTTTCGTTTACCGAGCTTTCGGCGCGGGTACGCGCGCTGCTGCGCCGCGGACCGCGCACGGTGGAGACGGTGCTGCGGGTCGCCGACCTGGAACTCGATCGCGTGGAACGGAAGGTGGAACGCGGAGGCAAGCGCATCGACCTTACTTCCAAAGAATTTGCTTTGCTCGAATATCTGACGACGCCCCAGTCGTAAGCGGCTCCTGTCGTGGGTTTTTTGCACCCTCTGAACTTGTGACGGCCTGCGCTCCTCCCGTATAGTGATCTCATTTCCTGGAACTAATCCTTTACGTGGGGTGAACGATGGAATTGCAAAGTTTCCTGGCGGCGCTGGAAGAGCGCATCGCCCGCTACGACCTGTTGTGCCATCCGTATTACAAGGCGTGGACTGCCGGCCAACTGACGCGCAACGATCTGCGCCAGTATGCCAGTGACTATTACCATCATGTGGCAGCGTTTCCAACCTACCTGAGCGCGTTGCACGCTCGGCTCGATGACGGCGAGCAGCGGCGCTCGGTATTGCGCAACCTTTGCGAGGAGGAGATTGCTGGGCGTCCGCACAGCGAGTTGTGGCTCGACTTCGCAGAAGGCATGGGCGCAGGCCGCGACCAGGTGCGTGAGCGCGCGCCATTGCACGAAGTGTGCGAGCTGATCAGCGCATTCCGCCACGTGGCTCGTGAGGGTTCGACTGCCGAGGCGCTGGCGGCCTTCTACGCCTACGAGTCACAAGTCCCGCGCGTGGCCAAGACCAAGGCTGAGGGCCTGGCCAAGCAGTACGACGCCGACGCGAAGACGTGCGGCTATTTCACGCTGCATCAGTTCGCCGACGTGGAGCACGCGCAGGTTTGGCACGACTTGCTGGCGGCGGAAGTGGTTGCGCATCCTGAGCAGACCGAGGCCGCGTTATCTGCCGCCGAGAGCGCAGCGCAGGCGCTGTGGCACGCGCTGGATGGGATGGAAGTCAGACGGATGGCGGCGGTGTAGATCTCCTGCGAAAGCCAGTCATGGCGGAGACAGGGAGCGCAGGGAGTTTAAGGAGCTGTCTGTCTCCGTCGATGAGATTTCGTAGCTCTTGGTCGGATCGCAGTTCCTAGATGATTTTCTCCGTAACCTCTGTGTCCCCGTGGTGAGATTTCATTCTTATGGCCAAACCAGTTCCCATCGGTGCGCGCGGTGAAGTTGAGAGGCGCGTTGAATTCCAACACACACTAACGGCGTGGCGGGAAGAACTCCCCTCGGTGCTGTCCACGCCACACATGATCGGATGGATGGAGGCGGCCGGCTTCCACGCCCTACTGCCGTTTTGCGAAGGCGACGAAGTCAGTGTGGGCACGGCGATCAACATCGTACATCGCGCGCCGACGGGGATTGGCGCAACCGTGAAGTCAGAGGCTACATTGGAGTCGTTTGATGGCCGCTTCTATACGTTTCGGGTCAGCGCGCACAACGGGGCAGAAGTCATCGGCCACGGGACGATCGGCCGCGCCATTGTAAGCAAAGCCAGATTTGCGGAGAAACAGCGTGCGAACCAGTCGCGGACAATGGGCGTTGAGAGGACGTAGGAAACGAAAGTCGCGCGACCCAATCGGCACATGATTTATCCACGCGGTGCAGCTTAAGCCGGTTCCCGGGAATAGCGATGCTCGCTAATGCGGCGCTTGAACGCCGCGTCAAAGGCCTTACAAGCGGCCTTCAGATCCGCATCGGCATGACCACGTAGCGATACTTGAAGCCATCATCACTGGCGTCGTCAGGGCGCATCTGGCCGGCCGACTGAGCGTCTTTAAACTCCAGGCGCACCTCGCCGCCATTAGAGGCCTTCAGGAAGTCGAGCAGGTACTCGGAGTTGAATCCAATGGTCATCGCGTCGGCGGTGTAAGCAGTCTCAATAGAGTCTTCCGACTCGCCGGCGTCGGTGGACGACGATGAAATTTTGAGTTCGTTCTTGTCGAGCTTCATCCGAATGGCGCGCGAGCGCTCATCGGCGAATTGGGCCACGCGCTGGATGGCGGTGTTTAGGTCCGCCCCGTGTACGGTGACTGACTTGGTGGTCTCGCGCGGCAGCACGGCTTCGTAGTTGGGGAACTGTCCGGTCAACTGGCGCGAGGTCAGCAGCCGCTCGCCAATACGGAAGAAGAGCGTCGAGTCGTCCTTGGCAAACTCGATTTCGGCCACGTCGCTGTTCTGCAACAGTGAGTAAATTTCGCTCATCGCTTTCTTGGGGATAAGCGTCTTATTTTCGCCGGTCACGTCAAAGTGCTCGCCCTGCTTCTCGATGTGCGCCAGGCGATGTCCATCGGTGGCCACCATGGTCATCGATTCCGCCTTCAGCACCATCAGCCCGCCGTTTAAGGTGTAACGCGATTCCTCGCTGGAGATGGCGAAGATGGTCCGGCCGATCATGCTGCGTAGGGTCTGCGCTGGAATCTTGACGCTGCCAGCTGCCGGAAAGGTTGGCAGCCCAGGGAAGTTCGCCCTTGCCATACCGACCATCTTGGTATTCGATCGACCCGAGCGAATATTGACCCAGTGGTTCTCCAGCAGCTTGATGGAGATGTCGCCGTCGGGCAGCAATTTCACGTAGTCGTAGAGTTTCCGCGCGGGAATGGTACAGGCGCCTTCGCGCTTCACCTTGGCCGGACACGAGGTGCGCAGGCTGAGGTCGAGATCGGTTGCGGTGATGGTCAACCGGTCATTCGCGGCCTCGAACAAAAAGTTGGAAAGGATCGGAATCGTGGTCTTCCGTTCGACCACTCCCTGAGTGGCAGTCAGTTCTTTGAGCAGTTCGAACTTGCTGACACTGATTTCCATCGCTGTACCTTGGACGACTACGGTTTCGGCAGCCATAACGTTTTGCACCTCGGCAGGCTCAGGCCTGACCTTTTACTACTGCTTCTCCTTATACCAAATAAAAAACATATAAAACCAGTAGTAACAGTAGGCAGGCCGGAAAAGTGGAAATTTTGGGAGAAACCGCCAGGAATGTGGCTTCCGGTTACCAGCTGTTGTATAAATCATGCCACCAGGCTTGCGGGCGTATGTGGTGAACCGGGACGAGCTAAAAGTTCCATCTGCGCATTCCACTGAATCCACAGTCTGTCCACAGCAAGCTGCCGAGAAAACTGCCTCGCAAAGTGAAAAACCACGCAGAACGCGCGGTTCATGCACCCAAGGTCTCTGTGAGTTTATTGAGCACCCTGTTCAAATCCTTGTCGGCCTTGCGCTGCTGCTCGATCTTATCAACCGAATGCAGGACGGTTGTGTGGTGTTTGCCGCCAAATTGACGACCAATTTCCGGTAGGGAGGCATCCGTGAGATGCTTGGCCAGATACATGGCAATCTGGCGGGGAAATACGATGACCCGCGAGTTGTTCTTGGCTTTAATTTCCGTCGGCCGCAGCCCGAACTGCTCCGATACCGCTCTTTGGATCGATTCGATGGAGATCTTGCGGATCTGCGAGTCGATGAGATTCTTCAAGACCTCCTGGGTGGTTTGCAGGTTAATCTCGCCGCCAGTGAGCGACGCGTATGCGGTAACACGGATCAGTGCGCCTTCCAACTCCCGAACATTGCTGCGAATGTTCGACGCGATGAACAGGGCCACCTCGGTGGGCAGCATCACCCGGTCGGTCTCAGCCTTCTTCTGCAGGATCGCGACTTTCGTCTCCAGATCGGGCGGTTGGATGTCCGCAATCAGTCCCCATTCGAAGCGACTCCGCAGCCGGTCTTCAATTTCTGCCAACTCTTTTGGAGGACGATCGCTGGCGATTACGATCTGGCGCATGCATTCGTGCAGCGCGTTAAACGTATGGAAAAACTCCTCCTGGGTGCGCTCCTTGTTCACCAGGAACTGGATGTCGTCGACCAGCAGGACATCCATGTTGCGATATTTGTCTCGGAAGCCGGTCATCTTGCTGTAGCGCAGCGCGTTAATCATGTCGTTAGTAAAGCGCTCGCTGGATACGTAACAGATCGATTTTTCAGGCTGGCGCTTTTTGATCTCGTGCCCTATGGCCTGCATCAGGTGTGTCTTTCCCATACCGACGCCACCGTAGAGGAACAGCGGGTTATAGGCCTTGGACGGGCGCTCGCCTACGGCAAGGGCTGCGGCATGCGCAAATTGATTACCGGCGCCGGTCACAAAATCGTCAAAGGTGTACTTGGGATTGAGCTGAGCGGCGCCATCCCAATCAAAACGCTGTTGCTGAGAGGGACTAGCCATGGGCTTCTCCATGGGCGCGGCAGATTCGGTGTGCGCTCCGTTCGACTTAACGGCTTTCCCTTTGCTTTGAGGTTCCTCTTCATTTTCGGTAACGAACTCGACGTCCAGAAACTCCATGCCGAGGTTTTCCATGGCCTCGCTGATCAAGTCGCCGTAACGTTCGCCGATGTGACAGAACTCGGGATTTGGCACCCGCACGAACAACACAGCGCCTTGCGCGTGATCATAACGAGTCGGCTTCAGCCAGGTCTCGTAGGAATTTCGATTGACTTTTTTTTCCAGTGCGTCGAGAACGCGCACCCACGGATTGGCAGACGGTGCACCAAAAGAAGACATAAAAAAGTAGTCCAGAGGCAATCGTTGCCTGGTTGGCAAAACCCGATGTTAGAAGGAAACGGAGCCGAGCACAGAGCCACAGACCGGCGAACACTTCAACTGGAAATCTTCACGTTGCAAACCCAACTATTGCGGCGATAAGCAGCATTGCACTTGCGTTCGTGCAGTCGGTTTTCTTTGTGGCTGCATGGGATACTAGCACGAAAAAAAAAGAGCGCCAGATAAATCTTGCGTTCGAAATTTCATTTTTTCGCGAGTGGTTGATTTCGGGAAAGTTATCGGCAAATTTTTTTTTCGCGAGTGCCGCGCGCGTGGTGCAGGCGCAGTAAAGTTATGGGCGGTGCTATTACAAATCGCACTAACGGGCAGACCACTGGAGCACTTTAAGGTGCAGCGCTCAAAATCTTTCGTAACGTTGAACGCGTTGAAGCGCGAGGCAACAACGGGCGCGCGGTGACGCAAACCCTCCAACCCTTCAGTATGCAGCCATGCTCTTCGACAGTAATGTTCACGTCACAAGAGCGGAAGGGAAATTTCCACCGTACCGTTCGTCCTCACTCGCTCAGTCATTTGCCCCGTTGTTCAAGCTTTCGCTATAATTCAATTCGGCGAGCGGGAGTAACTCAGTGGTAGAGTGCGACCTTGCCAAGGTCGAAGTCGCGGGTTCAAATCCCGTCTCCCGCTCCAGTATTTGTCGCCCTCGCCGGTGCGCGAGGGTTTTTCGCATTGCCCATCTTTGAGGCGCGGTACCCAAGTGGTAAGGGAGAGGTCTGCAAAACCTTTATGCGTGGGTTCGATTCCCACCCGCGCCTCCAAACTCCTGCATAAATTCTTGTAGTCTGGGATTCCTCACTGGATCTGGGAATTCGCAGGCCCGCCCGGTGCTCACGGCCGACAAACCGGGCTGAAAACCTCGATCCTCTCTCGCAGCTCCAGCTAGATACGCTGCCGCGGACTTCAACTCCGGTCGTACGTCAACTCACGAACTGCTCTAAGATTCGGATCGGGGTCTGTGATGACGAAGGAGAGTACACCGAGCTTTGTGGGCGTTGAGTTGTACTTCGAACACCTGGAAGCAGCAAAACGTTTTTACACCGAACTCCTGGGCCTGGAAGTTTCGGAAGAGCAGACTGGACACTTCGTGAAGTTCGATAGCACTTCGGGGTTCGTTTGCCTCGAGCGTAAAGGCTCAGAGTCTTATCCCTCCAAGGACAAAGCCGTTCTGTTCTTCGAGGTCGGCGATCTTTCAGCCATGATCGCCTCGATCGGACGCGAGCGCTTCGTGCAAGTTGAGCCGGGATGGGCAGTCCTGCACGATCCGGAAGGTCACAATGTTCTGTTGCTGCAAAAGCCGAACATCCAAGTAGCAACTAAGACGCGGGCGCCGCCATGAATTCCAGCGCGCGCGCGATGTAGTTCTTCATCTCGCGACGATGCACGACGGCGTCGAGCATTCCGTGCTCCAGGAGGAACTCGCTGCGCTGGAAACCCTCGGGCAACTTCTGGCGGATGGTCTGCTCAATGACGCGCGGCCCGGCAAAGCCGATCAAGGCGCCGGGTTCAGCGATGTTGAGGTCGCCCAGCATAGCGAAGGAAGCGGTCACACCTCCGGTGGTGGGGTCCGTCATCACGGAAATGTAGGGCACTTTGGCGTCGTCCATCCGGGCCAGCGCAGCGGAGATTTTGGCCAACTGCATCAGGCTGACAACGCCTTCCATCATGCGCGCGCCACCCGATGCTGAAACCACGATCAGCGGCACCTTCTCCGCAGTGGCTTTTTCAATGGCGCGAGTAATCATCTCGCCCACGACCGCGCCCATGGAGCCGCCGATGAACGAATACTCCATCGCACTCACGATGACCGGCTTGGTGTTGAGCGCGCCGCGCGCATTAATGACCGCGTCGTTGAGCCCGGTATCGCGTTGCGAACGTTTCAAGCGGTCTGCGTAGGGCTTCAGGTCGGTGAACTTCAGCGGATCGGTGGAGACGATATTGCCGTCCTCCGTCTGGTACTTGCCCTCGTCAAGCAGGTAGAGGAGCCGTGTACGCGCATCAATGCGAAAATGACGGTCGCATTTCGGACAGACATTGAAATTCTGGTCGAGGTCTTTCTTCCAGATAATCTGCCGGCATTGGTCACATTTGACCCACAGGCCTTCAGTCTTAACTCGCTTCTCACCGGAGGTGTCGAGCTCTCCGTGCTCTCGCTTGAACCATGCCATATATTTGTATTCTATGATTTTGTTTCGCTGCTCGTCCGCAGCGCAGCCTTGACCTGTTCGACCGTTATCTGCGGATTGGCGACTTCCACAATGAGTTCATCATACCGTTCGTCTCGCAACTCAATGACGACCGTGTTCTCAGGATTGTGCACATCCCAGAAGACTCGCTTGCCATGCTGATAGAACGTTCCGGCAGTTAGCACTCCGGGAATGTTGGTTCCCGGGAGTCTAATGCCGTGCCACCAGCCGTGGGTCACGGACGGGTCAGCCCGAATCCCGGCAATGTGCCGAAGGGGTATTTCAAGAGAACTTTTCAACGCCCAAAGTTTGTCGGCCCCGCGGACGTGCAATTCGAGATTGCCGCCCGAAATTGATAGCTCAACCATGTACCTAAGGACTAAGTGTAGCCGACGGGCCGAGAGATTGTCGCGCGAAGTAGTAGCGGGATTCTATCCGGCCAAACCGTAAAGCGCTTGAGGGTGCGCGATGCCGCGTTCCGACCGCAGCCTCAATCGGGCTTAGGCACAACGCCAGTCATTTCGCGTCGAGTGGTGCCTTCTGGTGTCTCGTGGTTTTCTGCAGCGTGCTCACTCCGCCGGCGCTGTACCTGGTTGCGTTCATAAATAATACGTAGCCCCTCAAGCGTGAGCAGGTTGTCAACCTCGCGAATGTACTTGGAGCCCCCACCCATGAGCGAAGCCAAGCCGCCAGTGGCAACAATGTTAACGTCCTCACCCGCCTCGGCAATGAGCCGCTCCAGAATTCCGTCGATTAGCCCAAGGTAGCCGTAATAAAGACCGGACTGGAGGCTGTTCACGGTATTGGTCGCGAGTACCCGAGGCGGCTTGCGAACGTCCACGCGAGGCAAGCGCGCGGTGTGCTCGAAAAGCGCGTCAGCCGAGATTCCAATTCCAGGCGTGATGACGCCACCCAGATATTCACCCTTCCGCGACACTACATCGAAGGTCGTCGCGGTCCCGAAGTCCACCACAATACACGGGCCGCCATGCTTCTCGAAGGCGGCAACGCTGTTGACGATCCGATCGGCGCCCACTTCCGCAGGATTGTCGTAGAGCACCGGCATGCCAGTCTTGACGCCGGGCTCAACGAACAATGGGCGCAAGTGAAAGTAACGTTCGCACATCTCGCGCAACGTGGAATCGAGCGGCGGCACGACCGACGAGATCACAATGCCTTGCACCGAGGTGACCTCGAGCCCGTGCATCGCAAACAAGTTGCGGAAGAGTACGCCATACTCGTCCACCATCTGCGTCTTGATGGTGGAAACCCGCCAGTGCGCCAGGAGCCGGCCAGCGCCCGCTTTGGCAGACTTGGCCTCGAAGACGCCAAGCACCGTGTTGGTGTTGCCTACGTCAATAACTAGCAGCATGGTTTATTTCCCGCCGAGGGCGCGAACGTCTCCGGATAGCACGGTACGCAGACCGGATTGGGTGCGCACCAGTAGAAAGCCGCGATCGTCGAGCCCTTCCGTGATCCCTTCGTAACCGCCTGGTGCGTCAACGCGCACGTGGCGAGCGCGAGCGTATGAAGAACGCTCTTCGAATTCTCGCAAGATGGCCGAACGCGCCGCCGAGCCATCTTGTGTGAGCTTGCGGTACTCGCTGTCGAGGGATTTTAGCAGAGCGGCGGTCAGCTCGACGCGCGACCAGGCCCGTCCACTCTCTATGCGCAGCGAAGTGGCAATGGGCTCAAGCTCGCCTGCGAACGAGGTGTGGTTTACGTTGATGCCGATGCCGACCACCACGTAATGGACCCGTGTCGGCTCGGAATTCATCTCGGTGAGGATGCCGCAAAACTTTCGGTCCCCGAACAAGGCGTCGTTGGGCCAGCGCAGATCAGCATGTAAGCCGGTGGTTTGTTCCACGGCTTTCGCCACTGCGATGCCGGCGATCAGCGAGAGCATCAAAGCATCCGCCGGCGACAAGACTGGCCGCAATACCACCGAGCAATAGATTCCCACCGACTGGGCCGACTCCCAGGTATGGCCGGCACGTCCACGTCCGCCAGTTTGCTCCTCGGCCAGAAAGATGGAGCCTTCCGGCTCACCATCGCTGCCCGCCTTCATTGCGGTCACATTGGTCGAGCCAATACTGAAGTAATGATGAATGTGTGAACCGAAGATGGTCCCCTTTATCAAGGGGCGCAAGATGTCAGGAAGCAGAAGATCAGGAACAGTTTCCATTTGATAGCCTGTCGCGGGATGACCCGTGATTTGAAGACCCAACTCGCGTAGATGCTGTACCGCGCGCCATACCTCGGATCGAGTGGTGCCCAATTCTTCGGCAATGCGCGTGCCGCTGATGACCACGGTTGCGTTGTCGCTCAGCAGGCGAACAATGCGGCCAAGGCGCACGTCGGTGGAACCGTCGGGCGGGATGTCGGCGCGAGGTTGTGCGGTTCGGGTGATAGGACGATTATGCGTGAACCGGGAGAGATTGGGTAGGGTCACTTGTGATACGGCGATTTCCCAACAACTATCCCTATCCCATGTAGATTAAGCCGCTATTTAAGACGTGCCACACGTAAAATACCGCTCCAATGATCCAGCAGAAAGCCAGCAGTGCGCTGCGCCTCGCGGAGTGGTTAGCTTTTATCTGAGGAATCGCCACGAGAAGAGTTACGAGGGCGAAAAGAGTGGACGCGAATAGCCAAACAACGTCGCCGCGCCAGCCAAACACTCTGGCCCAACCGAAGAGATGATCCGCCATGCCTATCTCATGTGGCCCGCCCTCGTACCAACGTGTGAACGAAAGCGCCAATATTGCCAAATTCACTGCTACCAAAGCAGAGAGAGCGCTGAACGCTACGCGACGAAATCGGGGCAGGAAGGGCGCGTCCATCCGCCAATTGTAGGCTGATTTCTGAAAGGTGGCGATAAGGCCATTACACAATCAATCCTGACCGCAGGACTTTCGGCGCGGTAAAGATCACTAGGGAGTATAGGGGTCCTTCGACTCCTCGCTACGCTCGTCGCTCAGGATGACAGACGACAAAAGGATGACAGACGAAAAAGGGACGACAGAGTTGTCGACTGAAAGCTGACGGCTGATAGCTATTGCGCTGGCGCGATCCGCATACTGAGATCAACAGCCTGAACAGAGTGCGTCAGCGCGCCCACCGAAATGAAGTTCACTCCCGTTTCGGCGTACTCGCGCACGTTTTCTAAGGTAATGCCCCCCGAGGCTTCGAGCGGCACATGCCGATCCAGTTGGCGGACTCGCTCCACCGCCTGGCGAACCTGCTCGGGAGACATGTTGTCGAGCAGAACCGCTTCGGCGCCGTGCTCCAAAACCGCCTCGAGCTCAAGCAGGGAACGCACTTCGATTTCGATTTTCTGCGAGCCACGTCGATTGTGCAGCGCACGTTCGAGGGTGGGTACTGGGCCTCCCGCGAGCGCAATATGATTGTTCTTAATCAGCACGCCGTCGCTGAGGTCGAGCCGATGATTGATACCCCCGCCGCAACTCACGGCGTACTTGTCCAGGACGCGCAGTCCGGGCGCGGTCTTGCGCGTGTCCAGTATTACGGTGCCGGTGCCCGCAACTGCGTCCACATAGCGGCGGGTCAGCGTGGCAATGCCACTCATGCGCTGCATGATGTTGAGAATCACTCGCTCGCAGGACAGAATGACGCGCGCATTGTGCACGATGACCGCGATCGATTGTCCTTTGCGCAAGCGCACGCCGTCGAAAATTTCGGTATGGCTGGTGACTTCGGGATGTGAAGTGACCGCGCCATCAAGGACGGCGAAGACCTCGAGAATACGGCGAATGCAGCCCACGCCGGAGAGCACGCTGTCCTGCTTGGCGAGGATGGTGGCAGAGGCACGCTGATTGACGTCGATGCATGCGTAGGTTGTGGCGTCGCGCGTGGCGCGATCTTCCAGCAATGCGTTTTCCAGGATGGCGGTGATGCGGCGAGATGTCCAGTCCACAGTTAATCTCTTTTTTGGGTTATTTAGTTGAGCGCCCTGGAACCGTTACCTATTGTCCAGTCGTCCCTGCTGTGTTCATCTGTTTGGGTTGCATTGAAGGGGCATGGCTTCAGCCGTGCCCCGACGCTTATACGCCCAATTCTCCCAAAGCCTCATTGGCCTTTTGTACCAGCACCTCGACCTCGGACTTGCGCTTCTTCAACCCCTCGACCACATGCGCCGGAGCCTTGGCAAGGAAGGCGTCATTGTTTAACTGGGCACTCGCGCGCGTCAACTCCTGCGTCAGTCGGGTCAGATCCTTGCTAAGGCGGTCGCGTTCGGCAGTGGCATCAATCTTGCGTTCATAAAGCACGCGGACATCGAAGCGGGCAGTACTGCGCGCGCCTGCAGCTTTAGAGAGGGATGAAGCCACGAAGTTCAAGCCTTCCACGTTAGCCAAACGCTCCACGGCGCCGCGGTTGCGCTCTATCAAGGAGCGGATGTTGCTGTCTGCAAAGATCTCGATCGCCACTTTTTGCTTGGGCTCGATCTTCAATTCGGCCCGGATGTTGCGCACTCCCTCGATCAAGTCCTGGATAATCGCCATCTCGGTTTCGGCCGCGACGTCCACCTGGGACGAGTTAGCCTTCGGATACGCGGCCAGCGCAATCGATTTGAGCGGCGGTTCGCCATCGTACACCGCGTGCCAGATTTCTTCGGTAATAAAAGGCATGAACGGCGAGAGCATGCGCAACGCTCCTTCGAAGATGCTGATCAAATTCGCGTATGCGGTGCGCGCCTGTTTGCGATCGTCGGCTGCCAATCGTGGTTTGATTAGCTCCAGATACCAATCGCAGTACTCGTGCCAGAAGAAGTGATAGACCACATGTGCGGCTTCATGAAAACGATAGGTTTCCAGCGCTTCATTCATCTGTTGCGCCACGCGGTTGAAGCGCGAAAGAATCCAGCGGTCGTCCAGAGTCTCAGCCAGGAAGCCAGAAATGCCCGTGGCGTTGAAGTCGGCTTTAATCCCACCCTCCGCTTCGCGGAAGGGCGGGGCACCCGACGATTGAAATTCGGCCAGCGACCACAAGCCCGCCTCCTGCGCCCGGTCCACGTTCATGAACAGAAATCGCGAGGCGTTCCAAATTTTGTTGGCGAAGGCGCGATAGCTTTCAGTGCGGCTCTCTGAAAACGCGATGTCGGTCCCCGGCGCTGCCATCGAAGCCAACGTGAAGCGGACAGCATCGGTACCGTAATGCTCGATGATCTCGATGGGGTCCATCACGTTGCCCTTGGTCTTCGACATCTTTTGGCGCTCGGCGTCTCGCACCAGCGCATGGATGTAGACGTTATGAAAGGGCACGTCGCCCTGCTTGTGTCCGCGCATGAAGTGGCAGTTCAGCATGATCATCCGCGCGACCCAGAAGAAGAGGATGTCGAACCCGGTGATCAGCAGCGTCGTAGGATAGAACGCGTCGAGATCGGGCGTGCTGTCAGGCCAGCCCAGCGCCGAGCATGGCAACAGGCCCGACGAGAACCAGGTGTCGAGTACGTCGCTGTCCTGCTCAAGGTGGCTGCCGGCGCACTTGGTGCATTTGCTGGGCGCCTCGCGCGCAACGATGATTTCGTGGCAGTCTTTGCAGTGCCAGGCGGGAATGCGGTGTCCCCACCACAACTGCCGCGAGATGCACCAGTCGTGAATGGTACGCATCCACTCGAAATAAGTCTTGGAGTAGTTCTCCGGCACGAACTTGACGTCGCCGCTCTCGACCACTTCGATGGCGCGATCTGCCAGGGGCTGAATCTTCACGAACCACTGCGTCGAAAGTCGCGGTTCGACGATAGTCTTGCAGCGATCGCATTTTCCCAGCGGGACAATATAGTCCTTGACGGCGACCAAGAAACCACCGCGCTCCAGATCTTCCAGCACCTTCTGCCGTGCTTCGAAGCGGTCGCGACCTTTGTAGGGGCCGGCATTCTCATTCATCTGCGCGATTTCGTTCATCACGTCGATCTGCGGCAGATTGTTGCGCAGGCCTGCCTCGAAATCGTTGGGGTCGTGGGACGGCGTCACCTTTACTGCGCCGGTGCCGAAATCGGGATTGGCGAGGATGTCGTCGGTGATGATCGGGATCTCACGATTCATCAGCGGCAGCAAAACCTTTTTCCCATGCAGGTGGCGGTAACGCTCGTCGCCGGAGTTCACCGCGACCGCAGTATCGCCCAGCATGGTTTCGGGACGCGTGGTGGCGACCACGATGTACTCGTCTTTGGAGCCGATCACCGGATAACGGATTTCGTAGATCTTGCCTTGCGTGTCTTCATGGACAACCTCCAGGTCGGAGACGGCGGTAGCGCAACGCGGACACCAGTTCACGATGTATTTGCCGCGGTAGATCAGCCCTTCTTCATGCAGGCGAACGAAGGCCTCGCGCACCGCGCGCGACATGCGCTCGTCCATAGTGAAGTACTCGCGTGACCAGTCCACCGAAGCGCCCAGGCGCTTCATCTGCTGCAGAATGACTCCGCCATAGTGCTGTTTCCAATCCCAGACTCGGGCGATGAACGCTTCGCGGCCTATATCGCGGCGGTTCTTGCCTTCGGTGGCGAGCTGGCGTTCCACCATCAACTGGGTGGCAATACCGGCGTGATCGGTGCCCGGCAACCACAGCGTACGCAGTCCTTGCATGCGCCTCCAGCGGACGATGATGTCGATCTCCGTATGCTCCAACATGTGGCCCATGTGGAGATTACCGGTCACGTTGGGCGGCGGCAAAGTAATCGTAAAGGTGGGCTGGCCAGGGTCGCTGGGGGTTTCGACATGGAACAGTTTTTCGTGCACCCAGTATTCGGCCCAACGCGGTTCGATGGCGCCCGGTTCGTAGGCCTTGGGAAGATCGTGCGGCATTGCAATCCGTTCAGCGATGAAGATTCGACTTCGATATTACAAGGAAGAGTGGGTAACCGTCAGCACTCAGGCCTATAGTCCTTTTGAAAAAGCAGTATGGCTGGCAAACGTGTGCGCAAAAAAATAAAGGCGCAGCGGAAGCCGCGCCTTGTCGAACACTTTCTGCCCTAGAACGGCCAATGATGCTTCTTCTTTTTCTTTGAGGAGCTTTCCGTATTGCTGTTGGCCGGTGGCGCAGGTTGTTGCGCTGACGTGCTGCTGGCCGCAGATGGCGTGCTGCTATCGGAACTAGACGAAGCTGCCGCAGCATCGTTGGTTTGCACGGGTGGCGGGGCGGTCGCACCTGGCGGAGGTGTGGACACGGCTGGCTGCAAATCATTCTTCATATCAGAAGCCGCGCCTTGTGATGTGGCGCCCGCGGTCGGGTCAGTCTCAGCCGCGCCGGTTGCGGTTTCGGCGGGTGCAGCCGCCGGAGTAGTACCAGAAGCATTCCCCGGGTCAGCCGTTGATCCAGCAACCTGTGCAGGCGCAGCGTCAGAGCGCGGAACCGGAGCGTTTGCCTCCGGCGTGGCGCTGCCGGCGCGCTCGACGCCGACTTTGTTGGTGGCGCTCATGCTGCTTATGATGCTGCTGTTCGCGGCGCGCACCAGGTCCGGCGCGCTAGCTTGCTTGGGATCAACCAGGGTCGGCTCGCCGACTTTGGTGGCGTCGGAGACATCTGGACCTTTGCGGAAGTTCTCCATCAATTTTCCGAAGTGACCACTCGAGCCACGGCTGGCGATCTCATTCTTATCTTCGGCGATGGCAGCGGGCGTGGCTTGCGGAATCGGCTGCTTCATCGCCTGCAATCGCTTTTTCGCGTCATCAGCCCGTTCTTCCAAGGGGTAGCGGGTAAGAATACGGTCGTAGGCCGCGACGGCATCGTCGGTGTACTGCTTGATCAATTTCCCCTTCGCCGTCTCCGGCAGCCTCGCCGCGCGGATGAGGTCAACCTCCCGTTCGTACGAATTGCCGAGTTCGTACAAGGCCTGGTCCGCTCCGCTGTACAGCGGATAGGTATCGGCTACCGACTTCAAGCGTGCGATGGCCGCCGGATAGGTCTGTCGCAAATAGTAGAAGTGCCCGATCATGTACTCGCGATCAGCCAGCACCTCTTGTACTTCCAGCAAGCGCTGTTTGGCCTGCGGTACTAGCGGACTATCCGGGAACTGCAAAATGAGCTGACGATACTCGTCCTCGGCACGTCGCGCGTGCGTAGGGTCGCGATCGGCCTTCTCCATCTCTTTGTAATGGATGTTGGCGATCTTCATCTGCGCTTCCGCCGCCTCGGGCATGTTGGGGAAGAAGGTGATGAAGTCCTTGTACTCGCTCTCCGCCTGGGTCATGGCAGCCGCGCCCCCTTCCGCATACCAGGAGTCACCAATGGCCAGCTTGGCGCGTGCCACGTACTCGGAATCCGGATAGGTGTTGATCAGGGTCTGCAGACTGAGCCGGGCAACGTCGTACTTATTATGCTTCATCGCGTCCATGGCGCGGTCAAACAGCACCTTGTCCGGTTGTTTGGAATTGACGTTGGCGATCGGATTCTGGACTTTCTTGTTGCTGCATCCGAGGGTCAGCAGCATTGCAGCTATCGAAAACGCTATGATGACACGACGAAACATCCTAAACACCTCTGGGAAATACTGCGTTCCACCCCTGGCCCCCCTAGGCGCGCAGCAGGGTAGCTTCCTGGGCAGCCTTCAGCAGACCCACCACTCTTGGCGCCGGATCGCCGTGGCCAAACACATGACTTCCGGCAACGAAAATCTCCACTCCGGCGCGGGCCGCTGGCCCAATGGTTTCCAGGTCTATACCGCCGTCGATCTCGATTCGAAAATTCAGGCCTCTGGCGGTACGCATGGTTGCCAGCTTACGAATCTTCTCCAGCACACCATGAATGAACGTTTGTCCTCCGAAGCCGGGATTAACCGACATCACCAGGACATGGTCGACGATATCGAGCACTTCGCCGAGAAATTGCACCGGGGTTGCCGGGTTAATGGCAACACCCACCACCATGCCGTGGCTGCGAATCAACTCCAGCGTGCGGTTCAGGTGTACGCAGGCCTCCTGATGTACGGTTACCCAATTGGCACCGGCATCGGCGAACGCTGGAATGTACTCATCGGGGCGTTCAATCATCAGGTGGCAATCGAGGGGAACATCCACAGCCTTACGAAGTGACGCGACCACGGGCGGCCCGATCGTAATATTGGGCACAAAATGGCCATCCATTACATCAACATGGAGGAGGGTGGCCCCACCTCGCACCGCCTCATTGGCATTCTCGGCCAGGCGGGCGAAATCAGCCGACAATATGGACGGCGCTATCTCGATCAAGACAAACTTCTCTCGCGAGTGTTCTGAAGCGATTTTAACACGGGACGGACAACGATTATGCGGTAAGTGCCGAAGCCGGTTGCGGTCAGCTACGCCCTTCGCCGACCGCTTTTGCCACCAATGGAGTCCTCTGTCGGAGTGACACTGCGCACGGAAGGCTCGGTATCTCTTCAGTGTTGGAATGGAACGCTACGAGGCAGCCGTCGTGGGCTCGTCTTCTTCGGCGTGGATGAGGCCGAACTTCTTCAGCTTGTAACGCAATGCATCGCGGCTGATATCGAGCAGGCGAGCGGCATGGGTCTGGTTGCCATTCGCTTGCGCCATGGCTATGTCCACCAGTTCGCGCTCCACTTCCTCCAGCGAAGTTCCACCCTCGGGAATCTCCAGCTTGGGCAGGCTGCGGCCATCAGGCAACAGTTTGCCGGCCACATTGGCGTTGTTATTGGCCGAGGACAGCTCGAAGGCGGTATAGGCAGATTGCTGTTGGGCGACAGCGAACGGCATGTATTCGGGATGAAGCTCGTTGCTGTCTTCCAGGATCATGGCGCGTTCGACGGCGTTCTTCAATTCGCGCACATTGCCCGGCCAGTCGTACTTGAGCATCAGCTTACGAGTCTCATCAGTAATGCCCTTCACAGTTTTGCGGAACTTTCGGTTGTACCGTCCGATGAAATATTCCACTAGCGGCAGAACGTCGTCTTTACGTTCGCGCAAGGTGGGCAGAAAAATAGAGATAATCGCCAGCCGGTAATATAGGTCCTGGCGAAACTGACCGTCGCGCACCGCGCGCTCCAAGTCGCGGTTAGAGGCGGCGATGACGCGCACATCGACCTGCATATCGCGCACGCCTCCGACACGGCGAATAACCTGATCTTCCAGCACGCGCAGCAATTTCGCCTGCAGTAGCGGCGACAGCTCACCAATCTCGTCGAGGAAGAGAGTACCGCCATCGGCCATCTCGAACAGACCTTTCTTCATGGCCTTGGCGTCGGTGAAGGCGCCCCGCTCGTGGCCGAAGAGTTCGGCCTCCATCAGGGTCTCCGGAATAGCCGAGCAATTGATCGCGACGAATGGCTTGTCCTGGCGGCGGCTCTGGTAATGAATGGCCTTGGCGATGAGATCCTTGCCGGTGCCGCTCTCGCCTTGCACCAAAATCGTAGTCGCCTCGCTGGTGGCGATCTTGCTGACGAAACCCAGCAGCTCCGACATCTTCTGGGAGACGCCGATCACATTGTGGTATCCAGCCCGACGACGGACCTCACCTCGCAGCGACTCGACCTCGGAGCGCAGGCGTGTGGTCTCCAGCGCGTTCTTAACCGCAACCGCCAGTTCGTCGAAGTCGAGCGGCTTACCGACGAAGTCGTAGGCCCCCAGCTTCAGCGCAGTCTTCACATCCTCAAGCTGCGGGTCCGCGGTGATCATGATGATGGCGCGGGCGTCGTTCGATTTCTTCAGCTGCTCCAGGATCTCGATGCCGCTGGCATCCGGCAGGCGCACGTCCAGCAGCACGAGGTCAGGAGACTCATGGTGGGCCACGCGTAACGCAGCCGAGCCGTTGTCAGCCTCCAGTACGTGATAACCCCATTCTTCGCACTTTTGCCGGAGAGACCAACGAACCAGCTTCTCGTCGTCGACAATTAAGACTTTTTCCGAGGGCATCTAGTTGTCATTAGATTACTACGAGAGGTGGAAAGAAGAAATTTGCCCGTTGAAACGCGGGCCCAGGAGCGCATTGTTTCATCGAAGCGCATTCACCCGCCGATACACAGAGAGGAGGAGGAAATGGAGTTTCGGCCCAAACTGTTAGAGGCTACCTAGCTATCTCATAAATCGGTTTGTATCAGGGCACGGCTTCAGCCGCGCCGCAAATGACTCCTTACGGACTGGGCTTCAGCCCCTGAGGTACTTCGCTTTGGACCATCCCACCATTTATGAGATGGCGTGATGGCTTGTAGATTTTGCCTTCATCTTCATCCTACGTGGTTGAGCCTTGCTCCCATGGGTCGGGCACTGCTCGAAATCCTACGGATGTAACATACGAAGCTTCCGGAGGAACCCATCATCGGACGCTCATCCGATATCTCCAGGTCAACCACTCCGGTTCGCGCGGAGTTCTGGAAGAGCCTACCTATTGGGGCAGCGATTCAATGCAGTCTGTCTCTTATTGCGAAGTGGCCACCGCCTTAAACACCTGTCCACCCTTCATCACAAAATCAACATGCTCGAGCTGACGTAATGTCGGACATAGGATCGCCCGGCACGGCGACAATATCGGCGAACTTGCCGGGTTCCAGAGAACCAACTTTGTCCTGCATGCCGAGCAGCTCGGCGGCACTCATGTTGGCCGACCGCAAAGCCTGCGCTGGAGTCATGCCGTACTTCACCATCAGCGCAAATTCCTTCGCGGGATTCGATAGTCCAGGGAAATCCTCCAGCGTCGGTGCCGAAGGCGATTTTCACGCCCGGCATTCAGCGCGCGCTTGAACGTGGCGGCATGAATGTTGATCATGTCGACCCAAACGTGCGAGCCCGTGGCAGCGCGGCCCTCGGCAACATATTCACCGACGAACAACGTGGGCACATAGTAGATGCCTTTGGCCGCCATAGTCTTCAAGTCAGCATCGGCGATGTAGAAGCCGTGCTCGACGGAATCGACGCCTGCCTCGACCGAGTTGTGGACGCCATGCAGCGCCGAAGCGTGCGAGGCTACTTTGTGACGCTCGCGATGGGCTTCGTCAACGATGGCATGCAGTTCGTCGAGCGTGAAGGTTGGAATGTCGTCGAGCACGCCGTCAGGCCGCACGCGATAGCTGCGGTCAGAGTACACCTTGATCCAGTCCACGCCGTTGGAGATCTGCTCGCGCACCGCCTTACGCCCGCCTTCGACGCCGTCCACCTCCTGCACGCCCTTGGGCCACTTCAGCTCCCAGGAGTACCCCAGCAGCGGATAGGCGCCGGTTACGTCCATGGCGCGGCCCGGCCACCTGCATGCGCGGACCGGGAATCACCCCGCGATTGATGGCCTTCCGGATGTCCACGTCGGCGTACCCTGCGCCTTCGGTCTCGAGATCGCGAATGGTGGTGAAGCCGTAGTCCAGCGCGCGTTGCGCCGCCACGGTGCCGAGAATGGTGCGATACGGGGTCGAGTACTTCAGCAGCTGCACGTCGTAATCTTCGGCGGTCATGTCGCCTTGCAGCAGCACGTGGGTGTGGGCATCAATCAGTCCGGGCAGGCAGACCTCGCGCGAAAGGTCGATGACGCTCGCGCCGTTCTCAGGGCGCAGTATGGTCGCCGAGCTGATCGATCTTGTCGCCAACTATGCGCAGAGTGACGTTCTTCGCGGAGCGTCGCTCTTGCCGTCGTAGAGCGTGCCGCAGTGCAGGTAAGTGATCGTGGGCGGGGAAGGCGGCTTGGTTTGGAAAAGCTGATGGCGGCGGAGAAGAACAAGACTACGAAGGGGAGGATGCGGATTTTCATGAGGTGCTCCCGGATGGTGAACGCCCAAAGAATACATCAGCGCACACGGGAACCCTCAGATTCGTAAGCGCCGCGGAGAACAGGGAGAGAACCGAACTCGCCAGATTCGGTCCCCTCCGAGTCTCGCTCGGCGGAAGTTACTTACATACCTGCTGCCGGACGTTCACACATTTTTCCGCCGCAACAGCTCCTTGTCTTTCGCCATTCGCACTTGCCGTCTTTGCAGCATCCGCCTCTTTGCCGCAGCACGACATCTTGCCGTCCTTATTGTCGGCCATCATTGGGCATTTCATCCCACCTTGCTGTCCTTGGACATCATCGTCATGGACATCTGCCGACTTGCCGTCCTTGGACATCATCTCGTCATGAGACATCATGGCGTCTTTGCCGTCCTTGGACATTTGGCCGCACTTGCCATCTTTGCCGCAGCACGACATCTTGCCGTCGGCTTGGTCGTGGTTGCAGCAGCGCAGGCTTTGGAGTTATCGCCGGATGGGGCGGTGGGAGTTTGGGTCGCGTTCTGGGCCATCAGACCCAGAGCCATGACCAGCGTACCCAGAATCACGAGCATCTTCGATTTCATAGTTTCCTCAGAATTTCGGTTGAACATCGTCCACGACGCAGGGCTGAAAGCCCTAGTAGACTTCGAGTCACACACACCAAGGGGTGCTGCGCAATCAAGCCGAAGCCGCAAGCATTTTGAGAGGCGCGCTAGATCCGCAGGTCAGTCTTCAGTTCGAGGACAGGACGGACGAACCGAGGAGACTGTGCTCAATCGAGAGCAATGCCGAACGTGACTGCACCGGCGGCAACGTCGCTCCTCCCGGAGTGCTGGCTCTCAACTGGATAGATCGAGAACGGCCGGAGACAATCAGGAAAGCCAACGGCATTACCGGCTGCCTGCTGATGTCGCAACAGCCCGGGGGTCTCCGCACTGCGTGGGAGCAAGCGCCGGGTGCGATGGGCAGCAAGGCATGGAGTGCCGGACCTGTGGCAACAGTTCATGCGGTTGCCGGGGCGAGTGGGTCGCGTGCTGGTGCATCTGCACCATCCGGGTGTGGCACTTCGCATCACGGCTAGAAGAGAGTGGCATCGCCAGACCAGTGTCGGCCCATAGAACGATGACCAGTGACAGCACCAACGATAACCTTCTCCGCCTTGCGCTTCGCGAAATCATGCCAATCTCATTGTTGCGGCTGACGTTCAAGCCGTCTGTGACTTAGATCACCCGGCCCTGGTTTGACGGCGCGGATCCAAGAACGCTTTGCCCGTTAGCAAATAATTGTGTTCGAGCCAAACGATGCACAGACGACATTACCCCCACTCTGGCCCGTAAAGCTGCATCGCTCTCAGCATTAACATCACACGCGATTGTGACCGTGGTTACAGAGCGGCTGTGAGCCCGCCTGCGACCATAACTCTGGCTAGGGCCAGCCGACGGTCGGAGGCTTTGGCTGCTATGCCGTCAGCGGAGCACTGGGAAGGATCTTTTTTTGGCCAGTAATCTGGTTCGGATTGCCGAGCTGTCGCCGTTTCCGGCGCAAGCCGGAAGCCTCCGTGCTTATCACGCGATGATTAAGCCGATCGGTGCGATCTGTAATTTGGATTGCACTTATTGCTACTACCTGCACAAGGAAGATCTGCTCGGTAGTCCCAGCAAATTCCGCATCACCGACGAGATTCTCGAAGCCCACATCAAACAATACATCGAAGGGCAGGACCGCGACGGGGTAGTCTTCTCGTGGCAGGGAGGAGAGCCAACCCTGGTCGGACTCGAGTTCTTCCGCAAGGTGGTCGAACTGGAGCAGAAGTATAAGAAGCCAGGTCAACGAATCGAGAACGATCTGCAGACGAATGGGACGCTGCTCAATGACGAGTGGGGGTCGTTCCTCAAGAAACATGATTTCCTGGTAGGCCTTAGCATCGACGGTCCCAAGGAACTGCATGACCGTTATCGCGTGGCCAAGGATGGAGCGCCCACCTTCGATAAGGTGTTGGCCGCGGCGCAGATTCTGCATCGGCACGCAGTCCCATTCAATGTGCTCTGTGTCATCAATCGGGTGAACGCCAAACGGCCACTCGATGTGTACCGCTTCCTCAAAAACGAAATCCGTCCACGTCAAATGCAATTCATCCCGTGCGTAGAGCCGAAAGGGTTTCAGCACATCGCGCCACAAAAATGGGACCAAGCCACTTTGCCGCTGCAGGATTCTCCGGCCGCGCATCCGGGCAGTCCCGATTCCGTGGTCACGGATTGGTCAGTCGATCCCGATGACTGGGGCTATTTTCTCTGCAAAGTGTGGGATGACTGGTATCGGCGCGACATCGGCAAGGTCTTTGTCAACCATTTCGAAACTGCGGTGGCACAATGGATGGGACAAGAGTCGCAATTGTGTATCTATCACGAGTTCTGCGGCAAAGGTGTGGCGCTGGAGCACGATGGCAATCTCTACTCGTGCGACCACTATGTCTATCCGGAATACAGGCTCGGCAACATCCTGGAAACCTCCAGTTCGCGGATGGTTTTCTCCGAGCAGCAACGCCAGTTCGGATTCGACAAGTTTCACACTCTTCCGCGTCAATGCCGCGAGTGCAAATTCCTGTTTGCCTGCAATGGCGAGTGTCCCAAGAATCGCGTGATCTGCACCCGCGAAGGCGAGCCCGGGCTCAATTACCTATGCAGCGGACTGCAGCAGTTCTGGCAGCACATCAATCGCGACGTACAGGACATCTGCCGCCGCCTGGCGAGTGGAGAACCGCTGCGTCCGGCGTGATATCCCAGCCCTCGCTGATTGTCGGAGTTGGACGAGATGGGTTACATTCGTTCGAGCCGACTTACCTGGTAACGGAGGCCTGATGTCATCCTCGTCCCCTACCGACCCAACCAAACAGCCATTGACCGTTCTATGCCTCGCCAGTTACTTCAAAGGCCTCGACTTCATTCGCGAGTGCAAACGGCAAGGCTGCCGCGTACTGCTGCTCACATCTCACAGCCTGCGTGACGAAGAGTGGCCGCGGGAGAGCATCGACGAGTTCTTCTACATTCCGGACATCGAGAAGAAGTGGAAGATCGAAGACGTTTTGCTGGGCGTTAGCTACATGGCGCGGTCCGAAAACATCGATCGCATTGTTCCGCTGGATGACTTCGACGTGGAGACCGCCGCCACGCTGCGCGAGCATCTGCGCACTCCCGGCATGGGCGACACCACGGCCCGGTATTTCCGCGACAAGCTCGCCATGCGGACCAAAGCCCGCGACGAAAAGCTGGCGGTGCCGGAATTCATCCACATCTTGAATTATGCACGCCTGCGCGACTTCCTGAATCGCGTGCCGCCTCCCTGGGTGCTAAAGCCGCGCTCCCTGGCGGGTTCCATGGGTATCAAGAAGGTTTCAACCGCCGAAGAGCTTTGGGCTGCGCTGGAACTCCTGGGTGACCAACAGTCCTATTACTTGCTCGAACAGTATGTGCCCGGCCATATCTACCACGTAGACACCATCGTTTACGAGCGCAAGCTGCTCTTTGCGATCGCCAGCCGGTACGGACGTCCTCCCATGGACGTCTCGCATGAGGGCGACATCTTCACCACCCGCACCCTGCCTCGAGGTTCGGACGAGGAGCGGCCTCTGCTGGAGCTTAACGAAAAGGTTCTGCAGGCCTTTGGCTTGGTACGGGGCGTCTCGCATAGCGAATTCATTGCAGGGCGTGACGGCACGTTGTATTTCCTGGAGACTTCAGCTCGCGTCGGAGGCGCGCATATCGCTGATCTGGTGGAAGCGGCCACGGGAATCAACCTCTGGGCGGAGTGGGCCAAGATCGAGATCGCTGGTGGTAAGGCGCCTTACAGGCCGCCAGCCGCGAGGAGTGATAACGCCGGCTTGCTCATTTCGCTGGCGCGGCAGGAGCATCCCAACACCTCGGCATACAATGATCCAGAAATTGTGTGGCGCCTGAGTGACAAGAAGCACCATGCTGGCCTGATCGTGAAATCGCCCAATCCAGAACGGGTGCAAGAGTTGATTAACAGCTATGCGCAACGCTTCCGGCAAGACTTCTTTGCGTCGCAACCGCCGCGGGATAAGCCGAACTACTAAAGTGGATACCGTACAGGCTCGACAAACCCCTTCCGGCCACGGCCAACCAATTTCCTCTTGCTAAATCCGATGGTAAGCCAACACCACCATCAGGTGACGATCTGACGGAGACCTGTACTTTCGTACAGGCGAGTACAGATCCATCGGTAGCCCTGAATTCATCCTGCAAGCCAGTAGCACACGGGAGTGCATTGCCGATGTAAGCCATACGGAGGTAGTTTGATCATGGCTTGCCATTGCATTCCCAAGAAATATGTCGCACTGATAATTTGCCTGCTGTTAGGTTCCTTTGTGGTGGCACGCGCTGCTTCCACGCCCGTTGCTACAAACGCGGCTGCTGGTACAACAAAAGGCGCGGCTCCAACGGGTAACGGCACCACCAGCCTTGCCATCACCACCACGTCACTCCAGGCGGGGACTTATGGAGTGCCATATTCGTCCCTGGTAACCGCTATCGGTGGGACGCCGCCTTATACCTGGTCGCTTTCCGGAGCGAGTATTATCCATCCCGGGTTACCTGCAGGGTTGCAGCTGAGCTCCAGTGCATCACCCTCTTCCGGCGTGATTGTCGGGACTCCAACCGTCGTCGGCACCTATCCAGTCATAGTTATGGTCCACGACCATGCTGGCAGCGTGGCATCAAAGCCGTTTGTCATCTCGTTAACTTTTTCGCCGCTCACGATAACAACCGGCGGCTTGCCTCCGGCGGTAGTGAATGTTCCCTATTCATCCACTTTGGCGGCTAGCGGAGGACGCGCACCTTATGTGTGGTCGCGTGTGTCTGGCAGTCTACCAGTCGGACTCACGATGACTGCCACCGGCGCAATCTCCGGAACGCCTACCACCTTGGGAACGTCGAATTTTGTAGTATCGGTGACTGACTCAGAGGCGCCACCAGCTTCGACCCGGGGGTCCTTCAGCATCATCGTTAGCAGTGCCAGAGACATTTATGGGGGAATCGCCACGCTGCCATCCCCAGGTGGGGCCAGCGGATTCTTTCGGCTGGAACTCGCGGTTAAGGGGAACGTACAGCGGGAGATGTTGGTCAGTCCGCTGGGCAATTACTTCTACATGCAGTCCGTGTTCGATGCGGAGCCGGGATTCATAGAAACCGGCGTTTTGCAGACTCGCTACGGGGGTGACAGAAACCTGTGGGCAACCCATGCTCACAACCGTATGTTGAACTGGGGATTCAATGCGCTCGATATTTATACCGCGGCTACCGGCCTTCCCGTGGGAACCTATGGTGGGAGGACGGGAAATGCCGTCAAACTGCCGTTCGTTCTGCTATTCGCTGCGTCGCCTGACATCTACTTGAACCCACAGCGGGTTCCGGGACAAGTTGACCCAATCAAGAACGTTACTGTTGGTGTCCCGTATTCCACCTACAATGGCTGGCAAGGGCGTCTGCTTGACGTCTTCTCTCCACAATGGCAGGCGGCTTACACCTTCGAAGTTGGAAATAACAACTCGATGGTCACCGGCGGCTTTGCTAACACGCCGTGGATTGTGGGCGTTACTCTCGAGGATGCCGACTACTTCTGGGCGTTGAAAGGGGTTGGAACTTGCCCGAGCGGGGCGACCTATCCGCATCCGGCGTACTTGATTGCTACCACGATGTTCAACTACACGGCTGCTCAGAACAACCTCGGGCGTGCTTACCAGGACACCAAGCTGTACTCGAAATATGCCTGGGTTGATTACTTGCGGAACAAGTATGGCAGCATAGGGGCCCTGAACGCCGCATGGCGTAGCAACTACACTTCATTCGATGACAACGGGGGCTACGGCACCGGCACCGGCGTTCTAGACGAAGACGGACGTCATGCATGGATGGGGCGCGACTGGAATAACCTGTCGGATGAGTCTGCCGGGCTTCAGGCAGACATGAACGGCTTCCTCTATCAGTATGTCTATCAAGCGTGGAGCGTGGCGGCGAAAACCGTCCGCAACAGTGATCCGAACCATTTGCTGTTCGGCCCGTCGGCGATCGGCGGGATTGGACAGTGCGGGGTGCGGCCTCCGGTTATGCAGGCCCTGAAAGATGCGGGCATACAAGCGGTGGCAATGAACTACGACCCACGTAACCCGGCCACGATTGCAGCCAACAACGCGTTATATGACCAAAGTGGATTGCCGCAGTTGATTTGGTACACCATAACCGCGAACTCTGATTCCTACTGGCACGGTCATGCCGGCGACTGGAACAATCAGGACTCTTCTACTCAGCAACAGCGCGGACAACACTACGCCAGTGACCAGCAGATTTTTTACAACGCCGCCGGCTTGAACGGTATTCACTACATTGTTGGCGTTGAATGGTGGTCGATTACCGACAGCGGAACGGCCGAAACCAGCAACTTTGGCCTTATCTCAAATAAAGACAACGCTTATGACGGCAGATGCGCCGTGATAGCTCCGACGACTGACTCGTGGGGATATCCGTGTGGCGGCGAAACGGCCAACTACGGCGACTTCCTCGACTCCGTGACGCAAGCCAATTCCGCCACTGTCCAGCAACTAATTACAGACCTGAGCGGAACAAGGGGGCTGACCCACTAATTAAATTATCCGGGCGGAGGTTGGGTGGCGGGCTTGAGGTAGCTTGCCACCCTTTTTCTTAGGTACAGTTAACAAAGCAACACTTCGCCAGAAGACTTACCACGAACACTAAAGGTTAGGACGAGAGGCTGATTTGTGTCAGAGCTTTCCGGCTTCTTCTCGAATGCGCTTCCAGGCATTTTCCACATGACGTTGGGCAGTGTGCGTCTGGCCGACACAGAACCGCAACGTGAGGCGATCATTCAGGCGGGTATGGGTAAGATATAGATCGCCACTGCGATTCAGGCGGTCCATAAGGAGCTGATTGCTCGCATCGTCACCGCGATGCCGGAAGCACACCAGGTTCAGGGGGACTGGGGCAGCAAGCTCGAAGCGCTCGTCCCGCTTTACCCATTCCGCAAATTGTCTGGCAAGTTCGATGTGCCGGCGCACGTGATATTGCAGTCCTTCCACTCCGTAATGGCGAATCACGAACCATAACTTGAGCGAGCGAAAGCGGCGGCCCAGCGGAACATGCCAATCGCGATAATCAAAAACTGCGCCCGACTCCGTTGCCTGATTGCGGAGGTATTCGGGAAGAATACTCAGCGTGTCAATAAGCGCCTTGCGATCGGCAACATAGAAACAGTTGCAATCGAAGTTGGTGAACATCCACTTGTGGGGGTTAAAGGTGTAGCTGTCGGCAAACTCGATTCCGTCCTGAATGAAGCGGAACTCGGGACATAGTGCCGCCGTTCCCGACATAGCCGCATCCACGTGGAACCAGAGGCCGTTCTCGCGGCATATCGTGCCAATAGCCGGCAAGGGATCCAGTGCATTCGAGGAAGTTGTTCCTACCGTGGCGGAGACGAAAAAAGGTACCAGGCCAGCTTGACGGTCCTGCTGAATCTGCCGCGCCAGGGATTCGGGCCGCATGGCAAACCTATCGTCAACTTCGAGTAAACGAAGATTTTCAGTTCCGATTCCCGCAATCATAGCGGCCTTCTCGATGGAAGAGTGGGCCTGGTTGGAGGTATAGGCAACGAGTTTACCGTTGCAGCCCCGGCGATTACTGCGATAGCTAGTCGCACGTTCACGAGCAGCCAGCATGGCACACAGCGAAGCGCTTGAGGCTGTATCCTGAATCACTCCACCACCGCTGCCCGAAGAAGCGAATTTTTCAGGTAATCCCAGCATGGTTACGAGCCAATCAAGAACATGCGATTCCAGTTCCGTGCAGGCGGGGCTGGTGGCCCACAACATTCCTTGCACGCCCAAGGCCGAAGAAAGTAAGTCGCCTAGAATTGATGGTCCAGAAGCATTAGCAGGAAAATAGGCAAAGAAATTCGGCGACTGCCAGTGAGTAACTCCGGGCAGAATTACCGTATCAATATCCTGCAGCATCGTGGCGAAGCTCTCGCCGACGGCGGGAGCTTCTGCGGGGAGTGCCTGCCGGATTTGGCCGGGCTCTACTTGGGAGAGCACCGGTAAAGTCTCAATGCGCTCATAATAATCGGCGATCCAATCCACCATCTCCCGTCCATGGCGGCGGAACTGCTCCGGCGTCATGTGGTAGCTCTTCTCTGGTATCATCGTGACCTCCCGCACCCTCTGTAAGTAAGTCCCCTATACATAAGGCAGAAGCTAGCCGTTGCACTACCGAGGCGGCCGGCTTGTCGCGCGATTAATGTCGATCATTGCAAGGTCGCATGACCTCAGGCAAGCGTAATATCTGACCAATGTGCTATTGCAGACTGCCACCTCACGATTGCAACCCCGAGCTAGATTGCAAAGCTGTAATGTTGACTTAGGCAGCATCATTGCCAACTTGCTGCTACACTATGTCGGATGTGAAAGCTTGAAAGGAGGAGCATGGATATTCAGAATATATTGGCTGACCTTAGGAGAGAACGCGAGCGCATCGACAAAGCTATAGGGGCATTGGAGGGACTCGGTACCCAAACCCGTCGCCGGGGAAGGCCGGCTGGTAGCGGCCAGTCCGCTACTGGGCCTAAACGCAAACGCCGCCACATGAGCGCTGCTTCGCGCAAGCGTATTTCCGATATGATGAAACAACGTTGGGCAGAGCGTAAGAGAAAGGCGCGGTAGCACGACATTTAACAACGCTCATCTCACCCATTTCGTCCTGTTATAGATATGCCACTCCACTGGTGAGTGGCATATCCGTTGATGGCGTAGATAAGTGTTTCCAGTCGTGAATGATCGGATTGTAGCCAAGTCTCGAATTCATGGGTCCACCTCTGACACAAACGGCGCTCCCGGGGGAGCGCCGTTGTGACGTGCGGAAGAAAATAGAGCTACCATGCAGTAACTTGCATTTTGTCGACCCAGAGAGAGTAGTTTTGCTGGTTGTAATCACCGTCGAGTTGGACGGCGGTATTCAACTCTGATGCTCTTACTCCGTAGGTGTTGAAGGTACGATTGATGTAGCTTTTGTGGCCGTTTAGGGTCACCGAGACAAACGTGGCCTGGGTGCCATTCCGCTGGAACTCCAGTACAAGGTGGTTCCATTGATATGCCGGTGGAGCAGAACATCCGATGCCGGTATGCACCCAGCGCCCTCCTGCGGTGTCCCAGACATCCCATTGATTTCCACCTCTGATATTGCACTCCGTACCAAAAATGAACTTGCGGTTGTTACTCGATTGGTTCATATCAAACTCAAGCGCTTGCGCCGCGCCGGGGTTCTGAATGTAGAAATACAGATCGTAGATAAAGTGGGAAGTGCTGGGGAGAGGTGTCAACTGCTTCCACCAGATTGCATTATGGTAAGGCGAGCCACCGCCGAGCCAGTACTGGGAAGCATTGCCGGTCATGGAAGGATGGCTGATGTGCGGCGTCATGGAATGCGGTGTTGATCCACTACCAGCACAAGAGCTGCATGTTTGCCAGCCTGACATTGCTTGGATCATGGTGTAGGTCGGCTGGCCGCCACCACCACCACCACCACCGCCACCACTTCCGGTGACCTGGATATGAAAGCCGGGAGCCTTATATACATTCTGATGGCTGTCCCAAGCCTGAACCACGATGAAGTGACTGCCGTCCGTGAGGCCAACCTGGCTGTTGATACTGTCGGAGTTGACGGAATATACGACCTGACTGTCGGAGTAAACCTTCATTGCGATAATCGGATATTGGCCACTTGCGGACGCGACGAAATGAACGGGTGACGAGTCTTGACTTCCGGATGTTGGTGAAGAAACGGTAACTCCGGCCAGGGAGCACGTAGTCAGCGCGCATACGAACACTACAATCCGCAGTGCATAATTCAAAACTTACCCTCCTGAGAAATGAAACGGGATGGTCTTACCTGTTTCAGGCTATGCGGGCATCACTTGGAACGAAAGGGGGATTGGGCTTAAAACGCGACAGGTTTTGGCCCTAGACAATGCAACAGACAACCCTAGCGGGAACTACGCGACGTTGCTTAGTACCTCGGGAAGGCGCATGAAAGCTGCCTCCGGCGACTTCTGTACCGGACACAGAGGCGATGGAGTCTTACAGAATTTGATGCACGCAGGCCCGGCGCTTCAGGCCACTGTGCAGACGATTAATCTATTCGTACGCTAAGGCGTCAATGGGATCTTTCTGCGCCGCCTTCATGGCAGGATACAACGCGCCCAGGAGCGATCCAATCAGCGCGATGATCGCAGCCTTGACTAACCATGCGTAAGTAATAAGCACGGGGAGAGTCTGAAACTTGGCTCGCAAGCCCCCCCTCGCTGCGTAGCTGATGGCGATCCCCAGGATGATACCGCCGATCGCTATCAGCAAGGTCTCCCGCAGCACGACGTTCACTATGTAGAGTTTGCCGGCGCCCAGCGACTTGAGGATGCCGATTTCGCGGGTGCGCTCCATCACCGCGGCGTACATCGCCTGAAAGATAACAATAAAGCCGATTATCATGGCGATGCCAATAACGACATCGATCACTGTCGTCAGACCGGGAATGCTGGCAGAGGTCATCAGGCTGAGGTATTCCTTCAACGAGTGCACACCGTACTGCTGCATGCCAGGAATGCTCTTAATCATGCGGACAACTTCGTCGGCATTATTGGGACTGTCGAGCTTCACGTAGAAGATAGAAGCCTTCCCGACCGCGCCAATCAGGTCCTGCAGGGTCGCGATGGGGACATACTTGCGGGCCCCCTTACCGTGCTCGACGATGCCGCAGATGCGGAACTGATGATCGAGCGCTTCGACCGTATCGCCTACTTTGCGGTGTTTCGAACCAGCCTCGAGATCGTCAATGATCATGTCGTACGGTTGCTGGAACGGGCCGCCCGAAAGGTAGCGAAAACCTCCGCTCACTGCGTCAAACGATGGCAGATCGATGCCGTCGAGGACCTCCACGCTGCCCGCAGTCGTGATTTGGGTCACCACGGGAGTTACAGCAATCACGTGAGGCAGCTTGCGCAACTTGTCGGTAACCTTCACCGACACCGGCGCACCGCTAACGCCCATCAGCAGCGACGAACCTGGAGGCTGGACCATAATGTCGGCGCCAATGCCGGCTTGCCGAGTTTTGCTGTCATTAAGCATCCCGAGCATGATGCCGACGATCAGGAGTATGAGTGTGACCTCAACCGCTACCGCGACCACGCTAATGATGGTGCGAAACGGTCGGTGTACCAGGTTGGCAACGATCATCCGGTTCATCATTGGAAGCTCGATTGTATAGGATGCGAGTCACGTGGACGGTGGTAGCGGGAGCGCGCGGAAGCTGCCGGTGGAAATGGTAGTTTCTTGGCGCCTCTTCAAACAAGGTATGTGACCACAGAGACTTGGAGGACGCAGAGTTTTCCCGTTGGTTCCTTTCTATTACCGGTTGATCTGTATTCTCGCGTATCGCTGTTGGATGCGATCTGCGGCTGGGGCTTCTGGCGAAGACCCAACAGCCTTCTACTGCCTTCTCCGGTGATACACGGCAAACTCGAATCCGGGATTGGCCGGAAAGAGTTCGTTGACCTTCCGCAAACGTTCGGCCAGGGCGCTGGGCGCCAGCAGAGGATAATCGCGTTCCCGGAGATCCTGATAGTCCACATCGAGATACAGCGACAAAGTGTACACGGCGATAGCGTCAGCGAAGGTAGCCAGCAGATATTCGTGCTTGGCTTTCTCGGCCTCAGAACCAGCCGCAGTTGCGACCTTACGCAACTCATAGGCGTCGAGTGAGGTCTCGCCACGCGCCTTCTCATCGACCTGCTTCCACACCAGGTCGGCAAACTCCTGCGAAACGCCGACACACTCCACGAAGTTGTGTCCCACATTGATGAAGAACTCGAAGGCAATAGCGAAACTATCCTCCATCAGGCGGGTCGAGATGAAGACGCACTGCGAATCGCCCAGCGTCTGGTTGCGGTGGCAAACCGCGCTGTCGGAGAGCTGCACATCGTAGCGGTCGGCGATCATGGTGTCGTCGCCCATGTTGAGCGTGAGCGGTACGAAGTAGTAGGCCTTGCGATTGAGTGCCGCAGCAATGGTGCGGGGCACGGCATTGACCATGCGTTCCAGATCGGCTACCGCAGCTGTAATCTCTCCCATGACCGAGTAACAAATGCCGTTGGACGCCTGCGATACCGGCGCCATGCGCACGACCTCCGCCGGGGTTCGGGTTACGGCTTGGGAAGTGGAAGACATGAGGGTTTGATTGTAACGCAAGGGCAGCAAAAGGCGCGGCTGGCGCTCCCCAGCACTGGTGTACTCTAGAAGTGATGTATAGTCCTGTCATCGCGCCCGGCAAACAGCGCTCAAAGCTCTCCATTGTTTTCACCTCGACGGTGCGGGTGCTGTTTACAACGCTGCTGTTCACGGCCGCCGGTATGGGAGCGGGACTGTTTTGCGGTATCGTCGGGACCGTAATTTATGGCATCATAAGAGGCGGACAGATTGATATGACCAACGCGTACAAGCACGTGGCGATTCCAGCGGCCATTATCATCGGGTCATCTGCCTTTATTGGTGCGCTGGTGCTGGAAGTGCGCTCCCGCCGCCAACGAACATCCCTGTAAGGTACTGCCGAGCCTGCGAGGGGCTCGTCATTGCCCTTGGCTTCTCGCCTCCGATACACTCAAAACTCCGCTGATGAGATCTCTTCGATACCACTCTTGGGAAAGAGAGGCTCTCAGGGGCACACATTTGGCTCTCTGAATGGCACGGCTATAAGGCCGAGCTTTTTCAAAATCGCAGCGTGAAGGCTGCATATAGGTGTCGTCATCATGGCCGAAAATATTCACGTCAAACTACCCGACGGCAGCGTCAAAGACGTGCCGCGCGGGACCTCTGCTCTCGATATCGCAAAAGGCATCAGCTCGCGTCTGGCGGACGCTGCTCTGGCTGCGCAAATCAGACCGCTCTCACCCAATGGTGGCGGCGGCAACGGACATCATCCGGCCGCCGAAGCCGCATCTCCGGCGGCGGAGCCCGCGAAGAACAACGCGCAACTGGTCGACCTCAGCCGACCGCTGGAGCAGGATGTCGAGCTGCGCTTGCTCACGGATCGCGACCCCGAAGCCCTGGAAGTTTATCGACACTCTTCCGCGCACCTGATGGCGGCGGCGGTGCTGGAGCTTTTTCCCGAGACCAAGCTCGGCCATGGCCCCGCAACCGAGAGTGGATTCTTCTATGACTTCTATCGCGAGAAACCGTTCACGCCCGAAGACCTGGAAGCCATCGAGAAGAAGATGCAGGAGCTGGTGAAGCAGGACCTGCCGTACGCGCGCGAGTTCCTGCCGCGGCAGGAAGGGCTGGAGCGCTTCAAATCGGAAGGCGACTTCATGAAGTGTCATTTCATCGAGCAGTTCACATCGCCCGAGGAGAAAATCTCCATCTACAAGACCGGCAAGTTCACCGACTTCTGCCGCGGGCCGCACATCCCGTCCACCGGACGCATCAAGGCGTTCAAGGTGCTTAGTATCGCGGGCGCGTACTGGCTTGGCGACGAGAAGAACCCGCAGCTGCAGCGCATCTACGGTACCTCATTCTTCAACAAGAAAGATCTCGACGAGTACCTGCACAAGATCGAGGAGGCGAAGAAGCGTGACCATCGCGTGCTGGGTAAACAGCTTGACTTGTTTTCCATCCAAGAGCTGGCGGGGCCGGGACTGATCTTCTGGCATCCCAAGGGCGGCATTATTCGCAAGGAGATGGAAGACTGGATGCGCGAGGAGTACCTCCGGCGCGGTTACTCGCTGGTGAACACCCCGCATGTCGCGCGGGTCGATCTGTGGAAGACCAGCGGACACGAAGGCTACTACGCGCAGAACATGTTCACGCCCATGGAATTGGACGACGCCAACTATCGCATGAAGCCGATGAATTGTCCGTTCCACATTCTGATTTATCGCGACAGCCTGAAGTCGTATCGCGATCTGCCGGTGCGCCTGGGCGAGATGGGCACGGTTTATCGCTACGAGCGCTCGGGCGTGATGCATGGCCTGCTGCGCGTGCGCGGCTTCACCCAGGACGACGCGCACATCTTCTGCATGCCGGAGCAGATTGAAGACGAGGTCAACGGTTGCGTCGACTTCGCGCTGGCGGTGCTGAAGACCTACGGCTTCGATCAGTACCAGGTGGAGCTTTCGACTTGGGACCCGAACGATCGCAAGACCTTCATCGGCAGCGAAGAGCAGTGGCAGTCGTCCGAAGCTTCGCTGAAGAACGTGCTGGAGCGCCGCGGCATTCCGTACAAGCTGATTCCCGGCGAAGCAGCGTTTTACGGCCCCAAGATTGATATCAAGTTAGTGGATGCGATCGGCCGCCTGTGGCAGCTCTGCACTATACAGTTTGACTGGAACCTGCCGCAACGCTTCGACCTGGAGTACGTCGGCGAAGATGGCAAGCGCCATCAGCCGCTGATGGTGCATCGCGCGCTCTACGGCTCAATCGAGCGCTTCTTCGGAGTGCTCATCGAGCACTATGCCGGCGCGTTCCCCGTATGGCTCTCGCCCACCCAGGTAGTTGTGATTCCGATTGGCGAAAAGCACCACGGCTACGCGTATGAAGTCGGCGAGAAGCTGAAGGCGGCCGGCGTTCGCGTGCACGTTGATACGCGCAACGAAAAAATGAACGCCAAGATCCGCGAGCACGCTATGCAGAAGGTGCCCTTCCAACTCGTCGTCGGCGACAAGGAGATGGAAGCCAGCGAGGTCAACGTGCGCGTGCGTGGGCAGGAAAAGGCAGAAGGGTCTGTGAAGACGGAGTTGTTTGTCGAACGGATTAAGGGACTTGTCGAGAGCAGAAGTCCTACGTTGTAGGATATAAAAATGCTGACCACTACGCAAAGCATCCTAATCCCAATCTTCGCGGTGATCGGCTCGCTGCTTTTTATGGCGGCGCTGAACTGGATCTGGCCGTGGCAAAAGCGGCGGGAACACAATGATCAGATTGGCTGGCAGCTCAGCGTTTTGGGCACAACCTACGCGGTTATTCTGGGGTTCATGCTCTATGCGGTATGGACGAATTTCGGTGCCGCAGAGGCAAATGTAGATCTCGAAGCCAACGCTCTGGTGAATGTCTATCGCTTGGCGGAAGGCTTGCCGGATCAACAGCGCATGCAACTCCAAGCGCTGACTCGCCGTTATGCCGATGTTGTCATCCAGCAAGACTGGCCGCAGATGGTTGCCGATCAGACGCCCAATCAAACCGTAGAGATCAATATGGAGATGTGGAAGACTTTGATGTCGGTCAAGGCGGCGTCGCCCACGGAGATCACCGCCGAAGACCACGCGCTGTATGAACTAAGCGCCCTCACCGAGCATCGTCGTACCCGGATACTACAAAGCAGGTCGCGGCTTCCCACGGTGCTCTGGTGTGTGCTCATCGTGGGAGGCGGGGTAACCGTAGCCTCCTCATGCCTGTTCGGTTCGGCCAATACCCTGCTGCATGGGCTTCAGGTGTTTGCCTTCTCTTTACTCATATCACTTGCTCTGATCGCCATCGCCGATATTCATCGGCCGTTCCAGGGCGCGATCCACGTCAGTAACTACGCCTTCGTCAGGGCACAGCAAAATATGCCAGGCCGGTAGCCGCCAACGAGTTGAAAGGCCGCGGGTTCGAGCACGCTGTCTTTCGAAGCCGCTAGTACTCAATGCCGCGCTGCGCTTCGATCCCTTTCGTGTAGGCGTGCTTCACTTCTCTCATCTCGGTTACGGTGTCGGCGATCTCGATAATGTCGGGATGCGCATTCCGTCCGGTGAGGATCACATGGACCATCTCGGGCTTTTTCTTCAGCGTCTCGACCACCTTTGCAGGGTCGAGCATCTTGTAAGTGATGGCGTAGTTGATTTCATCGAGGACCACCAGGTCCCAGGCGCCGGAAAGTATTTCTTTCTCGGCCTCGATCCAAGCCTCTTCCACCAGGCGAACGTCTTCGGGATCGGTCTCGGCGCCGCCGACCTTCACAAAGCCGCGCCCCATCTGCTTCATGATGAAGTTGTCGCCGAAGGCCTTCACGGCGTCGAGTTCGCCATAGTGCCATGAGCCTTTGAGAAATTGCAGCATGAGCACACGCATGCCATTGCCGACCGCGCGCAAAGCCGTGCCCATGGCCGCCGTCGTCTTGCCCTTACCGGGGCCGGTGTTCACAATAATCAGTCCTCGACGCACATCTGCCATGCAGGGTCCTTTCCCGATGTTCGCGAGACACGCTTCAGTCAAGCGGCTGTCCCATGAACATCCTAACCCAGAGTCATGTTGAACCTACTCGAAGCTGGCTTCTCCCTTTGTCAGCCTTTCTTCTTCCTGAGCTTTTCGTTGAGCCATTCGTGATGGAAAGTTACACCGAAGAGCAATATCGCAACCAGAAGGCAGTAAATGGTTATTAGGATAACCGTCATTGCGTCACCTCCGTAACCGGTCAGTCGAGGCAGGTGACTGTCTTCATCATAGGCTTTGCAATTGTGGTTTGTGAGTGACGACGGCCAGAGGAGCAGGTGACTTGCGCTCGAGAGTTCGGATGAGGGAATGCTGCAACTATCGCGATTGCGGCGACAGCGACTCGACAGGAACCTGCGCTAAAGAATTCGCCGCTTCCATTCCGGAGCGAATGCAATCAGGAACTCCGATCCCGTGGTAGGCGTTGCCAGCGAGAGCCAGCCCTGGAATTTCCGCTACCCGCTTCTCAATGCTCTCCACGCGCGCGATGTGTCCCGGCTCGTACTGCGCCATGGCTCCGCGCCATCGGTACACGCGCGCGAAGATCGGGCGTGCATCCAGCTTCAAAATGTCTTTGAGTTCGCAGTGGACGGTCTCCAGGATTTCGTCATCGGTAAGAGCGAGTACGGCTTCATCGCGCGCGCCTCCCAGAAAGCAACGCAGGATGCCTTTACCTTCAGGTGCGCGATGCGGAAACTTGTTATGGACGAAGGTGCAAGCCAGCATGCGCGTGCCCTCGCTGCGCGGCACCAAAAAACCGAATCCTGACGGAAGAACTTTCAGTTGATCCATGTAGTAGCCCAGGGTGACGGTGACGGATGAGCTATAGGTGATGTCGAGAAGATTTCGTGCGAGGTCGCGATCCACGCCGTCCAGCAAAGTTCCCGCAATATTGGCAGGAGTTGCTAACAAGACGGCATCGAAGCGTTCCTCGCCATTCATCTCAATCGACACGCGCCACCCGGAATCCTCGGGATAAACGCGGAGAATATGCGTGCGCAAGCGGGTGGCTTCGGGGTCCAAGCGAGCCGCGACGGTATCAACCATCTGTTGCATACCGTCTTGCAACGACGTAAATAACGGACGCGGCGGCTCTTTGCGCGTGGCCATCATCTTCTTGTGCGCCGCCAACATGGCCCGGCTGAGGCTACCGTACTTTTCTTCCATCTCGACAAACCGCGGCAACACGGCGCGGGCGCTCAGCTTCCCTGCGTCTCCGCCATAGACGCCCGACAGCAGCGGATCGGCGAGGCGATCCACCACCTCGGCGCCGAAGTGACGCTCGACGAGTTGCGCCACAGTTTCGTCCGTCTGCATCGGTCGCGGCGGATGCAAAAGCTCGCGCGCCATGCGGAGCTTGGTGCTCCAGGAGAACAGCGGCGAGAGCGCGGTAGGAACCAGTTGGGTAGGAACCATGAACATCAGCCCGTCGGGCATAACCACCAGGCGGCCGTTGACCACGATGTAAGTCTTACGCTGTGCGTCATTGGAACCGATCAGCTGATCGGCGATGCCAAGTTCCTTGCACAGCGAAAGCGCCCAAGGTTTCTCGGTGAGGAAAGAGTCGGGACCGGCTTCCACCAGACAGCCTTCCACCCGGTCGGAATACATCGAGCCGCCGAGCCGTTGGCCGCTTTCGAAGAGAACGTATTCCAAGTCAGCTCCGGCAGCGCGCGCCTTCTGCAGATAGAAGGCGGCACTCAGCCCGGAAATGCCTCCGCCGATAATGGCAATACGCTTCATAAGGTTTTCTTCAGCGAATCAGCGGTAGCGGCGACGCCGAGCCGGCTCCGCGCGAGATCGGCGACCGCACGCACGAACAGCGGCGAATCGTTCAACGATTCGGCACGGTAAAGCTGCATGCCACGCTCGGCGGCGAACTGCCGGAATAGGATATCAATGTCGAACAGGATCTCCACATGATCGCAGACAAAGCCGATGGGCTGCACGAAAACACCGGTCTGGCCAGACTGCTGCAGATTCGCTATAGTGTCCTCCACTGTGGGACCCAGCCATTCGCCACCCGACATTCCTTGGCTCTGGAAAGCGAAGTGCCACGCGCCTATCTGAGGGACTCGCGCCGCGACCAGCGCGGCGGTTTCGCGAGCTTGGGTCTCGTAGGGGTCCCCCTCGGTGACAGTGCGCTGCGGAACACTATGCGCCGTGAACAATACCGGCAACATCGTTCCATGCTCGGCGCAAGCTTTTGTCCAACCGGCGCGCAGCTTCTCGGAAAAGGCAGCAATCAGTAACGGACTATCGTGCCACTCCTCGACAAAACCGATGGCGAACTTGGGATCGTGCCCGAACAGCACTGCTTTATAGAGCCCGACGCTGGTGCGTGAATTGTGGGGAGCGAGGCAAATAGCGACCACGCTGGTAACGCCATCGGCGGCCATCTGCTGTAACGTGTCGGCGATAAACGGATGCCAGTTGCGCATACCGACATACACCGGCAGCCCCAGGTCGCGTGACACGCCATCGGCCTGTCGGCGGGTGATTTTGGTCAGGGGCGAGCTGCCGATCAACGAATAACGATGTTGTACCTCGCGCACCACCGCCTCAGGCATCGGGCGCCCGCGCGAGATATTCTGCAGGAACTCGGGAATGTCTTCTACCCTCTCCGGACTGCCGTGAGCGATGAGCAGCACTGCCTGCTGGCTCATTCGGACCTCGCCGGACTGGCCGCAGTCAAGCTGAACTCGTGCACAAATTGAGCCAGGTCCTTAACGTTCGAGACTGGCGTGTGCGGCAAAATGCCATGCCCAAGGTTGAAGATGTGCCCCGGCCGTCCGTCGGCTAGGCGAAGAATGTGCTCGGCCCGCTGCTTCAGCTCCGACCATGACGCAAACAGTAGCACGGGATCAAGGTTGCCCTGCACGGCGCGGGTATGTCCTACGGTGCTCCAGCCTTCGTCGAGAGGAATTCGCCAATCCAAGCCGATGACCTCTGCGCCTGTTTCCGCCATGGAGGGCAACAGGGTGGCACTGTCTGTGCCAAAGTAGATGATGGGCACGTGAGTTTCCTGCTGTAAGCGCCTGATGAGCTGTGTGGTCGGCTGCATCGCATAGCGGCGGTAGTCCTCCACGCTCAGGCAGCCGACCCAACTGTCAAAGATCTGCAACACGTCGGCGCCAGCGCGCACTTGCGCCGTGGCGTACTCTACCAGGACATCGGTCAGCTTGGTCACAAGTTCGTCCCAAACCTCGGGCGAGTTGTACATCAGCTTCTTCACTTCCAGATAATGGCGCGAGCCGCCGCCCTCCACCATGTAGCTGGCGAGAGTAAACGGCGCGCCGCAGAAACCAATAACCGGCAGCTTGTCGCCGAAATGCTTGACCACCAGCGCAACCGCGTCGGCGACGTACCCCAGTTCGGCGGCGCGATCAGTCCGCAGAAGTTTTACGTCCTCCGCGGTGCGGAGTGGCTTCTCGATCACCGGGCCTTCTCCCGCGGAGAAATGGAACGGCAAGCCCATCACCTCGAGAGGCAGAAGCAGGTCCGCAAAGATAATGGCGGCGTCAACCTTGAGGTACTCGGCGGCGGTGATGGTGACTTCGGCGGCGAGTTCCGGCTTTTTGCAGATTTCGACCAGCGAATGGTGCTTGCGGATGTCGCGGTATTCCTGCATGTAACGGCCAGCCTGGCGCATGAACCACACCGGAGTGATTTCAACTGGAAGCCGTCTACAGGCGCGTACGAACAGGGATTCGGGAGCAGACATAAACCACTATCGTAGCATTGTGGCGAGTTGTGCCTTGAAGACAGGATGGCAAAATCGGGGATTCCGTGCCGGATATCAAGAAAGGGGAGACCGCATGCGCGGTCTAGAACAGATCAGAATGAGTTCCGGTTCGAACGAGGTACAGATCGTCGCCGTCAATCTTGTAGATCAGTAGCCAATCGGGTTCAATGTGGCAGTCTCGAAAATGTCGCCACTCTCCGCCGAGCGAGTGGTCTTTATAGCGTGCGGGTAGTGGAGTACCCACAGCCAGAAGCACGATTAACTCGCGCAGCTTTGCCATGTCTTTGCCGCGTCTTTCGGCGAGCTTCGCATCCCGGCGAAACTGCGTCGCACTAATCAGGTTTCGCAAATCTCAAAGGTCCAGGTCTTTGAACAGAGCGTCGGCAGAGTCGTACCGCTTTCCCTTGTGCCGATTAGCGTCCCGCAGCGCCTTCACGGTAGTCGGGTTGGGCACCTTGACATCAAACGGCAAGGCACTTTCCGCGGCCACCCGAACCAACAGGATGCGTACCGCGTCGGAGACAGACATTCCCATGGCTGCCAGTGTTTTCGCGGCTTTCTTTTTTACTTTTTCATCCACTCGGATGTGGACCATTGTCGTCGCCATACTAACAAAATCCTTGAGATACATTGTATCTCACTTCGGCACGTCGCCCAGCGCCGCTTCGGCCCGGGCCACGTGATCCTTGAAGTCGGCGAGCTTTTTGTTCACCAAAGCTGATTTTGGATCGACCTTGAATCTCTTGGCTAATTCCTCCACGTCGGCCTGGCTTGGGGGCTTCTCAATCTCCGTCACTTTTGCGATTGCTTTAGGCAGGATCTCGCGATAGTGCGTAAGTAGTTCTTCCGCGTGTTGCGGAAAGTAGCTGAGCCGATCGCCCGTTTGCATCGCATCGATGAGTTCGTCGGGAGACCATGCGATGGGCCACGTCTGGTTGAACGCGTCATAGGCCTCGCGCAGTCGGGTCATGGCTCCGGAGAATCCGTCGAGTTCCGAGCGACGAGAAAACAATGCGGCAGAGCGCGCAACGCAAACCATGATGGGCTGATCAACCGGCATAGTGGGTAGGTCGATCACAGTGGTCAGCGTGTTGCCTTCAAAGCGCCACCCAATTGCACTTTGTCTTAGCGGTTTGATTCACTGTGCGCTCGTTTACCGTGACCAATGCGGGTGGCCAATCTCCGGGCAGACGGATCTCATAGCCTCGCGTAGTTGGCATGCCTTGGTAGCTGCCTTTCGCCGCCGCAATTTCCACCGTCAACACATTTCCTTTCTCTTCCGCGCGGATCTCGGTTCGCGCATCCGCATTGTGCTGGTATGCGCGCGAGTCTCCAGCGTCTTCGTAGAGGGTGTAGGTAGAGCTCTGCCCGTCGGCGAGCGGAAAGACGTTAACGATGAGCGGATCGAGAGGCCTCTGGCTTGAATATTGCATGGGAGGAGCTTCCGGCACGATTGCGCCGGCGTGCACGTAAACCGGAATCTGGGAGATGGAAAAATTCCGCTGGACCGTCATGGGACCGTGGAAATGCGTACCGGTCTGCCATTCGATCCAATCGCCCGGCGGCAACCACAATGACTCATTGGCGAGGCCAGTGATTTTATCTCCCGGCGCGACGATGGGGCTGACGATCATGTCCTTGCCGAAGACGTATTCGTTCTTGTTGGTGCAAGCCTCGTTGGCCTCCGGCCAGTCATAGTAGAGCGGATGCAGGAAGGCGACACCAGTGTCGTAGGTGCGGCGAGCCTCGGTGTAGATATACGGCAGCAGTGCGTAGCGCAGGTGATAGATGTCGCGCATGATATCGGAATAGGGTTCGGGATAAGCCCAGATGCGACGCTCCGCGTCAGGGTTCTTGGTGGTATGAGTCCGCAGGATAGGACTGAAAGCGCCGAACTGCAGCCAGCGCGTGTACAACTCGGGCTCCACCACGCCGGGCATGTGTCCTCCGATATCGTGGCTCCAGTACGCATAACCAACATTGGCTGCCGTCGCAGTGAACCAGGGCTGAAACGCCAGCGACTCCCACACCGAAATGGTGTCGCCCGAAAAACCGATCTGGTACCGATGATTACCCAACCCGCCCCAACGATGGAAGAGTAGCGGCCGCTTACCCTCGCGGGCCTGATCGGAGAAGTGAACATAGTTGAGCCACCATGTCGGGTTAATGCCTGGCGTTTTCGTATTCGCCTCCTGTTGCCAGTCGAGCCACCAGAAATCAATGCCCTCTTTTTCCAGCGGATGGTGCAGCAGGTCGAGATAGTTGGTGGCAAATTTCTTATTGGTGATGTCAAAGGGCACATACTTTTTGGTCGCAGGATCAATGCCCATGGCACGCGCCATCTCGGGATAGGCGTCTTCCCACGGTTGCACGCCCGACGCGGGGTGCATGTTGAGCGTGACCTTCAGGCCTTCTTCATGAAGGTGTGCCAAGAACTGCTCAGGATCGGGAAAGAGCAACTTGTTCCAACTGTATCCACTCCAACCCATGGTGTGGCCGGACTGATCGAGAGGATGCTTGCCGGCGCCGCTCGGACCGAATGTCAGATGCCAGTCCATGTCGATGACGAAAACATCGAGGGGCACATCGTTCTGGCGAAAGCCGCGGACCAGATCGTCGAGCTCTTGATCCGAGTAGGCCCAATAGCGCGACCACCACGCGCCAAAGGCAAAGCGCGGCGGCAGCGGAATACGCCCTGCAACGAGAATGAAATCGCCGAGCGCCTGCTTGTAATCGTGACCATAACCGAAGAAGTACCAATCCTGACGATCGCCGACGGGCCGTTCCATGACCCAGGGCCATGGACTGTTCTCGCCGTTGACGAAGCTGAAGTCGTCGGAATCGAACAGCGGTCGCGTGGAATCGTCCACCAGCGTCCAACCATCGCGCGAAATCAGGCCCGGGCCGATGGGCTCTTTGGTCTTGGCGCCGAGGGCTCCATCCAGCGTGCGAGTGGTGCCCATCAGGTTGCCGGTGTCGGGGGTTCCCGGATGCCACGTGACTTTCTTGCCATTCAGGGTGAACGTGATTGTGAGATTTTCAGCGGTGAATTTACCGTGACCGGTGTAGTTCAAATCCAATTCTTCGGTTTTAATGTCTACCACTCCAAGGTTGTCTCTGTTCGCGCCGAACTTTGGTACTGGGAGACTGCGGTTCAGGAAAACTAACGAGGCATGATCTTCGAACTTGCCATCTGCTGCCCATTCCATTCGGATCAGTTGAGGTGTCAGCACCGTGAAACGGGCATTGCCAGCAGTGACGATTGCCTTCGGATCGGCGACAGGATTGTAGAGTCCCGGAGTGGCCGGCGGCTCGCTCTGAGGATGCGAATCCTGCGCCGGCGCGGGAAGGGAAGCGAGCGCCACGAGCAGGTAGGTCACAAAAAAGAAGCCATAGGAAATTGGCTTTGAAACTAAGGTGTGGAATACCGTCCGTAATGTACCGCTGCGCTTTGTCATGGCGAGGAGATTGTAAACGTGGGAAGGATGCTGGGCGGAAAGAATCGGCGCATGAAACGCTCCCAGCGCTGGTGGTGTTGTCAAAGTCCAGCCCTGAAGGCCCTGCGAAGGCGAGTTTAAAACCGACGGCACGTTATAGCAGTTTCAACCCTCTTTGCCTGAACCACGTCCGCCCTCCCTGCGTATAACCAGGTAGCGCACCCGCGTGCTAGTTGCGCGATTAGCTTCTCATGGTTCTCCGTGACCTCATCCGCGATGTATTCCAAACGCTCTGGGCACACAAACTGCGCACCGCTCTGACCATGTTCGGTATTGCCTGGGGCGTGATTTCCATCGTGCTGATGGTTGCCGCTGGCGAAGGCTTGCGCGTTGGCCAGGCCAAAGTTTCGCAGAATTTCGGCCGCGATCTGATGATCATCTTTGCGGGACGCACCAGCATGCAAGCCGGTGGTACTCGGGCCGGGCGGCGTATCGAGTTCGAAGATACCGACGTCAATGCGCTGATCGAAGACAGCCCCGACTGCCAATGGATTTTGCCGGAAGTCGGCCAGGGCGATGTGCGCATCCACAGTAATTTCAACGCCAGCGCTCAAGAGGTCACAGGCTCCTATCCGGCATTCGCCGAGATTCGCAGCGTGACCGTCGGAGAGGGCCGTTTCTACGACTGGAATGACGTCGCGGCGGAACGGCGGGTCGCGTTTCTCGGCACCGAGGTCAAGAAGCAACTGTTCGCCGGGCGAAACGCCATCGGTGAAACGATTTACCTGGACGACATTCCCTACAAAGTCATCGGCGTGATGAAAGCTAAGGACCAGGACAGCAGCTATGACGGCTTCGATGTGAATAAGATTTTCATTCCCTACCCCGCCATGCACAATGACTTTCCCAACAAGCCTCCGGCAAAACCTCACGGCCTCGATCGTCTGCTGGTTACGCCCGAGTCAGTCGCCCAGCACGAAGCATGCAAGGGCGAGGTGCTGGGTTCGCTCGGCCGAATTTATGGCTTCGATCCCCGCGACAAGGAAGCCGCCAACGTGTGGGACACCATCGAAGAGGCGCAGGCGTTCAAGACCATGACCGACGGCATGAAGTATTTCTTAGGGGCAGTGGGGCTTACCACGCTGTTTTTGGGCGGACTCGGCGTGATGAACGTGATGCTGGTTGCGGTGCGTGAGCGCACACGAGAGATCGGAGTACGTAAAGCTGTTGGCGCGCAGTCGCACAACATCATGATGCAGTTCTTTGTCGAGACACTCATTGTGGTTTTCGTAAGCGGAGGTCTCGGCATCGGAATTTCCTTCGGATTTTGTGCCTTGTTTAACCTTCTGCCCATGCCAGAGTTTTTCGCCGGCCTGCTTCCGACGTGGCAGTCGGGACTGCTGTCGGTAGGGCTGCTGGGGTTGATCGCAATTCTGGCCGCAATGTACCCGGCGCGGCAGGCGGCCTCCATCGATCCCATCGAGGCTTTGCGTTACGAGGCGGGTGGCTGATGCTCAGCATGATGAGGGAAATCCTGCGGGAATCCTGGACAGCGCTGGCGCGCAGCCGCACCCGCAGTCTGCTCACCATGCTCGGCATTGTGTGGGGTATTGTTGCGGTCACACTGCTCATTGCCTATGGCAGCGGCTTTCGGACGGTTTTGGTAAATGCATTCAATGCGTTCGGCAAGAGCACCGTTATTGCATGGCCTGCACAAACCAGTGAACAGCCTGGTGGTCAGCGAGCCGGGAAGAAGGTCAAGTTCGAGCTGGCGGACCTGGAAGCGGTTCGCAGTGAAGCCACCATGGTGAAGCACGCCTGCCTGGAGACGGTGAAGTGGCTGCCCATCGCCTTTGGCGATCGCCTGGTCAATACTGCTACCCGCGGCGTGTGCCCCGAGTATGGCGAGATGCGCAACGAGAACCCGATCGAAGGGCGCTGGCTGACTTCCAGCGACGAAGTCGAGCGCCGCCGCGTAATATTCCTCGGCTATCGTGTGAAGGACCAGCTTTTCAGCGGCCGCAACGCCATCGGAGAGACGGTCGAGGTAGCCGGCGTACGCTTCACCGTAGTCGGCGTGATGGACCGCAAGCTGCAGCTGTCCAACTATTTCACCAGTGACGACCGGTCGGTGTTTATTCCGTTTTCCGCAGCCGGCGATCTGTGGGATACGCGTTATGCGCAGGTGATGGTTTTCACGCCGGTGGCACCGCAGTTCGAAAAGGCGGCCAAGGCCCAAGTGCTGGCGGCCATAGCCGAGCGTCAGGGGTTTTCCACGACCGATGACAAGGCCATTCAGATGTTTGGGCGTGAGGAGTTTCGCCCCATCATCGACGGGCTCACCATCGGCCTGCAGGTCCTGCTGATGTTTATCGGGGCGCTGACATTGGGTATCGGCGGGGTCGGGGTGATGAACATCATGCTGGTATCGGTGGATGAGCGCATCCGCGAGATCGGCTTGCGGCGCGCGTTAGGCGCTCGCAAGTGGCACATCCGTTTCCAATTTCTCGCCGAAACCATGCTGCTGATGCTGCTGGGCGGCGTGATTGGTATTGCGCTGTCATACGTTCTTTCAGCTGTGCTTCCGACGTTGCCCATGCTGGGGCCGCTATTCGAAGACACCTCGGGCAAGGGCGACATTCACTTGCGCGTTTCAGCAATGGCGGTGCTGGGTTCGGCGATTGTGCTGCTGATTGTTGGGGTGATGAGCGGCATGGTTCCTGCGTTGCGCGCATCAAAGCTCGATCCAGTTGAGGCGTTGCGGTATGAGTAGTACCGTGTGCGCAAAAGGAAACGGCCCCATGTTGTTCACATGAGGCCGTTATTT